>OZ245819.1:0-1295315 GCA_965228485.1 Candidatus Altimarinota bacterium
CGTCTTCTGTATCGAGTGCGAGATCATTATCATCGTCCGGGTCTCGATTGTCTCCGATCCCATCATTGTCGGTGTCAGCGCTTTCGTTTGGGTCTGTTGGGAATAGATCCTCTTTGTCCCAGATTCCATCACCGTCAGTATCTCGGTTCTGGCTATCAGTTCCTAATAGTGCTTCTTCGGTATCATAAAGTCCATCGTTGTCATCATCACCATCGGCATTATTCCCCGTGCCATCACCATCTGTATCGACGTGTTCATTCGGATCGAGAGGGAAAGCATCTTGAGGGTCTCCAACATTATCGTTGTCATCATCATCATCTTCACTATTGAGAATTCCATCTCCGTCACTATCAATGTCTTGTACTATCTTAAGAGTGCTTCGTTCACTCCAATATTCAGCACTGTCCCAAGTATTTTCTGTTACGAGTGCTTCGATATCGTATTCATCAGGATTAATAAAGCTAATGTCTGTCCAGAGAGTGTCTTGGCTTTCTGATTTAACAAATACTGGTAAATCTTGTTTAAGAATGGTTCTAGTTGGAATATCCCTGAAGGTGACCCATCCTCGAAAATCTTCGTTTCCGGTATTTTCTGTTTGTAAGTAGACTCGAATATTGCCTCCGTCAATCAAAGCAGTATTACTTTCTGATACATTTTTGAGGTCAGACTCTCTGACGTATAACTGTGAATATATTTGGGCAAACGTGGTATGACTAAAAATGCAAGCCATCGATAGCCAGAGGGAGTAGGCGATTAATCGACTTTGTTTCATTTTTTTGTTCAATTATTTAGTCCTTTTATAGCACTAAATTCTATAAAGGACAAAATTTTTTATTTGTTAAATTCTTCTTATTTTTTTGGTAATTAACCTTTATGATTTTTTTCTCAATCTCGTGTAGACAAATCCGATTAAAGTCATAGAATCACGAAGCTTTTTCAGGAGCAAGTTTTTGGATGGCGCCATGGCCAAGTGGTAAGGCAGGGGCCTGCAAAGCCTTTATCCCCAGTTCGATTCTGGGTGGCGCCTCCAGATTAGCCCAGGTGGTGGAATTGGTAGACACGCAAGACTTAAAATCTTGTGGCCTAAACAGCCGTGCGGGTTCGATTCCCGCCCTGGGCACCATGAAAAGTTTGTGACCTTCTTGGTCGCAGGTTTTTCATTTTGCAGTTTAAAGGCTCTCTATTCAGTAGTTTCAATAATCTCCCAGTTTTTAATAATATCTTCGCAGCTGCTCTTTTTATTGGTGGTTACTTCATAACTACAGCTGCCGAGAAGGAAGTGATTACTTTTGTTTACAGGATAAATTCTTTGCCAAAAAATTCTTATAGGTAAATCTGCCTGAGGCTGTCCTTTAAAGCTCCATTGATTATTGGTTTTTTCTAAAATTTCAAAAAAGAAAAAATCTTTTTCAACTCCGGCTAGAATTTGTTCTTGAAGATTGTCTTGTTTTTGATTTCTTTTCAGGATTACAAAATTTTCATCTTGGTTTCTTGCCATAAAAAGAACATCTGTTTGAAGTGGAAGTTTTTCCCAGGACTCTGGAACGGTAACTTGCCAATTTTTTCCATTAAAGCTAACGGTCTCTGAAGTGACAGAACTGCTTTTTAGGGTAGAACCACATCCAGAAAGTATTATAATAACCAAGAATAGAATTAATTGTCGCATTTTAAATTCATTCTAAAAAGAATTATATGAAAATTAAAGTTTATTTTTTCGGTAAGAAAACAGAGATTGAGGCTCGAGAAAAGAAATATATCCAACGTGTAAATTTTAATCATGAGCTTGAAGTGATCAGTTTATCTCAATCTGGTAGTAAGGATATTGGAGTGGTGAAGTCTCAGGAGGCAGAAAGTTTTTTGAAGAAAATTGAGTCTACTGATTTTTTGATAGCTCTTGATGAGAGAGGTGTACAGATGGATTCTTTAGAATTTTCTGATTTTTTAATGTCACGACAGTTGGCTTCACAGCGTTTGGTTTTTGTAGTGGGGGGAGCTCATGGGCTTCATGATTCCATTACTCAGCGGGCGGATTTTTTGCTTTCTTTTGGACGGATGGTTTGGACGAGGGAGGTGGCAAGATTAATGTTGTTGGAGCAGTTGTATAGAGGATTTGAGATTGCTCGAGGGAGTAATTTTCACAAAGTATAATTTCTTCTTGAATTTATTTCTTAAAAATAATTTGCTCCCTTTGGGAAATTATTTTAACATCACCCGCGAAAAAATTGTTAACTCACAAAAATTATGTTCAAACGTATCTTGGTTTTAGTCTTGTTTTTATTTGGAGTTTTTTGGTGGCTATCAAATCGGAATGATGACCAGACGCCAAAAAATACTGATACAGAGGTTGTAGAAGAAAATACTTCAGAAGGAACGGAGAGTACTGAAACTGAGGTTTCTGATAATGAAGAAGAATCTACGGAGGGTGAAGAAAATGCTTCCGAGGAAGCAGAGGTACCGGTTGAGTCTGGAAAAGAGGAAGCTAATACTCCAGCAGAAACGACTCAAACAGAAACAGCAAAAACCCAGTCACCAGTTGCACCAAAAACAACATACCGTCCACCAGTAGTACCGATTCCCGATGTTCAGACGGATGTGAAAGTTTATGTTTATGAATGGAATATGGATTTCTCTAAGAAGACTATCCCGTCAGGAACGGTGAATTTTCAAGTAGAAAATAATGGTCGATTCACACATGATTTTGCTATTAAAGGTTTTGGAAATCTTGGGAAAGTTACTCCGGGACAATCTCAAACATTTACGATCAAGCTTAGACCAGGAACATATGAAGCTTTTTCAGACCGAAGACAAGATTATGAACGAGGCGTGAAAGGCTCTTTCACGGTGACTCAATAATATAAAAGAAGAGAGGAAGGAAAAAAAGTCATTCTTTGGGGGAATGGCTTTTTTTGTGTATAATCTTTCTTGATGAAGCGGTATAAAACCCCTAGAGAATATGTTTTGTTTTTATTGGGACGACGTGAATATTCCGTGAAGGAATTAACCAATAAAGCGTTAAAGTATTTCCCAGATCATGAAAAATCCGTCTTAGATTTGATCAAAAAATTTGAACAAGAAAAAAAAGTCTCTGATGAGCGTTTCTGTGATGTTTTTATTCGTAGTGAAGTCATTAAAGGAAATGGAGTTCGAAAAATTTATCAAAAATTACTACTTAAAGGCATTGCTAAAGACTTGGCAAAACATAAATGTAATGAGTGTATTAAGAAAGAGGATGTCTTAGAGCAAGTTCAGCACTTGGCTCGGAAGAAACAACTTCAGATTTTAAGAAAGTATCCCCATATTTCTGAATTCGAACTTCGAGGTAAAATTACACAATATTTGGCAGGAAGAGGGTTTGATTATGGTCTTATAAAGAGCGGCCTTGACTTTTTGAAATCAGAGGCATAAGTTTCGGCGTAGATTATGATGAAAAAAATTAGCTACTTGGCTTTTGCATTGATGTTTTTTTTGGTGGCTTGTACTTCGGAAGAAGTATCAGAAATTGATTCCCAAGAAGAAGCCTTTAATAATAGTGGTCGAGCAAAAGCTATAGAATCAGAAACAGATATGTGGATGCTTTATGAAGATGAAGTGGCCGGTTTTTCTCTGCAGTATCCACATGATGTTGTTTTGAACGAGAATAATGATTTGGGAATACTTCTTTCACTTGAAACAGCTCCTATCGAATCACTAGAAGGAACTCTTGGATTTGATAGAGAAACGGCAGAATCTAATAAAATCGCGTTGAGCCTTGGGGATTATGGAGTAGATGTAGATTTTCCGCTGGAGTCTTCTAAAAAAGTTCGTTCTTTAGAATCAGGAATTAACGCACAGGAATTTATGGTGCTCGGGCGATTTGAAGTTTGTGATATGACTTTTGAGCGTAAGCTGTATTTTTTTAATCATGATCATCAGGTTGTTGTGAGTTTAGAAATTCCGTTGGAATTGGTAAGAGAAGAATTAAATTCTTATTTAAAACAAGATAATGAAAATTGTGGTGGTGAACTTGTTTGGGATTTTGATAAACAGTCTGATTTTTTTGATGATTTATCAGCAGAAGATTTTAAAGGGGAATTGTTGAGTCGATGGTTTAAGGTTTTTGATCAGATAGTAGGGACAATAAAGGTTTTGCCTGCAAGTGATGAAATTGCGCTAGATGCTTCTTTGTTGCAGGGTAAATGGAGGTCTCTTGATGATGAAAAATCTGTCATAGAATTCCGTGATAGTTATAAAATTGATTATTATAATCAGGAAAAACTGTCAGAGGATTATTTTAATTTTGATCCTTATACCAATCATCTAGTAGTGACTGGAGATGATATAGAAGAAGCTCTGAAATACTCTGTGGAAGAACTGGATCAAGAAAGCCTAGTCTTAATGTATTTGTGGCGTGGAAACTTTTTGAAGTATAAGAGATTAGAATAATTGTATATTGAAAAAAAACTATATTTCAGCATGCTGCTCTTGTATAGGTTTTTATTATGAACAAAAATTTTGATCTAGAAGGTAAGTCAGGTAAGGCGAGAGCTGGAGTTTTGAAGACTCGAAAGGGGGAAATTCAAACGCCTTTTTTTATGTCAGTAGCGACAAGAGCGGCTATTAAAGCGGGCGTTTCTATGGAAGATTTAGAAGCGGCTCAGGCTCCAGTAGTGCTTTGTAATACGTATCATTTATATTTGAAACCAGGTCCAGAAAATATAGAAGCCATGGGAGGGCTTCATGAGTTTATGAAATGTGAGAAACCCATTTTAACCGATAGTGGGGGATTTCAGGTTTTTTCTATTAAGCGAAAAAAAATCACGGATGATGGTGTTTGGTTCAACTCCCATATTGACGGAAAACGTATCTGGATTGATGCAGAAAAGTCTATTGATATTCAGCATAAACTTGGAGCAGATATGATCATGGCTTTTGATGAGTGTCCGCCAAGTAGTTTACCAGTAAATGAAGAACGATTAGCAGAATTGGGGAAGAAAGAGTACTGGCGTCGTCATAATAAAAAACTCTATTTTAATGTTAAAAAAGCGGTTGAACGAACTACCGATTGGGCAAAAAGATCTCTTGATTTTCATGCCAAAAAATATGATTTAGATTTGCCTCCGACAGAACGCTCTCAGTTATTTGGAATTGTGCAGGGAGGCTGTTTTAAAGATCTTCGAGAGAAGTCTCTTTCGGAAATCACGGCTTTGCCTTTTGATGGTTTTGCAATGGGGGGGTTGGCAGTAGGGGAGCCGAATGAAGTGATGTATCAGGTCTTGGATGATATTGTCGATAAACTGCCCGAGGAGAAGCCTCGTTATTTGATGGGAGTGGGTACGCCTCAAGATTTGATAGAGGCCGTTAGTCGAGGGATTGACATGTTTGATTGTGTTTTTCCTGCTCGAAATGCACGTCATGGGACGGTTTATTCTTGGGAGGGAGCTTTTCGAATCACTAATGAAGAATATAAATTAGATCAATCACCTTTAGATAAAAAATGTCATTGTCCTGTTTGTAAGAAAGGTTATTCAAAAGGTTATATTAACCATCTTATGAAGGTTGATGAAGATTTAGGGAAGCGTTTTTTGACGATTCATAATCTTGCATTCTATCATGATTTAATGCGAGTAATGCGAGAAAAAATTATTGAAGGGACTTTTGATGATTGGAAGGGCAAGATACTAAAGCAATTGTAAAAAAACCATCTCGGAAAGGAGATGGTTTTTCTAAAAATCGCATTTAAATTTTCACCGTTTTTAGAAAAACCCCCAATCGGTGAAGAATAGATTTGCTTGAGTTAAGGCTGCAAATTCTCGGGCATAAAATCCTAGAATTGCAGAAAAGGCTACTACTCCAGCCGCAACGAAGCAGTCAGTCCAGATTTCAGGAAGGGCAAAAGTTTTTGTTTTCATGTTTTGGTTTTGGGGGTTAAAAATATATCAGGCTATTGTAACAAATTTTTAATGAAATTTGAAGTCTATTTTCTGCTTTTTTTCTTTAGGTTTTCTTAAGGTTGAAATGAGCTTTTGGTTTTAGTTTATTTTTGTAGAATCTTTGTGATTATGTCGAAACTTAAGAATAAAAAAGTGGTTATTATTGCCGATTGGCTCACCAATCAAGGTGGTGCGGAGCAGGTAGTGGCCGCCATGTCTGAATTGTTCCCAGAAAGCCCTATTTATACTTCAGTGTACACAAAAGGATCTGTGCCAGTATTAGATGGAAAGGATATTCGTGGTACATGGCTGCAAAAACTCCCTCTCAAGCTTAGAAAGAAGCATCAATTTTTATTGCCGTTTTTACCTGGGGCTTTTGAGCGTTTAGACTTATCGAATTTTGACGTGATCCTGAGTTCTAGTTCAGCATTTTCCAAAAGTGTTCGGAAAAAGAAAAAAGAGCAAATTCATTTTTGTTACTGTCACACACCAACACGTTATTTGTATAATGCTCGACAGGAGTATCTTGAGACTTATCCACTGCCTTGGTGGTTGCGTCCATTTAAGGTTTTTCTGCCAAAATTATTAGATTACCTGACCAAAAAAGATCAAAAGGCGGCTCAAAATGTAGACTATTTTATTAGTAATTCAGATTATATCGGTCAGCGGATTGATACTTATTATAAACAAGATTCTCAGACTATTTACCCTTGTATTGAGGCTGATCGGTTGTTGAATTCTCAACGAAAAAGAGACGACTACTTTTTAGCTGTTGGGCGTTTTATTCCTTATAAGAGATTTGATTTGTTGGTAGAGACATTTGTTAAAAATGGTTTGCCATTAAAGCTTGGAGGAACGGGGCCTGAAATGGACCGTTGTAAGGGGCTTGCTAGGGGGGCAAGAAATATCGAATTTCTCGGCTTTGTTCCCACGGAGGATTTGCCAAATTTATATGCAGGTGCACGAGCTTTTTTGTTTCCTGCTGAGGAAGATTTTGGTCTTACTCCTGTGGAAGCAATGTGTGCGGGAGTGCCTGTTGTTGCTTATGGAAAAGGAGGAGCAATAGAGTCTGTAACGCCTGATACGGGGATTTTCTTTGGAGAGCAAAGTATTGAATCTTTGCAGAAGTCTATTGATAATTTTATATTAAATGAACAAAAATTTAGTTCAAAAAAAATAAAAGAAAGAGGCGCTCAATTTGATGTAAAAATTTTTCAGGAAAATTTAATTCAGTTTATGGAAAAAAATATTTAGAATCTGTGTGATGACAAAAATTTATATCGGTTCTGATCATGGAGGTTTTGAGCTTAAGGCTAAGGTAAAAGATTATTTAACTAGTGAATCTTATGAAGTTGAAGATTTGGGGTGTGAGAGCTCAGATAGTTGTGATTATCCTAATTTTGGTAAAGCGGTAGGAGAAGCCGTTGTAGGGAATGAAGGAAGTCTTGGGATCGTGATCTGTGGTTCTGGTATTGGGGTTAGTATCGCGGTGAATAAGGTTCAAGGAGTTCGATGTGCTCTGGCTAATTCCAATGAATTGGCACGTCTTGGAAGAGAGCATAATGGAGCTAATATTTTGGCGATGGGGGAGCGGACTCAGTTTATTGATGACCCGTTAGAAATTGTTAATTCTTTTTTGAATACAAATATTGATCAGGGAGAGCGTCATGAGCGACGACGAAAACTGCTTGATGATATGTAGAAACTGTTTTTTTGCTTAGGTCAACATAAAAGGTTTTTCCCTTTGCTGAATTGGTTTAAAATGCTAAGGCGTTATTATTTTTTAAGCCCGTAAAGATGAATTCACTGAACAAGGCGCAAATCATTGGAAACCTGACAAGAGATCCAGAGCTGAAACAGACTACAGGCGGTCAATCTGTTTGCACTTTTGGAGTAGCGACAAATCGTTATTGGACTGACTCCAATGGTCAAAAACGAGATGAAGCCGAATATCATAATGTTGTTGCCTGGGGGAAATTAGCTGAGATTTGTGCTCAGTACTTGAAGAAAGGAAATAAAGTCTTTGTGGAAGGGCGATTACAGACTCGAAATTGGGAAGATGAAGGAGGTGCAAAACATTATCGAACTGAAATTGTGGCTAATGATATGATTATTTTAAGTCCTCGAGGAGAAGTTGGGACTCAAGAAAATAGCGTAGCGGACGATGCTTCAGCACCTACACAAAGTGTAGAGGAAGAGATTAGTCCAGAGGATCTGCCTTTCTAGTAGATTCTGATTTTTGTTTTTTAAATTTTTTGTATGGCAAAGATTGAACAGACATTGGTATTAATTAAACCAGATGCAATTCAGCGTGGTTTAGCAGGAGAGGTTATAAGTCGTTATGAAAAGAAGGGATTAAAAATTATCGGTCTAAAAATGATGCAACTAAAGGATGCCATCTTACGTGAGCACTATGCTCATGTGGTTGATAGACCTTTTTATGAAGAATTATCTCAATTTATGAGCTCGTCGCCGGTTATGGCTTTGTGTTTAGAGGGGCTTGATGCGGTTGAGGTAGTGAGAAAAGTTTCAGGAGTAGAGATGACTGATTTTGGAACTATTCGAGGTGATTTTTCAACTTCGGTTCAAAGAAACCTTGTTCATAGTTCTGATTCTTTGGAAACGGCTAAAAATGAAGTAGCTCGTTTTTTTGAAGCTCATGAGCTTTTTGATTATGAAAAAGATGAGTGGCGTCATGTATATGCAGATTGTGATAAAAGTTAAGAACATGAAGATTATTTCTCGGTTGTGTTTCTCTCTCTTTTGTTTGAGTGTTGGGACGGCTCAGGCCGTTTTTTTGGATGTAGATACTACTCATCCATATTATCACGCTATTGCTGAACTCCAAAATCGTCAGATTGTAAAAGGTCATGCACTAGGAGAAAGGAGGGTTTTTAAGCCTCGAGAAGTTATTAATCGGGTTGAAGCTCTAAAAATGATTCTTTTGTCTGGAGAAGTGAATATTCCACCAGACATTACGACCAATTTTCCAGATGTAGCGACGAATCATTGGTTTTTTCCATATGTAGCTGGAGCGGCAGAATATGACATTGTTAATGGTTTTCCAGATGGTACTTTTCGTCCTGCGAGTAAAGTGACTCGCGCAGAGTTTCTCAAAATGCTTACTCGGTCTTTTGGATTGAGTGTTCGTGAAGCCCGAGAAGACGAAACCTGGTATGATCCTTATTTTGATTTGGCAAAAGACTATAGACTCTTGCCTGATGAAGACACGCCCCATGGTTTGGTAAATAGAGGAGAAGCGGCGGAAATTATCTATAGAACTTTGCAGGTAGAAGCCATTGATTTTGCTCGTAAATATACTTTCTTCGGTTCTGGAAAAGCGAGTTATTACAACGAAGGATTTGCAGGTAAGCCTACGGCGAATGGAGAAATCTATGACCCCTATGATATGACGGCGGCTCATAGAACTTTGCCATTTGGGACACGTTTGAAAGTTTATAATGAAACAGGAGATTTTGTGGTCGTAAGAATTAATGATCGTGGACCTTATCATAAATCTCGAGTATTAGACTTATCCGAAGCGGCTTTTGAGCGACTAGCACCAATTTCAACAGGAGTAATTGCGGTACGTTTTGAAGTTTTCTCAGACCCATCTGATGAGACTATATCTATACCAGAGCAGATTCGTCCTCAGTTATCGACAGAGATAAAAACTAGCGAAATTCCAACCACTATTCAGGAAGCTTTAAGCGCTCCAGTACCAGTAACGAGTGAATCTCAAAATTTGGAAAACACAGGAGGAATACCACTGCAACCATTATTCAAGGAATCAATTGGGAGTGTTGGAATGAATTTTTTTCCAGGAGTAGAATTGCGTAACACCTTTCCTCAAAAACTTCCAGAAGGATATGTGTTTCATTTAAAAGGGCGGATCACAACGGATGATCGTTTTGAGAAGGTTGTTGTTTTCATGCAAGATCATGCCAGTGGAAGCCAGACTCAATTTGAGTCTCGTGTCTCTGGTAAAAATTTTTCTGTGCCCGTTTATTTTTTCCAGTCAGGAACTTTCGATTTAGGGATAGTATTTGATAGCCAGAGAGAATCTAAAGTAGCAGAAATAGAGGTCGTAAAACTCAATAGAGAAAGACGATATTCAGCGAGCGAAATTATGTTTGCCTCCAATTTAGAGGTGAACTTAGTTCCAGAGGATGAAGAAGTATACTTTCGTTGGGCGAGTGCAGAAGATCGTTTAACAAAGTTGATTTTTACTCAGGGAAATCTTAAAAAAACGGCTTATTTTGTTGATGGGATTAATTATTTCCGTTTTCCCTACAATTTCTTTGATGGATTTGAATTAGAGCGAAATTTGGCGATTGATGTATTTCAGGCTCAGTCTGAAGATGGGAGTTTAGATAAGCAGTTTACCAACTGGAAAAAAGTAACGTTCAAGAATTATAAAATTGTTAGAGGTTTTCCTGATGTAGAGACGAGTGATGTTTCTATTAAACCTTTTAACCGTTATCAAAGGACGCTGTCACCGATGGTCTTTGATGGAACACTTTTTACTGATAAAAAAGTATTTGAGGATGCTTTTATTATCAAACCAGATGGAACGGTTCAAACAGCGGATGTGACTTCTTCGGGTGATAATTTTAGATTTAGTTTTATTCCTCAAGACTTTGGCCAGCATATTGTTGAGGTGATTTCGGACCAAGGAGAGATATTATTTAATCGAGCCATTTATATTGATTCTGATTTGGTTTTGCCGATTTATCCAAGAAAACAAACGGTTGTTAAGGTAAATAATTCAACGGCGATTTTAGATTGGGTTAACCGAATCAGAGACAATCAAGGGGAAGGAGCGCTCTTGTCTGATGTGAACATAAAACGTGTAGCACAAGCCTATGCAGAACGAATGGCCAATGAAGGCTTTATCTCTCATGTAAGTCCAGATGGAGGGAGTCCGGCTGATAGAGTTGAAGACCTTAATCTTCCAGCTTTTGCAGAAAATTTGAGCTACGGTTCGAATCTTAACTTAGCCCTTAAGGGACTGGAAAATTCTGGTTCTCATCGTAAAAATATAATTTCACCACGATGGACTCGTGCAGGAATCGGTTTAGCTCAGAATCAAAAGGGTGAGTTTTATGTTGTTCAAATTTTTTCAAAATAGTAGTATAATCAGCGAAATGAAGAATTTTCTGTCTTCCAATCCTTTCTTTCAAACACTTGCCAAAATATTTGTGTTAGGATTCTTTGTGACAGGAAGTGTTTTTGCTCAGGGGATAAATGTTCCTAGTGATGTTGATAATTTGACAGCAGAAGCTCAAGATAAGGCCGTTAATCTTGTGTGGAGTCCTGCGACAGATGATGGGATTATTTACCAATACAAAATTTACTACGGGACTTCTCAGGTGCTTGAACCTGATGATTCTTACGATGCTCATATTGTAGTAGATGGTGAGCTTACAGAGTATTTGGTAGGAAACCTTTTAAATGATGTTCAGTATTATTTCGCCGTTACGGCTGTAGATGACCAGGGACAAGAATCGGATAATTACTCTCCAGAGGCTTCGGCAACACCGACCCTTGGAGGTTCGAGTTCAGGGAATCCAGAGGTTCTGAGCGCTCAACACAAAGCCCCTAATGAGATCCTTGTAACGATGTCTGAGTCTGTTCAGGTTGATAGTAGTACGGATTCGTTTTTGGTGGTTCATGCCAGTGATGATGAGCAGATTGGGATTTCTAATACGATTGTAAATTCTGAAAAAGTAATCATTTTACTTTCTGAAGATTTGATTGTAGGAGATCAATATTTCATTACCGCTACATCAGGAGTTGAAGATATGGATGGTAATCCAGTGAGCTCTGGTATTACCGATACTATTGATCTTTTTGCTCTGGATGAATTTCCAGTAGATGAGCCAGAACCAGTGGTGACGCCGCCGACAGAAGAAGAACCATTAATTCCTGAGGAATCGGTTATTGAAACGCCAGAAGATAATCTGCCTCCAGCAGTAATTCCTAATGATGAAGAGGAGTTTGATTTCTTGGATACATTTCTGGAAGACCCAGAAAACGCTAATATAAACAATGATACTTCACTTGAGGATCTTGAATTGGAGGGAGAACAACCTTCTGAGAATCTTGAAGCGGAAGACAATAGTCAGTCTTCGGCACCAGATAATCAACCACCGCAAGATGCTCGTAATTTGCAGGTTGATACGAGTACGGCTCAGAGTGAGGGGAGCGTGATGGTTTCTTGGACTCCAGCAGTTGATATTGATGATGATATTGCCGATCAAGTGCTTTACACTCGGGTAGGTCTTGGAGAATGGGATGGAGGATATTCTTTAGGGAAGGATGTAACGTCAACAGAAATTGATGTAGCACAAAATCAAAACTACCAAGTAAGAATCGTGACAATTGATCGTTCTGGGAATGAATCAATGGGAACTGAGTTTACTTTTTCTACAAACCTTGTTCAGTCTGGTAATGGAGGAATGATTTGGATTATGGGAGGAGCGCTACTATTTGGAATGCTTCTACTCTTTGGGAGAAGGCAGTCTGCTTAGATTTTTCGACCATCGTAAGCCCAGTGGATTAGTGTTTGGCGTTGTTTTTTTCGGCAGTTTAAATCTCCTGGTGTACAGTTCTTTTTTAGGGCTCCTATATGTCTTTTGATGGCTTTCCATCGTTTGATTTGTCGTAAATCTTCTTCCGGGATTCTTCGTCCGTAGTAGTATCGACAATACCACTGGAACCATCCACGTGGGTCTTCTGAGTAGATCCATCCTTTTCGTTCCCATTCTTCTAGGGGGAGAGAGGCATCAACTTCAAAAAAGTTTAGTTCAATGTCTTTTTTAGTGGGAGATAATTTGGCATTTTCAAACCAATTTTTGGGGAACTCTGTTTGGCAATCGGTCATATATTTACCGCCAAAAGCTCCGAGTTCTAAAATTTCTTTGGGCGTGAGTTCGGGGTTAAATTCTGGGTGAAAGTTTTTTCCAGTGGGCTCATCCAAAAAGTATTCATAATGCTTTTGCATTTTATCGTTTACGATAATCTTTTTTTTCATTCGTTTTTAAGTATACCTTAGCTAATGACAGAAAAAATTCGAGTACAGAAATATCTATCTCAAAAAGGTCTCTTTTCAAGAAGGCAGGTTGAAGACTTTATTCGTAAGCGTCGTTTGAGAATTAATGGAGATATCGCTCAACTTGGGGATCGGGTAAGTGATGATGATATTATTTTACTCGATAAAAAGCCTCTGGAGATACCAAAAGAGGTGAAATCTATAGTACTGGCTTTTTATAAACCCAAAGGAGTTGAGACGACGCTTAAGCTTTTGGAAGAGAGTCATACTTTGGCAGATTTTGACTTTGGAGTGGGAAGAGTTTTTCCTATTGGGCGTTTGGACAAAGATTCTCATGGTCTGCTTTTACTTACGAATGATGGAGATTTAGCTAATAAACTTATGCATCCGCGATACCAAAAATCTAAAGAATATCTGGTGTCACTGCATAAAAATATTGATCAAGAATTTTGTTCAAAAATAGAATCTGGAATGGAGATCGATGATAAAATGACAGCCCCTTGTCAGTGTGAGAAGATAGATAACTCTATTGTAAAAATTACGCTTACTGAAGGACGAAATCGTCAGATTCGTCGAATGTGTGGACGCTTGGGGTATGAGGTTGTCGATCTTTTAAGAGTAAAATTTGGTGATGTAGAGTTGGGGAGCCTTAAGCCAGGGATGTGGAAAGTAATTGAGTGGCAAGGTTAAGATTTTATTAAGGGGTTTTAGTGGGAAAAAGTTATTTTTTAAGTAGGATATAAAAAATGATAAATACTCTTAAAGACTTTGATTTTTCGGTACTTGATGGTCCAAGTTTTAAAGAAGATTCAGTACGAGAAGAGATTATAAAACCAATTCTCAACGAGCTGGGTTATTCGCTTGAAAAAGAAGCTAGAATTACGAGGAGTAAAACTCTTTCACACCCTTTTGTTAAAACAGGTTCTGGTGAAAAAAAACCTATTACTTCTTTTCCCGATTACCTTCTGGAAGTTAACGGGAAGGACTCTTGGGTTTTAGATGCTAAAAATCCAAATGAAAATATTTTAGAGGGAGACCATGTCGAGCAGGCTTATTTTTACGCGATACATCCGGAAGTTCGTGTAGATTACTTTGCTTTATGCAATGGAAAAGAATTTTCCGTATTCCATATAAGTGAGCACAAACCACTACTTCATTTCTCAATTTCTGAAATTGAAAAATACTGGGAAAATTTTTTTGACTTGTTGGCTCCTAAAAGCTTTTCAGGTGAAAATCAAATTCCAAAAATAAAACCTCAAAAATCAGATTTTGATTACTTAGCCCAAAAAATACCTGGGGAAATGGTAGTACGAAAAAGAGCTGCGAAAAGACATTTTGGTGTGCATGGTTATTTTACCAAACAGTCCTGGAATATCGTTCAGGAGTATATCAAAAACTTTACCCAACCTGGGGATACAGTGTTTGATCCTTTTGGTGGAAGTGGAGTAACTGCTATTGAGGCGATGATGACAGGGCGAAAAGGCATTCATATAGATTTGAATCCAATGTCGGTTTTTTTGGTGAAGAGTTTAGTTGTACCAGTGGATTTTGATGAATTTTCTCAAGCCACTGGAAGGGTTTCTAGGTTTTTTGAAAAAACTGTCCCAAAGAATGAAATAGAAGTACAAGAAGCCCTTGAAAAATACCCCTTACCTAAAAATTTATCGTTACCAAAGGGATCTGATGTGGAAATGATGCATGATTTATTTTCAAAAAAGCAGATGGCAGAGTTAGCTTTACTTAAGTTTTCCATTAAAAAAGAAAAAAATAAAGACATTCAAAATTCATTACTTTTAGCTTTTTCTAGTACGATAAATAAAATAAATCTTACATATCATCACTCGACGTATGCTAGTAAAAATGCTGGAGACTCCGGGATGTTCAAGTACTATCGTTATAGAATAGCTCCTTCTGAAGTGCCCTTAGATACCTTGGATACCTTTATTGGAAAAGCTAACAACGTTTTAAAAGCTAAAAAAGAAATATTTCCAGTTATTGCTAAAGAAGTAGTTAAAAAATCTAAAATTTTTAAAGGCAATGCGGCGCACTTAGATAATATAAGTTCCGAAAGTGTGGATTATATTTATACTGACCCACCTTATGGAAGCAAAATTCCTTATTTGGATTTATCTACCATGTGGAATGCTTGGTTGGACTTGGAAGTGACGGAAGATGATTTTGAAAATGAAGCGATTGAAGGAGGAGAGCATCACAAAACCAAAGATGAATATGGAGGACTTATTGCAGATTCTCTTAAAGAAATGTTTCGGGTCTTAAAGTGGAACCGTTGGATGAGTTTTGTATTTCAACATCAAGATCCTTATTACTGGCATTTGATTGTAGAAACCGCTGAAAAAATTGGTTTTGAGTATGCGGGATCAGTAGCACAAAAAAACGGACAAACCAGTTTTAAAAAACGACAAAACCCTTTTACGGTTCTTTCTGGTCAGCTTATTTTAAACTTTAAAAAAGTAAAAAATCCAAAATCCATACTGAAAAATGAATTAGGTATGAATGCCATGGATGCGGTGATTAATAATGTGGAAGCATTAATTGCCAAGAATGATGGAGCAACACTTGAAGAAATCACCAATGAGTTGATTATTCGTGGTTTAGAGCTTGGATTTTTAGATTTACTCAGTAAAGAAACAGCAGATATTGCTGATCTTTTAAGCACCCACTTTCATTACGATGAGGAAACTGATAAATATCATCTTCGTAAGAATACAAAATTTAGAAGCCACATTCCTGTAGAACTAAGGATTAGATACTTTATTATTTCATTTTTAAAACGATCTGAATTAGAAAAAGATTATCCTACCTTTGACTCAATTGTTTTTGATATTTTGCCCCTACTTAAAAACGGAACGACTCCAGAAAATCAAACAATTCGAAAAGTTTTGGAAGAAGTTGCAGATCATAGAGGAAGTGACAAATGGCAACTAAAAAAAGATGGTCAGCAAAGTTTATTTCTTTAAGTTTTTACCTATGAATACTTTTCAAAATAACCAAGAACGAATTGAGTATTACTACAATCGAAAACAAAAGTTTTTTCTAAGCTTCTCTGCTTGGTCGGTATTTTTTACTGGTTTGTTTTTTGTTTTATATAAACTTGGTTTTTTAACTGGTTTGGAGATGGTTTATTGGTTTGGAGGATGTGTTTTTATGCCAGTTCTTCTTTATATTACAATTTATGACAAAAGAGCTTCTTTTTCTATCGGAAACAAAAAAGCAAATTTTTATGGAAAGAAAAAATAACTAATCCACCGTTGTCTCACTTCGCCTAAAGACTCTAAAAATTCTTTGGAAAAGTCCAAATTCGGATTTTGATTTTGGTTCTCTAAGACAGGTCATTACCACAATGAGTGGAATGAATAGAGAAATTAAAATGGCACTCCAGAGAAGCATTCCGAGTTCAGAGTAGTCTTGAGGGGTGAGAACGTCTCCAGCTTCATTTTTGGTTTCTCGGGTAACGACAAAAATTTGATTTAAGTATTTAGTAAAAATCGAACCGGCACTTAGTGCTAGATTCATAAAACTAGCTGATACGGCAAACCAGGTGGCCCTTGAGCCTGCTGGAGCATAATAGGCAATCAGGGCGAGCATCGGGATCATTGAGATGTGAAGGAGGGGGCTTTCAACGACGGTATCGAAGAGTGCAATCGCCCGAGCAGAAACTCCGAGTGATTCATGAAGCCCATAATAAAGCGCCAGGTTTGGAAGATCAAAGAGAGCTCCAATAACGATTAAAAGCAATAGTACTGTTTTCACAGGTTTACTCGCAATGTAATCGGCAATCAACCAGAGAATTACGAGGGCCGTAATAGAACTAATCTGTTTGAGAACACCAAAGAAGGCTTCATCGAATCCAAGAATATCAATAGCCCACCAATTGTATCCTGGTCCGACACTCGGTGTAGCTCTAAAAACAAAGAGGGCAGTGAAGGTTAGAACAA
This sequence comes from Candidatus Altimarinota bacterium, assembly GCA_965228485.1. Lineage (GTDB taxonomy): Bacteria > Patescibacteriota > Gracilibacteria > UBA4473 > UBA4473 > JAACPJ01. Next base: position 16,920 of record OZ245819.1, read on the forward strand.
TAGCCTGAATGATTTTTTTATCTTGGTTTTTTAGAAGGGTGAAGAGCATGTAGGAGAGGAGGCAGAAAGAAACTCCTAGTACAATTTCTTGGGAATAGCTTACCTGACTAAACGCCATAAAGACGGTGAAAACGGCAAAAGCAATTCCGCCTCCAAGAATGTTTAGATCGAAGTGGGATTTTTCTTTTGGGGTATCGAGTTTTACCAGTGTGGCTCCGATGATAGAAATAACGGGAATAACAAGGGCTATGAGAAAGACCGTTTCATAATTGAATTTGCTCGCTAAAAATCCGCCAATTCCAGAGACACAAACGAGGGCTATCATGAGGCTTAATCGTCCGAGTATTTGTATGAGAGCGAGTTCTTTTTTGATATCTTCTTCAGATTGATTTCGGTCAATGATTTCTGTACTCATAGCATCGGCGGTAACATCTTGGATCAAGAATCCCATTACCATTACAAGATTGGAGGCTAGGTACATGGTGAATTGTCCCCCCATCCAGGTAATAAATGGATGGCTTGTTGCCATTCCATAGAGCATTAGATACCCAAGAGCCATGAGAAGTGCTCCAAAGTAGACGTAAGCTTTTCTTTTTGAGCCAGCGATTGGGACGACATCGACGAACTGTCCGAAGATCATTTTAATCGTCCATGGGAGGCTCACCCAAACCGAGACCGAGAGTAGTTGTTCGGCACTTAAAGTAAGATTTTCTTTTTCCCAAAAAGTAAGTGCAATTGCGGTTAGCCCTTGTGTTCCATAGGCAAAGTAAATCAGGAGTAGAGGAATGTATCTTTTCTTGATGGCTTTGAGGGGAGTCAAAAAAGCTTTGTCCAGTTTTAAACAGATCCATTTCATGGTTTATTTCTGATTATTTTTATGGTATAATCACATGATAATTTTTTTGTAAAAAAAGTTAATGTCAAAATTTAGACAATGGTATCAAGAACGAGAAATTATTGGGAGATTTATTTTTAAATTACCAGAATCTGCGAGTACGGAAGTGATTGTCAGTGCTGAAGATGTAGAGAGACCTGATCCTTTAGACAAATCAAAAATAGAATTAGGATTGGCTGAGCTTACTGAGAAAACTGAAACTGGACCGAATGAGCCGGTTCAACAAAGAGTTTTGGCAGAAGCAACAGATGATGAGCGAGCAGTTTTGTCTGACGGAGAATCAAGAGTGACAGATGTGTTGCCTAAGTCTGGAGAGGTTTCCCTGACAGAGCTTCCAAAAGTTCTTCAGGATAGAGGTATAAAAATAGAAAATAATCATATTATTTTCCCAGGAGGAGGGGCTTTGTATGCTCCAGAAAATTCTAGATATGAGTTTACCTTAAATGAAGATGGTAGTTATAGAGTGAGGACAAAGTTTGAGTCTAAAGATGATGAAAAGGCTTTTGATGATGAATTAGAGTCACGAGGGATAGATATAAAGGCCGCCGTGGAAGATCATCGATCCAGTAATTTAGCAATTGATCCTAATACTAATTCTGTAAGGATTACAAATGGAGAAGGGAAGGTGATTTTTACTTCTTCTTTGGAAGAGTTTAGTTCAGAAAAAATGATAGATGCCTTGTTTTTTAAGGAAGGTAAATATTCGATTCCTCCTAACTCTGGAGTGCGTGAGCTGTTTTCTGGGACAGGGGTAAATCTTGATATGCCTCAAGATTTTCTTCAATCAGTTGTTGATAGGAATATGATGCCAGAAAATGTTTTGGGCGAGGCTGAAGAAGGCGGTGTTATTCATTTGGCTACGGATGAAATGAATCAAGAGAATGAGGAATTTCTTTTTAATACTTATCTAGATAATTATTTTCCAGGTTCAAAAATGGGGTCGTTGGATACTACCATGGCTAACGAATTAGCGCATAGATTTTTATTGGAAAAAGGATTGGATTTTTCAGATGCGGAGAATCGATTTAGGGATTTAAATTTTGAAGCTTCATCTTTTATTAAGACAAATATAGAAGCTCATGAATTTATTTCCGATGCGGCTAGTATTGCTACTAACTCTCGTGATTTTTTTAGAGTCTTAGAAAATTACTCGTCGGAAGGATATGGTGCTACAGCGGATTTTGCTCGTCATAAAGTGATTGAAATTATGGGGAGAAGAGATCCTAACTTCGATTATAATCGAGATTTTCAATCTTTATTGCTGCCAGCAGAGCATACTCCATATGATAGAGCCAAAATATTGGGAGAAGCTGGATTTACTCCTGCTGATTTAGAAGAGGTAAAAAATGCGTATTTGCTCTCTGCTCAAGAGATGATTGATCACTTAGGGAAATAGGTTTTGGTTTTTTTAAAGGGATTAATATGATGCTTTAGATATTAGTTTTTTGTTTATGAAATATTTTTTGGGATTGTTATCATTGTTTTTGTTAATCGGATGCGTAGAGAGTGAATGGGATTCTATAGAGGATTACAAATTGAATAAAAATACTGAACAAGAACAAAATAATAGTTCTAATAATATTTGGTCTGATCAGGCTTTTTCCGATCGTTGTGGTTGGTTTGATTTAGAGCGTACCGTTGATGGGGATACGATTATTGTGCGAGATGGTCAGGTGAGGATTCGGGTAAGGATGATTGGTATTGATACTCCCGAAAGTAAGAAAGAGGGAACCGCTATTGAGGACTATGCTTTAGAAGCTGGGGATAAACTTACTGAGTTTTTAAGTGGGGAGAAAGAGGTATGTTTGATTGATGATGAAGTTGGAGATAAATATGATGTTTATGGTCGTAAGCTGGCGTATGTTTTTACTTCAGAAGGTTTAGATCTGAATGCTGAAATGCTCAAAGTAGGATTGGCTCGAGGGTATTTTAGTTTTCCCTTTGAACGAAAACAGGAATTTAAAGGATATGAATATGAGGCTAGAGAAGCAAATCTTGGTCTCTGGGAAAACTAAAAAAAGAGTTTGGTATTCAAGAATCAGATAAATAAAATCGTGGCAACATGTTTATAAATTCATTGGAAGCGATTTTGTTTGATTTTGATGGTACTCTGGCGAGAACTGAAGACGTAAAATTAGACGCTCTAAAATCTTTTATGACCAATAAAGGAGTAGAAGAATTTAAGAGGGAGCCAGGAGATTCTAGCTCTCAGATTATTCGAGATACCTTTGCTCATTCTCATTCAGTAGAAGAGCGGGAAGTTTTGGCCAAAGAATTTGGAGCTTATCAAGCAGAATTTATGGATAGTTCAATAGAAGCTGAAGAAGTGCTCTATGAAGACACCATGAGAATGCTTTCTCAAGTGCATGATCACGGGGTGAAAAAAACAATTGTTACAACGTCTAATAGATTAGTTATTCGGGCGATGGGGAATAAATCAGGGATTCTTGAGATGTTTGAAGAGGAAATCGTGGTGACCAAGGATGATGTTCCAGCGGGGAAAGAAAAACCAAATCCAGATCCATATTTATTGGCTTGTGAGCGGTTGGGGGTCAATCCAGAAAAATGTCTGGCGATTGAAGATTCTTCAACGGGAATAAATTCAGCATTGAATGCCGGGTGTCATGTGGTGATTCTGAATCGAGAGGATAAAGATTTTTCCCGATTTCAAGGTCAAGCAATTCTCGAAGCTACTGATTTGGATGAAATCTGGGAATTTCTTCAGCATCAATCAGCGTAGCAATCTGTTTGAGCACCGCGATTATATGTCGATTGTAGGCATCAATGATAGCCCTATGTCTTTCGTGAGTAGCATCATCGGTATCTTTTTGGTTTGGATAAACATCTGCTTGTTCTTCAACGATATCGATAAAGTGATTTGGTAGGTGTTCGTATCCCGGGTTGGCGAAAAAATGTACGAGTGCTTCAAATAAACATCGGTTTAATTCGTGAGGATCGAGGATAATATCAGCATCTCGATTATCAAGTTCTATGTATCCTGGAAGAAGTATTTTGTTGAATTGTAAAAATTCTCGAAAAGCATATTCTGGGTCTTTCTGTCTGTCTGGTTTTTCAACGCCTCTTTTTACCGTATTGAGGAGTGCTACGGCAGGATCGGTATAAACAACCATATTAATAGCACCAACGGTTTGTTGCTCAACTTCTTCTGGTATGGACTCAAGAGCTAATTCAGCAGCCGCTTTGGCAACGGTTCCTTCAGCGAGTAGGATTTGAGGACCCGCTTGTTGTCTCTTGACCGTAAGTTGTCCTGTGTGTCTTCCGTGGTTGGCGGAATCATAAGCATTTCTTGTTTCGTAGGTATCGTTTGCAACAAGGGCTCTTAAAGTTTTAACTAGCTCTTGAACTCTAAAAAATTGTGCTCGGACACTTTCGACAGAACCTTCTTGTAGGAAATCGAGTTTTTCTTGTCCTCGTTCTACGGACATAAGGTAATCTAGAGCCAGGATTTCTGATGGATTTCCATTGAGAGAAACTTCAGCTAATGGACTTCCTTTCGCTTTTAAGGCGGGTTGAAGATGTGTGCTGAGTGTTGACTTACATCCACCACAAAGACCCGAGATGGTAATAAGAGAAACTTCTGATGGTTGGCCGTCGAGTTTTTGCCAGATTTTTTCTAGGGCTTCTTCTTCACTTCCGACAATATTTTCTTGGTCTCTCGATAACTCTAATTCTTCTGGTACGTCTGCAATTGAAAGTCTATGTACTGACATGGCTGAACTCTATTTAGATTGATGTGTTCGTCAAAAAAATTTTACTATTTAAGTTTAAAATTATGTTTTTTCCTATGGTTTTTTATTTTTTTATAAAAATATTTTACTTTTTAGTTTATATTTATAAAAAGAGTAAAATTTAATAATCTTTTTTATACAATGGTACGATTTGATCAATTGCCTGGAGATAGGCAAAGTGCTCTTGAGGCAGAAGGAATTGGTGAAGCGCGTTATTATGAAATTCAGAAAATGAGTATGACGGCTGCAGAGCGTGTTGCCGCTTTGGAAAAAGGAAACGTAGCAGCCGTTGTTCCAGAGGTTGACTCTGATTCAGCAGATGGTCCAGAAGGATGGACATCTATTGGAGCTGGAGATAGAAATTACGAAGTTTAAGGCTTCAAAAAAGAAAAGCGCCATTCGGCGCTTTTTTTAATTCTTAAATTTTAACGGTATCGTTAAGAAGACTTTGAGAGAACCGCTCTTATCCTTTCAAAAATTGCTGGTACAGAAAAGCTTCTTCCAGAAACCTCAGGAGGACTTACTTCATCTGGTTTGATGCCCGCCTGCATAAGATTTGAGAGAATATCTTTTTCTTGGTCTTCGGTGAGCTTATTCCAGAATCTTCTCGTGAACCTTCCGTCTTCATCGATGATTTTTTCTAAATCTTTTCCTTCCAGAGTGTCTCTTAGGGCTTTAACGTAAGGAATAGTTGAGATAAGTATTTCCATGACTCGTCCTCGCTGCGTTTTTTCTGTCTCCATGATTAGTCTTTGTTAGTTTCAAAAGGTAAATTTTTTTCCCACTGTTTATAGAGCGGAGTTTCTTCTATTGGGGTGTTCCAGAATTTATCGTCAAAGGTATCTTTTTTACTTTTTTGTCTTCCTCGTGAAGATATAAAGATAAGTAGTCCTCCAAGTAGAAAGAGTACTATAGGGAAGGCATTAATGAGCCATTTTTGAGAAATGGCTTTTACTTGCGCGGTATCTTTTTTCTGAAGACTTTCCCAGAGAGAGGGAAGGCTGCTTGAGAGCTCATGGGCTTGGTAGTTTTCTAAATCGATTGGGAAGTTGGCCATGAAGGCTTCATCCCCATATTCGGCTTCAATAGCCATTCGGGTTCTCATTGGACGATCAAATTTTCCAATGAAGTAGGCTGATTTATCATTGAGATAAGGAATGTTATCTGGAATGACTTCCGATACGTTGCCTCCAAATTGTGCATTTATATTTTGTAGGTAGATAGGTCCCAGAAAATTAACCGTGAATTCGGTGAAACTCTCCATAATATCCACATTGGGAGCGGGTTGGAACTGAGTAAATCCTTCTATAGAGTCTCCTCCTAGAACGATAAGTCTAAATTCTTCTCTGAAGAGATATTCTCGACTTTCTTCTGGGGTAAGGACTTTTGCCCCGAGGTTTTCAAGCTCTTTAACGAGAGTTTTAAATCTTCTTTTCTCTGAATTATTACTAAAATTTGTAATGAATACATCTTCGATGTGTTTTGGGCTTAGGTCCTTTCCAGGGAAAATCCGAACAGCGAAAAATCCTGGACTACTTTCGGTTCGAATGACTTCATACTCTAGCGTTTGGGCTAGAGTTTGAAGGGGTAAAAGTAAGAAGAGGATAAATGATGTAAGTCTCATCTATCCTCTTTTTAACAATATTTGCTTTTTTTTCAAATTATTTTTTTATAAATTTAATTTATGTACTTTACTGGTTTGTCCTGCGGCGGCTAAAATAGCATTTATTCTCCCAACATTACTGATCCCTTCATAGAGTACTAGGTAGGTTCTGACTTGGGCTAATCCGTCATTTGGAGTGTGAGATTCGGGAAGTTGTTCACCGTCTTTTAGGTAGCCTCCAGGAATTACTAATTGAGCTTCCATATTTTTCAGTTCTTCAATTGTAAACATATCCATAAATACTGGAGAGTATTTTCCTGGAGTGTGTTTCCTTTCGAACATTACAATTTTAGCTCCTCTGGCTTCTAGTTTGTCGATGGTCATTCTGTCATCTCGGTATTCGAAACTGTCAATCCCATTCACTTTAAGAAATTCTCTGAAATTAAGTGAAATTTCTGTATCAGCTTCTACTGGGAGGTTCTCACTCTCTGTCTGAATGTTATTTTCATCCGTGGTAATGTGAAAAGCACCTATAGCATGTCCATGGCGACTGGCTTGCCATCTTTCTCTATCGGCTAGAGCAAATTCCTGTGGTAAATTGGATACTGGGATTGTGGTGATTTCACCTCTTTCACAATCCGATCGCAGTGTTAAAGAAGTCATAGTTTATTGTTTAATAATTTTACTAAGTCGGTAGATCACATCAGCGGCTTCCCCTCGGTTAATCGGGTCATTTGGTACAATGAAACCTCCTTTTTTCATTCGTAGTAATTCATTGTCTCGACCAAACTGAAAGTATGGTGCGTACCAAAGATCAGATTTCACATCTGGATAAGGATCATTAATAACGTTTTCATTTGGTGTAAACTCGGCTGTAAGGATCGCCATTTTTAGGAATTCAGCTCGAGAAATGGTGTTTCCTGGTCGGAATTGTCCATCTCCGTAACCTTTAACGATTCCTTTAATGAAAGCGGTATTGATATAGCTTGCAAACCAAGCATTACTGTCTACATCAGGGAAGTTATTGCTGTTTTCATTGGCAGCAATACTATTGGCTTCTAGAATAATTTTTAGAGCCTCTGCTCTATTAAGTGTATTGTCTGGTCGGTAGGTGCCATCCTCATAACCTTTCACGATTTCATTTTCCCGTAGAAATTTGATGGCATCAGCATAAGTGTGTGTGGCTGGAACATCTTCAAATACTTCTGGTCGAAGGCTTCCTGATTTTACTTCTCCAAAATCACCTTCAGCAACGACTTTGAATGGATATTCACTTTCAGTGACTACCGCTACTTCCGCAACATTATTTACAAAGTCATCTTTGGTAAGCACGCTTGGAGAAACGCTGGCACGGTCTTTTAGTGTAGAGGTAAGACTGATTGAGTCGGTAATTAGCTCTGCGGCATTTACATTAATTTTTACGACTTCTTTTTCTCCTGGAATGTAGTTTTGATCCGTCACAATTTCTACTGTGATTTTGTCTGGAAGATTGGTCGTTTCGGCTTCATCTTTAATAATTTTTCTGTCTTCTAGGGATTCTTCTTCTGGTATTTCAACCTTTTCTGTGGTTTCCTCCTCGAAAGTTGGTGGCGTTTCTGCTAGCTCAATATTGTTTTGATCTACTGGCTCTGGAGCACTACTATGGATTGGTTCGTCTTTGATAATTTTGTTATCAGCGGTCCCACTTTGTACGAGTAGATTTTCTTCATTTGAAAATCCTTCAAACTTAGCAATGAAGTTTACTGGATGTACGGTGTACTTTCGGGCTTCATTTTTTTTGAAACCTGCTTTTACGGCTTCAAAGGTAGAGCTGTATCCAGCATTTTGAGCTTCATTCCATGTGAATGGCCAGTAGGGGATAAATGGCGCATCATCTCGATCAATCTGGAAATGGATGTGTGGTGCTGTGGCGTATCCCGTATCTCCAGATTTTCCAATTGATTGTCCTTTTCGGATGGTTTGTCCTTCTCGGACATCGATTTTTGATAGATGTGCGTAGGTTGAAACAAGCGTTACATTTCGGTTCTGATCGTTTGGATCAGGAATGTTTACATGAGCGATAGAAACGGCTTTTCCAAAACCGGTGGCTTTATCCTGGACTTTATAAACCACTCCATTGGCAATAGCATGAATAGGAGTGCCAATAGGAATCTTGATATCGATTCCAGGATGAGAACCACTATTTTCTGTCCCGTCCAGAAGGTAATTTCCTAGATTTGGGACTGGGTAAGTAACGTAGATATTTCTTTCTTGAGCGTTATCAGGTTGCCATTCTTGACCAGCTCTCATGGCCTGAATGTCGTATTCTGGCAAATCCATGAACTTGGATTTTGGAATTTGATCATAGGTCATTTTTCTTTCGGCTTCGGTGAGTTCTGTCCAAATTGGAACTTTTTTAACGGGCATTTCTGTTCCCGTGAATTCTGTCTGAGGTAGATCCAAAAGACTCGCTTTGAAGACAAAACTATACTTCTGAAATACATCTCCAAAGAAAATCAGTGCAATAGCGGCAACGAGTACCCAAGTAGCTTCAGGTCTTTCCTGAAAGAAGCTCCACCAAGTATGATTCTGAGTCTCATTACTAATTCTTTTTGATGTGAAATGAGCTTCAGTATCTTCTGCTGTAGGCATAGAAGTATTTTTTTTCTTCCACAGGAAACTTCCAGCAATAATGCCAGCTACTATTACGATTACGCCCCAGAGTTTTCGCATTGATAAAAATAAATCCAAACATTATACCAAAAAATGACCAAAAATTCAATAAAATCACTTGCCTAAAACCTCAGGTCTGATTACTATCTCGCTTGCTCTTAGCGCACGCGTAGCTCAGCTGGATAGAGCACCGGTCTTCGGAACCGGGTGTCATAGGTTCGAATCCTATCGCGTGTACCACATTGGATACTTACATTCAGAATCTGCCAGAAATTCTTTACTACAAAGGGTTTCTGGCGGTTCTAACCTATTAGGGGCGTATTGCTTGAGCTGATTCATGAGCAAATACTCCTTTTTGAGGTCTAATGCGAGTTTCTTGTCCTCTAAAATGAGGTTCGAGCCGATTTTAGAAAAGATAAATTTTTTCTCCTGAATGGTGCCATTTTGGAATCTTTTTAAGATTCCTTCTATGAAGTTAAACTCATCTTCAGCCTCTTTAAGGTCTTTGTTGGATTTATTCATAGATTTAGCAATCTGATCTTTCCATTGTGTCTCTTCACCTTCTATGGCTCGTTTAGTCTCTTCATACTCAGATTGAGAGATCTCATTATCCATTCGCATAGTTAGCAGGTTTTGTTTTCGTGTATGAGCCTGTGCAAGGCTTTTCTGAAGAATTTTCAGCTCTGATTCAGACACTTTGGCATTCTCTTGATGGATGTATCTGAGCCATCTGATTGCCCATTGCTCAAAGTCTTTATCAATTTCAAGATCATCAAGAACCTCCATTATTTGAGGCTCTAAATCTCTTTCTCTAATGCATTTTTGAGTACAATTTTTGTTCTTTTTCTTTGTGCATCGGTAGTAGGTATACCAATTTGCTGATTCAATAATCTTATCAGTGATCTTAAAACCACATTTCTTGCAGGGATGTGGGTTCTTTGATGTCTGTGGACAGCTACACTTAGGACAAAAATACTTCACTTTCTCTTCAGCCGTGATACTACTTCCACACTCACCACACTTCATACATCCAGTGAATGAGAACTGATACTTTTCTGGTTTTGATTTTCCAGAACGCCTTAAAAGCCTCTGTACTTCCTCAAATTCATGCTTGGTAACCATTCTTTTGTGCTGTCCCCAGCTTTCAATGTCCCCATTACGAACTAAACCATAGTAAAAAGGATTGGTAAGTATTTTATGGAGAGAGGAGACACTAAGCGGCTTCCCACCACTTTTTTTCCTCCTAATCGTTTGGAAGTTCCACTCTTTATCGGCGATCTTGCAAATCTCATTGAGAGAGTAAGAGCCTGTAAGATAATAATCCCAAATCTTTCTTACTGTATTGTAACGGTTCTGATCTATTACCACTGTCTTACTAACTCTATCATTTAAGTATCCGTGAGGAGCTACACTGCACCATCCTCCATTCTCAGTCTTAGTCTTATTCCCTCGCTTAATGTTACGAGATAGATCAATAGAGAATTGATTACTCATCCCTAAATCTATTGTTAGAGGTAAAGTATTATCACTTGGGAGATACCTTTGGTGTTGAGTCTGGATGACCTTTACAATTGAATTTTGGAGTAAGTAAATTATCTGACCTCCTTCAATCATGTTTCTAGCTAGTCTATCTGACTTCCAGACCAAGATACCGTCTATTTCACCTTTTTGTATTGCCTCCATCATCTCAATGAATTGAGGACGGTTATTGACCTTGTGAGCTGATCCAGAATCTATGAAAGTCTTATGGATTTTGATGCCTTCTTTGTTCGCATAGTCTTTCATCTCTCTTAGTTGAGACTCTATGGATAGCATCTGTCTATCTTTATCCTCTTGAGATTTACGAGCATAAAGTGCGAACTTGATATGTTTGTGCGAGTAATTCATTTTCATTATTGGGTGAATAAATAGTGAAAACCCAGAAAAGGACGGTTCTGGCTTACCCGTTACAACGACCAAATGGTAGTTTTACGGCAGAACCGCCCATCTCTGGACACAAAATTCTACCATTTGATCGTAAATTGTAAGGGGTAAGCACTTTCATTTTCTCTTTTCTTGGGTTATTTGGCAAGTTGGTTAGGAACTATAAATTAAGGGACTTGAGTCTTTTCAGTTCTTTCCCAAGATCTCTACTGGCATCTCCATTTTCCCAGTTCATGTGGTGCGTATGCTCCCACAAGTAGTGTTCTAGGTACTTCCCACCACTGAACCTTTCATGCCATTCTAATTTAGGGACTAAACCCTGCATGTGCGAAGTAAGAATCGTTCTCATCTTCTCATCTAACTCAAACTCATAAATGTACCAATCATGGTCTTCTTCAGAGTTAGAGCTGTCAAAATCTACCGTCTCTAGGTAAAAACCATAGACAAGTAGCAGTATGGCAACATCTCTATCCTTAGTTCGGAATGTTTTTTCGTCTTTGCTCATTTTCATTGGGGGTTAAAAAGTAAAAAAATTGAGCTTTTTACATCTGCAACCAGTGGAGATCCTCTAATGCTTTTCATGGTTGAATGGGAAAGTCATGATTTTGAGCGAGAGACATAAACGTCAGAAGATCTCTAGCTTCTTGTTCTACCTCTTCTCTGGACAGCTCACGCCCAAACTTTTTGAGATAAAGTTCTTGTAGTTCATCAATGGCTTGTTGTGGGATCTTCATTTTTTAGACACATCAAAAACTCGGCTCTTGAGAAGCCGGTGGTGGTAGAGCAGATTACGAGCCTCTACCTTTAGCTTGCCTTTCCAGTAGTCACTAACTGCTTTATTGAGATCTTCTGTACTTCCACCAAAGGCAAACACAATTCGTCTCGGATCTGAACTATCCAAAGAATCAATGGGAAAGCCCAATGCAAACAGAGTTGTTGCTAACTGAAAATCAGAGGTACTCATAAATACTCATTAAAAAGCAACTGAATTGTTGCTCAGTATTGCTTTTCGAGCATTTCTAGAACATTCTAGAAAAAGTTATTAGTAAACCTCAGAGTCATGTAGGAGCCTCATCTCTTGTTCATTAGGAGAAAGCTCAAAACATTTTGATGGTATGTTGAGTTTTGATACCAAATTCTTAATAAAGTAGTTTCGTAATTCTTTTACAGATTTTACTTCAGGCGGTTGAGAAGGATCTCTAAGACTCTCAAAGCTCATCCATTCACCTTTATGTTCCAGTAGTTTGGTAAAAGACCAGTAATGAGATTTTTTGTTATTTGCAATGATTCTAAATGGAAATTTTTCTTCTGGTCTATCTTGGTGCCAAAATTCCTGTTTTGTAAAATCAAAAGAAAGGTTTAGGTATGATGGAAAAGGATTATCACTTGTTATGCCTTTATCAGTTTTAAGGCACTTAATCCTCAATGAGTCTGCTGATAGAATTTCTACAATCTGAATCAGTCCACCGTTTTCTAAAAACCATGCAGTAGCAAAAAGATCTAAGTATGCATTTTTACCAATCTCTGGGGATTGTAATACTTGAGTATCTGAAGCCGATGTCTCTGAAGCTTCAATAATTTGATCCTTCACAAGTTGGATCTGCTTTGTTGAGTCCAAAATGTTGAGACTATAGTCATTGAATTGGTTTGTAGACCAGAGTTCTAGGTACTTACTGAGATAAGTCTTTAATTGCACTTGATTCACCTTTACCTCAAAAAACCACTGCACTAAAGCATCTATGTCAGTGCTTGTGAGAAAGCTCACTCCATCTAGTGTGGAAAAGGTATCACTATCAAATTCTCTTATCTCTAAAATCTTTAGATCCAAAGCTCTTGTTCCGCACTTTAGGGCATTGGTATGTGATAATACTTTTTGCTGTAGCAAAGAGGTCAAAGCATCAGCTAAATCTTTTTCAGATAAGCCAGCAGGGTAGCTTACTTCCAAAAACCCTTTTGGAGTATTGCGAGAATGTTTATCTGGGTAATGGTCTTCATCAGTTGCTTCTACGGCTTGAACATCCAAGCTTCCACTTGGGGGCATGTTACTGAGATCTTTTGGTGCAATTCTGTCCTGAAGCTGAACATAGATGCACAAAGCTACCTGAAACACTTTTGTGTCTCGTTCTACATCAATCCTACCATCCCACATGTTCATACTCATTATGTGGACATTATAGCCCCCAGCCTCAAAACGAGAGAATCAATTTACAAAAAAACCATGAAGGAGTAAATTATGCACGCAACCTTTTTCTAGTTTCGTTAAAAAAATCCTTGCTGCAGCTTTTGCTGTTTCAAGACACCTAAAGATGGGGCAATTGACTGCCTTTCATGGGTGTCCGCAAGGAAATTCTAGAAAAGGGTTGCCAGTTCAGTTGCCCCTTTTTTGATGAAAAATTTAGGTATCGGATTCGGCATTATGGTGTTGGTGTTTGCACTTTCCCTCATAAACCCATTCATAAGCATGGTTCTGTTTTTTCCTGCTATGATTTTCATATCCATCTTCTTCCCCATTAGATTTTTCCCTAATAAACCAGAGGAAGAATCTGAAGAAGAAATTTCTGATGATGTGAAAGCCGCTCAAGAGGTTATGAATAAGCCATCAAACCTTGTTTTTAGATTTGTCTTACTGATAATAATTACACTGGTGGCTTACCTTTTCCTTAATTCATGACAGAGAAAGTAGATACGCCTTATCATGAGATTAGGAGGATCAGAAAAGAACAGAGGGAAGCCATCAAAACCTTTAAGCTAGTAGATCAAAAGTATCTCAGAGTCTTTTACCCAGACTATGCTTCTAAAATTATCAAAGAAGCTCAGAAAGGAAGCTTTCCAAGAATTAAGCACAAGGGGAAATGGTATTACAACAAACAACAGATTAGTTTTTATTGTAGAGGTCTTGAATAGAATTATTAGCTAGGAATATGCCGTTTCTATCATAAAGAGGATCTATTTCGGTTGAGTAAATGTCTAGTTGATGCTTTAGAAGTTTTATCTTCTCCTCGGCTAAAAAGCTAACATCAATGTCTTTTTTCCGATTCTTTTCAAGAACCAGATCAAAGTGCTTTTTAAGTATTGCACTTACTAACTCACGATCTCTACTACGGAGAAGGGGAGGAATTATCTCAGCGAAAATCCTACCACACATTTCAACTGTTAAACTATCATCTAGAACAATACCTCTCATAAATTGGCATACAAACCCTAAAGCTGTCTCTAAATTCACACCATAGTTCTCAGAAAGAGTGAGGTCTAAATGTAGGTGTTTTATGTTTTCGGGCGTAAAAACATCTACAGCACCATTTCCAAAAACGGCTTTGGATAGATCATCAACTTTTAACTGTAAGAAAAACAACCTGTAACCACATAAATAGCTGAAAAACTCTAAATACTCTTGAAATGATACTTTCTTTTCCTCACACAAGGCTCTTACAATAAAAATGATGGATGCAAATTTAGGGGCTTCGCTCTCAGTTTCTACTGCATTTGCACGCACATATAAAAAGTCTTCTGTAATAACACAGGCTCCATTATTTTTAGCTAGGATGGTTGCATCACATAGTTCTGGTGGAACTTCTTTCTCGGTAAAAGCTTCTGCTTTGTTTACAGGGGAAATTGTTTCAACCTTAGCCTTGTTTTCTAGGTAACTAATGAAGTTATTAAAATTATCTTTTACCTTTTCATATTTGGAAGGATCTATTTCGTTTAATCTTATCCCACTATCATCGGAATAACTCATATGCCCTGCCTGATTTGGTGAAGACTCAAATCTATCCCTAACGGAAAAGAGGTATTTAATAACAGATTGGGGCACCCTTAGATCCGCAATGTGATCTAAAACACGAGTTAAGTTTCGTTCAGCTAAAAACAGAGCAGAGGTAGCATCTAAATAGACAGGTGAGCCTTCTAGTATCTTAGAAGAATTTTCTTCTTGTTCTTGGATAGCTTGCACTGTGTTGTGTGAGCATTTCACGAAGCCTTTTTGTTCTTGGCTTATTCTTCCTACAGCACTTGTTAGTCCTCCTTCACTCATTGCTAAAAATGCTAAAGGAACAGGCGTTGTACAGTAGCTTTGGAAAAAATCGGAACTTCCTGATTGTGATTGCAAAGCTTTAACAAGATAAGTGGTGTCAATGGAATCTCCATCCATTGGTACTTCCACTAAAAATCCATGAGGCCAGCTAGGTTCTTTACAGAGCTTCATAAAAGACTCTCTAGATTGCCAAAGGATGTACTGTTCTCTAGAAAAAATCAGTTCAATAACTTCTTCACTTTTTTCAGAAGTAAAGGCTCCTACCTCTCTTTCTACCTTATCTCCTAGTTCTTTACCCAAGAAGGATTGTTCCTCATAGGGTTGAATCTTGGTGGCATCTAACACATTACCATTACCTAGATAATAAAACCGGTCTTGGTCTTTAATCTTTAGGAAAGTTTCCTGATCTACTACATCTAGAGAGTTTAGATTAGGAGCTTCATCTTTTAATAAACCTTCAATCTGAGTAAAGGGCATAAAGAGTCTGGCATAATCTTCGGGAGTGTGAGTAACTGCAATGTCAACAGACTCAATCAAAGAATCAAGAGCTTTAGCTCCATCGGCATTTCTTACATGTAGTGAAGACTCAAGTAGCTTAATGTTTTCAGAGCTAACTATGTGGCCAAATTTTTGTATAAGGTCTAAGGCTTTGGATACTTCCCCTCGTTCGGCTAATGATTGTAAAGTTTGACCTAATACAGCCTCTTTATTATGTCTATCCAAACTGTCTACTAGATCTGGAGTGTCTAGTATTTTTTCTCCCAATTCCGCCGCTTCCTTATTGTTATCAGCTTTCAATAACGCAGAAAAAAGCATCAGTTCTGCATTCTTAGTTTTTGTTTCATTAGTCCCTATGGAAATGGCTCCCTTTAGACATGCTATCTCTATGTCCCATGCTTCATTTTTGTTTGCAACTTCCGCAAAAAATAGAAGTTCTTCTTGAAAACGAACCTGTTCCAAATTAATGGTTCGTAAATGTGGTAATGCTAACTCAAATTCTCCTTTCTTACAGTGATCTCTAAGTAAAAGCTTATTAGTTTCAATTTCGGGAAATTCGCTTGTTTTTTCAATAACTATCCGTGAAATTTCACCGAACTCTGAAGGCAGTAGATTAGCAACTACAGCACCGAACAACATATCTTCCTCTAAAATTTTAACACTAGCTTCAACATCGGGCTTTTCTAAAGCTTCAATGAGTGAAACGAATGTCTCGCACTCTAGTTCTTTGTAAAAACTTTTGGCATCACTAAACAAGCGATCCCTTGAAATAAACTGAAAAAATAAGACCTGTGAAAGTTCTTTAAGTAGTTTCGGCTTGCTTGCTACGATATGATTAATCAGTTGGTTAAAAGTATCTTCAGGAGGACAAAGTATTTTTAAGAAGCTTGCCAATGCTTCTTGCATTGATCTATCCAAATTACAACGAGGGATTAAATCAAAAACCGTAGTTCCAGTACTTTCATAAACTGAATTTGGTGGGTTATTATTGTGTTTGGCATTCTCAAGATTGAACCTAAATGCTGTCAGATTTAACTTTTTTCTCGGATTGTTTTCTTTGGAAATGCCAAAATCAGCCTCAATTTCAGACATGTAGGCTAGAAGTTTTTCTATTTTTTCTACAGGCACTAGGTCTTGCTGAAGATCTTCAATAATTTCATCTTGATCAAAACTGATTCTTGCCATCTTATTCTCTAATCTATCTGGGTTTAAGTGTTCAGCTTTCTCAATAAACTCAACTGATTTTTGAGGAGCATTTTTTTGTAAAAGTATTGAGTATAGCCGGTATAAATTGGCCTTAGATCTTTTTTCCGTAGGAAATAAACTTTCATCTACATCTTCTGTGGAAAGTGATTCTTCTAATCGGCATGAACGAACTAACTTTTGAGCCTGTAATAAAGAATCTTCTGGAGCTATTACTTCAACATGCACTAATAACTCATTATTTCTATCAAAATCTCCATTATTTAGAGCTTGACCAGCTAAATACAAAAAGGCTCTGGGATCTTCAGGAAAGCGTTTGCTTAGGCTGTCATAGATGTCTTGTGATTCTCCAGTTCTCTCTAACAAAGATAAAGCTCTAGCCTGTATAATCTCAAAATCCAATTCAAGCGAATCATCTCTAGCAAAGGTAAAGCTAAGCTTTATGGCTTCCAGTATTTTAAGTACATCAAGAGCCTGTTCTCTATCAAGAAGAGTCTCTAAGTACTCAATTTGTAGATTGAGTAGATCTGAGTTAATCCTAGATGCGTTTTTAGATTTTTGAGCTTCTGCCTCTGCCTTCTTTTTCCATTCTAACAATAGTTCTTTGGGATAATCAGATTCTTCCCCTTTATCAACAAGAATATGACATGTTGGACATAATGCAATTAAGTTGGAGGCACTGTTTCTTTGTTCTTCTGTTAGATTTGGATCGTACCTTTTGGCAGTTGGTCTTTCTCCGCATATATGTGCGGCTTCTCCAATGAGAGTGCTATTTTGGGTTAAGTGGTTAGAACAATCTGGATGACAACATTTTCCACCACAATTTATGTAGAGAATTAGTTTTTGGGGATACGATATGGACTTTCTGTTTTCGCTCATTATTGCTCATTTTTTCCAAACAAAATCTACTTAGCTTGGTATTTAGAAGTGTATTCCTAAAACCTAGTCTAGACAAAAAAATCCACAGATTGTTTTAGTGCAAACTTAATCTCTTTTCTGCACCACTCCAAACAACACCGGAATTACGACCATAGTCATGAACACAGAGGTGATGAGTCCACCTACAACGACAATAGCCAAAGGTTTTTGTACTTCAGAACCTGTCCCAGTAGAGAGGAGCATCGGCATGAGACCAATGATGGATGTAAAAGCCGTCATAAGCACTGGACGAAGTCGTTTGGTGGCTCCTTCAAGGATGGCAGACTCAATTTGGTGAGAGGTGATTGTGTGGAATTTCTCTCTGGCTTTTTTCACCGCTTGATCCAGATACAAGACTATCACGACTCCAGTCTCAACTGCATTCCCAAAGAGAGCGATAAATCCGACCCATACGGCTACAGAAAAATTGTACTGAGCTAAAAATAAAGCCAATAATCCTCCAATAAGACTTAGCGGAATAGCGAGCATTACCACTGAAACCAGTTTCAGATCTGCATAGGTGAGGTAGAGCAGAATAAATATGATCACGATAACACTTGGAACAACCCAAGAGAGTTTTTCCTTGGCTCGTACTTGATTCTTGTACTGACCATCAAATTCAATTGTGTAACCAGCGGGCAGCTCTAGGTTTTCTTGGAGATACTGCTCAGTCTCTTTCACAAAGGAAACTAAATCACGACCACTTACATTCATCTGTACCGCAGAGCGGAGCTTTCCGTCTTCTGATTGAAGCACAGCTGGGCCATTTTCAACGGTGATGTCTGCTACTTCTGATAAAGCGACTTTTTGTCCATTCATGCCCATAAGCATGAGTCCTTTTATGTCTGGGATCTCGGCTCGTTGATTGCGAGTAAAGCGAACTTCAATGCCGTATTTTTCTCGCCCCTGAATGGTTTGACTGACTGTTTTGCCACCAGTTCCGATGGCGATAGCATTGAGGGCTTGGCTTTTGGGAATACCATAGGCGGCCAGTTTACCTTCATCTAGGTCTACATTGAGGTATTTGAGGCCCGAGGTGCGGATAGCGACCGTTCCAACGGCTCCAGGGACATAAGCCATCATGCCTTCAATTTCTATGGCGAGGTCTTCTAGCTTCTTCGCATCATCTCCAAATACTTTGATTCCTACCTGTGCTCTGATTCCAGTAGAGATCATATCAATCCGACCAATGATCGGTTGCGTAAATCCATTCCAGAGATTCGGGAAGTTTACTTTACGGTTCATCTCCGTGATGAGCTTTTCTTTGGTCATACCAGCTCGCCATTCTTTCTTGGGCTTGAGGGTGATGAAAGTCTCAATCATAGCCAAAGGAGCCGGATCAGTGGCGGTTTCTGCTCGCCCCACTTTCCCAACCACCGTTTCTACTTCTGGAAACTCAGATAAAATTTTATTCGTCTCAATCAGTAGTTCTGTGGCTTTTCGTTCTGAGACATCTGGTACGGTCATAGGCATGTACATAATCGCTCCTTCATCTAGTGGAGGCATAAATTCAGACCCAATTTGCGTTCCCACACCAAGAGCGATTAGGAGAGCAACAACAGCCGCACCGATGGTTTTCTTTGGGTGCTGGAGAGCTTTCTTCAGAAAAGGCTCATACCAACGCTGAAACCAAAAGACGGTTGGGATGTTTTGATCTTCATAAAGTTTTCCCTTCAGAAGATACGCACACCCAAGTGGTACAAAAATCAGAGAGGCCACTAAGGCTCCTAGCATCGCAAAGATGTTGGTGAAAGCGAGTGGACGAAACAGTTTTCCTTCCATGCCTTCTAAAGCAAAAATAGGAACGAAAGACAGCATGATAATGAGGATGGCAAACAAGAGTGGCACTGCTACCTCAGAAGTTGATTCGTAGACAATTTTAAGCCGTTCTGTGAAACTCTGTGTTTTCTGTTCCCCGGCTTTGATGAGTTTTTGATACGCATTCTCTGTCACCACAATGATAGAATCCACCATGGTTCCAATGGCAATAGCAATCCCTCCCAGAGACATAATGTTAGAAGGAATCCCGAATAATTTCATGACTAGGAAGGTCATCATAACTCCAAATACGAGAGCAACGGAAGTCACGAGCGTAGCTCCACGATGACGAAGAAATAGCCACATCACAATGGCGGTAATAACCAGCATCTGTAGGAGAACATCTCGCATAGTTTTGATCGCCCGACTGATAAGATCGGTTCGGTCATAGAATGGGACAATAGAGGTTCCTTCCGGCAGAGCTTGCTCAAGTTGATCTATCTTTGTTTTCACTCGCTCAATAACCTCTAGTGGATTTTCTCCGTACCGCATCACTACAATCCCTCCAACTTTCTCGGTATCTTTATCGGCTAATACTCCTCGCCGAGAAGCTCCACTAACTCGCACTGTTCCAATTTCTGAAAGCAGTAAACTGCTCCCATTCGCTTTTTTTCCAACAATCAGATCTTTAAGAGCTTCTTCTGAGTCAAAGAAACCAAGTCCCTGAACTGAGATCTCTCGTTCTCCATACTCTAACACTCGCCCAGAAACATTATTGTTGCTGGCTTTGATGGTACTCACAACACCCATGAGATTGAGGTTGTGGTCATTGAGCTTGATAGGATCAAGAATGACTTGGTACTGCTTCTTATACCCACCAATAGAGGCCACTTCCGCAATGCCTCCAAGACTCTCTAGCTCTAGTTTGACGGTGAAGTCTTGTAGGGTTCGGAGGTCTGTCAAAGACATGTCAGGATTCTCCAGCGTGTACATCAAGATGTGTCCAAGCCCCGTAGCATCTGGTCCCAGGCGAACCATAGCTCCATCTGGAAAAGTAGACTGAAGTTGAGAGAGTTTTTCATTTACCCGATCACGGGCAAAGTAGATCCCTGTATCATCCTCAAAGATGACCGTCACCATAGATACGCCGAGCATAGAGCTACTCCGCACCGTCCTTACTTTAGGCAGGGACTGCATGGCTGTTGTCAGAGGATAAGTGATTTGATCTTCAATGTTTTGGGGTGATTGCCCCGACCACTGAGTCACTACGATCACTTGATTTTCTGATAAATCAGGCAAGGCATCTACTGGGGTATTTTTAATCGCCCAGATTCCCATCCCTGATAAGATCAGGAAGAGTAAAGCGGTTAAAAATCGGTTTCCGAGAAGGTATTTTAGGAGTGCGTTCATTCTGATTTTCTAAATAAAGTCACAGAAGGATTGCTGATAATCAGGTCTTCTGTGTTTAGTTCTTGGCTGAAGACCTGAGAAAACTCACCATCTTCTGCCACTACTTCTACTTGGATTTGTTGAGGCTTTTCATCCTCCATTTTCCAAAGAAAGTAGGTATTGCTTCGTTTTTTGAGAGAAAGGGTTGGCACAGTAAAGATTTGATTATCCGTGGCCGTGACGGAGACAAACAAGCTCTGTCCATGTGGGAAGTTGATTGGTGTTATCACTTCTTGTTTTTCGGCCCTTACCTCAGCTCCTGAATCTTCAACCTCTGCCTCTATCAATTCATAAGTGGGCTCAAAAGCCGTAGCCGTAGCCATAATGCTGTTGGTATTTAGATCAATCTGTTCACTGAGTCGGAAAATTTTCCCCTCAAAAGACTGTCCTTTCAGAGATTTGATCGTAACCGAATCTCCAACTGATACTTTGCCTCGCCATGATTCTGGGAGATTAAAGTGAATTTCAGACATTGATTCTTGGCTACGAGCCGTTTGTGCTCCTTCTAAGTAGAAAAGAGGCATGTTCATAGTGACGGCCTGTCCAACTTCAGCCATCCGGGCAGTAATGATGCCATCAAAAGGAGAAGTGATGGTCTGGTGTCCAGCCTTCACAAGAGCCGCATTGTAATTAGCCAAGGCCACCGTCACATTCTTCTCTGCTTGGGTCGTGCTCAAGTTTTGCTGTGATTGCACAAGATCAAGAACCTCTCTAGATCGTTCTGCTCCAGCTTCACGCTCTGCTTGTACTGAAGAAAATCGTTTACTCTTTTCCTCCAAGGCTAAGATTGCTTGCTTAACCTGAGAGACTCTAAGCTGTTGTGTCTGGATGGTGCTGAGATTGCTACTGATTTGAGAAGCGGTAACACCACTGCCTTCACGAGCATTCTTATAGAGTGTTTCAGCCTGAACTAAAAAGTTTTCAAGGTGAGAAAGATGTTCAACAATTTTGTCTGGATTATTCCACTGTCCAGACTCTTCCATTCGCTGTATTTCATCTGCTAGGTTATCTACTTTGTTTTCTTGAATAGAGTCAGAAAAGTTTCCTTGAACATAGCGTGAACCACGATTATTACCAGTTCCAAACAGAACCAGCTTTGTGTTTTCCCAAGCTTGAGTAGCTACGAGAACTGCTTCTGACTTTTTCTCAGCCAGTTGCTTTTGTGTCTCTTGATCTAGCGTAGCTTGCGTTTTTGATTGGAGATTGCTTTCTCGCCATTGCTTGGTTGCAACAGAGACCGCATCCACAGCTACTCCTTTAGCTTGAGCCAGCTCCGCTCTTGCTTTTTGGAGTCTGGCACTAGCTTCGTTGATAGCCGCTGAACTTTGACCTTCTACTCCTTCAGGCAACATAGAACCAATGGTCTGGCCTTTGGAAACTTCGTCCCCAATGTCTACCAGTAAGTCTTGGATAATTCCTGTTCTCCGAGGAGCGATAACGGCAAATTGATTAGATTTAACTTTGGCTGGGAGTTTGATAGAAGCAAAGTCTTGAGCGGTTTTAACCTCTACGGTTTGCCACTGCTTATCTTTACGGGCAAAGCTCTTGGTTGGTTCTTCTTTGGATAAGAAATTCCAACTGAGAACCCCAATGAGGATAAGCCCTACTAATCCAGCCAGTAAATACCGTTTCTGATTACTAAGTTTTTTCATGGTTTAGGAGGATTAGTGACCGGGATGTCCGGCAGCTTCGTGTTCTTCAAGCGTCATTCCCATTTTTGCAGCCGCTTTTTCGTGAGAATCCATTTCATCATGGTGATCCATAGCTTCAGTTTCTGATTCTTCTTGATTCATGTCATCATGCTTCATGTCTCCGTGATCCATGTTTTCGTGGTCACCTCCATGTCCCATGTTAAGGTGATCTTCAATGCTCATGTTCATCCGAGCAGCGGCTTCTTTTTGTTCTTGGTATTCTTCAAGTGAGAGTCCATACTGAGCGGCCATGTCGGCATCAGTCATTGGTTTTTGTCCACATCCCACAAGTGTGAGTGCGACAAGAGAAAGGAGAGCGATAAAAAGAGTTTTCATGTGTAAAAAAATTAAAAATAAACAAATAAATAAACCCTAAAAACAACTGTTTCTGGGTACAAAAATACTCTTACAAACCTAAAAAGATCGTAAGAGAGGGAAACTTTCTAAACAAGCAGTACGATTGTCTTGGTTGTTGGTGTAACGGCTTTATACACTACATCTGGCGGTGGATAATACGCCTCATAGACTCCAGCCAGTGGTTTTAGTTCAATCTCAAAACTTTGCACCAGGTTTTCTGTGGTAAACTGAAGGTCTATGACTTTTACCAATACATTTTCAACACTCGTGACAGCGTTTTCTTCCCAAGCTTCAAGAGCTGTTTCGCACATCTCACATGGTTCTTTGGCTTCATCTTCTTGTGCTACTTCTTGATGACAAGGACTAGGCTGTGCGGCCATAGATTCTTGCACCGTGCCCATAAAACCCATACAACTCACACATAGAAGCATGGCGAGCTTGGTAGATAGGGCGGTTAGAGCAAAGGTTGTTTTCATCATCAACAGGCTGGAGGGTAAGGTTTTATTTGATTTTTGTCTAGTAGTACTGGTTTATAAGCCAAGCAATAAGAATTACTTGAGGCAGAGTTATAAGAGGTAAAAACCACGCAATTCGCCAAGACTTAGTCGTGTCCTTAATAGACATAATTTCTGTGTAATCAGTTGAGACCCCTGTCATAAGAAAAGCAAAGCCATTCCCAGGAGCATTAGCTCTAGTGACAATGTCAGCCGCTATCGGTGTTGAACCTTCACTACAAACTTCAAGTACGGTTGCCACAAGGATTGTAAGTCCAAGCCCTGCTAAAGTCGGCCCAAAGGCTGTCTCAAAGTGTTCTGGACTCAAAAAGGTGCGAATCAAACTCGCAAGAATTACTCCAAAGAATACCCACTTAAGCACCATTTTGGACCCTCTGAATCCTGCGGTAAAAATGCTGGTAAAGAATGGAAGATTAAACCGGGTTTTCTTCCAATGCATTTTTACATTCGGCCAAAATCTAAAATCAGGATTTACTTCTAAATGATTCGGATTGGAGGGAAGCTTTTTAATTTTCACCAACCAATCAAATAAGACTCCAGAGATAAGGGCTATCACCATAGACAAAACTAGAAAAGCAAACATCCACTTAAAGCCAATAAGTGCCCACAAGATGAGTGTGAGAGAGAAAGAGTTCCACGGACTGGCAATCAAAAAAGCCATTACTTGCCCAAGTCTTACCCCTCGTTCATAGAGTTTCATCCCTACCATAAGGATCCCATGAGAACAAAGATCTAGTAGTACTCCTGCAAATACCGCACGCAAAATACCAGAAAGCCCTTTTCGCCCGAGGATTGATGTGACTAATTCTTTAGGGATTTTGTCTATCAACCCAACAAAAATAATCCCTGCAACAATTCCCCAAGCCATTTTATTGAGAAGCTCAAAGCTAGACTCTGCGAATGTGGGGAGGTAAGAAATATGAGAAATTTGCTCTGAAAACTGCCAAAAGAGTAAATAACAAACAGCTACTGTTCCAACACTGCCCCAAAGTAGCCAGTCAAATCTTGGCTTTTTATGTACATGGCAGGAAGTATGTTCTAGATGATCCATTATTTTTCTTTAAGAAGACCGATGGATAACTTTTACAAACTCATCAATAAAGGCATCTCGCTTTTCTTCGTCAGAATTGGCAAGGCATTTTTGACCACAGGTTTGCAGATGATTTTTCACCATAACACGGTTAAAGCCGTCAAAAAGACCTCTTCCTGCATTTCCTTGTTGAAGAACTTCCATACAGTAGGCATCTTCATCAACCATCTTTTCAAGGCGATCACAAAGCCCTCTAATCTTTTTCAGTGAAGTCTTAAGCGATTTTTTGTTATCGGAGGTAATCATAAGAGTATTTTTAATGACCTACACCATGGTATAGGTATATAGGTTGAAGTCAAGACAAAGATTATAGTCCCAGCTTTTTGAGTTCGTCATGAGCCATTCCAAACATGGATACAGAGGTTGATACCTCTACTTGGTTTTTCATGAGTCCTTTGATCTTAGCGGCTAATTCCAGTTCACCTCTTCGGCCACCCGGCTTGTTTACGATGTCAAAGACAAGACTGGTGAGGATAAGTTCATCTGTGAGTCCACATTCATCACATAGCTCCCGAAAGCCTTTAGACTCAGTGAGCTTCTGTGGAGTCTTGGCAGTATTTGGACTATAGCCAGCATCTTTCATGGCTTGGCTTGCATTTCCACCATTTTCCACCATATTTTTGACGGCCGCTTTTTGTTTCTTGGTTACCATGCTTGAGCGTAAGATCTTTGTAAAAATAAGGTTCTAAGCTCCAACAAGATCCTGTACCAAAAATCACTTGTTCCCATGAGGGGCCAAGTGATTTTTATTATTCTGGAATGAGAACTGTTTAAGGTTTGATAGCAATCCCAAATCTTTGGTTTGGTTCTGAAGGCTTGGGTGAGTTGAAAGCGAATAAGAAGGATCCTATCGCGTATTAATTTCTAATAATTATTTTAGTTTTTTTGTCCTTGGAGAAACCCTTTAAAACTTAGGTTTTCTTTTTTTAATATTAACTTCTTATTAATAGTGTGAGTTGTTGGAAATATCAAGTTTGTGTTAGTCGTTTATTGCAAAATAACCTATTTATTTCATGAAAAAATTTTTAAAGTCGTTTTCGGTTGTTGGGGGAATAGGCTTTGGTCTTGTTTTAGGTGTGTTTTTTACCACCACGGGGATGGCTCAGGAAAGTACCCAAGAAAATATTCTAATTCAGAAAATTGATGAT
This sequence comes from Candidatus Altimarinota bacterium, assembly GCA_965228485.1. Taxonomy (GTDB): domain Bacteria; phylum Patescibacteriota; class Gracilibacteria; order UBA4473; family UBA4473; genus JAACPJ01. The sequence continues at coordinate 42,399 of OZ245819.1, forward strand.
TTAGTGACAGCCCTTCAGGGAGGATCAAATCAAATTCCAGATGAAAATGTTCAATTACAATCAGGTTTTGGCTTTATTGAGCCTAATTGTCTTCAAGATATTACGACCTTACCAAAATCTCGATATAAAAAGGATTCAGATTGGGACATATCAAAACTTCCAGTCCCGACTAATTCATCCTCAAGTGAAAAACAGCATAATTTTTTAGACCTTAATGGAGATGGTCTCCTTGATGTCTTGTATTATAAAGCAAAAACAGGAGGAACCCCTAATTATATAAAATCTCAAGATGATTCCTCTACAGGTAATTATTACTGGGCTTACGATACTTGTGTAATGCTTAATAATGGAGCAGGGTGGGACGTTGTTTACAGATGTTCGGTTTATGATTCCAGTTATAAAGTTTGGTTTTATGGAGACTGTGCGGATATCTAATTTTTAAATATGAAAAAATTTTTAAAGTCGTTTTCGGTTGTTGGGGGAATAGTCTCTGGTCTTGTTTTAGGTATCTTTTTTACCACCACAGGGATGGCTCAGGAGAGTAGCCAAGAAAATGTTTTGATTCAGAAGATAGAGAGCTTAGTTGATTCTTTGAATAAACTCTCATCAGCTGCTTCTAATGATGAAAACACAAATGAATTAGGATTTCAGAATTATTTTGCTGATGTAGCAAATCCTTGGTGTACTGATGGTTATTTGTCTTGGCCTAGTTCTAGATTTAAAAAAGAAGATCGCCCTTGGAATATCGAATTTATGGTGGGGATACATCACCAATATAATAAATCGACACAAATGATTGATCTCAATGGAGATGGACTAATTGATTATTTTTATAGGGCGAATGCTTCTTCGTACCCCAAGCTAACGGATACATATGATGGGTACAATAATCAAATCCCGTTTAGAGAAGGGCATGAGGAATGTGTCTACCTGAATAATGGTAATGGGTGGGATCCTGTATATAGATGTGTGGCAAATACTGTCTATGATCAGTCAGCTAGTAAATATAATATTACTTACTACGGAGATTGTGCGGATATCTAATTTTTTAAATTTATGAAAAAGTTATTTCTCATTTACGTATTTTTACTACTTCCCCTTCAAGGTTTTGCTCAGGAAGCTGAATCAGAATCTTCGGAACCTGTGGAAGATCAGAATCTTGCTGAAGAAATTGTTGTAGAGCCAGAAATAGTACCTGATACTCCAGGGATAAGTTTGCTGGCGTATCCGCCACCGCCTCCACCAGAACCACCCAAACCTATTCCACCAGACCCTTTGGCTATGATGAAGGGGTTTGGAGGAAAGTCTGATGTAGGGCTTTTTAGTGGGAGTTTGAATTTTGATTATCCTCTTTCTTTGCCCGCTGGACGAGTCGGAATGCAGCCCAGTTTGTCGCTTGTTTACAGTAGTAATGAAAGAAAATTTGGTGGAATTACTGGATTTGGATGGGATATTCCAATGAGTCAGATTTATCGAAGTACAGAAAAAGGAATTGATAATCTTTACACTCAAGATGACTTTGTGGCGAGTGTAAATGGCCAAGCTTCGGAATTATTGCCGGTTGATTCTGTGAATAATTTGTATGGAGCGAAAATTGAATCTAATTTTACCAAATTTGAATTTACCAATGGTTATTGGCTTGCTACCGATACTAGAGGTTGGAAATATTATTTTGGTCAAACGATTGCTAGCCAACAAGTTGATCCCAATGATAGTACTCGAGTCTATAAATGGTTAATTGATCGAGTAGAAGAACCCAATGGGAATTATATGACTTTTACCTACACGAAAGATCAAGGACAGATATATCCCGAAACAATTCGTTATACTGGACATGCTAATGTAGATGCAGGGAATTACGAAGTGAAGTTTGTACTTGCCAATCGACCAGCTTACACCGAATACCAAAGAGGGTTTAGAGTGGTAACGGCTAAACAGATAAAAGAAATTGAGATTTATCACTATGATTCGGGAAGTCCCGTTTTGGTGAATGAGTATGTGCTTGATTATTTTTCTAAAAACAATGCGACTCAATTATTAACGGGGATTACTCAGCAAAAGGGGAGTAACATTTTGCCTTCGACAAACTTTGCTTATTTTGATGGAACAGAATCTGAAACAAATAAAAAAATTAATCTTCTCAAAACTATTAACTATCCGTATGGGGGGATAGAAAATTTTACGTATAAACCTTCTACGGCCTATAAAGTTGGAAACGATTTAGCCAATAAAGTGCCGTTTGTAATTCATACTCTCTTTGAACGAAAATTACAGGCAGGGAGTACTGATCCAATCCATACTACTCAGTATGAATATGAGGGAGGACACTACTATTATGATAATCTTGATGCTTATAAAAAAGAGTATGCAGGGTTTCATAAAGTAGCCGTGATTGATCCAGAGTTGAATGTTTCTCGACATTATTTTCATCAGAGTGAGTTTTCTTTTGATGGGAGTTTGATGGGAGAATATCAGGATAATATTGCTAAAAAAGGTCGTGAATACCGCATTGATATTTTTAATGATAGTAACAATCTGTATCAGACAACTTGGCAAAAATGGGATAGGTTGGTGCTTACCGATGAGCATCCGACTAAAGAACGAAATTTTGTGTTTTTATCAGAAACGGTAACTTCTGATTTTGACGGTGATGTCAATGCTCGTTCCCGAGCTAAAAGTTTCCTTTATGATGCATATGGGAACGTCACAGAAGATAAGAATTTTGGCGAGGTGACGGTAAATGATGATGCAGGAAACTTTACTGATATTGGTTCTGATCTCACAAAAGAAGAAACTACTTACGCTTACAATCCAACTGATTACTTAGTAGCGTTTCCAAAACAAATTGAGAGTTTTGACCAAAATAATACGGTTATAGCTTGGCAACGTCGTCACTATGATCTTCTGACTTGGGCGAATACAGATTCTCTAACAAAGGGTAATGAAACCACTCGAAGTATTCGTTATAAAACGAGTCCTGATGAAACCTATGAACTTGATTGGAACTACACATTAGAAGGGAATTTAGATTGGACGAAAGACGCATTAGATAACCAAACAACCTACGCGTATGACGCGAAGAAACTTCAGCCAACTCAGATTACCAATGCCAAAAGTCAGGTGAGTCATTTAACTTATGATTACCGTTTTGGTCAGGTGTCTGAATCAGAAGATCCCAACGGACATAAATTTATTACGGTTTATGATGATTTTGGTCGAGCAATTGAGACAAAAGTTACGAGTCCGAGTAATACAGCGATAGAGGTGACTCAGAGTCAGACTGTTTTTGATCTGGTGAATCAGCCTGTCTCTATTACGCAAAAACTCTTTACTCAAAATGCGGGTATTGTGGCGGAATCTATTAACTATTTGGATGGACTTGGAAGAGGGATTCAAACTCGAACCGAAAGTGAAAGTCCAAACTTTGTCGTAAAAAATACGGTCTATGATAGCCGTGGAAATGTCGCAAAAGAAATACTCCCAGTTCATGCTTTGGGTAGCGCTTTTGAGACGATCGATGCTAATGGAGTGGGGAATAGTTTTGCCTATGATCCATTAGGGAGACAAACTCAGATTTCTAATGTGCTGGGAACGACCAATATTGTTTATGATCAGTGGGAAGTTCAGACGACCGACAGTGAGAATAACCGTCGAGATTTACTTTATGATGGACGGGAAAGATTGGTTGGGGTTCGAGAATATTTGGGAGGAACACCTTACACAACCGATTATGTTTATAACACTTTAGATCAGTTAATTCAGATCGAGGATGCTTTGGGGAATCAGAAAGATTTCACCTATAACTTAGCGGGGTGGAAGTTATCGGAATCAGATTTTCATCGAGTGGTAGATACGACCGTAGGGATCAAAAACTTTACGTACGATCTTAATGGTGACTTACTTTCTCGTACCGATGCAAAAGCTCAAACGGTTAATTGGACGTACGATGAATTACGTAGAATTTTGACCGAAGACGATCCATCTGAAACAGGAATAGAAGTGACCTATACTTATGATTCTGGAACGAATGGGATTGGTCGTTTATCGAGTATCGATGCACCAGATAGTGATAAAAATTTCACCTATGATAGTCTTGGAAGAGCGACTGAGATTCAACAAACAATTGATGGTCAGACCTTCAACCTGAACTTTACTTATGATCTTCTTGGGCAACCGTTAAACATAACCTATCCAAATGGAAATGTGGCCAACTATACCTACAACTCGGCAGGACAACTCAGTGGTGTAAGCTCAGGTATTGACCCAGTGGTTTCGAATATTGACTACGCTCCAACGGGAAGTGTGAGTCAGATAGATTTTGCTAATGGGGTTACGACTCAGAATACCTATGATGTTAATCAGCTTTACCGATTAACTAACAAGCTCACTCAATACGGAACGACTAAGTTACAAAATCTGGCTTACACTTATGATTCGGTGGGGAATATTACTCAGATTGTTGATGGGAGTGATACCAATACCGCGAAAACCACGATTTATACTTACGATGATCTCTATCGATTGATTCAGGCGGTTGTGAGTAATAGCGCGAATAATACCGACTACAGTCGGACTTATACCTACGACATTATTGGAAATATGTTAACTCGTTCAGATGTGGGAAGTTATAGTTATGCGGGGAATGTGAGTAGCACTTCGAGTGGTACAAATGCAACTCCGCATGCTGTAACCGATGTGGCTGGAACGACATACCTCTATGATGACAATGGAAACCTGGTTTCTGATAGCGTATGGACTCATGCTTGGGATTATCAGGATAGACTGGAAAGTTCTACGAATGGAACCGATACGATTAATTATCAGTACGATGAAACTCGTGATCGAGTACTCAAGCATAACACGGTTACTGGTAAGAAAACCTACTACATTGATAAATACTATGATCTAGAAGATACCACGGCAAAAGCTCATATTTTTGCAGGGAATACGAAAATTGCGACTCATAAAACTGACATGACTCAATAATGCTAAAACGAATAATCGCTTTCAGTCTGATTTTAGGTTTGATGGTGCCTTTGGGCGTACATTATACCGATATAAATTTTGGTGTGACGATGGTTCAGGCCAAAGAAAAAACCAAAAAGGTAAAAGGGGTAAAAATAAAAGAAACAAAGGTAAGACAAATGAATACCAAGCAGTTGGAAAAACTGCTCAATCGAATCGATAAAGCTCGAGAAAAAGGAGATGGAGCAAAAGTAAAAATGCTCAAACAGAAGTACAAAAACAAGAAAAAAAATCTTAAAGAAAAGTGGAAAGAAAGTCTCAAAAATCCTGATCTTTCTAAAGCTGAAAAGAAACTCCTTCGTGAAGAATTCAAAGCTCAAAAAACAGCGCTAAAAAGTCTGAATGAAGAACTCAAAAAAGACTTGGATAGAAAGCTGTCTCAGTCCATAACTCCACAAGAATTGGAATCAATTGAGTTTGTAGAACCCAATTTTTTGTATGAGTTGCAGGGTTTTACCGATCCGCGTTATGCTGAACAATGGGGATTACAGTCTGTTGGAGTTTCAGGTATTCCAAAAGAGCAAAACAATACCGAGGATACCATTGTCGTTGCGGTCGTAGATAGTGGAGTGAATTTTTCACATCCAGATTTAGGCGCTAACAAATGGGTAAGTAGTACGTGTGTGGATGCGAATAATGAACCTATCCCAGGTGGATGTCTGAATGGAGGATATGACTTTGTTGATAACGACAATGATCCTTTTCCAACCGATAATATTAATCATGGTTCAGCCGTAGCTTCTGTGATTGGGGCAGAAACTAACAATGGAGAAGGAATGGCAAGTGTGGGACAAAATGATGTACAGATTATGTCGGTACGAGCGTGTTGTACGGCAGAAGGATTTTTTGAGGTTTCGGAAATCGAAGAAGGAATCCGTTTCGCGGTTAATAATGGAGCCCAGGTGATTAATGCGAGTTTTGGAGGACCGACGTATTCTCAGCAGTTAGAGGATGCAATTCAGTACGCAGAGGATAATGGAGTACTCGTGATTGCGGCGGCGGGGAATTATGCAACGGACAATGATACTTCGCCAATGTATCCAGCAAACCTCAATCAAACACATACGAATGTCTTGAGTGTTGGGTCTACTACAAGTTGGGATCATCTAGCGTATTTTTCAAATTTTGGAGTGAACACCGTAGATATTGCGGCCCCGGGGCAAGATGTGCTGGTGGCGGTGCCGACGCATTATTATCAGGCGTTAAGTGGGACGAGTTTTTCCGCGCCTTTGGTATCAGGAGTTGTGGCACAGATGATGCAGGGGAGTGATTGGGATTATCTGAATATCAAGAATTTACTCCTTCAATCGGTGCAAACTTTACCCAGTCTCGATGGAAAAGTTTCAGGGAGTAAAGTCCTCAGATTTGATATCCCAGAAATAGAAACACCTCCTACAGAAGAAGAGGAAAATAACACTGGGAATGGAAACACAGGAGAAGGAACAGGCGAAGAAACGACTGATCCAGAACCAGAAATTACTGATGAAGAGGAAGCGCAGATTGATGAAGAACTGACTGAAGAAGAGCAAATACAGGTAAAAAACACCTGTAAAGGACTTCCGAAAAAAGAAAAAAAGAAGTGTAAGAAACAAAAGAAGTTGCAGAAATTTTGTAGTAAGGAAAAAAACTACGAGACCAAAAAATGTATCAAATTTCGAGGAGAAACCACTACGGCAATTTTGCCAAATAGTGTGATAGGAGATTTGATCTTTCATCACGAAGATCATCTGACGGGGAGTAATGTGGATACAGATAGTAGTGGTAACGTGGTTCAACTTTTGGATTACTTTCCATATGGGGGAACACGTGTTGATGAACATAGTAATGATTACCAGAACGATTATAAATTCACTGGGAAGGAAAGAGATGAAGAAACAAATTTAGACTACTATGAGTCTCGATATTATAACTCAGATATTGCGAGATTTATTTCGGTTGATCCTTGGGAAGGAGACATGAATGATCCACAATCGTTTAACAAATATAGTTACGTTTTTAACAATCCTATTAAGTATGTTGATCCGACAGGAGAGGAAGCTGAAATTTTTATACGTTTAGAAGGACCATTGAAAGCAAAGAGTTTTAATCTAAGTGAACAATTTGGTCATTCTATGATAAGGGTTAATGATAGATTTTATGGATTTGCTCCAACAAGAAGTGATCCAGTTACAGATGTTCAAGATTATAGCAGCTCACAATTTGGAAGAGTTTACAATGGACAAAATTGGAATTCCATGGTGTTAAATACAACAGAGCAACAAGATCAAAAAATAGTTAATTATTATGAGGAATTAAAAAATTCTGGACAAGAATCTATAACAGGCGAGTATAGATTTCGTACAAATAATTGTACACAGATTTGTCATGGGGCATTGCAAGAAGCTGGAGTATTACCTAGAATGCCAAGAGCATTTGCTCCTAGAGTCTTGTACGAAGGACTCAAAGCACTTAGTACAGTAGAAACCCTCTTGGAAACAGTAGATTCAGACTATGACAGATTGACAACTAAATTTAATAGTAAAAATATTGATTCAGATCAAGATGATTCTAGTGATGACGATTCTGATGATTAGATAATAAAATGTTTATATTTGATTTCTTTTTTTCAATTTTAGATATATCTCTTCTTTCATTAGTTTTATATTTTTTAGTATTATTATCTCCTTTTTTAGTTGGGTGTTTTTTGTTCATTTATAATAAAAAATTATTCATTATATTTTTATTAATCTGTCTTACTAGCGGTGGTTATGTTCACTACTTAAAAAATAGTCTTAACTATAATTTGAATTTAATCAGCAACGGAAATCGAGACCAAAGGGCAAACGCTTTTGAATATCTGAGAAAAAATAAACCACCAGAGTCAATTCCTGTTCTAATAGAAAATATTAGTAGTTCTGACAGAGTATCTGAACCTAAAGGTGGAGTGGCAATGCACTGTGCCGTTACTTGGGCATTAGAAGACATTACCAATCAAAAATTGGGTAGGACTTGCACAGTAGAGGATTTAGCAGAGAGAGAGAGAATTGTTGACCAATGGGAGAATTGGTATGAAAATGATTATCCTGAATGGGTTAGAAATTTGAGTATAGAATAGGTTTGTATATGAAAAAACTACGAGACAAAAAAATGTATCAAGTTTCGAGGAGAAACCACCACGGCAATTTTGCCAAATAGTGTGATCGGGGACTTGATCTTTCATCACGAAGATCACCTGACGGGGAGTAATGTGGATACAGATAGTAGTGGTAACGTGGTTCAACTTTTGGATTACTTTCCATATGGGGGAACACGTGTTGATGAACATAGTAATGATTACCAGAACGATTATAAATTCACTGGGAAGGAAAGAGATGAAGAAACAAATTTAGACTACTATGAGTCTCGATATTATAACTCAGATATTGCGAGATTTATTTCGGTTGATCCTTGGGAAGGAGACATGAATGATCCACAATCGTTTAACAAATACTCTTATGTAAGAAATAACCCGGTTAAATATGTAGACCCGAGTGGGAATATACCAATACTTATTGCTGTAGGGGTTATTGGTGTTGGATTATTTACGGTAGATCAGGTTGGAGATAATGCTGCTCCAGCTAGTACGGTTTCCTCTTTAGTTGGGAATATGATAAACGAAGGCGTAAATCCGTTTAGTAAGATTAATAAAGCAGGGAAAATTTTAAAATCTGTTAAGAACATTAATCCAAAAGGAAGAAATGCTAATAAAATTAGTCCAAATCCTAAGGCTACTGGTGACCATACTTCAATTAAATATAGTAAAGAAGGTGAGATAACTGGATATAAAAGTTATGAAGTAAATCCTAAGAACCCTTCAGGATTTCAAGAAACAAAAAAAGTAAATTTAGATCCAAATACGAAGCCTCATAAAAATAGCATAACCAAGGAGCATATAGGTACTCCAAATGTTCGAGAAAATGGTACTCCAGGAGGCATACGTTCAGCTAGAGGAAGCGAAATTCCAAAGAACTCTGCATCAAACACAAGTGCTCGGTCTGCGAACGGAGATGCTGGAAGCACTAGTAATTCCAGGAGAAATAACAATAATAATTCCGGAGGTTAAAAAATAAGTATGAATAATTTAGAATGGCTACAGTACTTTTACCTAGATCTCTGTGATGGAGATTGGGAAGAACTTGGAGGGCTTGAACTAGAAACGCTTGGGAACCCTGGTTTCAGTTTTAAATTTGCACTTAAAGATACCGTGTTCGAAGATTTAGAATTTAAAGAAATTCAAGACTTGAGAAGTGAACATGATTGGATTATGTGTAAATGTGAAAACAATTTTTTTGAAGGTAGTGGGGGCCCTTTAAACCTAGACGAAATTATAGGTGTGTTTAGAAAATGGATCGTAGAATCAGACATTGAAAATCCACCTTTTATTCCTTCTGCCGGAGGTCATGAAGAAGATTTAAAAAAATTTATTGATGATCGAGGAAAAAACTGGAGAGAGAAATAAAAAAATGAATAAAGATAAGCAACTACTAACTTTTATATCAGAGGCTATTCTTGAGCGATCTATTGACACAGTTTTCGCAGTAAGAGAGATATATAGTATATTAGAATCTTATAATCAAGAAAGTGAGGTATTCAAATATTTTTCTTACTTAGAAAGCGAATTAGAGAAGTTTCCTTCTGGACGAAATAGAGGAAACTATTCTTCCAGTTTTTTAGTAACTCTTGATAAAGAACGGGACTCTATTTTGAAAGAAGAAGAAGAATTATACAAAATGTGTAAACAGCTTATTTCTTCAGATTAAAACTTTGAAAGTTTGTTGCACTACTAACTCATTACAAAATCTTCAAAAAAATTTGTTGATAGCCGAGGAAAAAATTGGAGAGAGAAATAAGAATTTAGGTAAGAAAAAATCTAAGTAATCACTACAATTTTTAAGAGAAGCGAGAAGCAGGTTACTAAATTAAAACAAAAATTTACCGAAAGATTGAAGAATCAGTCTAAGAAAAAAACTGGTGAAAATAATTAATTATATAAAAGATGGAAATAAAATATGATGCAGAAACGGATATTTTAAATATCAATTTTAGCTCATCTTCAGATTATGAAATTTCAGAGTCTATTGAATTTGAGGAAAATTCTGTTTTATCTGATTATGAAGAAAGTTTTTTTTTAGATTTAGATAAAGAAAAAAAAATCTGTGGACTTGAAATTCATTTTGCATCTGAAATTCTTCCTAGGAAGTTTTTAGAAAATGTAAAAGCACAGTAGTTAAAACAGTTCTTTTAAAACTTTATTCAATTACTCGATTATTTTCCGTATGGAGACACTCGGATAGATGAGCACGCTCCAAATTATCAGAATGACTATAAATTTACGGGGAAAGAAAGGGATGAGGAAACAAATTTAGACTACTATGAGTCTCGATATTATAACTCGGATATTGCGAGATTTATTTCGGTTGATCCTTGGGAAGGGGATATGGCAAATCCTCAATCGTTGAACAAATATAGTTACGTTTTTAACAATCCTATTAAGTATGTTGATCCGACGGGAGAGGTTGTCGAGTTAGTTACGAGAGCTTTGGATTATAAACCAATTGAGATTAGTATTCTAGGTAATAAAATTTCTGTTAAGAATCCTTTGACCTTTGGGAATCATAGTTTTGTGAGAATTACTCCAGAGAACCCTTCTGATTTTGGAGGAGACATGCAAGTTACCTTAGGAGGTGGAAATAATAAAGGAGCTCTTACAAAAGGATATAATCACCCTAATGACTTTGATCCTATAACATCTATAAGGGGGACTCGTGTGATCAATCCCCCTGAAGGGATGACTTCTATTGAATTTGAAAAAGCAATTTTTGATACTTTTAAGAGTTATAGTAATGACGTCAAATATGATGCTAGGAGTAGAGATGATATTGGTCGTAACTCTAATGATTTAGCTACTCATTTTATTACAGATTCTGGAGGAAATTTGGACGCTGTTAGTAAATTAGGTACATTTGGTATTGATCTTGGTTTGAAAGGAGGATTAGATAAGGCTCCTAAAGTTAATGATCAAAGTGAAACATCTGATAAGAAAAAAAACAATAAGACTAAAACATCACCTTCAAAATAATGGGAATTTTTTTTAAAAAATTACTGATTTCATTTTTTTTGCATTTTATATTCATATTTTTAGTTTTAATTATTTATTTGGAATTCTTTGGAGAGTGTCCAAGTTATATTTTAGAGGGGACACCAGAAAGAGGGCTTTGTGAGATGGATTTATATTCAAATGTGATTATTTCATTTTTAGGTTCGTTCATAATCTCCTTAGTAGCTTCGTTATTAATTTCTTCATATATATTTTTTAGAGTAGAGAGAATAATAATTAATTTAGTAATAGTGTTTTTGCTTTTGGGAGTTTATTACGTCATTTTTTATGTTTTTTTGGGAGATTCTTGGGTAATTGAGGGTGTAATTAGAGGTTTCTTGATTCCGTATATGTTATTTCTTCTAGTTTTTTTTGTTTTTGAAGCTTTGATTATTGAGTTTTATTTGTTCTTTAAAAAGTAGTTCTTTTAAAGCTTTATCCAACTTTTGGATTACTTTCCTTATGGGGATACCTGAATAGATACGTATAGTAATGGGTTGTCAGAACGATTATGAATAGACAAAGAAACGTCCAATTTTGGACGTTTTTTCTATTGTTTAACCTGATTTTTTTACTACGGTGCTTTCCGATATAAACCTAATAAGAATTATGTTTAAGGATTTTTACTTTTGGCGTGATTGGACACAGACAAAGAATGATGTGCTTTCCGGGCTTACCGTCGCTTTGGCTCTTGTGCCAGAAGCGGTGGCTTTTGCTTTTGTGGCGGGCGTGCATCCATTAGTAGGAATTCATGCAGCGATTTTGATTGGATTTTTTGCCGCGTTGCTCGGAGGAAGACCAGGGATGATCTCTGGGGCGACAGGGGCTCTAGCGGTGGTAATGGTGAGTTTGGTAGCGGAACACGGTGTAGAATATTTATTTGCAACGGTGGTTTTGATGGGGATTATTCAGATACTGGCAGGAGTCTTGCGACTCGGGAAATTTGTCCGATTTATTCCGCATCCGGTGATGCTTGGGTTTGTGAATGGTCTGGCGATTGTGATCTTTTTGTCTCAATTGGAGATGTTTAAAACCGAAGAACATTGGATGACGGGGATGCCGCTCTTGATGATGCTCGGGTTTGTGGCTTTGACGATGGCGGTGATTTTTTGGCTTCCAAAGCTGACAAAATCGGTTCCCTCGTCTCTGGCAGCAATTGCTCTGGTCACGGGAATTGTAGCATTTTTTGGATTTGAGACGAACACGGTAAAGGATTTTATCGTTGATATGGGGGGAACAGGATTTAGTGGAAGTTTACCGATTTTTCATATTCCGATGGTGCCGATTAATCTAGAAACTCTGCAGGTTATTTTGCCTTATGCACTGATCTTGGCGGCGATTGGTCTGATTGAATCCCTGATGACGTTGACCTTGATTGATGAGATTACGGAAACTCACGGGAATACAAACCGGGAATGTTTTGGACAGGGGATTGCCAATGTGATTACTGGATTTTTTCAGGGAATGGGAGGTTGTGCGATGATTGGTCAGAGTATGATCAATATTAATTCTGGCGGACGAGGTCGTCTGTCTGGGATTTCTGCAGCGACGTTCTTGTTATTGTTTTTGCTCTTTGCTTCTAAGCTGATTGAAATGATTCCTCTGGCGGCATTGGTCGGAGTGATGTTTGTAGTCGTGATTAAGACTTTTGCTTGGGGAAGTTTCCGAGTGATCAACAAGGTTCCACGAACCGATATTCTTGTGATTGTTCTGGTTACGGTCGTAACGGTTTTGACTGATCTAGCTATCGCGGTGGCGTGTGGAGTGATTGTTTCGGCGTTGGTTTTTGCCTGGGAAAAAGCGCATCATATTTACGTGACGACTGAGATGAAAGGGAAGATGAAATACTACTATTTAGATGGTCCAATCTTCTTTGCTTCAACGACAAAATTTCAGTCGCTTTTTGATCTGAAAAATGATCCTGATGAGGTCTATATCGATTTCAAAAATTCTCGGGTCTATGATCATTCAGCTTTGGAGGCGATTAATACGCTTACTGAAAAATATAAGAAACGAGGGAAGAAACTGCATTTAGTACATCTCAGTACAGATTGTCAGAATCTACTCAAAAATGCAGAGGGAATTATTGAGGTGAACTTTGATGATCCAGAGTACACGGTATCGAGTCATTAGTGAGGGGAGAAAATTCTGGCTGAAACTTATGTTAAAGTCCTTGCGTCCAGAATCTTGAGAGAAAGAGACTCTGAACAAGCCAGAGATTTAGATTAATTGTCATGAGAAGTTAAAAATCTTTACGAAGATTGAATCAGTCAAGTAATTGGGAAGCATGATAATTTCTTGAATATGTCATCCTGAACTTGTGAAGGATCTACAATAACGAGAGATTCTTCGCTTCACTCAGAATGACATAGGTTTTTTTCTAGTAATTTTTTTAATCCTGTTTTATAAGTACGTTGATGAATCGTCTAGAATCTCAAAGTTCGTCTGTAGGAGAAAGATTTAAATCTATTGTACACCTTACCAGTGCGGCTATTTTTGGTTTTTTGGGGTATGAAATTGTGGCAGATGCGGGCGGTAGTTTTGCTGAAAAAGCGCTGGGAGTTATCGCTGGAGCGTTTATTGGGAATGAAGTTGGAAAAGGGATTACGAAGACGGCTTAATTTTTTTAATTCGTAAGATTTTTAGGAGTAAATTTCTACCGAATTTTAGAAAAGGGTAGCAGATTTTTGATCGTGTCTTTGAACGGAAAATCCAGTGATTAAATTTATTAAAAAATCCAGATTTAGTACTCATGATTGCCAGATGGTGAATAGCTTCTGGTCCGTAGTAAAATTCTTCATCCACCACAAAAACAAAACCTTCATCCAGATCGAGGTTTCTTTTTTTTGTTTCTTGTACGAGTGGGTGGTTGGTTTCTCGAGCATTAACGAGTTTTAAATCACCCAGGTCTTTTCTGATCCGAACCAGACGTGCGTAGTTTCGGCAGGCCGGGCAATCTTTGTCGTATACAAGAGCGAGTGTTTGTTTCGTCATGATGGATATTGGCCACTGTCTTCGTGAATTTTATCTTGGCAGTATTCCATTTGGTAATTGTACTGGGTCGAGTTTTTCCATCGAACTCTTATGGTTGAAATTGTTTTTATAACCCTTTCGATTGGCTTAGTGGTCATGAATTGACCTTTTACTTTTAGGTTGATATTTTTACCGACAAACTGAGGATTGTCTTCAAGAAATATATTTAGTTCGTCTGGAGTTACAGTTTTGCAGTAAAAATTATAATGGTAATTAGCCTGTTTGTATCGGTAGAGTCGGAGTTGTTCCCTTGGGATTTTTTTGAATTCGCCGTCACTATTTTCCTGGTAAACTTTCAGGCTTGGTCGTGGAGAAGGGCCTGTGTACATACCGTATCCACCCATTTTCCAAGGATTTATTTTTCCGTTTGCCACTAAGCACATATGGGTTCCAATCCAGTAGGTGTGAATGATTAGAAGTCCATATAGAATCCATGATCGATAATCTTTTTTCATCATTTCAGGATAAAGTTATCGAGGAAAAAGCCGATCTGGAATACATCAATAATCAGGAGTGATAGACAAATAATAAAGAGCCAACGTGGCATTCCATACTGGAAAACAATGCAGAGAATAGCGATGTTTAGAACCTGGAAATTCATTTCGTCCGCATACAGTCCAGCGCCGAGTAAAAAACCGATTTCGGTGAATAGTATCCACCAATTTCTAAATCCTAAAATAAGAAGTATTCCTACAAAAACCTGCCAGACGATGATAAAAGTTCCAAGGGCTTTATGTGGTAAGCAGGAATTATAAAGGCTGCTATCGTCACACATAAATTGGAACATGTGTTCGGTGGTACTTCCGAAGTGACTGAAGAAGGTGAAGAAGGTTCCGTCGATATAATTTCCAGCGATAATTTTTTGTGCGGCGGCGGCAAGCATTACCAGCCCAAGGGTTAATCGGAGATAGTGACCATAGCTTTTCTCTTTCCACCATTCTGTAAATAGTAATGATGGAGCAATAGCCCAGAGTGCTAACCAGCTGTGATTGGCCTGTGATGGCCAGTTTTGCCAGGACTGAATAATCATACCGATAACAAAAAACAGGGTCGCCGTATAACGGTATTTGGGATTGAAATACAGAAATAACATTCCTGCCATCATTACCGTGATAACTGAAATGTAATTTTGTTCGGTGTAGAGATACTTTAGAAAATTATCAGACTCTTCAAAGACTACCGATAGCATTGCCATCCAAAGCGCCAATTGCATTAGTTTTGGAGAAGCTTTTTGACTGAATAGTTCAGCAATAAACTTAAGGGGTTTGTAAAAAATTAGCATAAGTGAAGTCATTATATACGGTTGGTTTATTTGGACGAATTTTTTCTGGTAAGGCGAAGTAAAAAATGGGTTTACTAAAATCTAGATTTTTAAATTAAACCAGTATATCATGCCCGTATGAAAACAAAATTAATCGTGTCGGCCTTGGGTTTGATTTTTGTTGGTACGGTAACAGCTCAAGTGACTTCTTTTCCGGATGTAAAGCCGGGTCAGTGGTTTTATGAATATATTATGGAAATAAAAAATTGGGGGGTGGTTGATGGAAATGATGATGGAACTTTTGCTCCGGAAAGAAATATTAATCGGGCAGAATTTTCTAAAATGTTGGTTCGATATGATGAGAGAGTAGATCAGAAAATTGATGCAGCGGTTGGTGGAATTTCTGTTCCAGAAGTAGAAGTACCAGAAGTAAAATATTTACCTTCGGTGATGCATCTGGATCGAGATAATGGAGTTCCAAATGATTGCCCAACTGATTGGGAAGAGGTTCAGTATGGAAGAATTTATGAAAACGATAATAGTCTCAATCGTCGAACTTGTACGACCGAGAGTGCTTGTCGAGTTATGAATCTTCGTAATCGTGATGTTGAGCCAGCCTCTTGCCCAGAAGGTTGGTCAGAGGCTGATTTTGGACAGACAGATAATCGAGAGAAACAGAGAGTTTGTTTTGTTTGTGTGAATTAAGTTTAATGCGGAAACTTCTTTTTCTACTGTGTTTTTTTATTGGGCTTCAAGGGGCTTATGCTTTTGAAATTCCAGAAAACAGTAATCAAACAGTTTTGGATCAGGCGAATGTTTTTTCACTTGATGAAGAGCGAAGTTTACGTCAATTGATTTATAATATTGAAGAAGAAACAACGGTTGAAGTAGCGGTTTGGACCGTTGGCACTTTGGATGGGTATCCAATCTTTAATGCGGCTTTGGAAGCCGGAAGAAAATGGGGAGTTGGTCAGAAAGAAAATAATAATGGACTGGTGTTATTGATTGCGGTTGATGATCGCGATTGGTTTATGGTCACAGGATATGGAGTGGAAGGAACACTGCCAGATGTTACAGTCAAAAGAATTGGAGAACGGTATTTTCCTCCAAATTTTAGGCAGGGGAATTACGCTCGAGGAGTAGAGTTGGCTTTAAATGATATTAAGGCTTTGTTGGTGGCTGATCCAACGGTGGTAGCTGAATATGATCGTTCTCTTAGTTTTTTGGATTTTATTCGTACTGTAGTGGCGGTTTTACTGTTTTTTGTTTTTTCAGTAGTTGGGAAAAAATACTTTGAACTTTCTAGCGATATTGATACGATAAAGACGGTTTTTTATTTTATATTTTCACCCTTTGTTTACGGACTTGTTTTACTTGGTCTATTTATGGTTTTTGAAGTCGCTTTGTTTGGATTTGTAGCGCTTGTTTTTGCTTTGATTCGTTTAATGTTTCCTCGTATTGAGGGGGGAGGTGCTGGAAGAGGCGGGGGAGGTTCGGGGCGTTTTAATAATTCATCTTGGTCTGATAGTAATTCTTGGTCTTCAGGGGGAGGGTTTAATAGTGGCGGATTTGGTGGAGGCTCCTTCGGAGGTGGAGGTGGGGGCGGTAGTTGGTAGTGCTTAAATCTTATTTTTTATATCTATGGAAAAAATAACAATACGGCTTCAGGAAATTTTCAAAAGAAATTTACTCGCTCTGTATGAATATGGTTATACAGAGGAAAAATCCTTAATTATTATTCTTAAGAAAGCGGACTTTTTTCGTTTGGAAAAAGCTCGGAAAGATCTCAAGAAGTATGATTTTGTGATTTTATCAGAAGAAGATTTGAAAGAAGGTGGGGATGTTTTTCCGGTTGAGTTTTTGCGTTTTCAGACTTCAGTGAAACTTTTGAAAGGGAAGGATGTGTTGGCGGATATCAAAATTAAACCTGCTCAGCTTCGTCCACACCTGGAGTATGAGCTTCGAAACAAAAGAATTTATCTGCGAATGGAATATTTGAGACAACCTCGTGGAGAACATTTTTTGCCCTTGATTATGCCGACATTTGAAGGTTTCCTGGATGGACTTTTACATCTTAAACGGGTGAAGAATTTATCAGAACTTTCTACAGAAGAAAAAATTGAGCAGGTACAAAAAAAATACGAAGTAGATCTGAGTGTGTTCTTTCAGCTTCATGCTTTTTCTGATCGATCGGTGCGGAGACGGCAGCTTGTCAAAGACACGATTCCAGCTATGATTCAGGAGGTGGATACAGCCTTTTATCTACTCATTAAAAAAGTTAATAATCTTTAAATCCTATGAAATTACTTAAAACTTATGGATGGCTAGCGGCGATAGTTATTGGTCTAATTGTGATCTATTCTTTGGTGACAGGACCTTACAACAAGATGGTGCAAATGGATGAAGAAGTTCTCACGGCTTGGGCTCAAGTAGAGAATCAGTATCAACGGCGAGCTGATCTTATTCCAAATTTAGTGGAAACGGTTAAGGGAGTTGCCAACTTTGAGCAAGACACTCTGACCGCTGTAATCGAAGCTCGAGCAAAAGCTACTAAGACAGAAATTGATATTAAAGATGCTCAAGAAATGATCGAATATCAACAAGCTCAAAGCGGATTAAGTCAGGCTTTGAGTCGTTTGATGATGATTACAGAAAATTACCCAGAGCTAAAAGCGACTCAAAATTTTTCTGATCTACAAGCACAGCTAGAGGGAACGGAAAATCGAATTACCGTTGCTCGGCAAGATTTTAATGAACAGGTGAAAGTTTATAATACCTTCGTTCGGCAGTTTCCAAATAACATTACGGCTATGATCTTTGGATTTGAAAAAGCTAATCGTTTTGAAGCGACAGAAGGAGCAGAAAACGCTCCAGCGGTACAGTTTTAGTCTGGTTTTATTTGTCTTGAAAAAGAACGATGCTTAAGTCATCGTTCTTTTTTATTTTTGGTCAATTTTATGCTATAATGGTGGGATGAGTGCGCCTAATCAACAGCCTAGAATTCCAGAAGGGGATAACCGAAGTTGGTTTGACGTGTTTAAGTTTGGGCGTGGTTTTAAGGATGAAACGTCTGATTTAGGCGCTGATATTTTGAGTAGAGGGGTCGAAAGAGCTCGTAGTGCAGGGAATAATGTCATTGATTTTGAGACTGGTCGAGAACGGGTTAAAGGACAGAGTGAGAGAGAAAGGGGATGGGTAAAAAATCATGTATTGGATCGTTTTATTGTGGATGCGGGGACTGATTCTGAGAGAACTATTTTGCGTCGAGATTTGGAATCTGCAGGAACTACAGCGAGACATACACTCGATGTAGCGAATGATAATTTTCCAGATTTAACCGATGAAAGAGCCCTTAAAGCTCGATTAGATCGATATGAAAATTTGGAAGATGGTTTGCGACAGAGAAGAGAAAAGAGTGGACTCGCTACTGATGTAGCGTCTATGAGAGTGGCTTTTGATCAGGAATTAGATCGATTTGCTCCAGACAATGACAATCATCGTCGGAGAATGATGGGAAGAGGAGATGTCTTGAGAGCCAATTGGGAACAATACCGAAATGGGGGACTAAATTTTTTTCAATTCTTGAAACGAAGTTTTGTGGACATGACTTTTGAATATAGCGCTGTTTCTCAGGCCGTGCCTGTTTGGAATGCGGGAGTGGAATTAAATCGTCGAAAAGAACAAATAGAAGATGTGGCCGATCCGTACCTTGATGCAACGAAGACTGGGGCACGGAGAGCGAAGAAAGGATTACGAGCTAAGCGTGAAGCTGAGATAGAAGGGACAGCGGTAATGCTGAAAGTAAAAGATTGGACGGTTAATTTTTCTCAATCAGTTAAGCAAGTAGCTCTTGATGTGGCGAGGGGGAGACGTCAACCAGCAGAGATATATGATTTGGCAAAAGGGCAGTTGGATACTTTTAGAAGAAGTTCGCCAGAAGCTTTCAATGCGTACTTGATAAGTCGTCGAGCTCAGTTTTTGGATTTGCAGAAAAGGGAGACAGTAGCGGGTTTAATCTACAGAACATGTGATTGGTATCTCAAACCTCAGTATAGAACGAATGATTCTTTGGTTGAAGAGTTGGCAGAGGCACTCCCTTTTTATGGAACTTATGCCGCCATTCGAGATGTTAATGATGAAAATGGGTTGCCCGCTTGGATGCGTTATGGATTTGCAGGATTTAATGTGGGATTAGATGTCCTTACTGTGGCGAGTTTTGGAGCCTTCACTCCCGTGGCGATTGCCGCCCGAACAGCTATTGGATTTGGTACAAAAGCTACGGCAAAAATCGCGGTTAAGTCAGGAATGAGACAGTCGGCCAAAACAATGGCTTCAAGGGCGGCGGCAGGAGCGGCTCAATTTTCATCTCGTGAATTCTTAGCGAATTTACCAAGGCAGACCAGAAAAGTGCTACTGAGTACTACTAGTGCGAAGCTCTTAACTGGATATGCCGCTTATACCGGATTATCTCATGCGGTTGATTATGCTTTTGGTCGATTCTTTAGCGAGGAACTTATTGAGGAAGTGGCTATGGCGTCGGTTGATAAAACGATGCAACGTGAATTTACAGAACAACAAAGAAGGCTTATCCGAATGACGAGTAGAACCGCTGTGGAATTCGCTCGTTCTCAACCAGTGGCTAATGATAATGAACCTCTAGAAGTTCATGCAGGAGTAGCTGAAGAAGATGAGCGTCGTAGAGAAGCGGCTTAGTTTTGTTGAGTTTGAAGCTCTATATTAGATCTTTCAGCTAGTACTTTTAGACGGTTCTCTGAAATATGATTCACGGCTATTCTTGGATGAGTAGCATTTTTAAATATCAGTGTTCCTTGGGCTGCAGCGGTTTCAATTTTGATGTCTCCAAATTTAAATATCCAGTGCCAAATACTGGTGTCATTTGGAATTACGTTGGTAACCGAATGGTAACTTACTTCATTAAGGCGAGCGCCAAAGAGTTCTCGTTGTTGAAGAATAATTCGTTTATTGGTGACGTAGATTAGATCGTAGTTGAAGTCCAACCAGAGTTTGAGGAAAAGAAAAGTCGCAATAACGAGCAAAAAAAGAGCAATTCCTGCACCAATCCAGAAATTTAGGGGCACAACTAAGATAAGGGCAATCAGTGCAGTGGTAATGAGGCTAATACAGAAAACTAGGCTAGTTACAAAGCATATCCAATGCTTTTGAACCACGTATTCAATACATTCTTTATTAAATACCTGAAATTGTCCGTGTTTATCGGTGGCGTTTTTGGCGATAACTTTTCTTTCTAGGTCATAAATTTTTCCAAGCTTAAAGAGTCTTAGAAGTCTCAATGCCATGAAGATCTCTGGATGTGAAATGATTCCAAATTCGTAGAGATAGAAGGGGAGTATAGCGAGGAGATCTACCAGCCCCCACCAAGAGAAGATATATTTAAATGGTTTTGGAGCGGACCAAATTCGTAGGAAATACTCTACGGTAAAAAAAGTTACCGCTATTTTATCAAAGAGTATTAGAGAAGGTTTTAGCCACTCAATTCCAGGGATAAAGTGAAGCGGTATTACCGCCACAGAAAGTATTACCAAAAAAGCAATCAGTCCATTTAATATTTTGGCCCAAAAGTAAGTAGGGCTATGGAGACATTGAAAGCAAATGCTTTGGCACTGATCAAGAAATTTCATGAGTATCTATAACTTATAATTAAAACTTTATTTAAGTCAAATTCACTCTTTTTAGTGTGCATCATGTGCATTTTTAGCAGTCCTTTTTTTGGAGTGCTAAAATTCTTTTGACAGTCTTTTTTAGCAGAAGTATAATTCGACTGCTAATTTTTTAGAATTTATTTAAAAAATACTATGACAAAAATTATAGGAATCGATCTTGGAACTACAAATTCTTGTGTAGCGGTAATGGAAGGAGGAAAAGCGGTGGTTATCCCTAATGCAGAAGGAAACCGAACGACACCTTCTATTGTAGCGGCAAAAGATGATCAGACTTTGGTAGGGGTAACGGCAAAACGACAAGCCATTACCAATCCAAAGAATACAATTTTTTCGGCTAAACGATTTATTGGACGGAATTTTGATGAAGTTCAGACAGAAATGGATGAAATGCCTTATGATTTTTCTAAAGGGAAAAATGGGGCAGTTATGATTAACTACGAAGGGAAAGATGTTCGTCCAGCGGAGATTTCAGCTAAAGTATTAGCTAAATTAAAAGCTGATGCAGAAGCCTATCTTGGAGGGGAAGTAACCAAAGCCGTTATTACGGTTCCGGCCTACTTCAATGATGATCAACGTAAGGCGACTAAAGATGCTGGAGCGATTGCAGGACTTGAAGTAGAACGAATTATTAATGAGCCAACAGCGGCGGCTTTGGCTTATGGAATTGATAAAAAAGATAAAGACGAACGAATCGTTGTCTATGATCTTGGTGGAGGGACTTTTGATGTATCGGTACTAGAAATTTCTGACGGAACTTTTGAAGTACTCGCTACCAATGGAGATACTCACCTTGGGGGAGATGATTTTGATTCAGCCATTATTCAATACGTGTTGGAGGAATTTAAAAAAGAAAATGGAGTAGATCTGGCTAAAGATGCAGTAGCGATGCAAAGGATCAAATCTAAAGCAGAGGAAGTGAAAAAAGAACTTTCTTCAGCGACTGAGAGTGAAATCAATGAAATGTATATTACGATGAGTGAAGCTGGGCCGCTTCATTTAAATGTGAAAATTACTCGAGCTAAATTTGAGCAACTCACAGAAGCTCTGGTTAAACGGTCTATTGATCCTTGTAAAAAAGCGCTTGATGATGCTGGAATTAAAGCTTCAGAAATTGACGAAGTTCTTTTGGTTGGAGGGATGACTCGAATGCCAGCCGTTAAAAAAGCGGTTGAGGACTTCTTTGGTAAAAAACCAAATGAGTCTCAAAATCCTGATGAAGTTGTGGCTTCTGGAGCCGCTATTCAAGGGGGAGTGCTTCAGGGAGATGTGCAAGATGTACTTCTGCTAGATGTTACGCCTTTGACCCTTGGGATTGAAACAGCGGGAGGTGTTCGGACACCGATGATCGAAAGAAATACCACTATTCCTTCTTCTAAGTCACAAGTATTCTCAACTTACGCCGATCAACAGCCATCAGTAGAAATTCATGTGCTTCAAGGAGAGCGAGAAATGGCGGCTGATAATAAATCACTTGGGAAATTCATCTTAGATGGAATCCCCCCAGCTCCACGAGGCGTGCCTCAGATTGAAGTGACTTTCGATATTGATGCGAATGGGATTCTATCGGTAAAAGCTGCAGATAAATCTACGGGTAAAGAACAATCTATTAAGATTGAAGGAAGTTCTGGAATGAGTGATGAGGAAATTGAAAAAATGAAAAAAGAAGGAGAAGAGAATGCAGAAAAAGATAAAGAAAGAAAAGAGTCTGCTGAAGCTAAAAATCATCTAGATTCAATAGTATACCAGGCTGAAAAAACACTTAAAGAAGCTAAAGAATTAGAAAAAGAAGAACTCGCAGATGCCATTAAGGCCGTTGAAGATTTACTTCCAGAGACTAAAGAAGCGCTTCAAAAAGAAGAAAGCGCCGAAAGTATGAAAAAAGCATCTGATGATATGGCTGAAAAAATGATGGAGCTTGGACGAAAAATGCACGAACTTGGACATGATCCAACAGCGGCAGAAGGAGAACAAAAAGCTGATGAAAAAAGAGAGCCAGAAATTATCGAAGGAGAGGAAGACGATAAAAAATAATGAAAAAATAAAAGAGCGGCGAAAGTCGCTCTTTTTTTGTATTTAAAAATAAATATTGAAAAAAGTCAATTTTATGATATAGTACTAAGATTTTTTAATAAATTTTGGTATGAGAATCATTCGTTATCTGGCTTTTTCGTTCCTGTGTGCATTCAGTGGAGTTGCCTTTGCAGCCCCTCAATATTCAAGCTTAGGAGTTGTTTCTAATAATGCTGATCCAACTTTGGCAGCGGCAGGAGATGTTTTGACATTTACTTTAACTCTTAGCCCGGCTGACGATGCCAATGGAGTTGGGCAGATTACCTTTGATGTTGGAGCTGCAACGGGGCTAACAACGTCCACTTTTCCTGTTGGAGGATCAAGTACTACCCACCAAGTAACCTATACCGCACTAGCGGGGCAAAACGGTCCAGTTTCAGTGACCGGGATTACGTTTCAGAATAGTTTGGCAGAGGATATTCAGAGTCTTCCAGGCTTTCCGCTAACGCCTTCACCAAATGTGACGATGGATACGACAGACCCAGCCATTTTTTCTACAGCGGTTTCGACCTCTGGAGCGGGAGGTTTTGCCGCTGATACAGATACCGTGACCTACGCAGTAACCTTTACGGAGAATGCAACAGTGTCGATAAATACGGCCAGTAGCGCGACAAATATTACAACACTTACTACAGAGCTAGATGCCAGCGACGCAAGTACTGATGATTTAGTTTTTACGGCCACAGCGGTTGATAACGGCACGGTAACACCGACAGTAGATTTTGATTTAACGGATGCGGCGGGTAATACGGTCACTATTTCTAGTTTGGGAGTAATTACCGGTGGACCAGCTATTACCGATACAACAGCACCGACTTTTTCTGCTATTAATGCGGTATCAGATAATGCTGATCCCACTATTGCAATTGCTGGAGATACAATAACTTTCACTCTAGACTTAGGCGTAGCCGATACTTGGTCAGGTACAAACTTGATTAACTTTGATATCGGCTCGAATAGTTTTTCAACAGCCTTTTTTACCTCAGATACTACACCAGATGCTTCAAAAACAGTTGACTATGTGGTTCCGGTAGGAGAGGAGGGGTTGATCTCTGTAACAGGGGTAACTTTTACTGACTTTGTTGGAAATGCCATAACGGGGTTTGTAGGACCTTATACACCGACACCCAGTAATGTAGACGTAGATTCCATTGATCCGATCATTTCAACAATAATCCCAGTGCCCAATCCAACGAATGATAACACACCATCCTATTCTTTTAGTTCATCGGAGAATGGTACTATTACTTATGGAGGTTCTTGTGACAGTGCGACTACTGCGGCTAGTTTAGGTGGTAATACGATTGACTTTAATGCCCTAGTGGATGCTATTTATTCCGATTGTACTATTCGGGTAACGGATGCTCATGGTAATCTTTCATCAATTTTAAACGTCAACACTTTTGAAGTTGATACTCAAGCACCTTCGGTTCAATCAGCTTCTGTTGCCACAACAGGTAATCCTGGGTATGCAATTGTAGGAGACCAGGTAACTTTTACCGTTAATTTTGATGAATCAGTAACCGTTTCAGCGATTAATACCGCTAGTAGTGCGACTAATATTACAACCCTCACTCAGGATTTCGATATAGTAAGTGGATCGAGTGATCAGTTGGTCTTTACCACTGTTGGTGGGGATAATGGGGCTGTAGCTCCAACGGTTGATTTTGATATTACTGATGCTGCAGGGAATACAGCAACAATTAATAGCCTTGGAACTATTACTGGAGGGCCAATTCAGACCGATACAATTGTTCCAACGCTTAATCCGGTAACGATTGCGTCGAATAATGCGAATCCGGCTTACGCTATTACTAATGATACAGTGACGGTGAGTTTTACGGGAAGTGAAACGTTAGCAGGCGGTACGGTGATTTCTACTCTTTTTGGAGAAGCGGCGAGTGTTGCCAACCCTTCAGGAGATGATTGGACCGCTTCGCTAATGACCGATGGAGACGAGACAGAAGGTCCAGCGACTTTTACTATTGATTTTGAAGATTTGGCTGGGAATGTGGGAGTTCAGGTAGTGTCTACCACTGACGCCAGCTCGGTGATTTATGACAATACTCCTGCAGCCGTAAGTAGTGTTTCTATAATTTCAGATAATCCTTATGTTACGGATGCTCCAGTATACTATGCTAGAGTTGGAAATACGGTAACTTTGACGATTGATCCAACAGAAAATATACAGACCCCAACGGGAACTATTCTTGGGAAAGTGCCAGTATTTAATAATCCTTCTGGTGATATTTGGACGGCAACGGTAACCGTTGCCGGTGGAGATGCTGAAGGAACTATTGCTTATAGTATTGATATTCAGGATTTAGCTGGGACGACGACTCTTAATATTTCTGCAACAACAGATGGAACTTCGGTTCTTATGGATAGAACCAATCCAACTAATCCAACAAATTTTGTAGATTTAGGAGGGGCACAAACAAGTGAGTACAAGGATTCAGCTCTTGCGACATTTAATTGGACAGGAGATGCAGATGGAGGCTCTGGTGTGGAACATTTTGACCTAAGGGTAGTTAATGCCAATCTTTCTATGGATGTAACTACTCCTGTTGTAGCTCCGACAAGAACTTTTACTCCAGCGCCAGCTTTAGCTGATTCAGATGATTATTTAATCTATATCACGGTTTTTGATAAAGCTGGAAACTCAAGTGTTCAACAGCTTATGTATACTCAAAAATATGGAGTTTTTCTTTCTGGTAATGTTACCGATCAATCTACAGGACAGCCTCTAAGTAATGTGGGAGTACAGTTGGTGTCAAGATATGGTGAAACTTGTGATGGAACAGCGGAAGATTGTTATGTTATTACAGATGCTACTGGGAATTACCAAATCTTAGTAATTCCAACTCAGGATTTTCGTATTAATTTTTCAAAACGACAGAATTATCAGACCGTTAGTCAGTCATTTACAGCTCTGACGACAAATATGGTTTTAAATCCTACTTTGTCAGAAGTAGAAAGTGGGATGTCTCAGGGATCAGACCTTTTTACCACTATTAATGCTGCGAATGGAAATATTACGGTTCGATCTCTAGCGGGCTCAGATATTACGGCTAATGAAATTAGTAACTATATTGAAATACAGGCTTTCTCAACGATTGAGTCAGTAACTCCAACATCAGGAATGACCGTAACTGATATGGGGGGAAATGTGTATCGTGTATATAGTGCTGGAACATTGGGAAGCGTTACAGCTTCTTCTGGAGTGAATTTATTTACTCCTGCAGGAACGTCTACTAATGCAGCAGGACAAACTCGAGCAGAAAAAGCTGCTCTGGCTAATAAACGATTAACCTATGCTGAAACGATTGAATTTATTAAAGAGATCAATTCTGGTAAGTCTGGGCAGACCCTTTATTACACGAATCACAATGGCTATCGAATTTTCGCGGGATACGTAAATGGTAAACTCTCGGTTATGGCATTTAATAAGAAGTCAGCGAGTAAACGACCTATTGTTTACCGAGCTTCTATCGCTCGTACGGAGCAATTCCATAGTTCGGCAAATGGAAAAACGTATGCTACGTTTAAACCTTCAGCTTACGTGGCACAAAAGGTGCATAAAAGTGTTTCTTCGAGTAATCGATATGAATCGGCACGACGACTCTTTTCTTCGAAAGGGGAAGAACTTAAACCTTTGAGAACGACAAGAACACGACAGGCAGATTCTGTACAAACAATTATTAATAGACGAAAATATATGTCTCAAAAGAAAGATAAGTTTGCTCGAACTCCAGTGACAAAAAGAGAAGTCTCTCGTATTGAGAAAAATAATTATCATAGAACAAGAAATAATATTCTTCTTGTAAATGATAAGGAGAAAGTTGTAGAGTTGATTAGCGCTCTCCAATAACATATTTGACAAAAATATTTATTTATTATAAAATAATATATAATTCATTTATTTACTAAACAAAAACAAAATGAAAAAAATCGCATCGTCGTCACTTATTGTGATGTGTAGCATGGCTTCGGTAGTAACGGTTAATGCCCAAGATGCTACAGGAGGCTCCTCCGATGGGAATCTTCCTACTACATCTGTTGAAGCTAAACCTTTAATGACTGCTCCTGCAGGAATCCCTGGTCGGATTTCTGGGGATGTTCGTTCTATTCGTGAACCAGCAGATGGAGAAGTGAGAGAACTAAGAGAAGAAGTGAAGGATATGAGAGATGAGCACAAAGATCTTCAAGAAGAACACCAAGCACAAGTAGAGGCTACTAAAGCAGAACGAGAAGAAGCCAAAGAAGATATGAAGGCGAAGATTGAATCTGGGGAAATGACAAAAGAAGAAGCGAAGGAAAAGCGAGCAGAATTTAATGCTGAAGCTCGAGAAGAAGCTGAAGCTCGTCAAGCAGAGAGAAAAGACTCTCGACTGGCTATCATTGAAAAACGAAAGGAAATCGTTAATAGTCGAGCTGATAAACTAGAAAAGCATAGTCCTGAACTTGCTGAGAAAATGAGATCAGTATATGCTGACGTATTTGAAAAAATTACATCGGCTTATGACAAACGAGATGAACTCAAAGAACAAGTGAAATCTGGAGAAATTACACGAGAAGAAGCGGTTGAAGCTATGAAAACTTTCCAAGCAGAATTAAAAGCTGAAATCAAAGCTCAAATTGCTGACTTTGTTGCTCAAGTTAAAGCTCTTAAAGAACAATTAAAAGCGGATAGAGAAGCTAAAAGAGCTGAAAAAAATGCTGGTCGATCTACAGATGCTACTACCGCAACTGGCGAACAGTAACTCTTAGCACTTATCCTTAAACATAAAAAAACTCCAGAGTTACTCTGGAGTTTTTTTATTTTAGATCACAAATTATTGTTCTTCACTTCCTGTTTCAACTTTGATTCCTACCCCCATTGTAGAATTAATAGTAATATTCTTAATGTAAGCTCCCTTTTGTCCTGATGGTTTAATATCCTGGATGGTTTGGATCATTGCATTTAGGTTTTCAACCAGTTTATCTGCTCCGAAAGAAACTTTTCCGAAGATAGTGTGAACGTTTCCAAATTTATCATTTCGGAATTCGATTCGTCCAGCGGCTAGTTCTTTGATAATTTTTTCAATATCAGGAGTCACCGTTCCAGTTTTTGGATTTGGCATCATTCCTTTTGGTCCTAGAACTCGTGCAGCTTTTGCTAGAACTTTCATCATATCAGGAGTAGCTACAACCGCATCGAAATCACTCCATCCTTTAGCAATTTTTTCTACTAATTCGTCGCTTCCAGCTTCAATTGCTCCAGCGCTTTTAGCGGCTTTTTCTTTATCATCTCCACAAATTGCTACAACTCGAACTGTTTTTCCCGTTCCATTTGGAAGAGAAACAGTTGATCGGATTTGTTGATCTGCATGTCGTGGATCGATTCCAAGTCGAAAGTGAACTTCGGCCGTTGGGTCGAATTTTACTTTTTTGTTATCAACCATTAATTTAACAGCTTCCTCTACAGAGTAAGCGGTTTCTTTGTCGAAGCTTTCGTATGAAGCTCGTAGATTTTTTCCTTTTGCCATTTTAATAAAAGATTAGTGGTACAAATGAGTGATTATAGTGGACACTCTCCCACGAGGTAAAACCCTCATTTAACCCCGCTGTGCGGGGAAAAATCAGAGTTTTATTAGGCTGCTTCAGGTTCTAGTCCCATTTGTCGAGCAGTCCCCGCAATGATATTCGCTGCAGCTTCGATATCATTAGCGTTAAGGTCTGGCATTTTGATCTCAGCGATTTCTTTAAGTTGTTGTCGGCTGATTTTACCAATTTTTTCAGTATTTGGTTTTCCAGACCCTTTAGCAATACCAAGTTTTTTCTTGATCAGGTCAGAAGCTGGTGGTTGTTTAAACTCAAGTTCGAAAGATTTGTCTTCGAATACGTAACAAACACAAGGAATCTTGTATCCGTCTTTTTTGAATTCAGCGGTTCCATCGTTGAACTGTTGAACAAAAGCTTGAATGTTAATACCGTGTTGACCTAGTACTGGACCTACAGGAGGGGCTGGAGTAGCTCCACCGGCAGGAAGAGTGATAGAAAAACTTGATGCGAATGGTTTTTTTGGTGGCATATCTAAAAAACTTATTTGTAAGTTAGTGGCGCATTTATAAAGATTTTATAATGCTTGGCAAGCCTTTTTTATTAAACTTTTGGAGAGACTTGAGTGAAGTCCAGTTCAACTGGAGTATCTCGGTCAAAAATAGAAACCATAACTGTGATTTTTCCTTTTGCTGGATTTACTTCAGAGATCGTTCCTTCGTAGTTTGAGAAAGGTCCTTCTTTGATTGTTACTAGATCTCCAACTTTCAGTTTGATATCAGTGCTTGGTTCGGCGGCTCCCATTCGTCGTTTGATCACTCCGAATTCTTCTGGAAGAACTGGTACTGGAGTGGTTCCAGATCCGACGAACCCAGTGACATTTGGGGTATTTCTTACTACGAACCAAGAAGCATCAGTTACAATCATATTCACCAATACGTATCCTGGGAAAAGATTCTTTTCAACAACGGTTTGTTTACCGTTTTTTACTGTAACTACCTTTTCTTTTGGAACGACTACTTCAAAAATATAGTCCTGCATATTCATAGATTCGATTCGTTGTTCTAAAGCTTTCTTTACAGAATCTTCATATCCAGAGTAGGTGTGGATAACATACCACTGACGACCGAGTGATGAATCTTGTTTAGACATTATCTATTAAGTAAAAAGAGTACGATTTGATTAATTCCGTAATCAACAAAACCAAGAAATAAACCAACAATGAGCATGATTGTAAGTACAAGAATCATAGCGTGCACGGCTTGTTTTTTTGTTGGCCAAGTTATGTTGTGAAGCTCTCCAACTCTATCTTTGAGAAAGTGGCTTTGTGGACGATTAGCTGCTTTTTTCATGGCAATTTTACTTTTAAAAAGCCTTTTAGGGCGTTCATCAATATCATGATTATTTTATACGGTTTGTCAAATTGTAAAAGTAAAACCCCCATCTTAAGAATTTTAAGATGAGGGCTGATCAGCTTTTTGTGCATATCTGTTTTTACAGACTTTGCATGACGTCGATTATAGGGCTAGAGCCCCGAAGAAAACTTGTTTTCTTAAATAATTTTCAAAATTATTTCTATAACCTAAGTATTAACTTCTGGATTATTCTACCTCGACTTCAACTATAGTTTCTGCTTCCGTTTCTGCTTCGTCCTGTTCTTGTAGCGCGTGATAATAATTACTTCGATATACTTTAAGTCTGAAATTTTCTGTTTCAATATCAGCTTTTTTGATATCGCTATTAGATACAAAAGTACTCAGCATAGCTTCTAGGGCAGATTCGTCATTAATGTTCGGTCCAGGTATACTGCTTGCAGCAATAATGAAGGCGGTGATAAGCACCATGCTTCCAGTGAAGAATGAAACTTCAAAGAAAAGAAGTTTTTTTAGAAAGTTTTGGTTACTCTCACTCTTTTTGTTATTTGCCATTATAGACCAGCGATATTAATAACACTTGCTTGTAGTAGAGAAGTAGTTTCACTTTCTACGGTAGGAATAACACTTAGCGCGGCTAGAAATGCTGTTGCGATAGCGAGAGTCCCGGTTACAAGAGAAACTTCTGTGTTTTGTAGTTTCTCGATAACTGATTGTGGTTTGTTTTTGTTTGCCATTTTTATTGAGGGTTAAGAAATAAAATGACGATAGACTATTATATATTAAAAAAAGATTAAAATCAAATAAAATATACAAAAAGTCAAACCATGTATATGAATATAGTTTTAATCCCTTTTTTAGGCTATAAACCCTCCAGATTGATGTTCCCAAAGTTCTGCGTATTTTTGCTTTTTTTGGATTAAATCTTGATGATTTCCATCTTCAATTATTTTTCCGTTTTCAAACACAATAATACGATCCATTTGTCTCAAAGTTGAAAGTCTGTGAGCAATTACGAGTGTCGTTCTTTTCTGCATTAGGAGCTCAAGCGCTTCTTGAATATACTTTTCAGCTTTACTATCCAGAGAGCTCGTTGCCTCATCCAGAATAAGAATTGGAGCATCTTTGAGCATGGCTCTGGCGATAGCGACTCGTTGTTTCTGTCCACCAGAGAGCTTTACTCCACGTTCTCCTACCAAAGTTTCGTATTGATCAGGAAATCTCTGGATAAACTCGTGAGCGTGAGCATGCTTAGCCGCTTTTATAATAGCTTTTTTTGAAGCGTCTGGGTGACTGTAGCTAATATTTTCGGCTAAAGTTCGGTGAAAAAGAATAGGTTCTTGAGGCACGTAAGCGATATTTGTTCTCAGATCATCTTGAGTGATTTTTTGAATGTTTTGTCCATCAATCAAGATATCTCCTTTGTTGACGTCCATAAATCTGAGAAGAAGGTTTACGAAGGTCGATTTACCAGCGCCGGATTCTCCAACTAATCCCACTTTTTGACCCGCAGGAATGTGCAGTTGAAAGTCATTAAACACTTGAGGTGTTTTTTGGTCTGTTTCGTATTTGAAGAATACGTTTTTAAACTCAATTTTTCCATGTTTAATGTTAGACTTCTGTGGTTTGACAGGATCAAGGATATCGGGAATCTGGTCGAGAATCTCTACCATTTCTTCGGAGTCAGCGAGCGCATTGCTGTAGTCTTGAAACAGCCGTCCAAGCTCCCATAAGTTTCCAAACATAATCCAGATAAAGGTCTGAATAGCAAAAATGGTTCCAATGGTTAATACACCGTCTTTCCAACCGTTGATCATAAGGTAAATGACAATTAATTCGAAACTAATCATCATTACCCCCTGCCAGCATTTCATCCAAGCACCAGTATTCCAGGCACGGATTCGAGCTTTTTTTCGCGTATTGATGGTTTGATCAAATCTTGCTTTCTCGCCTCGCTGTCCAGCAAAAATTTTAACATTAAATATGTTTGTTAAATTATCAGCCAGTTCGGCAGTTACCTTTGAATCTAGGGTAGCGTTTTCACGCCAATATTTCAGGCTCCATTGAGAGTAGAAATAGGAGATTGTGGTATAGCAGATTGTCCAGGCCAAGAAACAAAGGGCAATGGTTGGAATAAAATAGTAGATAACGATAAAGGATGAGGTGAAAAGAATAATAATCTTCCACAAACTCCACTGAATGATATCAGCGATCATTTCGAAGCTTCGTACGAATCGATTGGTTTTTGATACTAAGCCACCAGTAAAGTGATTTGTAAAAAAGTGATATGAATGTCCTTGGAGTTTATTGAAGCAGTTAGCCTCAATATCTTTCATAACTAAAGGCTGAAAGTAGTTATTAATAAATTCAGCCGCTCTCCAGCCACAGAAGGTAAATACTATGTGGGTTATCCCGAAAAGAACGATCAACTGAAATATTTCAGCGTATACGGCTTCTCGATTTTCGGTGTTACTGGACATGGTATCAAAGACCTCTCTTAAAATAAGGACGCTCATAAATTCTTGTCCTACGACGGCCCAGAGTACAGAAAAAAAGAAGAAGAAGAGTGTAAATTTATACACTTTTGATTTTTTCCAAAAATATTGCAGTATTCTTAGATTAGATTTTGAGTTGTGGGTTTTCATTGTTTCGTATTTTAGGATAACAAAAACTGACTTTGGAAGTAAGTCAGCAAATTAAGATTAATAGATAGTAGTGTTTGCTCACTTACGATAAATGCAGTGAGCCTTTTGCTATATACAAAGTGGCGTCACTGGGACGTTTCCGGGGCGAAAGAATATTTCATAGCCTGACTTGAAACGGTCGAAATATTATTTTGTTACAAATTTTTCTAGTCGATTCATAGCTTCTTCTAGCTCTGTCGTACTAGCAGCGTAGGTCATTCTTATGTGGCCAATGCCCGCAGAACCAAAGGCACTTCCTGGAACTACAGCTAATTTTTCTTTTTCTAATAGCGACTCACAGAATTGAATGTCATCGGAGTTATGTTCACTGATATTAACGAGTATATAGAACGCTCCTTGTGGTTCATGAAAGGGAAGGTTCATTTCTTGAAGTCTTTTGATACAAAATTTTCTTCGTTTGTTGTAAGTGTCTTTCATCTTTT
Source organism: Candidatus Altimarinota bacterium (assembly GCA_965228485.1). Lineage (GTDB taxonomy): Bacteria > Patescibacteriota > Gracilibacteria > UBA4473 > UBA4473 > JAACPJ01. The sequence goes on from OZ245819.1 coordinate 75,646, forward strand.
TAGCTTCTGTTCCACCTCGTCTCAGCGCCTCTAGAGCCGCAAGTTGACTGGTAGAAGAAGCACACAGTGCGCTGTATTGATGTATTTTATTGATTCCCTGGATAATTTCACTTGGGCCCGCGATCCACCCAATTCGAAGCCCTGTCATGGCATGGGTTTTGGAAAGTCCATCAAATAATAGGGTATGGGTTTTGATGTCTGAAAATGAAACGAGGCTTAGATGTTGACTATTAAAAGTCAGGCCTTCGTAAATTTCATCACTATAGATTTTCCAACTTCTTTCTTGAGCAATTTTTTTGATCAATAGTAGATCTTCTTTGGTAAAAGTATTTCCAATAGGGTTCCCTGGAAAATTGAGGACAATTCCATTAGCTTCTTTGTCTTTAAGTGTGGAAAGATCTAGAGGATTATAATAATTTACCTTTCCGCCAGATAATTGGACCAGTGGGGCGTACATTACATATCCTGGGTCTGGAAGTAGAATTGTATCTCCAGGATTAATAGTGGCTCTAAAAGCAATGTCCATGCCTTCTGAAACGCCATTCGTGATAAGAATCTCAGTTTTTGGGTCATATTGTGTTCCCGTCTCTTTTGTGATTTTTTCTGCAATAGCTTCTCTGAGTTCTAGGAGTCCTGCATTTTCGGTGTAGCTGGTGAATCCTTTTTCTAAGCTAAAAATAGCGGCTTCTCGTATGTGCCATGGAGTAGGGAAGTCGGGCTCTCCGACCCCAAGAGAGATTACTTCTGGTCCAGCGGAAATAACGAGATCAAAAAAGCGACGAATACCACTTTTTGGTAGATTTTGGACTTGCTCATTTAGAGTTAAAACCATGAGATTTAGGCAGATATAGGAAGTCGGCTTGTTTTTGGTTCTTCTGCTAGAAGGTTGCCATTTTCTTTATAGGCTTTCATAAAGAAGTGAGTAGCGGTTGAACTCACGCCTTCCATTGGGGCGAGTACTTCCGTTACGAACTTAGAAATTTCATGAATATTGTCCGCCTCAATTTTTACGGTTAGATCAGCTCTTCCAGAGACAACATGAACATCAAGAACTTCTGGAAAGCGAGCAATTCTCATAGCGATTCTATCAAAACCAAATTCTCTTTCGGATTGGCATTCTATATCGATCAGGGCTGTAATTTTATCAGTCATTTTAGTTTTGCTTAGAAAACAAGGAAGTCATCAGCACTAATATTGTTGTTACTACTACTTGGAGCGTTTACGCTAGAAGAAGGAGTAAATTTCTTCATACCTTCTTTTTTCACAAAGGCAACGGAGAGACTTTCGTTGTTAAAATATGTTTTTAGGCCCCCTAGTATTTTTGAAATTACACTAGATTCTATGAGTTTTTCACGATGAAATTCAGAGTCTGTAAAAAAAGTTACTTGAGTTCCATCTACTTCAGGGATGGTCGTAAGAAATGATTTTTTGGCGAAAATTGGAATCCCAGATTTTTCAGCAATATCTTTCATAGCATTAGTAACAGCCTCAGCTGAGAGCCCTTCTGGAGAAGGGGATTTGGGTTTCTCTGGAGCTTGTGTTGGAGCGGGCGTAGGTGCTGGTTGTGGGGCTTGGGTTTGTTTTGGTGGTGTTGGGGCCGCTGTTTTTGCTGGAGGAAAAGTTTTTGGTGTTGTGGTAGAAGTTTGGACGGGGATGGTTGCAGCTTCTTGTGTGAGATTTACGACAGCAATTTCTAGTGGAAGTTCTACGATAGGAGAAGTTTTTAGTCGTGTGAGAGCAATTTCTATTTGCTCTATCATTCTTAAGATTTGAGGGAGGAGTGGTTGATTGATATTTTCAAACATTTTTGCTCGTAGAAATCCAAGAAAATCATGTCCAAAAGTACGGAAATCCTGTCCATTCATAGCCAAACTTTTTAAGATATCTAATCCCGCCTGAGTGTTTTTTGTGCTGAGAGCTTTATAAAATTCTTCTAGGGTCTGTGTATTTGAGACTCCAAGACTTGTTCTAGTATCATTCTCTGTAATATTTTGGTTTGTTTCTGCTGCAATCTGTTCTAATAGAGAGATAGCGTCTCGCATTCCACCTTCAGCTTTTTGGGCGATAATAGTTATCGCTTCTTTTTCATAAGTAAATCCCTCTTGATCACAAATTTTGATCAATCTATTAATGAGCTGTTCCTGATTAAATCGCTGGAAGATGAAGACCTGACACCGAGAGAGAATTGTTTCAGGAATCTTGTGCATTTCAGTTGTAGCAAGGCAAAAGAAAGCATGATCAGGAGGTTCTTCTAACGTTTTAAGAAGCGCATTAAAGGCTTCTTTCGTGAGCATATGGACTTCGTCTATAATATAAACTTTTCTCTTGGCTCTATTTGGGGCAAACATGATTTTCTCTCGTAGTTCTCGAATTTCATCGATTCCACGATTAGAGGCGGCATCTATTTCAATAACGTCTACAAGTGAACCATCGGCCGTTCCCTTACAGAGGTCACATTTTCCACAAGGATTTCCGTCTTCTAGATTTTCACAATTCAAACCTTTGGCAAAAATTCGTGCTGTTGAGGTTTTTCCTGTTCCTCGAGAACCTGAAAACATATAAGCATGACTTGGTCGTTCTGCTTTTAGGGCGTTTTGAAGGGTTCTTCGTACCGCCTCTTGTCCAACAAGATCGGCAAAAGTTTGCGGTCGGTATTTAAGAAATAAAGCCATTTTTATGGTGGTGGACTGAGTGTACAAAGTTTTTTGGTTTTGTCATCCAAAGTTTATTGGACAAAAAATAAGTACCCAGAAATTAATATACCGAGTCCGAAAGAAGCTCTCATTAACCACCTTTGTGATTGAGGGGATTTAATAGCAAATTTTTTAAGTATTTTTCCACCAGTAAAACCACCTAGAAAAGCTCCTGCAGCAAAAGGGGTAGCATATTCTGTAGTAATATTTCCGTGTAGGTAATGTCCAGTTGCAGCAATAATAACGAGAGTCCAGCTTAAAAAACTACTGTGAATTTTTAATAATACGATTTTGTTTTCATCAGGAAATTTCAGTCTTAGCAGGCTCATAAAGATAGATCGAAGCCCTGCTCCCAAAAACCCCACATAAACACCAATAATGATAGCAAGTCCATATAAATGTTTTTGAGAGATGTGTGGAGCTATTTTATTGGCAAATTCAGCGATAAAATAGGCAATAATTAAGGTCGGGAAAATCCATTTTGAGTCTAAATGAGCAATCAGGTTTACTCCAATAATAGCCCCTATAGCAAGAGGAAACCATATCCATTTAATGATGCTAAAGTCTAAAGTTTTATAAGTGGAAAAAAGTGTCCCTATTCCACGGAAAACACCACCAAACTTTATGGTTCCGATGATATTTCCGAAATTAGCACCAGGAAGAAGTGTTTGTAAAATGGCGGCAGCCATTGGAAGCATATTTCCAAAAACAACCATAAGACATCCAAATACAAGCCCTGTTAAGAAGAGCCAAAATGGGAGTGATATTTCGAGCATTTAGCTTATACTATTGTTTTGTAATTATTTCAGCAATTTTAGAAGCTTGATTTTGGATATTTTGATCTTTTATATTTTTGAGATAGGTGGGATCATTTAGTACTTGCTCGATAGTTGGTAAAAGCTTGTTTTGAGTATCTGCGTTTTGCTCGAGTAAGTAACAATATCCTTTTTCTTCAAAATATTTAGCATTTTCCCATTGGTGATTTCGGGCTGAAGTCGGAAGTGGGACGGCAATACATGGTGTTTGGGCAGCAAAAACTTGAAACATTGATCCACCACTTCGACAGATAACTAGGTCGGATTCGATCATAGCTTTGATTAGATCGTCTTGTGGCATGAAGTTGATCAACGTGAAATTTTCTTTTGGAGAATTAAATTTTGGTAATTCTTGGTTTGGACCAGAAACAAGAGTAATATAATATTTTTGTGTGAGTATTCCCAATTTTTGAATAATTAATTTATTCAAAAAGTAAGCCCCTTGTGAACCTCCAAAAATAAGAATTTTTGGACAAGGATTTTTTGTTTTTTGAACTTTTAGATTCTTTGGCCAATAGAATAAAGGGGTAGGATTTTCACCAAAGTTACTAAAGATTTTATCGGCCTTCTTTCCAATGGATTGGGTTAGTTTTCCAGTACTAATATCGGTGTCATGTAGATAAATTTTTCCTCTGAATTTTATTAGGTGTTTAAGCGCCACAAGAACGGGGAAACCTACAAAACCACCTTTGAAAAATACGATGTCAGGATTTGTTTCCTTGAGTAATTTTTTTGTTCGAAAAAAACTGACTATTATTTTGAATGGAGCAATAAAGTTTTCAAGGCTGAAGTGGTAGTGAATCTTTTGAGTTTTTAGAAAATGAATTTCTAAGTCTTTTAGATTGAGAAATTTATCTTGAATTATTTTTTTGTCTAAGTCTGCATCGTTAACAATGAGATGGACATTTGAGCCTTTTTTCAAGCAGGCTTCGGCTAGTGAGTAGAGTGGTAGTATATGTCCACCAGTTCCTCCTCCAACGAGTAAAATCGTTTGTTTTTTTGATTGGCTCATGATCTAGAAATATCGTCTTTTTTGAGTTTTTTTCAGATTATTTGAGATGTGTAAGAGTAGGCCCATAGCGGCAAAGCTTGCCCAGAGAGAACTTCCTCCATAGGATATGAGTGGGAGGGTGATTCCTGTGTTTGGAAGGAGTGCCAAATTTACCCCAATATTAATAAAAGCTTGTCCAACAATCCAAGTTGTAAGTCCAACGGCTAGTAGTTGAGTGAATTTATCGGGAGCGTTTCGAGCAATAAAAGCCCCTCTGTGCCCAATATAAAGATAAACTCCAAGGAGTACTAAGATGCGAATAAATCCCATCTCTTCTGAAATAGCAGCAAAGATAGTGTCGGATTGTACTTCTGGTAAATAATCGAATTTCTGAATAGAGTTTTGGAAGCCTCTACCAAAAAGTCCACCAGAACCGATGGCAATGAGGGCTTGCTTTACCTGGAATCCTGCTCCGAGTGGATCTAATTCTGGATTTACAAAAACCGCAAACCTTTTAGCAATATAAGGATTTGTCAGGATTACGATTGCCGCTCCCAAGAAAGCCGCGATAATACCTCCAAAATAGTGTTTTAGGTTTGCTCCTGCCGCAAAATACATAACTCCAGCAATAAGGGTCATAACTAGTAATGACCCAAAGTCGGGTTGCGCCATAATTAATAATGAAGGAATCCCAAGAATAAAAATGAAAGATAAAAATCCTCCTTGAAATGAGTCTACGCGGTTTTTCCCACTCGAGAATATGGCGGCTAGAAAGACGATGACGGCGAGTTTGGCAACCTCTGTTGGCTGGAATGATAATGGTCCAATTTTTAGCCACGATTTGGCAGCTGTCCCAAAGTCTTGTCCAATAACTAGTACCAATAATAGCAATGTGAGTGCGAATATAAAAGCAAGAGGAGAGATTTTTCTCAGAAGATCATAAGGAAAAACTAGAGCCACCAGGAATACAGGAACTCCGATGATAATATAGAGCAGGTGTCTCAAGAAATAGTAATCATTTCTTCCTGTCACTTCAAAACTTCCCGCTACAGACATGGAACTCATCATAATGAGACCAAAAATTGTAAGTCCGATAAAAGCCGCGAAAAGTCCTCGATCTAGGTTTAACATAGTATAATTTTAGCTTATTACTGAGGGGAAATACCTCAAGTATAAAGATTAACTTTTCAGTTGTTGAACGTGATCAATTCGTTTTTGTAGGAGCTCAGGAGTTCCAATATCTTTTCTATAAAAAAGTGGTCCTTCAAACTGTGTTAGTTTTTGATCACAGTTAGTTTTTGCTGCTTCTAGATTTTTTCCTGTTCCGAGAATTCCTATAGCTCGAGAGCCTTTCAGTAACAGTTTGCCATTCTCTTCTCCGATTGAAGCAAAATAACAGTTTTCTGGAACTTCATCGTTTATGATAATAGGAACGTTCTTAACTGAGTTAGTTGGATAACCTTCAGGGCACAAATATTTCACAACGGTAGCTACAGGTTTAAACTGTAGTGTTCCCATTTCGGAAAGTGTTCCGTTGATGGCCCGTTCACATACTTCTACAAAATCTGATTCTAAAATTGGTAAAATATTTAGAGCTTCCGGATCTCCAAATCGAGCATTGTATTCAATAAGCTTTATACCGTTAGTGGTGACCATAAACCCTCCATACATGACCCCTACGAATTTTTCTCCAGTTTCTTTTTCGATAGCCTGCATAGTTTGAATGGTGATGTTATGAGCCTCATCTAAATCTTTCTGTGTTACAAACGGTAGAGAATTATTTTCGTCTGAAACACATCCCATCCCCCCTGTATTTGGCCCTTCATCACCTTCGAAGGCTCGTTTATGATCCTGGATAGCTGGGCAATCTAGGACGGTCTTACCGTCAACAATAGAGATGAGCGAAAACTCCTCTCCAATAAATTGTTCTTCGAGCACTACTCGACCAAATTTTTCGATAGATTTTACAGCGAAATCATCAGCTTCCTCAAAAGTATCAAAGTGTTCTCCTGCGACAATCACTCCTTTTCCTCCAAGAAGTCCGTCAGCTTTAACAACCATCTTTCCGTTGAGTTTGTTAAAAAAATCTACTCGTTCAGATTTATTTTTTGCATCAGTTGAAACGATGTATTCAGGTTGTCCAGGAATATTATATTTTTCACAAAGTTTTCTCGTGAAAGATTTGGAAGATTCTAGCTGGGCACAAACTTTTAGAGGCGCAAAACTTGGGATTCCTACTTCAAGAAGAGCGTCAGCAGCCCCAATTCCGATTGGATCATCTGGACCGACTACAGCAAAGTCTGGTTGAACTTTTTGCCCCACCATTTTTATAGTTTCTATATCCATGTAGTCACCCACGATTACTTCTGTGCAGAGTGGTTTAATTCCTGGATTGATGGCATTAGCAAAATTATAAATTTCAGGTTTTTGAGGAGATCTGTGTAGTGCTTCTACAATAGCGTGTTCTCTTCCTCCATTTCCGATAACCAATATTTTTTTTGCCATCAACAAAGTTTTTTATGAGTGCTTGGAGTTTATTCAGGAACCGAAACAATTCAATTTACTTTTTTCGGGGAATAAAACTGCTCCAGTAAAAATAACAGGAGATAGAAATCAGTAGAATAATGAAGGCGTACCTCCAATTATTTTGAATAAAAAACCAGATATCATCACCAAAATAATAACCACCACCTATAAAAAAACTGGCCCAGATACAAACCCCTAAAAAATGATAAATCATAAATTTAAAAGTATTCATTCCCAGAGAGCCAGCCATGAAGGAACAAAAAGGTCGAATAGTACTCCAGCAGGCGGTGAAAAAGATAGTTTTCTCACCATGTTTTTTCATAATTTGTGCCGCTTTTTGAAGGCGATGTGTTGGTAGATAAAATTTGTGTCCGTGTTCTTCGATATAGTGACGAAGTCCGTATTTTCCTGCAAAAAACAAGCAGTAGTTCGCAAACGGAGGGATTGTTAGGGCGATTAAAATAATTGGCCAGAGTTTCAACTCAGGATGGTAGTGGGCTAGGGTAGCATAGCCAAAAATCATGGTCCCGGGAGGAAAGAAAGGGAGTCCTAGATCATCGCCAAGAACAAATGACGCAATACCCCAAACTCCATATTCGAGCAAAAATGCTTCCATTCATCTGGAAGTATAAATATGTATTGTTTCTTGGGAAGATTTTGCCTTAGAAGCTTCCAACCACCTGATCGTTCATCTTCAGAATCGGCAGGTAAATCGCAAGAATCATAAATACTGCAGCACAGGCAATGATCGCAAGAATGATTGGCTCCATACTTTTTTCTAGCACAGAGATTTTTCGCTCCAATTCTTCGTTATAGAAGTCAGCGGCTTTTCCCATAACAGTGTCTAGAGAGGCTGTTTTTTCTCCGATTGCCATCATATTTACGAGCATCGTTGGGAAGAGCCTTTCATCGTCAGAAAGATTTTCTGCAATTGATATCCCTTTGGTCAGATCGTCGGCGGCTAGGAGAAGTTTTTCTTGATAAATTTCACTTTCAGCAATATGTGAAGCAATTCTTAGACTTTCTACTACTGGTACTCCAGCAGATATCAAGAACCCGAAAATTCTTGTAACCCGTGTCAGAATCATTTTCTGCAGGATTGGTCCTACAAGTGGCATTCGTAGAAGAATAGCAGCCCACTGTTTACTTCCTTTTTTACTTTTTTTCCATTGTATAAAGGCTATAGCTGCAGCAATAGCTCCAATGATGAGGAAATACCAGGATCCCATTACAAAATCACTCCCGTTGATAAGGATTCGTGTTGGAAGTGGAAGATTTTCTCCTCCTCCGAATAATTCTTCTAATTTTGGTACTACAAATACCAATACTACGATGGTTAGTACGACCATGAAAACTACTACGATAACTGGATAAGTCATCACGGACTTTACTTTTTTTGTCAGTTTACTCATCTGTTCGTACTGAGCTACCAGCTCTTTTAGAATCGCATTTAATTTCCCTGATTTTTCACCAGCTTCAATTACTGAACAGGTGGCTTCGTCGAATACATCATCGTTATAACGCATTGAAGCGGCAAGACTTTGACCGTCTTCAATTTGTTTTCTCATGTCTTCAATTACCCGCTTCAGTTTCTCATTCTTTGTTTGATTGATAAGTAGATTCATCGCATCAATAATTGGAAGTCCAGCTCCAATCATCGATCCCAGTAGTTGGAAGAAAAGAAGTTTTTCATCCAATTTAATCCCAGACATGTTAATCAACCAGTCATTGATTTGGTCAAAGAGGCTTACTTTTTCAACTTTAATGGATTCTTTCTTTTTTTCAGTTTCTTTAATATCTAAGACAATAGCGGCTTCTCCGTTATTTCCTTTTGGGGCTGCAGGAGCCGCTGGTGCGTTTTGTGGTGCGGCTGGTTGGGCACTTGGTCCTAATGGGGTAGGAGCTGCAGGTGCTTGTGGTTGAGTTTGTGAATTTGGTGCGGCAGGGGTAGGAGTTTCACTGACTCCACCAGCAGGTGGATTAGCTGAGGCTTGTCCTTGTGCTGGAGCTCCAAATGGATTACCTCCACCTCCGTTATTTCCAAACGGATTTGGGTTTGCACTATCGGCAAATGGATTGACTGGCGGAGTGTTATTTTCCATTTATATCAGATTATTATACTATTCTTTAACAAGTTTGTAAATTTCTTCGAGGGACGTAATTCCTTGTAGAGCCTTAATAATCCCATCTTGTTCTAGGGTTACCATTCCATCTTTTTGGGCTACTTTTTGAATTTCTAGAGCCGGCATTCCTGCCATAACCGCTTCCTTAATTCCCTCCGTCATTGTCATGATTTCGTAAATACCCATTCGCCCTTTGTAACCCTGTCCTTCACATTCAGTACATCCTTCTTCTGATGGACCGTAAAGTTGTATGTCTTGGAATAATGACATATCTAGGCCTTCATAAGGTTTAAAGATGGCAAAAGCTTCCTTAATTTTTTTCATTGCGTCGGGGCTAGTTTTGACTGGTTGTTTACAGTACGGACACAATCGCCGTGATAGACGTTGGGCAATAATCAGATTCACCGCTGAAGTTAATAGGAAGTCTGGAACCTTCATGTTTAGAATACGAGTAATCGTTTCTACAGCAGAATTCGTATGGATGGTAGAGAGTACCAGATGCCCAGTTAGTGATGCTTCGATGGCAATATCGATTGTTTCCTTATCCCGGATTTCCCCCACCATAATGATGTCGGGATCCTGACGAAGGGCGGTTCTTAGTCCATCGGCAAAGGTATATCCAATTGTCGGGAACATCTGACTCTGATTGAGCCCTTCCATCTGATTTTCCACCGGATCTTCTAGGGTCATGATGTTCACTTCTGGTGAGTTTACGTAGCTCATTGCGGAGTACATGGTGGTTGTTTTCCCAGACCCGGTTGGTCCAGAAGTAAGTACTACCCCATTCGGTTGTTCAATGGCAGCTTGGAATAATTTTAGATTTCGTCCAACAATCCCGAGTTTATCAAGACTGGGAATCTTTTTCGATTTATCCAGTACCCGCATTACGATCTTTTCTCCATTTACGGTTGGAAGAGTTGAGACCCGAAGATCTACTTCTTTGTTTCCAACCCATGTAGAAATACGCCCATCCTGTGGGATTCGGGCTTCATCGATCTTTAGGTTCGCCATAAGCTTGGTTTTTGATACCAAACCAGAATGCATATTGGTCGGATATTCTACCATGTGCTGAAGCACTCCATCTACCCTTAGACGAAGTTCAACGTTGTTTCTTCTTGGTTCAATATGGATATCTGATGCCCCTTTTTCAAGAGAGAGCATCATGATACTTTCGAGAATTTTTGGTACATCTCCTCGAATGATTGCTTCTTTTAATTGTCTTAACGCTGCTCCTGATGCCATATTTTATACTTTGTTATGTTGCTTGAGAAAATACTACAAGTTGCATTTGAATGTTGTAGGTTGGTGCGCCTCCTTCGAAGTCGCTTTTGTTTTCACTTACGTTTACACTTCTAATATTTGAAATTGGAAGTCGATTGTTGTCCAAAAACTCGATAGAAGCAGCATCTCCTTTGTTTCTTCGGTTTACTACTTTGTTTCGAAGTTCGTCAGAAATTTCTCCTGATTGCATAAACTTAATGAATTTTTTGAATGTGGCTTCATCCGCTAGGAAAGAAGCACTAATCTGAGTTTCTGCGTAAGATTTTCCTGGAACAATGGTTGATTTACCAATATTCAGTGACTTAAGGTCCATTTCTGAGGTGCTCGCACTATTTCTTTGTAGAAGAATTGAGTAAATCTCAATAATTTGAGCGACGGTTGAAGGGGTGATTTTTTCTGGGAAAATTTGTTTTTCTTTTACCAAGAAATCACCAGCTTTTTCATTGAATTCTGCTTCAACGATTGCGAGTTCATCTTGTAGAGACTCTTTGTTCTCTTGAAGTTTAATATTCTGTGGTTCTAGCGTTTTGATCTCTGCTTTTTTCTCATTCCAAGAACTGTAATCTGGAAGGAGGAAATAGATCAATCCACCACAGACAATAAATAGGAGAATCCAAGGAATTGGATTTCGTTTGAGCTGATCTTTACGAGAAAGCTTTAAGCTCGGTTTTTTCTTCAATACGTTTGGGGTAGCGTTCATGTTGAATTATTAGTTAGAAGAAGTAGTTCTAGGGGTTGTAGTACTACTAGACGGACTAGATTGACTACTTTGTGCACTTTGAGAAAGTGCGGCATTAATGGCTTTGTTTAGTCGATTCCAATTTTCGAAGTATTGGAAGTATTCATCGGCTGGATCAACTTCACCTTCTTCGCCTTCTAGAGGTTCTTCTTGGAATTCCAATCGAATACTTAGTTCAATACTTTCTTCTCCATTGGCTTGTTCTCGTCGAGTAAATGATCGAACTTCACCATTTTTGTAGAATGGGAAACTGTTCATCATATCCACAAATTCACTCCCGAGAGTAAAGATTTTACTAAGGATCTCACTCGCACTCACGCTGATTGATGCTCCTGTTGGATTGATGTTGTAACTTTTGATTTCAATCTCATTTTTCATAGCGATCATAATCGGTGGCGGACATTTGAGTTCCGCTTTTTTCGCTGAAGGAACAAATGGATTTTTACACATTTCCCAATTAGATCCGAGTAGATCTTTTTCTCGTTTTGCGAAAAATTTTGTTTGGTAGTTCGCATCTTGAAAGTAAGAAATCATATCACCAAAACTGTCGATCAGTCCGTAAGTAGTTTTAGTTTCGGTTTCACCCGTCTCAATGTTGGTCACCACTTCTGTTTTGGTAAACCAATTTTTTTGTTGAGCGGTGATTTCATCAATTTCTTCGGTGAAGATTCCGTATTTTTCTGTTTCAATTTTGGTTCTTTGGGTTTCAATTTTTGTTTCTACTTCTTCAATTTCGTCTTGAAGCTCGGTGTTTTCAACTTTTACTTTTTTGTGAAGTGAACCAGTGTTGTCATTCAGCCCTAGAAGCCCGAAGTAGGCATTTTCTGGATGAAGGTCTGCTTTGAGAAACAAAGTTGCTACTAGTAAAATCGCAAACAGCCCAAGGGAAGTAAACTTCATGATTAGGATGTGCGCTGGTACTTTCTTACGCTGATCTAAGAGAGCTTTTCGTTCTTCTTTCGAGAGCGTAACGTTCGAAATATTCCCAGCGTTGGTAACGGCTTGGGAGATAATGCTATCGGCGGTTTGAGTTTGTTTTTTTACCTTATCAACCGCGATGTTGTTGTCTTTCGACGATGAGACAAGTGATTTAATTTTTCCAAACATGTTTGTAATTACAAGAATAAAATCCGACTATTGTAGCAGAAATTAGGGCTTTTTTCAATCAATAAGATCTTGGCAATTTGTAAAAATGTGTTCTTTGGAACTATAGGAAATAATAAATACCCCTTTTAAAGAAAAAAGGGGTAAAAAAAGCCTCGTTGCGTGTCAAAATTTCTATTTTTCAGCTTCACTCACGAAATCCAGAAAACTCGCGTCGTTCAAACACTTCTAGATTTGACGTTCATTCGTTGAAAAACTTAGCGTAATTTTTACAGAGCAACAAAAAAGCCTAACAATTTGTCAGGCTTTTTTAAGTTTAAAATTGCAGTTCTAGATTACTTCTCGTATCGAACGTACGGAAGAAGTCCCATGAATCGAGCTCGTTTAACGGATCGAGCCAATTGTTTTTGCATTTTCAGAGATGTTCCAGTGTGGAATCGACTCTGAATAGATCGGTAGTATGTAATGTAATCTGCAAGTAGTTTAGGATTTTTGTAATCAATGTATGTAATCCCAGCTTGTTGGAATGGGCAGATAAATTTCTTTGGCTTAGGTGGCATTTTAATAAAGTGTTAAAGAATAAGTGGAAAATTTGATTTAAAGATCTTCAGAAGACTCATCGATGATAGCGTCTAGTTTTTTATCGACATCATCTTTTGGAGCTTCTGTCTTTGGGGCTTCAGTTTTAGCTGGTTCTTCTTTTACTGTTGTCAGTTTTTCTCGTTTACCAGGTCTTTTTGGAGCTTCTTTTACTTTCTTTTCATCAGCTTTCTTTTTTTCTTGCGCTTCGTACTCAGCTTTCATTTCCGCGTAAGGTTTTGGTTCTGGTTGTCCTTTTTCTACTTTAGAGATAAGGAATCGAACGATCTTAGCGTCTAGGTTAAGTTCGTGTCGAAGTTCTTGAGCTTTTTCTCCTTCCATATCAAATTGGTAGACAACGTAGTATCCCCATTTTTGTTTGTTGATTTGGTAGGCGAATCCTCGTTCACCCCAAAAATCGGTGAAAGTGATTTTTCCTCCGAATTCTTTTTCAATTCGCAGAGCAATGTTTTCTTGGGCGTATGCTTCCGCCGCGTTTGCGTCTAGGCTATTTTCGATAATAGCCATAATTTCGTACTTTTGCATGCTTTTTGGACGTTAAGAAATAGTGTGTCTTATTGGCGTACCGCTTGATGCGGTAGGCAAAGCAGGGGGAAAATAGGGAATTTTGTTAGTTTGGCAAGTAATTATTGTTTGTTACCTATTGAGCTGAGCTCTTGGTAAACAAAGCGGAAGGAATCTTCATCGAAAATTTGTGTAAAATCATACTTGCTTAAGGGTTTTATTTCTATGTGTTTTTTTAGTGTTTTAAACGTTTTGGAATTTGTTTTTCCTCCAGAATGAAGTAGTGCATTTCTTAGTTCATTTAGATATTCTAAAAATTCATAGGTATCGGGATTTATTAATTCTAAAGAGTAGTCTCGCTCTACTAGCTTTTTCCACTCTTTGAGTCCATAGGAGTTTTCTATAGCATACTGATCAATGATGTATTCATTTAATTCTTTTATATCAGCGAATTCACGTATTTCTTCAAGGGATATTGTTTTTCTTTTAGATATTAAATACGGGTTTTGAGATGCAATTTCTTTTAGAAGGCTGTACATAAAGAATTCAAAATTAGCCATTAGCTGAATAAATCCCATCGCATATATGTCTTTGGTGTGCTCTAAAGGGTATGCTAGACTTTCTAATAGCGTTGGCTCCAGGGTCTTTTTTTCTGAGAGCTTAGGGAAAACATTGTTAACTAGCTGATCAGTTGATTTTATATTTAATATAAGCATGGATATTAGTTGATAGGTGTGGGAAAGGTTTTCTTTGTACTCTTTCAAAGCAGCTATTTCGCTTATATCTATTTTTGTCATTGGTTGTTTATTATGGCTTATTACAAATAATAGTTTACATTTAATTAGGTGTAAAATTCCAGCTTGTCTGGAATCTCTTGAGTAGTTGTAAAATTAGACTCTGGACAAGCCAGAGATTAAAACATTTTTGTCATCCTGAGCTTCCGAAGGATCTTTGGTTTTTGGTGTATGAGAAAGTTTACATCAAATAAATTACGAAAGATTCTTCGTTCCACTCAGAATGACAGAGGAAGTTTATTTAATTATCAATAAACTCAGTGATTATTTCTGTAAACATTCCATCTGACCAGAGGTCGTTATGTCCTCGATTTGGAATGAGGAGGTAGGACTTTTTTTGACTGGGGATGGTTTCGAATAGTTCCTCGGAGAAAGTATGGGGGATGAGTTGATCTTGGTTGCCGTGGATGATAAGGAGTTCGTTGTGGTAGTCTTTGAGCCACTGGATATTATCGTATTTTTCTCGGAGAATTATGGCGGCGGGGTAGATTTTGTATTTTGATTGGGCGAGTTTGGTGAGGGTTGAGAAAGGAGTAACGAGAATGAGTTCGTCGGTATTGCCGAGGTGGGCATGATGGCTGGCGGCACCTGTTCCGATACTTTGTCCGTAGACGGTGGTTTTTTGGAATCCTTTGTCTTCTATGAATTGATGAATGTTTTTGACATCTTTAAGGATGAGTTTGTAGGATGGTTTTTTGCCGTCGTTTGAGTAGCCAGCGTATTCGACAAAGATGAGATGTTTGTTGCTGGTTTCGAATATGGATTTAATGGCGCTTCTATCACAGGCTGATCCGGCATTTCCGTGATAGTAGACGAGAACTTCTGAATTAGTGCCTTCTTTGTAATAGAATCGAGTGCCGTTGTGGTTTAGTTTTTCATAATCTTTGAATCCGTAGCAGCTTTCAAAATCTTGATTATCGGGGTAGTAAATAATTGATCTTTGGCTCATAAAAAGAAACAGTCCAAAGCATAGATAGACGGCTAGGATTATTCGACCAAAGATGACGGCGATTTTTCGAGTTTTTTTCACTTTTTGGATTATAGCTGAAAGTGTTTTGATTAAAAATCAAGAAAAAATTATGCAAAATTTTGTTTTATTCATATCAATATTTTGTAAAAATTTAGACAAAATATTGTTAACCACAAAAAAATGGCAAAGTCGGTATCGCTTCCAGAAGGGTCTATTGTAAAGACTCTTGTGACAGATTTGGCGGGGGGATTGAAAGAAATCATTTTCCCAGGTTCAGCGTTGAATGCAATTACTGGTCGAGGAATGGCGTATGATGGCTCGAGTTTTTCGGGGATTAATAACATTAATTCGAGTGATGCGATTCTTTGGGGAGATATAGAGACATTGGTAGAAGTGCCAGAATGTATAAGTGATACTGAAGCGCCTGAGTTTTGGATCATGTGTAATATTCTTACTCCAGACGGAGAACCACATCCAAACTGTGCCAGAACGCATTTGATTGAACGACAAAAGGAACTAGGAAAACTCTGGAAAGGAGGGGAGATGTGTGTTGGAGCGGAGCCAGAAGCTTTCTTTGTTTCTGAGCGAAACTCGATTGGACGAGAAGGTGGAGGAAATGCCAACTACTTCAATCCAAAAGACCCAAAGAGTTTTATCATTGCAGAGATCATGCAAATCTTGCCAAAAATGGGATATACGATCGAACGTGGACATCCAGAAGTGGGAGATGAGCAGTTTGAGATTAATTGGGAATACGACACGGCACATAGAACGGCTGATCGGATTCAGATGTACAAGTTAATCGCTCATAAGGTTGCGCGGAGACATGGATTTGATGTGACGTTTTTGCCGAAACCGTTTCCACAACGAAATGGTTCTGGAATGCACTGTCATTTATCGGTCGGAGATGGGAAAAAGAATCTTTTCTATGATGCGAAGAAGAAAGACCAGAAGTATTTTTCTGATACGGCACTTCATTTCTTAGCCGGGATTATGCGTTATTCTCGTGCGATTGCCGCGGTGGCAAATTCTACGGAAGCTTCGTATGCACGTTTGACCCCTGGGTTTGAAGCTCCTTGTGTGGTGGCTCTTGGAGAGTTCAATCGTTCAGCAGCGGGGCGAATTCCAGCTATTTCTGATCCAAAGACCATTTCAAAAGCCCTACGAGTAGAGTTTCGGTTTCCTGATCCATTGGCGAATCCGTATCTGCTTTGTTCTTCGTTTGTTGTGGCGGGGATTCTCGGGATTGAAAAAGAAGAAAAATTCAAAGGCTTTACCGAAGAAAATCTGTATCGATTAAACCTCGCTCAACTTCGAGCCAAGCGGTACAAATTACTCCCACGAAATTTATGGGAAGCGTATCAAGATTTTGTGATGAATCCTGACTTTATCGACAAGATGGGGAAAGAAATCCACGGAGCTTATGCCGATATTATTCTGGAAGAGATTGATGAATGTCAGCCTTACGCGAATATGGAATCTATGCGAAGACACTACTTTGATTAGGTCTTGATAAGTGGAAACATTAGAAAAGAGCTGAAATTTTCAGCTCTTTTTTTAACTGGCTTGAGAATGACGACTACCAGAAGAATCTTTCTTTGTGAACAATAATTTTATACAAAAAGGGGTGTAGATTACAAAAAATATCGTTAGCAGTACTAATGCGTAGTTTTTTTCAGCAACTAGATACACGTAAAATCCTCCTGCTAAAAAATAAATATAGGCCGTTTTTTGCATCCATCTCCAGAGCGTGTTGAAGTTCTCAACCAGCCATTTGTTTGAGGCAAAAAAGAGAATAAACCCTGTGATTTCACTGGCTCGAGCGATGAGTTTTAGATTTTCAAACGTCCAATTCCTGGCTGAGAAATAGGAAAGGAAATGATCAAGATCGAGTGGAACGATGTTTCGACTGATCCAGAATCCAATGACGATACTACTGGAAATAAGGCCAATGCCTTTTCGCCAAATAAGCATTTTTTCTATGATTGGGTGAGGAATAAATTCATAAATAGGACGAATAACAAGGGTGAAGCAAGCGGCTATCAGTGCGATCTCCCAAAGAATGTTTTGCATCCAGTAATTTAGTATTTCTGGAGCAAAAAAATTTATGCCTACAATCGATAAAAGGAGTGCGTATCCAAGGTAACTAAAAATTTCCCCAGCTAATTTGAAAGGTTCTATTTTTTTAGTTTCTTTTTTTGTGATGAGTTCTTTTTCATTTAAGAAATTTTGAATCTCTGTTTCGAGTAATTTTTCGAGTTCTGGATTTGTGATTTCTCCATCTGAAAAGTTCTTGTAGAAAGATGGGAAAATAAACTTTCCGCAGACTTTTCCATTCATGAAAGGGAAATAACTTGCCGCTCCATCAAGAACCGTCTGCCCACCGCGTGCTCCTGGAGAAGTAGCCATAAGTAGCATGGGTTTGTGTTGCCAGAGTTTTTCTTGGTTTATAGACGCCCAGTCAACAATATTTTTAAATACGGGCGTATAAGAGCCGTTGTATTCCGCAAAAGAGATAATAATTCCGTCAGAATCTTTGATCAGGTTGGAAAATTCTTCAGCCTTTGGAGGAATACCGTTTTTTTCTTGAATTTCAGGAGAAAAAAGAGGACATTCAAAATCATTTAGGTCAATAATGTTTACGTTTCCTTCTATTTTAGAAGTTACGTATTTTATAAGTTCTTTATTGATAGATTTTTTATTGTTGGTGGCGGCAAGGGCGAGATAGTTTTTCATAAATTTATTTTGTGAGGATAGTACCATCTTTTTTTATAGCGAGGTAGTGTAAGTTTTCGGCTTTTTCGCACCAGAGATCCCAGGTGTCTTTATTGGTGAAGAACGCTGCCGTAGCCAGTCCGTCGACCAGCCCTCCTGATTTACCCCAAAAGCTTATAGCAATAAACTCAGAATCGGTGGATTGGTTTTTTTGTGGATCGATCAGATGTGATTTCTGACCAGTATTGGTTTCCCATTTTCGTTTATAAGTTCCACTAGTGGCGAGGCTCATATTTTGTATGTGGAGATTTTCAGGTTTGCCACTCACAGGGTTTTTTATAAAAAATTCAAAGCTGTCTTGATCAAGGTCTTTTCCTCTGGTAGCAATATCTCCTCCCAGATTTACGATAATGCCTTGAGCTTCTTGTTGATGTTGATCGGCTATAATTTCGGCAAGATATCCTTTTAGAAATCCTCCAAAATCAATGAAAGCGTTTTCTTTCAGTTTTATGGTGTTGGAGGTCTCAATTAGTCCCTCTGGAAAGACTAAGGGAGGGGGTATTTCTTTTGCTTTTGTGAAGTGGTTTTTTTCGAAAGAATCATTGTATCCATGATCCGGTAGATTCACATGAGGATTAAAAAGGCCTTCGGTGAAACGAGAATACTCTTTCGCGGCTTTGAGTGTTTGTGCCAGTTCAGGGATTAGAACTATTTCTTCACCTTTATTTAACTGTGTCGTGAGACTATTGGGTTGGAATCGAGAAAATAGTTTTTCGTAATGAGTTAAAGTATTTTTTATAGCTTGAAGTATTTGTTCAGGTTTTTTTGTCGGTTTGATGAGTTCAATCGACATTGAACAGTTCCAGGCCTGGAAACTTTTATGAAAAACTTCTGACATGCTTTAGCTGGCTTCAGAGTATCGACTCGGCTTTTCTTTGTCTGGTGGAGCCGTTTCTTCTACTACGGGAAGGGTTACGGTTTCAACTATTGGTTCTTGGGTGTTTTTGACTTCTTGAGCTTGTGTTTCTGGTTCAGAAGTGATTACTTCTTCAACTTCAATGGCTGGCGTTGGTTTTGATGGAGTTGGTGTTGGGGGGGGTGTTTTTTCTGTTTCGGTAGGGGTTGTACAGGCCACAAGAATTAGTGGTAGAGTCAAAAAAATGTACTTTTTCATGGTTTTAAATTATTTACTCTCGGCGATTTTATCCGTTTTCGTGATTTTGAGAAAAAGATAATGTTGTTTATCCTACACAATGATGAAAAATAAGAATGGTTTCTTGTTGATAGACAAGCCGGCCGGGTGGACGAGTTTTGATGTGTGTGCAAAGTTGCGAAAAACCCTGGATGTGAAGCGTATTGGCCATACGGGAACACTCGACCCATTTGCTACGGGTTTACTTGTTATAGCTGTAGGGAAATGCACGAAGCTGATTCCTTTATTTGAAAAGGATAGAAAAATTTATCGAACAAAAATATTGTTCGGAAAAACTTCTGAAACCCTTGATCCAGAATCTACGGTTAAAGATGTCTTTAATGGTGTTGAGCCTACCTTAGAGGAAATTCAAAAAATTTTAGAAGATAGATTTACGAGCAAGATTGAGCAAATACCGCCTAAATATTCAGCTCTAAAAATTGATGGGAAACGGGCTTATGAATTAGCTCGAAAAGGAGAAGACATTGAAATGAAATCACGGTCTACAGAGGTCTTTAATGTTAAAATAATAGATTATAAATTTCCCGATTTGACGTTGGAGTTAGATGTAGCGGCGGGATTTTATGTAAGGAGTTTTGCTCGAGATTTGGGTGAAATTTTTTGTGGAGGGGGGATTTGTCAAGAACTGAGAAGAATTGGAGTCGGGGATTTGAGTTTAGAAGATGAAGCACTAGAAGTATTTTCTTCTGTTGAAGAAGTTAAGAAAGAATCACTTGTAGATGCTCAATTTTTGATCAAAAATATTGTTCACCTGGAAATTTCTGAAAATAGACTTCCTGACCTACAGTCCGGAAGAGCGGTGATGCTGGAAAATGAAATTTCTAATGGGGAAAAAGTATTGATTTTGTGTGAAGGGAAAACGGTTGGGATGGGGGAGGTGATTAATGGTAATTTGCAGCCGAGAGTGGTGTTTTAATTAGGTATAAAAAAATTTGCTTAAAGTGTTTTTATCTCTATATTTCCCCAGAATTTCCGCTCGTTTCTGATTTAAGATTTTGCAGCGGTTCGTCATTCGACACCATTTATTTACTTCTTAATTACACAAAAAATGGCACAAGATATGATCAAAAAAATGTTTGAAAACTTGGTTCATGTTGGTCACCGAGCTGATCGATGGAATCCAAAAATGAAACCTTATCTTCACAGTAAAGTAAACGGAGTTTGGGTTTTTGAATTAGAAAAATCTGCTGAAGGACTTGAGAAAGCTCAAAAGTTTCTGAAGGCTCTAAAAATTCAGAATAAAAAAGTTCTATTTGTTGGAACAAAGCCACAAACGGCTTGGCAAATCCAAGAGCTTGTTGAACCTGCAGGACATTTTTACGTAGATAAAAAATGGACACCAGGACTTCTAACAAACTTCAAAGAACTAAGAAAACGAGTAGATTACTACCTAGATCTAAAATCTCAGTTTGAGAGTGGAGATATTTCTAAATATACGAAAAAAGAACAAGCACAATTCAAAAAAGACCTTGAAAAACTAGAAGCTTCTTATGGAGGAGTTGCAGAAATGAGATCTAAACCAGATGCGGTGATTGTACTGGATACTTTCTCTGACAGAATTGCTATTGAGGAAGCTAATAAAGCTGGAATTGCAACGGTAGCTCTGGTTGATGCTAATGCTGATCCAGATGGAATTGATTATGTGATTCCTGGTAATGATGATGCGGTTAAATCAATTCGCTTTTTTATCGAAAATATGTTAGAATCCTTGAGTTAGTTCTTTAATCTAACTTAGAGCATCATGGCTAACAGTGATAAAAACAAAAGCAAAAGTGTTTCAATTGATGAATTAAAAAAAGAAGTTGAAACTAAGAAGAAAGAAGCGAAAGCTATTCAAAAAGCTAGTGAAGATCTTGCTGAGGAGAATAATGTCCCAGTAGAGACTGATCCGGATGAAATCCCTCAAGGAGATAAACTTCTCGCTTGTCTTGGGTACATTCACTTCTTATGTATTTTACCTCTAATTCTTAGACAGGAATCTGGCTTCTGCCAATTCCACGGAAAACAAGGATTAGTGATTACTCTTTTCTTCTTGCTCCTGGGAGTGGTTACAAAGTTTCTAGGGAAATATTATTTGTCTTCTAATATCTTTGTAACGGTTTGTTGGATTGCTTTAGCTCTTGTTGGGATTGTGGCTGCTTGGAAAGGTCAAAAGAAGGAAATTCCAGTAGTCGCTTCCCTTGCGAAGCAACTTAATTGGTAGAAGAGCATTTAGTAAAAACTTAAATACAAGAGACTTGGGAATCTTCTCAGGTCTTTTTTTGTTGCTTTTTGTTAGTGACTGATTAGATTACGAGCGATTTTTTAACCTACAAAAACGATGGCAGTAACTGCAGCACAAGTAAAAGAACTTCGCGACCGAACAGGGGTTGCAATGATGGCGTGTAAAAAAGCGCTTGAAGAAGCTAACGGTAATATGGAGGAAGCTATTGAGATTCTTCGAAAACGAGGAGCCGCTAAAGCTGCTGAAAAAGCTGATCGATCAACTGGAGAAGGTCGAGTAGCGATTTCAGGACGAGTAATTGTTAAACTCCTTTGTGAAACAGACTTCGTAGCAAAGAATGAAAACTTTATTGCTTTTGCTCAAGAAGTAGCAGACAAAGCTTCTACGGATGGTGTTGAAGCCGCTAAAGATCATTTTGAGTCAGTAAAAACTGATAAAATTCAAGAAATTGGAGAAAATATTGTATTAGAAGATACTCAAGAAATTGAAGGAGGTGATGTTCTTGGAGGATACGTTCACTCAAATGGGAAAATTGCCGTACTTGTTGCTCTTGAAGGAGGGGACGAAGAAAAAGCAAAAGATGCAGCAATGCATGCAGCGGCTATGAATCCATTAGTTGCACGACCTGATGAAGTAGATCAAGCTCTAATTGATAAAGAAAAAGAAATTGCTCGAGATCAACTTATTAATGAAGGAAAACCAGAAACTATTATCGACAATATTATTGCTGGTAAAATTAAAAAATTCTGTGCTGAACGAGCACTTGTTTCACAAGCTTTTGTAAAAGACCCAAGCGTGACGGTTGAAGAACACCTTGGAGACGCTAAAGTTGTAGGATTTGTTCGAGTAGAAGTTTAATCGCTCTGTAATTGTAAAAGTGCACGAGCTCCATAATTCCCTTTCAGGATAGCCTGAGAGGGATTTATATTATTATAGGCACTTAGTGGTACTTGGCTCATGTCGATTCCAAGTGCTTCTTGGATTTTCGCAATAGTATTTTGATATCGAGCAAATCTTAATGGATAGCCTTCAGCACTTGTTCTTGAAAGTAAAGAGTTTGCGGAATTTTCCGTGATTATGCGTAAAACGTATGATAGATCTTGTGATGTTATCCCTGCTGATTTTATTTTTTGTATAGCGGGCTTGTTGGAATTCCAGTTTTCTTTTATGAACATTACAACACCTCTTACTGTGTCATAAAACAATTCATTATCTAGATTTCTAGATTCGTATGATATGTCTCCAGGCATTGAAGGTTTCCACTCAACCTGAAAACCTCCAACGAATTTTTCGGTATCTAGTGATGAATCTTTGTCTGATCCATCAGAAGAAAGAAGTCCAATTTCCTGAGCTACAAGGATCCAGCGGTTATAGTCTTCAATTGTTCGAGCTACCGTTGGATTTGGGTTGTACATGTTGGCCAGAATTCTTGCTTGGTGAATAATAGAGTTGGACCAGGTTGTGCCCGTTAGTTCTGCGATTGACTGGGCTTGGGATAAGTTGCTTCTATTTAGTGTTTGTGCGGCGATAAGACTTGCTTCTGGACAATTAATTAGAAAACTTTCGATCATTTCTTCAATTTTTCGTCGATCGTCTTTGTTGTCTACGGCGGTTTTTATGGTTTTAATGGTGTCTTTATGTTTTTTATAGAGTTTAGGGTGCTCAATAAAATTTCGATAAAATCTATTAAATTTTATTCGAACAAGACTTTCTTGTGTTTGCATTTCTCCTACGGATTCTTCATCCGTGAAATCAAAAAAATGATCACCAGGTAATAGGTTGTCAAAAATTCGAGATCTGGCATTTCGGTTTAGTGGATCTGGCCATTGTTCGTTACCAGCTTCATTTTGCCAAATAGCAATTAAGGTTATTTGATCTCGTGGTTCAGGTGCAACTCTTCTTAAAAAATCATAATTAAATGGGAAGCCTTCTGGTATCTGGATTCCACTTTCTTGGAAAATTTTTTCATTTTCTTTTTGGTGCTCAGAAAAGGCTTTAATTGCTTTTTCTTTAATACTATCAGCAATAGTTTTTTCTAAGAAAAAAACATTATTGATAGTAATTGATTGACCTAAATTTATGCCGCTTTCTAAAAGAGCGCTCACGTAAGAGTTAGGGTCACTTTTTTTTATGTCTTGAGTGAGGGTCTGAAAAATTTCTGGTGAACTTTGAAAAAAGTATCGAAGTTCTGCTGGTGAAGCATTTAGACTTGGTCCAAGTAGTCTGCCTATAAAATCCTGAAGTTTTTCAGGTGGCTGAGTTTCAACAATTTGTTTTTCTCCTGCAAAATTGGTTTTTAAAATATCGTAATATTTGTCTATGGCTTCACGATTTTTAAAGATTGGAATTTTTTGTCCGGTACGTAGATTTTGTGGATTAGTGTTAAAGAGCCAGTAGTATATTTGTTGTAGTTTAAAGTAGTTTTCACTAAAGGCCGGAACATCACCATTAAGGTGTTTGGTTATTATTTCCGAGAAACTTTCTCCATTTTTATATTCATGATAGTCAATATTTTCGTTTTGTAGCCCAGTTATTTCTGGGTGATTAAAATAATCACTATATGGTGGATTGAGTCTGGCGGCACTGACAGCCGTGAATAAAGGCTTTTCTTGATATTTGGTGAGCAAAGTTAGGGTAAGGCTTTTTTTGCGGAGTTCTGGGCCAAATGATTCTTCTAGGAATGTGTCATGAATTATGATGTTATTTCCAGCGGGGGTATTTAATACTTCTGACAAAGAATTTGTATTTCCAGAGTCATTAAATTCAACCATAACTTTTGCTATGAGTGGATTTTGCCAGTCTATACTATCTCCAGATCGAAGGTAAAATTTTTCTAGTGTTTGTTTTACTGTTCCATGGCCTGGGTAGAGCCGGCTTTCATTTGGAAGAGATATTACTGAATGTGAATTAGGATCGATGTCACTATTTCTTCGTCCTGCTTGGATTATATCTGATGAATATGAAGTTCGAGCATAGTGAAGTCCTAAAGCTTTAGGCGTATCATCGAGTTTGATTCTTTCAATATATGTTTTTAGATGTTGTTGGTAGCCTGGAGAGTTGAAATCAGGTGCTGTAATATTATTTCCACGGATTTGTAGGAACTTTTCTCCATTACTAATTTCTTCTGCAAGATTATTTTTTGTGAGATAGGGGATTAGAGTCCAAGCATCCTGGCTGAGAACGCCTTCATCTCCAGTAATATAATAGAGGTGGTATCCTGTGAATTTAGCACAAAAATCCCTTATGTCGCTTCGGGTTTCTTTTTGTGATTGAATGACTTGTCGGACTCTAGCACTTCTAAGTTGAGGAAATGCTACTAAGTGAGGGAAAGGTATTTCGGTCATTGGAAGAGATCGAGTTTTTTCCTCCTCTGGGAATGGGCAACTTGTATCAAACTTATTTTTAACACTTAGTTCTATCCCTTCGTTATACACTAAGAATTGCCCTGATTTTATATCAAAGAAATTTCCATTTTCGGTTTTTAATTGTAGTTGTGATATTTCTCTCCAGATTTGCTCGTTAGTTTTGTTCTCAAAAAGTTCATGATCGAGCTCTCTCAAAGCATCATAAATACTGTTGTGCTGATCCGATATTTCAACGGCTTTTGTAGCCCCGCATTCATGAATTTCACCCATCGGGTGATTATACCATTTTTTAGATCAAAAGTCACGAGGTTTTATAAAGGGGAAAACGAGTTTTTCCTTCTTTCTTTCGTCGTTGCATTTTTAGGATGAAACCAGCGACATCATCGGCTTTTTTAAGAGGCATGAATTCCAATTTTGTACCTGCAATTATTTCTAGTTTGTTACCGAACCAAGAATTAGTTTGTTGAACATTTACTTCTTTGATTTCTTCGAGGTTAATCCAAACAGAAGCTTCATCTGAATGTTTCATAACTCTATAGTTACTGATAATTAATGCTTTTAAAGATCGTTGTTTTATACTCCAGACAATTAGTCGGATGAATAGTCCTGCTTGTATAAAAATAACGATGCTTATCCCCAGTAGAGTCTGATTATGAAAGAGAAGGCTTATTCCAAAGCAGATGAGGATAAAGATAAATACGGCAAACCAAATTTTTAAAGCGGTTCCTATATGAAAAAACATTGGAGCGTGTAGCTCTGCTAAAATTTTTTCATCAGGCATAAGTTTTACTGATTTCATTCTGGAGTATTAAGTTTTGGGCAGATGTCTTTTAAAAAACATTCTTCGCATTTAGGTTTTCGAGAGATGCAAAAGTCTCGTCCAAACTGTACAAGCCTGTGTGACATAGCCCCCCATTGTTTTTGTTCAATTTTTTTCATGAGATCTTTTTCGATTTTTTCGGGTGTTTTGGCTTTTGTGAGTCCTGTTCGTTGGCTAATTCTGCCTACATGAGTATCAACGACAAATCCTTCGTTTTTTTCAAAAATATTCCAGAGAATTACATTGGCTGTTTTTCTACCAACCCCTGCAAGATTCACTAGATCGGCCATATTGTCTGGAACTTTGCCGTCATGAAGGGTCAGAATTTGTTCGGCACATTTTTTAAGATTTTTTGTTTTTGATTTATAAAGTCCGATAGTTTTAACCTCTTGTTCTATAAGCTCTAAAGGCTTAGCTACGAAACTTTCTAAATCTGGAAAGTTTTTGAAAAGCCCCGGAGTGGCTTTGTTTACCCCCACATCAGTCGCTCGCGCTGATAAAATTACGGCAAAAAGCAGAGTCCATGGACGTTCTTTGTCCCAGTGCAGGTGGCAGATTTCGTCACTATAATGTTCAGTGACTCGTTGGGTAAAATGATGTGGATCAATGTTTTTTTTTCGTGCCATGTTGTGAAAATTCTAGATTTTAAATTTCAAATTTCAAATGGTGATTTATCATAAGGGCATGAAGCGTTGGGCTTTGATCTTGTTTTTTTTACCTGTTACCGCTTTTGCGAATGTAGGAGATGACCTGAATGATTTGATTCAGCGCTTCTTTGGAAGTGGCCAAGATCCAGTGGAAATGCCTATTGAAGAGCCGATTTCAGATATTGAACTTCCAGATTTTGCTACCGATGAAAACCTAGACCTTCGAGCCTTGAGAGAGTCAATCATGTTAGAAGAGGAGAGTTTAGCTAATTTTGAGGCTGATATTTATGATAAAGAAGCGGCACTTTCTCGTCTCAATACCGAAAATAATTCCGCTCAGAATCAATTATTTCTGTTAGATGAACAGATTGGATTTAATACTCAAAAATATGAGCAATATCTTGAATTAGAAGCAAAATGGAAAACTGAACTTGAAGGTTTAACTCGAGAAAAATCAGAAATAAAAGCTCTTCTTCGCCAATCAGAGAGAGAGTATAAAAAATTTATGAGTAAAAATTTTATTCAAAAAGAAAATCTGGAATCTGATCCTGAAATTTCAGTGCTGCAATGGTTATTTTCTTCTCGCTCGGTTTCAGAGATTCTTGAAGATCGTCGTAACCAAGCCATCCTAGCGAATCAAAAATCAGAATCATTAGCTCAATTAAATGCGGTTAAAAGAGCTCTGGATGCCCAAGAAAAGAAGACGGTTTTGTTGTATGATCGGATGAATTATTTAGCTCGCCAAGTGTCTCGAGAAAAGTTAGTTTTATCAAATATGGCCGAACTTAAGGCGAAGCTTTTGGCAAAGAATGAAGCGAATAAAGATGAGTTAGAAGCGGCTTTAGCTTTTGCTCGTGAGAAGCAAGTAGATTCTACTATTTATTTACAAGAATTACGGCAGAGGTTAGACGAGGTTTTTGTGGAAGAAGATGTTGTTGACGAAGTTGTGTTGGAAACATCTTCTGATCCAGGAGAAGAAGATTTATCTATTTTTGATTGGCCTCTAGCTATACCTATTCAGATTGAAGCGGTTTTCAAAGATCCCGAATATGAGGCGGAATTTTCTCGAGAGCACGAGGGAATAGATATTTTCGCTGAACAGGGGACTTCGGTTCTGGCTCCAGCTGATGGGATTGTAGAAAAAGTTGTTTCTAATGGTTATGGATATTCTTACTTAATACTCAAACATGAAGAGGACCTATTCACCGTTTATGGGCATCTCTCAAAAATGTTGGTATCCAAAGGAGATGTGATTAGCTATGGACAGGAAATTGCTTTAACAGGAGGGACGCCAGGTACTCCAGGAGCAGGATTTTTTACTTCTGGTCCACATTTGCATTTTGAAGTATTTCATGATGGTGCTCACCGTAACCCCTTGAATTATTTACCAGGACTTTAATTATTTAATGAACGGTAGGCCTCTCTTTTAATGCTTGTTCAATTTCGTAAATGATCAAGTTTACAAGGCCTTGAGTGGTAAGATGACTTTCTGTTATATCTTCGTGAAAATCTTTCTGTGGTGTATGTAGAGCGTAAATCTGATCACAGTTTTGATATCTTCTGTGTATGGCTTTGATTCTTGTGGCAACATGAAAAACTCCATTTTCTACTACATTTCTTCTGGCTTTTAATTGTTGATGATTTGGTGTCCCAAAGACGACTCTTAATCCAAAGTCTAGGCAGTCTCCTTCTGGGGAGCGACAGAGGCTTAATTGTGATATTGCTGAAAAATTACCGAGTCGTTTTTCTGTCGCTGTTTTTTCCAGAAGTGCATAGACTCTTGGTAAGATTTTTGCGGTGATATCTTCAGCTTGAGTATACCCTAATAGCGGAACACCTAGTGTTTCTATCTGTTCCTCTGTAACATCTATTTGCGCCATAATTTAACATTATTCGCGTTTTTAGAAGCCGGTCAATTTTTGTTCTTACCTTTCTAGATTGTGATATCGTTCTGCAAGAAATGGGTCCCACATAATAGCGGTAGCACTCATGGCAATATCGGCTCCGGAATTGAGTCTTTCTTGGAAGTCTTCGGCACTCATGATGCCTCCAACTCCACAGATAGCAAAATCCCCGTTTAGTTCGGTTTTTATCTTCGCCATATTTTCAACGAAATTTTGAGAAACTTCCTTAATTTTGGCTCCACAGATTCCAGAGCTAAGACGTCCTTTTCCAGGAAGTGCTTGCTCTCCATCTGGTTTTCTAACATTTCCTGGCATGGTGTTTATTCCGGCAATTCCATCTACATAAGGAAGATTGGCTTCGACAACAGCTTTGAGTTGTGGGTAGGGGAGGTTTCCAATTTTTATCATGAATGGAACATTTGGCCCAATGGCTTCTCGAATAGCCTTTGATATCGCACTCGAAGTTTCTGGGTCCTGATAAATCGCTCCTTCTCGTCCGCCACAGAGATTTGGGCAAGAGTAGTTTGTTTCTAAAATTTTTCCTCCAGCTTCTTTTGCCATGCTGGCGGTATAAGCATAGTCTTCTATGAGTTCTCGTCCTTCAGCTCCATTAGTCCCCATGAAAGAGAGAATCATTACTTGTCCATCCTTGAGACTCTTATTCGCAATTTCTACATCCTCCATCCATTCTTTAGGTTCTTTTGACGGAACCCCCAAAGAATTTGTGATGGTTAGATTTTCTAGATTTTTAGGTTGTGAAGTCGTTATTAAGTCAGGTTTTGTTCCGAGGGCAATTTGATTTTCTGGATCAACATATACACAGTTCGGTGCTGGATGGCAGGGCTGATTTGTACTTCGAACGGTTTTGTAAACGGGGATATCAAACCCCATATCAGCGTAGAATTTTATCCAGTTGCTATTGAGGAGTGGACCAGCAGGAATTCCAATGGGAGAATTAAGCTCAAAGTCCCAGAGTTTTATTTTTTGTTTCTCGTTTAGGGTTCTTTCTGGAACATTCCCTTCAAAAAAAGGACCGTGAGCATAGTTTTCTTCGTAACTTTTGTTCACGTCGTAGACGTTGTATTTAATTGGGTGCATTTTCGTCCAGGAGTTTAAAATCAAATACCAAAAAATACAATCAAAATTTGACTATTTGTTTTGTCTCAGTAGATTTTCTCAGTCTTTTGATAAAAAATTAGCTTTGACGTGTACTAGTTTTGCATCTGGGACTGTAAAAATACTTTAATTTCACGTCGTAAAATACCATGGCAACAAAAGATGCAATGCAAAATTTACTAAAGGACGACAGCGCTTTGGTCGTTTTTAAGGCTGGACAATCTATTAAAGGAACGGTTATTGATGTAACGAGTTCCCGAATTTTGATGGAACTTCCAGGAGGAACTACAGGGCTTATCACCAAAAGAGAAGCGGCTGGTTTCGGAACAGAAGATGACGCTCTAGATCTTGGAGCGCAAATTGAAGCAACGGTTATTGATCCAGAGAATGATCAAGGACTCGTGCTACTTTCTCTTCGACGAGCTTCACAAGACACTGCTTGGGCAGAACTTGGAACAATTCAAGAAGAAGAACGAATTATCAAAGTTAAAATTGATGAAGCTAATAAAGGAGGGCTTATGGCTAAATACAAAGGTCTACGAGCTTTCTTGCCGGTTTCACAGCTTATGCCAATGAATTACCCACGGGTTGAAGGAGCTGATGCTGGAGAAATCTTGAAAAAACTACAGAGTCATATGGGTAAAGAATTTGCCGTTCGTGTGATGAATGTAGATCGAGAACAAGGGAAAATTATTATTTCAGAAAAACTAGCTCACGAAACACAAATGGTGGAAACACTTAAAAATATCCAAGTTGGTGATGTGGTTGAAGGAGTGGTTTCTGGAGTGGTTAAATTTGGAATTTTTGTTACTTTCGGTGGAGTTGAAGGGTTGGTTCACGTTTCTGAACTTGAATGGGGACACGTTTCTGATCCAGGACGAAACTACTCAATTGGAGATAAAATTGAGGTTCTTATCATCGGAAAAGAAAATGACAAACTATCATTCTCTGTAAAACAATTAAGCGAGGATCCTTGGTTAAAATTTGCTGAGAAGTACTCAGATGGACAAGAAGTTACTGGGAAAGTTACTCGATGGAACGACAATGGAGTATTCATTGAAGTTGAATCAGAAGTTCAAGGTCTTTTCAGTATCGATCAATTCGGTGTAGAAAAAGGTGCAGACTTAACTGGAACGGTAAGTGAAGGGCAAGATATGACGGGAGCGGTTATCAGTGTTAATACTGATTCTCATCGTCTAGAACTTAAGAAAGTTGATTAAAAATAATTTACTCCGAGAGCGTGAACTGTTCTCGGAGTTTTTTTCTAATGTAACACTATGAGTGGATTGGTAATTATTGGACTTGTGGTACTATTGCTTGGTTTTGTGGCGGTTTTTGGATCAGGATCAAAGTCAGGAGGTACAAGTGGCAATCTCAGTGATTCTTCTGAAGAATAATGGAGAGAACTTGTTTGGTGACTAAACAAAAGCTTCCTGTGTCGGAACTTTTGCGTTTTACTGTGCAGGAAAAGGTTTTGGTTTTTGACCAGGAGACAAAACGACCTGGTAGAGGAGGATATGTTGTAAAAGATTCTTTAGCGGTAATAAAACTTCCTTTGTTAAAGAAGAAAATAAAATATTTTTTAAAAACTTCTGAGGATTTTGAAATTTCTGAAGATGAGATAAAAAAAGCTTTAACTCTTTTTTGATCGCTAAATTTCAAATACTCGTGACAGAAGAAAAATAGCTTCTATAATAGTTTTACTATGGCCATAGAAGAAGAAAATACTATTGAGAGTCCAGAAGAAGGCGTGGCTTCAGGGAATGTTATTACTGGAGAAACTGAGGCGTTTGAAAATCAATTAAGGCCGAAAGATTTTTCACATTATATAGGACAGAGTGAGGTAAAAAATAATCTTACGGTCTTCGTGAAAGCGGCTAAAAATAGGGGAGAAACTTTGGACCATACTATTTTTTATGGGCCACCAGGACTTGGGAAGACAACTTTGGCTATGATTTTAGCCACGGAAATGGGAGTTCAGTTGAGAGTCACCTCTGGCCCAGCTTTGGAAAAACCAGGAGATTTAGCTTCGATTCTTTCAAATTTACAAGAAGGAGATTTTCTGTTTATTGATGAAATCCATCGTCTTCGAATGCCAGTAGAAGAGATTCTTTATACGGCCATGGAAGATTTCGCGATAGACATCGTGATTGGAAAAGGTCCGAGTGCTCGAACGATGAGAATTAATGTGCCTCGTTTTACGCTTATTGGAGCAACGACACAAATTTCGCGGTTATCAAATCCTTTAAGAGATCGTTTTGGTCATGTGGAAAAACTTCGTTATTACGAGAATGAAGAAATTCAAAGTATTATAGAACAATCGGCTGATATCTTAGAGGTTGATATCGAAAAAAAGGCTTCAGAAAGACTCTCAAAATCTGCACGACGAACCCCTCGGATTGCGAATAGACTACTTAGAAGAATGAGAGATTTTGCAGAAATCCTGCATGAAGGAAAGATTACTGAGAAAGTAGTAGAAGAGGGGTTAAAGAGCCTTTCTATTGATGAGTATGGGTTAGACTATGCGGATCAGGAATATCTCAAAGTATTATGTGAGAAATTTAAAGGTGGTCCTACGGGTCTTTCTACTTTGGCGGCAGCCATTGGAGAAGATGAAGCAACGGTTGAAGAAGTAATTGAGCCCTTTCTGATTCGAGAGGGATTTATTCAGAAGACCCCAAGGGGTAGGCAGGCGACGGATCTGGCTTTTCAGCATTTGAAGCTTGGGATGCTGTAGGTTGACTTTTTGTGTTAAATGTTTAAAAAAGGAATATCCACTAGAGTAGGATTTTTCTTTCATCGCGAAACGAACATTCTCCAGTGGAGGAATTTGTTCTTTTCGTAACTATCAAACGGCTGAAACTTACAGGAGGAAGCCATCATGAGAAGAGTAGTTGTAACAGGACTGGGGATCGTATCACCACTGGGCGCAGATGCCCAAACGGTGACAGCCGCGCTGCAGGCAGGAACGTCGGCAACACGACTTGACCCAGTTTTCAAAGAAATGGGTTTTCGGTGTCATGTATCAGCGCCGATTCCAAACCTGGCCGAACTGGCCGAGGAGCTTGATCGGAAGCAGAAGAGCTTCCATGGCAAGGGGGATACCCTGCTGATCGGGCACCTGGCTATGGCTCGGGCGGTTGCGGACTCGGGTCTGACTCTGGACCAAATTTCGGATCCGATGGTCGGCCTGTACTGCGGTACGGGCGGTCCTTCGACGGAAGATCAGGTTCAGGCGGTCAATACCACCATCGAAAAAGGTGGCCCAAAACGTATGGGGCCGCGTATGGTCACGCCGACCATGAGCTCCGGTCTACAAGCGGTGCTGTGTACGCAGTACCAGATCAAGGGTCTGAACATTTCGATGACTTCCGCCTGCGCGACCAGTGCTCATAGCATTGGGGAAGCCTGGTGGGCGATTCGGACGGGGCGGCAGAACATCATGTTCGCCGGTGGTTCAGAAGATTGCCACTGGACAAAGGCCTGTGGCTTCGACGCGATGCCGGCACTTGCTCAGGGGTTCAACGATTCGCCGGAAGTAGCCTCTCGTGCTTTCGATGCTGGCCGGAGTGGCTTTGTCGATGCGGCTGGCGGCGGGATGATCGTTCTCGAAGAGTATGAGGCGGCGAAGGCTCGTGGCGCCAAGATCTACGCGGAGCTTGTCGGATACGGGGCCAACTCTGACGGCGATGATATGGTCGCTCCTTCTGGGGAAGGCGCTGAGCGGTGCATGAAAATGGCGCTCTCGACTGTTGATGGTGACATTGATTACGTCAACCCGCACGGAACGTCCACGCCGGTCGGTGATGTCAAGGAGGTCGGGGCTCTGGCTTCGATCTTTTCCGCAAGACAGGAGGCGCTTCCGCTTTTGGCTTCCACGAAGTCGATGACGGGACATGCTCTTGGCGGCGCTGGCGTGACTGAAGCGATCTACACGTTGCTGATGATGCAGGGGGACTTTGTCGCTCCTTCGATCAACATCGATGAGATCGACCCGGAAATTGCCGCTTTGGGCTGGACCGATTTCATTCCACGTGAAGCCCGTGAACGCAAAATCCGCCAGGCGCTCTCCAACAGCTTCGGCTTTGGGGGGACAAACGCCTCTCTGGTTTTTGCGGCCGTCTGATCTACGAAAAGAATTGGGGCAGAGCACTTGTGTTCCTGCCCCTTTTCGTCATTTTTTTTTAAAATCTTTGCAAATATAAAAATTCGAGTTACAATGGAATCCCGTAGAGCACTGCGGGATTTTTTTTTAGAAAAGCCAGTTCTCGTGCTGTACGAAATCTGTATTTTTTAGTTTATAATGTCAAAATTTGTATTCGTTACGGGAGGTGTTTGTAGTAGTTTAGGAAAGGGGATTGTAGCTTCTAGTGCCGCGGCTATTTTAAAATCGTCGGGCTTGAAAGTAGCTATTATGAAATTGGATCCTTATTTGAATGTAGATCCAGGAACGATGAGTCCTTTTCAGCATGGAGAGGTTTTTGTTCTTGATGATGGAAGTGAGACGGATTTGGATTTAGGACATTATGAACGTTTTATCGATACACCTTTGAGTGGCGTATGTACGGTAACAACTGGAAAAGTGTATAGTGAGGTATTAGAAGAGGAAAGAGAAGGGAAGTATCTTGGAGGAACAATCCAGGTTGTACCCCATATTACCAGTAAGATTTTGCAAAAAGTAGAAGCTGCGGCTAAAAAAATGAAAGTTGATGTATTGGTGGTTGAAATTGGAGGGACGGTTGGAGATATTGAAGGAGAGCCATTTTTGGAAGTGATTCGTCAGATGAAAAATAAATATGGTGATGATCTTGTGTCATTGCATTTGACACTACTACCGTATTTAGCTGCTTCTGGAGAGCTTAAGACTAAACCAACTCAATTGTCGGTAAGAGAGCTAAGACGTGTAGGGATTCATCCTGATATGATCTTCTGTAGAGCGGATGTAAAAATTCCAAAAGCGCTTCTAAAGAAAGTCGCTTATTTTTGTGATGTGGCAGAAGATTGTGTAATTCCAGCTGAAACCGTTAAATCTATTTATGAAGTTCCACTGCGTTTTGAGAAAAGTAAGGTTGGAGAAATTTTAGCTAAGAAATTAAACCTTGGAGACCTAAAGTTTGATCTTTCTGAATGGGAAGAGGGAGTGCAAAAAATCATTAGAACGAAAAAAGAATTAACGATTGGTTTGGCTGGTAAATACAACGAATTGGATGATGCTTATTTGTCGGTTATTGAAGCAGCTAAATCAGCGGGATTCTTTCACGGATACAAAGTTGGTATTGAATGGATTGATACCGAGCTTATCGAGCAAAAGGATGAAGCTGAATGGGAAAAATTAAAGAATGTATCTGGGGTAGTTGTTCCAGGGGGATTTGGTAATCGAGGAACTGAAGGAAAAATTCTTGTAGCTCAATATTGTCGAGAGAATGAGAAACCATACTTAGGACTCTGTCTTGGAAGTCAGATTATGGCGATAGAATTTGCACGAAATGTTCTAGGTCTAAAAGATGCTACAAGTGAAGAATTCGATGAAGCTGGAAAGTCTAAAAATCATGTAATTCATTTTATTCCAGAGCAGAAAAACATCAGAAGAAAAGGCGGGACGATGCGTTTAGGAGCTTATGATTGTCGGATTGAGAAGGGAACTAAGGCTTTTGAAATTTATGGGCAAGCAAATGTCTCTGAACGACATAGGCATCGTTATGAGTTTAATGATGAATTTTTGCTAAAATTTGAAGGGAGTGATTTTGTGATTTCAGGAAGAAATCCACAGTCTGATCTTGTAGAGATTGTGGAGATTAAAAACCATCCGTTTATGGTAGCGGGACAATTTCACCCAGAGCTGATTAGTCGACCATTCAAACCACATCCACTCTTCAGAGCTTTTATTGGTGCGGCAAAAGATAATTAAAACATTTTATTTTTTGGTCAATTTAAATACGTGAAAAGCCAGTCCTAGACTCTGGAAAAAATGTGTTTGGTATGGTATAATCGCGTGATATGCGTAAGTATTTTTTTCAGGCTGTAACTCAAGAGGGGAAACAAATCTCAGGATTTGTGAGTGCTCCTTCTTTAGATGAGGCTAGAGATAAGCTTAAGGCAGGGGGACTTTCAATCCTTACTCTGGAAGAGCCTAAAGAGGATTTAACTGGGAAGTTAGTTGCAGGGCTTAAGTCTTTTGAATTTGAAGCTACAAATAGTGCTCGAAAGAAAATTAGAGGGACGATTGAAGCGGAAGATCGTTATGCCGCTTACAAAAAATTGAGACTCGAATATGAGTTAGAAGTTGATTATATCGCTGATATGACATTGCCTCCAAGTAAGAAAGAGGCAGAAAAGGCTAAGGGGATTGAGCAGGATTTGGTAGAACGTCTAAAAATTGAAGTCAAGATTGCAGAGAAGAAAGAGAGTAAGAAGAAAAAAGGGAAAAAAAAGAAAGAGGAAAATACTACTGATGAAATTCAAGAAGCGGTAGAGGCGAATGAGAAAGAGCGGCAGTTTATGATGGAAAAGATCGATGCAGTTCTTTCTGAAGTGATTCCACTTCTAGAAGAAAATGCTGAGTATATTGATACTAATAAAAAACGTCAGATTGAAGAGAGGATTAACCTCTTGATGCGTTTGAAACACTCTAATTCAGTGGCGCATCTAAAGAGCCTGACAAAGCGTATTCTCGATCAGATCACCAATGATGAGATCTTTTTGC
Organism: Candidatus Altimarinota bacterium; assembly: GCA_965228485.1. Lineage (GTDB taxonomy): Bacteria > Patescibacteriota > Gracilibacteria > UBA4473 > UBA4473 > JAACPJ01. The sequence continues at coordinate 111,493 of OZ245819.1, forward strand.
AGGATTCGAATATTCCACCAGACCTACAAGAAGAAATTGATCGTCGGAAGACGGCCTTCCAGTCGGTGGGAAGAAAATTTGATAAAGCCATTAGTAAAGGGTTGGTAGACCTTCAGGTTCAGTTGGCTAAAATTGATACCCAGGGATTGAAGGATACCGTAACAGAAATTCGGTTGATTGAGCAATTGATCAATATTTTCTATCTTACTTTTTCGTGTCTATTTTTATACTTCGTTGGTTTTTTAATTTTTAATTTAGGGCGTGGTTTGATGGAAATTTCTGTGAGTCAGAGTAATTTTTATCTGACGTCCCCATTGATTTGGTATGCTTGGGGATTCTCTTTGATTCTGATCGTTTCTTTTTACTTTTTTCGGTTTTCTCCACAGGTAAAAAATTGGAGAGATAAGATAATTGTTCTGGCAAGTACAGCATTGGCTCTGTTCCTATATACCGTACAATTTCCTGTTATTTTTTACTGGGTATAGGGATATCAATTTATTTGATAAAACTGAGGGAATTAGTAGTTTTTAGTCATGAATTTTTCTCAGATTAATTTCAGTGTCTTTGCTCTAAAGATTTATGGAATTTTACTTAGTATTGGTTTTTTAATTGCTTCATTACATTTTTATAAATCCTTAAAGGCTGAAAATTTTTCTGAAGATTTTTTTATTCACCATTATTGGCGATGGCTTTTAGGGGCATTATTGCTTGGAAGATTATTTGCGGTATTACTCAACCCAGAAATTTTTGAGGTTTTTGGGATTTTTTCTTTTTTTGCTTTTTGGGAAGGAGAAGTGAGTTTCTATGGGGCTGCTTTGGGATTTGTTCTTACGATGTATGTTGATCTCAAAAAACATAAAAAATCATTCTGGAAGTGGGCTGATTTGGGAGTTCCATCTTTTTTGATTGGAGTTTTAATTATGGATTTGGCGGCTTTTTTAACTGGGGCTATTTATGGAACTGAAACTAATATGCCGTGGGGAATTCAGTATGAGACTTTTGGAGTTGAAATTATTAACCCTGTACATCCCGTAACGCTGTATGCCTTTGTTTTTCATTTAATCTTACTTCAATGGGCAAGGAAGCTTTATGAACCTTATAAAAAGACACCTGGACGGTTATTCCTTAAGTTTTGTTTATTCTTCTTCTTAGCGGATTTCTTTTTACAGTTTATCCAGGGAAATGCAGTTTTGGTTTTAGGCGGACTTAAGGCTGGTCAATGGGTCGATCTACTTGTGGTGCTTGTGGCCCTTTGGATTCTTTATGCTAGAAGTACGATTGCTCGTCTTAAAAAACGTTCGGCGTAACTATTGTATGCACCAGTTAATTGGAGTGATTTTTTTACTTTCTAGAAACTGGTTGGTTGCCGAGAAGTGTTTACATCCAAAAAATCCTGAATGAGCCGAAAAAGGTGATGGGTGAGCAGCTTCTAAAATAAGATGCTTCTTTTGGTCAATCAGTACTTTTTTTGATTGAGCAAATCTACCCCAGAGTAAGAAGACTAAGTTTTCTTTTTCTTCAGAACATTTTCTGATGACTTCATCAGTAAAGTTTTCCCATCCTTTGCCGCTGTGTGAGGTGGGGGATTTGTGTCTTACGGTTAAGGTGCTATTGAGTAATAACACCCCTTGTTCTGCCCAGGTCTCAAGATTTCCGTGCATTGGAATATCGCAGCCTATGTCGGTATGAATTTCTTTGTAAATGTTTTGCAGACTCGGTGGAATATTAATTCCCTTATTTACCGAAAAACTTAATCCATGAGCCTGTCCTGGACCATGATAAGGATCTTGGCCTAGAAGTATGACTTTTGTTTTATCAAATGAGCACTGATTAAACGCATTAAAAATAAGTTGTGGTTTTGGATATACCACTTGTTTGGCTTCTATTTCTGAAATAAGAAAAGATTTAAGCTCTCTAAAATAATCTTTTTCAAACTCATCTCCAAGAATAGTTTTCCAGCTGTCTTCGATTTGAATATTTCTGGAAGTCATAATTGAGAATATTAACCTCTTCTGTCGGCTAGATTCTTCCATTCAGCGAGCATTGGAGCCGCAATAAAAATGGAAGAATAGGTTCCTACGGCAATTCCTACGGTCAGAGCTAGTACAAAGAAGAAGATAGAATCCGCCCCCCAGATAAGGAGTGATATTAGCGGTAGAAGTGTAGAAATAGAAGTGTTAATAGACCTTGTAAGTGTTTGTTGAACAGAGTTTTCGATAGTGTCTTCAAATGTTTCACTTGCTTTTTGAAGTCGAATATTTTCTCGAACTCGGTCTAGGATTACGATGGTATCATTTACAGAGAATCCAAGAGTTGCCAGTAAAGCTGTGATAAAGGGGAGATCGAGTTCTACTTGATAGATAGCTCCTAGAACCACAAAGATACCGAAAACAATCGCGATATCGTGAAATAGTGCAATAATGGCCACTCCTCCAAACCGCCAAGGATTAATGGCTTCAGGGATTCTTCTAAATACAAAAGCCACGAAAAGGATAATTCCTGCTAAGGCCGTCAAAATTGCGTAAAGTGACTTTGTTTTAAAACTAGCTCCAATAGTGGCGTCTACCTTTCGATAAGAAACCTCTGTGAAGTTTCCAACTTGGTTTCTTAAGTTTTGAGCAATAGATTGAATAGTTTTATCGTCTAGGTCCTGGATTGTAATCAGGAATGTATTGTTTTCTGAAGGTTGAACTTTTACTTCTTTTGTTAGGGCTGCCTCATTAGCAAAGAAGTTGGTAAGTTCTTCTTGATTTATAGTTTCTTCGAATTGGATATCCCATCGAGCTCCTCCGATGAAATCCAATCCGAGTTTTGGACCGATTGTAAAGGCTGCAATTAGACTGGCAGCAACGAAACATCCTGAGATAGTGAACCAAATTTTTCGGGTGGCAGTGATATTCATTTTTAACAGATTAGTGTTTTATAAAATTTCAGTGATAAGTTTATTTTTTTCGTTTTCGAACTTTTGCACCAACCGTTTTCTTTTTGTGGTTGATACTTGACTCTGACACTCCAAATAAATTTGGATTTTGCATTCCAGGGATAAGAATGAGTAGTCGAAGTAAATTTCGAGAAATTGTTACGGCTGTAAACATTGAAAGGAGTGTTCCAACAATTAATGTAATAGCGAATCCTTTTACTACAGAACTTCCCAGAGAGAAAAGAATAATACAAGTGATTAGTGTCGTTAGATTTGAGTCTCGAATAGCTGTCCAGGCTCTTTCAAACCCTAAATCAATGGCTTGGCTCAAGGTTCTCCCTCGTCGAAGTTCTTCTTTTAATCGTTCGAAGATAAGAATATTTCCATCAACCGCTAATCCAATAGATAGGGCGATACCAGCGGCACCTGCAAGAGTGAGAACGATTGGACCACCAAGAGATGTTGGCCAGACTTTTAGGAGGGTAATAAATAGTGCAGAGTAGAGAAGGAGGGCAATTGCAGCCACAATTCCTGGAATTCGATAGATCAAAATCATAAAGAGAATGGTTGCCGCTAGTCCTAATACTGCAGCTTTGATACTTTTATTTAGTTGATCAGCTCCAAGTTCGGCTTGAATTGTTGTTTGTCCACTAAGGATTACAGGCGCATCAATAGCCCCAAGATTCAGTCCATCGGATAATTCTTTGGCTTCTTCGTAGGTGAAACTTCCTGTGATTTGTGCGTTTCGACCTGAAATCTTTTCACTTACGTACGGAAGGCTAATCCATTCACCTCCAACCTTAATTCCAAGTCTACAGTTTGTATTATTACATTGTTGAGCGGCTAACTGTTCTGTGATTTGAGCAAATAGCCTTCCACCTTCACTGTCGAATCTTAGATCAACGAGAGGACTTCCAACTTGGTCATATCCTACTCGAGCAATTTCTAGCTGTCCTCCTCCCAGCTCGGTTTCTGACCAGGTGATATCATCTTTATTCCATGATAAAAGTTCGTACGTAACTTTTTTGGTTGGTTGAACGGCTGTCAGTTCTTTTTGTACAGCCTGCACATCAATAATGTGGAAACCAAAATCAGTTTCGATAACTTCCTCAATAAGTTGAGGTGTCTCCAGAGCAAAAACAGCATCATTAAAAGGTCCAACCATACTTCCTGGCTCGAATTCACCTAAATCTCCACCGCTTTCGGCTGATGGTCCAGTTGAAAATTCTTTTGCTAATTCTGCAAAATCTGCACCATCTTTAATTTGTTGTAAAATTTCTTCAGCTTTTGCTTGAGCTTCCTCTTTACTGGCATAAGGAAGTTCCTCAGGAGCTCTCATGGCTTCTGGATGAGCAATAAGAATATGTCGTGCAGTAGCTTTTGCTGGGGTGGTGCTTTCTTTATCTTCTTCTGTTACGGCTGTTAGTCGAGCAATCCCAAGCATATTTCGTGGAAATGGAGATCCTTCAATGGTTAGTTCACCAGACTCATTAACGGTAAAACTTGGTTGAATAGTAGTATCAACAATTTCTTGAAGGACTTCTCCTGGAGCTAGTGTTGCTAATTTTTTCCCGAGTTCAGCATCTTCCATTTCATCAAGGAAGACTGGTCCAAAACTTTCCAACAAAGCACCTCTTTGAACTACATATTCAGGAGCTTTTTGCTCCCAATTTTCAGCATTGATATCTGTAGTGAGCCACTCAGCAATTTCTAGTCGTTTTCCAACGATGGCTCCAGGGTCTTCAGCGTAGAACTCTAGTCGATTGTCTTTTTCGGCATCACTTTTTGCTTGTTCTACATTTGAAGAGGGTGGCATCTGGATGAGAATGTGTTCTTCATTATTGATCTGAGATCTTTTAACGATAATTTCTCCAATTCCTGCTGGATTCACCCTTCGCTCTAGAGAATCTCTTACCGATTCTGAAATATCATTAATACTTACATCATTGGTTGGATCATCATCATTGTTTTGAGTAAGAGCATCCGTAAGATCTATTTTATAGTCTAGCTCTGTTCCTCCAGCGAGGTCGAGACCAAGAGTAATTTTGAAATTTTCTAATCGTTGAACGATTGATGAATCGGATCCTGCTATTTGAGCAATCCAAGAAGACGGGACGCTAAACACTCCAGCAATAAGAGCGATTGCGATCACAAAGGCAAAACGGTTAAGGATCTGTTTTTTCATGAGTATTTCGAAGTTATTCGTGGGTATTTCGGGGGGATGTTACTAAATTTGTCAGGAGGGTCAAATTCATTGGAAGATGTATTTTGTTTTCATTAAATATATAAGTATTACCCCTGAGAAAATCGCACAAAATGAAGCAAATGTTATCGGTGAAATATGAAGAGTTCTCCCAAAGTAGATTAGATGAGCTCCATTTAATAGAAGTGTTCAGATTAACCAGCCCCATAAGCACCTTTTATTTGCCTGTGTGATAAATGATATCCACTGCTAATAACAATAATTGAACAAATACTTCCTATCAGTCCCATTGATAAATATAGAGCGATATCTGATTCTGGTTGTATTTTTGTAATTAATTGCCAAACAAAAGCTATGCCTATCCACATAGCTATAAAAATTGAAATAATTATCCCTAAAAGCCAGAGTAGGGAGTTTAAGAGCGTTTTAAAATAGTGTGTTTTTGGGGGCTTCATCTTTTGTTGATAGATTGAGATTTTCGATGATTGTTGGCTCTTCCCAAATTTCTATATTTAACTCTTCGGCTTTTGCTTTTTTACTGCCTGGTTTTTCGCCACAAAGGAGAAGATCGGTTTTAGCAGAAATTGATGATTGAACCTTCCCTCCATTTTGCAGAATAATCTTTTTTAATTCATCTCGAGAAAAATGTTCAAAACTTCCCGTAATTAATATTTTTTTATCTCTTAAAGGTCCTGCGTGATCTGTTTTTTCCTCCCACTTAATCTCTATTTCTACATCAGACAAAGCTTTTAAGTTTTTTTGTCCAATAGGGCTATAAACATAGTTGACGAAACTTTGAGCGACTTTTTCCCCCATACCATCAATGTTTGCTAAAAGCTCGATAGTAATTGGTTGTGTTTCGATTTTTTCTAAGAAGTTCTTTATAGAAACTTCTCCGTATTTCTCTCGTATAAAATCTGATATTAATTTTGAATTTTCTTTCCCTACCAGACGAATGCCCAGCCCCGTGATGATTTCATCAAGTGTGAGTTTTTTATTTTGTTCCAAAGCTTCTAGAAGATTAAAGATCTTCTTTTGTTTGAATCCAGGGAGCATTGCCAGATCCCACTGTGAAAGTTCCCAAAAATCGGCAGGGATTTTTACGAGTTCGAGTTCGAGTAAAGCTTCAATTGTCTTTTTCCCTAAACCATCAATGTTAAGCGTGTTGGCGAAGTAAAAGAGAGACTCTCTGTGTCGAGCTGGACAGTCTAGATTATGACAGCGAATCACGGTTTCAGAAAAGTCTAATTCGCTTTCACATTCAGGACATTTTTTAGGGAAAGCTATTTCTTTTTCTTCTCCAGTTCTTAAATCCAGAATCGGAGAAAGAACCTCTGGGATAATATCGCCCGCTTTTCGGATGATAACTGTATCATTGAGTTTAATATTTTTTCGTTCAATTTCCTCTGGATTGTGGAGTGTAGCTCTGCTGACGGTTGATCCGGCAATTTCTACGGGTTCTAGTATGGCTACCGGAGTGATAGCACCCGTTCTTCCAACCTGATAATGAATGTCTAAGAGTTGTGTGTATTTTTCTTCTGCAGGGAATTTATAAGCAATAGCAAATTTTGCGGTTTTAGCCGTATATCCTAATCGTTTTCGATAATTAAAGTCATGGACTTTAATTACGATTCCATCTGTTTCATAAAAAATTTTATTCCGTGATAACTCTGTCCATTGTTCACAAAATTTGATCACATTTTCTATGTCAGGAAATACTTCGAAATCTGGCTCGTGAGGAAGGTGTAACTTATCGAATATTTCAAATAAATCCTTCTGGTTCTTTGGGGTGGAAAAACTATGTTCTCCTAGCTCATAACAAAACATTCTTAGGTGTCTACTGGCGGCAATTTTGGGATCTAATTGTCTCACACTACCAGCGGCTAAGTTTCGAGGATTGGCAAAATCTTCTTCAGGGTTTTTGGCTCGGATTTGCTCAAAATCTTTTTTAGCAATAAATACTTCTCCACTGATTTCTAAATCCAAGTCTTTACCTAATTTCAGAGGGATATTTTCACAAGTTCGGATCGTGTGAGTGACGTCTTCTCCAGTAAATCCATCTCCTCGACTCAGAGCCTTTGTAAGTTCTCCGTTTTCGTACCACAGAGTAATATTTAAACCATCAATTTTGAGCTCACAAGAGTATTCTATGGTGTCGGCTTTTAGGAATCGTTTAACCCGCTCATCAAATTCTCGTAAATCTTCTGCACTGAAAGCATCTCCTAGTGAATATTTTCGGTTTTTATGATCAATTTTGGGAAGCTTGCTGTCCAAGGGTGCTCCCACTCTTTGGGTCGGAGAATTTGGTTGAATAAGCTCTGGAAATTCTTTTTCTAGAGCGATCAAATCTTTCTTCATTTGATCTCGAATACTTTCTGGTACAATTTCTTTATTTTCATTGAAATAGGCTCGATTGGCTTCGAGAATTTTTTGAGTGAGTTGTTTAATCTTTTTTTGCGCTTCCTGACGATCCATTCGGTTTGTTATTTTTCACTAAATGTGATATAATATCCAGATTTATTGAATTTTAAATCTTCATATGACTCGATTCTACCGAAAATTTTGGCATCGATCGAACAAAAACCAAGGGATTTTTGGTGGAAAGATTGCAAGTCATCAAGAGGTAAAAGCGCTGAATGATAAAATTAACAATCATGAAGCTCAAGAATTTGAAGCCTTTGAAGAGGAGTTCGATAAAGAACTGAAAGATTTATAACTTAAATTTTATGGAGACTTCCTACCAAACGCTTTCGAATCGGGAAAAGTTAGAAATTTTATCTGAATTAGAAGTCAAACTTCTAGAACTTGTTAACAAAAATAACGCCTAAAAAATGACAGGAAATATTCGACAGGCTATCGACAATATTGGAGCGGCTCAGGTTGATTTTGATGGTGATCGAGATCAAGAGACGTTGAAGCAGCATGAAGCCACTAAAGAAGAACTAGATAAGCACTCACAAGGAGTGGAAGTGGCTGATAAAGATCTTCAAAATGCTGTTAAATCTTGTAAGGATTTAATAGAAAGCCTAAGAAGCTCAGGAGCAGATTCCACGGAAACAGAAGCTTCAATTCGTCAGGCTTTGCAAGAGGTCACAGGGGGGAATCAAGCGGAACTTGATTGGCTATTGAAAGAATCAGGTATTGATATCTCGAAATTAGATACCACTGGAGAGGCTAAATTTGGATCGGATGATCTGCTTGGAGCTGTTGAGACTACCACAGAAGGGCCAGCGAGACATGAACAAATGTTTGCAATTCTTTCTGGTTTGAATGGAGCTTCTACTCAAGCTCAACAATTATTTTCTCAGGCACATTTTTCTCGTTATGAAACCTCGACTGATCCAGTAGAAAAACAAGGGGTTCTAGATGATTGGGTAACTTATATTCAGAGTACTTTGGTTAAAGAGAGAGAGATGAAAGAACCTGAAAAAGCTTTGGTAACTGCAGCAGAAAAAGTACTAGCTGATTTGGATGGAATAACCACGGCTCCAGAAACAAGAGATGCGGGCAGAGATCAAGCACCAGAATCTACAGAAACAGTAGAGACTAACAAAGTTGCTATGGCGGCTCTTGCAGAGTTTCTTGGAGTTTCGGCTGATAGCCCTGAAGCGTTAAAGTCTGCTCTTTCGACAAAACTTCAAGCAGAAGGAGGGCCAAAAGCCGTTTTAGATTTTATAAGTGGTTTGAAAAATAATGCTTCTCTTATTTCTAGTTTAGCTGGGAAATTCCCTTTTTCAGAAACTGCAGTAAAACAAGCTTTTGAACAAGTTTCTAAAGCAGTTTTAGGAGATTTGCAAAATGATTTTAAAGACGGTGTTCCTGATAAGTTAGATAAAGAAAAAGCTGATAGGATGGCGGAAGGAGTTGTAGAAGGTTTAGATTCATTAACACCAGATCAGCCAAATCCTTTTGAGATGCCTGATTGGGCGCCCGGGAAAGCTCAGGAGAGAATATCAGATTTATTTACCAATTTTCCAGATATTGTTTCCACTGATACAGAGCAGTTAACTACGGATAAAGTTGAAAAATATTTGAAAGGTATATTAGAGAAGGCTTTAAGTTCTAATGATGCTGACGCTTTAAGAAAGCTCGGTAGTGTGTTAGGATTCTCATTTAGTGAGACCGATCCTGAGAAACTTAAAACTCACATTAAAGAGAATGAATCTGAAATTATGAAAAGAATTGGTGAAGTTGCCAAAGAAGCAAATGGAAAAAGTAAGGCAGAAGCTCAACGAGAAGCTATTGAAGCCAATCAAGCAAAAGCAAGTGAGCTTATTGATCAAGCCGCTAAAGAGTTTCCAGAGCATGTGGGAACGCCTCGATGGGAGCGTTGGGTTAATAAGTTAGCGAATGGAGAAACACAAAAATCTTTTGCCGAATACTTAGCTGAAGATGAACCTGTGGAAGGTTTAGAAGTCATTATTTTAATGCTTAAAAAACTGTTTATGCAGTTTAAAAGTTTGATGGATAGCTTTGGTAAAAAAGAAGGAGAAACAACTCTTTCTGAACAGTTGCAAGCGGATGTAGATGCTGCAAAAGATAAAATTAAAAATGCTTATTTGGGTAGATTGGGAGAAGAGTTTGGTCTAACAGCTGAACAAGTTGAGGCTAATCGTGATGGATTAAGTTTTGTTAATGAGAATAGAGATTTATTGGGAGCTGTTCCTAATTTGAATATAGCAGGGATGGATCTTAATGGAGATGGGCAGATTACTCCTGCTGAAAAAGTACAAACACTTCAGTCTATGTCGCCAGATCAAAGAGATGTATTAAAAACACTTCTTCGTTCAGTAGAACAAAAACCATACATGAAAGATGTATTACAGGCTGGATTGGATGGTACAACTATTGATGCCATTTATGATTTTGAATCTAATATGTCTGAAAAAGATAGAACTGCTGATATTAAAGTTGAAGGAGGAAATCTTGTGGTTAATGGGCAAACAGTAGAGTTGAAACCAGGTAACGATAACGCCATTAAAGATTTATTAGAAGCAACTTTAAAAGATGAAGATGGAACTTTGACAACTGTAGAAAGAGATACTACGACAGTACGAAATAGTTTAGAACGTGGAGAAGTTAAAGGTGAAATTGAGCTTGATGGAGTTCATATAAAAGTTGGAAAGGAAGAACCTATTACTAAAGAATTCTTTGATAAAGCAAAAGCCGCATTGGGGGCTAATCCAGATTTAGCAAAAGCTTTAGAAGAAGGTTTATCATTAGCTACACTTGAGAAATTTATGAAAATTTTAGAAGACCCAAGAGCCGTGAAAGAGGAGTATGTCGAGTTTAGAAATGGATATATTAACCTAGATAGTTCAGAATGGTTTGAATGGAATGATGCCTTTGATTATGGCGGTAATTTATTAAGTAAAGAAGCACGTTTTAATGAGATGCTTGATCGAATTGCTAAGGATTTAAATATTAATACTGCTCCGGCAGAACCTACTGAATAAAATGTCTAATCACGAATACCGAGAGCGACCTCAAGACAGACCTGGATATTCTCCGATAGCCAGTGAGTATGTAAATGCTGGCCTAGAAGGATTAGAAGCTCGTAATTCTCAGTTAGCTTTTATTTATCAGATGAGAGCTATGGAGCGGGGAAGTTTAAGTCCTGCAGAACAAGGATTTTATGATGGGGCTTTGGAAGCTCGAATGAGATTAAATAATACTTTGTATCGTTATAACTATGAAGCGGGGAAAATTGCTGAAGGTTTACGGCAGCTTCATACGGCTTTTGGAAAAGTTCCCCCGAGTGCTTATGGTGGACCTGAAGCAAAAACGCGAACGGTGAATGGTATTGATGCTTTGGCTCGAAGGGTTGCGGCAGATCCAGCAGAAGAACGACGTTTGTATGATGAGTCTCGAGCAGCAAGAGAGGCGAGTGATGCGGCTGATGCTGCTGCAGAAGAAGAGCGAAGAGCCAATATTGAATCGCGGAATTTAAATCAGAAACAAGCCGATATTCTGGCTACCCCAGGAATTAAGGTAGGGGATATTATTAAGAAGGTTAGAGAAGAAGTAACGGTTTCAGACCCGGTTACTGATGAAGAGCGTTTAGCTCAGATGGCTCAGTTTAAAGAGCTATTAAAGGTAAACGTAAATTCCCACATTAAAAAATGGGTTAGTGATCATCAGAAATATATTAATCCAACAGGGGCTTCAGAAACTCAGTCAAATTGGGAAGATGCTTGGACCGATCAAGGGTTAGGGAGAAACTTTAATAACACCGCGTTAGGGCATGGAGTTAATGCCGGAGCTAGTGTTGTGGCTTGGTCAGGTGTATTAGGTGGTGCAGGAAATCCAGACTTTAAGAATATGGATCCTGTGATGTCTCACGTTTTTTCTGGAGCAGAAGGGGCTTTCTTAGCAAAGTTTAAGGCTGGAGAGATTAACGATGAATATCTTAACTCTGTAGTCGGGCCGAAAATTGATGAATTATTTCCAGATGGAGTTTCTTTTGAAGCGGTTGAATCTCTTTTTGGAACTTATAATAAACCCGATGAAGAACTAACTTCTGAAGAATTAGAAGAAATTGTAGCTCGTTTAGAGCGAATTCCTAAGTATTTTAGGCATTATAAGTCGGATTTAGTGAAGCAGTATGACCGTTATCTTCGAAAAACAGGACAGGGAGCTATGGAGTTTAAAGACTGGTTATTTACTTCTGTAGAACTTGGAACTTTTCAAAAAATGTTCTTTGGTTTGATTTTTCAATTTCCAGGCATTGCAGATTGGATTACTGACTGGTTTGATGGTGATGAATCAGGGAAAACAGAGGCACAAAAAGCGGGTGAAACATTGCACCATTATCGGGAACTTTTAGAAGAAGAAAATGGAACTCCTACTGACCGTACGGAAGTTCCTGCAGAGAGTCGAGTTGAGAGTGATACAAATTATCAAGCTTTAATTACACAGATTAACGGATTTAGACAATCAGGGGACCCAGAGGTAGATATTCGGCTTAATGGACAGCCTTTGGCAGAAGCAAATATTAATGATATTCAGACTTCAGAGCTTACGGTTTTACGAGACTTATTGGCTCAATCAAATGGTTATAAACTTTTCCTCAAAGGGAATGAGCTTTCAGATCTTCATTTTCTTGCCACTCATGTGGGGGCAGAGCATGCTGATGGTATTGATGTAACGCTTAAAGAAGGAGGAATTAGACTAGATACCGATATCTGGGAAGACATTCAAAGTTGGACAGCTATTCCAGGATGGATGGATACTATTATTGGTGGAGGCGCTCTAATTGGTGGAGGTTATGGTGTGAGAAAAGGACGACAAGCTCTTGCTGGTAAATTGGCTAGCCCTGCTGCAGAAGTAGTGAGACCAAAAGCTACTGGAAGTATTGCTCGGTTTGCACAAAGAGGACCAGGATGGCTTCGTGGGGCCGCTGGGAAAGTTAGTCGATTTGGAGGTAGAGGTAAGTTAGTCGCTGGAGGATTACTCCTTCTAGATGGTATTATTGGGGGAACAATTGTTGAACGACTTGGTCGAATGGATACTCCTTTTGGAGGACGTAGCCTAGACTATGCCGATATGACTCCTCAGAAGCTACATAACCTTATTCGAGAGACTCAAGAAGATGTTGGAATTATTCGAGAACATTTACAAACAATCTCTTTTGAGCAGGTTTCAGCTGATGTAGATCGATTTAGAACAGATTTTGCTCATAGATTTGATCCAGAAGCACTGGTTCCACGAAGTTTGGTAAATAATCAAAATTTTGTGCCGACGGTGGATACACTCGTTAAAATGCCGAATGGAGTTTGGGGCGCTTTCAAATTTGAGACTTCTCATTTAGAGACTCTGGCGAACTTTTTGGCTTCACCTCTTTTTGCTCAATTCTCAAACTTAAAAGAGGAAGGGGGAACTATTAAAGCTACGGTTAACGGAACCGAACAGAGCTGGGATAATGTAGAAGCCTTTATTGAATGGGTAGAAACTCAAAATAATATTTAAAAAAATACTTTAGATCTGTTATAATACTCTGAAATGAACACGTTTGATCCAACAACACAAAACCAACAACAAGATGGACAAGGGGCTGTTGCGACCACTGGAGGAGTAGCCGTTAAAATTACCACGGCTGACTTGGCTCTGATTAAGACGCCTTCTGGTAAGACCATCAATGATTTTAATATTTCAGACAAGCTTAAAAATAATGATCCAGAGTTAGTAGACTTCATTATTCGTTCTGAATCAATGAAAGATCCAGAGCGGCAATATTGGTTTAATCTGACAGAAATCATGAATTCTGAGCAGACGGAAAAATTAAGAGATATCCTAAAAAGAGAAAGGGTAAAGTTGGCTGAGATTGATGCTAAATATGGGAAGAAACCAATAGATCCGATTAAGGCGGCAAAAGACGCTGAAGCGAAAGCTGCTCGTCGGGCACAAGAACAAAAACGTTTGCAACAAGAAGAAGCGGCTCATCAAGCTAAAGAAGCTGCAGCAGAAGAAGATATCCTTGCGGAATTGGATAACATTTAATCCTCTCGGAGAAGTGTCAGAGTAGGGGAGAGAAGTCTCTATTTTTTGCTGAATTTTTCTTTTACAATAAGATAAGAAAAGACAATAACAGCGTTGAAGATACGATTTCCTCGCTTTTTAGGTTCTTTCAATAGTCTAAAGAGCCATTCAATCCCTATTTTTTGCATCCAAAAAGGAGCTCTGTCTATCTTCCCAGCCCAAAAATCAAAAGTCCCACCAAATCCTCCTGCAATTCGACAATTCGGAATCTCGGTGATGAATGTTTTAATCCATTCTTCTTGTGCAGGAGCACCGAAAGCCACCAAAATGACATCAGGATTAGCTTCTTTTAGTTTTTTACTGATTGATTTTGGGTCGCCATCTTCAAATCCTGCTACTTTTAGGTTTGTATATTTTTTTTTCATGACCTTAGCCGCTTCTTTTGCTACGCCAAAACCGCCAAGAAAGTAGACGGTTTTATTGTTTTTGGCCGTGGTTTTACAGAGTAATTCAGCGATGTGAACTCCAGGTATTCTTTGAATACTTTTTTTGTACAATAATTTGCTCCATATACTAATGCCGCTTCCGTCACAGATATTTAACTCTGTACCATTTAAGATATTTTTAAAGCTCGTATTTTTATTGGCTTCAACCAGGAATTCAGGGTTAACGGTCGCAATATGATTAAACTTTTTACTGGCTAAAAAGTCGTCAAAAATTTCTTCAATTTTAGTTTCATCATGATTATCGATTCTAATTCCGAGTAGTTTGAAGTGATTCACAAAATTATTATAGAGTTCATTTTTTGTTTGACCAAAAAACGAACCAAAAAAGGTCACCCTATTATATAAAATTTTGAAAACAATCAGCTTATTTACTAAAAATTAAAAACTCGCTTCGCTCAGACACTTTAATTTTTTAGCGTAAATTTTACTGTGTTTTCTTAGAAAAATTTATACAAATGGGATAATTTAGAAAAGACTGAAATTAGAGGTAATAAAAAATAGATTTATGACTCATTCAAAACGATTTACGCATAAAAATGATGGTTTTATCTGTGAGAACTGTGGGACAGAGGTGCCTCCAGCGCAGGGAACTTGTCGAAATCATTGTACGAATTGTCTGTATTCAAAGCATGTTGATATAAATCCTGGAGACAGGGCTGCTAACTGTGGAGGGAAAATGAGACCTGTTCGTTTGGAACTCAAATCAGGATTGCCTTTTAAAATTATTCATGTTTGTGAAAAATGTGGATTTGAACGTCCAAACAAGGTAGCCGATGACGATAGCCGAGAGTCATTGTTTACTCTCAATTCAGTGTTTTAGCGAGCCACAGAAACAAAGGCTTCTCCATTGGCACCACCGAACTCTTGTATGGCTTGGGCGAAAGTAACGGCATGTTCTTTGGGAATTCCCCAGCATCCCCAGGTAGTCCCATTTGATCCGTGCATTAAGATAGCTCTTCCAGCGGTATTGGTATTACCTGCTGCTGGATCAATGTTTCCTCCTTGTTCATAACTTGTTTTATAGCTTTGAGTCATTGGTTCCATTCCATGAACAGTGGCTCGTGCAGCATAACGATGGTTTGGAAGAAATGCTACGTCGCCTGGTTGAAAATAAAATGAACCTAGAGGGCTTCCATGACTCTTTGGAACGTTACTAATTCCACCACTTCCCCCGTGGCATTTTGTTTGAATGCTCCCTTTTCCAGGAATATAAATTAGGGCTCGTTGGGTTCCCAGATCATTGGCGAAAAAAGGACGATCGGCTGAAAAAGGTTTTCCTTGCTTATGAGCATTGATGGCATGACGCATAACAGGGAGTGACCACCCTTCATCCCAACCTTCAGTAATTTTTTCAACAGCATCTTTATAGTTTTGAGGAAGGGCCTCATATTGAGCTTTCATTTCTTCCCCATAAAACTCAGAATTTAGATTAATGGATCCAGGATGACCTTCAATGTTTCTCATACTTCCAGGAGAATGAGTATTTCCTCTTGGATTTGCCACAGATAAAGGATTACCACTACTGTCGGTAGCTTTGCTGCCTGGTTTACCAAGGTTTGCAATATCTTTGAAGAGTTTAAAAAGGTCTAAAAGACTGAACTCACCATTTTGTCCTGGCGCCCCTCCCATCAAATTTAGAGCTTCGGCTTGCCCTTGAGGGGTAGTCGTGTCTATATTTGGATTGCTTTTGGCGACTTCGCCTAGTTTTTCTTTTAATTTTTTTGCTAGAGCCTCAGCATTTTTTAGGTATTCTTCTTTATTGTAAGCGAGGGGATTTCGGCTGTTGTCTAGACCAAACCCTTCGTAATTAATAGCTATGGCACGATAAAGAATTTGAGGATCTATATTGTTGGCTTTTGCAATTTCTTCAAGTGCTTTTTGAAGTGTTTTTTCTGTGCTTTCGGTTGCACGTTCGCCTGTTTCTAGATCGATTTCATTTAGTTCGTTTATTTTTAGGAATGTTGCGTATTCCTCTATAAGTTTTCGAGTTTTGGTTTCAATGTCTTTGTCTGATAGATCCTTTGTTTCCAACATGTGGATAACATATCGACCAATATCATTTTTAAATTCCTCAGGAATAAAGATACTTGTTTCACCAGCTTTAGTTTCCTGGCTTTCTTTCTGCCTCTTTGCCCAAATCTCATCAAATTTCTCTTGGGTCAGTGGCACTTCTACAGAACTAGGTTCTTTCCCTTCTGTTCCTTCAACAATAGATTTTAGTGTTTTGTGGTAGGTGATTTCATCGGTAATCATTCTAGAAACCTCTGTTTGGATTTCTTCGTCTGATAATCCTTTGGTTTCTAAATTAGCGATTATTGAACTGGCAATAGTGTCTTTTAATTCTCCTGGAATATTGAGATTAACCGGAGGATTTTTTTCTATTTCAGCCCAAATTTCATCAAACTTATCTCTTTCTAATGGTTGTTCAATATTTCTTCCTTCAGTGGCGGCTTCGATGATTTTATCACTTAACCCAGCCAAATCATTTATGTCTGATAGTTTTCTTCCATCCAGTGCTTTTTCAATTAGAGGGCAAATATCAGTATAATCTTGTAATGTATTAGCACACCGAGCAGCTTCAGCCTGAATGAGTGCATCAGAAATTTGAGTACCTTTTTCGATATATTTTTTTATTTCTTCAGCATAGGTTCTTTCTCGTGTATCGGTTGCGGGGCTTTTATCCTCTGGTCCTGTTTCTTGGTAAACAAAACGAGATATTGAATTTTGAGGATATAAAAATAATTTTTTCATTTCTTAGCTTGGTGGGTGGTGTGCTCGAATTACTTTTTTACTATTTCCAGCACCATTAGCCGTCATTGTGTAAGTTTCTATTCGGGGAGGTTTTCCATTTCCTGGATAACTTGCCACTCTGGCCACACCATTACTTGGTTGTGAAAGTAGAATTGCACTGTGTGTTTTTCCTTGATTACACTGACCATTTCGACAATGATCAATCATGATATGAGAACCAGGTGGAAGTTTGTCGACTTCTTCGGGTCCTGCACCACCATTTGAACCAATTCCTGTTCCTGAACTAATTCGATTCACACGATAATTAATGGCTTTTGGGAGGGAGTGAATTTTGGAGCCATCGGTAGTCCCTTCTCCAAAAAAGACTTTTTCTACCCAGTGAGTACAGTGTCGAGCCCCCTTAACTCCGGCTCGTCCTTGCTGAACCCAGTTTAAAGCTCTATTAACGACCGATGAATTTGTTTCGATACCTTCGATATTGTCGTTCAAAATTTGCTCTCCCGTATAATTTCGTCCACTAGTTGTCGTTGTATCACCTTGGGTACTACTTCCAAATAACTCTTTTAGTAATTTTTGAAGCGCTTCAAGAAGCGTTGTTAATAGGTCTTTGCCTTGTTCTGGGGTCGTCGTTGTAGCGTTTGGTTGTGTAACTGCATTGCTAAGGTCTCGGGTCTCTGTTGGTGTTGGAGTAATAAGATTTTGAGGGTTCAAATCTCTTAATACTGGGTTATCTTTTATGTTTGTTTCAAACTGTTTAACAAAGTCCTGAATTTTTTCGGGTGTAAGACTTTTAATATCATCAATACTAAGATTTTGAGCTAATGCTGTTGTTAATGCTTTTGGAGTGATTTTTAGTCTTCCGGTATCTAGTGATTCTGCAGCTGTGTTAATCGTGTCTCCGTGTGCTTCGGTAATAAGATTTTCTTTGTAGCCTTGGATTTCATCCTTTTCGTAATTATCTAAGTACTCAGTAATAGCTTTTTGTGCTTCCTCTTTTGAAGCGTACATCGCTTGATTATTCCATTCGAGATCTTCGATAATTTTTTCATGGGTTAATGTTTGCGATGGCTCTAATGGTGGTTCTAGTTTTGAAAAATTTTCATTGATCGTTTGAATTTTTTTATCAATATCACTTTTTTCTGCTTCTAGATATTCTCTGTTTTTAGTAACAATTCTTTGTTTTAAAATTTCCCGAATTCGATTTTTTTGATCGGTTAATTCGGTGTTTTCCGTATCTTCTTCTAGAGTAGCTCTAATAATCCTGTGGGTTTCTTCTTCTCCTCTTTGATCAACTAAAGCTTGTATTTTGGCTTTAATTTCTTCGTCGGTGAGTTGTTCTTTTAGAAGCTCTGCTGCAGCACTTATTTCAGGCTCTTTTTCACCTTCTGGTCCACTATTGAAATAGAAGGTTTTTATCTCTAACTCTGATGTGTGTTTTAAATATTTCATTTTTTATCCAATTCTACGAATCCCAATGAGGTTTTGACGACTCGATTTAACAGAGACTCTATTACTTTGATTTCCACCAACAATAATAGGTTTCCTGTTTCTATCCCAGCCAACAAATACTCCAACATGACCTCCGCTCCCTCGAGAGAAGATACAAAGATCTCCTGGTTGAGCATCACCTGGAGAGATGGCGGTTCCATGATTTAAAAATTCTCTAGAAGAAGCCGTTTTTGGGCCATCAATTCCTGCTTTTTGCAATACCCAGCTGATAAATGAGGCGCACCAGGGAGTGCCTGGTCCAGCGTTAAGTCCTGCACATGCATGCATTTCTCGAATAAGTCCAGCGTTACCACTTTCACTTACTCCAATTGCCTCTAATGCTTTTGCTAGAATTGCTTTATTTGTTCCCGTTGCTTGATCTAGAGCTTGTTGAGCAAAGGCTGGAGTGGCTTCTCCATTTCCATTAGGAAGTTCACCACTGATTTCATCACCAGAAACTCGGTCATTGTTAGAAAAACTGTATTTTTTACCCGTTGCAAATTCAAGAATAATTCGGATCAGATCCCAAAGAGTATTAATTTCTCCATTATTACTTTCTACTCGAGAAGGATCGACCGTCCCATCTCGTAAAACCTGAGCCGCTTGTGCGGGAGTTGGGTTGTCTCCGAGTTTTCCAAGATTTTCTCGCAGGGCACTTAAATTTTGAATATTAAATTTTCGAAGTCTTTCGAGTGTGGCTTCATATCTTTTTTCCAATCCCTCTAGATCGTTTCCACCCTGTTCGTGTTTGAATCCGAGGCCAAGAGCATTACTCGCTCTTAAATAGGCAAGTAACTCTGGATCGATGTCGTCTTTTGCATCATTTGGATCTCCTTGGGCTAAGTGATCGATGTAATCACCCTCGGTTAGAAATCCTCCTGGGAAAGTGTATTGAGGTGTTCCATCAGGATTTTTTGGCACGGGATTGTCTAGTGCTAACATTTTAAAGAAGAGGGCTTCTTTTTCGATTGCTTCGGTAACTTTATTTTTTAGTGTATCTCCACTTGATCCTTTAGCTTCAAAGGTGTGTTGAACATAATCCCAAACCTGATCGTAAAGATCCTCAGGAATGTACATTCCGTTGAATCCTTCTTTCTTTTGAGCTTCAAGTCGTTCATTCCAAATCTCTTTGAAAGTTCCTTCTTCCAATGCTTGTTCTAAGACAATTTCTTTTTTTTCTGCGTATTCTTTTCCCGTCATAACTTTGAACTCTGAATTCAAAATTTCTGCGTTAGTTTCTTCTCTTTCGGCATTAGTATCAGCTATTCTTTCAGCTTTTTCAGCCTCTATTGAAGCGGCAAGATCGGCATCTATATCTGTAGGTCTTGTTTCATTTCCACCACTTTGGTAGTAAAATGTTGTAATTTCTCGTACTTGATTTTTGTTTAAGTATTTCATGTTTTTAGTTAGGTAACTGATGAGTCTGAGGCTTCTCTCTTAGTAACGATAAGAGATCCATCTGGAGCTTCTCCTTGTTTTGGAGTTTTATCTCCATTAGCGGCGGCTTCAGCCGTGTTCCATTCAAAAGTTGATGGCATAGATTTGTAACAAACTTTATTTCCTTGATTACCACCAAGACATTGGCCTCCAACCTTGATACAAATGTGACCGAGACCACTTCCCCCAATACATTCTTGAGCTAGAGAAGCATCACCAATATCGTGTCCAGCTTGTTTACAAACGTAATTTACAAAATCTCGACACCAAGGTTGATCAGCTCCTCCTGGAGTATATTTGGCATTTCCTTCGGCATCACTATTGGCCTGACCAAGCTCTGCTTGTGCGGCTTGTACAACAGCTTCATTGTCCCCGCCAAGACCACTAAAGTCAGAGTTTTCCCAATCAATTCCGTTGGAGCCAATTTGTTGTCCCAGTTGTTTTATAATGCGAGATTTTCCATCAATCGAATTTGCCATTTTTTCTCCTTCAGGATCACCATTAGTTTCTTCTCGAACTTTAGCCGCTTCTTCAGCATAGGTTTTAGCGACTTGTTCCAGATAACTTCTTAGTTGTGTTTCAATTTCTTGTCGTTGTGCTTCTATTGTTTCTTGAGTTACGTCACTGTCTTTTGCTGCTCGAGCAGTATCAACTTGTTCTCCTTCAGCATCGTTTAGTGTGTCTTCAATACTTTTTTCTAATTGCGATCGATTCAAGACTTCTTTTCCAGCCGTTTGATTAATAAGATCACCAATTTGACCATGTGCCAAATTTTGCACAGCCGGAGGAACGGGGATTCCATCAATTTTAGTTTGAATATCACTGTTTCTTTGTTTGATCCAATCCGGGGTGATAACCGTCTTATCTTGACTAGGAGTGCTTCTCTCTGCGTCTTCAGGTCCTTTTGGTCCTTCTGCACTTAGATATAAGAATTTACTGTTAATATCGATAGCCTGTAGATTTAATTGTTTCATATTTTTTATGAGAGTTGATTTAAGTCTGATTGGAGTGTTTCATCAGCTTTTTTATGTTCTACTTCTTCTTGTCGTTGAAATTCTTCTTCCATAGACATAAGAATGATGTGTTCCATTTTATGAAAAAAGTATGGTTCTTTTTTTAGTATTTCATTAAGAGCGTCTGTTTGAGCCTTGTCAGCTTCGATGAGGGTTTCATGAATGGTTATAAGCTGATCTTCTCTTAGTGTTGGTAACTTGGTTACTACCTTGGTTCGAATTTCTTGGCTTAAAACAAGGTTTCGTTTAACCAGCTTCAAGATATCATCTTTGATTTGCTCAATAGTCATCAGTTCATTGTACCATAAAATGAACTAAAAATAAAGTCTTGAGTTCGGGGTTTGTAATTGATGTTGTTTTCTGGTATAATGTCGCGACAAATGAGTGAAAATCTTGAAGTTATCAAAGTTTTGTTAGGAAGAAATCTTTTTCTTTCTAAGGCTGTTAAAGAACAGATTTTAGCGTCTGATGAGAATTCTCAGACAGAAATTCTACCTATTTTGGAAGAAATGGATGAGAAACAGACTTTGCTGTTTAGAAAGGTTTTAGAAAAAAACCCTCACTTTTTTGGAGATTTGGAAAATATGGCCATTCACGAAGCTTTGCGAAAATTAGTTCAGCAAGAAGAGGCCCTCCATTTAGAGGAGATTGAAATGGCTGAAAACGAATTAGATGATCTTATTTCAAAACTCTAGGCGATGAAACGAGATGAGAACTGGTTCAAGATACATTTAAAAGCTTATGCGGCTCTTTCGCAAAAGCAGATTGATGAAATTTTTTCAGGAAATACGGCTTTATCTCGTAGTTTTGAAGTATTTTTAGGCAGAGTTTTTCCTGATTTTTTGAAAGATTTTATTGGTTATGAGAAGCATATCTTAAAGATTTTGAAAAAGTCTCAAAGACGTCGTAAAATACAGGCTTTTCGTAAGAGTCTTTTTGGTTAAACAAGATTGTTTTTTTGTGGTATTTATGTTACAATGGCGAGATTAATCATCATTTTTAATGAAACACCTAAAACAGTTTTCGAATACTATTCCTTCTCGGTATTGTTTTCGTCTACCGACAGGAGGAGAAGTGGGAAGGGATGTAGAAAATTCTTTTGATTCTTCGCGAATGCTTATGATAGGGGATTCCAACACGATTCGTATGGGGACACATTTGCCAGGAGTCAAACTTGATGCGGAAGAAGGTCGTTCTATTAGTGCGATGCCTGCAGCTCTTAATAGAGCTCTTCAGCAAAGACCTAAGCCAGAGGTCGTGACTATTTTGGGAGGAACGAACGATGCTGGTAATTTAGCTACAATTCGGACTGCTTACACTCAAATGATAGAGACGGCTAGGGCTAATGGTGTGAAACTGGTTATTGGTACACTCCCACCATTAGAAGGACATAATGTCGAAGAAGCGAATAAATTTATTCGTAGCTTAGCGGGAGCAGATGTTCGAGTGGTTGAACTTGGACAATACGCTATGGCGGGAGATGGAGTGCACTTCACTATGAGAGGGGGAGCGAAAGAGGCGGCGAATGCGATGCGGATTGGGGCTCAAGAATCGGTTGAGCCTGTTAAAGCTGAAGATTTAGCCGCTATCTTATCTCGAAATGCAGAAAAACCAGAGAGTGAAGAAGTTAAAAACGCTATTAAGGAAACATCTAAATTACTTTCAGAAAAAGGAATTAGGCCAAAGGTGCTTCAGGCATATTTTGAAAAGCATCCAGAAAAATTAGATGCCGAGTCGATTAAGGCTTTAGCGACGATTTTGGCCGATCAACAAAAAATTGCAGAGCTTCTTGGAAATACGACCGCAACAACACTGTCAGCCGAAGAACAGACAGAGCTTAAAACACTAACACCAGATCAATTACTCAGAAAAGATGAGAATGAAAGGCTAAGATTTGTAACTCAGGGGGGTATTTCAGCAGAAAAACTTGCCTCTGGAGAATCAAAAGAAATTACATTTAATTTTGATGAAGCTGGGAATAAAGAACTTTACTTAAAGACCACAGCAGGTCAGGTTTTGCCTCCTAATGTGCGTCAAGTAGTGGCCTCTGGTTCTAAGCAAGATGGAAGTACAATTTTTACTCGAAGAGGGTATAATGGAGAATTCTTTTCTCCTTCTGGGGCGCGTTTAAAAATTCACAATGGAACAACTATTAAAGTTGTTGAAGGGGAAGAAGGGTTTGTTGCCAATAATAAATTAGAGGAATTTAAATCTACTTTTACTAAAGATGTAAAAGCTGTTTTGGAAGAAGCGGGTATCAAAGAAGATTCGGAAGGATATGAAAGATTGTCTCGAGCCACTGAAATGGCCGCACTTAAAGGCGTTGATCTTCGTATTGCTTTGGCTTTGGCCAAAAGTGATACCTTTAAAGGCGTAAGTGATGAAGACTTTCCAGCTAAGTTCGAAGAAGTACTTACCCAAGCTCATCGTTTACAGAATGGAATGTCTGAAACCCAAATCATGAAAGATGGGAAGCTGAATTTGAATCTTGCTCAACAATGGTTGAGTCGATATATCACTGATCGAGATCAGCTGAAAAGCTTGCTTTCAGAGCTTAAAGGGTCTGACGGAGAGACGTACTATACAGAAGAAGATCTTAGAGCTTTGGAAAATATTGAAGTTGCTGCTGGAAAAAAATTGTCAGGAGAGCAGGCTTATGCATTGGCTGCAAAATATTTTCCAACTGAACCAGTCGATAAAGTTGTAGCGATTATGATCGGGGAGAGTGGGCTTGATCCTCGTGCGGGTAATAACTACCAAGCAGGGCATACTGGTCTGATGCAGATTAGTGGACTTCATCGTGATGGTTTGATTAAAGATGGGATTATTGACCCTAATCGTGATTACCGAGAACAGCTTTATGATCCTGAAACAAATATGGCAGCAGCTAGATGGGTCTTTAATAAACAGGGATGGGGAGCTTGGGAAGCTGGTCCGAATCATAAGCCTGGTTACTATGCTCAGAATCTGGCAAGAGCTCAGGCAATGAAGCCTTCGACAGCGGTCGCTTAAGAGTCAAAAGAGGGGCTCTGAGTGATTATGGGCTTTCTCAATTAGAAGCGGATAAACAAGCCGGTAGAGTGCCACAAACGATCGGTTGGTCTTTTGGCGCTAATGATATTATGTCCGGAAATTCAGGAGCCGCCCTTACAAATGCAGAAGCGGCGAAAGCTTTAGGGCTTCAGGCCTAATTTTACAGCTCGTTTGATGTCTTAAAACCCTTTTAAAAAAGATTGTTTTGTGATATAACAATCCGATTCATTTAATAAAAGTATGAAACTAAAACTTAATGATTTCGCTATCGAGAAGACTCGTTTTATTTTCAAGACTCCGGATGAGATTTATGGAGCGGCTCCAGAAAGAGATATTTCTAATGATCCAGAGGCACTCGTTAAGCAGTATAAGGAACTGTTTCAATCAGAGTCTCCAGAAGAAATTAAAACCGCCGAAAAAGAACAGGATGATTTAATTGCTAAAATGTAGGCGATGCCAACTAAAAAAAATTGGTTTAGTTTACAGTGGCAGACCTATACAGAATTGAGTAAGTCTGAACTAGAGAAAATCTTTTCTACTAAAAGAGTACTTTCGAGTAGTTTTAAGGTTTTTTTGGAGCAAGCTTATCCAGATTTTTTGAAAGACTTTCTTCAATATGAAAAAAAAATCGAAGAATCTTAAAGCGCTCTGCTAGACCAAAAAAAATGCAAGTTTGGAAGGAATAAATTATGTGTAGACAAGTAGTGAAATTTCTGGTACAATGATCGGATTTTAACTTTAATTAGAAAATGAGTTTGGGTCCCGAAGCAGGAAACAGAGTCGATATAAGAGAGGGGAGAGAAGTGCCTGGGGTTATTCCGACAAAAGCCATCACCACGGCTTTGACGAAGGTTGTTCAGTCTGGAAAAGAGAAAGAGGTTGTCGCAGCTGTTCGCCAAAATGTGCCAGAAGCCGCCGGTGATATTAAAAATTTAGAGGCAACCCTCGGCGATTTAATGAAAAAATTGAGAGAGTTTATTTCAAACTTTTTTTCTGGAGCCAAAACAACGGATACGGCTGATACAAATGGAACAAATCCGCCGCCAAACACTCCAAATACTCCAGGTACTCCAAATACTTCAGGTGCTGATCCGGCACGAGAGCCAACCGCCGCTGAGAGAGAAGCGGCGGCAGAAGCTTTAAGGTCTCTTGGCCCTATAGAAAGTGTTTATGGGGATTCTCATGCAGAAGGATTAACAGGCGGTACATCGGCAAGAGTCAAAAGGGGGGCGCAGAGTTCTTATGGACTCGCACAACTAGAAGCGGATAAGCAAGCCGGTAGAGTTCCAAAAACGATTGGTTGGTCTTTTGGAGCTAACGATATTATGTCCGGAAATTCAGGAGCCGCGCTTACCAATGCAGAAGCGGCTATAAAAATTGCGGAAACGGCCGGATCGAAGTTTACCTTGATTGCGGTTCCTCCGATGTCAAAAAATGGGAAACAGGGCGAAGTAGATGCTCTTAACGCCCAATATAAAGCTTTGGCAGCTAGATATCCACATGTGACTTTCGTTAATCCGTATATCGGAATGAGGAATAGATCTGACGGGGTTCATTTAGCTATGAGTGACTATGCAGCAGCGGCGAAAGCTTTAGGGCTTCAGGCCTAATTTTATCGGCAGTTTGATCACTTAAAATCCTTTTAAAAAAGGTTGTTTTGTGATATAATGATCTGATTTATTTAACAAAAATATGAAACTAAAACTTAATCAGTTCGCTATCGAGAAGGCTCGTTTTATTTTTAAGACTCCCGATGAGATTGATGGAGCCGGTCCAGCAAGAGATATTTCTAATGATCCAGAGGCACTCGTTAAGCAGTATAAGGAATCGCTTCAATCAGAGTCTCCAGAAGAAATTGCTGCGGCGACAAAAGCCATTGATAAGTATAT
The DNA here is from genome assembly GCA_965228485.1 of Candidatus Altimarinota bacterium. Taxonomy (GTDB): domain Bacteria; phylum Patescibacteriota; class Gracilibacteria; order UBA4473; family UBA4473; genus JAACPJ01. Next base: position 137,211 of record OZ245819.1, read on the forward strand.
TGAAAGTAAAGCTTCTGCGCTGGTAGAAAAAGGGGGGGCTCCACTAGTAAGAGCCGAAATCAGAAAAGCCGCAGACCCATCACTTGATGAAGTTATTGATAAGGTGGAAGCTCGATATGAAGCTTCGGATGGCGGAATCCTCAACGTGACAGAGCTAAAGTCGATGATCACAATTTATTCAACGGCTGAAGAACGAAGTCTTCTAGAAGCACGAGCAAAAGAAATTTTAGATGAAGATGATCTAAAATCCTTTAATGAACATTTGGCAGCGATTGATGCAAAGTTAGCAGAAACTTCTTATGAAGCCAATCGAGATAGTTTTGAAAGAACTCATACAAGAGAAGATGATAGACCGGTTTATGAAAGAGTTAATCCAAATACCTTAGCCTCAAGTGCCGCTATTTTAGGGAAAAGCTACAACCGTCCTGGAGGGAGAGGTGAAGCTAAATACTTTTCTGATGCGGATCATAATGCCGTGGTAGATGAAGATATGGGAGCCATTCATCGGTCAGTGACGAAAGAAATGCTTGATGGATTTCTAGAAGAAAACTCGACTATCAAAGATAAACTTAATAACGGAAAGGTTGATATATCAAGACTTTCTGATGAAGAGCTAACCGCTTATGCCAGATTTTACGGAAAAGTTTTAAGTGAGTCTAAGATTGAAGGAAATGCGGTTGATGGTTTGTTACTTCCGACAGAGATTACCCGACCTGGGGGGCTCATTGAGGGACAAGCTCGAGGGATGGCAACGAGTAATGAGGATTTGGCTCGAAGATCAAATCTTTTCATTAAAGCGCTTAGAGAAGGTGGATATACCGGATCTATCACGATGAAGCACTGGCCTGGTTATACCGGGGTGGGGAACTCGGATGAAGAAATGGTTTACGGAAAGGTTGACCAGGGGACACTAGAAGCTCTGAAAGGGGTCGAAGGGGCTAATTCAATCATGGTTTCAAGTCTTCATCTAGAAGATTTTGGAAGTAATGTGGGAAAAGACAGAGCCGATATGCTTCCTGTTTTTGCAGATCCTGAAGCGATTGCGAAACTTCGAGAGGGGCATGAAAACATGAAAGTCATGACCGATGACCTTTCGGCTTATGTCAATGCTCGAGTGGCTCAAGGAGATACTCGTGATCGTTCAGAGATTGTAAAAGAAACAGCCTTGAAAACTTTAAAAGCTGGTGTTGATCAGGTTATGTTTGCCGATCCCAAAGATCAAAGAACAGCTGAAAGTGTTGTAAAATCTTATATGGAAGATCTTCAAGCAAGAGCAAAAGAAGGGGATGAAGCCGCTAGAACCGAATATGAAGCGCGAGTAAAAAGAATGGAAGCGGCAAGAGGAACTGCTGGAGAGGAATTATCACCCGAAGCTAAGGCCTGGGTCGATGATGTTGTTGCTCGTGAAACAGCGGCGAAAGCGGAAGGCCGATCCTTAGAAGGTTTCGGTGCTTCAGAAGTAGCGGAAGCGGATGTTCCAAAAGAATGGACCGACAGTGAAGCCACAGTAGCGGACAAAGAAGCTATTACAAAACTAGCGGAAGGTTTAGATGCAGAAACTCAAGCAGAAATCAAAAAATTACTAGAGGAAGGAGGAGAAGCAAATCTTGCTAAAGCTCGTGAGTTAGCGCTAGTCAAACAGGGAGAGAAATTACTTTCTGGTAAAAGCGGTACGGAAGTTTTGGATATTGTTGAGCAAAACCCAGACGCGGCGTTTAATCATTTCTTCCAAGCGGAAGAAGGAAAAGAAAATACCTGGAAAGTTGATTTCAAAGGGGTAGATGAGCGTCTGCTTGGAGCGGGTCACTTTGAAAAGAACCTAATGGCTAAGTTCCAATACGTTAAAATTTTCAACCCTAAAACAGGGGAGACTAATATTGGTGTTCGGGGTGTTAAGCCAGGAAGTGAAAAACCCGGTTATTTTGACATTCATACTGGGAAATACCTTCCAATCTGGACGGGGAGTGTGATTAAAGGTCTAACCGCTAAAGATATTAGTGAGATGGATATTAAGACTCAGAATGCCATGCGGGGTGAACACGGAAAACCAATGAGCATTAAAGATTATTTAGCTCAGGCTAAAGAAAAACGGAAATCTTATCGTACCTCTGTTGAAAATGGAACGGCTCAGCATCAAATTGGGGGAGAAAACCCTTTAAATGCGAAATTAAGTAAGGAGGCAGGACGAGAGGTTGTTCCAGAAAAACAAGCAAAACTTCGGAATGCAGTTGGGACACTTATGAGAGATAAGTCTCGTTATAAGGCTGTTGCTCAGAAACATAATGTCCCATGGGAGCTTCTAGCGGCTATCCAGTACCGAGAAGCGAGCGGGAATCTAAATAAATATTTCCTAAATGGTCAGACCGTTGGAACAACAACGACGATTGTTCCAAAAGGTTTGAGATTTGATACTTGGGAAGCTTCGGCTGAACACGCTATCGTAAATAGAGACCATTATGGTTTTAAATCTTTAGGAACGGATCCATCTCCTCATGCGGTTGCAAACCTGACCGAGCGATATAATGGGATGGGATACAGCAAAAGAGGGCTTGTAAGCCCTTATGTATGGGCTGGACATCCTTCTTATGAGAACCAAGGTGGTATGTTCGTTTCAGACGGAAACTTTGATCGAAATGCTAAAGATGGACGGCTGGGAGTTATGCCAATTTATATGGAACTCAGACGCCAACAAGGTAAGGAAGCGACCTCCTAAGAGGCATACTTTAGCTTTTTATATAAATACAATAAACAAAGGATATTGTAACCTAAAAAACTTTAAAATCCCCTTGCCAAGGGGATTTTCTTAATACTACAATTCGAGACGCAATATTTATTAACCCACATCTATCATGTCAAAAGGTGATTTGATTACAGCAATTGCAAACCGAGCTGGTTTGACTAAGAAAGCTGCTGGAGACGCTCTTCAAGCTTTCATCGACACAGTTACTGGTGAACTTACTAATGGTGAACAAGTAACTATTACAGGTTTCGGAACTTTTAAAGTTTCTAAACGAGCGGCTAGAACTGGAGTTAATCCACAAAACCCGTCTCAAAAAATTAAAATCCCTGCTTCTAAAGTTCCAACTTTCAAAGCTGGTAAAAATCTTAAAGACGCAGTTAACTAGTTCGTTACAAACTTATTAGTTATTAAAAAGCCCCGCACTGCGGGGCTTTTTGTTTATTCGTTTGTTTTATTTTCTTCTGGTTTTTTGTCTTCTTTCTTCTCTTTGTTTAGTTCTTCTGGGTGATTATTGTGTTTCTTCTTTTTCTTTTTTTTATGTTGAGAATCAGAGTTGGATTCATCTTTTGTAAAATCTCCTGTTAGAACCTCAATTTCATGAAGCATATTTCTAAATTCAGCTTTTTTATCTTTTAGAAGTTCTTTTTCGTCTTTGATTTCTCCTTTTAAGGTTTCAATTTGTGCTTCGTAATCAGCAATGTTTTTCTTGTGTTGATCCATAAAGGCTTCAATTTGCGCTTTTATCGCTGAAAGAGAAGTTACGGGATCTCCATTATCATCACCAGAGCCACTTTGGCTTGTGGTTTCTTCTACAACAATGGATTCTTCGTTAACCGTGTCGGTTTCTACTGAAGTTTCTTCAGTTGTTGTATTAGTATTTTTTTCTTCTGACTCTCCAAAAATATCAATTCCCATACTTGGTGTAGCTTCTACAATATTTTCTACTGGAGGAGCTTCTTCTGTCGTTTCTTCAGTCGCAAAAGGATTTTCGGCTGGAGCTTCTGGAGCAGTTGCGGTTTCTGCAACGGGTGCAGGTTCAGCCGCTACTTCAGGAGCCGCGAAAGGATTCTTAGCAGGTTCAGTTGGTGTTTCTGCGGTCGCCGTAAAAGGGTTTTCCGCTGGAGCTTCCGGAGCTGGTGCGGCTTCTGCAACGGGTACAGGTTCAGCCGCTACTTGAGGAGCCGCGAAAGGATTCTTAGCAGGTTCAGTTGGTGTTTCTGCGGTCGCCGCAAAAGGGTTTTCCGCTGGAGCTTCTGGAGCCGGTGCGGCTTCTGCAACAGGCGCAGGCTCAGCCGCTACTTCAGGAGCCGCGAAAGGATTCTTAGCAGGTTCAGTTGGTGTTTCTGCGGTCGCCGCAAAAGGATTTTCCGCTGGAGCTTCCGGAGCTGGTGCGGCTTCTGCAACGGGTACAGGTTCAGCCGCTACTTGAGGAGCAGCAAAAGGATTCTCAGTAGGTTCTAGTGGAGCTACAGCCGTTGGTGCATCTGTGCTCTGAACATTAAAATTAATGTCATCAGCTTGTACGGGATTTGCCGTTGGTCCAACAGGAGCTTGAACTGGTTCTTCTGCTACAATTTGAATATCTCCAGCAGGAGCTTCGTCGCTACTAGTTACATTTATAGAAATATCTTGATTAATATTTGTGTTTGGATCTTGAGCAACAGGAGTATTAGCCGCTTGACTATCGTCAGACGCTACCCCAGTAGCCCCGTCATCTTGTCCACTTTTTCCACCGAGACCGAAATTGAAGTTGATTCCCATATTTATTACCTATAAAGATATTTAATTATGATTTGACTTTTGTCAGTAAATCTCAATACTTTAGCAGATTTTTTTAGAAAAAGCAAGTTTTTCTTTCTGTGCATGGAAGCTTCAAGCCTTATAAATAAAATTTCTGATTTAGCCTCTCAAGCGGATGAGAAAGCTTTAAAAATTGACAATTTTGCCGATTTGGAGTCTTTTTATGAAATTTTTTTAGGAAAGAAAAGTGAGTTACAGACTTGCTTAAAGAGTTTGAAGGCTTTGGAGAATGAAGCAAAGAGAGAAGTCGGCCCGGAGATTCAGGCTTTCAAACAAAAATGGGAACAATTTTTTCGGACTAAGAAAGCAGAATTAGAGTTGGAAGCTCTTAACAAGAAGTTAGCTTCGGAAAAACTAGATGTAACGAAATCAAAAGAGATTACTAAAGGAGCTCTACATCCTATTTCACTTATTCAGCGTAAAGTAGAAAATATTTTTACGAGTATGGGGTTTGAAATCGCTGATGGTCCAGAAGTAGAAACTGAATGGCATAATTTTGAAGCTTTGAATATTCCAGATACTCATCCGGCGCGAGACATGCAGGATACTTTTTTCGTTTCTACGGGGGCAGAGGATGCAAAAGAAAATGTAGTGCTTCGTACGCATACCTCTAGTGTACAGATTCGAAAAATGTTAGAGAAGGGAGTACCTGTTAAGGTAATTGCCCCGGGAAGGGTTTATAGAAATGAAGATGTAGATGCGACTCATGATGCAAGCTTCTACCAGGTGGAAGGTTTGCTTGTTGATGAGAATATTTCTGTAGCGGATTTTAAGGGAATTGTAGAAAAAATGCTGAGTGAGGTTTTTGAAAAGCCTATCACAGTAAGAATTCGGCCGGGTTATTTTCCTTTTGTAGAACCTGGTTTGGAGATTGATATTTGGTGGGAGTATAAAAATGCGGAAGGAAAAACTGTCGGAAGATGGTTAGAGTTTATGGGTGCCGGAATGGTCCACCCAAATGTTTTGAAGAATTGTGGTGTTGATCCACAAAAATACAGTGGTTTTGCTTTTGGTTTTGGACTGACTCGTCTCGTTATGATGAAGTACGGAATTGAAGATATTCGACTGCTTTTTTCTCATAAAAAAGAGTTCTTACAACAATTTTAGTTTTTAAACACTTTGTGTATGTCTAAATTTCAGAAACGGATTGAAAAATTTGCACCAGAAGTTCAACAATTGATTCAAAAGGGGCGAGATCAAAAGTTCATTACAGAACAAGAGCTTATGAAGGTGGTCCCAAATGTAGAAGAAAATATCTTGCTACTAGATGAACTTTATGAGCTTTTCTTGGATTTGGGGGTAGAAGTTATTGATGTAAAAGAAGAAAAAATTTGGAAAGAACGTTTAGATAATAAAGAAAAAGAAGAAACAACCGTAAAGGTAACGATTGAGGATGTAGAACCAACTGATGAAGATTTGAAACAAGAAGAAGAGCAAGAAGAATCTTCGGAAGATAATTTCGTAGATCTTTCTGAAATATCGAATGATTCAGTACGAATGTACCTGAATGAGATTGGTCGAATTCCACTTTTGACAGCGGAAGAAGAAGTAGAATTAGCAAAACGAATAGAGAAGGGAGATTTATCGGCTAAGCAAAAATTGGCGGAATCAAATCTTCGATTGGTGGTGTCTATTGCGAAAAGATATATTGGAAGAGGACTGCCTTTTCTTGATCTTATGCAGGAGGGGAACTTTGGTTTACTTCGAGCGGTTGAGAAATTTGATTATACTAAAGGTTTCAAATTCTCGACGTACGCTACGTGGTGGATTCGACAAGCTATTACTCGAGCAATCGCTGATCAAGCCCGAACCATTAGAATTCCAGTGCATATGGTTGAGACGATTAACAAGTTGACTCATACTCAGCGTCGTCTTCAGCAAGAACTTGGACGAGAGCCTTTGCCAGAAGAAATTGCGGCTGAAATGGATCTAGATCTTAAAAAGGTTAACCATATTCTTAAAATTTCTCAGGATATTGTTTCTTTGGAATCTCCGGTGGGATCAGAAGAAGATTCAAAACTGGGAGATTTTATTGAAGATGAAGGAGCACTTTCTCCATTTGAGACGGCTCATCGTCAGATGATCAAAGAGAATATTACTGACCTTTTACAATATCTTTCTGCTCGAGAACAAAAAATTATTAAGATGCGTTTTGGTCTTGATGATGGAGTTCCTCATACGTTGGAAGAGGTGGGTAAAGAATTCAATGTTACACGTGAACGTATTCGTCAGATCGAGGCTAAGGTTCTGGAAAAACTTCGAACTCACCCGATGTCGATGAAGATTTCAGAAGACCCGAGTAATAAAAAAGATAATTACCCATTATATACGAATTCAAAAGTTCCAGGGCAGAAATAGCCTGGATTAAACTTGCCATTTAAAAAAATATTTTTAAATTTTCCTTACTTTATTAAAGCATAAATATGACAGCAAACGACAATAAACAAGCCGTTCTACTCACCAAGGAAGGACTTAGAAAGCTTCAAGAGGAGCTTGATCAACTAAAAACTGTTGGTCGTAAAGAAGTGGCCGATCGTTTGGCTGAAGCTATTTCTTACGGAGATCTTTCTGAAAATTCAGAATACGATGAAGCCAAGAATCAACAGGCTTTTGTTGAAGGACGAATTTTGGAACTAGAAGAGCAAATTAAAAATGCTCAGATTGTTGAAAGTTCAACGGTAGAAAAAGGCGTTATTCAGATTGGTTCCAAAGTTACCCTTAAGAGAAAGGGCTCTGATACTCATGAGTATTCTATTGTTGGTTCAACGGAAGCTGATCCAATGGCTCACAAAATTTCTAATGAATCTCCAGTAGGAGCTGCTATTATTGGTAAAAAAGCAAAAGATAAAGTTAAGGTTAAAGCACCAGGAGGAACTTTTGAATACGAAATTCAAAAAGTAGCCTAAGTTTTAAACTCTATATTTTAAAGAGTAGGGAAGCATCGAAATGCTTTCCTATTTTTTTTTATTGTTTAGAATTAGATCACTTATGAAATACAATATTACTAAAGACGATCTCAAACAAACCATTGATAAAATTAGCTTTAGGGAAGCTGCTTTTCATCATTCCGGGAAGGTTAGAGAGAGTTTTGTTTTTGATAACGAAAAGAGAGCTATCGTCGTTACGGATCGTGTATCGGCTTTTGATTTCATTCTTGGGACGATTCCTTTTAAAGGACAAGTCTTAAATCAACTAGCCGCTTGGTGGTTTAATGAACTTACAAAAATTGAGGTTCCTCATCATTTGATAGACGTGCCTCATTCAAATGTCTCTTTGGTAAAAAGTGTAAAACCTTTACCAGTTGAAATCGTTGTTAGAGGCTATTTGACGGGGACTACGACGACGTCTTCTTGGTATGCTTACCAGAATAATGATCGTGAGATATCAGGTATTGTTATGCCAGAGGGGATGAAGAAAAATGAACCATTTGAAAATCCTATTATCACGCCTACAACAAAACCTGAAGTTGGTCATGATATGAATATTTCTAAAGAAGAAATATTAAATCAAAAGTTGGTGTCACCAGAGATTTACAAGAAAGTAGAAGAATATGCTCTGAAAATGTTTTTACATGGTCAAAAGGTGGCAAAAGAAAGAGGATTGATATTAGTTGATACTAAGTATGAAATGGGGCTTACCAATGCTGGAGAGTTACTCGTCATAGATGAAGTTCATACTCCAGACTCTTCTCGATATTGGGTAGCTGATTCTTATGAAGAACGGCTAGTAGAGGGATGTGAACCAGAGGGGTTAGATAAAGAATTTGTGAGAAGAATGATTGTTAATGCGGGATATGATGTTGATGATGCAACACAAAACCCTGCAGATTTTTTAAATGAGGATATAAAACTCCAAGCGGCAGAACGATACTTGGAATTGTTCACTCGAATGACGGGAGAAACTTTGACTCTTAAGCGACAAGATTTCACAACGGAGATAAAGCAGCTTTTGAAAACAATTTAATTTGTTTATCTTTGTATTTATTTTACTCAAGGAAATGAGTTTTGCCTTTTTGAAAGTTCGTTATACCGAACCCAAACTAGTATAAAAAACAAAAAAGTTGTTCAAGCAAATCGTTTTTCGCACAATTATTTGCGCTCTATGTTAGTTTTTTATTAATATTGGTCTGCTTATATTTTTTAACAACTAAAAAAATGCAAACAAACATGCAAAGAAAAGGGTTTACCCTAATCGAGTTGCTTGTAGTGATCGTGATCATTGGTATTTTGGCCACTATCTCTGTAGCGACTTTCTCTGGGTACTTCAAAAAAGCACGTGATTCTGAACGACAAGCAGCTGTTCGGAATATCGCTACGCTACTAAAAACAGCGCGAGCCACTGATGCTATCGTTTCTTACTCTATCGTAACAGATAATGATGATGGAACGAGTACGCTAAGTACAAGTATCACTGGAAGTGCTGAAACAAGTATCGATGCACTTCTTCTTGCTGAAGGTGAGTACGAAGTTCCAGCACTTACAAAAACTGGATTCACTTACCACTACTTCACTAATGATGCTGACAACTTCGCAGTATATACTTGTGGAGAAGATAGCGCTGCGCTTATCATTGATGGTACGCAAGGAGCTAAAACTGTTGTAGAAGCAGCAAATGGTGGATCTTGTAGTGCTAACGGAGTAACAAATGGTACAAGTATCGTTGATGCTAACCATGCTGATATTACTGGAAGTTAAAACTAAGATTTAATTTCTATCTGGAAAGGGGCGGCAATTCCGCTCCTTTTCTTTACTCTTATGTTTTTTTCGATAAAATTTTTGTAAATGAAAATAAAAAAATCGGGGTTCACTTTGATTGAGACACTTACGGTTTTAGTGGTTGTAGCAATCTTAGCTGGATTTAGTGTGGCAACCTTTAGAGTTTATATTGCTAAAAGCCAAGATTCTTATCGACTTGGCGCGATCAAAAATATGGGAGTAATCATTAAAGCTCATGGTTTCCGATCTGATGCTCCAAACTTTGCTGATGTTGATGATGATTCGGTTTTCTCTACGGCAGATCCTGTTGAGATTGGGGATATTGCAGCGGTTCTTGGAGAACAAGATTACTATTTACCAAAACAAGAGATAGATACGTGTTACTTATATGGATATGAAAGTCAGCCTGCAGAGCATGATGATTTCTTGCTACTGGTTCAGCGTAAGGATGAGAATGCTCCAGAAGGAGACTTTATTTATGATGGAACGGAAGGGGCTTTGAAAGAAGCCAAAAATATTACAGCTATGTCTTGTGCCTCTGGAAGCGAAGGCGTTACTGGCGGTTCTTGGACAAATTATACCTGGTTGAATTTAACGCCATTATAGACAGATGCTTAAGTCTTTGATTTTTTGGAGGCTCTTACATATTGTTGTAGATTTTTTTCTATTATTGTTAGCGTTTTCTTTGGCATATTTTGTGAGAGTTGGTTGGATTTTTTCGACTGACTTTGATTTTATAACCTATTTTTTTTCTAGTTTAGTGGCTGTTATTGCTTGGATTGGATTTTTGGTGTTTGCAAAATACTATAGAATTCCTCCTCGATCAGGGAAGCGGATTATATATGATTATGCGCTTTTATTGTGTGGTGGAATTATTGCGAGTAGTTTTTTGATTATCGTTTATTTTTTTAATCAAGAACTATTTTTCTCTCGGTTGATAAATGTTTATATTATCCTTTTTGGGATAGTATTCTTATTTAGCTCTCAATGGTTGTTTCGACTTTTTTTAAAGTGGCAGAAACAACAAAATCGATATATCTACCAGACGGTTATCGTAGGAGCTAACCGTGTGGCGGAAAAACTAATTAAAGCGATTAATGATAACCCTTATGCCCCTTATAAAATTTTGGGAGTTATCGATCCTTATGGTCTTTATAAAACTATCGATGGTTCAGAAATTTTAGGAAAGTTGGACAAAATTAATGATGTTATTGAGAAGAAATCAGTTAATTGTTTGATTCAAGTTGATGCTTTTGAACATACAATAAATCTTATTTCTTTATGTGAGGAAAAAAATATAAAATTTCAGTTCGATCCTGCCTTAAGAGGAATATATGAAGAAAATCTAAGAATTAGGGAAATTGCAGGTCAGACAATGATTTCATTTGTTAAAAGAGATTTTGAGGCTAAAGAAAAACGCCTCATTTATAGAGGCGTTGATTTCTTATTGAGACAAGTCTTTGACGTGGATTAGATATCCAGGTCTTTAACATTGGCTGCGTGTGTTTGAATGAATTTTCTTCTTGGTGCTACTTCGTCTCCCATAAGCACTTTGAATATGTGATCAGCTCTTTCTGCGTCTTCGACACTTACTTGAGCCATTTGTCGTACTTCTGGATCCATCGTGGTTTCCCAAAGTTGTTCAGGGTTCATTTCTCCAAGCCCTTTATATCGTTGGATATTATCACTCTTAATGTCTTCTCTCAGACGAATTTCATCTTTCTCTTCTTCTGTTTGGGCGTACCAAACCTGTTTTCCTTTTTGTAGCTTATAGAGTGGCGGTTGGGCAATGAAGATATTCCCGCTCAACACGAGGTCTTTAAAGTGTCGGAAAAATAATGTTAATAGAAGTGTTCTAATATGGGCTCCATCAACATCGGCATCGGTCATGATAACAATTTTTTTGTATCGTAGTTTTTCTGATTCAAAGGTTTCTCCAATAGCCGTTCCAAGTGCTACTACAAGGCTTTTAATTTCGTTGTTAGCAAGCATTCGATCTAGTCGGGCTTGTTCTGTATTTAGGATTTTACCTCTTAGTGGAAGAATGGCTTGAGTGTGTCGGTTTCGACCTTGTTTGGCAGAACCTCCGGCAGAATCTCCCTCAACAATAAATAGTTCACTTTCGTTTGGGTCTTTTGATGAACAGTCGGCCAGTTTCCCAGGGAGAGTCAGCCCTTCAAGAGCGCCTTTTCTGATAACGGTTTCTCGTGCAGATCGAGCGGCCAAACGAGCTCTCATCGCGAGGGCTGTTTTATTAATAATCGCTTTGGCTACATTTGGATTTTCTGCAAGGAACTCCACAAATTTTTCGCTGAAAACTTTATCGGTGATTCCTCTTACTTCACTATTTCCAAGCTTTCCTTTTGTTTGTCCTTCAAACTGGGGTTCAGGAACTTTTACAGAGATGATAGAAGTTAGTCCTTCTTTTACATCATCGTTTGTGAAGTTAGGGTCTTTTTCTTTTAGGAGTCCATTTTCTCTAGAGTATTTGTTTATTACTCGAGTTAGAGCCATAGTGAAACCCGTAAGATGAGTTCCTCCTTCTGCGGTTTGAATATTATTAGCGAACGTATAAATGTTTTCTCGGAATTCCTGTGTGTACTGTAGGGCAATTTCAACCGAAACCTCATCCATTTCTCCTTCAAAGTGAAGAATTGGGCTAATGGCGTCCTTATCATCGTTTAGATGATGTACGTACGAACCAATGCCTCCTTCAAAGTAAAATTGTACTGCGTCTTCTTTATCTTTTCTTTCATCTAAAAGAGTAATAGTAATCCCTTTTGTCAGGTAGGCTTGCTGCCTAAGTCGTTTTTTTACTGTATTGAAATCAAATTCAGTCGTTTCAAAAATATCTCCATCAGGCCAAAATTGGACTCGAGTCCCATGGCTTTTAGATTCTCCAATCTGTCCAAGTGGGTCAGCAGCTTCACCACGTTCAAAAGCTACAAAGTGTTTTCCTCCATCTCGCTCTACGGTTACTTCTGTTCGAGTAGAAAGGGCATTTACAACCGAAACTCCAACCCCATGAAGACCTCCTGAGACTTTATATCCCCCTCCACCGAATTTACCTCCGGCATGGAGAACGGTTAAAACGGTTTCAACGGTAGAAATTCCTGTTTGTGGATGTTTTTCAACGGGGATACCTCGACCGTCATCTTGAACAGAGATAGAGTTGTCTTGGTGCATGGTTACGATAATATTGTCACAGTAACCAGCCATAGCCTCATCGATCGAATTATCGACAACTTCCCAAATAAGGTGATGCAGCCCTCGGGTGTCGGTTGAACCGATATACATCCCTGGACGTTTTCGTACTGGATCAAGACCTTCAAGTACTTGAATATTCTGAGCGCTGTAATTTTCTGTCATCTTTGTATTTTGTGGTGATATATTCTCATGAATTTTAGAGACTTAAGCCTTTTAGAGCAAATAATTTACGGGTATATTTTATTGTTTTTTCTTGTAAGCGTTATTGATTATTTTATAATCCTGGTCGTATTTAACTAACCTACAAAATACTATGGGAATGTTTGGTCAAATGGGAGACATGTATAAGCTTCAGAAAGAAGCGAAAAAAATTAAAAAAGAACTTGCTAATACGCATATCTTTTCTGAGTCAGACGGTGTGAAAGTTACCGTTTCAGGAGAACAAGAAATGATTAAAGTAGAAATTCTGGATGAGACAATTCTTGGAGATACTAAGCGATTGGAAAAGGCAGTATTAGAAGCTTCTAATAAAGCTTTCAAAAAGGCTCAACAAGTGGCAGCTGAAAAAATGAAAGCTGTTATGGGAGATTTTCCAGGAATGGCATAAATTTACTTTCATGAAAAAGTATTTATTTTTAGTCTTACTCCTCATTTTTTGTTACTTTGCGGGGAGGGTGGTTATGGTTTGGGATAAACCCAATAGTGATAGCTCATCTCGTGTGACTTTTACCGTTCCAAAGGGAGCGAGTTTGAATAAGATTATTGGTATTCTTGATGAAAAAGAGCTTATTAGAGATCCTTTGGTTTTTAAATGGTTTATTCGTTACAATGGACTTTCAACTAAATTGCAAGCGGGGGACTATGTAGTTCAAAAGGATTTAACCTTTGCTGAGTTGGCTGAAATTTTGCAAAACGGAAAATCTGAGGAAGTAAGAATTACTATCCCAGAAGGTTACACTATAGAGCAAATTGATGCTTTGCTAGCCAAAAAAAGCTTAACAAGTCCTGGGGAATTTAAAGATTGTACGAGTACTTGTGATTTAGGATTTCAAGTAGAGGCTTTAGAGGGATATCTTTTTCCTTCTACTTATTTTGAGCCTTATCAATCATTCACCGTTCGTAAATTTATTCAGCGATTATATCGAACTTTTCAACAACAGATTACAGCGCTTCGAATGGACATTAGTGCTTCAGAGAGAACTTTAGATGAAGTTGTAAAGGTGGCTTCTATGATTGAAAGGGAGGCTTTTGGTGACAGCTATGAAGAAAAGCAAATGATTGCAGACGTTATATGGAAACGTCTAGATGAAGGTATTCATTTAGGAATCGATGCGACTACTCGTTACGAAAAAAATGATTGGACTGGACCGTTGTATGCCGAAGACTTTGCGAAAGATACGCCTTATAATACTCGTAGAAAACTCGGACTTCCACCAACGGCAATCTCAAATCCTGGTTTAGATTCTTTGAAAGCGGCGGTTTACCCAAAATCAACAGAGTACTACTATTACCTGCATGACAGTTCTGGAAAAGTTCATTTTGGAAAGAACTTGGAGGAACACAACGAAAATAAACGAAAGTACATTTATTAAGCTGCTACTTGTTTTACCGGTTCTTTAACGATCTCTGAGGCTCTTTTTCGAATTTGTAAAGATAATTTTTCTATTAGTATTTCAGCTCGTGCAATATCAATGGTAGTTCTTTCATGGGCTCCTTGTGCAAGTTTGTTTCGTCCTTCTGGAGTTGATAATAGATCTTCACTGGTATCATTTAAAACTTCAGCAAACACCTCAATATTTCCTGATTCGATTTTTGCTAATTCATCTATCTCTCTATCTTCTAGCCCTCGAGTGTAATCGTATGCGTATTCCATTTTTAAAAAAATTATCTTGTCCCAAATGATACTCCTAAGCAGTTTGTTTTGGGAAGTGAATTTTTGATGAACTGTTAGATGTTTGTTGACATATTTTCTATATATTTTATTAATATTTCATGGATTTGGAAAAATTTGATAGTATTGGAGCTTCAGAGCGTATTTCTCGTTCATTAGAGGTTGTTTCGAGGGCCAGTGATAATGTTCGAACAAGTTTAATTCCAGATTTAATATCTAAGGGAATCTCATCTGAAGAAGCTTACTTTTCTATGCATCGTTCATATTTTGATGAAGATCCCCTTATGTCTCAGTTTCATCATGACTACTTGTTAGAAGCTCCAGAATTAACAGTTGCTTATGTTCGATCTATTGCAGAGAGGACTGCTGGTGATTATTCCAATATGGTTGGGTGTCTTCGCCAAAATGATCCCAAAGTAGGGGATATAACTTTTCCAAGAGCTAGCGAACTACCTTCATTGTCAAAACGTTTTTTCGAAGCGATTGATGCTTATGAAAAATTTGAAGATCAAGAAGATTTTTGGAATTTTTTACTAGCGGTTGATTGTTTTCTACGTTTTACGCATTTGCCTTATGATGGTTCAGGTAGAGTTAATGAAGATTTTTTGGTTTTTCTCTGTGAAAAATTCGAGATTAACTTCTCTCTGTCTCCATCGGGCTTTAGAGGTATGTTAAGTGGCGAGTTGGTTGCACAAAGTGATGACTTGAAAGACTTACTAAAGCAAAGTGCAGCTCATGACACCTATTTGATGATGTCTCTAAGAATATTATCCAATTTGGAAAATAGAGATTTTACCTCATTGCAAAATTCTTCCTATTATTCACCTGCAACTACTCTATATCGTGATAGAGGCACCTTAGTTCACTATAAAGGTACTCCTGAAGAAATTAGACTTTCAGTTTGTGAGAGGATTGGTAATTTGGTTGGAGAACCTGGTATCACTCGGGAAATACACTTGCAGGGGATAGAGAAAGAATTAGGGTTAAAATAAATGAAAAAAACCCTGCTGGTTGGTAATTTTGGAGCAAAGAATATTGGAGATGAACTTATTCTCGATGTGGCTCTAAAAGCCTACCCAGAGTCGGTTATAATGACGGCTGCCCCAGAGTGGACACGGGATTTTTGTGAAAATCCTTTTGAAACGGTCTTATTTCCTCCCACAGCTTTTCGAAGTTGGTGGAAATTTGTAACGAGTTCGGCTTATCGTCGTCAGTTGTTCGGTCTTAAAGATCGAGTTGATAAAGTCGTTTTTGTTGGAGGTGGACTTTTTGCGATTAAACTTCGGGCTTGTATTTTATGGTTTCAGGTTTTTATCTGGTTGAAATTTTTATTAGGCAAAAATATACCAGTCATTATGGAGTATCAGGGGATTGATGAAAAACTTGGTTTTATTAGTAAAAAGCTCGCTCGATATGTGTTTGAGCGGGTAGATCATGTTTCGGTGAGAGACGAGGCGTCTGCTCGAGCCATAAAGGCTTTTGGAATTTTAGATTATGGACTTAAGGAAGATCGAGTTTTTGAAGCTTTTAAAGACAATGAAATTGCTGATAAAAACTCAAAACTTATTGTCTTTAATGCTTTGTCTTTTTTGGATTTAGATCACTGGGAAAAAATATTTTCTAATCTTGATGGGTTTGATTGTGTTTTTTTGGTTTGTCAGCCTAGTGACCGAAATTTTGTGCCAGAAATTTTTCCTGGAGAAATTATAGAACCTAAGAATAAAACAGAACTTTTTCAGCTTTTGAAGCGAGCTGATTTCATGGTAGCGGAACGTTTGCATGCTATCATTTTAGGAGCCTGTTTTTGTGGAGTGCAGAAAACTTTTACGCTTAAATCACCTTACAGTGAAAAGGTAAAAAGTTTTTGTGAGAAAGAGGGGATTAAGGTTTATCCTAGATGCTGTCTGAAGTACTCGTAAGTACAAAGGCTCGTAGCGGTTGCCACATTTAGACTTTCGACGCTATTAACCATCGGAATCGATATTTTTTTATCAATTGCTTTCTCTATATCTGGTGAAAGTCCTTGTCCTTCATTACCGAAAACAAAAGCCGATTTTTTATCCAGCTTTGTTTTGAAACAGCTCTCACCTTCCATAAAAGCTCCGTAGGTAGTACCAGGAAATGTTTTGATACTTTCAGATAGATTTTGAGTGGTGTAAATTGGGATTTTAAAATGGCTTCCCATGCCTGCACGAAGAACTTTTGGTGACCAGGCGTCCGTTGTCTTTTGATCTATAAATATAGCGTTTACCCCACTAGCAGCACAGCTTCTAATAATTGTTCCAAGGTTTCCTGGGTCCTGAATGTTTTCCATGAAAACGAGGCTATTTGAAGCTTTCAAAATAATCTCGGGGACTTCTTGTTTAGGTTTTTTTGCAACAGTTACAATTCCTGTGGAGGTTTTGGTTGAACTTACTTTTTGGATGAGTCCATGTTTAAGTACGGCGACTTTTTTTGAGTGAGAATGGATGATTTTTGCTTCAGGGTTTTTGAGTTGAGTTTCACAGATAAATATGTTTTCAATTTCTGGATTTTCAAAGGTAAGATATTCTCCCAAGAGATGAAATCCTTCAAGAAGGATAACCTTATTTTTTACTCTAGCCTTACTTTTTTGTTGTAATTCAGCGGCTTTTTTGAGTTTTGGGTTTTGAGCAGAAGCAATTGTTAAAAAATCCATCAAAAACATTTTTATGATTTATAAAAAATTTGTAAACTCACGGCAATACAATGACCCACAAGAAAAAAATTCTCATTATCGGCTCAGGTCCATACTGTATTGGAAGTTCTGTTGAGTTTGATTGGTGCGGGGTTCAGGTATTAAGAACATTAAAACGTCTCGGGTGTGAGACGGTTTTTATTAATTCTAACCCTGAGACCGTCTCGACAGACTTTGATGAGTGTGACCGTTTATATTTTGATGAACTCACGCTTGAAAGAGTTCTAGATATTTATGAAAAAGAAGAACCTGATGGAGTGATATTCTCAACAGGAGGACAAATTGCTCAGAATCTTGCAGTAGAATTACACAAGTTCGGAGTCAAGCTTATAGGAACTCCAATTGAATCAATTGAAGCTTGTGAAGATCGAGGGCAGTTTTCAGTACTTTGTGATGAACTGGAGATTGATCAGCCTGCTTGGGCAAAGTTTGAAAACATTGATGAAGCCTTTGCTTTTGCCAATGAAGTGGGATATCCTGTATTGGTTCGTCCATCATTTGTTCTTTCTGGGGCAGCCATGGCGGTTGCAACAAATGAAGAAATGCTTCGAAATTATTTGGACAAAGCGGTAGGAACGACCGATAGTAGTGTTGTTATCTCTAAATTTTTAGATAATGCCAAGGAAGTAGAGTTTGATGGAGTAGCTCAAGATGGTGAAATTATCGTTTCAGCTATTTCTGAACACATTGAAAATGCAGGAGTTCATTCAGGGGATGCCACGATTGTGTTACCTCCTCAGAATTTATATGTGGAAACGGTTAGACGTGTGAACCACCTAGCTAGACAATTAGCAAAAAAACTAAATATTTCTGGACCATTTAATATCCAGTTTTTGGCTCGAGAAAATGATATTAAAGTAATCGAATGTAACTTGAGAGCGAGTCGTAGTTTTCCGTTTGCTTCAAAAGTTTTGGATCAAAACTTCATTGAAATTGCTACAAAAATTTGGATGGGAGAAAAGCTTGAACCACAGGAACGAAATCTTCTAGATATTCAGTCTGTGGGAGTAAAAGCTGCTCAATTTTCTTTTTCTCGACTTAAGAACGCTGATCCGAATCTTGGAGTTGAAATGAGTTCTACGGGGGAAGTTGCTTGTTTTGGAGACACCATGGAAGAGGCTTTTCTTAAAAGTCTTATCTCTGTTGGGTTTGAAGTTCCAAAAGCTCCAGCCAAAATTTTGGTAACACTTGGAAAGATAAAAGATAAAGTAGATTTCTTACCGATTGCTCGAAAGTTTGAGCGTTTAGGATTTAGTTTTGTTGGGACAGAGAATACGGCTGAATTTTTAAGAGAAAACGGTTTTGAGTGTGAGACGGTTTACAAAATTTCTTCTGATAAACATCCAAATGTTATTGATATGATTGAAAATAAAGAAGTTTCTTTAGTGATAAATACTTCTAATAAATTTTCTCATGAAGAAGTTTCTGATGGTTATTTAATCCGTCGTAAAGCGGTGGATCAGAATGTTCCGTTACTTATCAATTTGCAGCTAGCAAAAACCCTAGCCCGAAGTATGTCTCATATTCCTGATATTCATGATTTGGAGATTTTTCCCTACCATGAAAGAGCTCAGAAAAGATATATATAAAATATTTTTATTTTTTTTCTACCCTGTTTATTGACCAAAGCTCCCTTGTGGATTGAATTTTAGGCTATTTTTTGGTATAATGGTCGGATTAATTTTGGTTGATGAAACAATCGTTTTGGACTCGGCTTACTCAAAAATGTTACTTATTGCTCGCAATTTCTTCTCCAGTTATTGCCTTTGCTCAGAACAATAACAATGATCAGAGTTGGTTTGATCAGTGGGGGGTATTCGGAGAGATTATAAAATGGGCAGTTGCTATTTTTCTCTTCTTGTTTTTTATTTTTATAGCCTTTCTTATTGCAAAGCTTGTCGCTACAAGAATGAAGAAAAGAAGTAAGTATGAACTTCATAAGGAAGTGATTATTCTTATCGAAAGATGTGTTTACTTTACGATTATTATCCTTGGGGCGGTTGTTGCTTTTTCTATTGTGGGAGTTGATATGACTTGGATTCTAGGGCCATTGACCTTTGGTCTTGGTTTTGCCTTCCGAGATTTATTGGCCAATATTATTGCCGGGATGGTTATTCTGACTCAGAAGAAGTTTAAAATTGATGATATTATTAATATTAATGGTCGTTTGGGAAGAATTACGAATATTGAGATTAGATCGACTGATGTTCAGTCTTTTGATGGAACTAACTTAGTAATTCCAAATGCGGACTTACTCAATAATGTAGTTCAAAATTATACGGCTAATACTTTCCGACGGATTTCTATTCGTGTTGGGGTGCATTATTCTACACCTTTACCGTATGCTATTGAGACGGCACTTAAGGGGGTTAAACAACACCCTCAAATTGTTCCAGATCCACATCCTGAAGTGCTTACACTGGAATTTGGTGAGTCAGCGATTCTCTTAGAAGTTCGTTTCTGGATTGAATCAACCGTTCGGTGGTGGACTATTCAATCAGAAGTGATTCAATTGATTAAAAAAGAATTTGATACGGCTGGGATTACTATTCCATTCCCAATTAGGACGCTATCACTTGATCCGTATGACAAAAATCTACTTCATACGATTAATGCTGAACCAGACCTTAATCCATCTTATTCTGGATATACCGCTGATGATCTTAAACCGACGAAGCCTGCTCCAGCCTCTAAATCAAAACCTAAGGCTTCTACAGATGCAGCCGTTGCGGCTAATCTGAATTTAGGTGGGAAGTAAGAGGTTTGAAGGAGGAAAGCTTCTTATTTGTCTGAATAGACAAAACGAAGTCTTCAGCACCAAATTTAAATTTGGGCTTTCGATCCAACCCTTGAGGCTTCGATTTGAGTTCCACCTTGTGGAACATGTGAAAAAAGTCCTGGATCAAGAAATCCAAAACTTTTTCCATGGTGCCGAAGGAGGGAATCGAACCCTCACTCCTTGCGGAACACGATTTTGAGTCGTGCGCGTCTACCAATTCCGCCACTTCGGCAAAAGCCAAAAGATTCTAAAGAGTATTTTCTTTGGAGCAAGTTTTACTTTTAAAATTTCTAGTTACCCGTTAGCATTAGTTCTGCAATAATTTTCTTTATGGCAAAACTCCTCATACTGCCAGTTCTCGTGATGCTTGGATGTACTCAATCAGTGGGAAACTCTGTTGGTGTTGATCCAAAGAAGATTGAATTCAAGTGGGCTCAAAAAATAGTTGAAGAAGAAATCATAAGAGAGGAAGAATCGATACCTGCTTTGGCACTTGAAACTCACTTTATAGAGCCAGATATTTTGATAGAAGAAGCTGAAGATCAATCTGATGAGCCTTTAATAGAGGATGCGGATGAAACCGATAGCCAAGAGGAACTTATAGAAGAGTAGGCAAGCTATTTGGTTTTTCCTTTGTTGATAAACTCGATCTTATAGATGTGTAGAAAAGCTAGAAGGAGTGTTAAGAGTAGTGGACCAAAAACAAGTCCTTTAAACCCAAAGGCAAGAACTCCTCCTAAAATTACCAATAAAATTGCAAATGGATGGAGCATCGTTCTGGCTCCAATAAGGAATGGTTTTACTACATTATCGATATTTGCTACAAAAACCAGACTCCAGATAAGAAGGAAGATTCCAGCTCCCCATTCTCCCTGAATAAATAGAGAGGCGGTGATTGGTATCCAAACGAGTCCTACTCCGATATACGGTACTGGTGCTAGGAAGGCGGCTACAGTTGCCCAGAAGAGAGGATTATTAATGCCAACAATACTCAGCCCTATACCGAGAACGATCCCTTGTGCTATGGCTCCACCAAAAATTCCATAGATGATTGATTTCATAAGATCTTCGGTTTTTCGGAAGAGTTCGTTTTTTTGTCGGGTTGATAGAGGGATTAGGTTTTTTACGTATCCCGTAATTTTTGGTCCATCGAGAAGAAAGAAGAAAAGTGAGGTAAAGAGGACTATTCCATGAAGTAAAACTAGTGAGAGTTGTTTTAGGAACCCAGCAGCAGAACGAACCGTTTCTGCCATCACATTTTGCATAATTCCGACGAAGCTCTCTAGATTTATTTCGTTCACTCGTTCTTCCAGAATAGGAACTTTACTCAGGGCGGTTCGAATTTCGGTTTCGGCTTCATAGGCGAGACTTGGAAGGTTCAAGATGATATTGGTGGCATCTTGAAGGAGTGATAAAAATATCCAAACCGTTGGAATAATAATTAGAAGAATGACCCCAATAAAAATAATCAAAACATTGAGAACTCTTGGCCATTTATTTTTCTTCTCGAGGTAGTTTAGTGTTGGGTATACAGCGGTACTAATAACCGCTGCCATGAAGAGTGTTGTAAGAAATGGCTCAAAAATTTTGAAAACCAACCATAATAAAATCCCAATACATCCAAAAAGGAATATGTTGTGTAGAGATTCATCCGATAGTGTTTTTTTGTTGGGCATGTGTTTTTATTATCCCCATTTTATAAATTTTTTGAGAAAAAAATAAAGTTTGTATTTCTAATTTTTTGACACCACTATATTAGCACTCTATAATACAGAGTGCTAAAATTAATTTTTTCATATGGTATTTACAAGATCGGCAAGCGATGGAGACTTTGTTCAGAGCTTTGAAATTCGTCAATCATTTATGATTTTTATTTGTAGACTAATGTTGATTGAGATTTTTATTTTATCTCTTCATGTTATTTTGTCTTTATCGTTTAAGGCTGTAATTCCAGATTTAGTTATTTTTGGATATTCAGTGTTTTCTTTAGAGCTTTTGTTTATACATTTTTTAAATACGTTCTTAGTTATTTATAAGACGTTATTTTGGTTTAACCGTTATTATGTTATTAGTTCAAGAGCTATTACGAGAGTTGAGGGAGTTTTTAATCGTAATATAGCGTCTCAAGATATTAGGACGATTTCAACGGTAAATGTTAACCAAGGGTTTTGGGGATTTATCTTTAGATTTGGAAATGTGATCATTGAAAACCCGTTTTCAAAAAATGAAATAAAACTTTTATTTGTACACAACCCTGAAAAGTGGGCGACAGAAATTCGCCATCTCAAAGAAATGGCGTTACGCGATAGACCTTTTAATGAAAATGAAATGGCATTATTAGCTAAATATAGATAATTTTTGAATTATTATGAACTTTGATAAATGGACAACGGCAGCGGCAGAATCGGTTGTTAACACGCAGAAGTTAGCCGATGATTTTAGTGCTTCAACATTAGAAATTGAGCACTGGGTTCTGGCAGTTTTGAATGACGAGAACTCATTTTTGCACAAAATATTGCAAAAATTGGGAATAGATTCAGTTTCGGTGAAATCAGTTTTCGCTCAAAAAGTATCACAGTTTTCAAAAGTAGAAGGAGCGCAAAGAATGCCTTCTCGGGATTTTGGTGAAATGATTCAGAAAGCCGAAAAAATCCAATCAAAAATGGGAGATGATTATTTGGCGATTGATCATCTTTTTTTAGCCGTTTTTGAAGGTTCTTCAATGGCCAAGTCTGAGTTAGAAAAACTAGGGATCGATAAAAAGGCGGTTCAATCTGCTATAGAAAACCTTCGAAATGGAGAAAAAATTGATTCTCAGGAAGGCCATGAAAAATTGGAAGCTCTAGAAAAATATACCATTGATTTCACGGCTTTGGCCGAAAAAGGGAAAATTGATCCAATCATTGGAAGGGATGAAGAAATTCGTCGAACGATTCAGATTCTTTCCAGACGGACCAAAAATAATCCTTGTTTAGTGGGAGATCCAGGGGTCGGGAAGACGGCTATTGCTGAGGGGTTAGCGGTGAAAATTTATCAGAAAGAAGTCCCCGAAAGTTTAAGAAACAAACGAGTACTTTCTCTTGATCTAGCCGCCTTAGTAGCGGGGGCTAAGTATCGGGGGGAGTTCGAAGACAGGCTTAAAAATGTACTGAAAGCCCTCGAAAAAGCAGAAGGAAGAATCATTTTGTTTATCGATGAACTTCACACGATTGTCGGAGCCGGAGCGTCGGAAGGTTCGATGGATGCAGGGAATTTATTGAAGCCAGCCCTAGCTCGGGGGACGCTTCATTGTGTGGGAGCGACGACGCTTTCTGAATACCGGAAATATATAGAAAAAGACGCGGCTCTTGAACGTCGGTTTCAACCCGTTCCTGTTGAAGAACCAACCTTTGAAGAAGCTTTAGCCATTTTGAGAGGGATTCGTGAAAAATATGAACTTCATCATGGAGTACGGATTACCGATGATGCTTTGATCTCGGCGGTTAATTTATCGATGCGGTATTTAACGGATCGAAAGCTGCCTGATAAAGCGATCGATCTGATTGATGAATCGATGAGTAAACTCAAACTTGAAATCGAATCAGAACCAGAAGCGATTTCAGAAATCAAAAGACAACTCGTAACGCTTGAGATTGAACGAGCCGCACTAACTAAGGAGAATACCAAACCAAAGAGACTCAAAGAGGTAGAAAAGCGTGTCGCTGATCTTAAGGAAGAACTCAAAAACCTAGAATCTGAATGGCAGTTAGAAAAGGCCAGTGTGACGGATGTAAATGACCTCAAAGAGAAGCTCGAGTTGCTCAAATTCGAAGCTGAACGGGCCGAAAAAGATGCTGATTTTGCTCGAGCCGCAGAACTGAGACACGGAGAAATTCCAGAACTAGAAACACAAATTGCAGAACTTGCCAAAAAAGCTAATGGGAAAAAACTTCTTCGTGAAGAAATTACCGAAAACGATATTGCTGAAATTATTGCCCGTTGGACGGGAATTCCAGCCGCAAAATTAACCGAAAAAGAATCAGAAAAACTCGCTCATCTAGAAAATAATCTCCATGAAAATTTAATCGGACAGGAAAAAGCTATCTCCGCCGTATCGAATGCTATTCGTCGAAATAGAGCAGGTTTGGGAGCAGAAAATAGACCGATTGGTTCTTTTCTTTTCCTGGGGCCAACGGGAGTCGGGAAGACCGAGCTGGCTAAAACGCTCGCTAAACTACTTTTCGATTCGGAAGAAGCGATGCTTCGATTTGATATGTCGGAGTACATGGAGCCACACAGTGTCGCGAAACTTATTGGTGCGCCTCCAGGGTACATCGGTCATGATGAAGGGGGACAGTTGACGGAAAAGGTTCGACGACGACCGTATTCTGTCTTACTTTTTGATGAGGTAGAAAAAGCTCATCGTGATGTCTTTAATGTGTTTTTACAGATTCTTGATGATGGACACATAACCGATAGCAAAGGACGAAAAGTAAACTTCAAAAATACGATTATTATTTTTACTTCTAACTTATTGGCGGATTTATTTGCTCAAGGTGATACCCCTGAAGAAAAGAAAATGAGAGAAGAATTGGTGAATTTTTTCCGACCAGAATTTTTGAATCGGTTGGATGAAATTATTGGGTTTCACCAGCTTGGAAAATCCCATATTGAGAAAATTCTTGAACTTCAACTCTCGGATGTTTCTCGTCGGTTAAAAGAAAACCAAGATATTGATCTCACATTTGAAAAGAGTGCCAAAGATTACCTTGCTCAAGAGGGATTTGATCCGGCATTTGGAGCGAGACCTTTGAAAAGAGCGATAGAGAGAGAACTACTTAACCCACTCGCATTAAGATTACTTGAAGGTGGGGGAATGACAGGGAAAACAATTTTGGTTAAGAGTGGGAAAGAAGGATTAATTTTTGAGTAGAAAGCTTAACTTTTTTCTAGTTCTAGCATTGTTAGCGCAGAAGCCTTTAGCGGGTCTCTTAAAAATTCTCCAACTTTTATAGGAAGGTCTTCTCCTTGATATGGAACGCGGTATCTTTCCTCAAGTAGATCAAAGTCTTCTTTTTTTAGAAGTCCGTTGGCTCCACTAAGTAGAGTGAATATTGCACAATCTCTACTTGCCTTAGGAACTCTGTAATCGTTTTCTCTTGTTACCCAGTCTAATGCATAATCAATAACAAAATGGTCTCCATTCCTATAAAGAATGAGGTAATTATTTAGATCAGAAGTTAGATTCCCTGTTCGTAGAAATGCCTCAAACTGTTCAGCAAATAAATTATGCGAGACATCTAAAATAATTTTTCCCTTGGTATGATCAATCTCATGGTGCATGGCTACAGCCTCGAATCCAGTCATATCATGTGTTTGTGGTAGACCGTGTCGATTAAGACCATTGACCATTAGGTAGGCGGGGCGTGTAGTATTTTTTATAATGAGTGAAAGAGGGGGGCATTCTTCGTCTTTATCTACGAGAAAGACACTCCCGCAGCCTTCGTATTCTGTCTGGGGTTCGCTTTGCCCTATGATTTTAGGGTTAAAGAGAACCATAGGGTCTCTCTCATCATCTGGTTCGCCGTCTGTCCATTTTTGTATAACCACTAGGCTTGGCATACTATCAAAATGGTAATTTTGAGGACATCCTCCAACGACGTTTGGTCGAGCAAGATACTGGTCGATACAATAAGTCACCATCTGTTGAAACTCTCGACTTAAAATATCGGTAGGAGTTACCTCAAACCCAGGAGTTCTTAGGTGCTCTTCGTCTGAAAAAATGTTGGTAAATTCAAAGCGTCGATTCATTGAATTCAATGTAGAAATAAAATTTTTTTTATACAAATATTTTATAATAAACAGTCTGATCCACAGGTAATGATCAGATCTTCTTGGGCTAAGTCAGGTTGTTCTTCTAGGGCTTTTTCTAGGTCATCGGCAATATGTCCCAAATTTCGATATTCAAATGGATGTGGTTCTGGTTTGAGAAATATAGCAAAAACCTCTGTTCCAGTTCCTATAAGTCTTGGCTCAAATTGGATTTTTCCTCCTAGATTTTGACTTCCAAAGGAGACAATTCTTTCTTTCTGAGCATTGGTAAGTCGATGAAATCGGCTTAATACGTTTAATAGTCTTGTGGTAGAAATACTCTCCTGAGATTCAATGTCTTGAGATTCCATGCCTTCTAAGCGGTCTCCTTGCTGAGCATTGTAGCGTGTGAGTCCTACGAGTGTTCCTCCTGCAGCTTTATAGAGATCCATTGGTTCACGGTATTTGGTGATCGCATTTTGAACCACCGCTAGATGAGGTCTTGGGGTGGCTTGTTGAATTTCTGCTGTATGGTGTGGAGAAAATACGGCTTCAGTTACGATAGCTTGTGCGGATGCTGGGATAGTATCGAAAATGTTTTCGGCTAAACATTCAATTTCATGTCCTTCTCCTAATCGATCAATTCCCATGCTTTAGTCTTGAAAGTTAATAACATTTTAATGTTAATAGGGCGTATTGCAAATTTTGTTTAATGTTTTATTTTTTAAGATTTGAGCCTTGATCTTTACTTTTTTCTAGCTATTAAATTCTCCGAATGGAAAGTAAACGGGAAGTGAATGTGGCTTATGTTTTTCGAGGTGAAAGATACGAGAAGGGGAGTGTGGTGAATACCTTTGTAGAAGAAACTCGAGCAATATTGAGAGATCGATTGGGATCAGGATTTGGTATATTTGGAGCGAATGATGCCGTTTTGCTTCAGGGTAAAATCTCAGAGCGTCCTAAAGCTAGAAAAACACTTTTGGCTATAGAGGCTCCTCATACACATTATAATTTGGGAACCCAAAAACTGATTGGCTGGGCACGAGATTCTTTGCAGAATGTTTCTTCTTTTGTTTTTCTATCTGATCAGGCGCATGCTTTCCCCGCAAAGAGTCCAAATTTGGGTCCTCGAAATCCAGAGGGGTTCAGGAATGTTGAGGCTGATTTAAAAAATTTGGTGGTTGCTTATGGAGTTTTCCCTAACAAAGATATGGAATTGGTTTTACCTTTGTGGTTTGAGTTTTTGAATCGAGAGTTAGACGAAATCTTAGTTGACTAGTGGTTATAAGTCATAACTTTCTACTTCTGGCCTTCTTGGATTGGGGAAAAAGAAGTAGGGGATTTGGGTCATGTCTTCTACGAGTTCTTTGAGTTCTTTGAGATGAACTTCTGTGTCTTCCATTGATTGTGGAATTTCAGAAAGTCCTATGATAATGATAACCATAATATATGTGTGCCTAGAAATCTTAGAGCGGGTAAGCCATCAACACAGCTTCTGTAAATATTGAAAGCTTCAAACCGAACGTCAACATTTATAATTTTTTCTCGTATGAGTTGTTTAAGTTCCTCTTTGGTTTCAGGATGGCCTTCATAACTTCCATCAGGAGCTTTTTGGTTATCGCTGAATTGTCGTCTAGCTTTCTCTTTGTAGCGTCTCTCTTCGGCTATATATTCTTCATCAAGAATCATAATACTCAAATATGCTTATTATGAAAAAAGTCAATTAATGAAGCATAATTTCTTGATTTTTTTTTAAAATATATTATAAATGTTGTATGAGTTTTCTAAATATTGGTCACATTGATAATGGTCAGGTGTATGATTCTTTAGATTCAGTCCCACCAAGTGCCGCGGTTCTAGATACAGAAAGTGGTAAGGCTGTTTGGAAAGACAAGACAGGGAGAGTAGAAGGATCGATTATTGATTTTTGTACCGATTTACCAGTGATGCAGAGACTATCAGAACTGACTTTTCAGGATAAAGCTCGTGGTCTGGCACGAAATGTGAAATTGGCAGTAGAGGCGAGTGCGGAGGTTTTATCTGAAGGTGTTGCGGCGAATGTATTAGGAGAAGTTGAAGAGGTTTTAAACGATACAGGACGATTTTATAAGCCCTCACATCCGAGAGCTTTAACGGGATAATTTTTTGAAGGCTTGATTTTGAATTTTGGTCACGTTAATCTTACGAGCGTGAAGATTTTTAATTTTTGGCTTCCGTTGGGAATTGGTATCTTAATTTTAATGGCTTTTTTGGGAAAGCTTTTTTTCCTGCTTTTACTTGGAGTGGGGCTTTATCTTCTTAAAGATCAAAAGCGCACACAGCGTATTTTTAAAGCCGTAAAACATGAGGATCTTGCAGAGCTCTTTGAAGCTTCTTTTGACATCAGTTTTGAAGACATTAAGGTTAAAAATAAGCCCTCTCAAGCGGCAAGAATGACAAGAAAAAATCAAAAATCGAAAACTAAATCTATTTCTTTTCTTCCTATGAAAAAATTTTTTATTACCAAGTTCGTACCGGTGGGAGTGTTAGTGATCGCTTTAATTTTGGTGGTCATGGATGGTTTTGTAAATGTTCCAGCGGGGCATGTAGGGGTAATATTTGATCGAGGAAGAGGAGTATTAGAACAAGAGTTTGATGAAGGACTTCATCTAAAGACTCCATTCTGGCAGAGTGTCGTAATGATGAATACACGACTTCAAACCTATACAATGTCGACTCACTTAAGCGAAGCCGATATGGTTAATAATACCAAAGCGCTTCAGTTACAGAGTTTGGTTGGACGATCAGAATCTGCTATCAGGCAGTATGCGGTTCAGAGTGGAGGGACAAATAATTCTATCGATGCTCTGACGAAGGATGGTCAAAGAGTGACGGTTGATTTGACTGTTCAGTTTCAGATAGATGGGAGTAATGCGAGTGTAATCTATCGTTCGATTGGTCTTGGCTATGTAGATAAAGTGGTACGTCCTGCGGCTCGTTCTATTACTCGAGAAAAGGTCACCGGTTTTACCTCTAAAGAGCTTTATAACGAATCGACTCGTCAAAAGATGGAACAAGAAATCGAAGCGACTATCAAAGAAAACTTTGTCAGTAAGAATATTATCTTAGGCGATGTCCTTATTCGACACATAGGTTTTAGTGGAGCATATCTAAACGCCATTGAAGAAAAACAAATCGCTCAACAAAAGATTGAAAAAGCTGAGTTTGAAAAACAAGAAGCCGAAATCAGAAAAGAGAAAACTATTATTGAAGCTCAGGCAGAAGCAGAATCAATTCGTCTAAAAGGGGAGGCTCTAGAGCAAAGTCCTGAGGTGATTCAACTTCAGTTTGTGGAGAAGATGTCACCTCAGATCAAATGGGGAGTTTTACCCGATAATGGCTTGCCTTTGTTAGATATTGGGAAATTAACCCAATAAGTTTACTTTAATTGTTCTCGAATATTTTTTCTTAGTGTTGCAAGACTTGGGTATTCGTAGAAGAAAGACATCTTTTGATTGTCCATGCTTGCCTGACAATCTTTTGGTTTTGCCTTAACGACAAAGTGAGCGAAAGTTTCATAGAGGATTATTAAGGTTTCGGATTGGTTTGCGTTTTTTTTGGGGGGGGGAAGTTCCGTCTGGGTAGCCTTTTATAATCTGGCTTTCTTCTAGATAGTTAATAGATTTTTCCCAATCATAATTTTGAGTGTCAGGAAATGCACACTACTACTGATAAAGACCAAAATCGAAGCTAAAAATAATCGTATAATCCCATTATGAAATTTTTTTTGAGTATTGTGAAGAATTTTAGTTGTGCTAGAATCCTTTACATGATGAATGACAAAAAGATCAAAACGATCAAAATCGTAAACATTATTCTTTCTGTGATTTGGTGTTTAATCCTCCCTTTTGCCGGAATAATGGCGATGTTTTCACCGATGATGTTTGATTCTCCTGAGTCCACAGAATCCATGATGGCTTGGCTGGTTTTTTTCTCAGTCTTCTTTTTTCCGTTGGTGATTATCTTATCGGTTGCGGCGACCTGGATAATTTGGGCTTATAAAAAGTACAAGCTTTCTCTTTGGATAGCTCTTTTGCCTTTGTTTAATATAATGCTGATTCTTATCAGCTTTTTTTTATTGGCAGTTCTCTGTTCTGGTGAATTTGCCTGTTAATAAATATAGCCTTCTCGTCTTTGTCGGTAGACATTTTCTTCAATATCTCCGTTTGTTTTCAGCACGGCTTGAACCGTTTGTGAGGTAAGAAGTACTCCGATAGCGACTTCTTTTTTTACCTGCCAGTCACCACCTTTTGGGGCTGAAGCGTGTTCAATGATTTTCCCTTCTTTGTCGAACCGAAAGGCAAAAGCCGCTCTAATAAGGGAATTATCAACTCTTTCAAAAGTATATTCTCCTTCAATGAGTTCTGTTTCGGTGTCATAAGAAATACTCTCTTCATCCACAAAAACATTAATAATCCCTGCACTTTCAAAGTAATTTAGAATATCTTCTGGTTTGTTTTTAAGTCCTTGGAAAGTCGAAAAAAGAGCGCTCTTGTTGGCGTATAATTCCGCGACAGCATTGGGATCTTGGGTATTAACGGCCTCAACCCAAAAATTAAGCTGTGTCCTTAGATAGTCTCCTGTATCCAATAGTTCTGAAAGCGGGTGATGTGATCTTTCCATAAATCCGACCATTATAGCGGATTTTAGATGAATTGAAAACCCTTATTTACGACCTTTTTTGGTAAGATAGCCTGACAACCATTTCTTTGCCATATTGAAAAGATCATCTTTGTAGTCACCATCACCATCTTTATCGAGGAATTGTTTGGCAATATTATCAGCTACTGAACCCATGCTTTTATCTTTTCTTGTCATTTGTAATAGCGCTCCCAGTTGTTCAGCGTTGAGTTTTTCTGACCGAACGGCTTTTCCTAAAGCTCCCATAACCATTGGAGCGAGTACCATCATCATTTTTTTACTACTGTCTTGATCGGCTCCAGATTGGTAAGCAATAGCTTCGGCAACATCTTCCTTTACGTCCCCAAGTACGTGTCGTAAAATACCATTCCCTTCTCCTTTTTCTGGAGCTTTAAAAAGGTCATCTACGTGTTCTAATATGTTCCCGTTGTGTTTATCTTTTGAGAGTGCCTTGAAAAGACTTTCAGCTCCAGTCTTACTTTCAGAATTTTTAGCCAGTCCATTCAAAAGTACTGGAAGTGCGTTTTGTGTGAGTTTGCTAGTTTGTTCGGTTTTTAGACCGAATGCTTCAGCTGCCTTTTGGTTAAAGGCTTCATTTACTTGTTGTTTGATTAATCGGGTTAGAAGATCTTGCATTTTTGTGAGTGTAATATTTTCTCAATCAGTATCTTTAGACACTCTAAAAAGTAAAGTCGTAGTTTTTTTGGAAATTTATGACAAAGCTTGGTATCATTCCCGTAAATGAATTGGAGATTGAATTTGAATTTTATATTTTTATTAACGTTGTTAGCACCGTTGAGTGTAGAAGCGAAGACAGTTTTCTTGCAGATTAGAGATTTTAATTTTAATCCAAATGTGATTGAGATTGAGGCTGGCGATACGGTTCGTTGGACGAATATGGGAAACATGCCTCATACTATTGAAGGTGGGGGAATGGATAGTGGAACGATTAATACGGGAGAAACATTTGAATTTACTTTTCCAGAGGAAGGAACTTTTGATTACATTTGTGGTCTTCATCCTTCTATGACTGGGCGAGTGGTAGTTTTGCCCGCAACAGCCGCAGTTCCTGAAGAGGAAAATATTATCATCGATGCCACTGTTGAAGAGGATTTGGGAGATTTAGGTGATTTTTTTGAAGTCAATAATCCTGCTCCAGAACCACCGGAAAATCCTCCAGCAGAAAATCCAGAAGCGCCGATTATGGGATCGGTAGATAATAATCAAGATGAACCAGCCGTAGAATATTATTCAGCGGCTCAAGGAGAAGAGTTAACTACCTCCGGATCTGGCGGATGGGTTATTGCTTTGATTGTTGGGATTGTTGGAGCCTTTTTATTCTTGGGGACTCGAAGGGGGTAGCCACCATCTTCCATCTTTTTCGTACCAAAGGTTTCCTGGGGTCACTATTTTTTCGTTGTAGTAATGCCGTACAAAATCTTCTGCTGATTGGACGCTTGAATCCACTCCAGGGTGTGTTCTTTTGAATCTTAATGTTTTTAGTTTTTCAGTAACAAAAGCTCTTAACTCTTCTTCTGTTCCCACAAACAAAAAAGCTTTGTCACGGGTTTTGCTTTCTGGAAACTCAAAAAATTGTGCCATATTTCCATCAAAAATTATACCTTCATATTCACCTGAATAATGAAAGAAACCACCTCTTAGGTTAGGTCTGATTTCACCACCTGATTCTTGTAGAATGTGCTTAATAAGTTGTTCACTAACAGTTAAACATCGAGCTGCCTCATTTGATATAAGTCGATCTTCAACTGTTTGGAGAATGGCTTTGAGTTTTGTTTTCTTGGCTTCTATTTCTGTGGGAGTTTCTGTTGTTTCTTCACCGTTTTCTCCAATGGTTAAGATTGGTTCTTCTTCGGAGTTAAAACAAAATTTATAACCTGAAAATAAAGACATTTAAATTTTAGCGGTACTATCAAACCCTGTGTGATGAGCGTCTCGATTAAGGTCTTGAATGATTTCTAGAAGAGCCGTTTTTCTCGCGCTTGAATCATTAAGGTCTCGCCCCATAGTGTCGGTGAAAGTTGTCGCCCAGGATTTTGGGTTCGTCAGTTCGGCGTTGCTCACATCAAAACGAATGTCGAGCATGCCAGTTCCTACGGTGGCAAGGGCATAAAGACCAAGAACAGGAGAAGCGTGTTGACCATTAACGGTTTCTACTTCAGCCAGGTGATCTTGAGATCTGAGATCATTCACATAAAAGTCGATACACTTTCGCTCAAATTCGCGCGCCATTTCTTTCGCATCTTCTATACAATTTTGTAGATCTTGATTGTCTTCACTTTTAACTCCAGGGGTATCATCTACGACTTTCTTTAGACTTTCAGGAAAATCACTCTCTATCTGAGCCACGAGAGCTTTAATGAGTCGGATTTTTTGAGCGACATTAGCGTTCGTGGTCGGCTGTAATAATTCAGCTTCTATATATTCAGCGGATCCATAAGTATGATTGTTTTGGTTTGGAGTACTCATTAGTCAAGATTTTTAATAAGTAGTTCTTGGATCACATTTTCTTGATTTTCAAAAAATATCTCTCGTTGTTTAAGCCAGTTTTGTTGAGCTTTCTCAAAAATGCGTTTTTTGGCTTCAAAAAAATGAATAATAGTTTCGGCTATTTTTCGTTTGTCTTGTTTATTGAGTTTTTTTTCTGTTTGTACCGCTTGAAAAGCTACGATGATGAGCTTTTCAAGTTTTTCATCGTTTAGGGTTTCAGCCTCTTTTATAAGATTTTGGTCTAGCAGCTCACTTTCAGAAATAATTTTCTTTAGGGTTTCAAGGAGCTGTTTACGAGAAATATTATTCTTCATCTTCTTGAACAATTTTCCATTTAACCTCTTTTTCTAGTCGTCCTCCAGGGATAGTAAATCCAGAAGCTTTGATATGTCCACCTCCACCGTATTGTTCGGCTAAGGCTTTTACATCAACATCTTCTTTTCTGGTTCTGAGAGAGGCTTTTACATTTCCTTTGTTATCTTCAGAAAGCATTACAGAGTAGCGTGCTTCTGGCATAGAATTAATAAAATCAATTACTCCTGTGAGGTCGTCTCGAGTACAACCAATAGATTCGTAATCTTTTTTCTCTACTCCAACAATAGCGGCACCATCTTTGGTTACGTGTAGGTTTTGTAAAATTTTTCCCCAAAGTTTTAGAGTTTTGAATTCGTATTTTTGGAAAATATTTTTAGAAATTATCTGAGGATTTCCTCCTTTTTTAATCAGCTCACCAGCATATTGATAGGTAAGTGGTGTAGTGTTTTGGTGCATAAAGGCCCCTGTATCTGTGTAAATCCCTGTTAAAAGCGCTGTAGCGATTTCTGGAGTGATCTGAATCTCTAGGGTTAGTAAAATTTGATAAACAATCATACTGGCAGAAGCCATGTTGGTTAACACAAAATTAATCTCCCCAAATTCATCATTGGATGGATGATGATCAATGTTAATTTTTACAATCTCATCAGAGAGAATTTTTGGCTTACTGTCTTGATATCTGGTCATTTTTTTACTTCCACAGTCTACAAAGATCACCGCGTCGTAAGCTTCAACATCAAAATCCGATTTGATGTGTTCATGATTTTGTAAGTACTGAAACTCTTCTGGACATACATCAACACAAGCAATATCAACATCAAACCCTGTATTTTTTAGGGCATTATAGAGTCCAAGACTTGAACCGAGGGCATCTCCATCTGGGTTAGCATGGGGGAGAATGATACATCGTGGTTTTTCTTGTAAATATCGAGTAAGTTTTTCGATTTCTTTTGGATCTAGTACAGTTTTCTTATTACTTGGCATTGGCTTGTTTGACATTTTTTTAAAATAGTTTTAATTATAATCTTATTATTAAGATAAGTCAAACATTTTTTCCAAACTTTTTGAGTATTAGATTACTGCTGATTTTCTTTTCTCAGAGCAAAGTAAATACTACTTCCAATACCGAGTAGTAATAGAAAAATAAACCACGGAATTTTTATACTTTCTTCGGTTCCCGTTTTTGGTAGATCACCAACATTTAGGAAAGAGTTGGCCTGAAGCAGGGGGGCGCTTGATTGCAAATTTTCTTCTGTATTTTGAGGTTCTTCTTGCACAGCCGGTATTGTTTCGGTGCTTGGTGGCTCTTGAATCGGTGGAGTGCTCACTGGAGTACTGTCTATAGCTGGGACAACAATAGGGCCTGTTTCTTCTAGGTCTTCAAGGACAAGGGCATCGTCCAGTTGAGCATCAAAGGCAAATTCACCATTTTCTCGATCGTTATTGATAACGGTTTGGCTTCGATTTCCGAGTTCTAATTCCGGATCATCTCCACCAAAAATTCCATCAACAATTCCGTCAATAAACCCTTCACCATTACCATCTTCTCCAAACCCATCTCTATTAAATCCTGAAGTCGTACCATTTACATCAACACTCGGAAAAGGAGATTCCTCAGCGAGTTCAATCTCTTCTTGATTGGTATTTGGATTATAGGTTGGAGAAGGATTCTCGTCCCAGAGTGTGTAGGTTCCTGTCTTATGAATAATAGAAGAGAAGACTTTTGTATCTGGCTCTGAAGATTCAGAAAGTATTCCTCCCAATCTATCCCATTCTTCAGTTTCAAAATCATAAAACCAAAGCTTCGGACTTCCGATTTCGTCTTCATCATAGATGCGAGTGAGGACTTGTGCCCCGTATCGTTCTTCAAGATTGTCTTCTTTTAGGCTCAATCGAAGTCTTTCCCGACTTGGCAGTAGTGAGTATTGACTAACGATAGAAACCTCCTCACCACTATCGGTGATGACTTCAAAAGTTGAGAGTTCTCTCATCCGAGCTCGTGGTGGTTTATCTGGGGCACTAATTACGGTTGGAGGGAGTATTTCTCCATCATAGTTTTCTTTCTTTTGAGTGTAAGCTACTCGGTCTCCAGCTACAAACTCCACAAAGATTGTACTGTTGCCATCGGCTAGAACTCCAGATTCTACAATCTTTCCATTTTCCACCATAATGGACTCCGCACTTCTAAGGCGACTTTGAGCGATACTGGTATCACTCCAAATCAATAAGACACAAAGTAAAGGTAAAAATTTTTTCACGACAATATTTTCTATTAAAATGACAATGATTTCAAAGAAAAAGGTGGATTACGCCTTTGAGACACGAATATTAGACTCACTTTGTACCTATGTGGACACTCGTTGCGACCGTTGTATTAATTCACTTCATGGCTGTCATCAGTCCCGGTCCTGATTTTGTGGTGTGCCTAAAAAACACTTTGAGATATTCTCGATCTATTGGAATTTGGACGGCACTAGGTTTTGCATTGGGAGTTCTAGTTCACGTTACTTATTGTCTACTTGGAATTGCGCTGATTATTTCTCAGTCAGTATTGTTGTTTAACATTATTAAACTTATTGGGGCTGGGTATTTGATCTATTTGGGAATTAAAGCTCTAATGGCCTCTTCGGCCCCAGCAATGGAAATTGAGGTAAAACATGCACGAAAAATGATTACGCCGCTTCAGGCTGTTTGGAGTGGTTTTTTGACAAACCTTTTAAATCCAAAAGCGACTTTGTATTTTTTGGGATTCTTTAGTGTGGTGATTCCTCCAGAAACACCAGCATTCTGGATGGGGATTATTATTGTGCTTATTTTTGGGATTGCTTTTGCCTGGTTTGCGGTGGTAGCGACATTGATGACGGTCAATAAAGTGCGGTCTCAGTTTCTGCGTATAGAACAAATTTTGGATAAAGTTTTTGGCGGAATTTTAATTCTGTTAGGATTAAAAGTAGCAACAACAAAAATTTCTTAACTTATAAATTTTCATGACAATCAAACACATTCAGGCTCGCGAAATTCTTGATTCCAGAGGGAATCCCACGGTGGAGGTAGAAATGTCAGATGGTACGAATATTATTCGGGCGTGTGTTCCGAGTGGAGCTTCTACGGGAGTTCATGAAGCACTGGAACTACGAGATGGAGATAAAGCTCGATATGGAGGGAAAGGAGTTCTAAAGGCTATTGCTAACGTAAATGATATTATCGCTCCAGAAGTTATTGGAATGAATCCAGGAGAGCAAGAAGCAATTGATCGTAAAATGCTTGAACTTGATGGGACACCTAATAAATCTAAATTAGGAGCAAATGCTATTCTGGGAGTTTCTCTGGCGGCGGCTAGACTTGCGGCGGTTCAGACAGGAATTCCGTTATGGCAGCATATTCAAGAACTTTTTGGTTCGGATGAAGTGAGCCTTCCTCGACCAATGATGAATATTATCAATGGAGGAAGTCATGCAGACTCTGGGCTGGCGGTCCAGGAATTTATGGTTTTCCCAAATCTTGGGAACTTTGCTGACAATCTTCGAGCGGGAGCAGAGACTTTTCACGCGCTAAAGAAGATTTTGAGTTCGAAAGGACTTTCTGTTGGAGTGGGGGATGAAGGAGGTTTTGCTCCACGGATTCCAACCGTTCCAGAAGCGCTAGAGACTATTGCCGAAGCGGTAGAAGCGGCTGGATACAAGTTCGGTTCAGAAATTGAAATTGCAATGGATGCGGCGGCTTCAGAATTCTTTACTGAAGGTGGATATGAAATTGACGGTGAAATTCTAACGGCGGATCAATTAACCGATTACTACGGTAAGTTATTTGAAAAATACCCAATTGTTTCTCTTGAAGATTCTCATGCAGAAGATGATTTTGATGGTTTTGCTGGGATGCAGGCCAAATACGGTAAAAATCATCAACTGGTAGGGGATGATCTTTTGGTAACCAATAAAGAAAGACTTCAGGTTGGGATTGATAAAGAACTTTGTAACTCAATTCTCATTAAAGTAAATCAGATTGGTTCTCTGACAGAGACTTTTGAAACGATGCACTTAGCGAAAGCAAATGGATTCACAACGGTTATCTCTCATCGTTCAGGAGAAACAGAAGATGATTTTATTGCTGATCTAGCGGTGGGGACAAATGCTGGTCAAATTAAGACTGGATCACTGTCTCGTTCAGAGCGGATTTGTAAATACAATCAGCTTCTTCGGATAGCCGAAAAAATTTAGTTTTTCGGCCTCCAGAAATTATGCTTAGTTCAATAATTTAATCTATTTAATTCCCCTCATACAAATATGAAAAAAATAAAAAAAGCAATTCTTCCAGTGGCTGGATTTGGGACGCGATTTTTGCCAGCAACAAAAGCTCAGCCAAAGGAAATGTTGCCGGTTTTTGATACACCGGCTATTCAGTATATCGTGCAAGAAGCGGTAGAAGCAGGAATTGAAGACATAATTGTCGTAACGGGACGAGGAAAACGAGCGATTGAAGATCACTTTGATGCGAATTTTGAACTGGAACATGCGCTTCAGGAAAAAGGAAAGATTAAGGAACTTGAAATGATCAGAGGTATTTCTGATATGGCAAATTTTGTTTATGTTCGTCAGCCACAGCCTCTTGGAGATGGACATGCTTTACTTTGTGCTAAAAGCCTAATTGGAGAAGATGAGCCCGTGGTGGTGCTTTTTGGAGATGATATTGTGGATAATGAAAGTGGCAAGAATGCCGTTCAGCAACTGATTGAGACTTATGAGCGCACGGGGGATTCGGTGGTACTGCTTCAGCAAGTACCTGATGAAAAAGTTCATCAGTATGGGATTGTAGATTTTAATGCCGATACAGAATTTGATGGGGTTATTTCTGAATTTGTCGAAAAACCAAC
Source organism: Candidatus Altimarinota bacterium (assembly GCA_965228485.1). Lineage (GTDB taxonomy): Bacteria > Patescibacteriota > Gracilibacteria > UBA4473 > UBA4473 > JAACPJ01. The sequence continues at coordinate 175,222 of OZ245819.1, forward strand.
AAAAGAAGAAGCGCCTTCGAACCTAGGAGTAATTGGTAAATATATTCTGACACCAGAAATTTGGGAGAAGTTGGTTCATTCAAAACCTTCTAAAGATGGGGAAATTCGATTGGCTAATGCCTTTGAAGACCACTTGGCGGCGAATGGTGCTATCAGAGGACGAATTCTTGAAGGAGAGCGTTTTGATACGGGTGATAAAATGGGCTTTTTACAGGCGACGATCCATTTTGCTCTAAAACAAGAAAATCAAGGGGTAAAAGATACACTTCGGAAATATATATCTTTACAATAAATCCTCATCTTGGGGAGTTGTAATCTGTGGTAAATCGGTCTATAATTCGTTGATAGGAATTATGAGACACATGAAAAATTACGATGCAGAAATTATCGCTTGGCTAGAACAATCTGAAATCCTGAAGAATCAAGGCGAATCGGGAAAAGCTATTGAATTGCTTCAAAAAGTTATCATGGAAGAACCAAACTGTTCAGAAGCTTTTGAAGAGCTAGGGGATAACTATTTAAGTATCAGACAGGTAGAAAAGGCAAAAAAAGCCTTAGAAAGAGCTCTAGAGATTGCTCCAGACTCTTCGAATGCACATTATTTACTTGGATTTCTTTTTTCTCTTGAGGAAAACTGGAAGTCTTCGGTAACAGAGCTTCAAAAAGCAGACGAAATTTCACCAAACCATCCAGAAATTTTACGATGCCTTGGATGGGCGGTTTACAATTCAAATCGTCGAAATCAAGGGATTTCTCTTTTAGAAAGATCAAGAAACCTAAACCCAAATGATCCCAATATCCTTTGTGATTTGGGAGTTTGTTATATGAATTCATTACAGTATCGAGAAGCGGAGAAGGTTTTTGAAAAAGCTTTAAAACTCGATCCAAATTCGGAACAGGCTAAAGAGTGTCTAAAAATTCTTAAAGCTCTCAGGGAAGTACGTGATCTGGATGGTAACCAAGACAACACTAAAGGTTTGATTTAATTGAGAATAAAGTTCAAAATAGGAGTGTATTCTTAATAAATAAAACTTATGGCACAAGCAGTAACTCAAGGCGATTTTGATTCGGTTGTTCTGCAATCAAGTAAACCAGTATTGGTTGATTTTTGGGCGCCTTGGTGTGGTCCCTGTCAAATGCTTCTTCCAACGATCGAAGAACTTGCAGAAGAAATAGGAGACATCGCAGAAATTGTAAAAATTAATGTAGATGAGGAAGCTGAACTGGCGAGTCAATATGGGGTTATGTCTATCCCAGCGCTCAAAGTCTTCAAAGATGGTGAAATTGTTGATGAAGCGGTTGGAGTTCAATCAAAAGATGATCTTCTGGCGATGCTTAAAAAGCACGCTTAATAAAACTCCCTCAAAAAGTTTGAAATTTTTCACGCAATAAATATTTTTCTGAGGCTCTAATTTTAGAGTCTCAAATATCTCCCGACTTAAAGCGGAGAGCGAAGCGCGCTTTAAGGAGGAGAGGAAGAAATAACGACGTAAGTGAAATTAATGGCATTGCCATTCATGAAACGAACAAAGTTATCGATGACGAACGGGGTGTAGCTCAGTTGGCTAGAGTGCATGGTTTGGGACCATGAGGTCGCAGGTTCGAGTCCTGTCTCCCCGACCAGAAAAAGTTTGGTATCCTTGAATGGATAGCAGACTTTTTCTTTTCTGCTGAAGCCAATGACTTGAACCGTTAAGGTTCGACACGAAAAACGATAGAGCGAAGCGATGAGTATTTGAGGGCTCTGTTGCCAAAGCTTTTGGCATAAAGAGAGTCCTGTCTCCTTTTCAAATCTTTGATTTGGTGCTGAAGGCTTCGTTTTGAATTTTTGATTCAAATAAGAAGTGTCCCATCTCCATACCTTCTCTCTTTTCATCCTTTCCAAATTTCCTCCTAATCCCAGTTGATTTTTTCCCTCATTTTTGCCAGAATCGCGCGCGATGCGTTCAATGAAGACAAAAGTAAAAAGTACCCAAAAATCCTCTCTATTCTTGGCTGGTTTAGGTTTGTTTGTTGTTGGAATCTTTGGTGGTCTCTTTACGCTGTATCAAACCTATTTCAAACATATTGATGAAATTGTAGGAGATGATTTTTGGTTTTATACAGAAGTTGATCTCTCGGTAAAACAGCTCAAAGCGCTTCAAGGACACTTTTCTGGAAATGGTGAAGTCCTAGAAACTCTGGCGGTTCATGAGGAATTAGATTTCGAGACCTTGTCTCCTTGGGTAAAACACAAAGTTGCCTTTGGTCTTCTTAACGATGGGCATTTTGTTGGTGGAGCAAAATATAGAAACCGAATTGCGGCAGAAAAATTTATGTCGTCTTTCTTATTACCTGACGAAAGAATCGAATCGGAAGAAACTTCTGTTGGAACGATTTATACACCCGCGTATTCTTCGCAACGGGCTTTCTTGTTTTATCGGGGTTGGTTGATCTGGAGTGATTCAAAATACACGCTTATGGAAGTACTGAGTAATGAAGAAAAGCTTAATGATGAAGAACACTTTGAGGCGCTAAAAAAAGACCTGCCCAAAGGAAAACTTTTTACGGCTTTTGTGAACCTGACACACTGGGAGCCAAGAGAGAATCTCGATTCAGATATTGCAGCGTATCGTCCGTTGTTACAGGCTTTTGGGAGTGTGATTCCAGCCTTTGGAGTGGTGGTGGAGCTTGAAGACGATCGATTGATTTTTAATTCCAAAGCCCTGACTCATGAGGGCGTTTATGATGCTAATGATTACAAAGTGACCAATAGTACGGTTCCTGACCTGGCGTATTTTTCACCAAAAAATAGTCTTCTTTTCCTGAATGGGGCAAAGGTGTTTGATAAATACAAACACACCCAGGAATTCCTTTCGACGCTGGATCCTCAATTAGCGCTTGTTTTTGAAGGTGTTATTCGGGCTCAGTCGAATGAAATTTTCGGAGAAGGATTTGATTATGAAAATAATATCCTGGCCTATCTAAATCAAAACTATTCACTGATTATGGATTTTGAGAATCAGTTGGATTTTGGTTTTGTGGCTCAGATTGAGGCCAATAACGGAAACAAAGAAGCGATCAAAAGTGCTATTTTGAAAGCGCAAGCCCGATTTGAACCGACTCCAGAAGTGGTGGAACTTCCAGATGGTACTGAGCGGACAGAGCTAGTGGCTAAAGATATTTCTACCATTCCAGTAGAGAACAAGAAAGTAGGGGACTATGACTATTATGTGGTTAAGGGATTAAATGATGATGGTTTCTCATATGCCTTTATCGATCATTATTTTGTTTTTGCCAATAACTCTGGGTATCTAGAAAAACTCCTTCAGACCTATCTAGATCAGAAACTTAGTTTGGCAGAAAATAGAGATTTTAGGCAATCGGTTCTCTTTGATTTTAAATCGGCTGAGAGTTATGGATTTATGAATATGCCAAAAGTCTTTGCGCTTTGGGATTGGATGAACGTCGTAGAAGAGGCGAGTCAGTCCCTGGAAGCAGCTGAAGAAGACACCGTTTCTACTTGGGAACAGTTACAGCCGTATGTACGAAATGTGACTTTCTCACGGATGGTTTATCCTGGGGAAGCGTATATTCAGGGGAATATTTTTCTTAACAATTAATTACCGTTGAGAGCATAGATTTTTTGGGAACTATTTTTTTAGAGGGCATAATTTTGTGGCAGTGGTTGTTTGGACAACAAGGATTAGTTGCTTGTGGGGATGTGTTTGAATTAGAATGTTTGAGATGACAAAACACACGAAGAAGTATTTGGGGGTAGCGCTGTTCTTTTTGGGAATGGCTGTTTTGGGAGTATTGGCGTATGAATTTACCCCTAAATACACCGCTCATAAATCTACCGAAATTCCTATGACCCAAACTCTAAACGCTACCACAAACCAAACCGAAGCCATTGCTATTTTCTCGGGTGGATGTTTTTGGTGCTCGGAAAATCATTTCGAGAAACTAGAGGGCGTCACAGAGGTGATTTCAGGCTACACAGGAGGCTCGGAAGAAGACCCAACCTACAAAGAGGTGTCTTCAGGCACAACGGGGCACAAAGAGGGGGTTTTGGTGAAATACAATCCTCAGGTGGTTTCTTATAACGAATTGGTGGATCATTTTTGGATGCACGTAAACCCAACCGATAGTGGGGGACAGTTCTATGATCGTGGTTCTCAGTACACCACGGCGATTTATTATCTTGATGATGCTCAGAAAGACATTGCTACAAAAAATAAGAAGGCTCTCAGTGAAGCAGGTATTTATGAGAGTCCGATTGTTACCCCGATTCTACCAGCCAGGGATTTCTACCCAGCCGAAGACTATCATCAGGACTATTCGAAAAAGAATCCATTACGTTACAAATACTACACCGATGGTTCGGGGAGATATCAGTTTGTAGAGTCGGTTTGGGGGGAGGAGGATTAAGATTTGATTAAGGTTTGTTCTTTAAAAATCTTGATAATAGATTCTAATTGATATATCTGTTTTTAACCTCAGATGTTAGAATGAAGGTTCGTGAGAAAATACAACTTATTTCTGATATCGCTCAATTTTTTCAAGATAACTATAGCTATAATAAGATTTCTGAAATTTTATCATATTTTGATTTACCTGAAAATGGAGATTACAATGGACCAAATAGTAAACGCCTGTATACAGAACATAAACTAAGAGGCGTTTCAGATGAAGTTATTCTTCAGATTGCCGAAGACTTTGATGTTCCTTTTACAATAACCAGGGATGGAACTGTGTTACCAAGAAATTGGCAAGATGATTCAAGTGTTAAGATTTTTATTAGTCATTTATCAAAAGATAAAGATATAGCCAATAAAATAAAAAAAGAGTTATCTAATTATAATGCTACTTCGTTTGTCGCTCATGAAGATATTCATCCTACATCGGAATGGGAGAAAGAAATAAAAAAAGCTTTATCCACTATGGATATTTTTATATCTGTGCATACTTTAGGATTTTCTAAAAGTGTATGGTGTCAACAGGAAGTTGGTTATGCAATTGGTTCTGGAAAGAAGGTTATTCCCGTAAAGTTTAATGAAAATCCACCAGGTTTTCTTTCTTCAATTCAAGCTCTTCCACGTGGTAAAAAGACAGCCAAAGAGTTAATAGAAATTATCTTATTAATTTTAAAAGATGATAAAAATACTAATGAATTATATAAAAAATTACTAAATTAAATTTTAATGACTGAATACAAAATACAGATATATGAAAAGAAAAAATATATTAGAAAATTAACTTTTTTGAATTTAAAAGAAGAGGTTACAAATTTTATGTACAAAAGAACGGTTGCCGCCTCTTCCAGAGGTGATTTGTTATTTTTTGTTTTAATATTTTTTCTTTCTATCAAGTCAGAAAATAGCTCAAATTCTTTATTAAAGGATTTATTAGAGCAAAATATTGGGAGGTTAAAACTACTTAACGAAATGTTTGCAACAAAGAAAAATCAATTAAAAAAATATGAATATCGGGAGGTGGTTGAATCTTTAGGGCTTCAAAACTTGGTTAAGTATGATGTTATATTTTTGCTTATTGAGGCCATTGAGAATGCAGATTTATTAGAAGTAAAATATCGTGATTATTTTTTAATGAATCCAGAATTGCTTAATCAATTAAATTACATTGTGGATTCTCATGGGAAAGATTTGTCAGAATTTTATACTGTTTTTAAGGGATTTGATATAGAGGATGATAGATACAATTCAATTACTGGTCATTATTTAGATTTAAGTAAAAGTGTTTACCGTCCTATAAAAATGCGGACACGTCGGAAATTGGATATCTCTTTGCAGCAATTTACAGAAATCACTCGAATTAAAAGTGAGAGTCCAATTCTTGTTGAGTTTATTCAATCTATTGATCCTCAAATAATTTTTGAATTATGGGATAAGTATCATTTAGCTTCTTATATCCAATCGGTTTGGGTTGAAGCAAATAATTCACCTATAATTTCAAACTTTATAGGAGGCGGTGCTGCTGGAAGTATAGTGGCTTGGATTCAATGGAAAAATACGAAAGATCCAAATGAAAAAGATTTAATAAAAAAAGAGTTAGATAAACAAAAAGTGCTTTTTTTGGAAAGAGAAAACGAACTTCTTCGAGCTTTAAATCATTCGATAAAAACTACCCCTGAAAAATTAGCTAATGAAGTTAAGAAATTAAGAGAGGAGATATTAATTTTGAGAGAAAAAGAAAAAACAAAAGAGGAAAAAAGAATATACTCTTCTTTAAAGTTAGAGTTAAGAAATCTTGAAAATTTATCTGTGGTTGTGAACGATAAAATAGATTCGGAGATTACTGATTTTTAATTTTTGATATAAATTTAAGAGAAAGGATGGGATTACTTAAGCTTTTGAAAAGTTTTTAGCGTGACTGTGTATCGAACTCATCTTTCAGATACGGGTTCTCATTCTAACCAATACAAAAATAGTTTTAGACTTGAAAGCCCAAAACTATTTTCGTGGCGGAGAGGATGGGATTCGAACCCACGGTACCATTGCTGGTACACTCCCTTAGCAGGGGAGCGCTTTCGACCACTCAGCCACCTCTCCGTGTACGTTTTGTGGTTACTGTTAAACAGCCAGTGAATTCTAGATAAAAAGCTATCCCCGTCAAAAAATTTACTTTGCTTTTTTATTACCAGCCTAGGTACGAACGATAAAACTCGTCAGCTTTGTAAATACATACAAAACCACCAGACTCAGAATGATCCCGCTACTGGCTGGAATATCAAAGTAAAAAGAACTTGTAACTCCAACTAAGACCGCTGAAATATTGGACATAATACTGCCATAAACATTTCCGATAAAACTTCGTGAAAAAGTCTGAGCAATGAGGACGGGGATGACCAGCAGTCCGCTGATAAGGAGTCCTCCAATGATCTTTAGCCCGATTCCTACGATCAGAGCAATAAGCATCATAAAGGTGATTTCGTAGAAAGTTTTGTAAGGTTTTGTTTGGAGAAAATCTTGGTCAAAAACCAAAATTAAAAACGGTCTCCAGAGGTAGATCAAGATACTGATGATTAGTAAATTGAGCCCTACAAAAATCCACATTTCATTTTTTGTAATAGTCAAAATTGAACCAAACAGATAAGTATCTAGGGCGATAGGATTATCTTTGTTGAGGTGAACGAGTAGAAGTGTAAAAGCTAAACCCCCTGCAATCAGTAGCATAGAAAAAGCCTCTGGGGCTTGAGTAGATTTTCGGCTACCCCACCATAAAATTAGGGCAAAGATTAAAGTTGTAAGGAGTGCGAGATTGGTTGGTGAAACCTGCCAAAAAATTCCTAGTCCCACTCCAACAAGTGCGGTGTGAGAGAGCATGCCAGAAGCCATTGTCTGTCGGGCTGTAACGACGAAATTTCCAAGTATAGCCGTACTGATTGCCGTGAAAAATCCAACGACAAAAGCCCGAACCATGAAATCGTAATTAAGTACTTCTAAGAGCAACATGATGAGTCTTTATCGTGATGATGGTGGACGGGTACGACTTGAGGAGTGGTTGTCAGTACAGGACAATCTGAAGTTTCCCCTTTGGCAAAATCTAGTGGGTGACATCCCGTGTGCATGGTTCGATTGAGGCACAAAATATGATGACATTTATCAATGATATGATCGACCTCATGGGAGACAAACAAGATGGTTACCTTTTCGGTTTTATTGAGTGTTGAGAGGAGCTCATAAATTTTTAGTTTGGTTTCAAAGTCCACTCCATTGAGTGGTTCATCAAAAATAATTAGGTCTGGGTTTTGGCAGAGCGCTCGAGCAATAATAACTCGTTGTTTTTGTCCGCCGGAAAGTTGATGAAAATTTTTATGGAGAAAGTCGTCATTCAGTCCAACTTTTTTAAGGCTTGCACTGAGTTGTTCCTTACTTCCAATGCCAGACATTTTGAGTACTTCTGCCACTGAAATGGGAACTACATTGGAGAGTGTATAGCTTTGCGGAACATAACCAATATTGATATTTGATGCGATTTCTAGAGACCCTTTGGTTGGTTTGTTAAATCCAAGAATAAGTTTTATTAGACTTGTTTTTCCCGCTCCATTTGGACCAATAAGGCCCACGTATTCTCCTTTTTTGATAGAAAAAGAAACGTCATCTAGGATGACGTTTCCTTCAATCTGTAGTTTTAAGTTTTGTGCTTTGATCATTATGCTTCGCAGTTCAACGCTATGCTAAAGCTTTCTAGATTATTTTCCATCACATCAAAGAAATCTTTGTTTGGATCGAGAGTTCCTCGTCCCATTGGGTTTACGTTGAGGGTTCCTAGTCCTGTTTCGTTGGCGAGTGTGTCGGCAAACTTTTTAACTGAGTTTTTTTCTACTAAAATATGAGTCATCCCTTCTTCGGCTTCTTCTTTGAGTTCGGCGAGGATTTGTGCTGATGGTTCGTCGGTAATGGAAAGACCAGCAATGGCGTGAGTTTCAAATCCGTAAGCTCGTGCCAGATAACCATAGGCATCATGAGAAATGATCACTTCGTTTTGTGTACAGTTTTGGAGTGTCGTTTGAAATTTTGTATCTAGTGCCACAAATTTTGATTTTAGATTCTGAGCATTCGTTTCATAGGTCGTTTTATTTTCTGGATCGATTTCGATCATAGATTGCATGATTGTATCTACCATATCAGAAGCGAGAACTGGACTGAGCCACGTATGTGGATCGAATTTTCCATGGTCGTGTTCATCGTGTCCCTCTTCCTCATGAGCTTCATCTTCATGTTCTTCTTCATGCTCATCATCCTCATGATGTTCGTCTTCATGTTCTTCATGATCTTCGAATTCATAAAGTTCTAGGTGTTCAGATAGTTCGAGCGTGTTAACACTTTTTTGATTGAGTTCTTGCACTATATCTTCTGACCAAGGTTCAAGTTTTGCTCCTTGGACAAGAACAAGGTCAGCATTGTTTAGTTTTACCAAATCTTGAGGCGTTAATTGGTAGGTGTGAGGGCTCACACTTCCGGCCAAGTTTGTTACGGCGACTTTTTTACCTCCAATTTCCTCTGCCATGAAAGCTAGAGGATAGAAGCTCGCAACAATTTGTTTTTGGTTTTCATTATTGGTTTCAGTTTCTTTACCACATCCGATAAGGGTGAGTGATAAAAGAGTCAGAAGTAGAAAAGTTTTTTTCATGTTTATAAAATTAAATAAAAAATTTATTGGCAAGATTTGCAGCAACCAGAAAAAGAAAACTGGTGTTGTTTAATTTTGAGACCAGAGGCCTTGAGCTGGTCTTCGAGTTGGTGAATTTTTTCCTCTAAATCTTGATCAGAAATACACTGGATTTCATCACAGTTTTCACAGACAAAGTGATGGTGATGATGATCGGCTTTTTCATAGTAAGTCGTTCGGCTATCGAGTAGAACGGTATCGATTTTGCCATTGGATTCGAGTCTTTCTAGGAGTCTATAAAGTGTCGTTTTATTTGGTTCTAGGTTTTGTTCTTTCAGCAATGCCTGTAATTCTGGAACAGAAATAGGGCGGTGTTGATCGGTAAAAATTTTTAAAACGGTCTCGAGTAATGGTGTATTTCTCATAGGTGCAAAATATATAATGGAAACAAAAAAGCAACTTAGTAGCTTTGAACAGTCCAAGCTGGGAATGGGTCAGCAAGTTTTTTCCATTCAGCTATTCCCGCATCAAATTCTTCATCGGTGAGTAGACATTGATCTAGTTTTTTGGTTATTTCTTCTTGGTTGTGTTTGATTCCGATAATTACGATTTCCTGTCGTCGATCTTTGTAGCGAGGATCCCAATTATTTTTTTTGGCTAGAATTTTGATCGGCTCTGGCCATTCTTCCATATCCACAGCTCCCCACCAACTACCAGCACAATCAAGGTTTCTCATCTTTCCAGCCTGAGAAAATGATCCTACACCTTCCCATCGTGAAGCGAGCCAGAAATATCCTTTTGCTCGAACAACTCCGTCCCAATTTTCTTCACAATATTTCCAAAATCGTTTCGGATGAAATGGACGATTGGCTCTATAGACGAAACTGCTGATTCCATACTCTTCAGTTTCAGGTACGTGCTCTCCACGAGCTTCTTTCAGCCACATTGGGTCTTGAGCGGCTCTTTCAAAACTAAATTTATTGGTATTTATGATTTTATTGAGTGGGACTTGGCTGTAGTTTGTTTCGATAATTTCCACACCTGGGTTTAGAGACTTAATTATTTTTCTAATCTTTTCTAGCTCACTTTTGGTCACCATATCTATTTTGTTGAGTATCAAGATATCACAAAATTCGATTTGATCGGTTAGAAGATTTACAATGTCTCTTTCGTCTTCTTCTCCAAGAGATTCATTTCGATCTTTTAGCGTATCGGTTGATTTAAAGTTATCCAAAAAGTTGGCCGCATCGACCATGGTCACCATGGTGTCTAGACGGGCAAATTCTGCCAGGTATTCTCCGCTTTCATCATCAAAAGTAAAAGTTTCGGCCACAGGAAGGGGTTCAGAAATACCCGTAGACTCAATGAGTAGATAATCGAATCGATTTTCTTGAGCGAGTTTTTTTACTTCGATTAATAAATCTTCACGTAGTGTACAGCAGATACACCCATTACTCATTTCAACGAGTTTTTCTTCGGTTCTAGAAAGATTGGCTTCTCCTTTTTCAATGAGTGAAGAGTCAATATTGATCTCAGACATATCATTTACAATAACAGCGACTTTGAGTCCTTCTCGATTCGTAAGAATGTGATTGAGTAGGGTAGTTTTTCCAGATCCTAAAAATCCAGAGAGTACGGTAACGGGTAATTTTTGATTCATAAATAGCAACTAAGTTGCGGTGGTTTTACTTTTTAAGCAACTCAGTTGCAAGTCTTTTTTGTGAAATCAGGAAAAATCAAATCGATATTTAGGGTAAAATGTGTTACAATAAAGGGATTATGGAAATTTTTATCTGGATTGGAATTGTGTTTTGTGCGCTGAAAGCCGCGACGTTTTCTGGGCTTAACTTGGCGTATTTCAGTATTCCGTATCTTCGATTGAAAGTTCTGGCAAAGAAGAAAAATCCAGAAGCTCTAAAAATTCTTGAGCTGAGAAATCAGCCAAATTTTTTGCTCTCTACGATTTTGTGGGGGAATGTGAGTTACAATGTTTTACTAACGTTATTGACCAATTCTGTGATGGCGGGAATGACGAGTTTCTTTTTTAGTACCATTGTTTTGACTCTTGTAGGGGAGATTCTTCCTCAGGCAACATTCTCAAGAAAAGCGCTTAAATTTGGAGCATTTTTTGTCCCAATGATGAAGTTTTATGAATTTGTGCTCTATCCTATTTCTAAACCAACCGCTTTGGCGTTGGATTATTTTTTAGGAAAAGAATCACCTCAGTATTATTCGGAAAGAGATTTGATTTCTTTTATTGAAGCTCATTTAGAATCTGGAAGCGCAGAAGATATTTCGACGCGAGAGGGGAGGGGGGCAATTCATTTTTTGGAGTTGGATGATAAATTGATCAAAGATGTAGGACAGAAGATTCAATCAGAACAGATTGTGCCTATGAATTTCAAAAAGGGGCACTTGGTAGAACCAGATTATATTCCGCATCCTGATGATCATTTTATTAAGAAACTTATGAAGTTTTCAGGTATGGAAGTGGTCTTAGTAAGTGAAAAAAAAGAGCCAAAATTAGTCTTGGCTTTAGATGCTTTTTTACGAGCGCTTTTTGAAAAACAAGAAAAAATAGCTTTGCAGGACTTTTGTCATGTGCCGGTGGTAGTCACTGATCCGAAAGCCATTGTTTCTGATGTTTTATCTCATTTTGAAACCCTGGAAAGCGATGATTTGGAGCGAGTTTATATTGTCTATTGGCACGGACGCACGAAAAAAATTCTTACTTCGGAAGACTTGGTTTATTTGTTGATGAAGGAGATTTAGCCCCTTTTATTATTTTTTTGCTTGTCCAAAAAAATAAAAGAAAAAAAGACAGCCCGTGTAAAATTTTTGAAAAATTAATGATTTGTTTCGCTAATTCACAAAACTCATTTCACTAACGTTCAATTCAAACGCTTGTGAATTTTGACACTCAACCCATCAAAATTTTAAGTAAAAATTTCACAGAGGGCGTAGAAAATTGCTCTGAATTTAAATGAAATTGAAACAAAGTAACAGGAACAGGTATTATTAATTAGATAAATCTTTTTCTGAATAGGTAGAGTACCGATAGATACAAAATACCACTAAATACAACAGCGTAAGCGAGATGGTTTTTGAGACAGGGGACAAACCAGATTGTTAAAAATAATCCTGCATTAAGACCAAAAATGATCAGGCAGTTAATGAGATTTAATTTAGGTGTGAAGTACTTGAGCATTACACTTGTCAGGCAAGCGAGCACGATAATTTCGCAGATAACGGTTGATATGGCTGCGGCGATGATTCCGTATTGAGGAAGGAAAACGATGTTGAGGATAAGGTTTAAACCAAAAGCGAGAGCATTGGTATAGAGCAGATATTTTTGTTTTTTCTTGGCTACGAGAGTGAAAGAAAAAAGCTGATTTAAAAAGGCAAAAAGAACTGTTGGTACCAGGATCATAAGAACCTTATCTGATCCGAAAAAGTTTTCGGTACTGAGGTATTCGGTACTACTGAGGAGTTGAATAATTTCTGGAGCAAAGGTGTAACTTCCCCAGATGATAGGAAGGGCAAAAATGAGTAATTTTTCGATGCCCCATCCGAGAAGTTGATTGCTTTCTTCTTGGTGATTTTCGTGACGAGTGATTTTTGGCAAGATTGCTTGTCCAAAGAACACGCCGAGCACTAAAAAGCTTTCTAAAACTCTGGCACTTACTCCATAAACTCCGACGGCCGCACTTCCCAGTAAAACAGAAATCAGTACAAGATCGGCTCGAAGGTAGAGTGTTTGGAGGATGAGAGCGATTCCGTAGGGGAGAGATTCGGTGAGTGTTTTTTTCCAGTATTCAAGATCAAAGTGTAGACGGATTGAAACTTCCAATCGAGCAAAAGCGTAGACTAAACTTACAAAGACAAGATTAGAAATGACTCCGGCCCACAGGAATGTAAAGAAGAGTGTCTCAGGGGTTTTGATAGTACCGAATTGGAAACTAATCCAGGTAATAAGTCCTGCGAGAATAATCTTTCCAGTAACGAGACTTCCAGAGAAGTATTGGATTTTCATGCGAGCCTGCAAGATCGCACTCAGTGTTCCAGCAATAATAGTTAGCGCCATAGAGAGTCCTGTAATCCAAATCCCGACTTTTACCCATTCGTTATAACTTGGGATGAGTTGAGCAATAAATCCTGCAGCGAGTGTAGCTATCAAAATAAGAACCAGTCTCATGCTGAGGATATTTCCTAGAATGTGTTCGGCTTTTTTACTTTGTTTTGGGAGTTTACTGATGTCCCTTACCGCAATAGCAAAAAGTCCAGCATCAGCTAATATTCCGAAAAAGGCCAAAAATTCATAGGCCGTTACATAGTTTCCATAGAATTCTTTTCCAAACCCAGAAACGATTTTTACCACGATAAAACTGGCAACAACCGTTCCTACTTTCCCTAGGAATTGAATCAGAGCATTGGTAAGTACTTTTTTGTGACTGGGCATGCGGGATGATTTTATGTGAAAAAATCCCATTATCAACTTATTAACAAATTAGGGATTCTTCTTGCTTTAAGAGGCTTTTGTGTATAAAAAGATTGAATGCCCATAAATGAAATTTTATCGATTCTGTCCATTGATCCTCATGATCACTTCCAGATATTGCTCCTATTGATGGTGGTCGTTTGGGGAGCGGGAAGAATTTTTAAGTTAATGGGATTGCCGCCAATGCTTGGAGAAATCTTGTCGGGAGTCTTAGTTGGCCCCTCTGTTTTAGGGCTTCTGGATACGACTGAATTTATTAAAATATTAGCCGAATTGGGAGTTTTCTTTCTCATGTTCCATTCTGGATTGGATACCGATATGAAAGAGTTTTTTGGGAGAGTTAAGGCTTCCATGGCGGTGGCTTTTGGTGGCATATTTATGACCTTTCTATTCTCGATATTTTTCTTCCAATTTTTTAAATTTCATTGGGTTACTGCAGCCTTCTTATCCTTAATGTTGGCTTTGAATTCTATTCCAGTAATTGTTTCGGTTTTAAAAAGTTTTAAGCTCAAGAACTCAAAGATTGGGCATATAGTTTTGGGATCTTCTGTGGTGAATGAGTTGGTGCTCTTTATTGTGTTTTCTGTCTTAATTGCTCTGGCTCAGTCTGGAGAGTTTTCACTTCAAATGTTGATTCTGGTAAGTGTCAAAGTGCTTCTGTTTGTTTTGGGATCACTGCTTATTGGCCTAGAAATACTGCCATTTATTGGTCCAAAAATTCTCAATCGATCCGGATCAAAAGGCTTTACCTTTGCTTTGATCATCGCTCTGTTTTTTGGGCTTTTTGCTGAAGCGATTGGTCTTCATATGATTATTGGAGCGTATGTGGCCGGACTCTTCGTTCGGCAAGAAATTACAAAGCCAGATTTGATGCGTAAGATTGAAGATAGGTTTTATGCTTTGTCTCATTCATTTTTAGGTCCAATATTTTTTGCTTCAGTAGGGATGATGATTTCTTTTGAAGCGATTCTGTCTCATCCGTGGTTTGTGTTGAGCCTGCTCTTGATTGTGATTTGTGGTCAGATTTGTGGAACTTGGTTGGCAGCTTTATTTTTGCCAGGACTGACTCCAAAGCAGACTTGGCCGATTGGTATTGCGCTCACAGGGCGGGGGAGTACAGAGATTATTATGGCTCAAATTGGTTTTTCTACTGTGGTGACGGCTACAGGAGCAACGATTCTCGATAAGTCACTTTTTGCGAGTATTGTTGGTTTGGCTTTTGCTTCCACGTTATTGATGCCAATATTACTTAAGTGTTATTTAAAAATTAGTGCGAGGTTCTAGGTTTTGTTCTAGAATAAAGATCGATGAATTTTTTTAGAGAACATAAGTTAAAGGGTTTTGGGAAATACTTCGTGAGTCATAAGGATGTTTATTCAGCTTTAACTGCTCAGACACTTGAGACTACTGTGGGGGCAGTTGTTTTTGCACTTATGCCTGTTATTTTAGCTTTTTATCTTGGGAATGAGCAGATAGCAGGGATTGTAATTGCGTTGTTTACGGCGTTGCAGATATTTGTTTTTATTCCTTTATCTGGAGTCGTGATTGATAAAAAAGGCGCACTTCTGGCGATGAAGCTCGGAGTTTTTGCTGAAATAATTGGAATTTTGTTATGGGTTTTGGTGGATTTGAATTGGGGGATTTATTTTTTCTTTTTGGGATACTTTTTTCGATGGTCTTTTTTCTTGATTGACCCTTTTTTACTCCGTCGAACTGAATCTGAAGAAGGGGGGTTTTGGTTTGGGTTGAAAGAGGAGATTATTGCTATTGGTA
The DNA here is from genome assembly GCA_965228485.1 of Candidatus Altimarinota bacterium. Lineage (GTDB taxonomy): Bacteria > Patescibacteriota > Gracilibacteria > UBA4473 > UBA4473 > JAACPJ01. The sequence continues at coordinate 190,607 of OZ245819.1, forward strand.
ATTTTCTGGGGATACTGGTTTTTACTTGGTTTGTAGCTCGTGAACACTGGTACTTTTTACCATTTGTTTCGGCTTTAACTCATATTATTTCTTTATCGTTTTTGTATACGGTTGAGGTGAAAGGCAAAAAACGAAAAATTACTTGGAAGGCTTTGTGCCAGGCTTTTAATTATTGGCATTTTATCAAATCTGGTTTGTCTTTTATTCATAAGAACCATCGTTATCCATTGTTTAATTTAGGAAGTAATTTGTTTGAGGGGCTATTCTATGGTTCTATTTGGTTCTTATTACCACTACATCTTGCGAAGATGGCGGTGGAAGGGGACTCTCTAAGCTTGGGAATATATGAGGTGGTAACGATTGCTTTTGCCTTAATCTGTGGAGTTTTGGCTGATCGACTGGACTGGAGAAAGCAAGAATTATTTTCTTGGCTCATTATGATTGTAATGGTCTGGATACTCCCTTTTTGGCATTCTCAATTTGCTTTAGTCGTGATAGGATTCGTTATTGGTTTAGCTAATAATTTCTTCGCTTCTGCAGGCTATCATGTATTAGCTTTGTTTGATGAAGACCATGAAGAAGATGGTCAGTATGTGGCTTTTGCCAAAATTGTTTGTAATTCAGGCTATATGGTTTCACCCATTATTTGCGGTTATCTTTATTACAATTTTGGGTTTGATTTGGCTTTAGTATTTGTAGCCGTTGTGGTGACGCTTATTGCCTTGTGGATGCTGTTTCTGACGAAAAAATTGGGACGTATATAAAAAAATTGGCTAAAAAATTTGACGTACAAATTGAATCTCATAGAATCTCTCGGCTCCTTTGAAAAACGTTCTTTTTATTGTGACTGGCCCGGTCGTCTAGTGGTTAGGACGCCAGGTTTTCATCCTGGTAACCGGAGTTCGATTCTCCGTCGGGTCACCATTTCAAAATAGCCTGATAGTATTTCGTAATATGAGGCTATTTTTGTGTTTTTTCTGGTTTGAATTTTCCTCGGCAACCAGTTACCCTAAGAAAAAATGAAATATTGGAAAAAATTAGGGGCACGATCTGTACGAGAGGGAACGCTACAGTTATGGCGTAATAAATTTCTTTCAGGAACAACTATTCTACTGGGAGCTTTGGTCGTGTTTTTGTTGAATTTTATTTTTGCGATTCAGTATTTTACGGATTTATCTTTAAAAAACCTTGAAGCTCGGGCCGATTTTGCGATTCCAATTCGAGAATCTGCGGAAGCTTTTGATATAGATTCTCTGCGCAATGATTTGAAAAATAATTTTGATGTGGAGATCAAAATCCTTCCGCCTGAAAATTTTACTAATTTTGTCGTGCCAGAACGTTTGTACATTAAGTTTAAAGACTTGAAACAAGTGCCAGGAATTTTTGAAACGCTCAAAAGTTTGCGTTATGACACCGTAATAGGAGACTGGGATGGTGCGGCAGAAAGAGATTTTGTAACCCTGGTAGAAAAGTTGTTAAAAATTCGTGAAGCGGTGGATAAGGCGAGTTTTTGGCTCGTTATTATCTTTATTGGTGGGGGAGTAATGCTCGCAGTAAATGCCTTTCGGATTGTTTTGTTTTCACGGAAGCAGGAGATATTTATCGCTCGCTTGGTTGGTGCTGATACTATTTTTATTGCGGGACCTTTTCTTTGGGAAGGGATTTTACTAGGAATTGTTTCGGCGCTGATTGCACAGCTTATTTTTATTTTTGTTTTACGAGAAATAGAGTTTTTGCCAGGAGGAGATATATTTATTCATCTTTGGAATAATATTTTCTCAGCGCAGATTATCGTTGCTGGATTGGTAGGCCTTACCGGAGCGTGGCTTGCCATTAAGAAATATTTAACAGGGAATTTTGCCAACTAGATTATGGAATGGATCAAAACGCAAGGAATCTTATTAAAAGAAACACCTCTTGCTAATGATGATGTAATTTTAGAGATTTTTACGTTAGATCTAGGGAGAGTTTCAGTATTTGTTTCAAAACTACAGAGATCAAAAAAGAAAAGAAGTGAGATAGATTTTTTTCGTTTGATGGCTCTGGAAATAGAAGCTAAAAACCATTCTTATAAACTTAAAAATGTGCATACTAAAAAGGTGTTTCATGTTTTTGGACAAAACTATGAGTTGATCAATCAAGGTTTCTCGTTTTTGCAAAGACTTCAAAAGGTTCTACCTGAAGCGAAGCCCTTAGAATCATTTTTTATTTTAGTTTGCCATGTTTTTGAGACTTTGAATTTAGAAAATAAAGAAGTCTATTGGGCTTATTTGAGAATACAATTATTAATTTTTTCAGGAATTATGCCTCGTTTTGATATTGTCAGGGAATCTACTTTTTTTGATCCTTCTCACATGGCCTTTACTTCTCAAGAAAATGAAAATTTTTGTCACCTAACGAATGAATCTCGCCAAGTGATTGAGTTTTTGCGGCGTTTACAATTTTCTGAGTTATTTTTTGAATACAAAAAAGTACTGGATAAAGATTTTTCAGAGGTGAATAGCTTGCTTCAAAGAGTTGAAGAATTTCATTAAAAAAGTTTGACGGGCGCTTATTCATCGGAAATAATAGAGAAAAATATTTGTTCAATAAATTGGTTATGAAAAGATTTTTTACCATTTTCGCTCTCATGTCTTTTTTAGCCGTTCCAGGAGCTTTTGCTCAAGAAGGATCAGAGCTAGAAGACTTAATTATCGATGATTTTGGAGATGATTTATTCCTTCCAGATGAATCAACTTTAGATGATAGTTTAGAATTACCAGAAGCCCCCCCTATTGGAAATGAAGGATTTGATGATTCAGAACTGATCCTAGATCCTTTTGTAGATGATCTTGGAGGAGATGAAATTCTTACTCCTGTAGCAGACAATCCTATCATTGAAGACAATCTTGTCGCAGAAGACGAAGCTCATAGTAGTGCTATGGCTCCGTCAGGGAATCTTCCAGCTTCAGCTAATGCAACTTTCAGCGTTGTAAATGTATCTCAAGATAATCAAGATGCAGAAACAGTAGGAGCTCGTCCTGGAGATTTGCTTCGATATGAACTACGGATTACTTCTGATGTTGAAGATGTTAACGATTATGTGGCTTCAATTGATGTGGCTAATGTGATTGCTGCTCTAGATTTTACTGATACAGGGCTTGGAGTTCTTGAAAACGGAAGAATTACTTATCCTGCTTACTCTAATGCGGCTCCTTGTGAACAAGTTTTCACTTTCTTTGCTCAGGTTAAACCTGATTGTGGAGATCTAAGAAGTTTGGCCGTTGGAGCTGAAGGAGATAGTACAACGGTTGGAACCAGTTGTGAGTTGGCTCAGACTGGTCCAGGTCAAAGAATTTTCCTTGTGGCTGGTATTATGGTGCTTATGATGAGTTTAATTCTTGGGATGTCTTGGAGATCTAAAACTTCATAAAGGACTTATTGATTTGAATAACAAAAAAAAACTCAGGATAAAATCCTGAGTTTTTTTGTTATAGAGCTGAATAAAATTACTTACTATTTTTAGTATGAAACTTTCTCGCTTGTCTTTCGAGAATATCTTTAATGTTATCTGCTAGAGCATGAATATTTTCGGCATCTGTTTCGGCTACAAAATCAGCACCATTTGGAGCACTCATATGTGCTTTGGCGTGAAATCGGTTTCCTGAACTGTGTTTGTCTTTAGACACATCAACGTGTACTTTGGTAGAATCTTCGTCTCCAGCGTGATTCCCAAGGAATCTTTCCACGTCGTTTAGGCGTTTTTCAAAATAGGCCTTATCTTCATCGAAGAAGGTAACGTCGTGCGTTTTGAATTGTATAATCATTTTTTGTTTTGATTAAGAAACTAAAAATTTAGAACGTTATTTGAGAACTTCGAATTAAGCTCTATCATAGGGCTACTCGCAATTTCTCCGATAACTTGTGCTTCAACTTCTGCATCAGCACTATTTAGTATATCACAGATCTTATTTGTGTCATCTTCATTTACAACTAATGCCATGGCCGTACCACAATGCCAGGTTTTGTAACATTCAGATTCGTTAATATTAGCGACACGTTGTAGATCTTGGATAGCGGTATGTGGTTCGTGAAGGTTGTTCAGTTTAACTCCTAAGCCATTAGGGATAATACGACAAATATTCCCAGGGATTCCGCCACCAGTAATGTGAGCAATTCCATGAATTTCGAACTTTCGCTTACCTTCAAAATTACCGATAAGGTTATCAAGAAGTAATCGATGAAATATTTTACTTGGTGTTAGGAGGGCTTCCCCCCAAGATAAACCATTTTTCCATGGAGTACTATGCCAGTTATTTCCAAATTCGTTTTCACAAATTTTCCGTGCTAGGGATATACCATTAGAACGTAGGACTCTTCCTTTGAGCCCAATGATTTTATGCCCGGCTTTAATCGTGTTTCCAGTAATGAATTTTTCTTTCTTTACAACTCCTACAGCGGTAGCGTTCCAAACCATTCTGTTAAGCGCATTTCCTAGTTCTGCAATTTCTCCTCCAGGGACAACAATTTTTTCTTTGATACAGGCTTTTGCCAGTCCTTCTGTCATAGTTGCAATAGCTTCAGGATCTACTTGAGGGACATCAAAAGTGTTGGTAATAGAAATAACTTCCGCTCCAACACATATGGCATCATCCGCTACCATACAAACAAGATCTTCTCCGATGGTATCAAATTTTTGAATTCTTTCTGCAATTTCTAATTTTGTTCCGACACCATCATCATTTTGGATAAGGAGAAAATCACCCATATCGAGGGCTCCAGAGAATCCTCCTTCAAAGTCAAAAGTTTGACCCACTAAGCCTTCTCGGCTTGGGAAAGTTTTTTTTGCGTTGTAATAAGCTTCTTTTGAAGCTTTGTCTCCAGCATCAATATCTACCCCTGCAGCTTTGTAATCCATTTCTATTTATTAAATAAAATTAATCCACATTGATCTCCAAATATAGCTTTGAGGTTTTCGAGTTCTAGGGTTGTAGTGCTTCCCATTTTTATAAGCAGAATTGGAGTATCTACTGTTCCATCTATATTATCTGACGGTGATAAGGAAAAGAACTTTTCAGCTGCGGGAAAAGTCCCTATAAGGCGAGGGGATTCAAAAGTCAGGATGAACCTTTCGAGAAGTTTTTCGTCATGAGCGCCTGGTTTATCGGTAATATGTAGTAGAGGAGCGTCTGGGAATACTTTTCGAATTTGGTAGTAAAAAGAAACACGACCTCTAATAGATTCAATAAGATAGATAGCAAAGAGACTGAGACAAAATCCTGCAAAGATTGAAAAGCTTAGACTCCAAGAGTTTGGAATGGAAGCATCCAGGCTAAAGACTTCTGGTTTAGTCATTTTAAAAGGAAAAGTACTATCTTTCGTCAGCGCTTCAAAACGTTCATTTATATTTTTGATAGTAGCTTCGGTGATTTTATTACGATGTTGATTTTCATCCCCATAGAGCTTAATTGTCCAGAATACATTCAGGTAATTCTGCTTACGAGCAGAGATTTTTCGTTTGAAGTTTGGAATAAAGATTTCAGCATCTTTTAGTACATCTTCTCTGAAGCGTGGATTTTGAGCCCACCCAGCAATAGCTTCAGCGGTTTTCATAGTGCTTTCTGCGGGGTCCATGCTATTGATAGCGCTATTTTCAGCAGCGATTGGAGCGAGTGAAAAATAGATGGTTGTTTTTTCGATTTTTGGAATTTGAGATAGCCCTGTGTAAATAGCTGCAGATAAAGCTACAAAAGTAAGAATCCAGATATATTTATATCTTTTTAGTGGTGATAGTAAGTCTCCAAAATGCATTATTTAAATATTAATAAGTGGTATTTCGTCGAGTTTTTCAGTGACTCGTTGACTGTTTTCAAGTTTGTCTAAGTATTCTTGATCAATGTCTCCTGTAATGTATTTTCCATCAAAACAAGAAGCATCAAAAGTTTGAATATTTTGATTTCCTTCACTGGCTGCCCAAACTAGGTCCTCTAATTCTTGATAGAAAAGAGCATCAGCTCCAAGAACCTGACGAATTTCTTCAGTTGTAAGGTTGTGGGCGATGAATTCTTTTCGAGTTGGCATGTCTATACCATAAACGTTTGGATATTTTACGGGAGGAGCAGCACTGGCGACATAAACATTCTTAGCTCCAGCGTTCCGACAGAGGGAAACAATTTGTTTCATAGTATTTCCTCGAACGATTGAATCATCTACCAGTAATATATTTCGGTTTCTAAATTCAAGTGGGATAGCATTGAGTTTTCTTTTTATTGATTTTTGACGCTCTGATTGCCCAGGCATAATAAAAGTTCTTCCAACATATCGATTTTTAACGAGCCCTTCTCGATACTTGATTCCTGTTATTTTTGACATTTCTAGGGCTACTGGACGGGCTGAATCTGGAACCGGAATAATACTGTCAATTTCTAATCCTGAAGCTTCGATCTGTTTCGCTAAAGCTTGTCCCATTCTGAGTTGTGTTTTGTATACAGAGATGCCATCGATCATCGAATCTGGTCTCGCTAGGTATACGTATTCAAAAATACAAGGATGAATTTCTCCTGGAGCACATTGCTGAGAGGTCATGTTTCCTTGAAAATCAATCAAGACCGCCTCTCCTGGGGCTACATCTTTTACTTTTTCAAAACCCCCAATAGAAAAAGCCACATCTTCTGAAGCAAAAGCCCATTCATCACCAAAGCTTGTAGAACGTTTACCAAGAGATAGGGGACGAATACCATTTGGATCTCGAAAGGCGAAAAGTCCTACCTTATCAATAAGGGTAATTACAGCATAAGCTCCTCGAATTCGTTCCATAGTTAATTTTGCTGCTTCAAAAACAGCTTCTGTGTCTTCGATTTCTGAATGGCTTTTTAAAACTTCATAAATTTTATCGGCGAATACATTGAGTAATACTTCTGAATCGGAAGTGGTTCGTAGATGTCTTCTGTATTTATGCTGAATTTTTTTTCTTTGTTCTTCTGTGTTGGTTAAATTTCCATTGTGAATAAGATATATTCCGAAGGGGGCATTAACGAAGAAAGGTTGAGCTTCTTTGGCGCTAAGACTCCCAGCGGTTGGATATCGGACATGGCCGAGTCCGGCTTTTCCGCGGAGCCTTTCTGTGTGATGACTCATAAAGACATCTTTTACCAGGCCATTACTTTTTCGTTCATGAAAGAAGTTTCCATCATGAGTAACGATTCCCGCGGCATCTTGTCCACGGTGTTGAAGCATTAAAAGTCCATTGTATAATTCTGGGAATACTTCGTTTTGTTGATTGAGAATACCAATAATTCCGCACATGTTTTTTATGTCAAAAAAACCCGACTACCTTTTAGTATTTTTGGAAAAACAAAAACTAAAAACCGTGGGTGAATTCATTAAGTCAATTAAAGACGGAATGATTTTAAAAATTATTTTTGATTTTGCAATCGCTTTATGGTGAATGTTCTGGATTTGTAGAAACTTCTGGAGTCGTTGGGTTTTCTGCTTCTAGTAATTGGTTGTATTTTTCTACAGCAAGATTTACAACACTTGTATATTCTGGAGATTCTCTTCCTGTTTCGTAGGCTATTTTGTAGTGTTTTTTCGCGAGGTCTGTTTGATTTTGTTCCTCGTAGAGAAGTCCAAGATTAAGTTGGGTTCTTGGGTTTGAAGGATCAATTTTAGTGGCTTTAGTTAGGGCTGCCTTAGCCTCAACAAAACGTTTGTTAGCGATCAGTGCCCAAGCATGAAGGTTGATGGAGAATGGGTCATTAGGCTGGCTTGCCATGAGGACCTCGCTGAACTCTAAACCAATTTCAGGCTTTCTAAGAATGTCTACAGCGGTATGTATGGCGGAAACAAATTTTTCTGAATCAGTGTTTCCGTCGAGCAATTCTCGATAGAGATTGATGACTTGTTCGTATTTTTTTTGTTTGGCAAAAATATCTAGAAGTTTCCATCGTACTTCTTCTGAAAACTCAAATTCGTATTCGAGAGCTTTCTCAAAAAAGAGAGCGGCTTCGTCATGCTTATCTTGTTCATATAAAGCAAGTGCCAAAAAGTACTGAGTTTCTGGTCGGATCGGATCGAGTTCATAAGCCTGTCTAAAATCAGCTTCGGCTGGTCCATATTCAAGAAGTATTAAATTAGCGTATCCTCTGAGCAGCCAACCGTCTATATATTTAACATCTTCTTTGATAGCCACATCTGCAAACTCGCGAGCGAGCAAGCCTTCATTATTCTGAGAAAGAGCTTTTGAAAACTCTGCAAATAAATGAGCATTCTTCCATTCTGCGAGTTCCTCAAATTCCAAATAGATATTCTCTATATCATTTACTTTTTTATTTAGGATATCATCTACGTAAGGTTCTGGATTGTCTTCTATTGCGCCTTCTGGGGTGACCTTGAACTCAGTTTTTTTCACTGGGAAGTCATCAATCAAGTCGATGATTTCTTTTGCGCCTTCATGGTCATTCTGTAGCGCCAAGAGAATTGCTTCATAGAAAAGTAGCTCGGGAGGAAGGCTTTCTTGGCTTTGCAGTGTTTGGAGTACTTCTCCAAATTTTCTAGCCGTAATAAATTGTCTTGTTTTCAAGATTAAAGTCTCACTTGATTGTGGAAATTTGTTTTCCATTTCCTTAATAAGGTTATCTAATTTCCAGACATCACCCGTTCTCAAATAAACTTCTCCGAGAAGAACATAGGGTTTTAGTAGGTCTGGTTTTTGTTTCATGGCTTCAGCTAGCTCTGCGGCAGCCAAAGAGTAGTATTCGTGATCCATTAGTTTTTGAGCTTCTTCAAGTCGACCTAAATAGGTAATCTTGCGAGAAATTTTTACCGGAGTTTTTGGAGTTTCTACTTCCAGTGTTGGAATCTCTTGTATTCCAGTATTTGGATTTTCTGAGTCTACAGAATTATTGGATTGTTTTTGAAACAAGAAAAAAATTCCTCCTGCAACCGCTAAAGTTAAAATAACTACAACAAAAACTTTATTATTCATCCGCCAGATATTACTGAGACCGCCTTTAGTTTCAAAGACTTTTTCGTGTCAAAAATCTCAATTGTTTTCTAATAGAAAAAACCTCTTGAAGAGAGAGGTCAGTAAAATGGGGCGAACGATGGGATTCGAACCCACGGCCACCGGAACCACAACCCGGTGCTCTAACCAACTGAGCTACGTTCGCCGTCAAAAGCGAGGCTGATTCTAGGCCAAGGTAAAAATTTCGCAAATTTTTGTTTTGTTTTCTGAAATTCACTTTAACATAGCGGTGTTTCATGGGATCTGCAAAGTATAAAATTGGTATCGATTGTCGGATGTTTTCTGATAGTTTTACAGGGATCGGTCGTTATAATTACGAGCTGACAAAACGTCTTTTTTCTCAAACAGAAATCAATGGAAAACCTGTAGAATGGGTTATTTTTATGAATGAACCTGAAGCTGGGAATTTCTCATTTCCAGATCATGTAAAAAAGGTTTCGGTTAATGCTCGACATTATACTTTTAGAGAGCAGTGGGCTTTCTGGCGAATTCTTATGAAAGAGAAATGTGATTTAGTTCATTTTACTCATTTCAACCTCCCGTTTTTGTATAGACGTAAGTTTGTTGTGACGATACACGATACAACGATTTCTTTTTTCCCAGGGAAGAAAATGAATGTTTGGTGGCGAAAAATGGCTTACCGTTTAGTTTTTGGGCACGCAGTTAAATCTTCAGCTGGGATCATAACAGTTTCTAAAAACACGAAATTGGATGTAGTAAAACTTTATCCTGGTACAGAGGAAAAAATTACTGTTATCTGGAATGGTCTAGGAAAGGATTTTGTTTCGGTAGATATTGATGAGCAACTCCAGGTGAGCAAGAGGTATGATTTAAGTGATCGGTTTTTACTTTACACGGGGGTTTGGAGAGAGCATAAAAATCTAGTGGGATTAATTAAGTCTTTTGCTCTAATTTCTAAAAATAATCCGGATTTAAATCTTGTGATTACCGGAAAAGAGGATCCTTACTACCCAGAGGTAAAAACGGAAGTTATAAATTGGGGATTAGAAGATAAGGTTAAGTTTGTAGGGTTAGTACCTTTTCATGACTTAGTGGCATTGTATAATGCGGCTGAAATTTTTGTTTTTCCGAGCTTTTATGAAGGTTTTGGTTTTCCCCCATTGGAAGCCATGCTTGTTAGCACTCCAGTATGTGCTTCTGAATCAGCTTCCATTCCAGAAGTTTGTGGTGAAGCGGCCTTGTATTTTGATCCTACGGATATAGAAGACATGGCTCAGAAAGTAGAAATGCTTTTGTTAGATGAAAATTTAAAATCAAGCCTTATTGAAAAAGGGTTGAAACAGACTTCTCTTTTTTCTTGGGATACTTGTTCTAAGGCAACGTTAAATTCTTATATAAAGTATTCTTAGAATTTCTGGCATTTACTGAATCTACTACAAGACATACTTTGAGCATTTAGGCAATGTTTTTGGTTTGGTTTTTGGCTGTAAGACAGCTTATAATCCACTTAACTCACAAAAATAAAAATTGCTATGCTACACTCTCCTGGAGCGAAGACTTCCTGGTTTGGTGCGATAGGACGTAAAATCCTGTCAATTTTTTTAGTATGGGCATTATTGCTTCCACTACTGCCACCACAGGTTTTTGCTCAGTCGGTAGTAGCTCCAAAGGTGCAGGTGACAGATTTAGTGGTATTATTGGTGGATAAAGATTTGGTTTCTCAGGCTTCTCTTAAAAGTCGAATTAACCGCTATGCAGAAGATGTTCAGAGAGCTCTAGAGCATCAAGCGGTAGTTATTCCTGTGGACACGGATTCATCTATACTTCGCATCCATGAATTATTGGCTCAATATTATTTTTCAGGTCGATATAATGATGGACTTTCCCGACTTAAAGGAGTGGTTCTTATTGGGGATTTGCCAATCCCAGTAGTTGAAAAAAATGGTAATTACTGGCCATCCGTCTTTCCTTATGTTGATTTCGAAAATACGAGTTATACCTGGGATTACGAGAAAGAGCAGTTTGTTTATGAAGACAATTACCTCATGGCACCAGAAATCTGGCATAGTATTATTCGTTCAAATAACGAGGAGTTAGAAGATCGGGTGGAGGAGTTAGAAGATTTTTTTGATAACAATCATCAGGTTCATCAAGAACAGACTGATTTTTCTAAAAAAGTGTTCTATGCTAATTTCGAACGTCAGAGAAAAGTGATTCCTGCTGAATCATTTTTTCGATATCAGGAATGGATCAAGTATGCTGAGCCAATTCAGTATCTAAGATTTACAAAACACTTCGCCAATGAGCTTATTGAAAATCAAAAATCTGCGGGGATTGGAAGTGGTGTTTTTGATAATTTAACAGACGAAGAAAAAGAGGAATTGGCTGATGAAATAGCTGATTCTGAGGAAGATGTATCGAGAGAGGATGTTTTAGAAAGTTTAAATGCTGATACACTTTCAATGATGCCAGATGTTCAATCAAAATTACTGATTGATAATTTTGCACAGAGGTATTTTGAAATTTATACACATTGGTTAACCGAAGTTCATGAAAGAGTTGGAAAGGCTGCCAGATGGAAAGCTGGAGAGGTAGACACTACCCCGTCACTGGTTTCTCGTAAAGATGAAGCTTCCGTGCTTATTTTGCGTTATTTTAATGATTTAGTGGAAGAGGAGTTGGTGAAGACTTTTAATGAAAACAATATTGCTACACATCTTTATATTAATCATGAGGTTCCAGTAATCTATACAGTTGGTGATGGAGAAGGTGGTTCTCATGAAGAATGGGCTTATAAACCTTTTTATTGGAATGGAGTTTATCCAAAGAATGATTTTGAGGTAGAGAATTGTACGCTTATCCGTGGAAGTAAAAGAGATATTCAAAATCAGCCCTTAGCTCAACAGGTTGAAGCGAATAACACTCTGGATATTAGAACAGCCGAAACCTGTAAGCATACCCAAGAACCAGGTTATGCTTCGGATCCTTATGGAGGGTGTTGTGCTAAGAATTTGAAGTATGAGAATGAGGAGTTTACCTATAATGGCTGTATAGCAACTTCCACTTGGATGGGGGGGCAGAATGGGGAGTCTTCACTCTATCATTCAGGAGCACGTAATCCTGTATTAGGGCTAGCAGGAACAAGAGAGATTGACGGAAAGCAAGGGGCTGCAGGGTGTCTGGCGGCTTTACACTTTAACGAAGCAGAAGAACATTCTACAAAATTTTCTACGCTTATGATTCATGATGAGCCAAAACCCGAAACGGTTATGGAGCAGGTTGAGGCACAATTTAGTCGAGCCCTTCCAGTGGATGATCCTCGTGGTTTCTCTTTTTTAGATCACGGTCGTCAATTCCGGCGTCTGGCTTTCCCAAATGTTTTTGAATTTAGAGAGCAGTTTGATAGTTTTGAAGCTTTTGAGGCCGCTGTTAGGGGCAGTTTGATTTCAAAAATAAAACAAGTTAATCAGATTACAGAAGGAGGTAATGTTGCTTCTGCGGATCGTTTTGATAGTGAATCAACTATTTATGCCTGGCCAGCTCCTCCAGAGGCGCCACCAATACCAGCGGTTCAAACAGAAGGAGCTCAGATGGATTGCAGTATTACAAACGGTATTCAACAGGTAGATGAATTTACAAAGGTTCGTGTTTGGACACGGAATTGTGAAGAATATGATGAATCTGAAACAACAAGCCCAACCGGGGGAGTAACGACTACTCGAAATAGTCTGTACAACTATACGGATGTGGTAAAACGTTATTATGAATCTGGTAACGAAATTGAGGAATCAGCCATTGTTGATGAATTTTTAAAAACTGTTGATCTTGAAAAAGTTTATGAAGCGATTACTTGGATTGATAAAAATGTAGAAGAAAAAAATAGAGAAGTATTTGAGGTGGCAATGGGAGAAGTCGATGAATTCCAACGTTTCTTTTTTGATACAGAAAGTGACGGTTATGAAGTTGTTGAAATTTTGGGAGAGGGGACTCATGAAAATGGGCTAGAGTTGGCTTTTTCTCCTCTGCAAATTAAAGCTGATAGAGAATATGAGGACGGTACTGATACAGGAACAGGAATCGATGATGATGATTTAACTTCTTTATGTGAAGGTATTCCGTCTCGACCAGAACTTGATATGGAATATTTGAAAGCCAAGGAAAAGTTTGTGAAATTTCAGTTTAAAAATGGTGAAACTAAAAATGTGTTTTTAGGCCAAGACATGGCGAAAACATTTTTAAATACCGAGGCAGAAGATAAGTGTGATCAAATCCCTTCTACCTTACTGTACTGGCCTTCAAAAATTGCTTGTTCAGCCAAGGCTACAGCGAGTGGGGCGAGTAAAAAATTGTTCTTAGGTGAAAATCTAGGGACCACAAAACCATTTGAGCCGGTGATTGAAAGTTTTGATGTTGATCTTAAAAATAAAAATCTATTGGTTGAGTCTGATAACATAATGCTTCATGCACAATCGGTTGATCCACTTGAGGTTAAAGTGAAGCTAGTAGACATTGATGGTAAGTTACAAGAGCAAGATTTTTCAACGCAGGTGGAACTTGATTTCAGTACCCAAGATGCGGCGAGACTCTTTAAGATTGCTCCATCTCAGAGCTTGCCACTCACCAAAGGAGAGGCTATTTTTTATCTGATTCCACAAACTAGTCAGTTTGGTGGTAAAATAGAAATGACTGCTACGGCTACTCGTGATGATTCCGAGCTAGAGCTGGCTTCAGAGCCAGTACCTGTTTTGGTGAGTCGTTATGGGCTGTTTGGAATATCAGAAAGTGAACAAGTAGTCGTAAAAGACAAGGATGGGGTGAAAATTAAAGCTCGAATTTTAGATCAAAACAACAAGCTAACGAGCGATATGGATGGTGTGAGCTTGAAATTTAAAACGGAGGCAGGAAGTTTTATTGGGGGAGAAAATAGAGCTATCGTAAAAGAAGGGATTGCAGAGATTACCCTTTTGCCAGGAACAAAGGCTGGTAAATTTAAGATTTATATTTCAGATCCTTCTGAGAGAGTTGCTCCTTATGAGGTCAATATTGAGTTATTACCAGATGATCCAGCGACTATATATGTTAGTAAAAAATCATCGTTTTTAGTTCAGGCTTCTTCGTCTATTCCAATTACGGCTAAATTATTAGATCAGTACGGGAACATTGTTTATGATGTCTTTCATAAATGGTCTTGGCAGTGGGAAAACTTGAATATTGAATCACTGGAAGAGAGAGATATAGATCCTCGAGTTTCAGGGCTTCAAGAATTTACAAATTACTCAGGAGAGAGCACGGTGTTGGTGTCTCCAACTCCGGGGACCTCTACGGCAAGGCTTACTATTGGGAGCGATTACTGGGAAGATGGGAATGCTAGAAGTTTAGGTTTAACGGTAATTAAAGATCCGACCTTTTGGGTCGAGCTCAATAAATCAGAAGTTATTGCAGGAGGTGAAGATACTTTGTCGGTTTCAGTTGAAGCGCGAACAGCCGAAGGAACCGCTATAAAAGATGATTTTAATATTTCCTTGGTAGTTTCTCCAGTGAAGGATGGAGCTTATCCTGAAACAATTGACCTTGTGGATGGGAGAGCCTCTTTTGATATTACTCCAGGAACTCTTGCGGGTAAGTTTAAACTTTTCTTCCACAGTCCAGGTTTTGTGCCAGGAGAGTCGGAGTTTACGGTTTTACCAGGAGAGCCTGAAAAAATAGAGCTTTCTCGATCAGGGAATGTGCGTTATGCGGCGGAATTTGATACGGACAAAACGGTCCCAATTGAAGTAAAGGTTTTGGATGAATTTAGAAATGTGGTTCCAACCTTTACTGATAGAATAGATTTAAGAGCCACTGAAGTTACCAGCTATTTAGTCGATATCCCAGACGATGAAAAGCAAGTGACTCGGGGAAGTAATATTGTTGAACTTCAGCCAAAAGGCTTGGCTGGAAAAGTTCGTCTAATTGCTGAACATGATGATTTGGTCGGAGATACTCTTGAATTTGATTTAGCCGATTTCTTTAGAATCCAAGATGTAAAAAATCTGGCTCCAAAATCATTGCTGACTTTGATTCTTGGTTTTGAAGCTGGGGATTTACGAGATAAAGAAAACTTTGCAAATACCTTTTTACATGTGGGATCGACACAATCGGTTGGAACTTTAACTGTGCCGCCATTACCACCTCTTCAGTATGGTTCTCTGGCTCCAGCAGGAAGAATTGGGAATGGATTGATCGCTAAGTTTGTTTCGAGTTCATATCCAGAATTCTTATTGGAATCTGATGATAAAATTCTGACGCAGCAAAGACTCTTTTTCGGACGTTCACCCAAATTTTATTTAAATCAAAGTATCTCAGATGAAGGGGTTTATGTGCAAGTGGAAGATGAAGATACCCCAATACTGTTAACTGATAAAACTTTGTACTGGAAAGAGAAACCTCTTTTGAGATTGGAACCTGAAGGAGGGTTAACCATTTTAAGTGGGGTACTCGAACTCGTTCCAACTGATAATATTTTTGTTTGGGATATTGAGTATGAGTCAGATGTTATTGGGACGCTTACCTTTGAAGAGGAAGCGAAAGAATTGCAGACAGTTGATAAGTTTGAGTTGATAGATGACTTCTCTGGACTTCAAATTCGTCCGATTGATACCGATATCTATTTTAATCGTGTGTTTGTTGGTAAGAACACCCATGATGCCTTGGGGGTTGGTATTTTTGATCAACAAAAAACAGAAACCAGAACTCGACGTTTGGGGGCAGACTTCCCATCAGCCGAATCACTTTTGGTTAACAATGAACTTGTGTGGGATCAAGAATGGAAACCTGGGACTACCATGGCAGCATTTAACTCGATAGGAATATCTTCTCAGTGGGGATCGAGTGATGCCTTTATTATGTATGGTGACCCAAGCCTGAAATTGAGAGGTGAAAACGAGCGAAAACCAAATGGATTTACACAAGATATAGGAAGACCTTTATGGAGATCTGGAGATGGAACTATTCGAAAAATTATTGGTATGGATGTCAATGATGATGGGAATATGGATGTTCTTTCCCTCGTCGAAAATACATTGTATGCACTCTATCAGACCGATGAAAAAAGGGCTCACTTTAGAGATACAGGACCTATTATTAAATTTACAGATGGAGTGGTTAGTCTGGCGGGAATTAATCTTGGGAATACAGAAAATCCAGATCACAAAGATCTGATACAACTTAATAGTAGTGGTAAATTAAAACTTTGGAAAAATAAAGATCAGGGAGTTTTCCGTTCTCATCAGATTGATCTTGGTCTTGAAAACTCAATAGAGAGTTTTCAGGTAGCAAAACTTAATACTGATAATTTTGAAGATTTGATTGTGGTTGACCGTCATCACAAGGTATGGGCTTTGTACGGGAAAGCTAATGAGTTTCATCCTCCAGTGTTTATAAAAGACTTATCACCTGAATTTAGAGCAATTGATGAGTCTTTTGCTTATGCTAAAGATGATTACGCTCCGATTAATCTAAAATATTCTATGTTCTCTTTTGAGGGGATTAGAGAGGTTGAATCTATAGAGCCTTTAGAATGGAATCGTTTCACTAGACCAACAGCGCCAGTTCAAACAGAAATTGAACCAGAAGACTTAGAACCCTTACTGCTGAATGACTACTACAATACAGGAGGGGAAACTTTAACAGATGAAGCTATTTTTGTTAGGACTGACCAGGCTTCTTTTTTAAGTGAAGTAACTCTTGAGACTACTTCAGATAATGAGAAGTTAAAACCAGGAGACAGAATTAAGGCCGAATTGGTGGTAACGGCCAAAGGGCCATTAAAAAACTTTGCCCTACTTCCAGCGAAAGAAGGAAATTCAAAATTCCTTGAAGAAACTTTTCGATGTAGTGGATGTTCTGGAGATGTTCGTCTTTACCCTGGTGCAGGAGATGGATTCTTCTGGGCAGAAGTTGGTGATATAAGCGACAAAGTAACCTTTACTTGGCAGGAAGAAATTTCTGAGCTTAATACCCTTAAATTCTTTGTTGGGAATTTTGACAAAGGATTTGATGATCTTGATGATGTAACACTGCCTTGGTTTCAAGAAGATACAGAAGTTTTAATGCAGTTTTTAACTCAGAAAAAAACAGGAGATAAAGCTTCTACTACAGAATCTCCATACTTATTAAACCCAGATATTTTAACGGTTAGTAAGCCAAAACTTTCTCTTGATCTCATCCAAAACCTTTCTGAAGAAGATTTGAATAAACGTTCGGAAGAATTGTTTGGCCGAGAATCAGATATTGATAACGACAACCTTCCTTATAGTTTTGATCACTACAATAGTCAGAATAATTTTGATGTTGATCGAAGAGCGGCTTTGGGCGGAGGAAATGTAAATTTTGATAATTTACTGAAATCAAATAACCAAGAAAAAAGAGCTCAAATGTTGATGGGAGGAGGGAGTTGTTTTAATCAACCAGAGTCGGCGGCTCCTAATGCTCCAGGGTTGATTAATGATAGAAAAGTTCCTCATGCTAAACCGAAAGGAAAACAACAGGGGCAATTCCAACTTTCTTGGCTAACAACTAAATATACGCCCTCAGGCCCGGTCCCAAGTACCTCACCTCCAGATAGTCCAGGAGAGAGAACGGAGCCACATCCATACAAGTCTATGGGACGTTATTATGTGATGCCAACTTCAACTGGAAAAACTGGGACAGCGATCTGTACAGGTTCTTTTCCTGTTCATATGGCGGCTCCAAATTGGGCTCCAAATTGTTTTGTTTCAACGCCTCCAGTTAAATTTATGCAGAGTTGTGCAAATCCTCAGGACTATGAACCAAAAGAGGATCAACTTATGTGTGCGGCTGATAGCTTTGTTTCAGGAAGTTCGGCTATTGCTACAAGTGGAGGTTCTGCTGGGAAAGGGAATGCTTCTATGGGAAGAGGACCTGGGAAAATAAATGCTCCATTAACGGGAACAAATGCAACAAGTTTTCAAAACCTTTCATCAGGAATGATGAATAACGATAAGACAGGAAAAGGGAATGCAACAGCAAGTAGTATGAAGCCAAATCCTGATTTTTCTTCAAAAACTAGAACGAACCCTATGACCGCAGGAGGGAAGAAAGATCAAAACTTGAATAATCTTATGGCTGATATTGTAAATGTAACTCACGAGCCAGTGCCTGTGAGTATTCCAGCTACAAGTCAATCTGAGATGGATCAGGCAGAGGAAGATTTTGCCCAAAATCAAGAACAACTGAAGCAGGTGATGGACGAGAAAATCCCACCAGCGGTTGTGGATCTTAAAGATGATCTTGAAGTTACACTAGAGGATTTAGAAATGATTCAAAAAGGAGATTTTGATGATTTCACATTACCGCCAATAGACCGTTTAACTTTGGCTTTAGAAAGTTATGAATCGCAACTAGAGGCATTCCGTGGAAGTATAGAAGAGAAAGTTTGCACTTCTTCAGGAAAAGCTTCTACTTGTGAAAATGGACGGAAGCTTATTCGTCAGGCAGAAGCACGATTGAGAACAATCAAAACTGTTTTGGGAACTGATTATCAATCAAATGCTGAGAGTGTTGAAACTTTTGTCGATGGAGCAGGAGAGCTTTCAGAAGAGATTGAAATCTTCTCAACGGATTTAGAAAGTTATGTTGATTCTTTAGAATCTCCAATTGAGGCTCGAGAAGAACTCCAAAATCATATGGTTCGATTTGAGCAGAACTTTAAAAATCTGGATCAAGCTGCAGGGAGTGGAGCGCAGAAGGTTTTACAAATTAGAGATCTTGAAAATAAGATTGTTTCTTCTACGGCCCAAATTGTTGAGCAGTATCAGAATTATCATAAAGGTTGGATGGCTCAGAACCAGAAAAGAGAAAATGAGTGGAAAGCTCAGTCAGAAGTTAATAAGCAGATTCTTTCTATGATGCAGACGGTTCCACAAATCTATACAGATTTCGCAAATAACTGTAGGACTGGAACCGTGGATCGAGCCACTTTGCTTCCATGGTTAACCGACCATGTGTTTGAAAAAGGAGCTTCTCGTAAGGTGATTAATCTTCCAACAACACCAAATACGGAGTTGGATGGTCGTCAGATGACACCGGCCAAAATGGATCTTAAGCTTCCAACTCCTCAAATCACACAAGTGGCGATAGGACCACTTGATACCATGGAAAATATTCCAGAAGTGCCAGATTATTCAGAAGAAATTGATGATGGAGTCGTTACTTTTACCGATAAGGTGAACTTAGCGGAGAAAGTAAATACAACTCGTACAGAATTAGAAAATTGGAATGAAATTTATAATACTTTGAGAAAAACTTCTCAATTCTTTCCAACCCTGGATAGTAATGGAAATATTACTCAAAAGGGAAGTACAGAAGCTATTCTTCCAGCCGTTTCAACAAATTTTGACCCTGTTTCCTTGGACGATCTAGAAAACCTATTGCAGACCGAAATTCCAGAATTAATTGAAGAAAAACGAATGGAGCTACCATTTGTTAAGAATCTTCCTGCCACAGCAGGCGGAGGGGAGAGTTCTTTCCAACCAGATATTCCAAGTCTTCCAATGAGCCAGCTACCATTCTTACCACCACCTCCAAAGATGGATAATTTGACTTGTGGGATGCTTAATAATTTGAAAGTTCCACTCTCATTCTTGAATTTGGAATGTATGATTCGTTTGGGAGTAGCCCCTGTGTCTGAGTGGTATGTAAAACCTCATGTAGAGAGAAGAACTAATCGTTCAGCACTTTCAAAAAATAAAGACTTTACTTCGTCTTCGATTAAACCAGGACCATTTACAGGAAATCCGAGTACTATGAGTGTCTTTGGGAAAAGTGGAAGAAACTCTATTTTTGAAGGAAATCATGATCAACTAAAGGAAGCGGCAAAAGGCCAAAGTTCTTTTATTAAATCCAATTCTCAATCGCCTTCCACTAAAGGCTTGAATAGTATCCCCGCTTCAGGAGGTGAAACGATTAAAACTTCTTCTCTTGATCCATTAAAAGAATGGAAAAATTGGCTCGTTACAGGAGAAACAGAATCTGAAAAAGCACTAGAGCCAATCGCTTTTTTGAAAGCTCTGAAGCATTTATCAGAAACGATGCCAACCTATGTTGATGCGCAAGAAAAATTAAAAGTTCAATTAGCGACAACGGAAATTCCTGAGTCTATTACCAGGGCAAGAGAGATTAAAGAAATAGATACCGCCTTTAATAATTATTTGGCTAAACTTGAATCTTACAGACAAGAACGATTACAAGAAACTAAAAGACTTAAGTATGTATACGAAAGTCAGCCAGAAACTTTCTTTGAAGATCGATTTGTTCAAAATACGATTTCTAAAGACAAACGTTTCTTAGCGGCTAATACTGATAGCGCGCTTGACTTTGAAATTCCAGTGAGAGAATTTACAACCAGTGTGGCACAATTTGAACCACCAGTAGAAGATACGGCAGATTTTGAATTTGTGGCGGATAACTTTGAAGAAAATATTAATCAAGATGAATCAAGCAATAGCTGTGCCAATATGGTAAAGCCCGGGATTTACTACGGGGATGGTAATGGCGATAGCTTGGATAGAATTAATAAGCTGCCATACCGAACTATTAGTGCTTATGCGGTCTTTGACCTAGATGATGATGGAGTGAATGAAATTCTCTATGGATTGGGAGCAGAGCTCTTTGTAAAAAGAAAATCAGGACCGAGTGGAGAAACTCTTAAGTTTAATTTGGAAGTTATCAACAGCATTGATCTAGATGATTTTGAAAGGCCTGTAGATACATTGGAAAACTATGAATTCTATGGGGCACTGAATAGTGAATTTGGAAAAGATGAATCTCTAGCCAATTATACGGAATGGGAATTCTCTGAACGACCAGACCAGATTTTTGAGCTTCATAAAACCTCCGCTAATAAGTATGCGAACTGGAAATCTTCTTTAGGGACTATTTCTAGAGGCATTCCAGAGCAGGGAACTTTGAGAGATACGACCGCTCAAATTGTAGAAGTAAAAGGTTCTCCACAGATTAAATCTCCATTAAAAATTCCTCTACTCAAGTTTGAACCAGAAGCTTGTGCCAATGAGAATATTGTAAAACCTTTCATTCAGAGTGGGATGGTTATGGCCATAGATGAACCCGCAACGGTTCAGGTTTACTTCCCACCAAATAGAGCCCGAGAAGCGAGAGTAGAAGTACATGATATTGCCCCAGGGGAAGAGCTTTATTTAGAAGATGCTGATGTTTGCCTCTTTGAGGGAACGGCTTGGTTTGCTCAGTATGATTATTTGGATGAATATGATTTTTGGGTAACAAACCAACAAGTTTTTGCGGGTAACAATGAGGAACTTGAGCCAAAAGTTATTAAATTTGCTGACGGATCAGAAGTACTTATTGAAGGGCGGGATGAATGGCTTGAAAAAGTAGAAGACGGGACATTCCAAAACTGGACACCTCTGATTAATACAACATTGCTATCGGCCTCTCAATTACGATTAAAACCAGATGAAGAGGTCACTATCGTTTTCAATAATGGAGAACGAAGAGTGCTGACAGGTCCAATGGATTATTATTTCCAGATCAATGATACCGATGAGGTATCAAGTGAGTTTAGATTCCCAGTACCATCGTTTGATCAAATTTATAGTCAAGTGGCTGGATTTGAAGTCAATCAAAAATCTTACTACAAACCACAATTTTTCCCTATAATTACTCAGAGTGAAGATGAAGAATAATTTATTAGGACTGGCTCTGATGTTTGGGATTTCATCCTGCTTTACGCTGGTAACGGTGGTGATTGCTCAAGGAGAATTTCAGAGCGATTTTGCTACTCCTATTGAAGAAAACAATCAAGAATACTACACGGCTTACGTTGAAAACGCTTTTCATACTAAACCTCGAGACCTAATGCAGAGTCCAGAGGAAGCTAAAAAAGAGCACGATGAAAAAATGCAGGGAATGTTTAAGAGTGCTATGATTGATCGTGATTGTGAAAACAAAAAGAAGTATAATAAAGAGCTTAAAAAAGTAGCCCCTCAAGAAAAGTTTAAATGTATGCCAAAAGACCCTTCTATTAAACAAGAAAATACTTTTAAGGCTATTGCTCAAGCTCAACAAGAAGTAAGAGTGGCTTTGTGGGAAGAAGATAAAAAATACTTAGCAAAGCTCAATGAACCGAGTCTTTGGGATCGCCTAACGACGACTTATGCGGCTCGTCAGTCTAGTACGCCTGGAGGGAATGGGTATCAATCTCGGTGTGAAGCTCGAGGAGACCAAAAAACCACCGCTTCAGAAGAAAATTCTCCTTGTAGAGTCGCTGAAGCGGCTACAAATGAAACGGCTGGTTACGATGCGTATCTAAAGGCTCGCCTGAATCATGGGCCTGCTTTAGAACAAGATCTCTGTGAAAATTTTGCATACTTTGGAGTTGAAGATCCCAAATGTGATGGTGGGGGATCGGCTTCTATTAATAGTTTATTCCCTGTTGTCTATGCTGCTAAAACAATGGGGGGCGTAAGTGAGATTGAACTACATAGTTTTCGACAAATCCGTCGAGATAAATATGCTGAAGAAATGGCTGGATCTGCCAAAGCTAACAAAGAAGCGAGTCGGCAATTCACAGAAAGAGATCTAGCTCAGAATGATCATTTGAGGACAGAGGTAACGATTCAGGGGGAGAAGGGTGAGAATGAAAGGTTAAAGCAAGCAGGAGGAAACTCTAGTGAAGAAGAGTGTCAGGGGACGTGTAAATTTCCTAAAAAATTCCATGATGCTTCTAGTGGTCAGGGAGGAACTCAACAACATATGGATGCATAATGCTTGATATTATTTTTTCTTTATCGATTTTTGCACTAATCAATCTAGGTCAACACCTGGAAGAAGGTGTGGCAACTGGAGGTGGTGGAGAAAGTGGATATAGTGCCGTAAGAAAGGGGGAGACAAAAGAAGGACAAGCCGAAAGAGTAAAACAAGGACAAAACTTTCCAGAAACTGGGACCGCTAAAGATGCTTATAAAAGACCTTTTGATGCGACCGATACTCAACCCGAAAGAACAACTACTGCTGCGGTAGAATCGGCTCTTTCTGAAGATGGAGATTTTTCGGTTCCGCTTAATGAATATGATCCAGATCCTTTATTTACCCTGGATACCTTAGGGGCTCAGGCAGATCTGGATGTAAATCAAAAAACTTTTGGTCCTATAGCCGAAAATGATTCTGATATGAAGAAGCAAGATGATAGTGCGGTTTACAATGATCGAAAAGGGGATAACAACAAAACGGCTATGGTTTCAGAGGACGATTATAAAGCTCAATTTACGGAGCCTTACGGAAAGCCTCGTAAACCTGAGAATGGAGATACTAATTATCAAATAGATGAGACTTTAGATAAACAACAGGCTGGGGCAAAGGCTCGAGAACAAAAACCTAAATACACCGATCCATCATCAAATAAGTTGGATTCGAGCGTTGATAAAGCTTTGGTTGGTGATCCATTACAACAATGAGAAAGTATTTTATGTTTCTAGTTCTATTTCTGGGGGAAACTTTTCTGGTTTCGGCTCAGTCTGGGATTGTAAAGCCCGTGAAATTAAGCCAGCCAACAGAAGCTCTTAGTAAAGTAAATCAACAAAAGATTCTACAAAAAAATAGCTGTCAATCATTGGCTACTTTAGGGGGGAGTATTCGTAAGGAAAATTATCTAAAATCGGTTAATAAATCCTTATTAAAACTTAGTAATAATGAGGATTATGCTGAGTGGTTTGTGCTTGGACCGCCTTTTATTCGTCAGCCAGAAGATCATCGAGTTTCACTGGGGCTAACGGTTCGGGCAGATGGCCAAGATATGGAAGTTCGAGAGACAACTGCCAAAGTGGTTTCTATTACCGGGACTCCTAAAATTAAAGCCCCGATAAAAATTCCATTAAGAAAAACTTCTTTAGAGGACTGTGATCAGCTGGATGTGGTAGATTCCTTTGTGAAAAAAGGGAGGGTTTTTGCTGAAACTGAGTCAGTAGCTCTCTCTGTTTATGACCTAAAGGATAGAGATGAACCGCCTGTTCAGATTAAACTGAATCCAGGGCAAGAAATCTTTTTAGAAAATAAGAAGGTTTGTAATTATGAGGGACAGGCTTATTTTGCTCGTTTTGATTTCTTTGATGAATATGATTTTTGGCAGAATAACCGAAAGGCTTTCTCACGACAGAAGACTAATAACGGTACTGTCATTAAATTTTTTGATGGTTCTTCTTTGCTAGTAGATGATCGGGAAGGTTGGTTTTCCGAATTAGGATTGGCTCGTTTGACGTCTTTTAATCCACTTAAAGAGGATGAGGTAATTTTATCTGCAGCGCAGCTTGATCTAAAAAAAGGAGATAAGGTTAAACTAGAATTTTCTAATGGTTTGACTCGGACCTTTAGTATTCCTGGTAAATATTGTTATCAGATTGAGGCCCTTCCTTTGGAGGTCCTACTCAGCGAAGAGGAGGAAGAAGAAAAGAAAGAGGAGGAAGAAAAATCGGATGAAGATAAACCATTTTCTTCTGGGGTTAATAACGTAAATGCTTGTCGTCCTTCTCAGTATCCACCTAATGATAAATCAAACTCAGCCAGAATGGACCGTATTCGTGGGAATATGTGTAAAACCTTTTCTAAGGATGTTTCAACCCGTCAGAACGGAGTGCATATTAATCAGCCGCATCAGGTTCCAAACAATCTGACCAATAGAGGGCAAAATAGTGATGGGAGTTGTGATAGTCCTCCAGCACCAAGAAGTAAGCAGCCAAGAAATAAACCAGAAGGACGAAAATCTGTGAGTGATCGTTATGACGAAATTTTAAATAAGAATGTTTATGGTCACGATCAAGATATTGCAGGTTTAGCTGATGCTGGAGGAGCTTCGGCTTATGGAGATACGAGTTATGTTTCGGCTTTACGTTCGGTGATTAACTTCAAAGCAGAAAAATTTAATAGAGATACGAAAAAAATGGAAAGAACTCGGGAAACCGAAGCGGTTCAAACTCGGCTTGAAAGAGAATCTCAGTCTCAAGAAGAAGAATTCAAAGCTAATAAACTTAAAAATTGTCAGATGACTGAATATAGACATCATATGGAAGATTTAGCTGGTAAACCAAAAGTATCCTCGTAATGAAACATCTTATTATTTCAATGTTCCTAACAATTGCTTTGAGTCCATTGACTCAAGCACAGAGCTGTACTCCACCGAGTACGATACAGTCTATTTGTGGAGAATGTAAAGGTGGAGGTGGCGGTTCAGGTGAAAATACTGGTGACTTCAAGATAAAAGATAAATCTTTGTTGGCTAAATATGGGAGAGTTGATGCTATGCCGAATGTTCCAAAATCTTTGTCAAAAACCCTAGATCAGTGTTGGGAAGATATTCGAAAACTAGATCAAGAATGTAATAGTGAAGGGGACGAATCAGTGTGTCAAAAGAGTCGAAAATGTATGGATAACTACCATAAAATTGTGAATTCTTTTACTCGGGCACACTCTGATGATTTACCAGAATCAGAAGATCGTCACGATCAAGAGCTTATGGATAAGCTTCAGAAAGAAACAGACCCTCAAAATTTAGCTACCTGTGCTGATGAGGAGTCAGAAAAATCACAGGGACTTCAGCCAGCAGAAAAAACGATTGATAAGTTAGAGAAGCCCAATGAAGATGAGTTTGAAGGTTCTGAACAACCCGCTCCAGCCAGTGGAGAATTTGGTCCAGATGTGCCAGGGCTAAAAGGGGGAAAAGGTTTTGTTCAAGATCAGGGAAAACGACATAGAGATTTAGAGACACCAGAAAGTGATGGTCCCTATCAAAAAGCTAAAGAAGAAAAAGAAAAGGGGAAAGTCTCGTTTTTAAACTTCTTTATTTCAGGGGCGGTAGCCAATGATAGTATGGAAGATTCGAGAACAGGATTCTTTGGGAGATTAAAGGATTCTATTGGAAGTTTTTTTAAGGGGGGTGGTAAAGCTCGAGAGCAAGGGGCAAAATCATTTGATCAAGGAGAATATATTGCTCAAAATCGGGTACAAACTATTTTAGCGAGAAGTGGTGATCAGGCTTTGAAAAGGAATTACCAGCAATTTACCGAAGAAAAAAATCATCAGACTCGACTTAATAATGACGTTGCAGGAGAAGGTGAGGCGGCCATTCAAGAACGTTTTTCCAAAAATGTAGATGAACAAAAAAAGACGAATGATGAGTTAGATAAAGCGATTAAGGCTATTGCCAAAATCTGTCAAAATCAACAAGCAGAAATCAAATGCTGGAAGACCGGTAACACTCCACCACCTCTGCCTTTTCCATTTGGAGGTGGGCCTGCACCAGAAGAAACACCTCAGGAAGAGTTAGAAGATTGGAGTGAATTAATAAAACGTTCGGCGAGTTATTACTGTCCATCTGTTGATCAGCCTTTAATCCTTACAGCTGAGGAGGGGATTTGGCATTCTGGTCTTATTCTCACTCCAAAAGGAATTGTGCTTACTCATTTAGATCCGATGAAAGATTATGACTTTCATCCAAAGGGGTGTTTGGTTCGTATGCCTGATCCATTGGATCCAGAAAATTTTGAAGTTTATGTTTCTGAGCCTCGTTTTGTAGAGGGAATTTCTTCGAGAGATAACTTAATATTCTTGGTGCCAGAAGCTCCACATGTTGAAAATAATGAGTTCCTTGGTTCACCAGAGAAAGATCGAAAATTTCCGACGATCTTAGATTATATCTCTCAATCAACCGATACTTGTGCTCAATCTGATCTAAAAATGGGAACGCCTTTAAAACTGATTGGTTATAATACTCCAGAACGTTTTGAAAAAAATCGTCCAGTTGCAATTCTAGAGGCCCTTAGTACGACTTTCCCAAGTGGAGAACAGAAAACAATGACCGCTGTAGTTGAAGCCAAAGATGGTATGACTGGAGCGATTTTAGCTCACAGAGATAATCAGTGTTTTCAGGGAATTGCACGGATTAAAAAAGTAGATGAAGAGGTAACCATAAGAGATATTATCCCTCTAGAAACGATTCAAATATTTGTCGAAGAAGCTGTAGAGGTGCTTAATGCCGATAAACAGGAAAGTTAATTTTTAGCCAAATACAGCCCAACTTTTTCTGATCCACTGCCAAAGTTTAAAAGCGGTCATTACTGATGAATCTACTCGTTCCCCTTCCCGTTTTAGAGTCGTGACATTTCCAACACCAACCTCAGTGATGGTGTTTGTGTCTGCCATGATTCGTGCTTGCTCTTCCCGTTCATGGGCACGATTGTCCGCTCGAGTTTCTTCGGTGTATCCTGCAATTTTTCTCTCTTTGTTAGCGGTTTGAGAATGAGTTAGATGTTGTTGTTGAAGTGCTTGAGTTCGTTCATTTTTTTGGCGAGTATCCTCTAGGACTTCTTGGATATCTTGCCTATTGGTTGGATACTGAGAGCAGTCTTTATTAATATTTGCCTCAACATCAGCACGACACTGACTACAATTTTTTAGATTTTTTGTGGTTTCCTCCGTTACGGTTTTATGATTGGCCTTGTTGTCATCGTCAATATCTTTAGCTCCTTTTACTTCACCTTCACCTTCTTTGTGACATTTATTCGCTTTTTCTAATTTCTTTTTAACGGCTTCATAAAGCGCCTTTTTTGTAGGGTCTGTACATTCTTGCTCAGTAAAAGGTTTAAAGGTAATTGGGCATTTTGCTTCGGAGGCAAAAGTTGTCTGAGAAGATGCAATAATCACACTTGTAACGATAAAACTGCTTACACGCCAATTCATATCACCATTCTAGTGATATTTTTTAGGTATTTAAAGCTTGCTCCGCTTGAAGTGATGAGAAAAATAGGGAATTGTACTATTTATTCTTTTTTTTCTGGTCTCTTTCCATGGCTCGACGTTGTTGTCGTGAGAGCCCTTGTTTCTCTCCAACGCCAAATTCGGCTGTGTTTTCTAAAGTGTCAGTAATTTGGTCAGCATTGGTCTGAGCTTCGCTGTAATCTGCTGCTTCAAATTTCGGTTTTTCTTTAAACTGTACTCGGAATAGATTTGAAATAGCGGTTAAACGTACGCTTTGTAGAAGTTTTGAAAACATTCTGAAAGCTTCTGCTTTATATTCCATAATAGGGTCTTTCTGCGCGTATCCAGAAAGCGCTACTCGGTCTCTTAGATGCGTCATTTGATCAATATGTTCCAGCCAAAGTTCATCGATTGAACGAAGAATGATTTGTTTAGAAACTTCATCAACCAATTCTTCTGGGAATTCGTCTTTTTTGGTATCCCAACTAGAGAGCAGGTAGTTTTGTAGTGATTCAATCATCTCATCTCGGTGGTGAAAAGCTTCTAGCTCTTCTAGACTTAATGGTTCAGATTTATTTTGATGCACGGCGGTAATAATTTCAAAAATCTCTTTTGCGTCCCAGCTTCTGTCTGCTTCTGGAGTAGGAGCATACATTTCAACGATTTGAGAGACTAAATCTTTAATCATCTCATCTACGTCATCTAATATAGCCTCTGAACTTAGTAGTTTTTTTCTTCGAGCGTAAATTTTTTCTCGATGGATGTTCATGACATCATCGTATTGAACTACGTGTTTACGGGCGTCAAAATGGAATCCTTCAATTTTCTTTTGAGCATTTTCTACCGATTTCGAAATCATACTATTTTCGATGGCTTCATCAGCAGGAAGTCCCATTCGTTCCATCAAAGATTCTAGTTTTTCTCCACCAAAACGTCTCATGAGTTGATCCGTCATAGCCACGTAGAATTGAGAAAACCCTGGGTCTCCTTGTCTTCCAGCACGCCCTCGAAGCTGATTATCAATTCGTCGAGATTCATGTCTTTCTGTTCCGACAATAGCTAGTCCACCAAGCTCCTTTACTCCTTCTCCAAGTTTGATATCGGTTCCTCGCCCCGCCATATTTGTGGCAATGGTTACCGCTCCTTTTTGTCCAGCATTAGCAACGATTTCTGCTTCTCGTTCGTGATGTTTGGCATTAAGTACCTCATGGGTAATCCCTGCTTGAGAAAGGGCTTGAGAGAGGATTTCAGATTGGTCAATATTTACCGTTCCGATAAGCACCGGTTGTCCGTGGGTGTTAAGCGCTTTTACGTGGTCAATCAAAGCTTTTGTTTTTCCATTTTGATTTTTAAAGATTTTATCTGGAAGGTCTTGTCTCTGAATAGATTTATTTGTTGGAATAACGATTGTGTCTAGTCGATAGATTTTTGCGAATTCTTCAGCTTCAGTTTCAGCGGTTCCTGTCATTCCTGCTAGCTTGTTGTAAATTCTGAAGTAGTTTTGGAAAGTAATGGTTGCAAGTGTTTTGGATTCTCTTTGTATTTCAACCGCTTCCTTAGCTTCTAGGGCTTGATGTAATCCATCAGAATATCGACGACCACTCATCATTCGCCCAGTAAATTCATCGATAATAACCACTTTTCCATCTCGAATTACGTAGTCTTGATCCTTTATCATTACCACATTAGCTTTTAGAGCATTTTCGATGTGATGTACTTCTTCAAAACCAGCTTCTGTATAGAAATTAGAAATACTTAAAAGTTCCTCAAGACGTTTCACACCATCCTCTGTAAGGTGAACCGTTTTTTGTTTGTAATCAATGTTGTAGTCTTGGTTTTCTACAAGCTTAGGAATAATTTGAGAGTATACTTGGTATTTATCAGTAGATTCTTCGGCTGGTGCTGAGATAATTAAAGGGGTTCGGGCTTCATCAATTAAAATAGAATCTACTTCATCTACAATGGCATAATTTAGTTCTTTCTGGACAATGTCTTCTGGACGTTGAGCCATATTATCTCGAAGATAATCAAATCCAAATTCATTATTGGTCCCATAAGTAATGTCAGAGTTGTAAGCCCCTCGTCTTTCTTCCGTAGTTTTTTCGTTAACAATAACTCCAACAGTTAATCCACAAAATTCATAGAGTGGCTTCATCCATTCGGCATCCCGTGAAGCTAGATAATCATTAACAGTAATCACGTGGACTCCTTTTCCTGTAAGTGCATTAAGGATTACTGGGAGAGTACAAACAAGAGTTTTCCCTTCTCCTGTTTTCATTTCAGAAATTTTTCCTTCATGGAGAACCATCCCTCCAATAAGCTGAACATCAAAATGAACCATATTCCATTCAGTCATTTTCCCACTCACTTCAAAGCTTTGTCCACAAAGCCTTTTTCCTGCACTTTTAATCCCTGCAAAAACCTCAGGTAGTAATTCGTCTATTTTGTCAGGAGATTCTGAAAGTTCAATTTTCCATTCGGCAAATTTGGCTTTCATTTCATCATCGCTAAGTTTTGAAAAATCTTCATAAAGAGCATTTATTTGAGCAACCTTCGGTTGAAGATTTTTAATCTGTTTTTCATTGTAGTTTCCAAAGAGTTTATCGATAAAAGATTGGATCATTTTTAGGTGGTAAATTCTGGCGAACTATACTCAAAACTTTGTTTTTCAAAATGGTTTTATTAGTATTGAGTAGAATAAAATATTGACTTTAAAAATTTATATTTTATATATATAAAAATTAAAAGTTAACACATGGCACAAGAAACATTGAAAGGGAGTGTCTTAGGAGGGGATAGAGAGGTTCCTGAAACCACTCATTTTTCCGATATAGAACAGGCAGAAATAGCTCGAGTTAATGGCATTACTAAACCTGCTTTCATTAAAGCACTAGCTTGTCTTTCAATAAAACAAAGACAAAAAATTGCACTAACTCTTAGAACCGCATTTGATACTGTTTTAGAGGGGGTAAGTGTTCAGGTAAATGGTGTATTGCCTCAAGAAAATGCCATTATGGTTATGAACCATCCTACACACTCTAATCACCATAGAATTCTTCCTAGTTGGTCACCAGTTAATTATGCACCACCTCATTATATTATGCTTTTAGACGCTTTAATGAGAACGGAAGCTGGTGATTCAGATTTTGCCTTAGTCACACGAGCTACAAAACCTGTAAATGGTATGATTGAGGCATTAGACTATATTACTGTCGATTCAGATACTCCAGATGTTGATAGAATTAATACTGATGTTGTAAAAGCTATTGATACTGGAAAAGTGGTGGCGGTTTGTCCAGAAGGGCGTTTCTATGGAAAAAGAGAGAGTAATCAAAGAAAACTTATGGGACCTTTAAAAGGTGGTTTTTATCATTTTGCTAGAGAAGCAGATGTCCCAGTAGTTCCGGTTGAATTGGAGGGGTTTAACAGAGCTGGAAGTACTCAGTTTACTATTAATGTAGGAGATCAGTTGAGGGTTGAAGATTTTACATCTTCGGGAGAAATGGCTCAATATGTAAAAGAAAAGATTTTTTGTGAACGATTTGGTTTTTCTTCAGTAGATACATGATTGGAAGAGTAAGTTCTGTGCTTGAAAAAAATACTTTTATTTTTAAAGTCTTTTTACTTTTCTGATTAACAATGAATAGATACCTTCATAATCGACTAAATAAAGAACAGGCAGAGACCGTTTTAGCGGCTGAAAATTTCAAACGGAAAACACTCTCTTTTTATCGATATGTGAATATTGAAGATCCTAGGGCTATGAGAGATCAACTATTTAGAGTGTGGTATGCTCTTGGATGTTTAGGACGGATTTACATAGCTAAAGAGGGGATTAATGCTCAGATGAATGTACCAGCTCATAATTGGGATAAGTTTGTTGACTTGCTCTACAGTTTTGAAGCTTTTAAAAATGTTCCTTTTAAGCATGCTGTAGAATCACCTCAAGATTCATTTTGGAAATTAGCGGTTACAGTTAAGGATAAAATTGTTGCGGATGGTATTGAGGATACAAACTTTGACGCGAGTGATGTTGGAACTCACTTAGATGCCAAAAAATTTAATGAAATGCTCGATAATCCAGATTCAGTTTGTGTGGATATGCGAAATTTTTATGAATCAGAAGTTGGTCACTTTAAAGGGGCGATTCTTCCTGAAGCTTCAACCTTTAGAGAAGAATTACCAATGACGAAAGATTTATTAAAAGGGAAGGAAGATAAAGATGTATTGCTTTATTGCACGGGTGGTATTCGATGTGAAAAAGCTAGTGCCTACCTTCGCAAACATGGATTTAATAAAGTATATCAACTGCATGGTGGGATTATTCAATACAAACATGAAATTGAATCAAAAAACTTAGAAAATAAATTTATTGGGAAGAATTTTGTTTTCGATGAACGGCTAGGAGAACGAATTAGTGATGATGTTATTTCCACTTGTCATACTTGTGGAAAGAGCTGTGATGTTCATACAAACTGTTTAAACAAGGCTTGTAATTTGTTGTTTATCCAGTGCGAGAATTGTAAAAAATCTCTAGAGAATTGTTGTTCTAATTCTTGTATGGAAATTGCCGCTTTGCCGGAAGAAGAACAGAGAAAAGCTTGGAAAAAATTTCAAAAAAAAGATGATTTTTCGTTGAGTAGAAATCCTCATCGATCAAACATCTATAGAAAGGCTTAAAGTATTTGAATTTTCGACGAAACTGTGATACAATTGGGAGATTTTAAGCTTAATAATCTCTCATGGATTTTAATCAGGTTGTCGACTTTGCCACACAAAATGGAGTGTCAGATATTCATCTAATTGCTGGTTCGCCTATTTTTATGCGTCGAGATGGACAGATGCAAGCGATGGGAAATCCCGTTGAAGAATCTTTTATCAGTAACATTGTTGAGTCAGTAGTAACGCCAATTCAAAAGAAGCATCTTGAGGATAAACGTCAGGTTGATTTTCTTTATCAGACACCGAAAGGCATACGTTTGAGAGGGAATGCTTTTTTTACTCATAATGGACTTTCTGTTTGTTTTCGAGTGATTTTGAGTGAGCCACCAGATTTTAATGTTCTTGGTTTTCCTGATTTTGTGGGAGAAGAACTTATGAGAGCAAAACAAGGTCTTGTGCTTGTTGTTGGTCCCACTGGTCAGGGTAAATCAACGACTATTGCTTCTCTTATTAAAGCTCGAACAACGGCTTATACTGAGCATGTTTTGATGATCGAAGACCCAGTAGAATATGTAGTTCCAAATTCCAAGAGTGTTATTCAACAGCGTGAGATTGGGCGAGATGTTCTAAGTTTTGAAGCGGGTATTATGGGAGCCCTAAGAGAAGACCCTGATCTACTTATGATTGGAGAAATCCGTGATAAAGAAACTATGGCAGCAACATTAACATTGGCCGAAACAGGCCATCTTGTATTAGGAACACTTCATACTAATAGTGCTGTACAGACTATTACACGAATTCTTGATAGTTTTACGGCCGAGCAACGTCCACAAGTGAGAAGTCAATTAGCGAGTCATTTATCTATGGTTATTTCTCAACGACTGGTTCCAAGAGCTGATGGAAATGGACGAGCTTTGGCTTTTGAGATTTTGACCATGAATTATGCAGTCGCAAATTATATTCGTCAGGATAAAATCTTCCAAATTCCAAATGTTATGCAAACTGATAACTCAGGAAGAATGATTCAGTTTGAACAATCTCTAGTTGGTCTCGTAATGGCTAAAAAGATTAGTAAGGAAGTAGCCATTGAATATGCCAATGATAAAAACCAGCTAAAAGCTCTATTTGAACTTAATAATATTGCCTAAGTATGAATTTTGATCTTGATCAGATTTTAGAATATGCCATTAGCAAGGGGGCCTCTGATATTCATATTAGTCCAGGTAAACCGCCATGTTTTCGTATTGCGGGAAAGATAGTCCCTGTTGGAGAACCGGTAAACTCTGGAAATATCCAGACACTAGTTGGACAGGTTTTAGATGGTTTTCAACAGGCCAAAATTGACGAGTTTAGAGATATAGATTTTGTTCACACGACAATTAAGAAGAACCGTTTTAGAGGGAATGCCTATCATACTAGAGATGGCATTTCTTTTGCGTTTAGACTAATCGCGCAAAATATACCAGCTTTTGACACACTCGGATTACCGCAGTTTGTTCTCGATTATGTAATGAAGCTTAATAAAGGGTTGGTACTTGTTGTTGGACCAACTGGACATGGTAAATCAACGACGTTAGCGTCAATGATTAAGCGAAGAGCTGACGCTAAGGCTGAACATTTTATCCTCTTAGAAGATCCAATTGAGTTTTTGATTGATTCAGATACGAGCATTGTTCATCAAAGAAGTCTTGCTCGGGATGTGCATACTTTTGAGAGAGGATTAAAAGCGGCACTGAGAGAAGATCCAGACGTTATGATGGTGGGGGAAATGCGTGATCTTGAAACCATTACTGCCGCATTAACAGCTGCAGAAACTGGGCATGTAGTCTTTTCAACTTTACATACTAATAGTGCTGCAGAGACCATTCACAGAATTATTGATGTTTTCCCTTCTGAGAAACAATTACAAATTCGTTCTCAGCTGGCTTCAAGCTTGGCGTTAGTGATTTCACAACGTCTACTTGAGGGGGCTGATGGACGACGAGTCCTAGCTTATGAGGTTATGACGAGTAATTATGCTATTAAAAATCATATTCGTCAGAATTCTGTTTTCCAAATTCCAAATGCGATGCAAACCGATAATTCTGGGCGAATGGTGTTATTTGATCAGTCTTTAGCTTTCTTAGTTAAAAGTGGTAAAGTTGCTTATGAAGTGGCAAAAGATTCGGCTCATTTTCCAGACCAGTTAGATTATATTTTGGAGACTTCAGGTTTTGATTTTGAATCAAAATAAGTCTTAAAAAAAAGTGAAATTATTCAGATGATTGGGTAGTATGAATACACTCATATTTTTGTTATACTCTTATGAATCAGAAGCCGTTTGTGAATCTTCACGCTCATTCTTATTATTCTATTTTGGAGTCTTCAAATGCTCCGAAAGATTTATTGAATGCGGCAAAAGAAATGGGGGCAATCGCTACGGCTATTACTGATACTGGTGTTGGTCATGGTTTTGTTGATTTTGTTGAATCAGCTAACAAAGTAGGAGATATCAAGCCTATTTTAGGAGCAGAAATTTTTGTATCTAAAGATTCTAGATTTGAAAAAAGGCAAGGACTTGATGGTAATGAAGGTTATATTGTACTTTTAGCCCAAACCAAAGTAGGTTATGAAAACCTTCTTAAGCTTATATCTCTAGCACACCTTCAAGGCTATTTTTATAAACCGAGGGTCGATTGGGAGCTTTTAGAGGCTCACAAAGAAGGATTAATCTGTTTGACTGGGGCTGAAGGGAGTCTTATTGATAAAGCTTTGCAGTTTGAAGGACAAAATTCAGCTAAGGAGCTTGTTGATAAATTAAAAGCACTTTATACCAACAGTTTTTATGGAGAACTTTGTGCACGAAATACTCCAGAACAGAAGAACCTTAATGAATTTATAGTAGGAGAGGGGATTAATACTGTAGTAACCTCGAACGCTCGTTTTATTAAACCAGAAGATGAAGAAGCTGCTGACACGCTTTACTGTATTGGGAAAAATCAACTTGTAAGTGATCCTTCTCGTCCTAAGATTATGTCTGGGAGCTGGTTTAAAAACTGGGAAGCTATTCAAATGGATCTAATTTATATTGATCCTTCAATATTGGAAACCTCTCGAGAAAACACTTTGTTAGTTGCTGATAGTATAGGTTTTGAAATGGAGTTTGATCAGCAACTTCTTCCTTATTTTGAGGTAGAAGAAGGGTTAAATCAGGCTGAGCAGTTAAGAAAAAATTGCGAAGAAAATATTCCTCTTAGGTACAAGACCTCAGAAGATCAAAAAGCCGCTAAAGAGAGATTGGATTATGAATTAAGCATTATTAGCAAAATGGGTTTTGATTCTTATTTCTTGATTGTAGCTGATTTTATTGATTTTGCTCGTAATAATGGAATTTCTGTTGGGCCAGGAAGGGGTTCAGCAGCAGGGTCTATTGTTTCTTTTTTACTTGGAATTACGAACATTGACCCCATTTATTACGAATTGCTTTTTGAGAGGTTTCTCAATCCAGAAAGAATTTCAATGCCAGATATTGATATTGATTTTTCCGATGAAAGACGAGATGAAGTATTACAATATGTGATTGAAAAGTATGGTATTGAAAAAGTTTCTAAGGTTTGCACCTTTGGAACTTTGGCAGCCAAAGCCGCACTAAAGGATGTTGGGAGAGCTCGAGGAATTCCTTTTGCAGAGATGAATGCGATGACGAAACTCCTTCCGAATAAGCCAGGATTTAGTTTGAGCGATGCAGAAGAAGTAAAAGACTTTACAGATTTATTAGATAAGAATCTTGGTCTACAAAAAGTTTTTGAAGTGAGTAGAAAATTAGAGGGTTGTGTTCGACATGTCTCAGTTCATGCTTGTGCGGTGATTATTGGACAATCCGATCTTAGTGAACACACTCCTATTCAGTGGGCACCTGGGGCAGAAGAGATCAAAATTACCCAATTTCCTTATCAACAATTAGAACACTTGGGACTCCTAAAAATGGACTTTTTGGGCTTAAAAAATCTGACAGTTTTGGAAAGGGCTATTTTAAATATTGAAAAAAGTATAGGCAACAAACTCGATCTCAATGACATTCCATTAAATGATAAAAAGACTTTTGAAATGTTATCAGAAGGGGAAACAACAGGAGTTTTTCAATTTGAATCTGCGGGAATGAGACGTTATCTAAAAGAGTTAAAACCGACAGAATTAGAAGATCTTGTGGCCATGAATGCCCTTTACAGACCTGGGCCAATGGAATACATTCCTCAATATATTAAAGGAAAACATGATCCAAAAACGGTAAAATATATGCACAAAGATCTAGAAATGATCTTGAAAAAAACTTACGGAATTGCCGTTTATCAAGAACAAGTATTAAGAATTGCTCAGGAATTTGCTGGTTTCTCTTTGGGAGAAGCCGATATTCTTCGGAAGGCTATTGGGAAAAAAATTGCTTCTATTCTTGCTGAACAACGAGCAAAATTCATTGATGGAGCGGTTAAAAAAGGGTATGATAAAAAATTGGCTACAAAAATCTTTGATGATATTGTGGTTCCATTTTCAGGATATGGGTTTAACCGGTCTCATGCGGTTTGTTATGCAAGAATTGCCTATGAAACAGCTTATTTGAGAGCCAATTATCCTGTTGAGTTTATGGCTGCAATGATGACGGCTGATCGAAATAACACTGACAGGATTGTACTAGAAATGAATGAATGTCAGTCTATGGGGATTGAAGTACTACCGCCAAGCGTAAATGAATCAGGAAGCCATTTTACAGTTATTACCGAATCGAATGAGGTTCTTCCTTTAGAAAATGATGAAAAATCTTTATCAAAAATTCGTTTTGGTTTAACCGCTATTAAAGGATTGGGAGAAGATACGGTTGATATCATCATTTTTGAGAGAAATCAGAATGGAAAATATAAGAATCTTCAAGATTTTGCGAAAAGAGTTCCAGCGAAAGTGATGAATAAGAAGACGCTAGAAGCACTTGCTTTTTCAGGGGCCTTAGATGCTTTTGGTAATAGAGGAGCGATTGTTGATTCTCTTGATGAATTAGCAAAATTTGCTCGAGATTATCAACACAAGGAAAGTGCTGGTCAGATGGGTTTATTTGGTGGCGTTGATGAAGCCGCTATAGAATTTTCTCTTAAAGAGACTGTCGCTACGAAAGAAGATATTCTTGCTTGGGAAAGAGAGAGTTTGGGGTTGTTTGTTTCTGATCATCCATTAAAAGGTTTGAACGATTATTTTGAAAAGTATGG
Source organism: Candidatus Altimarinota bacterium (assembly GCA_965228485.1). Lineage (GTDB taxonomy): Bacteria > Patescibacteriota > Gracilibacteria > UBA4473 > UBA4473 > JAACPJ01. The sequence continues at coordinate 228,251 of OZ245819.1, forward strand.
AACACTTATTGGAAGGCTGAACGAATCAGAAGACAAAGGACAGAGAAGAACTATTCATGGGCTTGTAATTAAGTGTAGAAAAATTATTACCAAAAGAGGTAAGAATATGGCCATTTTAGAGTTGGAAGATACTTCTGGAAAAATCGAATGTGCCATTTTCCCCAATGCTTATGACAAGATTCCTGCTCAAGCTCTTAATGAAGATGCCTTTTTGCGGGTTCGAGGAAAAGTTGAGGCTAGAGATGGTCAGCTTAATTGTATTGTTGATGAAATAAAGGTTGGAAATCTCAAAGATATTCAAAATTCTACTGCTATGTTTGCTAATGAGAAAAAACCAAAAGAAGAGAAAGTTGTACCTCCACCAACTCAAATTACCAAAGATATTTATGAAATTGTTGTGCCAGAAAATACTTCAAAAGAAATAGTGAACCGTTTGAAAATACTTTTATTTGAATCTAAGGCAGAAGGGGAATCTGGAACTAGTGTAACGGTCGCTTTTAAAGGTAAGACGGTTGAGATTCCTTTTAAAATTAAACATACGGCCTCTTTGGAGGAAAAAATTAATACTTTACTTAGACCAGAAGAAATTCATTTTTAAGGATTCTTTTTTTAATGTAGAATTAAACTATTAATGAAAGTACTCATCTTAGCTGGGGGTTTTGCTACGCGTTTATGGCCACTGACAGAGTCTCGGGCTAAGCCACTCTTAGTCGTCGATGGGAAAACTATTTTGGCTCACGTTTTAGAGTCTGTAACTGCTTCTCACAAATTCAAGCCAGAGGACATATTTCTTTTAACAAACTCTAAATTTGAGAAAGATTTTAAAACAGAATTATCTCAATTAGGCTTAGAAAATACACATGTTTTTTGTGAAGAAGCTTTTGCTGATGGAGAAAAATTAGGAGCTCTTGGGGCTATTTCTGTGGCCATAGAGCATTTTAGAATTGATGAATCAATCTTAGTTCTGGCTGGAGATAATATTCTTTCTCATTTTGATGCTTCTAAGATGCTTTGCGAAGATGATGAATCTGTCTTAACGGTTAGAACGGTTGAAGATCCTTTTGAAGCTCGTAAATTTGGAGTTGTTGAATTAAACAGTGAAGGTTGCGTGGTTGGTTTTGAAGAAAAACCTGAGCATCCAAAATCACTGGATGTTTCAGCTGGCTTTATGAGTTTTGGAAAAAATCTTTTATCGCTCATTACTCATTTTGCCAAAACATCCCCAGATGCTTTGGGAGGAATTTTCCCAGAGATATTAAGAAATCAAAAGAGAGTTCGAGCTTACAAAACTCAGGGACACTGGTTTGATGTTGGAAGTTTTGATACTTATCTAGAAGCGCATAAAGCTTTGCAATCCGAAAAAAGAGAAAGTGTAAAAAACAATAATTTTTCAGGCAAGGTGTATGTTTCTGATACCGCTTCGGTTAAGAATTCTACTCTTATTGATACTATTGTTTATCCTGGAACGAAGATTGAAAACTGTAGACTCTCTAATTGTGTTATTGATCAAAACTGTATTCTTTCCGGAGTTGATTTAAATAGAAAACTTGTTCGCCAAAATACTCATCTAGCCTTCCAGTCATGAAAAAAGCTCAAGGAGAATCAGCTATTCGCTTAATTTTATTGTCGATATTTGTTATTTTACTTATTGGGTTCTTTCTAAGGAATGCGGCCTTGTATATTAGAGCTTCTCATGAAGCAACAGCACAGGATCAACTATCAAAGATGAATTTTCTCATTCAGGCTTATTTTATAGAAAATAATAATTCCTATTTTGTTCATACACATTCAGATATTTTCATGCCTTATGAAGGAAACTCTAGAAAGGGGATTAAACCCAGCAAGCAGACATTAGCTCAGCTATTTTTAGAAAACGATTTCACGCCTGCAAAACCAGGGAAAACAAACTGTTATCTATATGTTTATTGGCCAGCTGAAATAAGTCGTGAAAATTTAGATAAAGATAAAAATCTTTATTTAATTTCAACATGGGGAGTCCAGACAAACACCGTCTTGACTGCTGGATCATTAGAACTACAAAAGTGGGCTCAGAAGAATTTAAAGGAAAATCATTTTGAGTGTGATATTTCAAAAATGACTCCTAGACGCAAAGCGATTTCACTTGATGGTTCATCAATAAATATACCAGGATTTAATTTTCAATTTGTAGAGGACCAATATACAAAATCCTACTAAATAATCATATCTAGGGTGTTTTCTAATAGAGCCTTGTTCACTCCATACTTCATTCTCATTGGGCCAAGAATCCCAAGGTGTCCAGAGATGTTCTCGTTTTTAAAATAAGAAACGAGCATTGCACAACTCGAAATTTCTTCAAGAAGGTTTTCCTCACCAATAAATATTTTTACATTTTTTTCTGGAAGACTTAGTCCAGATAGAAGTTTTTGTAGCTGAGTTCTCCCTTCAAATACTTCAAAAATCTGAGCAGCCTTTTCTGGTTCAGCAATAAACTCAGGACTTCGTAACACATTAGAAAGTCCCAAGTAGAAAGTTTGATCATCTTCAATACTGGCGAAGGCAACGTTCCCTGAAAGCTGAGAAATAATTCTAAGGGCATCGAAGAGGCTTTCTTTGCTTTTAGAGAGCTTGTATTCTTGAACGTATTTTTCAAATATATTATGAACAATCTGTTGATCTTCTTGTTCATCGATAAGCTCATCTACAAAAAAACGATATCCTTTTTGAGTTGGAACTTTACCAGCAGAAACATGAGGAGAATGAATCAGACCTACTTCTTCCAAGATAGCAAATTCATTTCTTACGGTTGCGGAAGATATATCAAAGTTATGAGACTCGATTAACTTCTTTGAAGCTACAGGATTTGCAGTCTCAATAAAGTCTTGAACAAGAGTTTTTAAAATTATGAGTGTTCGTTCTTTCATCAAAATATATTCTAAGTAAAGTAGCAATATATGCAATATGTTGAGGTATACTTGAAGAACGTTACAGAAATTTATACTTGGCACACAAGTATACCTGTTCAGATTGGGAGTAGGGTTGAACTCCTTTTCAGAAATAAGCCAAAAATTGGAGTTGTTACTAAAATTCATACAACTCCTCCTGATTTTGAAACCAAAAGCATTCTGAGCGTTCTAGATCTGGAATTTGTTCCCTCTAAGTATATTGATTTTGCTTTTGATATTTCAGAAATCTGCTTTTGCAAGCCCACTAAGGTGTTGAGCCTTATGATTCCTTCTAAGTTTTTTTTAAAGAAACAAGCTTTAGAGATGAATCGTTATTATACTTTGATAGAAAAAAATCGAGAAGTATTAGAAAAAATAAAGGGAAAAAAACAAAAAGAACTTATTGAGTATTTAGGCAATAATCCTCAAGTAGAACATAGTGTTATTACTAAACTGTTTACAACGGGAACTATCAAATCTCTCTTAGATCGGGATATTATTAGATGTGAAAAAAATGGATATATATTGGCTTCTAATTGTGAAGAATTAGATGAAGCGGTTGCACTGAGCTCTGTGCAATTGAAGGCTGTTAAAAGCATAAAAAATGCAGAGACACCTTCTTTGTTATGGGGAGTCACAGGAAGTGGAAAAACTGAGATTTACAAGCAGCTAGCCAAAGAGTTAATAACTCAAGATGGTCAAATGTTATTACTAGTTCCAGAGATTGGACTGACACCTCAACTCATTAATCACTTTAAAGGGATATTTGGGGACAAGGTTGTTGTTTGGCATTCTAATTTATCTGATGGAGAAAAATTACGTACTTGGCTGAGTATGTTTACAGGAGAAGCCAAAGTTTTAATTGGAGCTCGTTCGGCCGTTTTAGTGCCGATTCCAAATCTTAAGCTTATAATTTTAGACGAAGAACATGAATGGACTTATAAAAACGAATTTGTTCCGAGGTTTTGGACTCATGACATTGTTGAATTGTTGGCACAAAAATTTGAGGCACAACTACTCTTTGGGACCGCTACTCCAAGAGTTGAAAGTATTAATAGGGTCGAAAAAGATGACTGGAATTTGGTTCGCTTAGATAAACGTTTTTTTGAAGCTCCAAAATCAAATATTCAATTAGTGGATCTTAAAAATGAAATAAAAAGAGGAAATGCTTCACCTTTGTCAGAAGCACTTGTAAAAAATATTAGAGAAATTGTAAACGATAATAGACAAGTTGTACTATTTCTCAATAAACGAGGTTTTGCAGGAGCAACTATGTGTCGTTTTTGTGGTCAAACTTTTGAGTGTAAAAACTGTAGTGCTCATATGAAAGTTCATGGGATCAGTCAACCTAAATTGATCTGTCATATCTGTCACTATATACAACCATTCCCCAAAAAATGCCCTACTTGTAGTTCTGAAAACTTTAAATTTCAAGGATGGGGGACGCAACAAGTTGAGCAATTGCTAAAACAAAATTTTCCTGACAAAAAAATTCTTAGGGCTGATAGCGATGCTTTGGGGAGTAAATATGATTTTGATGATTTAATACAAAAGTTCCACAATCATGAAGCTGACATATTGCTCGGAACACAGATGATTGCTAAAGGTCTTGATTTTGCAAAAGTTGATTTAGTCGGTCTTATTTTAGCAGATGTAGGGCTTAACCTGCCTGATTTTAGGTCTGAAGAAAGAGTTTTTCAGTTATTAAATCAGGTAGCAGGAAGAACGGGGAGAAGGGGACAAGAAAGCCGTGTTATTGTTCAGACTTTTGAACCAGATCATGAAGTTTTTAAATATCTTTTAAAAGATGATATTCCTGGATTTTTGGAGACCCAAAAGTTATCTAGAAAGTCTATGAATATGCCACCGTTTAGCCACATTGCTAAAATTACCTTTTCTGATCCGAGTAAAACTACAGCCTTTGCTGAAACAAAAAAGTTTTTTGAAATCCTAAAGCAAATAATTACCGATGAAGAAGAATGCTTTTGGGCTCCAGCATTTTTTCCCAAAGTTCATAATAAATACTGGTTTTATATTTTTCTTAAGACTCGTGATATAGATAAAACAAAAGCAATACTTCAAAATGTCGATATTCCAAAAGAAGCAAAACTTGATCTGAGTCCTATAAGTTTATTGTAAAATCTTTTGAGGATATATGAGTTGACCATCCTTTATCAAGTTGTCTTCGAGAACCTTAAAATAAGTTTTGTCTAAATACATATTTATTTTTTTGAGGTCTTCTTTTGTAGTATTTTTCCAGTCATATTTAATAAAATATTTAGAAATATTTCTTAAATTTTTTATTTCATATTCATAATCTTTTGTTTCTTTCAATAGTTCTAAAGTTTCTAATCTACTTAATTCGTGTTCGTAATACCTACTATCATGTACATGTAGATTTCTTTTATGAACATAACTCTTAAAAACTTTTTCGACATCATTTTTTAAGAGAGTTGTTTTTTTCTTCACAGATTTATTTTGATAGGATTTATTAATGATATTTACGTGTTTTTTCAATCTTTCTTTTAAGAGATATATTTCGTGTAGATAGTTCTCAATGTTATATCTAAGAAATTCTACGTCACCTACTTTTTTAGTAGGAGATTTAACTCCGAGGTAGGCTTGTATATTTTCTAGCTTTGTTAAAGAATCTAAAATTTCAATTAGCGATCTGCTTACTTCGCTAACAAATATCCCTTTTAAAGTTAAATATTTTGACTGATCAAAAAAATCCTTTTGGGGAGATAGCCAAACCTCATTAAGCTTTTTTCGATCTTCTTGTGTTAACCTTGATTCAAACTCTTCTATTTCTTCTATTGCAAGAGAATTAATAATGAAGATGTATTTAGATGTGAATTTCATTCTTTAAAGTTTTCCTATTTCACTTTGGATTTTTTCAATAAATTGCTTGGGCGTGTAAGTCTCAGAGCTTGGACCTTGCCAGTTAATAGAAAAGGCTCCAGCTAAAGCACATAAGGCATAGCCAGATTCTTTGTATCGAGCGAGATATTTTACCCCAGAAGCCGCCTTTCCTCCCGTGAGGCTGGCACTTCCAACTCCATCGAGCCATCGAAAACGAAAACCTCCTGTTTGAGCTTCTTTTGGAACATTGGGATCAGAACTATTAAAGGCTGCATACTTTGTATAAAGACCAGTTTCCTTTAGCCATTTTACTCGGTTTCTGACTCCATCTGGACTCCCCCAAAACTTACTGTCATCGACCGGAATTCCTAACTTTGTACATTCTTCCATTACCTTTTTCGCGTGCTCAATACACCCATTATAAAAGTTTAATTTTTGTTGTTTTTCAGAAGACATATCTAGGTTTTTGTCCGCAGCGGTTATCTTTTCTTTTTTATCGTCTTCATCTTCTGTTTCATTTCCTTCAAGGTTTTTTATTGATTTTTCATGAGCATAAGCTTTTACGGCATCTAGGGCGTAGAGTTGATTTATCGCATTACGAGCCGCACCAAAATTGGATTGGTTTTTAAAGTAGTTAATCTCGTTTACAACTCGGGCAATTTCAGCGTCTAAAGCTTTTGGGTCTTCGTAGTCGATTAATAGACTTGTATCATCGGATATTTTGGCTAGTTGTGTTTGATATTTAGTTTTCTCTTTTTTGTCGGTAGTGCTTTTTATTCTTAGCTCTAACCTTTTTACTTCAGTAATTTGAGTCAGGATACTTGTTTTTAGACTAGTGAGTCTTAATGCTTGTAGAGTATTGAGCCCAAATTTTTTTTCGAGCATTTCCAATTGATTTGCTGCCCCTCGAATATTTTTGGCAATAAGAAGTTTTCGAGCATGAGTAGCTATGTTTAGAGCTTCAGTTTGTCTCTGATCTTTGCCAAATTGTGCTTCTAAAAGGATATTTAAGACTTCTGCTGGTCGTTTTGAATTGGCATTCCTGAGTTTTTGTGACCATTCATTAACTTCTTTGGGGGTAAAGAAATTTTGGAGTGTTTCTTTTAAATCTTTTTCAGCTGCAGTTTTTAAAGTTTCTGGGAATTTTTTAATCTGATTCAATGTGAATTTTGTGAGAAAGTCTTCTTCAGTTTGAAAGTTAAAGCCCCGAGTAAAATTCGGGAAAAACATTGGTTGCATTTTTGGAAGTAGACGCCAAAATTTAGGATCAAATACCTGGCTATAATGCTCATTAAATTCTTTAAGATTTTGAGGTGTCTGTTTATGGATAAGTTCTTCAAAATTTCTGGACCAATCCTTTAGACTGATTTTTTGAGAAAGCCATTCTTCAAGTCGAATTGATAATATTTGAGACATTGTATCTCTGATAGACGGCCCGCTTTCGGATTTCAGTCGAAAGTATTTTTCTTTTCCTATTCTCTTTTCCAGTTCTGCCTGCATATCTAGAACCCGTGCGAGATGGCGAAAAGTTGTTTCAATAGATCGGTGAAAATTTTCCATTAAATCTGGATTTAATAAATCTCCACTGGTTTCTTTTTCAAATCGTTTCATAAAACGATCCCAAATTTTTTGCTCTAATCCTGCAGGGAGATTTCTAATTCGTTGAACACTTGATTTTACCAATTCTTGATTCCTTTTTAATTTCTTCAGAGTTGTGAGAGCTGCATTCAAACGTTCTCTTTTGATTTCTCGACTTTCACTGCCATTTAGAAGTTTATTAAGCCTATTTAAGATTTCTCCTTTTTTAGTCTGTGGAGCTAGCTCGATAATTTCAACTCTAAGTTTGGCGGCATCTAAATAAAAAGATAGCTTTTTTCTTTTTTCTTCTATATCCAAATCCAGTCGCCTAGTTTCTAGTGAAAACCATTCACGATCTTTTGGAGTTAAGTAGTGAAAATTAGCATGACCTTTCCACCAGGATTCTAACTCACTAATCTGAGTGGAACCTTGAAAGCTTTCTATATTATAAGCCGATGACTCTGCCATGATCTAAATTTATGAATTATATAAAAAAAGACAAGTCTTGGAAAACTTGTCTTTTTTACTGTTAAATTAATCAATTGATTACATCATACCTCCCATTCCTGGCATTCCAGCAGGCATGGCCGGCATAGCGGGTTCTTCACCAGGAATATCTGTAATAGCTGCCTCTGTTGTAAGGAATGTAGCGGCAATAGAAGCGGCATTTTGTAGGGCACTTCGAGTTACTTTTTTAGGATCAATAATCCCAGCTTTAACAAGGTTTTTAACTTCGCCTTCTGCGGCATCAAAACCTTCTTCTGAAGATTTAGCTTGAAGGACTTGGTTCACAACTACAGAACCTTCAAATCCAGCATTTTCTGCAATCTGTCGGATTGGAGCTTCAAGAGCTTTTTTAACAATTTCGATTCCTACTTGTTCTTCATCGCTTCTTCCTCGGTATTCACCCAGGACTTGTGCGGCACGAAGAAGGGCTGTTCCTCCTCCTGCAACAATTCCTTCAGCAGAAGCGGCTTTAGTGGCTAATACTGCATCTTCAATTCGGTGCTTCTTTTCTTTAAGTTCTACTTCTGTAGCGGCACCAACTTTGATAACGGCTACTCCACCTCCAAGTTTAGCTCTTCTTTCAGCTAGTTTTTCTCGATCATAATCGGAAGAAGCTCTGTCAATTTCTCTTTCAATTTCTTCTACTCGAGACTCAATAAGTCCTTTATCTCCAGCTCCATCCACTACTACACAATTATCTTTGTTTGCGATTACTTTTTTAGCATTCCCAAGGTCTTCAACGGTAGCATGATCTAATTTTAGGCCTACTTCTTCAGAAATAAGTTTTCCTCCAGTCAAAATCGCAATGTCTTGTAGCATTGCTTTTCTTCGATCTCCAAATCCTGGAGCTTTCACTCCAAGAACATTAAAGGTCCCTCGTAGCTTATTTACTACAAGTGTAGCCAAGGCTTCTGATTCAATGTCTTCAGCAATGATAACTAGGTTTTTATTTCCTGATTGAACCACGGCTTCTAAGAGTGGTAGGATTTCTTGGATGTTTGAAATCTTTTTATCCGTAATAAGAATGCTTGGATTATCCAATTCTGCTTCCATAGTTTCAGTGTTGGTCACCATGTAAGGAGAAAGATATCCGCTATCAAATTGCATTCCCTCAACGACATCTTTTTCCAGCCCCATAGTGTTGCCTTCTTCGACGGTTACAACACCATCGGCTCCAACTTGTTCAAAAACTTCAGCAATAATTTTACCGACTTCTTCATTTTGTGCTGAAATAGTGGCTACTTGTTGGATTTTTTCGACAGAATCAATTGGTTCTGCCATTTTTTCGAGTTCTGAAACTACTACTTGGACAGCCCCGTCAATACCTCGCTGAATAGCAATAGGATTCGCTCCAGCAGTTACATTTTTTAGTCCTTCGCTAATGATTGCATCAGCCAGAACGGTTGCGGTTGTTGTTCCATCTCCTGCAGCGTCATTTGTTTTAGTGGCTACTTCTTTAGCCAGCTGCGCTCCCATATTTTCATATCGGTCTTCATGTTCAACTTCCTTTGCGATAGTGACTCCATCATTGGTTACGATTGGTGAACCGTAAGATTTCTCAAGAATTACATTTCGACCTTTTGGTCCCATCGTAACTCGAACACTATCTGCTAACTTTTTTACTCCCTGCGCCACAGCGCTTCGAGCATCGTCTCCGTATTTAATATCTTTTGCCATGATAAGTTTTTATTTAATGATTAAAAAATTATTTCTCTACTGCAAGCAGAGAATCAAAACCAAGGATATAAAGGTCTTGTCCATCAATCTTGATTTCAGTTGGAGCATATTTAGTAAAAATTACGGTATCTCCTGTAGAAACTGGACATTCAATCTTTTGTCCATCTTTAATTTTTCCTGGACCAACAGCGATAACTTCTCCTCTCATTGGTTTTTCTTTAGACACTGTATCAGGAATAACAATCCCAGAGGCGGTGGTTGTTTCTCCTTCTAGTGGTTTAACAATTACATTGTCTTGTAAGGGTTGTAACTGAGCCATTTTTTGTTTATTAAAAAAATACACCCTAAACTTTAGCACTCGAAGTAGGGGAGTGTCAAACCTTTTTAGCACTCAAGAAAAGAGAGTGTTAAATATAAAAAAGTTTATATTTTTTTGTGTTAGTACTTATAATTTAGGCACTTAAGGAATATTTATGCCTAGAATTTTAACCGGAATGCAATCGAGCGGGAATTCTCACCTTGGGAATTACTTTGGTATGATGAAACAGGCCAAGGAACTTCAAAATCAAGAAGGGAACGAGTGTTTTTATTTTGTAGCGGATTTACACAGTTTTACCTCTAAGCAGGATCCAGTTATTTTTGCTCAAAATCAGAAAAATGGAGTATTAGATTGGCTAGCACTGGTTATTGATTCTGAAAAATCGATCTTTTATAGACAGTCAGACATTCGAGCTCATACAGAGCTTTTATGGTATCTGTCTTGCCTTACCCCATTTGGATTGATGGAGCGAGCCCATTCTTATAAAGATAAAGTAGCAAAAGGATTAGAAGCCAATGTTGGCTTATTTACTTACCCAATCCTGATGGCGGCTGATATCATTCTTTATGATGCAGAGGTGGTTCCTGTTGGGAAAGACCAAAAACAGCATGTAGAAATGGCTAGAGACTTGGCTCAGAAGTTTAATCATCATTTTGGTGATACTTTTGTGTTACCTGAGGCACGAATAAAAGAAGAAGTGCAAACTATCCCAGGGCTCGATGGTGCCAAAATGTCTAAAAGTTATGGAAATACGATTGAGATATTTGCTGATGAAAAAACGCTTAAAAAGAAGATTATGTCTATTAAAACTGATTCTGTAGAATTGGGAGATCCTATAGATCCTGAAAATTGTAATGTAATGGCTTATCATCGTTTATTTGGAAACCCAAATACTGAAATATTAGAAAAAGCTTATAGAGAGGGGAGTGTTGGTTTTGGGGAAAGTAAAAAACAACTTTTTGAATTTGTTTGGGAATATTTTGCTGATGCTAGAGTTAAAAGAGAGAAATTAGCCAATGACCCAGCCGAAGTTGAAAGAATCCTTAAATCGGGAGCACATAGAGCTAGTGAAATAGCAGAAGCTAAGTTATCACTAGTTCGAAAGCGCTTTGGATTGAGTAAAACTCATCTTATCTAGCTACTCTATTTAACCTATACCTCATTGTTTTTCGGGGTTTGACAACCCAAGTTGTTTGCCGACTATGGTTTTTTTAGGTAAAATCGCCAGATTTATTTACAAAAATCAAAACAAACAAGAATGTCAAACGACTCTAATTTCAACTTTGAAAACCTAGAAAAAAGACGTCCCCTGTGGAAGGATATAGCTTATTTTTTGGGTATTACTCTTATTATTTGGGGGGGGAGTCATACATTCTTAAACCGAGATGCTTTTGGTCAGATTGCAGAATTTAAATATGAACAATTAAAAGCTTCTGTGATTACTAATTGGGAAGAGATGCAGCCTAAGGAAGAAGCTTTGGCTAAAGTAGAACCGACAAAAACACAAGAAGTAAAATTAAAAAAGGTTAACCATAAAAAGAAATCTATTTTTAGAAAAAAAGAATTAACTCCTAGAAACCAAGCGAAGCAAGTATTTGAGGATATGAAGGTTTATCCTTCTGATAATCGTTTATATATTCCAAGAATCAATAAAAATGTACCGCTTGTAAGTGTTCCAAGTCATCAAAACTGGAATCAGCTAGAAAAAAATATTCAAAAAGGATTACAAGAGGGCGTTGTAGTTCATCCAATTTCTCATGCTCCAGGGAATTTTGGAAATCTATTTCTAACAGGACATTCCTCTTACTATCAATGGGATCCAGGACGATTTAAAGACGTGTTTGCTTTGCTGCATGAGGTAAAAGTAGGGGATAATATTGAGGTGTATTGGGAAGGAAAGAAGTATATTTATCGAATAAAACACTCTGAAGTTGTGAAACCAACACAGGTAGAAGTTCTAAATCAGCCAAAAGATAGGTTTTTGATTACACTAATGACCTGTACGCCAGTGGGGACAAACAAAAATAGACTTATTCTTACTGGAGAACTTCGTCGACAGGAATAGTTATATCAAATAATCTTTCAATCCAATAGAGTGTAAACTCAAAGTTTGTCACAACAAATATTGTGGGAATAGTGAGAAAATAATAAGTGGTAACCTTTTTTTCTTAAGCCATTTATTGAGTGGCAATCAAAGCGTTCTTAGGGCTGACAAATTTTTGCCAACATCGAACAACTCCTTCATCATATAAGAATCCTGAAAGCCACTCGTGGTCATTGGTCTCAACATAGTAAAAATCACCAGCAATAAAGATTTTTTGCGCCTCTATAGACACGAAATCCTCTGATTCAGAGTCTTTCAAAAAGGAGACTTCATAATTAGCCGTTTCTACAAATGTAAAATTAGTGTGTCCTAGTGCTTCTTGTATTTCATTTTTAAGACTCTCATCAATCGATTCATCTTCAACTTCTCCAGCCATTAAATTTAGATGTTTCTGTGCCAGGTGCTTTGCAGCTTCCATGTTGTCGACAATAAAAGGACCTGCGACTCTTTCCCACAGAGGATTTCCTTCATCATCTTTAAGGTCTTCATTCCAATAATAAACAATCGATTCAAAGCGAGCTGGAGTTTCTTCTGTTTCAAATATTGCAGCCTTGTAATTAAGACTATTAGACATAATCTCTTCTAGTGGTTTACTCATTGCGCTAACCATACAAAAATATTCCAGCCACGACAAATGATTGGACTAAAATACAAAAGGTATAGATAAAGACAATTGGTTTTTCTTCGTGTAAAACCCCATAGATAAACCAAAAACAAGATATAAATAAGTAGGCACTAAAAGTATAAACCGAAACTCCACCAGCTTCTTTTTCTACCCATATATTCCAAAGCTGAGGTAGTGTTGCTATTGGTCCCAAAACCCCAACATAATAAATACATCTATCAATAAATTGTTTTATATTATCAGGATGAGGGTAATCTTCTAGATAGTGATGAACTCTCTTTCGTACATGGAAATGATGCATGGCATCACTGTGTTGATTCTTTTTTATCTTTTTCTTTTTACGGAATATTTTTTTCAAAAATGCCATTCTTTATTACTAATAAGCTTCTTAAATAAATATAACATAAAAAGTTTTGCAGGCTCTAAAAAAATGGCTATATTCTCCCAGCATTTATTGCGAGCGCGTAGCTCAGTTGGCTAGAGCATCTGGTTTACACCCAGGAGGTCGCGGGTTCGAATCCCTCCGCGCTCACCAGAAAAACTCTTTAGATCTTGCTGGTCTGAAGAGTTTTTCTTTAGTATTATTTTATTTGTATGGAAGGAATCAAATGGCTTGAGAGTTTATACACCGAAAGGGCTTTCTTTCGTGACAAACAAGTCCCTGATATCAAACCCTTTAAAGCATTGTTAGAAGCTCTCAGAAATCCTGATAAACAATTCGAATTAAGAGTTATTATTGGAGGAAGTGCGGGCAAGGGGACTGTTTGTCGCTATATAGAGCAAGTACTACTTTCGAAGGGCAAGAAAGTAACATTGATTACCTCGCCTCATGTTCAAGTAATTAATGAACGGATTAGAATTAATGGCTGCTTAATTTCTGATAAAAGCTTAAACGAAACCTTATTGATCATAAAAAAAGCTTCTGATGAAATAGGTATTGTTCCGACACTTTATGAAGCTATGGTTTTAGTTGGACTGGTAAAAGGTTCTAAGGTTAGTGATGTTTTAGTTGGAGAGATTGGCTTGGGCGGGGAGTGGGATGCCCTAAACTGTGTTAAGGGAAAAAGAATTTCGGGGCTCACATTTATCGGCTCTGATCATCTCGATATCCTTGGTCCAAAATTAGAAGATATAGCCAAAACCAAGGCTGGTATTTTTACAAAAGATTGTATTTTTGGTTTTTCTTATGATAAAAATTTTTGTTCAATAATTAATAATTATTCAAATTGTGAAATTAATTATATAAAAGGTCTAAATAATAAATTGAATAAAAAATTAGCTCGAAAAATATGTGAACAAATTTTAAATTCAAATGATTTTTTGATGCAGAAACCAAAACTTCCATGTCGATGGGAAAAAATTGGTGATACTGTCATTTTAGAGGGCGCACATTCTGCTCCAAGATTTGAGTACATTTCATCAAAAATCAAAAAATCTAAATCGCCAAGAATCGCTTTGGTTGGAATGACCCAAAATCACAAATATGAAGATTTTGAAATCATTGCTCATTACTTTGATGAAATCATTTGGACTCAAGTTCCAGGGAAAGATTGTTGGTCTCCTAAGGAATTACAGTGTCATTTTAAGACTGGGATTATTAAAAATAACCCACTTGAGGGGTTTGAATTACTCAAGAAAAACGCCGAAGGTAAAAACTTTGTTCTTGGGAGCTTTTATCTTTGTGGATATATTAGAGAACAATTTTATGCCCCAGAAGATATTGTTGTACAGCAAACAGAATTTCCACAGGATTAAAATAGACTAGTCTGCATTTGATCATCACTAAGATTTTCGCTGTCTTCAATTAAGCGTTCTATATCCCAGCTAGCACTTCCGTTGGCGAGCTCATCAGCTCTTTCATTTCCTTTATTTCCAGCATGCCCCTTAACCCATTGCCAAGTGACATCGAGTTCTTGATTTAGTTCGTAAGCAGTCTTAAATAGATCTAAGTTTTCAATTTTTTTACTTCCTGAGGTATTTCGTTTCCAGCCAAGAGCTTTCCATTTATGTCCCCAATTGGTAACACTTTCCATGACGTACTTACTGTCGGTAAAAAGAGTCACCGATGAAAGACCTTTTTCTTTAATCTTTTCTAAAGCGTAGATACAAGCACGATATTCCATGCGATTGTTGGTTGTTTCTCTATAGCCACAAGCATATTCATGGATAATTTTATCATTTTCCATAAAAACCACCCCGACTCCACCAGGTCCTGGATTGCCTAAACAACCGCCGTCGGTATAAATCTTAATCATATCGTGTCTAGTTTAGTATTAGACTTTCAAAAATCTATATTTTATGCTATAATTCTTAGATTTATTAAATTCATCATGAAATTTCTTCATTCAAAGCATTCAAATCTCAACTATCGTTTCATTTATTTTGCTGCTCCTGAGGCGGCGGAAGGCCCCTTTAGCGCTGAAAAACATGTTGTAGAAGAAAAGAGAAGTGATGAAGACATCAAAAAAGGACTTGCAGAACTTAATACTAAATTTGGGAATCAAGTAAAAGCGGATGACATTCCTAAGTATATCAAAGAAATAGATGGAGAGGGAGCTGATGAATATATTGATGATATCAAAGATATTCAAGCTCTTGCAGAGAAGCTAGAGAAAATATTTAGCACTAATGGATCCATTGAAGAGTTAGGCTTAGAAAATCTGACTAAAGAAGAGATGGAGAAAGTTAAAGCTAACATTGGAAAACTAAAAGGAGAATTAGATGAACATTTTAAAGGAAAAGATGTTGATCCAAACCTTATTGAATCTTCAATGAATGAAGCTTTAAAAGAGAAAGGGAAAGAAAATCTTATGAATGAAACCTTCGTAATGGGGGTTAAAGATGAAGTTGTTGCCAAAATTGAACAATCGGCCCTACCTGCAACCGTAAAATTAGCTCAGCAAAAATTTCCAAATGCTACTCCAGAACAGCAAAAAGCTATCGGACAAGCCATTGGACAACTAGATAATAAGATTCTTGATGCCCTTCGGAAAAATGATGAGCCTATTCCAGGAATAAGTAGCGATCATATTGATCCCCGAATTACAAAAAAAGTTGAAGAAAAAATCAACGCATTGGTTGATACGCTAAAGGACAAAAAGCCAGAAGAAGTTCTTTCAGCCCTAGATTCCGGAAGTGATGCAATCGTCAAGGCTATCTTAGAAGATCCAATCTTGCAAACTATCAAAGAAGAAAGAGAAAAAGCTTATACAGATAAAAGTTTGAGTAACGAGTCTTTAGCAACAGGAGTTGTTAAAGAAAATCCTGAAGATGGAGAATCACCATTGGATCTTCGAGAAGGAAGTATTTATAAAGTTGAAGATCTTAATGTTGGTCCACCAGCTCAAGATATCAAATTTCCAAATTCAGAAGATCTCAAAACAATTGGGGCCGGGGACTTATACCCACCAGAAGTTAGAGCTATTAGCATTAATGGTAAAACCGCAACAAGAGAAGGAGTTGGTGGTGGATTTTTCTATGAAAACGGAGAATATGCAAAAATTGTTGATGGAGATAAAGTTGAAGTTAGTAAATTAGCAAGCACGGAAACAGAAGAAGGTAAAGCCCTTATGAGAGAGCTAAACGAAATGCGAGAATCTCAAGCTAAAGCAAGTGAAGAATTTAAATTTGAATACCGAGGTGAAGACAGAGAAATTGAAGTCGCTCCAGGGCAAAAGTTTAAAACTTCTGAACTAGTGGCTCAAATGTCAGAACGATACGGTATAGACCCAAATCTACTTATGGAAAGAGCTGGGGAGATTAGCTCCCAAGGAACTGAATATCTGAAAGATTTGAATATGACAGCTCGAGCGATCCAAAAATCGCTAATAAGCTCTGGAGTACCAAAAGAAGAATGGTATGTGACTCAAAATGGGAGAAGATATATGAATCCTAAACTTCTTCGAGGTTTTGTAGGAGGAAATGAAGAAGCCGTTGATCGATACGTAGAAAGTAGCGGTGCTCAATATACAGAAGACGAAATCAAAGAATTAAAAGAGGCTTTCCCAGGACTTGATGGTCTGGATGGAGCGGATAGATTAAGTGATGCCCAAGTGAGAGCTGCTTTAGGAAGTAAGTTTAATATTAAGTCAGGCGCACACCTCGAAGGGTACAGAGCTTCTGCTACTCAAGGACTTTTACTCTTGCATGAATGGGTTAATAGTAAAAACGGCGGGAATGCCCCGAAAGGAACTATTACTGATTTAACCAATACAGGAAATCTTGGTGGCGGTGTTCGCCATGCAGGAGGTACGTATTCTCACGGAAAC
This sequence comes from Candidatus Altimarinota bacterium, assembly GCA_965228485.1. GTDB lineage: Bacteria > Patescibacteriota > Gracilibacteria > UBA4473 > UBA4473 > JAACPJ01. Next base: position 245,115 of record OZ245819.1, read on the forward strand.
GGATATAAGGCAGACTTACGTTCTTGGGATGAATTTGGTAAAGCTCTAGCTAACGCTACAGGGTTACACCGAAACGGTAGCATGACCATTACAAGTATTCCTGGATATCAAATTAAGGTTTTACGTCATAGAGGGACTGGTGATCACTTTGATGTACAGTTTAAGCCTGCTTAACAACTTCAAGTAATTGATCTTCGGAAATTATTTTCTTATTTTCAAGGTCTTTTCGAGCAACTACTTCCAACTCGTTATTTTCTAGAAGTTTTTCTGAAACAACTACTCTAAAAGGAATTCCAAGAAGTTCATGGTTTCCAAATTTTTGACCTGGACCTGATTTTTTATCTTGTCGATCATCATATAAAACCTCAATTCCAGCTGACAATAATTCTTTGTAAAGTTCATCAGCTTTATCAAAAACAGTTTGAGATTTACCAATTGGGGCTAAGTAAACCTGGAATGGGGCAATGTTTTCTGGCCAAATAATTCCTTTTTCATCTCTATGGATTTCAACAACGGTCGCCATGGTTCTTCCTAGTCCAATTCCATAACATCCCATGTAATAAGGAACTCCTTTCCCCTGTTCATCGATATACACCGCATCTTTCATTTTATCGGTGTAGTGAGTTCCCAATTGAAAAATATTCCCAACTTCAACCCCTGTTTTTTCAATTAGTTTTTGTCCATTTGGAGCGGTTGCACCATCATAAGCAATAGCAAGATCGGCTAAAAATTCACACTCAAAGTCTCTTCCATAATTAACATTTCGGGTATCGGTAGTATCTTCTTTTTGTCCTCCAATGAAGTTTTTAACGGATGTTAGCGACGTATCTCCAATATACCTTGCCTTATGCCCCCAAGAATGAACATACCCGGGTTTAGTTCCCAGGGCTGCCAGGTCTTCTTCGGTTGCAGGCTCTAATTGTCCAGTAGCATTAAGAACCTTTTCAACTTTTGTTTTATTCACTTCTAAATCGCCTCTAATAGTTACAATTATAATTTCTTCTGTAGTAATGTTTTTGAACACTACATTTTTCAAAAACCTAGAAGCTGGAAGTTTATAGTGTTTTTCATTGTCTTCCATTGTTTTAACCCATTGAGGTTGCTCAATGACTTCTAACGGCAAGACCTCATCATCAGGGTTGATTTCATCTCTCACAAATTCTGCAACATCTTCATGGGCACAATAACTTCCATCTAAAGTTTCAAAGAAGGTTCCTTCTCCAATAGGTGTTTCTACCTGGTATTCATGACAATAATCTCCACCAATATAACCACCATCTGCTTCAACTTTTTTAGTTTCTAGGCCTAAATCTTTAAAAATATCGGTATAGGTATCCGCCATTTCATCATAGGTTTGAGAAAAAGCTTTTTCGTCCACATCAAAACTATAAGCATCTTTCATAACGAACTCTCTCACCCTCAATAGCCCCCCTCTAGCACGAGCTTCGTCTCGAAATTTAGTAGAAAATTGATAAATATTAAATGGTAGTTCTTTGTAGCTAACCTGCCGTTTTCTGACTACATCTACCATCATTTCTTCAGCGGTTCCTCCAAGAGCAAAATCTGCTCCTCTGCGATCCTGAACTGTCATGAGTTCAAAACCCGTAGTACTAGTCCTGTTGGTTTCCTCCCAGAGCTCTAGAGGATGTAAAGTTGGGGTAATCATTTCCTGAGCACCTGCCGCATCCATTCGAGCTTTAATAACCGCTTTAATTTTATCATGAACCCGCCATCCTAGAGGCAAGAAAAAATACCTCCCGGCTACAGATTCTGCAATAAATCCTCCTTTAAGTAATAATTGGTGACTGACCATCTCTGATCCAGACTGCGATTCTTTAACTGGTTTTCCGAATAATTTTGTATATTTCATTTCTTATCCATCTTATTAATTTTTGATTTTTTAAAAATTCAAATTGACGCCTTTTTTATGATGCATAATTTAAGCTAAATGGAAGCTTATGATTTACGTGACGTTCTACAAAAAGAACCCGAAGTACTAGAAACTTCGATTGGACGAAAACAAGCAGAATTTATCTGTGCACAAACAAATCGTCGAATATTGATTGTTACTTCTGGAATAGAAGCACGAACTGCAGCGTTTGTCAGAAAAGGGGAGAGTGCTTTACACCTGAATGAAAATCTAGCCGCCAATGATAACCCATCAATTTCCCATGTAATAAAGCATGAAGAAAATCACTTCAAACTTCCTTGGGAGTTAAATTTTAGCTCTTTCCCTCATAATAAGGCTTGCATTTTGGCTCAGCACCTAGGTATTAGCCCTGAAGAAGTACTTGAGGATCGTTTTTGGATAGAAGGGGCCGTGGAGGCCAAGACTATCGGCGAAAAGGGAATTGATCATAATGTAGCTTATTTACATAGAGAGGTGCCAGTTTTTGAGCACCTAAATCAACTTTTTATGAAACATACAGGAAAAAGTTTTAAAGCTTTATTTATTAAAGGAAAGGAAGAAGAAATTGTTCAAAGTATGCTGGATTTGGCCAATATTCTAGAATTAAAAGCCCAATTAGCAGCCTAGCTATTTAGTTTTTATAAATCCCGCCTTTATAGCCGCTTCTTCGCTTTCGAAACACTTTTCATATTCGATTCTTTTATACCAACCAGAAAGGGGAGTGTGATAGGTTTTTACTGGATTCTTCTTGCTTCCAGAAATATTCCCTTTAATTCTACAATCCTCATCGTAATCTTTAACTTTTTTCATTACGGTCTCCTTATGCACTATAGAGTCTAGGCACTCCTTCCAAGCGCTTGGTAATGTTCTAAAAGTAGAGTTACCACTAACTCTAAACGCTCTATTATATTTTTTATCTAGAGTATTTTTATCAAAGAACATAAGCCCCATACTTATAAATTCATTTGAAACGAGACTATTACGGTTTGGTAAAACTCTCCAAACATGTCGGACTATAGTTTTACGTTCTAAACTTTCTGTAACATCCGGTTCTAATATAACCTTTCTTCCTTTGATGTTTTTATTAAGCCATTCAATTCTTTTGGAATTCAAACATCGATCTAATTCTACTTTACTCGTATTAATGGAGCTTGCTGTTGCGATGTTTATAATTGTATCATCGTGTGCCAAAAGTCTGTTTTCATCAATCACATCTTTTATCCAGGTTACTCCCGTTCCCTTCGATATGATAGAATTTTGTCTATCCAAAATCAGTTTTGCTTTGTTTAATTCATTATAGATATAACAACTGCCCCAAACTCCCAACTTACTTTTCATAGCTTGGCTTTGTAATAATAATTTTTTCTTCTCATTCCCTAAATACTTTGCCCAGCCCTGCTCTATAAAAAACTTTTTGAGATCAGTTCTCCCTTTTTTTAATTTTATATTTCCATAAATATAAAACGGACGATTTCGAACTCTTTTGTGTTTCTTTTCTACTTCAATAAACACTGTTTGATTCTTTATATTTTGATTTACGAAATATTTTACCTGTTCCTTAAAACAGTTGGTTTCAAGATTTTCATTTGTAAAATCGACCATCTCTAAATCGTTGAAAATAAATATTTGGCCATTGTAAAGCTGCCATTTATCAGCATTAATAATGGATCTCACTTTATAGGAATTAAAATCAGCTTCTATTTGAAAGCTTGGAAACAGGAGTAAAAAAAGGATTGTCAAAGGTGTTTTTTTTCTTAGCATGCGGCCGATTTTTTAAAAATACCTATGGCTAATTACAAGACACTTCCTAAATCAAAAGTTAATTTCACCCTTAAAGTGGATAAAACTGCTATCGAAAATGCTCGAAAAACAGTTATTCAGCACATGAAAAACCAAATTTCTATCAAAGGCTTCAGAAAGGGACACGCTCCAGATGACTACGTAGTGGCTCAAGTTGGAGTTCAGAAAATTGCTTTTGAAGCTATGAATCAGGCTATTGACAAGGCTTATGCTAACTTTATAAAAGAAAATAATCTGCAAGTTATTTCTCAGCCAGAAGTAGATATCCCGTCACCAGATAGTGATCCTATTGAAGTAAAATGTGAGGTAGAGATTTACCCAGAGATTACCGTAGGAGATTACAAGAAAATTAAAGTTAAAAAAGAAAAAATTGAAGTTGAAACCAAAGAAATTGAAGATGTTCTTATGACCGTTTGTGCCCAAATGGAGGCAGGAGAAGAGGTAAAAAGGGCTGCAAAGAAAAATGACCTTGTAGAAGTAGATTTTGCTGGAATTGATGACAAAGGGAAAGAAATTCCAAATACAGCAGGGAAAAATATGACATTTAGATTGGGACAAGGACACTACCTTCCTGATCTCGAAAAAGCTTTTGAAGGCATGAAAGCTGGAGAAGAAAAGAAAGCTGTAAAAGTAAAATTCCCGAAAGATTATCACTCAGAGGACTTTGCAGGAAAAATAGTCAACTTTGATGTAGCCGTTCACAAGGTAAGTGAAATTAATCCAAATAAGCTTACAAAAGAACAAATCCAACAGATCTCAGGGAAAGAACAAAGTCTGGATGAGCTTAAAGAAAGCATCAAAAAAACCATCACTCAAAATAAGACTCAAGCCAAAGAACAAGAATGGATTGCTGATTATTCAACTCAACTTGCAAAACTTGTAAAGGCGGACCTCCCACAGAGCTGGTTAGACAGAGAAGTAAGCTCTAGGCTTGCAAGATTAAAACAAAACCCTCAGTTTCAATCCAATCCAGAACAATTCTGGAAAGCTATGGGGAAAGATGAAGAAGTCTTTAAAAAAGAACTAGCCTCAGAGGGGGAAAAAGACCTAAAAGTTTTCCTTGGACTCTCTGAAATCGTTAAAACTGAAGGTATTACCTTAGATAAAGATGAAAAAACACAAGCACATCACATAGCACGGCAGAACATAGGTCATGATCACCATCATGGACACTCTCATGACGTCGAAGTTGAAAAAGCTGAATTAAACCTAAAAATTGACAAATTCCTTCGCTCGACTATAATAGAAGGATAGAAAAACAAAAAAATAAATGAAATACATCTACCTGGGTTTAATGACGGTTGTGGGAATCTTAGGGCTTATTGTATGCTTTGAGAACATAATGTTGCAGTCTCCTGGAATGATGATATTTTTTGAGACTATGACTGGGAGTATGTTTTGGCCTTTATTATTCATCCTCATTATGGGATTTATTTCTGGTACATTTTTTGGACTCGCATTAATGTCTGGAAAAAGTAAGAATGAAGATTTTGATGAAATTGATATTTAATCAGTTTTAATTTTCAATGTTATAGAAAACCTCTTAGCCAAGAGGTTTTTTTGTGCTTTTATTTATGAATAAAAAATTTGAACAAGATAAATACATTTGAATAATTTTTTTATTCAAGATGATAAAAAAATAGGTTCATGTCTATTTTTTTTAATCAACTAAAAGCTTATATTAAAAGGGTTTTCTGCATTTGTTAATAAAAAAATATTGACATAAAACCCGAAATCGAATAAGTTTTTTGTACTGTTAGATTTTGAATAAAAATAATGCTCAAAAAGTTGTTTGGTTCCGGAGCAAGAGTAAAACTCCTCAAACAGTTCCTCCTCAACCCAGAAGAAGAATTTTTCATTCGAGAACTCACGAGAATTCTCGATGAACAAATTAACTCTCTAAGACGAGAACTTGAAAACCTAGAGTCAGTAGGAATGCTCAAGTCTCGAGAAAAGAACAGAAGAAAATACTATAGAGTAAATCCTCACTTTTTACTTTTGCACGAATTTACATCTATTGTTCGTAAAACGGATGAAAGCAACGATGCCCTTCTTAAAAAACTATCTAAACTTGGCGATATAGATTTATGTATATTATCAGGTCGATTTGTAGATACTAAATCTGATATCGATCTATTTGTTGTAGGAAGCATATCGGCCAAAGATCTTGAGAATTTCGTAAATGAATATTTTTCAGGTGAATCAATTAAATCAGGAGCTATGACCAAAGAAGACTTTCTTTATAGAATCACCCTTAAAGATAAGTTTGTAATGGGATTGTTTGCCGACAAAGATAACCTTATCTTAAAAAACAAATTAAAAAAGGATACTGAAGCCCTCGTTTCTTAATAAAAAAATTTGCGTTAAGAAACGTTCCTTTTATAATCCGCTTCGATTAATTTAGAATATTATGTCAAAAGTCATTCAAGATTTTGGTTCTCAGTTTTGCAAAGAGTCTGTTCCAGACCTTAAACCAGGATTTTTGGTAGCTGTTCACCAAAAAATTAAAGAAGGGAACAAAGAGAGGGTTCAGGTCTTCCAGGGGACCGTTATCAAAACTAATGCAGGACACGGTGTGGATAGTACATTTACTGTTCGAAAGATTTCTGAAGGAATTGGGGTTGAAAAAATCTTCCCGATTCATTCTCCAACAATTGTGAAAATTGATGTTCTTCGAGCTCACAAGGTTCGACGAGCAAAACTACGATACCTACGAGACCTAAGCGGAAAAGCTCTAAGAATGAAGGAAATTCCTCTTAAACTTCGAGAAAAAACCTTTGCTAAGCCAGTAGTAAAAACTGAAGAAGCTCCATCAGAGGAAACAAAAAACGAAGAAAAAGAAGCTTAGTAGAAATATTCTAGATACTAAATAAAAAACTCTGAAATCTTTCAGAGTTTTTTATTATCTAAAGAGCCTAAACGTCGTTCTTTTCTCCTAAATAGGTAGTATATAAATAATTTGTTTGAGCTGGAAATTCCGCAGCCAGTGTATCTATCTGTTTTGTTACTGGCTTAATATCCGCTTTTTTTCTTAATTCATAGACTTCCTTAAAGCTTTTTTTAGTAAGGCGACCAATTTCTTGATCAGAAAAACCTAGATTTTTAGCTTCCAGTAAATTGGTATCATTTAATCCTTCTCTTTCTAGTTTTTGAGCAAAGTCAGTAATTCGTTTAACTTGAGATAAAAACCAATGATCAATTTTAGTTAAGTCAAATATCTCTTCGGTGGTAAAATAGTTTTGATAGAGAGCCTCTGCTACAGCAAATAATCGTCTTGGAGAAGCCGTTTTAAGATTCTTTTCAATTTCTTTTTTTGAATCAAAAGAAATAGGGGAGTCAAGAATCCCATGACTTCCGATTCCGAGCATTCGAACCGCTTTTTGTACCACTTCTGGAAAATTCCGGCCTAAAGCCATAACCTCACCAACAGACTTCATTTCCGTTGCAATTTCATGACTCACTTTTCTAAATTTTCCAAGATCCCATCGAGGGATTTTCAATGCCACATAGTCTAGTGCTGGCTCAAAATAAGCCGTTGTAACTTTTGTAATGGCGTTTGGAATTTCATACAGATCTTTACCAAGCATAATCTCAGCGGCAACGGCAGCTAAAGGATATCCAGTAGCCTTAGAAGCTAAGGCAGAACTTCGACTTAGTCGAGGATTAACTTCAATCACTCTATATTCTTCTGGATCATTAGGATTTAGGGCGTACTGGATATTACATTCTCCAATGATTCTAAGGTGTCGAATAGTTTTTATAGCAACGGTTCTGAGTAGTTGCCATTCCTGATTTGAAAGTGTCATAGAAGGAGATACAACAATAGATTCTCCTGTATGGATCCCTAATGGATCAAAATTCTCCATATTCACAACCGTGATTACATTATCACTCCCATCTCGAACGACTTCATATTCAAGCTCTTTCCACCCTCTAAGGTCTTCCTCAACCAATACTTGAGGAGAGAAGGCAAAAGCATCTCTTACCATTCCTTCAAATTTATCAGGGGTTTCACAAAAACCAGATCCTTGCCCTCCCAATGTAAACCCTGCACGCATAATTAATGGAAATCCTATCTCTTTTGCGGCAGCTTTGGCCTCCTCCATAGAACGTGCAGCGATTGAACGAGGTGTTTTCACTTCTATTTCGGTACATTTTTGCACAAAAATCTCTCGATCCTCAGTAGCACGAATTGTTTCTACGCTGGTCCCTAATACTTTAATTTTATGTTTTTTAAGTATTCCAGCTTCTTCAAGGTCCAATCCACAATTCAGAGCTGTTTGTCCTCCAAAGGAAAGGGCTAGAGCATCAGGTTTTTCTTTAATAATAATTCTCTCAACAAATTCTGGCGTAACGGGTAAAAAGTAAACCTTATCAGCATGAACACTCCCTGGAGAAAAAGCTTCAGGATCGGTTTGAACCGTAGCAATATTAGGATTAATCAGCACGACTTCATGACCGTCTGCCTTAAAGGTCTTAATAGCTTGAGACCCTGAATAATCAAATTCGCCAGCTTGACCAATCTTAAGTGCTCCAGAACCGAGTAATAATATTTTCATAATTAGAAATTTACTGTTTTAATCGCCAACCTGTTCGGAAAGCCCAAATATTTAGTGTAAAAAACACAACAAAAATAATAAAAGATGTTCCAAAACTTAACCTTGGATCTACTTCGGCAATGCCAAGGAAGCTCCATCGTAAACCATCAGCTAGATAAAAGAAAGGGTTAACCTGTGATAATTTTTGAGCTAAAGGAGGAAGCATCTCTAGACTATAAAATATCGCCCCTAAAAACCCCATTGGAGTAATCACAAAAGTGGATATACCCGAGGTTTGATCAAAGGTTTTAGCCCAAATACCAACAAGAGTTCCGGCCGCGCTAAAAATACCATTAGCTATAAAGACCATAGCGACAAAAGGAAACCAATGTTCTGGAAAAAATTTTCCTGTAAAAAATCCTGCTACCAAGAAAATTAAGAGTGAGACTAATACTCCGCGAATAACTCCTCCAAGTAGAAAACCAAGTGTTTTCTCCATTGGCGTAAGTGGCGGTAGTAATAAGTCAGAGAGCGTCCCTGAATACTTTGCAATAATAATAGAACTTGAAGGATTCATAAAAGCATTAGTTGTCGATTGCAATAGTACCAAACCAGGAATAATAAATACGGGATACGGCACTCCATTAATTTCTTCAATTTGTGTTCCTAGTGCTCCTCCAAAAACAGCAAAATACATAACCGCAATAATCACCGGCGACATAAGAGTCTGCAACCAGACTTTTAGAAACCGATGAGTCTCTTTCCAGGTTAGAGTATAGAGTCTAATTAAATTCATTATTTCTTGGTCACTTCTAAGAATATATCTTCCAATTTTGGCTCTTTAATTCGAATATTTTTTACTCGAGGGTAGTCTGAAACAAGCTTTTTGAGATTTACATCCGTATCAGATATTTCAATCTCCTCAGTAGCGCCATCACAACTTTCTATTTCTAATATTCTTTTTTGCTTTCGAAGGAGGGTTTCTTTTGATTCGCAAATTAAAATTTCACCAATATTTTGAATAGCAATCGTTTCGGCCAGTAATTGAGCTTCTTCTAAATAATGAGTTGTAAGTAGAATTGTCATTTTTTTCTTTTCCTGAAGCTCTCTCAAGAAAGTATAAAGGCTTTGCCTCAATTCTATGTCGACCCCAGCCGTCGGCTCATCTAATACCAAAATCTCTGGCTCGTGAGCTAGTGCTTTAGCAATCATCAACCGTCGTTTCATTCCTCCAGACAGATTTCTTGCACGACTATTTTTCTTGTCGGTTAAATTTAGTTTTTCCAGTAGCCAGAGAAGATATTCTTCATTTGGCTTCATACCAAAAAGCCCTCTTCTTAATCGCAAAATCTCCAAAGGCGTAAAAAAGGGATCAAATACTAACTCCTGCTCAACAATTCCAAGCTTCATTTTAGTAAATTCAGAATTTACTGCTGGGTCTTGTCCAAGTACTTCTATAGTTCCACTGGTTCTATCGGTAATTCCATTAAGACAGTTAATCAATGTTGTTTTTCCAGCCCCGTTTGGCCCCAAAAGAGCAAAAAATTCACCTTTTTTTACCTCAAAGGAAATATCTTTTAAAGCCACAAAATCATCATATTTCTTATGAACCTTGTTAAACTTTAGAGCAATTTCTTTCTGAGACATTAATTATAAAGTGCTAATAAATTCATCAAATAAATATTCGGCATCTTCTGGTCCTGCACAAGCTTCTGGATGAAATTGTACTGCAAAAATTGGTTTTGTCTTATGTTTAATCCCTTCTACAGAATTATCATTTAAATTTTTAAACCAAACCTCAAACCCTTCTGGTAAAGATTCTTCTTCCACAACGTAACCATGATTTTGAGTAGTCACGATACAATGCTGAGTTTCAACATCTTGTACTGGTTGATTCACTCCTCGATGTCCATATTTCATTTTTACTGTTTTCCCTCCTGCTGCCAACCCCAACATTTGATTCCCTAAACAAATTCCAAAAATTGGAATCTCTTTCTCAAGTGCAATTTTCATAGTATCAATTGTCTCGTGTACAGTTTCTGGGTCTCCTGGACCATTAGAGAAGAAAATCCCATCAAAATCCTCACCAGAATCAAAAGGGTTCGCATCGAATGGGTAGCGAATAACTTTAACGCCTCGTTCTAAGAAGTTTCGGAATATACCATTCTTTGCTCCACAATCAACAAAAGCAACCGTCTTACCGATCGGATTTTCTGGTTCAATAATAGTGGTTTCAGTTGGAGAAACTGCTGGAACATATCTTCCTGCGAGCTGGTCTGTGAAATCAGTAGCTGGGGAATTGCCTATGTTTCCCATAATACAACCTCGTTCACGAAGCACTTGAGTTAGGCTTCTAGTATCAACATTCGCTAATCCTGGGATATTATTTTTTTCTAGCCAGTCTGAAAAATTTTGAAAAGCTTGGCAGTGAGAAAATTCCTCTGACCACTCGGTCAAAATCACACCTTTAACCCAAATTTTTTGAGATTCATACGTTTCATCTATGTCTGGCGCCATTTGTTTCGGGTCAAATACACCATAATTCCCAATGAGAGGAAAAGTAAATACGACTATTTGTCCATAATAACTCGGATCTGTTAGAGTTTCTAAATACCCTGTCATCCCTGTCGTAAAAACAACCTCACCAAGGGTATCTGCATTCGCACCAAAACTAACCCCAGTAAAGTTTTCACTGGATTCTAGAAATAATTTCTTTGACATCTGGAGGATTCTAATAGTGGTTAATAAATTTTCAAAATGTTTTTATGACTTTGTCGCCTTAAACAATTGATGACTAATATTGAGTAGTCGGTCTTCCGTAAATGCTGGACTCAATAGTTGAACTCCAATTGGCAAATTATCTTTCGAAGTGGCGAAAGGAGCTGAAATCCCTGCAATGCCAGCCAAACTCGCTGGAATTGTTAGAGCATCTTCTAAATACATTTTGATAGGATCATCGCTATTTTGACCAATCTCAAAAGCTGGAGTAGGGGATACTGGAGCTAAAATAACATCTACGTCATCAAAAGCTTGTTTAAAATCTTCAATCACCAATGTTCTTACTTTTTGAGCTTTTCGGTAATAATCATCATAATACCCAGCACTTAATGCATAAGTTCCTAGCATTATTCGACGTTTAAGCTCATCACCAAAACCCTGTTCCCGTGTTTCGGTATAAATTTTCTCTAAATTTTCTTCACTTACGCCGCTCCCAAATCTAATACCATCAAAACGGGCCATGTTGGCAGAAATTTCGGACGGAGCCACAATATAGTATGTAGCCACTCCATATTGGGTATTTGGCAATGATATATCTACAATTTTAGCCCCCTGAGAGGTAAATATAGCTTTAGCAGAGTCGATAGCAGCTACCAATTCTGAATCAATCCCATCTACAAAGTACTCTTTTGGAATACCAATCTTTACACCACTTAAGCTAGCGTCTAAGTTTTTTGTATAACTTGGTACTTCTTTTTTTGGTGTGGTACTATCTTTTTTATCATTTCCAGCAATAATCTGCAAAATCATAGCACAGTCTTCAGGAGTTTTTGCCAATGGACCTACGGTATCTAGGCTTGAGGCCATGGGAATAGTTCCCCAACGAGAGACTCTCCCATAAGAGACTTTTAAGCCTGTACAGCCACAAAAATGTGCTGGTTGACGAATAGATCCTCCTGTATCGGTCCCAATACTAGCTGTACAAAAATTGGCTGCTACAGCCGCTGCAGACCCCCCTGAAGAACCTCCCGAAACACGATTCAAATCGTGGGGATTTTTTGTTACCCCAAAAGCAGAAGTTTCTGTTGAGGCTCCCATGGTAAATTCGTCTGTATTAACTTTTCCGAGTAAAACCACTCCAGCCTCTTTAAGCTTTTGCCAAACCGTCGCGTTATATGGTGGAACAAAATCTTTTAGTACATTTGAACTAGCCGTCGTACGAACCCCTTCTGTACAAACCACGTCTTTTAATGTGATAGGCATCCCATCGATCGGAGAGAGGAGTTCTCCAGCCTTATAACGACTATCTGCGGCATCGGCCATCTCCCTTGCTAGATCAAACGTTGTCGTAACAAAAGCATTTATATCGTTATCTTTCGCTTCAATTTCACTAATAAAGGCTTCCGTGATTTCACGAGAAGTAGCTTCACCGTTTTTGAACATTTGACTCAATTCTGCGAGGGTTTTGGTAATCAGCATTATTACATTATTTTAGGAATTCTAACACAATGGTCTTCTATAGAATGAGGGGTACACTCAAGCAGGTCATCCTCATTCCCATCTACTTCTACTAAATCCTCTCTGACTACTTTTTCCAGCCCTGTTACCTGAGAGGTTTCAGCCACTCCATCTGTAGGAGCTGATTCCAGTACTGCAAAAAAGTCTAAAATCTTAGATAACTCCCCTTGAAACTTAGTCACTTCTGCTTCACTGAGCTTAATTTTGGCTAATTTAGCGATGTGTAGAACGTCTTCTTGCGTTAACATGTAAATTTTTTATTTTTCGCGCCGTATTATAGAAGAAAAAATACAGGAATCCAGCTTAACTTGAGATAAATTTAGTGGTACAATGATATGATGCAATTGCGCGATGAAAGTGAATATTTAGAGATAGTGCCAGAGCGTTTTTTGGAAACCTGCAGAGTATTAGTTATAAAACCCTCAAAAGAAGGAAAAACTCAAATACTTACCTGTTCAAATCAGAGCAACTTGGGGAATCGGAAAGGAAAAGATGAAGATAAAAAAGGAAAGACAGAGCTCCCTGGGGGAAAGGTTTTTGATAATGATGAAGAACAAAGACTATTCTTAGAAAAAAACCCAGACCAACAAGAGGTGGATCGAGTCTTTACCGCCGCAAATGAACTAGAACAAGAAACTGGGCTCTATATCAACCCAAATAGATTTAAACGAATTAACTCTGTAGATCGAAAGATGATAGGGAGGTTTGAAAAAATTCCAGGAGTTGATCATATAAGGACTAACTTCTATCTTGTAGTATTAAACCCCGAGGAATATGAAAAGCCCCCCCAAAACTGGACCGCTCAAGAACATAGTGACGATAGGCATGAGAGGACTGCTTGGGAAGAGCTTGATTTACAAGACTTCTCTTCAGGAGGATCTTTAGACTGGTTTATTGCAAAAAATAGTCTCTTAGAAGAAGATACTGTCGAACAGGCTGAAGCTGCCATCGCAGAACAGTTATCGGACACACGTGCAAAAGTTACACAAGTGGCTACTACTCATAATTCCATTATCAGAGGGGCAGAAGTAACCACCTCTGATACTTATTCAAAAACAAGAGAGAAAGGAACTCAAAAGGCATCAGCCATTGACTTCAATAGAGATCAGCCACTTGATTATGAAGAATTTTGCGAAGCTTACCGCGTTCATTTTGGAACCGCTCTTGATGTTCAGGAAGTGAATAGAAATATAAAACATATTCTACAAAATTACTGCATTCCACAAGTAAGTCGCCGAGTAGCGTTTATGCAAGAGTATTCAGAAGCAAGAGGCCAAAACCCTATAGAAAATTCAAAAAGAGTTAAAAGGCATTTACAAACAATTGTTGAGAGACTCCAAACCCCCAAAGGCTTTTATCGTTTTTATACCCGAGCCAATAAATCAAAACTTGGACGTCGCCTTATGAAATCTTTTTTTGGGTTTGGTAAGATATCCCAACTTCCATACTTTGATTATATTAATGCTTACTCTTCCCAATTTAATGGAGCCTTATCGGCTGAAACAGAAAAAGACAATCAAACAGGACGAACTATGATTCGTGGTTTTACTCATGGAGAAAAGTGTTTCCTTGAGTTAGATTCTAATACAAAAACTACAGAGCGAATGGCCAGTAAATCTACCACAAAAGTAGAAATTGATCCTTATGATATTAAAGATATTTATCGAGCGAGAATTGTGGTCGATAGTGAGAAAAACATTGATGAAGTCATAACTTTTCTTTGTACTAAATTTGGGAAAAAAGATAGCCAAAAATCAAATTCTTGGAAACTCGAAGTCAAACAAACCGAACGCACAAATGTAAATGCTGATACTTCTCGAAAAGAGGTTAAAGTTTTGGGGTCATTCCCATTACCAGGCAACCCAAAGATCAGAATTCCAATCGAGATACAGATTATGACCCAAGAAAACTTTGATCAAAATGAAGCTGGGGCCAATCATCATGATGTTTATGTAGCTATTCAAACACTTGTCGAAGACTCTAGACCGACTGAAGCGATAGATAAGGGAAGTTATGAAAGCATTATCAAAGAACTGGTAAATACGCCGAATGTTTATCGATCTTATCCTGATTACACAGAAAGAAAAAAAAGAAAATTTCAATCACGTTTGGAACAAGAAATCAGAGAGCGAATGAGAAATTATTTTTTTGAAAGAAAGGATGGTTATTACGCCTACCAACATGTTGTAAGACTCCGAAATATCTCTGATGTAGTAAAAAGAGAAGATGAAGCATTTCGATACATGACCGAAAAACTCAATATTGACTGCGGAACGAAACTTCATGCCCAAGACTGGAAAATGCTATTTGATAATCCAGAACAGCTAAGCCCTCAAATCACTTTTGAACGAATCGGCATGAATATTTTCAAATGGGCTGAGCGAATTTCAGAAATTAAATGGGACGTAGATTTTGATCCAGAAATAATTATTAAATCTTTTGTTCTGCACTTGAATACTCGTTTTGTTATGGCTGATAGAGCTTTTTGGAACAAAGTTATTCAGGGCACAAAATTAAACACTAAATCGGAAAAAGGTCAATATAGGAACCTTCTTAAAGACTCTGATTTCAAAAAGATTCATGGATATAGAGGCAGATCTTAGTTAGAATTACTTCGTGAAAACACTTATTGCTGGAACCTTCGACAACTTTCATATTGGTCATCAATGGCTTCTTTGGCATGGAGTTGCGCAAAGTTCACATCTTACGATTATTGTGGCCCGAGATATTACCGTTGAGAAAATCAAGAAAAACACACCAAAAAACACCGAACATGAAAGATTAAAACGGATACAAGAAGAAATAAAATACATTTCTCACGTTAAAGTAAAACTTGGACGAGATGATGGTAATTTTGAGAAAACTATCACGGAAATTTCTCCTCATAAAATTATCTTGGGGTATGATCAAGAACTTCCTGAAAAATTTATTCAGAAACACAAGGACTCAATAATTATTGAACGCCACACAGCCTTTCATCCACAGTTTTTTAAAAGTTCAAAGTTTTAACGGTGAAATTTTTTATCTAAATCAGAAAAAGGTATAAACCAGTGATTTGGTCTTCCATGGGGACAAAGCAATTTCCAATCAGTTCGATCAAAATCCAAGATCAACTTTTCCATTTCAGCACGATCAAGTTTATCTCCAAACATAACAGCGCCTCTACAAGATTTATATTCAAGAAGTTTTCGCATGAGTTGATCCAAAACATTTTGTCCAACCTGATCTTCTTCAAAAAATTTAATCATTTTTTCAAACACTTGCTCCAAGGGCTCCTCTGAGAGTAGTAATGGCATTGCTAATACTTCAATTGTCGTGTCGGTTGGAAATAACAATTTGACTCCTAAGTTTTCTAGCACTTTTTTGGATTCAGCTAGTAATATTATTTCTTCTTCTGAAAAAGTGAGTGTTTGTGGAATGAGTAGGTCTTGAGAATGAATATCTTGTGCCTTGTACTCCTTCCAAAACTGCTCAAATCGCTGTCTTTCATGTAGAGCATGCTGATCAAAAAAGTAAACACCATTAGTACCTTGAGCAAGAATGTATTTGTTGTCTACTTGTCCGATAACCAACAACTCTGAATTAGTATCAACTGCTTCAACGAGAGATTCGTTGAGATCGTCAACCGGAATATCTATGTTCGTATTTCTTTCTAAATTTCTATCCGAGAAACTGAGATTTGATTTGAGTAGCGAAAATGCTGATTGATTATTACTTCTAGGAGGGAGGGATGTTTGTGACAAAAAACTTGGTGCAAATGATCCAAGCTCTCTTGAGACACCCTCAATAGAAGAAATTACTTCCAAAGATTTAATAACCGCTTGCTTGATCCCCATAAACACTTCTCCTGGTTCAGCGAACTTTACCTCAAGTTTTCGAGGATGAACATTTACATCAACCAGTATTGGGTCTATATCTATTTTTAATACAAAAACTGGATGCAAGTGCTTCTCTATTCCAGCACTCTGCACATACCCTTCTCTTACGGCAAAGGCGAGGCGATGATCTTCAATACGACGATTATTCACTAATAAATATTGGTTGTTTTTATTAGCAACACCTGCCCCTGGCACACAAATAAATCCCGACACCTTAAAACCTCGAAATTCTTGTGCTACGGGTATTAAATCTGAATGAAATTTTTTTAAAACTCGTTTTACTCTCGACTCAAAATCTACATCAGCTGGATAATCTAAAGTCAGTTTTTCATCTTTATAGACTTTAAATCCCACATCAAAATGACTTAAAGCAAAACCATAAATTTCTTTTAGAATATTTTTATATTCTGTAGCTTCATTTTTTAAATACTGCAGCCTCGCTGGAGTGGGGTAAAACAAATCTTTAATCGCTACCGTTGTTCCCGTATTATGACTGGCTATTTCTAGTGCTTCAGCTTCACCAGCTTTTATTTTTATTTGATAGGCTTTATCAAATGAACGCTGCTTAGAGATCATTGTAAAATCTGAAACCGAAGACATTGCCGCCAGGGCTTCTCCTCGAAAACCAAAACTCTGAATAGTAAACAGATCATCAACAGAATTTATTTTTGAGGTTGCATGACGAAGAGGGGCTTTTTCTAAATCTTCTTTACTTAAGCCTTGCCCATTATCCACCACCTTTATCAATCTCTTTCCTCCATTTTCTATGAATATTTCCATTTCTGTTGCTCCAGCATCAATTGAATTTTCAACCAATTCTTTTACCACAGAAGCTGGTCGCTCAACCACTTCTCCTGCCGCAATTTGATTGCTGATTTCAGAGCTTAGTATCTTGATAACCATGTATGGTGAGCATAAGAATCTTTTATATTTTCGCTAGTAAAGCTTCACAAAATTTGTTTTTTACCTATTTATCCTTGAGAATCTAAATCATGATAAAAAAAGAAAGCATTATCGAATCTACTGTTACGGATCTTGCCTTTGGAGGAAGGGGAATTGTTAAAATAGATGGTTTTCCAATTTTTGTAGACGGAGCTCTTCCTGGACAAGAAATTAAGCTTAAGATAACTACAAAAAAGAGAAGATACGCTGAAGCCAAGTTATTGAAGGTATTAAAAAAGTCAGATTTAGAAATTGAAATTCCTTACCAAAATACCCCAGGGGCTCCCTGGGCAAATCTCCCAATAGAGCTTCAGAAAAAGCATAAGCAAGCACAAGTTGAAGGTCTTTTTTCTAAATTTGCCCATACAGATCTTAAACCAATATTCGATACCTATATTGAATCTCCATTGATCTGGGAATACCGAAACAAGATGGATTATTCATTTGGTCCGACCGAAGAAACCCAAAATGAAGAAGGGGAGTGGCAACATACAGGTTTTGGTCTGGGCTCTAAAAAAAGAGGACAATTTTGGCTTGTTGAAAATTTAGAAAAAGCCTCTGGGATGTTTGATCAAGAATTTGAAGCAAAATTAAAAGATTTTAGAATATTTTGTGAAACCCTAAATTCCTCTGTTTATAACGCGAGAAAGGGGAGTGGCTTTTGGCGACAACTCGTCGTTAAAAAAAGCTTTCATGAAAATAAATTTCTTATCAACATCATTACCAATATTGATGAAGAAAATACCTTCAACTCAGAAAGTGCTATTAATTTCTTCATTCAAAATTTCCCCGACAAAATAAAGGGCATCTATTGGACTCAAAGTGATGATCTGGGAAATGCTAATGATAAATATAAAAGTAGAGATTTACTATGGGGAGAAGAGGTTTTAGTAGAGAAAATTAATGACTTAGTATTTCAGTTAAGTATTGATTCTTTTTTCCAAACCAATCCACGCTCTGCTGAAGAATTGTATAAAAAAGCTCTCAGTTATATCGACAATAAATCTGCAATTTTAGAGCTTTTTGCCGGCACTGGAACCATTAGTCAGATAATCGCTCAAAATAATCCCGAATCCAATATTACGAGTGTTGAGATTATTGAATCAGCGGTTCTAGACGCGAAAAAAAATGCTCAACGAAATAACATTAATCATATCAATTTTATTTGTGATGATGTAAATAAATTCATGAAAACCTACTCTGGTAATCCACCAACCGTTGTACTAGATCCTCCAAGAGCTGGAATATCTCCAAAGGCGTTACAACGTATTGCTGATTTTTCCCCTCAAGAAATTATTTATATTTCCTGTAATCCAGCCACGCTTGCAAGAGACGCAGAAATATTGCAAAAAAATAATTTTGTGTTAGAAAAAATATCGCTCGTAGATCAATTTCCACACACAAGTCATGTTGAGTGCGTCACCAAGTTCAGACTCCAGAATTAATTTTCAAAATATTGAAGAGGGGAGTTTAGAAAGCTATAAAATTGGAGATCTCGTCACTAGAGCAAATTTTACTTCTTTTTTTATTGTAGCAGCAGGTATTGGTCGAGGTATATCTACGCCTCAGAAGTTTTTTTTAGAATGGGTTATAGCCCAGGGACATGTTTCTAGAGAAGTCCTACAGGATCTTGATCTCAATAGCCTTAATGAGTCAGAACAGGAAATGATTTTAAATAGTTTTAGAGGAGTAAAAAAACATGCAGAATTTTGCATTCCAGAAACATTAGAAGTCATTGAAGAAGAGTTTAAACGGATTCTTAACGAGGTAGAGTTTTCTGGTTTTAATAACTTTTGTGAAGCAGAGTTATTTCATCGAACTGGCTGGGATACTGCACGAAGAATGAAAAAATTAGTTGGAGATCTTATTAAAGAGGCTCGATCTAAACCACGTATTCTACGTTAAAAAGATAAAGAATGCCCCAAGGTAAAAAGCCACTAGAATGGCCGCATTCGCTCGATTCATTTTACCATGCACGTAAAAAATCGTCATGGCAGATAAGCTGGCCACAAACCAAATTGGAATCGCTGTAAATAATAAGAAATCTGAAACTTTATATCCATGAGCCAAAACTGCCCCAATCCCAAGAGAAAATAGCGGATCGGTTATATTTGACCCTAAAAGATTTCCCAGAGATATCCCCTGTGATCGACGAATAAGCGCCATCATTGAAATTGATAACTCCGGAATGGAAGTTCCTATTCCAGAAAACAATCCTATGACGCCCTGATCAACTCCTGCTTGTTCTCCGGCATTAATCCCAATACTGAGGAGAATTTCGGCAGAAAACCAAACTAAAGCGCCTCCAAACAAAAAAGCGAGAACATTCAAGGGTAGGCTGGAAATACTTTTTCGAACGTGCCATTCTTTTCGATTCGCCACTAACAAGTAGTAGGTATAGAAAACATAAGCAAAAATGAGTAGTAATGCTTCTCCTGTCGCTACCGTTCCATCCATTCCAATCAAAAACAGAGCGATAATTGCCCCCAAAACCATTAGTGCATCTCTTTTGAATTCTTTTTTATCCCTTTTCATCACTCCTCCCACAAGAACACAAAGCCCCAAAATAAAAGAGATTTGCACAAAACAACTTCCGACAATATTTCCCACCCCAATATCATCTACTCCACGAAGACCGGCAGAAATATTCACAAAGATTTCTGGTAAACTTGAACCAATAGACACAATGGTTAAACCGATAATAAGCTCTGATATACCAAACTTTCGGGCAATTCTCTTTACGCCCCAAATCACGTTTTCTGAGCCATACCACAAACCAACAATAGCTATGACTGCGGCTAATGCCTGCATAAACCAAGGCAAAGAAAGAAGGTAATTAAAAAAAGGTTCCATTATTTGATAGTATCAAGAAGTTGTTTAGAAGATTTTGCGGCCAAAATAGCAGGAGAAACTACAGGTCCATAGTTGTCACTAATATTTTCCAAGGAAACTCCACGAGATTGGAGCAAAAGCACCAAATCATTAGGTGTACCACAAAATGTTTTTGGATCATCATCTTTTAGAGCTGAGGCAAATTGCTGCCAAGTACTATCTACAACAATCGGTCCATCTGAAGTATAAATAGCCGTGTAACAATGATAATTTCCGCCTCGATGCTGTCCAATCTGTCTATCATGAGCGGTTACTCCATTTTCTTCTAAAAATTTGGTATTAGCCATCCCAAATTGCCTACAGAGATTAGCACGATGATAATCTTTTGTATTCATTCTGTGTCTATTCATTTTCCACCACTTTGGATCATCTATTAGCTCCGTATTTATTAGCATCATTTCCACTCTTCTTGATTCTCCTTCGTCAAGCATAGTCTGTACTTTGGGAATAAGCTCTTCTCTCGGTTGATCCAACCCCAGATAAGCATCATCTACGAATTCTTTTGGTCTTAATATCTTATTCATCTACTTAAAAATTTTAAAAATTCTAGGGTTTATAGGGTCGTAAATAATTTTAACCTCCCTATTTTTTGGAATTGAATACTGATTAAAGCAGTAGTAAAAAGGCTTAACTTTAAAAGTATTTCCTTGAATATTAACTAAGTTATTACTATCAATCATAGCTTTGGCAATAATACCATTTCGCTTAAGGCGAATATCGTAATACTTTTCTTTAATATATAGAGGTACAAATAGGGATAACAGAACAATATAATATCCAAATCTATCAATAACTTGCTTTGGAAATGCCAATATATTTTCTAGATACCCAACTATAAAGGAAATTAAAATTAAAAAAATAAGAATCGGAAAGACTACTTTACTAGCCTCTAAGAAGTCATTATTAACACTTGAGACACAATGCTTTTTGTCATGACTCATTGATGGCTTCAAATAATTTTTATAAAGGTTATAGATAATATTTACAAAAAAAGCACAAAATAGTAACACCCAGGCTTTACCACTTACTTCTATAATATCATATTTTAAGATTAAAGAACTTTTAAATATCCTGGGATATAAGATTAATATAAACGGATATAAAATCGAAAGATAAAAAACTGATAGCCAAAACATCCCTATATTACCCTTTCCTAAAAGCTTTTCGTACTTATTCATCTAAATCAGGATTTTAAAATCTACACACACTGCTCGATCATCCGTAACCATTACTGGATTTGCATCGATGGAGACTATTTCTGGATAATCTAATACCAACTGCTGCATCTTTTTCATAACCTCAATAAGTGGTTCTATGGCTTTGGGCGACTCTCCTCTCACGCCCTTCAAAATTTTTCCAATTCGTGTCTCATCAATCATCGCATCCAAATTCTCACAGGGAAGTACTCGAACAGCTGTGTCTCGATAAACTTCTGTATAAATTCCTCCAGACCCAAAAAGCATAGTATGTCCAAAATTAGGATCTTTTGTAACTCCCATGATCACTTCTGTACCTTGAGGAACCTGTTCTTGCACCTGAATATGCGCTTCTTTAAATTGTGCTACTTTAATAGAGTGTTGAAGAGCTTTCCAGGCTTCTTGAAATTTTTCTTCAGTATCAACATTGAGAATCACCCCTTTGACATCTGTTTTATGTAAAGCGCCTGGGGCTGAGATTTTCATGACCACCGGATTGGGAAAAAAACGTTGTGCACACTCAAGTCCTAAGTCCTTATCGTTATATCCACAATTTTTTGGAAAATCAAAATCGTATGATTCCAATATTTGATTAACTAAATCTTGAGGAAGAGAAGGAAAGTCCTGTGATTTGGCTTTTAGAATCTCTTTTACAATAGTTTTATTTCTTTTTGACTCTAGAACAGGAGTCTTCTGATTTGCCTTATCTTGATGATTTACATTTAAAAGTCCTAAAACTTTTGTAGCATCAACTGGAAATTCAAAATGTGGAATATTGTACTGTGCTAAAATCGGAAGCCCTAGGTGTGTTCGTGTTCCGCCGATAAAACTTGCAACAATATTTTTATCTGTCTTTTGGTTAATTTCTCCAATAACTTTAGCTGTTTCTTCAACTTCTGTAGTTCTTTGCGGTGTTAACAATACCAAAATTTGATCAACACTATCATCTTTGATAACAATTTCTAATGCCGTACGGTATCGATCAGCCTTTGCATCTCCAATAATATCTACTGGATTTTTAGTGTTTGCCTCAAGAGGAAGGCTTTGAGCTAATTGATTCAATGTTTTTTCTTCAAATTGAGCCAGTTTTAGGTGAGCACTTTCGGTTAAGTCTGTTGTTAAAACTCCTACACCTCCAGCATTTGTTATAACCGCCAAATTTTTACCAATATTTTTATGAGGATTAAACGTTAAGGTTTCAAGTAATCCAAACATTGCCCGCATTGAGAATACTTGAATGGCACCTGATTGTTGGTAAGCCATTTCTAGAATTCTTGAGTTTGGTGCGAGCGAGCCAGTATGACTCGAAGCCGCTTCTGCAGCTTTTTCGGATTTCCCTGGTTCTAGAATAATAATTGGTTTCTTAGGAGAAATCTTCTTAATTAGGTCTAAAAACCTCTTCCCATTACTGAGTGACTCAAGATAGAAAGCAAATATTTCCACATTGTCATCATCAGCAAGGTGTTCTAAGATTTCTACCTCAGAAACGTCTGACTTATTCCCCAGTGAAATAAAATGAGAAAATCCAATTTCTTTTTCAGCCGCCCAATCAAGCATTGCTGTACAAAACGCTCCTGATTGACTGACAAAGCATATTTTCCCTTTCTCTGGATAACCATCAGCAAAACTAGCATTTAGGCCGGAGTAGGGGAAAATTGTTCCTAGACAATTTGGCCCGAGTAGATTGATGCCATTGTCTTTACATTTTTTTTCCATAGACTGTTCCAAGTCCACATTTCCAATTTCTGAAAATCCCGCAGAGATAATTACTACATTTTTTGATTTATTTTCTACACAATCATCTACGACGGCTTCAACAAATTTTCCTGGAACCACAATCACCACCATGTCCAACTCCACAGGTATCTCTGCTATACTACTAAAGCAATCATAGCCTTGCTTTTTTTGTCCGGCTAACTTTGGATTAACTCCGTAGAGCTGACCAGAAAAATTAGCCTCAATAATATTTTGAAAAATAACTGATCCTAACTTGGTATTTTCTTCTGATACACCAACTACTGCCAAAGATTGAGGATTGAAAAACGAGGACAAAGACATCGGTATGAATTAAAAATCCTTTAATTATACCTAATTTGAGCCAAAAATTCAATTTTCTTAATCACTTTTTTGTGGTATAATTACTAGATTTATTTCATGAAAAAAGTCTTAACAAAACACTGGTTACAGATATTTCTTATTTTAACACTCTTTAGTGGGTGGGGAATTATTGAAACCAATAAAGTAAAGGCTTATAGTTTTAGCTACCAATACGGTCATTACGAACCAATAGGGGAGTATTACTGGTTTTCAAATAGTTTATATTATTTCCCTAATCCACCGACCGTTAATCCTTTTCCTGTACCAGATAATAATGGTTGCCCTTATCCTAAATTACCAAAGTGTAAGGATGGCTATCTAGAATCGCTTGGTTATCAAGGAAAATGTTTTTTAGGTTTTAGGTGTGATAAGAGTGGAATAAAAAATTGTCCTAAAGTTGAAATCCCTACCTGTGAAGTTGGAATCCTTAAATTCTTAGGCTATGACAATAATGGGTGTTCAACTGGGTATAGATGTGAACCAAGTAAATATTGCGGGAGCAAACCTCTGCCTCGATGTCCAGGAGGGCGCTACATTCACAAAGGCTACGATACAAAAGGTTGTAGTTTGGGGTATGAATGTAAAAAACTTTCTTCTTGTCCAAGAGTAATTATTCCAGAATGTCCTCGTGGAAAACTCGTCAACCTTGGATACAGTAATGGGTGTTTTAATGGATATCGATGTGAGCCAGCACCACAATGTCCAAAAATAGAAATTCCGTTCTGCACAGGAGGCAAATTAGTATCCAAAGGATATAAAGATGGTTGCTTTCAGGGATATTCTTGTGAAAATATTAGTCAATGCCCAAAGATAACATTCCCAAACTGTCCAAATGGGCGATTAGTTTCTAAGGGCTACGAAAATGGATGTAATCTTGGTTATACTTGCCAAACCATTGCTCAGTGCCCAAGGATAAACATTCCTCAATGTTCAGGTGGAAGACTTGTCTCTAAAGGCTATGAAAACGGATGCCATCTTGGTTATGAATGTCAACAAAGCAATCGCTGTGGTGAACGGAGTATTCCAAGCTGTCCCAATGGAAGACTTGTCTCTAAAGGTTATAGTAACGGATGTCATTTAGGGTACGAATGTAAAGCTATTAAACAGTGTAATCCGGTAATCCCACAATGTCCTGGGGGGAGGCTGGTAAGCCTCGGCTATAAAGATGGGTGTTTTCTTGGTTATCAATGCAGCTTTAAAGATGGAAGAGGGTATGGCGGTGAGTTTCACTCAAGTGCACCAGTAGATGAGAATATTGATAAGAAAGTTTCAAAACCTTCACGAGTTTTCAGTCGTAAACCACTTCAGTACAAATCACATTCTTACTGGATAAAGGTTAAACCAAGACAAAAGTAATAATCTTTAGAGGGATTTTTTATCGGAGAGAATCCAGCTTACTCCAATCATTACTGTCATAGGAAACCATCCCCACCACATGATCATTTCATTGCTGTATCCTTCATAGTTTTCGGCCAGCTCTTTTGGTAGTGTTTGCCAATACAAAATTAAAAATACTGCAGGCGCTAAAAATTTTACCAAGTAATCAAAGAGTATTCCTAAGTCAATGTCTGACACGTGAGCAATAAAAATTCTCAGTCGCTCAATTGGTAATAACCATCCAATAACGATTAACTGTAATAGAATTGTCCAGTAAAATAAGTGTCCAAAAACAAAGTGATCAAGAATATCGAGATGGTACAATCCATTTCCACCAGCAAAACACAGAGACCAAAAAAAGAAAATCATACACAAGAATGCCGTCCATTTTTCACGAGGGATATTTTGCAAATGAGAAAACTGACGTCTTACAGCTTCCGAAATAGTTTCAATCATCGCAAAGAGGGAATCTATAGCGAGCGTTAAAATTGATATAAAAAATATCAATGCAAAGATTTTTGCCCCAATGGGCAGAAGGGCTAAGGCCGTCGGGAAGGTTACAAAAGCGAGTGTTGGCCCAGAAGTAACTACTTCAGAAATAAGCTGTGAATTTTCTTTCGCCATCCAACCAAGGGTTCCAAACATAGCCAATCCTGCCACTAAACTCACTAATGCATCCCCAAAGGCAATTAAAACTCCACTCTGAATAACTTTTTGCCGTTGAGCATTGAAACTCGCATAAAGAATCGTCAATCCCATACCAATATTCATGGAGAAAAAAGCCTGAGTAATAGCATTTTTCCAGAGTGTAACATTAGACAACTGAGACCAGTCTGGAACTAAAAAATAAGCAAAACCAGTTTCTGCTCCTGGAAGAAATAAACTGTTGATAAATAAAATAAATAACAACACAAAGGGCAGGGGAACAGACCATTTTACAACGGCTCCAACAGATTTTAAGCCCTTAAAGATGCAAAAATAAACCAAGGTATAAGTCAGTATAAGACCAAGAATTACCGGCCAGGAAAATCCGCCAAACACTTCTGGTTTATCTGATAAATTTAAGATTCTTTCATGAAAAAATGAAGTCGCATCATTCCCCCAGGCAAGGGTAGGACTCGCTAATAAGAAATCCATTCCCCAGGCAATAATTGCCGCATAATATCCCGCAACCAAAGTTAATACTGAAATCACCAACCATCCCACAAAGCGTCCAAAACGACCAGCTGTGTGAGAAAAAGCCTGTACAACTTCTGTTTGAGCTCTTTGTCCAAAAGCCACTTCCATAATGACAAGTGGTAATCCAAAGGCGAATAATATAACAAGATAGGCAAACAAAAAAGCTCCTCCACCATTTTCATAAACCATATAAGGAAACCTCCAAAGATTACCAAGCCCTGCAGCAGCACCAATGGCTGCAAGAATGAAAACCCATTTTGATGACCATACCTGTTTGTACATTTTTGATAGAAGTTAAAAACAAAAAAACTCTCAGGTTAATATGAGGAGCTTTGTGTATTTATTTTTTGAAAGTTAACTTTCATTCTTCATAGTTTGTAATAAAAGGCAAATTTTTATTAATTACACATTCATAAACGTCTAGGTTTTATAAAGAAATAGTATACAATAATCATATGGAAAAACTGTATATTGTAGCAACTCCAATTGGGAATCTTAACGATATAACGTTTAGAGCTATCGAAACGCTAAAAGAAGTTTCTTTTGTGGCGGCAGAAGATACTCGACAAACAAGAAAACTTTTTGATAAGTATGAAATTGATACCCCCCTTTTGTCTTTTCACGCTCAAACATCTGACCAGAAAACAAATCAAATTATAGATCGTATAGCAAAAGGAGAGTCTGCGGCTCTTGTTAGCGATGCTGGAACCCCTTGTATATCAGACCCGGGTTTTAGGCTGGTAAAACTAGCCAATCAAAAAAATATTACCGTTATCCCTATTCCGGGAGCATCAGCGCTAACAACACTCATCTCTGCTAGTGGTTTTCCGGTCGACACCTTTACCTTCCACGGCTTTATGCCTCATAAAAAAGGACGTCAAACACTGATTAAATCTTTTGCTGATGCCGAAATATCTCATATTTTTTATGAGTCAGTACATCGGTTTCCCAAACTTCTCTCTGAACTTGAAGAATATTTAGAAGACAATCGAATGATTTGCGTTGGGAGAGAGCTTACCAAAATACATGAAGATATTTTTCGAGGTAGCATTTTCGAGGCAAAAGAGTATTTTAATACGGAGAATACAAGAGGGGAGTTTGTAATTATTGTGGCCCCAAAAAAATTTACTATCACATGACACAAAAACTATTGGCCGACAAAAGAGCCCGAATCAATGAAATTGATGCTGGCATCCTTGCACTCCTAGATGAAAGAATGAAGCTCGCTATTGATATTGCTCAGATTAAAAAAAGCACAGGGAAAGATATCGAAGATCTCGCTCGGGAAACTGAATTATTAGAAGGACTTAAGACCTTAAATACTGACACCTGCATGCCAGATGAAAAAATACTAGAGATTTGGGGAAAAATCCTAGAACTCTCAAAAAAAATTCAGGAGGACGAGCCTTCTTAATCGTTGATTTTATAAATCTGAAGACGCGGCTTGGTTTCTACCTGTCTACGATTCGTGGTAAAGCCTCCATGGATATTACTTGAA
This sequence comes from Candidatus Altimarinota bacterium, assembly GCA_965228485.1. Classification (GTDB taxonomy): domain Bacteria; phylum Patescibacteriota; class Gracilibacteria; order UBA4473; family UBA4473; genus JAACPJ01. The sequence continues at coordinate 272,657 of OZ245819.1, forward strand.
GAGATTGAGTTCCCACTTTGTAAGTACTCAGGAGAAATTAGACTTTGAGAACCAATTTTTAAGATCAGACTATCTCCATCATCAGCCTGAGAATTTATCCGACCAGAAACTACTATCTGAGCATTCGCCGGGATTTCGAAACTTGAATCAAACAAAAGGCCTGTTTCGCCATTTTTATGATCAAAATTATTCGTACTATCAACTTCATAACCATTTATATAAAGTCTAAAATCACGAAAAGTCTCTTCAAAATCTAATACTTCGTTATCAATAGAGTTGCTATTTTTATCTTTTGCCTTAGCGTTTCCTGAAAGAGAAACAAACATCCCATCGACGGCAATATCAACTTTACTCCGAAGAGAAGTACTCAAAAATACTACCCCCTTTGCTCCAGGGTTATAGCTTCTTTGTAAGTAGTTGCTATTAATAGAGCTATATTGATTCTTTGTCGTATATGAAGGAGTGTAACGACTGCTGGAATAACGATAATTACGAGAACCATAATAACGACTTGGCCGATAATAACTTCCTCCAGAAATAGAAATACTCCCAGCTTTGGTTCTATATACTTTCATTTTTACATTATCACAGTCTTCACATTCGGCATACATTCCTGTCGTCATTTCTTTGGCTAGAACATCCTCTGGATCCCTAATCCCTAATTGGATAGTTTTGTTGTATCGAGCGTATTGAAGATTTCCCTTAATAGTTAGAATCAAGCTGTCACCTGGGCCAATTAAAGTTTCGTCAAAAAGGATGGTAACGGTTTTACGATCTATACGAGCAGAATGTCCAACAAGATTATGGTTATTGTAGACTTCAATAGAACTAAAACTTTCTTTTAGATTTAGCGTTCCATAATTTTTAAAATCAATACGTTCTAAACTCAAATATTTTCGCCCTTCATTTGTAAATCTGAAACGAGCAATCTCACTCGTTTGTCCCACTGAAATTAATGATGTACTGCCCAAAGGGGTAATAGCAATTTCCGAAACGCTATAGGCCTGAACATTAGCCCAAAAGAAACCTAATAATCCCAGTAAAAAATATTTATATGACATATGAATATTCTGACATATTTTCTGACGAATACCTAAAAGTATTTGTGACGGATTAATCAAGCAATGCTTCTTTGAGTTGAACCAAATTCATCATTGGAAGGTTTAATTCCTCGGCCATAAGTGAGACCTCATTAAAAGTAGCTTTTTCACCTTCTGTATTGAGAATTTCGCAAATAGTAACGACTGGAATTTTTTCTACTTTTTGAGCCAGTCCAACCGCCGCTTCTGTATGTCCAAATCGTTCTGAAAAATCTTCTACAGCTCTCAATGGAAATGTGTGTCCTGGAACTGAAAAGTCATTTCTCGTAGCTTTTGGATTAGCGAGCATAGAGATCGTTTTACTTCTGTCACTCGCAGAAACTCCAGTAGTAATCCCTTCCTTCACATCTACTGTTACACAAAAATTTGTTGAGTGAGGCTCGTCATTTTCTTCGACCATTAGCGGTAAATCAAGTGTATCTATAACCTCTGCACTACAAGCCGTACAGATCATTCCTTTTCCCTTTTCCATTAAAAAATTAATTTTTTCTGGAGTCACATATTCTGAGAGTACAAAAAAGTCAGCCTCATTTTCTCGATGTTCATCAAAAACAATTACCATTTCACCAGCAGAAAAAACATCAAAAAAACGTTCTAGTGTGACATTCATAGTTTAATTTATCATATTCGCAAAAAGCTGTTTCATTTCTAATGCCGTCTGAGCAAATTCTGCCCCATGATTTTTTCTATCAATAGCTTGACTCGCATTATGGCAAGCTAGCACCCCCTGAATAATTGGTACTCCCGTATCAAGGGATAATTGAGTCAAGCCATCGGTTACAGATTTTGAAACCAGTTCATAATGATCAGACTCTCCTTTGATAACACACCCAAGAGCAATAGCAGCTTGGTAAGACTCTACATCGTTATCTAAAAAATGTTTGATCGTTACAGGAATCTCAACGGCTCCAGGAACTCTGATAAGTTTATAAGCTTCATCAGCGGCTTCTAAAACTTCGATAGCTGAACCAATTAATGACTGTATTACATTGTCTTCAGATTTATCAAACTGGGAAGCTACAATTAAAATCATTTCACTAGGATGTTAGAGATTCTAAAAAAAATAGCGAAAAAAAAAGCTGGAGAAATTCTCCAGCTTTAAACTCTAAATATTGGATACTTAAATTATTTTTTATCCTTGTGATCAGGATGAAAAGCATCAATGGTTTTTTGATTAAGACGTTTAAGTTCTGAAACTGGGAATGGTCTTAGAAGTTCCCATCCTAGCTCTAGAGAATCAATAATATTTCGATCAGAATCAAACCCTTGTCCTACAAATTCTTTTTCGAATTTATCAGCAAACTGTAGATAAGTTTTATCAACATCAGATAGTGAACTTTCTCCCAATACTACCGCCAGTTCTCGCACATCTTTACCTCGTGCGTAACAAGCAAAAAGTTGATCTTTTAATTTTGAGTGGTCATCTCGAGTTTTTCCTTCTCCCATTCCAGCCCCTGCTAGTCGAGAAAGAGATTTTAGTACATCTACTGGAGGAGCAATTTGTTTTTGGTGAAGACCTCGATCCATTACAAATTGTCCTTCGGTAATATATCCCGTTAGATCTGGAATTGGATGTGTAATATCATCTTCTGGCATAGATAGAATCGGCATTTGAGTTACTGAACCATCTCGTCCTTTAATCCGTCCAGCTCGTTCATAAATTGTTGAAAGATCCGTATACAGGTATCCTGGATAACCTCGTCGTCCTGGAACTTCTTTACGTGCCGCTGATACTTCTCGAAGTGCTTCAGCATAGTTTGTCATGTCCGTAAGAATAACCAGTACATGTTTTCCTTTTTCGAAGGCTAAATACTCAGCTAGTGAAAGAGCCATTCGTGGAACTGAAATTCGTTCTACTACAGGATCCGCCGCAGTATTAACAAAAAGTGTCGCTTTCTCAATGGCTCCTGTTCGTTCAAATTCTTTTTGGAAGAACATCGCTTCTTCAAAGGTTACTCCCATCGCACCAAAAACCACGGCAAAGTCTGAACCGTCATTTACTTTTGCATTTCGAGCAATCTGTACGGCAAGTTCTGCATGAGGAAGACCAGAGCCTGAAAAGATCGGAAGTTTTTGCCCTCGTACAAGCGTATTCATCACATCAATCGTAGATACTCCAGTCTGAATAAAGTCAGAAGGAAATGATCGGGAGTAAGGATTAATAGATTGACCAGAAATATCAATTTGAGATTCGGCTAGAATTTCAGCTCCTCCATCAATAGGTGCCCCAGCACCATTAAATACTCGTCCAAGCATATCTTCTGAAACTCCTAAGGTAGCAACTTTTCCTAAGAATTTTGCTTTTAATCCTGTTGTTCCAAGTCCCTGAGTTGATTCGAACATTTGAACCATGGCTCTGTTTCGGTTTACTTCCAAAACTTTCCCCATTTTAGTGGTACCATCGGCAAGAGTTACCTCTACCAACTCTTCATATTTTGCTCCTTCAACTCCGTCTACAACTAGAATTGGACCAGCAATCGATTGAATGTTTTCGTACGCTTTTTGCATGATTTAAATTAACTTAAATGTGATTTCTCGCGGATTCTATGAATGATTTGGTCGATGTCAAAGGTTTGAAGTTACTTTTTCTAACTTTCTTGCACGAAGAGAAAAAATATTTTATTTTGGCTAGTGATGAGAATGAAATTTGGTGAAGAGTTAATTGAGCCAAAAGGTGTTATTTTTGATGTTGATGGAACGGCTACAAACACTGAACCGCTAATGATCAATTATAATTTACAGTTATTACAAGAGAGCGTTTTTTATCTTCATTTTATACAAGCTATAGCCCCTTTTCAGTTTTCAGACCTTCCGAGATATCCTGGAAAGGATATGAAAGGACACATAATGCTTTGGATTCAAAACTATGCTGATGGGTGTGAAGATCTCACTGCTATGTTTCGTCAATTTTATCTAGGATGGCTTTCCAGCTTAGAGGCTCTTTGGCATGAACATCAAGAACGGATAGAAGTTTTCCCTGATTTTGCAGTATTTCTTTCTCATTTAGAAGAAGCTAATACGCCATATACTTACGCAACAAATAATCAAAAAGCCGTATCAAAAGTTATTTTAACCAAAGCGAATCTTGGTTCTGGGAATAGGGGATTAACTACCGCAACAGAAAGTCGCAAACCTAAACCACATCCAGAAATTCATATGCGAGCCTTGATGAAACTGGGAATTCCAAAAGAAGATGTCATATCTGTTGGAGATTCTGAGGGGGATATGGAATCAGCTATGACGGCAGGAGTCGGAAGGGGAGTACTTATTGATAGAAAACAAAAATCACCTCCAGAATTGGTAGGTGATTTTCAGAATAAGGTTTTAAGGGTTAGTCAGTTAACGGACTTAGTTATTTCTTCTCAATAACTTTATCAATGAGTCCGTATTTACCATACTTAACCGCATCATGAGCCTTAATAAAGTTATCACGATCACAATCGGTGACAATCTGTTCTTTATCCTGTCCAGTGCAATTATGGATCATATCATAAAGAATATTTTTGGTATCTAAAATATGCTTTGCATGAATTTCAATATCTGAAGCCTGACCTTCGGTCCCTCCAAGTGGCTGATGAATCATGACTTCAGAGTGGGGAAGGGCGAATCGTTTTCCGCGTGTCCCGGACATCAAAATCATCGCTCCCATACTTGCTGCCATTCCAACACAAACCGTGGAAACATCGGGCTTAACGTAATTCATCGTATCGATCATTGCTAGCCCTGCTGAAACAGATCCTCCAGGAGAGTTTACATAAATAGTGATATCTTTTTTGTCATCTTCGGATTCTAAAAAGAGCAACTGAGCAATTACAAGATTAGCAATATTGGCATCAATAGCCGTTCCCACAAAGATCACCCTATCCTTTAGTAGCCGAGAGTAGATATCAAATGATCTCTCACCATTCTCCGTTTGTTCGATCACCATCGGAACCAAATGATTTTGTATTTTAGACATAATTTATAGCAATTTAAATTCTCCCTACTTTAGCACAAAACAACACTTTTAAAAAGTATTTAGCCTTGAGTTACTTCTTTTTTTGTTTTGAACCAACAATAAAGGCAACTACCCCAATTAATGCCGCTCCAATCAAGCCAAACCAAAACCAGTTTTTCTCACCAGAAATAGTGGCAGAGTCTCCATCAACGGCCCTGGTATCACAAGCGTCACCTCGACCATCACGATCTCTATCGGATTGATCAGGATTTTCAATAAGCTTACAATTATCAATAATATCTCCTTTACCGTCACGATCTATATCTGACTGATTGTAGTTTTTAGCCTCGAGAGCATTATCACATTTATCACCAATTTTATCCTCATCTCGATCTTTTTGATTCTTATTCTCAACAAACACACAATTATCTTCTGTGTTAATCACGCCATCGCCATCAATATCTTCGTTTGAGAGGGGATTAAAGGCTGTCTTTGAAGTTTTAGCCATTATATCTACCTCTAATGGCTCTGAAACTCTTTCTAAATACCTTTTAGAATTCACTGCAGGATTCCCAAATAAGACTCGATAACGAGCTGAAGGCTCTGCTTCAAAATAGATTAAGGCTTTTGGTTTTACATAAAGATTTACATCTTCTAGACGAATATTATTTCCCCAAAGTCGAATTTCCATATAACGAAGGGGGGGAAAGTCTAAATCAGTAAAAGTTTGGAACGCCGTCTTTCGTTTAATAGTTTTTAGCTGATCTTCACGAACACCACCTTTTAATTCATATCCAGGAATATTGGCCGTATCTACTGGCCAAAGCTCTAAACGGTGAAGGTATACTATTTCCCCAAAATCTAACCAGATAGTTGAAGCTTCTGCTCCATCTGATTTCTCATCAAAAGCAAATTTTGTCAGTCGATTATCATCTAAAAGGTTGCTAGGGGAGACATTGTTTCTAGCTGAACTTACCTTGAGCGTTTCGAGTTTATCTACTTGAGTTGCTGGAATATCAAACAGCGTAAAAGGCACTTCCTCATTTTGATCATTCACCAATTGAAGTCGGGAAAAATCAACATCATTATTGGAAATTACATCTTCTGTTAACTCAATTCCTACCATTTTCTTGGCATCAAATAGGGTATTAACCTTTTGTTCAAAAGCATATTCGCTTACATTAGGTGCTGCAGCGTTTGCAACTTGAACACAAAAAATACTCAAAAATAGTAACGATAAATTTTTCATAATTTTAGTTTTTTAAGAACTATAAAATTTTTGTTTTAATTAGGCTGCATTTTCCGCTTCTTGAGCCTCAATCATATTTTTAATTGCCATAACCTGAACAATAGCAGATCGTTCAGCTTCTCCCAGTTTCATCTGAATAAATTTCAGTGTTTCTTGAAGATCAGGAATAAGTCTATGTTCTAAGGCATTTACTCGACGCCGAGTTTTCTCAATCTCTAGAGCCAAATTTTCTGCTGATTTCTCAATCTCAGCCAATTGAAGAAGTACTTCAAATACTTTGGCAAAGTTTGAAATAGCAAGATCTAGTTCCCCACGAGTCTGAACAAGACCATAGTCTAGAGCATTTCCATGACTTTGCAGCTTGAAAACTGGAATTCGAACCGACATAACGTTTTTAGTCTTCACTTTAAGGCTTAGTCGTTGTGCAGGATTTGATAGAGTGTTTTCCAAAACTTCTTTTGGAAGTACTGCTTGAGCCAACAAAAAGCTCTGATTAGCGGCTTTGATAGCCTCTTCTACTTCTTGCCTAAGCGCCTTGGCTTTATGTACAATCTGCAGAAATTCCTGCATTAATCCATCCTGTTTATCTTTCAATAGTTTGTGACCACGCTGAGCAACCTTAGTTTGATTTTTAAGGCTTAGAAGCGTCATTCGTGTTGCGGTAACATTTTGTACTGCCATATTTTTCTTTGAACAATAAAATTAACCGTGCGCGATTTTAAAACTTATATGAAGAGTGTCAAAGGGAAAACTATTATTTATCCAAATATCTTTGGCACACTTCTGAAATTCTCCCAGTTCTCAAAAACTCACTAGAAAAAGGCATTACGCAAACTTTTTCATAATTATTTTTAGAACGTAAAAATACGTATTCATTATTGTGATAAATAAAAACTGCTTTAGCTTGCCGCGTATCATCCATTAAAAATTGAATTGATTGAGCCGTAAGAGAGGTTGTTTGCCATAAATAGAAAGAAGAACTTACATAGAGAATAAATATAAAAATCCTCCAAAACTCCTTAAAATCTTTTTCATCAAAAAAAATAATATAAGTCCCTAACACCACTAATCCAAAGAGTAATAGAATTACACAATTGATAATCACTCCCAACTTTAAGTCTATTAACATGATTAAAAAGAGGCAAATACAACAAGCTCCAAACATGCAATAAAACCATAAATAGTAAGGTTTCTGTAAAACCCTTTTAACCACATTAACTATAAAATCTAATAAAGTCGCAGCACTTGTCACTAGTAAAAAAACAAAAACAAAGAAAGGAATCATCAATAAGACATCTCTAGCTAATCCATCAAAAGAAAAGTAATTAAGATACCCCCAAGATATATTCAATAATTTTAAAAACTGCACAAGACCCGCCGTTATAAGGAAAATAAATGCCAATATAATTAGATATTCTTTTAAGTTTTTTATAAAAATAATTTGTTCTTCTAATTGTTCATAGATTTTTTTCATCAGCAAAGATTTTACTGAAATTTTAAAATTGTCTAGAAACATAAGTTAATGTTATTTTCAAGTTTGTAGTACATAATAATTAAAACAATATACATTGTGTTAAGTAGTAAAAATATATCAAAATCACTCCCCTTTGTAGCCCTATATTAGAAAGGCTTAATAAAAAATACTCGATTTAAGACATTTTTTTATAAAAAAGGTATGATCAATCCTTTTTTAAAATTCTATGCATAAAAAATTCTTGCCAAAAAACATCTGCTTTTTGATTTTCTTCTAAATCCGAAAGTTCATATTCGGGGTGAGACTGTATACCATAAATTCCAGAGTCAAACTTAACCAAGTAAGGCATTCCCTCTGGTCCCCTTCCTAAAATTTCAACTTCATCACTATGAAATGCTTCGATACAGTTTTCATGATAAGCACGAGTTGGTATTACCTCCCCATTCTCTAAAGTCATGGCTACTTCTTTATTTTTAAAATTACAACTTCCGATCTGCCCCCCCATAACATCAGCTAGCACCTGCATCCCAAAACAAACCCCTACAATTGGAGTATTATTTTGTTGCGCTAAATATAGATTCAAAGCAAATTTTAGGTTTATCACCCAATCATGTTCATCTGCTACCAAAAAAGGTGAGCCGCTAAGAAGTAAAAGATCATAGTTCTTATAATTGAGTCGCTCTGTTAAGTCCCTAAAGCTTTGTTTTTCAACTTCAAAAAACTCCCAAGAAGCTTTTAATCCCAAAAATCTATCCATAGAACAAATAGCCTGATGCGCAGACTTACGGTGGGCAATAGGACAGCCAAATCCAGGGTATTTAAACCCATGTTTAGGGGCGTAGTTGGAGAGTACTAATACTTTCATTTTTCAAAAAAATCCCAAGCTGATTGCTTTAGGACATTAGGTTGGTGATGTATTTTTTTATCTAGTAATTTTTGTTTTCACCAAACAATTGCCCCAAAGTATTTGGACAGACAACATTTCGGTGAAGACACATAACTACGAACATCAAGCTAAATTCTAGATGAGCGTTTTTAAAATATCAAGCGCTTTTTCAATATCCTTTTTCTTGGTAGACCACCCAAAAGAAAGTCTAATTCCCCTGAAAATTTCTGCATCCTCAAATCCAAGAGCTTCTAAAGCTTTGCTCCCCCCAATACTCCCACTCGAACAAGCACTTCCTGCGGAAATTGCCAATCCTTGCATATCGGATTGTATGACAAACAAGGCCGCCTTAGCATGTTGAGTCGGTAAAAGAAAATGAAAAACATGAGGTAAGCACACTTCCCTACTTTCGGGAGTTGTAATTTTTATTTTTGAAAAATTTTTAGTGAAAAAATTTCTTATCTCCGTCTGAAATATTTCATATTTTTTAACATTTTCTTCTCTATTTCTCTCCAAAACTTCTAGGGCTTTTGAGAGAGATATAATCCCCCATAAATTCTCTGTTCCTCCTCTGAATCCAAATTCATGACTCCCCTTTTGCAGTGGAGAAAGAGGTAAATCTTGTTTCTTGATAAGCACTCCAATACCTGGCAAAGCTCCTATTTTTTCTCCTGAAACGGCTATTAAATCACATTTTTGATACTCTAAACTAACCTTCTCTGAAACTATTGCCGCTGCTGCATCGACTATAAATATCGGTTTTTCCGTTTTATTCTCTTGGGCATATTTTAGACACTTCTTACCAATACGTGCAACAGGCTGAAGAATTCCTATTTCAGAATTCCCACACTCACAGACAATTATATCAGGGCTATCTTCTAAAATGCTATCAAATTTATTTTCATCGATAATCCCCTCCTTTGTTATTGGTAAATATTTTACCTCAACTGAAAAATTTTTAACTAAAAACTCTACCGCCCCAGAGATAGCCGAATGAGTAATTGGAGAAATGTAAATAATCCCACTCTTTTTCTCTTTGGCTAGATAACTCCCTATAATTCCTAAATACAAACTTTCCGTTGCTCCAGAAGTAAAGATGACCTCCCCAACACTCACCTCAAAAAAGTTGGCCACTAATTGACGCGCCGCATCAATAAGCATACGACTCTGGCTTCCTGGTTGGTGTACACTGCTTGGATTTCCTAAATCATCATCTAGATTAAATAAAACCTCCTTTACTTCAGGTAAAATCGGTGTTGCCGCAGCGTGGTCTAGATAGATATAAGACATTTTCAAATAGATCCTGATGATTCTACCAAAAAATTCAAATTATACTAAAGCCCACCTGAATATCTATTTCGCAAAAACTGTTCAATAGATGATGGATCTTTGAATATCTTTTCCCCAATATCTCCACTCACCATACTATCAATCGTTTTATTCAAAAACTTATATTCTTCAGTTTGTTCCACTTGGGCGAAATTTTCACTCACAGATACTACTAAGTTTGATTGAAATACATCTACCGTCTCACCTGAACTTGTAGTATGTTGATAGGCATCAGGGCTTAATCCAGCCTGCCCCACTAAAGTCCTTACCATATCTCCAATTTCTTTTTTATTTGAGGCTACATCTCCAGTATCTCCTTCCCAGTAACGCGCTTTATCTAGGTAAGATGGCGTTTGATTTTTCTGCATTTTGTAATTCCCCGACAAAGAACTAATCCCACCAAAAGCAACCCGAATTCTCTCACCAATTTCAATAAGCGCTTTTTTTCTCATTCTTTGCCATTCTGGAGTAGAACCGTACATTTTATCATATTCTAAAATATACTTATAACGTCCTTTGACATAGGGCTCTAGCCCTTGAAAGAGTTGTGCAAGTTGATCTTGAGATTTTGCAATGTCACGCCCTTCTGAACGGGTATTCACAAGCTTCGCCATCTCAATATAACTAATCCCACAGAACTGCATCCACGCATCATCATGATCCCCTTCTTTATCTCCCACAGAAGCCATCCGACTTGCCCGGGTTACGGCCATATCAGAGCTCATAATATATTCGAAGAAAAACCGATCAGAATTCTCCCGTATTTTACTCTCATTACTTTCAATAGGACCTGATAACCCCTGCATCAAAAAGGCTTTCCAGTTCTGAATATCCTGGTAATTCCAGGTACGTTGTTCCGCTCCTGGAGTATTTGGAGGGACTATTTTCCCATCTTTTTTCCAACCTCCATCTGAAAAAAAATCAAAGAAAGGAATTCTCGCTAATAGTCCACTATTAAATCTCGTCATCATTTCTTGGGAAATAAGCGTTTTCCCTTGAGGATTGGTCGCCGCCATTCCCATAATGAGAAAAAACCATCTTCGATCTTGAGGTCCATTGAAACGAGCATCGTCAAAGAGTTTAAACATGAAATGTTCATATGCTGCTGGATCAACCGTATCATCTCCGCTCATCCAAGATTCTAACATTCCTCCTAATGTAGACATAATTCTTGCAGGATTCTGACGCATATTCTGGAAATCTTTTTCATTTGATTCCATTTGTTTTTTAAGATTTCCTTCTAGAGAACCATTCCAGTTATTCCAAATAGCGGTCGTCCAAATTTCAGAACAAGCCAGTCCAACTTTATTAATCTGATCACCAATCGGAAGATTTAGATCATTCTCTAGATCAAAAACAACCTTCTTCTGGAACTTCATCAAAACTTTCCAAAATTCTGGATCGTTCCAGCGCATATAACCATTGTTTACCAGTAGGTTAATCATGGCTCGAGCCTGATCTTTATTCTTAGTTTTGTAGAGCACCTCCCTCCAGTTATAGAAATCTTTATTTTCTTCTCGTTTTTCATCTTCAGAAACCCTCTGCTCTTCTGCTTCCCGTTGCTTCCTCTGAAACTCTTGTCCATAAGCAGAATTTCCAAATATTTTTGTTCCTAAAAATGCAACCGCCTCTTCCTCTCGACGCTGTCTTAAGCGTTCAAGGTTCTCAACATGCTGCTTAATCATTCTTCCAATATCTAACAATGAATACCATTGTTTTACATAAATTCGAGGAAGATATCGCCAAGGCTTATCCCATCCTTTTCTATTTTTATCGTAGTCTTTGTAATCTGATAAAAATTTCTTAAATGATTCTGTATCTTTTTTTAAATGTTCTCCTACTCCATCTTTTACCACAAACATTTTTCTCATGTCATCTACGGCTTCAGATTGAGTTTCAGGCTTTTCATACCGCTTAAACCACTCCTGAAAAGCAAAGGGTGAAGCTAGCATTTTTTGATAAAATGGTTCAAAAGTTTCTATATCTAGTTCTACCTCTTCTATATCTTTTTTAATGTCAGATTTTTCAACTCCATAAACCTGTCTAAATTTCTCAGCAGGCATTTTTTCTAAATCGTTTTTTGTTTTTCCAAGATAGGCTCTAGACTTTTCTAAATATTCTTCAAATATAGCTTTATATTCTTGTTGTATTTCACTGTAATGTTTTTCAGCCTTATCCTTTCCACCTTCTTCAAACAGCCCCAGTTCATCGGCCATAAATTCATAGGTCGAGGTAATTTGATCCAATGAGTCAAAAGAATCTTTTTGAACGGGAACCCATTCTCCTGAATTTAAATCCAGACTGGATTCAACCCCTCTAAAAAGTTTAAGAATATATTCAAAATCATCTCCTGTCGGGTTGAATTTATCACTATATTCTAACTTTTGTTTATAGTTGTCTCTCAAGGCTATAAAGTTTGTTTCTAATGCTTTGTAGGTTTCATCAAATCGAGCTAAATATTTTTTCGTAAAACTTTCTGTAAACTCAGGAAACAAAGCCAACAGTGTTGACTCTAATTCTGACCTAATAAGTTTGAGTCTTGGAAAAATAGAATTCTCCACATCAGAAAAATACAAACGATTAAGTTGTGAAAAATCTAATTTATCTCCATTGTTTAGACGAGAAGCAATAGCCAATGTTCTATCATTTAAATGCTTATTGAGAAGTTTTACCTCGTTAACAATTGGCATGACTTCCAAGCCTATTTGATTTAAGGATTTAAGCCCTATCTGGTTTTCACTCCCTTCAAAAACATCAAAAGACTTACTAGAAACAACACCTTTAGCTTCTATTCCTGCATAATAACGCAGAATTTTTTCAGCAATATTTTTCTCTGCCTGAAGCTTTTGATCTTCAGTAAAGCTTGATAATAAAGATGCATCAATACTATCAAGGACTTTCCCATTACCTTTTATTAAAGCTATCTGTTCTTCTCTTGAAGCATATCGATTAATCAGAGTATTAATCTGGTCAGTTGTTATTCCTGGGATTTCTTTTTCAATTTCCTGAGACAATTCTTCATGACCTCCTACTCTTAAAGTCTCTAATATTTTTGCATTCTGTTCTCCTTCTTTTTTTAAATATTTCTCCCTTTTTTCTACATATTTTTTCTGTTCTTCGGCGTTCCAAGCCTGAATATCTTGGTCATAAATTTTATTGTGTACTCTATCGTAACTCGAGACAAAACTACTCAGTATTTTTGCTTCATTTGGAGTCCCAAGGCCCATCCCGAGAACCGCACTCACTTGCTGTAATGTCTCTTTTTCTCTCACTTCAGCCGGATCAATCTGTCGAACTTTTTCAAAAATTTCATGACGAAAAGACTCAATCACTCCATACACCACTTCACTTAGAGCTAACTCAGAATCAGATAAAACCCCCCTTAGGGCTCTTATATCTGCTGGAGATTTTGCGTAAACATTTCTTAAACTCAAACCTTCATCAAAAGCTTGTTGCCAATTTTCAAAACTAGATTTTCCATCAATAATGGCATCCAGTTCATCTAATACTGGTTCTAAAACGGTGCTTTTTAGGCCTTCTCTGAATGTTTTAATTTTTTGTAGTAACTGGGCTTCCCTTCCTTCGAATATTTTTTCTTCATTAGTATTATCTTCCTCAACAAGCAAAGTATAAATATCTGCACTGGTTAATCTTTTTTGTTTCACTCTTTCGGCCAAATCTTCTCGGTAAGACTGATACATCTCCGAAGCTTTTGTTGGAGCTTTGTAAATAAATTCAGCTAGTTCCACATGTGATCGTGCTTCAGACTCATTATTCTGAAGCTTCGGTATTAACTTCGCTATTTCCCCCTCTACTTCATCTTGCTTCGCCTTAAGCTCTCCTATTGGATTTGTTTTAAGTTCTGCAATTTCAGCTAAAACGTTCTGTGCTTGAGTCCCACGAGCCTCTCTAGCTTGTTTTTGATCAGGAGTTTCTCCTTGTGGAACTTGATTGGATTCCAATAAGACATCGGTTAAAGGCGCTTCAATCTCCTCGTATAATGTCTCGAGAAATTCACCTCGAACATCTCCAAAAGAAGGATCTTCTTCAATAACAATATTACTTTTAAGATTATTCCATTTCGAAGCCAATTCAGCATTTTCTGAAAGTAATTTCGAAAAATGCTGTTTTGCCCCAAACGCTTCGACTGTTTTCTTAAGAGCTTCAACAAGTTTTTTATCATTAATACTTTCTCTAAGCTTTCGAACCTTCTCGCTCATAGAAACTGATTCAGGGTTTTTGTCATCTCCTTCCTGCATCATTACATCACCATTTTCGGCTTCCCATTGTCCCAAAAATTCATCTAACAAGTCTCCTTTCTGAGGTTTTGAAGCAATAGCTTGTAATTCAGATAACTCATCGGCTGAAAGTCGCTGACCTTCTCTTTGTTTTTGCTCTAAATCCAATAGTCTCGCTTCTTCTTGTTTTGTCCTACCTGAATCCACCCCAACTCCCAGTAACTGTTGGTAGTTGTCTTGATTTTGTGATTTAATAATCCGAAGAGCGGTAATATGTTCTGGTAGTAGAACTTTTTTACCATCTGCCCACTTTAGAAACTCAGCCGCTTGAGTTTGCTCTACCAGAGCCTCAATTTTAGGTTTCACCGACTGAAGGTCATAATCAGGATTATCAACAAGGCATTCCAATAATTCCCAGGCTCGAAGATATTCAATTCGGTTTTTAAACGTTGCTTCTCCAGTAAGTTCATTTTTAATTTCTGAAACCACCGCCTGACCAAAATTAGCAAATTTACCTGTTTCTGAGTCCGTTTCAAAATGGACATCTCCACCAAAAACTCTTTGGGCCTCGAGAACAAATAGCTTATCTCTTAACTGAAATTTTTTGTTTGGATCTTTACAGACTAAATGTCCAGCCTCATTCACTCGATAACCAGACAAAATATCTCTCGTCTTATCCAAAAGCTTCGCTCTCACAGAGGCTCGTAAGTCAGCATCAATATCTTTGTTGTTCCACACAGAACGATAAAACCGAAGCATCGATTGTAAGTTTGCAAAAGATATTTGCTCTACGCCTTCTACTTTTTCTGAGATTTTTTTTAACTCATCCTGTTCTTTTGATATTCCCATATCTACCCTTCGTCTCAAATCTGGGCTGATAAATTTCCAAAGCTTAGAAAACTTTAGATTGAAAAGCACCCTGTTTGGGAAAGTTCTATCTCTTTTCTCCATCACAAGACTTAAGTGAAATTCTACCAAGTCATTTAATTTTCTTTTTTGTTCAGCGGTTAAAGAATCTTTTACTGACTCCAGTTTCTTAAGCCCTGCTAATGATAGGTTATGAGGGCTCTTGAGTATTTGTTCAATTTGAGCCTCTATCCCCTGCTCGCCTTCGGTTCTTTCTTCACGATTATTAAAACACCAGTTTTTCTGGTCTGTGAAGGTGTTAGAAGACGAAAATAAATATTTCATTTCTGACGTAAAAATAGTCTGAATATTATAACATTTTTATTCGTCAAACACGACTAAATACTCTTTACAAAAATGTATTAATATGTTGTAAAAAAACAGCCTTATAAAAGGCTGTTTTTTATCTTTAAGATCAAGGTTCAATAACTAAGAAGGTTTTCTAACGATCTTAATAGTACCATCCTCTTGTGTTTCAATTGTGAAGGTAGTTTCCGACTCAATCCTAGTTCTAATTTCTCTTAATTTATCTCCAGACAAGTCTCCAAAGTCTTTTTCAGATGTTACTCCAAAATCTGCTGGATTTATAACCTGTCCCTCTGTGAGGCCTGTTGCTATGGCCCCTGCAAGTTTGCTTTCATCGAAAGTAACTGTTGTAGGTCCACTTCTATCTGGATCAGGAGTCCCACTCGTATCTGCTGCGAATATTTTAGCAGCATTAGCAGCATTCCCGAGATCTCCAGCACTAGAAATCCCCAGTGCAGTTCTATCTCCTTCGGATAAATGACTAAATACTTGTGTCTGAAGTTGTGTATTACTGGCTAGAATAGACTGTGTAACACCATTGGCTGCTAAGATAGACTTAATTTCTTGAAGCGTAGCTCGATTTCTTCCAAATTGAGTAGCCAATTTATTTCTCGCTTTATCAGCTTTAGCTGTATCTTGTGCTCCTCCCGTGAAGGATTCCCTTAAGCCAGTTGGCCCACTATCGGACCTCATTCTATTTCTTGCACTAGCCATACCTTGATTGATATTTCCAACGTTAGCTAGTGTTCCCATTCCAGGAATTTTAATCTGATCTGCCCCCCAAGTCATAGCCGTTTTAGCCATCCCAGATCCGAAGTTCTGGATTCCTTGAACCACTCCTTGTACGTCTTCGATATCTTTAAGTGCTAGGAATACAGCTTTCCAGAAGAGAACGACAATAAATATTTTCCAAACAAACTGCCATCCTTTGAATTTCTCATCTCCCCAGAAAGGTTTTAATGGTGCCCCTGGTTCAATATATTCTGTATAGAATTGAGGGGCTGGCACCACCGCATCTAAAGTTGCAATCAACACAAAGGTAAAGGCAAATACAGCCGCTACTTTCATCGGTACAATCAAATAATTCCAGAAACGTCCATTAATCTGTTGGAACGCATCTCCACTCCACCCCAGTACCCAACCGGTAACCAGAATCGGAGATAAGAGTATCATTACCCACATCATTACCACTCGGACAATAAGTACCACGAAGACGGCCACAAGGGCCAATATATAGGCCACTGCCATAACGAAAGAGAAAAGAGCATTGTCTAAGACAGCCCAAATACTTTTGGAATTCGCCGCTAAAATTGGAAGCGACTCAAGTCTCATAAAATGAACTCCAAAAGCCAGAATAATATTTTTCTTTTCTGGATCTTGTAGTTGATCTACTTCGATTTTATCTTTTACCTTGAAGAGACAATAATCCTTATTTGGATCCTTACTTTTACAAAAGGTATCATTAATAATATCCCTTACTGGCGTACATGGTTTACCCGCACTTTGATCTTTACAAACAGTGTATTTCTTCGTATCAACTTTTAGATCCATCATCTCTTGGACATCCTTTGTTCCCTTTGCATCAATAGCCGTATCGGCAATAGTCAAGAGACCAATCGTTCCAACGTAAGTAGCATCTACCAGAACTTTCACTGCTAGAAGTGAAAAATTCACGGCTACTAGCCCAAGAATAATCTTCCCAAGCTTCGCTTTAATTGACCAGTTTGAAGATTCTCCTGAAGTCAGAAGATTAATCATGATTACCGCCAAAAGAACAATCACAAAGACCATGTTCATGATATTTCGAATAAACATCCACATTGGTTTTAATGCGGCAATAATATCTGGGCCTGTAATCAAATCAGTCCCCCATAAAGGTGGCATGAATTGTAGCAAAATCAATGTTGCCGCCGTTAGAATATGAACTAACGCGGACATTGTTTGAGCAAAATTCTCTAGAGCCGGAGATCGTGCTGCATTCGTTGCAAAAGCCATTTCCGGCATAAAAAATGTTGCTACTAGAAAGGCAAAGGCCACAAGTGGAAGTGATTTTGTAAAAAATCGTTTCATGAATTAATTCGAATAAATCCCTCCATTATACCAGAAAATCACTAAAAAAACAACGATAAAATATTAATTTAGTCGCTATAAAATCTCCTTAAATACGAAATTAAGTGGTCACACTAAATCTATCGGCTGGTAAAACTCTAAAATTCCCTGTATTTCCAACATCAAACTCAAATCTATCATCTCTAAATCGAATTTTTAAAGTCGTTGATTCCCCTCCTGGCGTGTCTTCTGTAGCATTTCTGATAGTTAATCCACGAGAAAGCTCGCTTGTAATTTTCCTATAAGGATAAGTAGCTCCAGCACCAATAATTCTTTGAATTCTATCAAAAAAGCTCCCAGTCCGTTCAAAATTATAGCTTTTCCCATCTAAGTTAATTTTTATTTTTCCTTTATTCCCGACTTTAGAGGCAAATTCTCGGAGCTTTCTAAACTCGTAGAAAATTTTATGAAAGCTATCAACATTATTAATGATATTTGAATCAATACCAGAGGCTCTAAGTCCCTGTAAAAAAGAATTTCTAAGCGTTAATCTAGATTTTTGATTCGTAACATCGTTGGCAAAAGCCCTGAAATTATCGTTCCCCTGAATTGAAATTCCTGCCCCAATAATAGCCGCTTTAAGAGCTTCGTTAGGCATGATTACTCCATACTTCACTAATTCATCGTAAGTTGATTCGGCATCTTTCTTAATAGCACTATCAATATCACGATAAGGTTTTTTTCCTGAAAATAGGGTCTTCAGATTTTCATCATCACGATTTTTCATCATATCACCTGGAGTGGTCTCTGTTTTATCTCTATTCGGAAATAACGCCCCTTTAACCATATTAAACTCTAAATCTAACATGCTCATAAACGCCCAAACCGCCACAATCGATCCTGAAAAACCAAGATCTCCAATAACCTCAAATACGTCATTATAGCTAAATTCTCCT
The DNA here is from genome assembly GCA_965228485.1 of Candidatus Altimarinota bacterium. GTDB lineage: Bacteria > Patescibacteriota > Gracilibacteria > UBA4473 > UBA4473 > JAACPJ01. Next base: position 291,087 of record OZ245819.1, read on the forward strand.
CGAAGCTGCCCCCCTAAACGTTGATTTAGCTTCGCAAAACGAGGATCGTTTTTTACGTCCACTAATTGTGCCTGGCTAATATCTTGTGGATGGAAAGCCTGGTTGAGGTCCTCTATAGAATTTAATTGTCCAGATTTAATCTTTTGTTTTGCCAGCTCCAGCTGATTGGCAAGATTCGGCATCACTTGTTTTTGACTGTCAGGCGCTAATTCTAGATTACTAGACTTACGAATCATTGATACATACATCCCTATAAGATATTTTTGTTTTTCTTCTGTACTCAGGGTTCCTCCACGGAAACGTTTCACCATTATGGCAAAAGATTCTTGTGGATCCACTAAGTTCTCCGTTTGTGCCATAAACTCCGCTGCAGCATTAACTTGATCTTGTGTTGGAGCTGGCGCGTTTTGTCCAGCTCTAATAGCGAATAGATAATCAATAATCGGACGAATTGCCGCTGGTGCATATCGACTTTCTTGTTTCAAGAGCTCCATAGTTTGATTTGCCATATTTCGCATTTCTGGATTCAACTTTTGAAACGCCTCAGGATCAAAAGGATAGGCCATAAATTTTGGCATCAAATTAATGTACTCTGAAAAGAGGTTGCTCAAAGCTTCCGTGTTTCCTTGAAAACCATAATCAATCCCTTTCACTAGCCCTATAGCGGTTGCCGCATTAAATCCTAATACTGATCCAATTCCTCTTCCTGCAACTCCCACGGTTTCATGTAAAGCTTTTGTGGCATTTGGACTTTGGAGCGCAAAACCAGTTAAAGCTCCCGCCATAATCATTCCTTTACCAAAACCACTTGTATCTTTACCAGCATTAAAACCCCACCAAAGAAGTCCTGCTCCCACCGCTGTAGAACCAATAGTAGAAGTAACGTTTAGGTTTGCTAAATCTGCGGGGATATTAGCCAACTTTCCTCCAATAGAATCTATTCGAGCGCTGGCCATTGTCGCTACATCCGCCCACTGAGAATCGGTCATATGAATATTCTGAGCCGCCAATTTAGCTCGAACATTTGCCTCTACCTGAGCTTTCACCGAAGTTAAAACGGATGGATTACGTAGTACATAATCCACTCTTTGTTCTTGGGTTAAGTTATTCCATTTTGGTACAACTTTCGCTAATTCTTTTTCAAGTTCTTCACCAGAAATACTATGGATCATATCAATCTCTAATAACCCTCTTTCTAGAGAGGACTCCACCAGGGCCACTTCCTCTGCAGGTCTTCTAGCGGCTTCCCTTTGAGCCTCTAACTGAGCTCGAGACTCTTTGGCTTGAGCACGCAAAAGCGCCTCAGAGGGTGCTCCTCTTGTTATTCCAGGAATTTGATCCCCTCTTGCTAAATCCTGCTCAACTCGTCCCATGAAAGTGGTTAATTACAATTTCAGAGCTCTAATCCATAGATCGGTAAGAGCTTCTTTCTGTGAATTTTTTGGTAACTCTTCAATATTGGCTTTATCCAAAACTTTATGAATTTTACTATTAGAAATTTCTTCTAACTGTAAAATTACTCGATCTGATCGTTTCACAGAATATTCAAAAACCAATAGTCGAGCATGGATATCATCTAGAATCCAATACCCTCGAAATTTATCCCAAGGAAAAATATTTCTTTTATCCAAAATGAGTGCATTTTCAAAAATTTCGATCTCGTGCTCTCTCTCTGCATCTCGATGAATCCAGAAATAAACGGCCGCTACAAAACAAAAAGTAAAGGCGCTTACCCATCCCCATTCTTTATCCCACCAGAGGAAAAATATCGCACTTCCAAACATTACTCCACAAAACCCGATATGCCAGAGCAGACCTCTTTCATGCGGGTGATAGTCTGGCGCACTCCAATTGATAAGTTTTTTTCCAAGCCGAATTTTTGGTTTTTCTTTACCCATGGGGAAAATATTAATCCCCAGATTATAACATACTTTTATAAATTTTAAAAGTCAGAAATTTTACTGATTTTTCCGAACAAAGATCTTTTGGATTTCGACAACAACCAAAGGAATCACACAACTCAAAAGTACCACTCCCCAATCATGTAAATCTAGCGGTGTGGTTTTTAGTATATCATTAAGAAACGGAACGTAGATCATCAAAAGCGTCATCAAGATTGAGGTCATAACAGCCACAAGCATAAAGTGGTTTTTCAGTGGATTCATCTGAAACACTGATCGAGAGAACGATCGGGCAGAAAAAGCGTTTACTAATTGAACCATAACCAGACAAACAAAAGCTACCGTCGTTGCGTGCGCAAACTCTTCATTTGTTGGCATTCCAAAGGCCCAACCATCATTAAATATGGTATAAAGGAAGGCAATCGTCATCACCACCCCAATAGAACATCCTGTAAATAAAAAGTTCAGCACAAAATGACGATTCATTACCTTTTGTTTCGTATCTCGAGGAGGCTGTTTCATAAGGTCTCTTGATGGATTATCGACCCCCAATGCAATAGCTGGCAAGATATCGGTTCCCAAATCAATACACAGGATAAGAATCGCCGTTAATGGCAATGGGAAATTGAAAAGAATAGCTGCAAAAATTACAAATAACTCTGCAATATTACAAGAGAAGATAAACCACACGAACTTTCTTAGATTTTCATAAATCCTTCTCCCCTCTTCCACCGCTGTAACAATAGAGGCAAAAGAGTCATTAAGTAATATCATTGTAGCGGCTTCTTTACTTACTTCCGTTCCGGTAATTCCCATAGCAACTCCAATATCAGCTTTTTTAAGGGCTGGTGCATCATTAACTCCATCCCCTGTCATCGCCACAATTTCACCTTGTTCTTGAAGAAGGCGAACAATTCTCATTTTCTGTTCTGGCAGACTCCGAGCAAAGATCAAAGATCGGTCTCTGTCTGATAACATTCTCCTTAATTCCTCATCTTCAATATTTTTTACCTCACCTCCAGTAAGGACTTTTACGTTCTTTCCTCTTACAATACCTAGTTCTCGAGCAATCGCTTCTGCTGTGATTCCAAAATCTCCCGTAATTACTACTACTCGTATCCCTGCGGTACGACATTTAGCAACCGCTCTTCTTACCTCACTACGAGGTGGATCGATCATTCCTACTAACCCTAAAAATACTAGATTTGATTCTGCTTCTTCAGCATTTTCGGGTAATTTCCCATCAATAGATCTTTCCGCAAAGGCCAAAACTCTCAAAGCATTCTCAGCCATTCGCTCATAATGGGCTTTGATTTTGATTCGCTTAGCCTCTGTCATTTCTTGAACAGAAACTCCATCAGACCAATGTGTACACTGTTCTAGAACTTGGTCAGGAGAACCTTTGACCAATACTTTCCCTTGAGAAACTACCGACATCATTTTTCGATCAGAATCGAATGGGAAAATATCATCTACCGTTGCTGGATGAATCCCACTTTTTTCAAGGTCAACAATTTTGTCCTTATAATAAAGAGTCAAAAGCGCTCCTTCTGTCGGATCTCCAAGAATCTGAAAACGATTTTCTTTTTCAACAAGCTTCGCCTCATTACACCGATAACAAACATCTAGTAAAGCATTTTTGAGATCGGTGTTTTCTTTTGTATTTTTTTGTCCTCCCACATAATTAAGTTTTCCTGAGTGAGGTTCGTACCCTACTCCCGACACATGAAAGATAGAACGATCCGCTAAATAAATCTCACGAACCGTCATTTCATTCTTTGTCAAAGTTCCGGTCTTATCAGAACAAATTGTGGTTACCGCCCCAAGGGTTTCAACCGATGATAGTTTCTTGATGATCGCCTTTTTTCGAGCCAGTACCGTCGCCCCCAAAGCAAGCGCAATGGTAATGGTCGTTGGCAAACCTTCTGGGACCGCTGCAATAGCTACCGATACGGAAAAGAGCAAGCTCTGAACAATCGTATAATCTCTAAATAATCCCACTAAAAATAGGAAGACACAGATGACAATCGTTACTTTCGTTACAAAGACTCCAATACGCTGAAGTTCGATTTGAAGTGGAGATTTCACCTTTACCGTTTCTGTGGTTAGACGAGCAATCTCACCAAACTTGGTATCCATTCCTGTTTTTATCACCTCAAACATTCCTGATCCTCTCGCAATAGAAGTCCCCATAAATACCACATCTTCTGCTTTTTTCTCCAGAGGCAGGCTTTCTCCTGTTAGGGCCGATTCTTCGATCTTTAAAGAGTGGGCTTCAACTAGACGCCCGTCAGCTGGCACTTTATCCCCTTCTCCCAAGACAACAATATCTCCTGGGACAATCGATTCGGTCAAAATCATCTTTTCCTCTCCGTCTCGGAAAACCCGAATTTCTGGATGCACCATCTTTTTTAGCGCCTCCAATGTCTTCTCTGTTCTAAATTCCTGAAAAAATCCAATCCCCGCATTTAATAATACAATCCCAAAGATCACGTAACTATCAACTGGATCGTGACTTAAGAAATAGGACACAACAGCCGCTAATACCAAAATTACTACGAGCAAGTCGGTAAATTGTGAAAACAATATTTTATACCAAGGGTTTGATTTTTTGGCCTTAAGAAGGTTTTTACCAAACTCAGCCAACCTTTTTTCCGCTTCTTTTTGTGAAAGCCCTTTCATATTTATATTTATTTTAAGATTCAAAGCGCATTCTAGCACAAAGATACAATCAAATTTAAAAAAATGTTTTAAAGTAGTTGAAAAAAGATTGAAAATCTGATACAATGCTCTGTTCTTTTTCAGAACGATTCCTTTTGGGAGGGATCTCGACTTAGCTCCGTTGGCACCTTTATGGACTATGCAACGAGTGTTGCTGAGTCGAGTTCTCTCCTGGCCTTCCTCTCTTCTATAAAGTTGTACTTTATAAAACTAGAGAGAAGACCCAGAACCAGTCTTGCTTCGGGTTTTACCTCTCGCCTACCCCCAAAAAAACAAAAGATAAAAAACAAATATAAATAACAAAGAGCGTGTTATCCGCTCAAGAAAAATCGATAACAGGAAGGATTTAAAAAGGAGAAATTTTAAAAAAAACACTGCTCGCCCCTCTGATATATCGGGAAAAATGAGCAGTGTTTTTTTTACTTTTAGTCGGAATAGTTTCCCCCTAGATATATCCCCTTAAATTTAGGAATAAAAAATTCTTAGTGAGCCCAAGAGATCCCAAAAAATTTTATAAAGACTTTGATATGATTTTAAGGACTCTTTTTAATAAAGACTCTAAAAAAACATTTATCAAAAAACTCAAATACTTCGCATTGAAAAAAACCTCAATTTCAGCTATAATGAAGGGATTATGTCGGAAAACCAAAACACACAAAACAACCAAAATAGCCAAGCCAGTCAAAATACTGGGGCTAATAGTGGAAATCAAAGCTTTGTAGATAAACAAGGAATTGTCAGTATTGAAGCACTTCAAGCAATGCAAAAACAGCAACGAGAAGTTGAAACTGAAGAAACTCCAACTGAGGAAGTAGCACCACAAAACATGCCTCCGAGTACGGAAGCACCAGTAGTGCAAACGCCCACTCCGACGCCTGCACCAACAGCAGCGCCAACACCACCTCAAACGGTTCCACCGACAACACCAGCCCCTACAGCACCGCCAAGCACGGAAGCGCCAGTAGTACAAACTCCCGCTCCAACGCCTGCGCCAACAGAAGCACCAAAATCAACTGCAGCTCCTAAACCAGAAACTAAAAACTCTGGTCTTCTTGGAGGCATGAAACAGAAATGGAATGCTCACGTAGAAAAGAACAAGACCAATGCGGAAAAACGAAAACAACAACAAGTTGAAGCTGCGGCAAAAAAAGTCGATCCTAAAAAGACTGAATCCGAACAATCTCAAGATGAGTTAGAACAACTTTTTGAAAACTATGATCCGAAAAAAGATCGAAAAAAACTAACTCCAGCCCTTCGAAAGAAAATTATCGAAGCCGAGAAGTTCTACAATGAAGGAGTTGTAAATATTAAAGACCTTATCGCTCCAAGCTCTCTTGAGGTTGGACCACGAAGCTTAAACGTAAATAGTCAGCATGTACGATCTTACTACGTGTTTAATTATCCACGTTATTTAGAAAGCAACTGGCTTAATCAAATTATCAATTTTGATGCGACTCTAGATATTTCACTCTTTGTTTATCCAACGGATTCGGCTCGAATGATGCGTACTTTGAGAAAGAAAGTAACCGAAATGCGAGCCACTCGAAGAATGAAATCTGAGAAAGGAATCACCAATGATGTATCGCTAGATACGGCTCTAGAAGATGCCGAACAACTTCGAGTTGATCTTCAAAGAGGGAAAGAAAGATTCTTTCAAGTAGGGGTATACTTCACCGTTTACGCCGACTCACAAGAAAAACTCGATGTTATCTGCAAACAGGTAGAAACGATTCTTGGAGGACTCCTCGTGATGACTCGTCCAACAGAATTCCAAACCGAACGAGCGTTTAATACGACACTCCCACAATGTACCGATGATTTAGACATTCATAGAAATATGAACACGTCTCCCCTATCGACCACTTTCCCATTTGTTTCAAGTACACTGACTTCAAATGAAGGAATCTTGTACGGACTTAATCGACATAATAATTCATTGATTATCTTTGATCGATTTAAACTTGAGAATGCCAACTCGGTTATCTTTGCGAAATCTGGGGCGGGTAAATCTTATGCCGTAAAACTAGAAGTACTCAGATCAATGATGATTGGAACCGATGTCATCATCCTTGATCCAGAAAAAGAATACGAAACACTAACCCATACCATTGGGGGAACGTATGTAAATATTTCGCTGAACTCAAATCACCGAATTAACCCTTTCGACCTTCCACTGCCAATTGATGATGCGGATGAAAACACCGCTTCCCTACTCCGGGAAAACATCATCAATATCTCTGGTCTTATGAACCTGATGCTTGGGAAATTGACGCCAGAAGAAAGTAGTCTTATGGATAAGGCCCTTTATCAGTGTTATGAAATCAAAGGAATCACCGCTGAGGTAAAAAACCCTCACGAATACGAAATGCCAACGATGAAAGATCTGCAGAGTATTCTTGAAAGTATGGAAGGGGGTAAAAGCCTCGCTATGCGTCTAGAAAAATATACCGAAGGAACTTTTGCGGGACTCTTTTCTCAACAGACCAATGTTGATCTGAGTTCTGGACTTATCTGTTTTGGTATTCGAGACCTAGAAGATCAACTTCGACCCATTTCAATGTATATTCTTCTGAACTACATCTGGAACCGAGTTCGAAGCGAAATGAAACGACGAATGCTTGTGATTGATGAGGCCTGGAATGTCGTTCAATACGAAGACTCTGGACGATTCCTACACAATCTTTGTAAACGAGCGCGGAAATATTATCTTGGTATTTCAACGATTACCCAGGATGTGGAGGACTTCCTCAAATCGCCTTGGGGGAAACCGATTATTACTAATAGTTCGATGCAGTTGTTGCTCAAACAAGCCCCATCGGCCACGGAAATATTGCAAAACACCTTCAATCTCACCGAACAGGAAAAATACTTACTCCTCAATTCCAATGTGGGGCAAGGACTCTTCTTTGCGGGGAACCAGCATGTAGCGGTACAGATCATCGCGAGTTACGGAGAACACAAAATCGTAACGACGAATCCAGAGGAAATCCTAAAACAAGGATAAAAAATCTCTGAATTTTACTCTATTTCCCTTATTAAATTTTTCCTTATCCTGACCCTTCGGGATTAATTTGGCAAAAACAATCTTTGAATGAAGCGTTTTAAATTTTGCTCGAAGGCTTGCAAAATTCAGCGGAGTGAAAAGTTTTGTTTTCTAAATTATTATCCCAGGGTTGCCCTTTTTTCCTTTCTTTTTTGGGCACGCAAAAAAGAAATATTTGAAAAACTAGATCCTTCGCAAGGTTCAGGATGACAAACCAAATATATTTTTTCTTTCACCAAAATCATAAATCTCTACAATGACCTCAATGACCTGGATCGCAATTATTTGGCTGATCGTTTTTATTCTGACCGTGATAACGCTGATTTCTTTTATCTGGGTTATTGCTCCGTACTTTCCTACGAGAAGTAAACACTTAGAGGCGATTAATAAAATTTGTGCTCTCAAGCCTGGTGAAATTTTCTACGAACTCGGTTGTGGAGATGCCCGAGTGAGTCGACATCTCGCCAAACACAATCCAGAAGCTCAGATTATCGCTCTAGAAATGGCGGTAATTCTTTTCCTTATTGCTAAGATTAAGAGTCTCCGATATCCGAACCTCACGGTTAAATGGCAAAATATTTTTTGGGAAGACCTTAGTAAGGCTGATGGAGTCTATGTATTTGGAATGACCGACAGTCTAAACAAAAAACTCCGAGCCAAATTCCTCGAAGAACTCAAGCCAAAGAGTCGAATCATCTCTTACGTCTTTTCTATGAAAGACTGGGAAGGTAAAAGCGAAGACTTTCCTCAACCAGGAGAAAAAACCGTGATCCACAGGTATACGATGAAGTAATCTGATAATAGTAACAATCTCGCACAAGAAATTCTGGCTAAGAGATTTTCCCAAGACCTTCCGCCCAGAATCTCACATCTTCACGACTAGGCTTTAGACTCTGGACAAGCCAGAGATTTATTTATTAAAAAAAGTAATAATCTCTACAAAAAACAACACACGCCTCTTTTACAACAGAGATCAAAAAAACGAATTACACACCAAAAATTCTGGCTAAGAGTTTTTCCCAAGACCTTCCGCCCAGAATCTCAATTTTTACGACTAAGTATCAGACTCTGGACAAGCCAGAGATTTATTTATGGAATGGGTTTTTTTAAAATTAAAAAGCTAGATTCCTGGCTTCGCAGAAATGACAAAGCAATTATTGACTTTTTTGAATAAAAGTTTTATTTAAAAAGTCATGACCGAAGTATTCCGTCCAGACTTTCAAACTACCAGCGATGATGCTCCTCTTGAGTCGGGTCTTTATATTCGGGATATTGCGACCGCTTGTTTAGATTGTATTGCTAAAGGTGAAAAAGGAAAACGCTGTACTCCCAATCAAGCTAAAGCTCGGCACGAGCTACTCGGAAAAACACTTCATGCTATGCAGTTTACCGATGGTGTACTTAGGTGTTCAGAAGGCGAAAATGACTCCCCTTGTGAACAAACCTGTCAGAGATTTCATAGAGAGGTCTGGCAATGTGCTAATTTCCCCCATAACTGTCAGCCAGATTCATTGGATACTCGACAACAAGGAATTGTGAGAGATGTAATTAGGGCTCAGAGAGAAAATGTGGTGTGTGAAACACTCGCCATCCAAGCTCAAGAAACCTGTCATCGAAATGGAGGAATCGCTGGTAAAAAAACAGCATCAGGAGTTGCAACAGTAGACAAAACCATAAGTAACGAGAAGACTTTACTTTCAGCACAAGAAAGCCTAAACAAATGTGGAAAATGTCCACATAAAGAAGCTTGTAACTCACTCATAAATACCCTACGATCAAAAGCGGAAACAATTGCCTTAGCAGCAGACAATGATTGGTAAAATAATTGATGCATAGATCCCATGAGCAAGAACCTTTTGAATCTGAAAAAGACTACTTACAAGAAAAGATAATAGACTCAGGGGGCTTCCAAGAAAATTCAAATAAAAACTTGCAACTAAGTTGCTTTTCAATAAATTCCTGAGTGTTAACACTTTTAATAGGCATAAAAAACTTGACTTAGGCATGCCTAATCATAGAGTGGGAGCACTTACAAAAAATATTTTTTAAATTTTATAAAAAATGGCTATCAAATCTCCTGATCAAGCGCTTTCGGAACTTAAACATCATCATGGACACGAACACAATCATGATAAGAAGTTCACTATTTCATCTAAAGAAGCAACTTCTCAACTAGACACCGCAAAAGACTCTACGGACAAGATTGTTAATGTTTGGAGTGGAGCGAGGGCTAGAATTGTTGAGCTCATCCCTGAACTAGGAGATACCTGTTTAGATCATCTAACTCACGGTTGTGGTGGATGTGAAAAAGCTGGAACGACTCGAGTAGTAGACGCACAAACTCAAAAAGAAGTAGTTATCGCTAATGCAAAAACACTAAAAGAGCAGTTTGTTAACATCGCTGCAGAAAAAGTAGCCACTCTTACTGCTGACGAACAAAAAGAAATTGCTCCAGCTATTGATGCCATTGCAAAACTACTAGATCAAATCTCTGTACTTCAAGAAGAAATCAACAAAGCTTGTGTTTGTTGTTGTGCTGATCACGGAGGAATTACTGGGAATCCTGTTTCAGGAGTCAAAGGCGTAAGTTCAAGTGGAAAAGATATGGCAGCACTAAATACAGCTAGAGAGTCTTTGGCAAACTGTGGAAATTGTCCTCATAAATCAGGATGCCAAAACCTTTTAAGTTCCTTAGCTGCTCAAATTAGACAATCTAGACCTGCAAGAAAAAGGAGTTTCTAATGTTTAAAGAATGCCTCCTAAAAACCCCGACAAAGATCCTTCTCTAGGCGGTTTGGATGCTTTAAAAAGCGCAATAGAAGCACCAGAGGGTGCTAGAAATTTGTTTGAAGAATATAAAAACAAAAAAGGAGAAAATATTCCTTTCGATTTGTTCTATGAAGAATTCTTACAGGATTTAGAGTATTATAATGATACAGAGGCTTTAAATGAACTTAAGTCTGAAGAAGGGAAAAATTACCTAAAACAAGTACATGAAAACTTGATAGGAACAGAACAGTCCCCAGAAAAAAAAATTAATGAGTTCTACGACAAAGAACTCCCTGATATCTATAAGAAACTAAAACAAGCAAAGTTTCCAAAACGAGTTGAATGGAACGATGTAGTTGATCATCTAAAATCTACAGGAAGAGAAGACTTCGCTAAAGAGTTAGACAATTCCCCTTTAAGCTATCAACTCTGGACTCGTTTCAGAAAAGAACAAATTGATCTTTTTAATACCTCTGAGAACCAAGGTATAGATAAATTTTTAGCCAGTATTAGCATTGATTTGCTTGATGATAAAGACAAGGCTCTTGCAGCTTATCAAGCGGCAACAAAACTGACACGTAAAGAAAATGCCGATTACTTTCTAGCCAAACTTGAAGTTGCTAAAACATCATTTCGACAACAACAATCCAAAGACTACCGAGCCATAGCTCAGCGAGTTGGAGATTCAGCGATTGCGCAAGCGATGATCGCTTCTTTTGAATCCACAGCGACGCTAAAAGACCGAGATAAATATCTAAATTCGGATGACAAAGAAGGCATCAAAACCAAGGTTGCTGAATATGCCCCTGTCATCGCTGAAATCAAAGAAACAACGACCCGGCTCGCCCCTCGACTGGAAAAATCTCCCGAGCTCAAAGCCAAGTTTGATCAAGAAGCTCAAAAGTATGACCGAGAAAAAAGAACTTATGATGCCAACTTCTACTCACCAAAAGACTACCTAAAATTTCTTGGTAAGATCAACGAAGAGCTGGACAAGAAAGATCAAAAGATCGAAGAAGCCCGACAGAAAATCGAAGGTAAAACTTTCGACCAACTCCCGACTCTACCAGACGCTGATCTCACCTATGAACAATTTAAGGATGAGCTCAAAAAAGCTAATTTTTATGGGATTGATAAAGAGGTTAATGCTCTTCCCGAAGTTCGAGCAATAATCCGTCGCAAAAATGAAGCCCTACATGCTCAATGGCTAGAACATCGTGAAGCCGATATTCAGAAAGTCCTCTATATCGTAGAATCCAAAAGTTTCAACGATGTCCCTGATCTTCCCAAAAAAGAACTCAACTACAACGAGTTCCGAGATGAACTCAAGAAACGAAACTTCTATCCACTCACACCTACTCAATTCAAAAATGAACGTATCCGAGCCGCTGTTCAGAAAAAGAATCAAGAACTTCATGAGAAGTGGTTAACCGAAAGACAAAAAGTTCTCGACAAAGCCCGAGAACAAAAAGAAGCTGCCAAGCTTGATGCTTTCAAACGAATCGATCAGGCTCGGTTACCAAGTGATCTTCCTCCTGATCTTAATTTTAAGGACTTCTGTCAGGAGCTTCTCGACGTGAAAATTTATGATATTCCTCACGAAACTTATCAGATTCCCGAGATCAAAGAGGCTGCGATTGCCAAAACTGAAGCTCTCTTTTCAGAATACCAAGCCAATCAGAAATCTGAGAAAAAAGAAGCTCAAGAAGCAGTACCTCAAGAGATCATTAATCGGATAAATACCAAGAAGCTAAATCAGGTAAAGAACCTCCCTCCAACCGCACTAAAATACGAAAACTTCAAAGACCTTCTCAAAGCACAGAACTTCTATAAGCTGACTCCCGAGGAAAGTAAAAATCCTCATATCAGACGAGCCCTAAGACTCAAGAACCAAGCCCTACTTGATGAGCATAACCGACTCCAGGAAAACCGAGTCAAAAGCGCCCTTACTTCGATCAAGTCTCGTACAGGTGATGCCCTCAAAAAACTTACTCCTGAAGCCGCCGATTCTTACGAAGCTTTTCGTGATCAGCTAAAAGCACAGAAATTCTATGACTTAGATTCTGATCTTTTCGCGAATGAAAATATCCGAAAAGCTATTCGAGCAAAAAACGAAGCCCTCTATAAAAAGTGGTCGACTCAACAGAAAAAAATCCAAGCTTCAGCGCTAGAGTCCGTCGATAACGCCAACCACAAAGCCACCGTTGAAGCCATTGATACGTTCGGAGCTAAGACCGCAAAAGAAGCGGCGACTTTCGACAAGTATGAACAATTTGAAAAGCAATTTTTAACCGATCATCCAGAGACGAAAGCGCATTTCTTTGACCGACAAGGCTACAAAAACTTACTTCGATCATACTGGGCTGATTTACAACTAAAAGAAGACCAAGATGCTGACGCCGAAAGTTCTGAAATAGAAAACAAAGACGACGCTGAAAAGAAAAAAATCCCTGAACACTATCAGATTAAGTGGAACGAACTCGATGAACGCCTCAATCCAAAAGATCAGGCAAAAGGGATTGATCGTTTTTCTCGATTGCTTGGACGTTCAGAAAGTGGGTTGCAGACCCTTATGCAAAACTTTCATCAGCCGTTGGGAACTTTCTTGATTGAGACTTTGGCGACGATTCCGCAAGATCGTTTTGATCGACTTATGAGTGCTCTAAAAGATGTCCCATTAGAATCCAATAACAAAGGACAAGCCTCTGAGTGGCTCAAGACATTCTGTGAAACCATCGGGATTGGATTCCTGCAAAAAGAAACCTCTGTTGCCTTTAGTAATTTGAAACAAAATTATCAAACCTACTTTGGAGCGAGTCTTTCTAAAGCCTGGGAAATCGACCTCCCAGAAGAACCGGTTGAAACGCCTGAAGATACCGATGTTCCTGAAGTTGTATCAGAAACAACAGATGTTGATATAGACGAAGAACTCGCTGAAGATGACGTTGAAGGATCAGAGGAAGAAGACGAAATTGACATAGAAGTTCCAGAAGTAGATGAAGAAACGTTAGTCGATGAAGACGAAAGCCTCGTCGATGGCGGTGAAGCAATGGTTGATGAACTCATATCAACTCTAGAAATTGAGGAGGACATTGATGTTCCAGAAATGGTCGATGATACGGAAGTAGACGTTCCCCCTGTAGAGGTAGATTCAATGATAGATGAAGTTGAGCTAGAGGTGGATACTGTTGAACCTCCAGAAACACTCGATTCAGATCAAATAGAAGCACCAGAAAACATAGACATTGAACCAGAATTGGAAGACGGTGAAGTAATCGATGATATGATTGATGAGACTTTTGTAGATGATGAATCCCCTACTCTAGAAGCCGACAATGAAGGTGATGATGAAACAGTAGAAACAGAGATTGATGCCGATAGTCTAGATATAGTAGATAACACTACTGAAGAAAATACAGAAGGTAATGAAGATGACTTCTTTGGAGATATTGAAACTCTTATTGATGATCATGAAGTTACCGATGTTCCCCCTGCCGAAGCAGATTCAGCTGATACAGAAGTTGAAGCCCCTGTAGATACTTTACCTGAGGAAATCCCAGAAGAAGACGAGACAAAAGCTGAAAAAGAAGTAGTTGAGACTGAAAGACCTGAGCCAAAACCTTCAAGCATAGAAAACGTAATACTCGCTCCAGTACAGCCAGAATCCCAAGAAGCGGAAAAAGTAGAAGCCATAAACCAATGGCAGGAATTTGTCCGAGTAAATACTCCAACCGAAGTTTTTGCCGAAGAACGCCCAGCTCCAGTAACCATCAATAAACATGCCAAAATAAAAGACTGGAAGGAAGTGTCCGTGAATGAAAAAGGTGAAATCGAACTTCTCACCGATAACTCTCTCTGGGAACAATTGGAGAATCATCCGCTTCATCAACAACTACTTCGGATTCACCTGAAACAATTTTATGCGCTGAGTGATGAAGGCTTCCATTTCTATACGACGCTTTACCAAGAAATGTACTTTGGGTCTGAATATACCTCTGTGGGCAATCTCCTAGAGAAAATAAAAAGCTACTGCTTAGTGAGCTTTGGAGTCAATGTGAACATCGTACATTCTCCATACGATAAACAAGAGATCACCAATAAAGAAGCCCAACAATTATTTGGAGAGGTTGTTGCTCGTCTTCACAGAACTCGAAACCTCCACTTTATTCGAATTGGTTTTGTGAATGGAAACTTAGTCGTTCAAACCGATAATAAAATTTGGAAATTCTTCGTTCAAATCGATGAAAGTCTAGCGGCTTAGAAAGTTCAATTGAAAAAGATTTGCACACAAGACAAAACTTTTTAGAATCCTCTAGCTTCTTACCCCGAGTAAAGGCGGAGAGCGTTAGCGCGCCTTTATGAGGAAAAGGAGTTTAAGTGAGTTATGCGAAATTTTTCTTAAAATGGAGCTCAACGAACTACAAACGACACCGACGGAGGGATGGCAGAGTGGTCGAATGCACTGGTCTTGAAAACCAGCAGGGCGGCAACGTCCTCCAGGGTTCGAATCCCTGTCCCTCCGCCATTAAAAAATCTGAGTAGCCCCAGCGGGGTTAGTCAGATCTTTTATTTGCACGAAGTGCAAGGTTCGAGCCAGACCAGGTTCGACCGAAAGCCCAAATCTTTGATTTGGTGCTGAAGGCTTCGGTGAAGACGAAGTCGAGCAAGAAGTATCCCTGTCCTGACTTCTTTTTTCTTTTGGAAGAACGGGATTCTGAACCAGACTACGCGAAGCGCGGGTTCGATACGAAGTCACGCTAAAAACTTTTCAAAAATTTAAGTAATCCCTGTCCCTCCGCCATTTTAAGAAATTGGGCTTATGTCCGATTTTTTAAAATATTTGGAAAACATGAGAACCCAATTAGGGTTCGATACAAAGTCACGAAAGTTAAAACTCCAAATTAGAATTGAAGAATCCCATCCTCTCTACCAGCAAAAAAGCGCTCAGAGTTATAACTCCAAACGCTTTTTTATTTCTTTGATGTTTAATGTTTTACACTAAATCAACATTGTCTGCCTTTGGACCTTTTTCAGATGTTCCCATTTCAAAAGTGACAACATCACCTTCATTGAGATCATCAAACGCGATGTTAAGGTCGTTAGCATGAAAGAATAGATCTTTTGCGCCTCCTTCAGGAGCAATAAATCCAAACCCATTAAGCTTCTTTTTAACAGTACCTTGCATAGAGAGAATGATTAAAAAATATTTTCCACTAGTTAAATGTTCAGGAACATATTTTTACACAACTTCTAAAACGATATACCTATTGGAGATCAGACTTTACACATGCCAAAGTAAAAAGCTAGTAATTTGTTTCGTTTTATTGAAAAAATTAAAAACTACCGTTTATTCATACTGTCTAGAAACTTGTTCAGAGCTTTTTCGGCATGAACAATCATAGACAATGGTTTGTTGATGTAATGGATTGTTAGATCGGTAAGATCGTCAATCTTTTTCATCAATCGTGTTGCGATAATTACCGTTCGAGTAATAACGATTGCTAAGATCAGGAATCCTGCCCCGAAGCAGAGCATCATAATTTCTTTGGCGTTTTCTAAAATGTAATCCATGTTTTTTTATTTTATCGCAATTTCAAATTTATTTCTAGGGCTTTTGTCTTAAAAAAGCAAATCCTACCCCTGTATTTTTTTCTGTAGAACCTGCATTACCATTGGAGGGTTAGCTGATCCTCGTGATTTTTTCATCACTTGCCCCATCAGGAACTGGATTCCTTTATCTTTTCCATTTTTAATATCCTCAACCACAGATTGATTTTCAGCCATCACTTCATCCACCCAAGCTTCGATTTCTCCACTGTCAGATTTTTGTTCTAGTCCTAGATTTTCCATAAGTTCTTTGGCTGATTTCCCATTTTCCATAGCGGCTTGGATGATTTCTTTGGCCGCACTTGATGAGATTTTTCCATCTTCTTGCAGATTGACTGTATCGGCTAAATGTTCTGGAGTAATTTCTGACTTAGTCCAATTAGTATCAGCCAAAACAACCGAAAGGAAAAGATTGGCGACCTTTTTCGCTTTCTTATTTAGGGTGATAGCTTTTTCGTAGAAGGTATAAAGTTCTGGAGCTTCTGTAATTTTTAGGGCTTCGGCTTCAGTCAGACCAAGATCGTCTTGGTATCGGTGAAATTTCGCGAGAGGCAGTTCAGGAAGAGAAGCGTTGATATCTTCTATTTCTGCCTTAGTAAAGGTTACTGGTGGCAGATCAGGCTCTGGGAAGTATCGGTAATCATGAGCCGACTCTTTATCTCGTAAAAGCTTTGTTTCTTCTTTATCATCCAGCCATCCAACGGTTGTTTCTTGGGTAGGAATTGATCCTTTTTCCCAGGCTGATTTCTGTTTTCTCAATTCGTATTTCAGCGCTTTGTAGAGAGAGGTAAAAGAATTTAGATTTTTAATTTCTGTTCGAGGGTAAAGTTTATCTTCCCCTTTTGGTCGAAGCGAGATAGAGGCATCAAATCGCATCATCCCCTTCTCCATATCAGCATCGGAGGCATCGACCGCTCGTAAGATTTTTTGAATTTCTTGAGCCAAAACTCGAGCTTCTTCAGGGTCTCTAAGGTCTGGTTCAGTTACAATTTCTACTAATGGTGTTCCGGCTCGATTATAATCACAGAGGGTTCCATTAACTGTATGTGTAAGCTTTCCAGCATCGTTTTCTAAATGCACTCGAGTAATACCGATCGTCTTTTTCTCCCCTCCTTCAAGCTCAATGTCTACCTGACCATCTAGAGAGATTGGTTGATCGTATTGAGATATTTGAAATCCGTTTGGAAGGTCTGGGTAAAAATAATTTTTTCGATCAAATTTTGAAAACTCTTGTATTTCGCATCCTAGGGCTGCAGCTCCTCGAACCCCTTTCTCTAAAGCCGTTTTGTTTAGCACTGGCAACATTCCTGGGAATCCCATACAAACTGGGCAAACCCGGGTATTTGGCTTCGCGCCAAAAGCGTCATTATCACAATTACAGAAGAGTTTTGTTTTGGTACTCAGTTGAGCGTGAATTTCGAGACCGATAATTACTTCTAATTCCATATTTTTTTCCAAATCAGAGTCATTCTAAGCATTTGTTAAAAACCCTCAAAAAAAATAAGTCTAAAACTGGTAAAAAGATGAATTTTATGATACAATGGAGGGATTTTTTCATGAAAAAAGAAATTCAACAACTGATCTTAGAGAGTTTATTCTTGTCAGTCTCTGCCAAGAAGAAGCTTCTCGAAAAACTTGATTCCCTCAGTGATAATCAAGCAAAAGTAATGTTATCACTTCTGGAAACAGCTCAAAAACATCAGAATTTTTTGATTGAAAAAGCCACTCAAGACAAACAGTTTCTTGCCAATATCAAACACGATATTCAACAAGAAAAACGACACGATGACCAGATTCGTGAAGAAATTAACCAAACAAAAGAAGCTCAAGTACTCGAAAAACTTGAAGCTGAAATTGATAAGCTCTAACAAAAATGAAAAACTTCTTTCAATCGGCTTACGGCACAGAAAAAGTATCTAGATTTATTTTCTTAGAAGAAACTGGTGGAGAAACTCTCCCAGCAAGTTTTACAGCGGAAGATGGAAATACTGATGCGGCACGTCAACAGGCGGAATTTAGAGCCATGATGGATAAAATTCCTGAGAAATATCGAGACGTTGCCAGAGATTATTTAACCAGAACTGCCGAACTACATGATTTTGATAATGAAAGTGGTCTAGATGGACATGAAGCTGGTAACTTCTTAGATGCCATGGAAGGAAGGGCAAATCTTATTGCCAGTAGTGAAACGGTTGCGAGAGCTCTGGACAAATTTGGAGATAACATTGAAGATATTCTTCGAGTGATTGTCACTCTAGAGACGGAACAAGTAGATAGATTCCTCGATAGTGGTTTAGAGCAAAATTTATCACCAGATAAACTAGTAGCTCGAGCTAGGGCTATTAATATCTTGAATACGAGACTCGAAACTATGAAAGCTCAAACCGCTGCTAGAGACTTAGGTAATTATATTGCAGGCAGAAATATTCCCCCTCGGGGAACGCCGGAATATGAAGAAGTAATGAGACAACATGCTATCAGACATGGTGTTTTAGAAAGAAACAATGATGAAGACGGCAGTTATCCTGATATGAGTTTAGAAGAGATTGAGCAGGCTCTATTTGAAAAAAGACATGCACACCGTGCTCCAGTCTACCGACATGCCACGGAAACATTAGACCTTATGCTAAATAATAGGACTGATGAAGGGACGGTCCTTAGAGTCGCTCAAGAACTTCAGGGAAACGCTGGAGAACCGACCAGAATCGCATTAGATGCCTATGGAGCTAATCCAGCAGACAGAGAAACGGCTGGAGAAAACACTTTATCTGATGAACAAATCAGAAATACTGAAACTTTCCTTCAAACAATAGAAGGTTATAAACCCGACCTTTTGGCAGATGCATTAGCCGTTAGAGAGGCTATCAGAGCAAATGATCTAAATACTACTAAAACCGCTCTCGAAAAAGTTGTTTCGGAAGCTCTCGATACTGTAAGTGGATGGAATCTTAGTACTGATAAATATATGAATGATGATGGAGAATGGATCACCTTTTCTGCGGAAGCGATAATGAACGATCCAAATGCTATGATTCAAGCCCTTAGAGAATTAAATGATACGACCTCTGCCTCTAGAGAAACCAGCAAAAGAACCCGTGAAGGGTTAAAAACTGCTAGAGAGGCTGGCGGTGAACTTAGCGAAAGAGAAAATAGTATTCTTGACAGTTACAAAGCAGCGCTTGAGGCTGATGGAGCTTCTAACGAAGCGAGCCAAAAGTTTGATGAAATGGTCCAAATGGTCAAACGAATAGATCCTATCTATGCAGAAAGAATGTTGGCCAATAGAGCTACAATGATTGATAATATGGCAAAAGATATGACCTTTATGAAGGTTCTTGATGCTGATATTTCTGCCAACGGTTCTGAAGGACTCGGAAGTCTTTTAGCTATTTATGATGATATGAAGGGACTTTACGGAACTTTTAATTTCACTGATGAGAATGCAGCCATAGCTCGAGAAGTTATGATTTTTGCAGCTAGCATGATGATTCCATTTGGGGCTATTATTAATGTAGCTGGAAGAGCTGTTGGAGGAGCCGCACGACTCGCTATACGGGGGGCGACCAGAACTAAAGTCGTTCAAGGTTCTGGGAGCAGGCTTGCCAGTATGATGCCAACACGTGGAACTGGACTTGTAGATGATGCCGGTCGAGTTGTTGCTAATGGAACGCCTGGACGAGAAGCTTTGATGGCCGTTCAAAATTCAGTGACTAGAGCTAAAGGAGGTAAAGCCGCCGCTGATGCTATTGCTGCAGGAGAAAAAATTGAAGATGTTCTCAGAATTGCAGGACAAAGAAATATCACCTTGAAAGGTATCCTAGAAGCTGCCGAAGGAAATGCTGCAGCTCTTACCGCCATTCGTACTAACATGGTAAAATATGTTGCCGCGGCTGGCGATGATGTGGCCGCTCTTAGACAGTTAGTCGTAACCGCTGGTGATGATGCCGCTGCTATAGGTGTCATTCGAGGTAATATGGCTAAATTTGCAGCAGCGGCTGGTGATGATGTAGCTCAAATTAACCGTCTAATGGTACTTGCTGGTGATGATGCGGCCGCTATTGCTACTTTAAGAACACAACTTGGAGAAATAGTCAAAGCTAGCGAAGGTGCTGCTGCACAGCTCATTGCCCAAGGAGCTAAAGTTGATGAAGTTTATTTAGCCGTAATGGCACAAGGAGGAAAAGTTGATGACGTACTTGCGGCGGTTAAAGCCGCAGGAGCTTCTGTTGATGATGCTGCTGTCGCTATTATTGCCAAAGGTGGGAAGATTGATGATGTATTTGTTGCCGTTAAAAATACTGAAGGAAATATTAATGCCCTTGCTGCCCGAATGGTACAGCAAGGTAAAAATGTTGATGAAGTACTCGCTGGAGTTAAAGCTGCTAGAGCTTCTGTTGATGATGCTGCTGCCGCTATTATTGCCAAGGGTGGGAAGATTGATGATGTATTTGTTGCCGTTAAAAATACTGAAGGAAATATTAATGCTCTTGCCGCAAGAGTTGCTCAACAAGGAAAAAACATTGATGAAGTACTTGCTGGAGTTAAAGCCGCTAGAGCGTCTGTTGATGATGCTGCTGCCGCTATTATTGCCAAGGGTGGTAAAGTTGATGAAGTCTTAGCTGCTGCTAAAACTGCTGGCTCTGCCGTTGATGATGTATTGGCTAAAGCTATTACTCAAGGAGCTAAAATCGATGACGTACTTGCGGCTGCCAAAACTGTTGGCTCTGCCGCTGATGATGTACTCGCTAAAGCTATTGCAAATGGGGCCAAAGTTGAAGATGTACTCGCTGCCGCTAAAACCGTTGGAGCCGCTGTTGATGATGTACTCGCTAAAGCTATTGCCCAAGGAACTAAGCTTGAACGAATTATTCAAGGAGCCGCTGTAAGTGAAAGACAACTAGCCATTAAGGCCTTAATTGAAAGCAAAGGAAGTCTACAACAAGCTATTAAGAATATGGATAATCCAGCGATTCTATTTAGATATGCTGACGATGCCGGAGACTTTTCACATGTATTACGACAATTTGCTCTTACCGATGATGCGCTTGCAAAACTACCACAGCAGTTATCTGCGCTGGGAGAACGAGAAGCTTTTCTGGCAAGAGTTGCAAAAATGCCTCATGGACCACTTCGAACTAGAGTGGATGAAATATTTGGCATGAGAACACTCGCCAGAGTCGAGTCTAATGCGCTAAAAGCTCGTCTAGGAAATGCTCTTTCTGGTCCGTATGAAAAACTTATGGAAGGAACTTCCGCTATATTACAAGGTTCTTTAAGACGTAACATTGACGGTGCTTTAACAAAACTCGAAAATCGAAACCTTCCAGGACTAAATCGATTACTTAAAGATTTGAGGTTCCAACTACAAGGACAAGCCGCAAAAGCGGCTCCTCTATGGGAGGGTTTAATTGCTCGAGTGACCGCCACACTTCCTGCGGATGCAAGAGCTATTGCTCTTAGAGGGGTGCCAGCAACACTTGCTGTTGCCGCTGTACACGAAGCTACACCAGCCGTAGCTGATACAGAGAGACGAGATGAAGAAGAGATTATCGCTCCTGTTGAAACTGACAAAGAAAACGAAAGACCTAAGTTTGATAATGTAGATGCCCTCATTGAAGGTCTAACGCTTGATCACATGGCTCATCCAAAAACTCGAGGAGAAGTACTCGCAATTTTGGCTAAATATCAAGCAGAATATAATCAAGGAGACTGGGTAAAAATTGGTCTAGAAATTGCCAAAGTATTTGGTGTCGAAGAAGGATTTGAAACCAGTAAAGAAGAAATCTACGCTGATGGAAGTAAACTTCGAGCCTTTGGAGCCAAAGTCCAAGAAATCATTAATCATGCTAATGAATTTAAACCTGATATAAATCGTGATGGTAAAGTAGGACGACAGTCACTTATTGATCTTGAAACGGCTATTCAAGCCCGAGCCGCTGACTTAGCGTTAAGTGGTGAAGGTATTACAGAGGAAACTGTGGCTGCTCGACGAACAGAACTTGAAGCTATTGCAAAAATAGAAGATCCAAATGAGAGAAATATCAAATTTGCTCAAGCTCTAGGATTCCAAGTACCAGAAGGAGAAGCTGGACAAGCCGCTGCTCGCCGAGTGGTTGATCAAATGGCTAGAACCGTTGGATTTGATCCAAGCGAAGGACTCACGCCAGCAACAATGGAAAAAGTTCTTGATCATAATTGGAGTCTGACCCCAATAAGAGCACTAACCACTAATGATTTTTCTTCACTATCTGATGCAGAAAACACTCAGATCAAAGAAGTTCTACAAGGTAATGCTGATCGAGCTGAAAGAACTGGGAAAATTGCTGAGGCCTTTGGATTTAGTCTTTCAAAAGGACCTGATGGTAAATACCACTACAATACCGAAGCTAGAAATTTTGTAGAAGACCTACAAAAAGCTCTTGGTTTTGAAGGTGGTGATGTAGATGGTGTTCTTGGACCAAAAACTCTTGGAGCTCTAAGAGAAAAAGATCTTCGAACGCTGACTATCGGTTCATAAAATCTTCATTTTTTACATTCGCTGCTTGACCCTTTAGTAAGCAATTCCTAGAATTTGCGTGATTACAAATTCCCCTATTCATGCAAATCAAAAAACTTACTTCAGAAGCGGTTAAGGACAAGATTGTGGCTATTCGCGTAGATTTCAATGTCCCTATTGATAATGGGAAGGTTTCGGAAAACACCCGAATTGCAGAATCAATCCCTACACTAAAATTTTTATTGGAAAATGGAGCGAAAGAAATTCATATTCTTTCTCATTTAGGACGACCAAAAGGAGCCCCCGACCCGAAATATTCTCTAAAGGTTGTTTTATCAGAACTAGAATCACTTCTCGGTAAGTCTGTTGAGTTTAGAGAAACACTCACCAGTGGGGAAAGCCGAATTCAACTTCATGAAAATGTTCGATTTTACGCTGGGGAAAAGAAAAATGCTCCAGACTTTATCCAAGAACTTCTTAGCCTCAATGCCGAAGTTTTTATCAATGATGGTTTTGCCGTTTCACACCGACCACACGCTTCGGTAATTGGTCTAGCAAGCTATCTTCCCGCTTACCCAGGATTTTTGCTTCAAAAAGAAATCGATCATCTCTCCCCTTTCCTTTCAGATAAAAAGATCGAAGGGCTTACGGTTGTAGTTGGAGGGGCGAAAATCGAAACTAAGGTTAAAGTTCTTGAGCACTTTGCTCAAACCGCTGAAAATATCATTATTGGAGGGGCTCTTGCTAATACCTTTTTAGCGGCTCAAGGTTTCAATGTTGGAGAGAGCTTTTATGAAGAAGATCAGTTAGATATTACTCGAAAGATTATTACATTGGCAGAAAAAAACCAAACAGGACTACACCTCCCAATTGATGTTATTTGTGCTGATAGTATGGAATCAAATGAGACGGTTGATATTCCAACTCAAAATGTCATGGGAAGTATGAAAATTTTTGATATGGGAATTAAAACCATAAATAGTTATAAAGAAATTCTTCAGCACTCTAAAACGATTATTTGGAACGGTCCTTTGGGATGCTTTGAATTCAAACCATTTGAAAAAGGAACTCGTGAGGTTTTAAAAACCATAGCGGCTCAAAAATCAGCTCAAACTATTCTTGGTGGAGGAGACACGCTTGATGCACTTAAGAAATTCGGAGTAGAAAAAGATGCTTTCACCCATGTCTCTACTGGAGGTGGAGCCATGCTTGAGTTTTTAGAAGGAAAAGATCTTCCTGGAATTGAAGTTTTAAAATCATAACAATAAAATCTCTGGCTTGCCCAGAGTCTCAATAAAAAATATCATCTAATCTGTTTGTTGGTTAGATTCTAGACAAGCTAGAAATTTAAAATTCAAAAATATGACAATCAAAGTTTTTGGTCACAAATCACCGGATACCGATGCTACTGGAAGTGCTATTATTGCCGCTTGGTACTACAACAATATTCTTGGAAAAGACGCTACTCCTTATATCCTGGGAGAACTCAATCCTGAAACAAAATTTGTTTTGGATTACTGGGGCCTGGATATTCCAGAAATCATCACAAAAGTTGATGATGGTGACCAAGTGGTAATCGTCGATACCAATAATCGAGACGAGCTCCCTGATAATCTAGAAAATACTGAAATTTTAGAAATCATTGATCATCATAAATTCTCGGGAAACCTCAGTACAAACTACGTGGTTAAAGTAACCATCAAAACATTGGCATCAACGGCTTCTGTCATTGGCCCAATGATGATGAATGATTGGGATAAAGTGCCAACCGAAATCAAAGGACTAATCTTGAGCTGTATTCTCTCTGATACGCTTGAATTCAGAAGTCCAACCACCACGGACTGCGATCGTCGAATGGCTGAAAATCTCACTGCAGAGCTGGGAATTGATATGCATGAATATGCCACAAAAATGTTTGAGGCCAAATCAGATGTTTCTGATTATTCTGATAAAGAACTGGTAACCCTCGATAGCAAAGTTGCTGAATTTGGTGGTAAAAAATACCGAGTAGGAGTTATTGAAACAGCCAGTCCAAAAGTGGTTTTAGACCGGAAAGACGAACTAATGAAAGCTCAAGTTGAAATTTGCGATGAAGAAGGGGTAGAAGAAGCTTTTCTTTTCATCATTGATATTCTCAATGAAGAAGCAGTACTTCTGGTCCCAAATGAAGCGACAAAAACTATGGCTGAAAAATCTTTTGACGCTCAAGTTGATGGCGACACCGTTACACTTCCAGGCATTGTTTCACGAAAAAAACAGATCATTCCAAATCTGAAAGTTTAGTGCGTTTTTAAAAAGGACTATTTTTCTCCCCAACCAAGCTTGTTTCGAAGTGTTCGGAAATAATAAGACTTCTTCAGACGAATAAACCGAGCGGTTCTGGTCGCTCTCTGAAGAGTAATTTCATCGGTTGACTTAAGAGAAAAGTGAATTTGACCATCAATCGTCATACTGATTGAGTCGACTCTGGCATCAAAATCCAAGTGAATTCGACCCGTTGCTGGTAATACAATCGGACGGTGACTTAATCGATGTGGTGCTACCGGCGTAATAGAAATTGCCTCGAGTCTTGGGGACATGATTGGCCCTCCTGCACTCATTGAGTAAGCGGTTGATCCTGTTGGTGTTGAAAAAATCAAACCATCACTTCTATAGGTAGAAAGAAATCGTCGATCAACTTTTACATTAAAATTTGTCAAACGAGCTTGTCCTCCATGACCAAAGACAATTTCATTAAGGCCATAAGCCCTGAAGACTCTTTGTTTTTTACCTTTAAAGTCTTTTCTAAACACGAATCCCTTAAGCAGGATTCTTTCATCAACCGTGAATTCTCCTTCAAAAATTTTTGATAATCCTTCAAGTGCATTTTGAGGCGTTAATTCAGAAAGGAAACCAAGTGTTCCAAAGTTAATTCCCAAAAGAAACCCATCTTTTTTCTGAAGGGTTCGAATCATTTTTAGAAGTGTACCATCTCCTCCAATACCAATTTTTAGATCGTATTTCTTCTCATCATCAATCATTGGCACGGCATTGTGCAGCATTGACACGGTTCTTACATCCCCATGGATTTCTTTAATTCCCCGTGCATGAAAAAAACGAAGCATTTCTCGCATAAAGGCGGTTTCTTCTTTTTCTTTTTGCGGCTTGTGATGACAGTAGATCGCTACTGTTTGAAACTTTGGTTTTGGGGCGGAAGTCTTTTTTCGTGACATTCATCACCTTTTATACGGAAAAAAAACGTTTGGTCAAAAGTATAAATAAAATATTTCAGATATTTGACAAATGAATAAAAACTATTTTAAAGAAAACATTTACGTCCCACTCTCACGATATCTATCCCCTCTTCCAACGCGAGATGATAATCACGAGAAGTTCCTGCAGAAGTTTTCCCCTCTGGTAAATATTTATCCCTCAGTTGTATAAGAGCCCTGAATTCCTGTCTCTTTTCTGTTTCAGCAAACTCTCCCCATCCCATATTTGAAAGCCCAACAACCTGTAAGTTTTTAAAGTCTTTTATCTCATCAAGAAAATTTGGGAGTGATCCAGGTAAAATCCCTCCCTTCTGAGGATCATTGGTAACATTTACCTGAATAAACACCTCTAATGAATTCTTCCCAAGTTTTTCACTGAATATTCGAGCGTGCTTGAGATTATCTAAACTATGAACTACAGAGGAAAAATTAATAATTTCTGGAATTTTTCGTGACTGGATTCTTCCAATAAAATGAACGACTTCTCGAGGGAAATTTCTTTCTTCTAGTTGTTCAGCTCTATTCTCCCCTATTCCTAAAAAACATTTCTGTACTGCAAGTAATGGTAATAGAGAATGTACTAATTCGGATTCCCAATACTTGGTAACCGCTATTATTTTTTTACCAGA
Source organism: Candidatus Altimarinota bacterium (assembly GCA_965228485.1). GTDB lineage: Bacteria > Patescibacteriota > Gracilibacteria > UBA4473 > UBA4473 > JAACPJ01. The sequence goes on from OZ245819.1 coordinate 317,504, forward strand.
CTGGGATACTTCTTCGAAAACTGAATTGTTGAGTTTCATTTGGTTCCTGCGCTCTCTAATACTAGAATAACGACTGAAATTGAAAATGACAAAAACTAAAAAAATATTTTTCTTTGGAACCCCTCAGATAGCCACCCCCAGCTTGGAGGCTATAGCCACTTTAGAAGGTGTTGAGATTGTTGGTGTTGGAGTTATTCCTGATAAGCTGGTAGGAAGAAAGAAAATCCTTACCCCTTGTCCTGTAAAGCTTAAAGCTCGAGAGCTAAATCTCCCTATTGTAGAAATAAGCAATAAAAAGGATCTTACCGATTGTTTTGAAAATTATCAGTTTGATCTGGGAATTGTCATTGCCTTTGGGATGTTATTTCCAGAGCATGTTTTGAATATGCCTGAATTCGGAGTTGTAAATGTGCACTTTTCATTACTTCCTGAATATCGAGGCGCTTCTCCCGTACAAAGCGCCATCCTTGATGGAAAAAACACCAGTGGTATCACCTGGCAAAGAATGGTAAAGGCCCTAGATGCTGGAGACATTCTCTGGCAAAAAGAATATGATATTAGGAATAAAAACACGCTCCAAGTTTGGGAACAATTCGCTCAATATACGGCTGAAGAGTTTTCTGAATTTCTGCAGAATTATTTAGACAGTAAAATCACTCCTATTGTTCAAGCAGAAACAACCGCTACCTTTTGTGGAAAATTTGAAAAAAAAGATGGAGCTATTAATCCATTAGAAGAAGGAGCCTCGTCAATTTATCAAAAATTTTTGGCCTTTACTCCATGGCCAGGAATTTTTCTTCCAACAGATAAGAGAAATTTAAAAATACTTGAGTGCTCTCTTGAGTCTAACAAGGGAATAATGCTTCCCTGTAAAGAAGGTGAGATTTTTATAGAGACTGCCCAACTAGAAGGGAAAAAACCCAGTAAAATGATAGATATTCTCCGTGGGGCTCCAGATTTGTTGGAAGGTTATAAAAAGTAATTGGGAAAATGCCCTAAATCAGGTAAACTCTAAAAAAATGAAAAACAAAATCCCCTATTTAGCGATTCTTAGTTTTGGAAACTTAGTGTTTTTTGCCTTTTTGCTTTTAACTCTATTACTTCAATTTTTGTTCTTTCCAAAAGCCTTCGCTTTTTTGTGGGGAGCTCAGTTAGTGCTTGGAACCATCATGACCTACGCTAACTGGCGTTTTTATACAAAGACGAATATTTCATTTGATGACGTTCTTACTGATCTCAAAAAATAATGAGTGCAATACTATTCTTGGCTGTCATTGGTTTGGGTATTTGGATATGGAACCTTTCCTCACGAATAGAGGTTCTAGAAAGAAAATTGGATGGTAATAATAAGTCCATAAAAATTGACTTTACCACCAAAAATCAGACTTCTAAAACCGTTGAAAAAAGACTTCCTTGGGAACCGGCCGGTAAAACACCCTCTGTTGCTAAAAAAACCACCGAACCAGTTAGACCTAAAAAAGAGTTCCGCCTGGAAGAATTTATTGGTCAAAAGCTTTTCCCAATTTTAGGAGCGACGTCAATTGTTCTTGCTGTTGGATTTTTTACTCTTTGGGCTTTCGCTAACGGCTGGGTTGGACCAATGGGAAGGATTGCTTTGGGCGTCATGTTCTCTCTTGTGCTTATTGTCCTCGGAGAATTCATAAGAAAAAAATATCCTCATTTTTTCCAATATTTCACAGCTGCTGGAGTCGCAGGGCTTATCATTACCACCTTCATGGCACGATACCACTACGAGTTTTTAAGCTCCTTAGAGAGCCTTATACTTTATACCGTTGAAGCCGCTGCAGGAGTAATGTTAAGTCTGAGATACAACTCCCGTATTCTTGGAAACTTTTCAATATTGGGGGCTCTTATTGCCCCTTTCCTAATTGATGCTTCAGATCCAAATATCTTTGGATTACTTGGTTTTGTTTGCATTATCACCCTCGCGGGATTTATTCTTGCCTCACAGAAAAAATGGCCTGAAATTTATACTTTTTTGCTTATTTTTTCGACGATTTTTGAGCTCATGTCTATTGATGAGTTTAAATCAAATCCGAGCGTTATTAGTCCTATTATATTGCTTGGATTCATCTTCTTGCTCCACACGCTCATTGGAGCGGGCGGTTTAATGAGACTCTGGAAAGAAAACATTGCACAGTCCCATCTAAAACCAAAAGAACAGGATATTTATGAAGTAATACTTTTTTCTCTTTCATTACTTGTAGCAAATCTACTGGCTTTCAATATATTTAATCATCTTGATTGGAATCACTTTGGATTTGTTGTCGGGTTTGAAGCGTTAGTACTTTATGGATTAGCCGAATGGTTTCGAGGAAAACGTTGGCAACTCTTCCATATGGTCACTCTGTCCAGTAGCTTGGTATTTTTACTCTTTGCTACTATTTGGGAACTTCAATCGGAAGACATTATAATTCTTACGCTCACTCTTATTGGAGAAGGCGCTCTTCTCTGTTTTGCTGGACAGGCTTCCCAACAAAAAGTATTCGATATTTTTGGAAAAATTGCACTTTCAATTGCCTTCCTTCTTATATTCGAAATTGAAGATGCTACGCTGAGTTTACTCTCAATTTTATCTCTTATTGCAGCTCTTGTTTTCTCTGTTGGCAAACCTAAAACCGAACTTGAAAAAGTCTGGCTTGGCGTGAGTTTACTCTTCAGTTCCATAATGATATTTTTCTGGTCAATTGAACAGAGCTCTTTACCTACCACCCTTACACCTGCTCCAGTAGTAATTTGGTCTTTGGTACTTCTCGCTGCTGGTATAATAAAACAAAACACCATTGTAAGAGTCGCGAGTACTATCGTCTTTGTTCTTATGGCGGTGATTTCTATGGAAGAAATGCGATATGGGGAATATATTATTAATGCCTCTTTATTTGCTTGGATTTTCTTAAATGGAGCGGCTATTTATTATACTCAAAAAACTGATCAACGAGACACACTTCTCGACCAATTTATAAATTATGGAGCCCTTATCATCTTAACATTAGGATGTTTCTTCTTTGCGGGAGAAACTTACACCGAACCCTACCTCACCATCACCTGGCTTGTTTGGGCTTCCCTACTCCTCACCGTTGGAGTGGTTCAAAAATGGGTAGATATAAGATATGTCGCACTCGGAATATTCTTACTAATTATTGCTAAATTATATTTTGTAGATGTTTGGCAGTGGGAAGTTTGGGGTCGTTTTCTGGCTTTCTTTGCTCTTGGGGTTTCTTTGCTTGGCGTTGGTTTCTTTTATCAAAAAATATGGACAAAAAAATAACATTACTGGCTTTTGGCTTTCTTTCTTTTTTTAGTGTTATTGGGGTCTCTCATGCACGTATGGCGGATATTTCCCCGAGTACAGATCGATTTGAACAGAAGATTGATTTTACTGTGGAAGGTATCACGACTCCAAAGGTTGTCACTTTTGAGACCAGTCAAAGACTTGGAAATTTCCAGGCTCTGCAAAATAGTGATAATGGTGAATTTATTCATTTTGAAGCTTCTACACAATTCAGTGAAGCTGATTGGGGAATGTATTTAGAATCTATAAGTGAGACAATAGATGGAAGATCAAGCTACCTTCAGGATCAGAAGACAAATACCAGTGTAACTTTTGACTCTAACAACCAGAATCACATTGTTACTTTTGATAATACTGAAGCTCGATATTTGATTTCTGAAATAGATATCACTCTTAGTTCAAATACAATTCCACCAGATTATGTTTCTATTAGAGCCATGCTTCCTGGTAGTAGTGAATGGAAGACTATTATCGATCAAAAACGATTTTCGTCCCGAATAACTTTTCCAAAAATTCAACCACAAAAAATTGAAGTTATCTTGGAGAGCAACAACCTTCTTAGAGTTTCAGAAATTGATTTTTCTAATGACGTTAGACAGAAGTCTCGCAAAGAACGAATTCATTTTTATGCTTCTGAGGGACAAAATTACACTCTATTTACCCAGCCTAGTTTTGGACAGGAAAGAATCAGTGGGATTAGTACACAAGGTTTAAGAACTGATAATAACACTCCCGTTTTTGATCTTCCTCAGGCACAAAAAAATGAAGGTTATAATCCAGATTTTGATCTTGATGGAATTAATGACCTTCAAGACTTATGTCCAAAAGTAGCCGATGAAACTAATGCTGATATTGATGGCAATCAACGAGGGGATGTTTGTGAAGATCCAGATCAAGATTACTATTTCTCACATAAAGACAATTGTCCATTTGTTTATAACCCTGATCAAAAAGACTCTGATGCTGATGGGTTGGGAGATAAATGTGATGAAAGCGATGATCGAACAACAGAAAAAGATGATCTGCTGATTACTATCAGTTTCATTGTTATGGTTTTGGCTCTTATATTTCTGATCACTAAGAGTGCCCTAAATATGAAAAAAGAATCTCAAAATACAAGTAACGAAGATGATGAAGAATAGTATTTTAGACGTTCTTAAAAACTTAGAAATTACTTTTGAATACTACGAGCACCCAAGCTTTGATACTTGCGAAGTCTCTAGTGAGTTTCATGTCTCACAAGGCTTTCCTGGTCAGAGAGCAAAAAATCTATTTTTAAGAAACAAAAATGGAAAACAACATTTTCTTGTGATGCTCCCGCATCATAAAGATTTCGATAAAACCTATTTTAGAGAAATTTCTGGTCAAAAATGTGGTCTCGCTTCTGATGATCGTTTAGATAAATACTTGAAGGTAAAACCTGGACATGTCTCCCCTTTAGCACTCATTAATGATACTGAAAGAGAAGTGCAAGTATACTTAGACGAAGAACTGATGAATTCATCCTATATTCATATTCACCCAGGAGAAAATACCTCAAGTGTTCAACTTATGCCTGAAGACTTACTTAAATTTCTAAATCACCTGGGTTATGAACCAGCCGTTCATAATTTTAGCTAAGATTTTATTAAAGCTCGATTCCAGGTAAAGAATGCCAGAATTAACCAGAAATTTAGAATATTGGTTATCCCTGGTAAAAGAATCAGAAAAGCTACGAAACAGAGTCCATGCATCCAGGTATTTTTTAAGTTTATACTTCGCCAAAGTTGTAAGAGTCCTAAAAGAAGCACGCTTCCGAAAACTCCCCATTCAGTCCAAAAAATCTCTATTCCTGTTAGTAAAAAATCTGTTGGCAAAACAGTCGTTGCAGAAGTGTCTACGAGGTACTCTATTCCCTCTGAAAAACCGACACCCCATAAAGTCTGTGTCTGAGTGAAATCAAAATTCAATGCTCCAAACGACTGCCATCCCCAAAATAAAAATCCTAAAAGAAAAGCTACAAAAACAACTAACCATAATGTTTTTGTTTTACGCCAAAGAAATTTTCGTTGATACCAAAACTGTATTAAAGCAAATAATAAAATAATTCCGACCAAACTCCCCTGTTCCAGGAACTTTAATCCCACGATAGATAGAAATGCTGCTAACACTTGGTTGGGAAAATTTTTCGCCGATTCTAAAGTCTGAAAATGTACATACCACAAAATAATAAACACGCCTGATAATACTGGTAAAGAAATGTCTTCTCGAATGAGCAAGTAGTTCACTATCAATCCTACCAAAAACAGCCAATAGAGAGTCGTTTGGCTTAACGGTATTTTTGTCCAGCACAATGGAAGAAAAGCTCCTATAAGAAAAAATATCATCCATAGATTTTTTTCAGGACTTTCCGAAACAACTCCATTAATAACAAAGGCTAAGACTATTAAAAGCGCGCCAGTAAATGTTTGGAATGAAGGTTTAGAAAGCTTCTTATATACAAGATATTGAAATAAGGTAAGCCAGATAAAGGCTCCTACTAAAAATGGAATTATAAGAGCGAATTCTGGAGCATGAAAACCAAACTGAAAAGTATGGTCTACCACCGTAATTCCCTGAGTACACCCCCAAAAAAGCAAAAAAACAATTAATCCTAATACGCCAAAAAAAGGAAGTATATCAATTCGATCAACGGTAAATTTGATCCACTTCATTCAACGAATTAAGAAGCTATTTCTTTAGCTCTTCTCGCTCGCTCCTGTAGCTTGGCGGTAATCTGTTTAGCAAGCGTTTCAAGGCTCTTATCTAGTGCTGCTCTCTTTTCATTAATAGCGAGTACGAAAGGCCTTAGTCCATCATAGAACTCTTGTTTTGGCAGTGGCATAATATTACTTTTTGCAAACTTTGATTGACGCACAAACACCCCAATTTCAGGCGCTCCTTCTTGTTCTACAAGCATATCAACACGTGGAGTTGGATAGAGCGTTTCCTCATGCCAAGACTGAAGATTGTCTTTCTCTATAGCAAATTTTAAAAATCTCCAGGCCGTATCTGGATAATCAGTTGTTCTAGAAACCGCTAGAGCTTTTACATTCCCAACCACTCGCCTACTAGCACTAATGCTTGGATCTTCCATCTGAGGGAGAAAAGCCACTCGAATGTTTTTGTCACTAATAAAATTTTGTCGTCCGCTTTTCAGTTCTTCTAATAAGTCTGATAGTGTTTTCAGATCTTGAGAGTAAGCAAATACCATAGAAGTTTTTCCTCGGGCAAAAGCTTCCAAATCTTTTGTTTTACTATCTTTGCTGGCAAGTAATTCATTCCATGAATGATGTTTAAATCGATTGTCAGCAAAACTTGTGAAGAAATTAAGCGCTTCTACCCCAAGATTTTGCTTTCTTCCGTTTTCGGCTTCTGATTGTGATTTATCAAACAAAGCCTGAGTTCCACTCTCATCAAAGAATCCTACTCCCATCTGAAGCATCAGGTTTTCTAAAAGTTCTGGACCATAGTTCATATTATCAAATCTTCCCATTGCCACTCCCGAAGCTGAAAAACGCTCAAAAGAATTATCTTCTTTGGTCAAAGCCTCAACATCAGATTTAAACCCCGTCCAAGTCCGAGCAGGCAAATTACTCTCTGGCAATCGGTCAGCAATATGCTCTTCATTAAATATCAGTGCTAGGGTTTCAACGGCTAATGGCACTCCATAAATTCTTTCGTTTTGGATCAAAATTTCATTTGCCACCTGAACAAAAGTTGCTCGAAAAGCTTCGGCGGTAAAAGTCTCATCATCGGCACTCACGGGTAAGACTTTCCCAGTATTATGATAGAGCCATTCACCATCTGCAAAGATGATATCTGGACCTTTGTCTTCAGCTAATTGATCGGTAAAGTACGACTTCATCTCTTCTGTATCGGAAAAAGAAACTACTTTAAAGCGAAGGTTTGGAACGCCTAATTCTGCCACGAATTCTCTCGCCAAAGAATTAAAGAAGGCTTCTTGTTCGGTTGTCCAAATTTGCATAATTACGGCCTTCCCAGTTTCTGCTGTATCTGCCGTTTCTGCCACATCTTTTCTTTCACAAGCTGTGATTGAAAAGAGTAACACCGTTGCCACAAAAAATTTTAGCCACTTCATACTGATCCATGCTACCCACATCAATCGGAAAAATCAACGATTCTTACCTTGCGGATTTATTGATTTGAATTTCTGTAACTGATGCTGGCAAATCACACTCATTTAAATGCTCCATAAACTGGTGAGTCTGCATAAATAAGGCCGAACTTCCAGAAGCTGATTTTGTTTTTATGGTTAATTTTCCCGCCTCAAATTTCTGAGGTGCCCACTCTTCAGTAAAATCCGAATACTCATGGTTAATAAGATAACGAGCCTTCTCACACACCAAAGATCCTAGAGCTTGTGACTCTAAATTATATTTTTTTGCCGCTTGAAACATAAAATTTTTCGCTGGTTCAAACATAACAAGTTATAATTAGAATGTTCGTTATCAAGTTATCCTCATTAATAAACTAAACATGACTGAAAATCAAGTAACAGAAATTCAAAAATCACTTCAAAAACAAGAAGTGTTGCTGCAACAAATTGCCACAACTCAATTAGAAATTTTGGAAGTGGAAAAACAGAGAGCCAGAAGCGAGAAGTACCAAATATTTTTTCAGATTGCGAAAGTAATTTTCTGGGGGCTTATCATCTGGATAGCTATTGTCCAAACCCAAAAACTTACCACTATGGTGGTTGATCGATTTGTTTCTCAAAACTCTCCAAGTGCCGTTATAAACACTACGACCAACAGTGCTCAAGATTTATTAAATGAACTTCTGAGTTATTAAAGACTCTCAAGATCAACAAAAAGTGTCACCAAAAGGCTTCTTTTTTTTTCTGGCTCACTTACCCAGGTAATCATTTTTATTTTTTCCAAAGCTTTGTGATAACGCTCTAGCCACATAATGTCGACAAATAAATCGAGTGATTGATTATCCACCATTTTATCCCAAATACCTTCTTTTTGTTCTTCTGCCGCGTTAATAAAACCCTCCATTTGTTCTAGTAGGAAGGACGGGAAGCCTGAGGTATTATGAACTTTTGCCATCGATAAAAAACGATGAGCATTATCCGCTAACTCATCAACTTCACCACATAAATCTTCCACATAAGCTTCTATTGCTCGTTGTCGTGCCGTAAAAGCATTCCATTTCTGAAGGGCAATTCTATCGGCAATTCTTTCAGCAAAAGAAGCCTTGGTTTTTTCTGCTAGAGGCAAAACTTCTACCGTCTGCGCCGTAGCTTCTACCGTCTCTACTGGTAAATCACTTCCCTCTTCTAATACTCGCTCATCTGACATTAATTACATTATTTAAATAATAACTAATTAATTCAAATCTATTTTAATAAAACATTAATAACCGAAGTCTATTTTCCTTTAACTTTCAAAATCAACTCAATCGCATCACCTCTTGTAATGAGGTAATCCATTTCTGAGTTCGTAATATAACTCGGTGGTTCTTCTAGTTTGAGTAATTCTTGCCGATATCCTTCGTACCAAATCTCCGTCTCAGAAATATCTGTTCCCTCTATTTCTAATACCATTTTGCTCGCCTCTGCGGCGTTAATCGTTTGAGCTGGTTTCATCGTTCCATCTGGATATCCAGACATCACGCCAAGCTCTACGGCTTTTGCTAAAAAAACTCTGTACCAAGCATTTTTCTCTAAGTCTGGGAATTTAACAATGTGAGACTCCTCAGGGTTTGCCGATTTATCAAAAGCGAGCGTCAACATCTTGGCAAACTCCGCTCGATTCACCGTGTTTTCTAATTTAATTGTTCCATCTGGATATCCAGATATCCAGCCCTCTTCTACAGCTTGGAGGACTGATTCGTAAAGGGGATGGTCTAAGGCGAGGTCGGTAAAGAGCAGCTTCTCTTTTAAAGGAATCTCTCGAGGATTTGAAAAATCAATATTGTCTGTTATCAAAATGTTTCCAAATGATTGATAAGAAACTTCATTATCAGAAATCCACTTAAAATCAGAAAAAGAATCTACACTAGGCGAAAAATCTAAACAACTATACTTTTCTAAAAAAATTAACTCATCTTGTTTGCTAAGAGATTCTCTAATTTCTTCAATATCAAAAATACAATACCCCGTGTTGTTAACTCCATCTTTCCAAACTTTAATGGCTAGTTTTTCTCCTGAGGGAGAAATTATTCTCTCAAAAAATAAAAGATTTTCTGTTTTATAATCTTCCTTAACTAAATTCCTAAAACGATATTTTTTACCTGTAGACAAATCGAACACTCTAATTGGTAAAGCTATATCCTCACTAAAACCGTGAATAAGAAGGTTTTCTAAAATGATTGGCTTGTTTTGCTTCTCTTCCCACTCCACTCTATCTATTCCATTCTCTAAGTACAAAAAACTAAGTTTACTATCATAAAAAACTTTCCAACTATTATACTCTCCTACAACTGTAGAAGAAGCACGTACTCCATAACTAAAAAACAAAACTCCACAAAAACCGAAAATAAATAATTTCTTCATTCTAATCTAGCCTTAATAATATCTAAAAAATAATCAATATCAAACACAGGACCAACATCATATTTCCCAGTAACATTATGATGAGCAAGAATTCCGTTAAACTTGTCTACTTCCTCATTATAAAAGATTCTATCACTATCTTTTTCTGGGTAATGATACCAACTGTATTTACTAACTTCTTCTTTAGAAAGCTTGTCATAATTATGGGGATTCTCATATTCAAAAAATTCGATTGGAATACCATAACGTTCTTCTATATTTAACAAAAGCTTTGCTAAACTCCCTAACTGATCATCTGTATAGTTTTGCCAATACTCATGTCTAATATTATCAACACCAGAATCTCTTGTCGGAGCAGGTGTGGCACAGCCCACCTGGTCCACAACGTTTCCAATAAATTTATATATAATATTTTATAAAGACTCTATTACAATTGGTGTTCTAGGATTAGCCGAAGAATGCACCCAATGTTCCGGCGACAATACATAATTTTTTCGTACTGGGTTCTCTTCAATATAATTTTTCTTTTGGATAAAAAACTTTTCACTTTCTATAAGCTGAGGCATGTTAGTTTTTTGCCAAATACTAAATCTATCATCCCTCATAAACAAATCCGCCACTCGTGGTTCGGTTTTCTTTATATTTTTAAACAACTCTAAGGCTGTATATTTCTTAAAATCTCTCAAAAAACCTGAAACATCAGAACTCTGAACCAATAAGTGAATATGATTTAACATAAAAACATAAGCATAGACTCTGAGTTCTTTATGTTCTTGGCAGTGAATCAGAGAATCAGACAAAATATCCCAACGATCATATCTATCAAAAACATAGTACCAACGATTTACTGTACAGGTTATAAAGTAAATTTCATCGTTCAGTTCTTCATTTATACGAAGTGAAGGCATTTTTATATTAAATAAACATCATGGAGCCAGTGCTCTACGAGACACTCGCTCCGACATTTTTTAGCTTTACTTATGACGATCCTTTACCTTTAGGATCAAATCAATCGCATCCCCTCTGGTAATGAGGTAATCCATTTCCCCGTTTGTGATATAACTCGGTGGTTCTTCTAGTTTAAGTAGCTCCTGCCGATAGCCTTCGTACCAAACTTCCGTCTCAGAAATGTCTGTTCCCGCTATTTCTAATACCATTTTGCTTGCCTCTGCGGCATTAATGGTTTGCGCTGGTTTCATCGTTCCGTCTGGATACCCAGACATCACACCAAGCTCTACGGCTTTTGCTAAAAAAACTCTGTACCAAGCATTTTTTTCTAGATCAGGAAACTTCGTAATCAGACCTTCATCAGGGTTTTCTGATTTTCCAAAAGCAAGCGTCAACATCTTGGCAAACTCGGCTCGATTCACTGTATTTTCTAATTTAATTGTTCCATCTGGATATCCAGATATCCAGCCTTCCTCTACTGCTTGGAGGACTTTTTTGTAGAGAGGATGATTTAGAGAAAGATCTATGAAAGGAGAAATAATATTATTCAATTTCTCCACATTCTTTCTGGCTAGAGGATAGTTTTGAATTAGTTCATCTCTCCTTTCTAGCAATAAACCTGATCCAACCACCTTAATAACACTTAAGTCTGAACCACTTTCACTAGTTTCAAAAATTGTATAATTCTTATTTTTATCAAATCCAGAAATAGCCTTAAAAGTAAAATCTGTACCATTAAAATCTGGATCAAAAAAAGATACTGGTGGGTAAACATAACCGAAAAATAGATCACTAACGCACCACATTTTCTTATCAACATCCAAACACAGATCACTATTTGCCGCCTCATCACCAATTTCAAATATTTTTATATCTTCAATTTCATAAAAAGCATTGAGCCAATATTTATCAAAATCCAGTTCAGCCCCTCCTCCATAATCCACCCAACGTCCTATCTGGATTGGGTCTGTTAAGCTGCGAGCCTGCTTCAAAAAATCTTGATCATAAAAATATCTCGGATTACGAATTTCTATTTGAGCCTGTGCCACAGAAGTAAAAAAAACTTGTAACAGTAAAAGAGAAATTATTTTTTTCATTTTATTGTGATTTATGTTTTAAATTAAAATGTTCTTGATTAAATGCTGGTCCAGTATCCCACTTACCTGTCACATTCTGGTGAGAAACCACACCTTTAAATTTATTTAAAGCTTCATAATAGTCTAACACAATTTGTCTTACCTCTTCATCTTCAGACGGAGTGCCTCTTGCCTCTTTAGGAAAATAACTAAGTTTGTTCGACTTATAATTGTCGTCATTAAAGAACTCGTAAGGAATTCCAACAGACTCCTCTATGTAAACTAACAGCCGATCTAGTTCTTGATATTGCAAATCAGAGTATGGCTCCCATCTTTTTATATTCTCAGAATCCCCTCCCCACTTCCAACTATTAGTCCAAGCTTTCCAGTTAAGTGGAAAAGACTTCTTTGCCAATGGGAATCTGTCCCTATTTTTCACACTTGGATTTGCCCCTGTATTAATAAGTTCTATGCCAAGCGTATTGATGTTATGCCACCCCTCAACCTGAGTATGATAATTACTCCCATAACCAACATGTGATAATTGAACCCACGGAGCTCTTAATTGAACAATCTCGCCCAATTGATCTACAAAAAAATGGGCAGTAATACAGTCTTTTTTAATACTTAAACTTGTTTTTATATTATCAGCCACTGAACTTGCTGACCCTGTTCCAGCAGTTCCATGAAGAACAACATGCTGTAATTTTTTACCTTTAGGGCGAGCCCAATTACAATAGTTGGGAGCATATTTCGCAAACTCAACCCATTCTGGCCGGATCACCGTCGCGATTACCCACCCCTCAATTTCCCCAGAACGAACTTTGTACCAACGACTCGTTTTATATTTATCAATATATTTAACTCCATCTTCAGCTTTTCCTAAAACTACTAACTCACTATTAACTTCTGGAATAGTTACTAATATTTTAGAATTCTGACTCTTGGCTTCGTAAATCTTCACCCCTTTGATACTCGTTTTAAATTTTCTCTCTTCGATTTCTTTAGGCTCAGATATTAACGGAATTTTCGCCCCTTCAACAAAGACATCATTTCTCAATACTCTAAGCCCAACATTGTTATCTTTAAGCGTCTCATAATCACCTTTAAATAGAACTTTATAAACTTTAAAGCTATCAACTAAAACTTCTGATTCAAAAGGTTCAATTACCCACTCATCTTCCTCTATTAAAATATCTGAAATTAATTTCCACCTCCAATCAGAATACAATATATCCCATTTTCTTTTTCCAGTGTTTTTAAGTTCTACAAACCACTTGCAATGCAATTCACTACAATCTACTTCTGAAACTTTGTAATCATAACTGTAATCTCCTGCTTCGGATTCTAAATCTATTAACCATGAAACAACTTTTTGAATAAGTACTTTCCCTTGTTTGTTTTTAATAACAAAGCTTCTTTCTGACGACTCATTGTAATCAAATAAACTTGTTTTTAAATATGGAGAAATATCTGATTTTATAGTCTCCTCCCAAATACCACTCCCTTTTGTCCATTGGTACTTGGCAATAGCACTTTTAGAAGTTATATCTTCTGAATCTGGATGAGAAAAATTAAGATTTAAATTTTCTCCCTTCTTAGGGTAATCTTCTGTTTGATCTTCAAAGATAATAAATGAATATTCCCAAATTCTTCTTTCTCCGTCATTTTCTTTGAGGGTAAATTCTATTTGGTTTTCGCAGCTATCAACGGCCTCTATTTCTACCACTTCACTCAAATCTGAGGATTTATTGTTTGAGCCAACTGATATCCCCCCTAAATGAGTATAGGCTTCATTGAGTGAGCCTACTTTGTAAGAAACAAACCCATTTCCTTGATCTTGATAGTTATCAAGCGTAAGTGAGGTTTTTTGAGATGAAATATCTTCTCGAGATTGGCCAACGTAAACTTTTACTTGCTCTGCTTTATAGGGTTTATAAAAATTTAGATAAAGACTTTCTTCACACTGTAGGGCTCGAATTTGAGAAATTTTTTCTGGAGGTTTACTTCCACCACCAGATACAACGGCTTCACTGAGTGTTTCTGGCATAATTTCTGACCCTAATACTCCCATTACGGCATGATCGTTTTCTGCTTCAATCCAGTAGGAAAAATCTCCATCAGGAAAGGTCGTTCGATCAATCGTAATATTGAATTCATCAGGATTTATTGTTGGAACAAGGTTTGTCTGGCAGGTTCCAGTATTACAGGTATAGAAAATCTCTGCCCGATTCAACTCTTGAGTACTAACAATAGTAACCGTTATTGTCGGGTCACCGCCATTTGCCCAATCGGTTGAATCTGTTACCAACGTAATAACGGGCGCATCTAATTCGTGACCTGTTGGTGAATTTATAAATTGAACCGTACTAAAACTGGAATAAGAATCATCAACAAACTTTGTCCGATATCTCCAATACCAATCCTGGCTCACCTTACTGTCAATATTATAAAAGTTATCCGTCAGAACAATCGCCGGATCCCAGGAGTTATACAGTGAAGCAAATTCTAATTCATACTCAACCGCTCCTGGATCATCTACCCAGCGAACAAATGTATCATTAGGCGTATAAGTAGGACCTGTATTTAGAAAATCTTTAAGAACATTAATATTCGCGCCAGTAACAGTGCCTAACTGCTGGAAATCTCCAGCTACACGAGCGTCAACTCTCCCCGCAATATTATCTTGAATTGTTCCGTTATTGGTTAAGTTGCCACCTACCTCTAAATACCGATACCGTAAAACGCTGCTCGATTGAGCCGTTAAGATTCCTCCGGCGGCAATTTCTAAATCTCCAGTGATCCGAATTGGATCGAGCTCGGTAGAGTTATAAATTTGAACAGCATCTCCGGTTACCAAAACTTTTTCTGCCTGAATCTCAGCTCTAATTGACTGAAAATTATCACCGGCTAATTCGACAACACCGGCACCAGTGGTTCTAAAAATATCTTTTATATCCTGATGTATTTTTAACGTACGACCGCTAGAAAGCGTAACGGTACTATTATTTTTTTGTGTTATCTCTCCGGTAAACTCCCAATCTTCTTGAGGCGTTACATCTACTTCTAAAAAGACATCACTAGCCATCAGTTCTGTTCCAATAAGAGATTTATTACCAGCCCCTAGAACATAAAGCTCATTTGCGGACCAAACGCCTTGGTTGTCGATATCTCCTTCTGCCCTGATAGTATAAGGATCAAAATTTCCTGTTGTTTGGAGTTTTCCCTGAACCGTTAAATTCAAACGCCCAGCCCCTTGATCTTGAACCGTCCCATTATTGGTTAAATCCCCCTGAACTTCCAAATAACGATAAGTCAATGAGGCCGCAGAATGTGCCGTCAAAACTCCCCCACTCGCCACTTCCAGGTCTCCAGTAATTGTAATCGGATTTAGTTCTGTAGAATTATAGACTCTAATGTCGGTTCCTGTAATGAGAACTTTTTCAGCTTCAATGGTAGAACGAATTTCTTGAAAATTAGTCCCCGTTAACTCTACTGTTCCAGAACCTGTAGTCACGAAATCATTTCTAATCCCATGAGATAACTTTAAAACTCTTCCGCTGGTAAAATTAATTTTACTCCCATTGTTTTGGTTTATTTCGCCACTAAATTCCCAATCTTCCTCAGGCGTTACATCTACTTCAAAATAGATATCACTTGGCATTCCCGCCGTTCCTAAAAAACTACGATTTCCACTTCCTCCTTCCACATAAATTTCATTTACCCCCCAGGTTCCCTGATTATCAATATCACCTTGAGTCCGTAACACATAAGGGTCAAAGTTTCCAGTTGTCTGTAGGTTTCCCTGAACCGTTAAATTCAAACGCCCAGCCCCTTGATCTTGAACCGTCCCATTGTTTAGTAGGTTACCAACCACCTCAATATAATAATTTCGGATAACACTAAAGTCTCTACTCCTTAAAATCCCTCCCGAGTTTATCTGCACATTGTTAACCTTAACTGGATTATTTGAATCTGATGTATAGATATCGACTGGTCCCAGGATCAGAACATCGTCATTTTCTCCTGGAACGGCTATTTCCTCCCAAGTCGTCGGATCCTCCCAATTTCCTCCTGCTAAAGTAGAAGTAAATGTTGCGGCTTGTGCAAAATTGAACAATCCTCCTATCAAAAATAAACTCTTCCCCAATCCAAATCTCATTACTCTCTATTTAGAGATTGAGTATTATTTTGTTTAGCCCCAAACCTAATTAATTCTTAATCTTTAGGCTGAAAAATTTGAACCGCAGATTGTCCCGTAACTTTTTTGATATGCTCACCAATTCTCATAACTGGTACTCCAACGATATTTTGGAAGTCTCCATTCAAAGTTTCTAAGAAAAATATTCCTGGCCCTAAAATAGAATAAGCCCCACATTTCCCTGCCCAGTCTCCAAACTCAAGATAATCTTCAATTTCAACTTCTGTTACATCATTTCTAAACATAACATTTGTAGATTGGAAATCCGTAATTTGAAAATTCTCCCCCTTATAAGATCCTATCAAAGCAAAACCCGAAACAATATTCTGAGGTTTTCCAATAAATGACTTTAACATTGTTTTCGCCTCTTCTTTATCTTGGGCTTTCCCCAGACTTTGTCCCTCAAACTCTATCATCGAGTCAAACCCCATAATCAGATAGTCTTCATCAATATCTAGGGAATCTTTCACCGACATGGCTTTCCCAACAGCAAATTCTTGAACCTGATCATAAGGTCCAATATTCCGATTTATAATCTCTTCATAATCTGGAGCAATCGCTTGATATTCGATTCCCATCCGATCAAAAAGTTCTCGTCTATTGGGTGATGTCGAAGCTAAAATAATCTTCATCCCTCCCATAATAGTCATCTTTTTAAAAGATTGAAAAAAAAGTGTTTTTGAGTTATAATTACGAGATATTATAACAAAAAAATGACGATTGATCACGAACCGAAATCACTAGAAATCAAACGATTTCCTCACCAATCACATGAAACTGAAGTTCCAGTTATTATCGATGAAGGCTTAAATGCCCAATCTAGACTAAAAATTGGAACTAAGTTATATGTTAAGCCAGAATTAAGGCACCAACTTGCTCCTGATAATAGGAAAACACTGCCTCTTTATTATGAAGTTGTTGGCTTTTCTTACGACTCTTCTGATACCTTTGATCAATCTAATGAGGATATACAAAACAAGTATCGAAG
Organism: Candidatus Altimarinota bacterium; assembly: GCA_965228485.1. GTDB lineage: Bacteria > Patescibacteriota > Gracilibacteria > UBA4473 > UBA4473 > JAACPJ01. The sequence continues at coordinate 334,571 of OZ245819.1, forward strand.
AATTGGAACTCGAGGATTGTGTATTTACGCCAGAGCTGTAGGAGAAACCAAACTCGATTACAGTCGTTCTATTCGTGAAAATTTAGGTGAGGGAGGCGTCTATAAACTAGCTAACTTTGGTGAAGGACCTGAAGATTTAGGTGATTTTTTATCACTCGATGCTCCGGGAAATGTGCAAAATGAAATAGAGGCAACAAGTAGATATACTCTTGTCTGTCTAGAAACAGACGATCCAACGGTCAGAATTTTATTAGAAGTTTTTCAGGGAGCCGAACGGCTTTCCCAGAATGAAAATATTTCAAAACAAGAAGTAGAAGCACTCGTCCATAAGCTAGAGGCTATTACAAATGTGCAATCTGGACAACATAATCGAGACGCCTGGGAGCGAGTGTTTGAAGCAACACTTAAAGCCTTTGAATTACAAGGAAAAACTTTTGATGCTATTGGTATAGATAACCAAGCCATTCAACTTCTCAGAGACGGACGCCGAAATTTAGCTGGATTTAACACTAGAGAAGTTCAGTCTGTAATTGAGATTATGCTATCAGAACTAGAGTAATTGCTACGACAAAACAATACGGAGCAAACCACATCCACTTAGTCTCAACCCAATTTTTCATCCAAAAGATTGCTCCTGTCGCCGCACAGAAGGCCACTCCACATCCAATCCATTGAGATAATGAGAGTGTCAGCTGCCAATCATTGCCTTTAAGCATAAATACCCCTGCACCGAGAATTGTTGGAATGGAAAGAAGAAAAGAAATATCCGCCGCTTCTTTTCGTTTTACTCCTGTACTCAGTAAGTACGCAATCGTTATTCCTGAACGAGAAATTCCCGGGATTACTGCCAAACCTTGGGATATCCCCAGCAATACACTACTCCCCCATGATAAAGAAGTCGTATTTTTTTTCTGAGATAAAAGTTCTGATACAAGTATTAAAATTCCAGTTAAGACAAGCGTAACAGCTACTGTTTGTAGGTTTAAGATCGTTTCAAAATAAGGCTCTATTAAAAGTGCTACGATAACCGTGACTAATGTGGCGAGTATTAATTGCCAGGCTAAAATAGCTTTTATGTTCTTTTCTCGAGGATTTAAAAACCATCGAACCCAAGCGATTAGAAGATCAAATATTTTTCGCCAATAGACCAAAACTACGGCCCCTAAAGTGGCGATATGCAGGGCTATCATAAAATCTATATTGGGTTCTAGTCCTAGAAAATACTCTCCTAAAAAAAGGTGACCACTTGAGGAAATCGGCAAAAACTCAGCCAGTCCCTGAACTAATCCCAAAATAATCCCCTGCCAAACTTCCATGACTAGAACTATAATAAAAATATTTAAAAAATCTATAAAGAAGTAGGACGAGAGGTGTGACCCTCTCGTCCCGAGAGATCACGAGATATTACTTCCGTCTACGACCTTTGTCGGGCTTTTTCGGACGTTTTTTGCCAGCATGAGGTCCAGACTTGGACACCCAACCGCCTTTTCGGGCGGCCTTGGTTCCACCACCAGGTCTTCCCCGGCGGCCTGAATGATTTCTTGTGGCCATGTTTTATCCTTGCCTTTCAAGCTGTCGGCGTTTACTCCGTCCCGGTTTGCTATTGCGGGCACGCCCGCATTTGCCTTTTACGATGGGACGAGGCCCACCGCTTTTTTTCCGTCCACGGGGTTCACGCTGCTTGCTTTTTGTCATAATTAGACCGCTCCTGTCGGATAGATTATGCCGTCTTACTCCCCCACCAGAGATGCGGCTATAAATCTTTGCTAAAAAAACTTATAGCCACATCTAAGGGTTCAGTCGTAACGAAAATGAAAAGATCGTCGTGGCTTACGGTTCTTCTTAAGCATTAGGATAAAGCCTACGCTTAAAAAATGTCATAAGCATGTGGATTATAACATTTATTTTGAAATTTTACAAATATAATATTTATTTTAAATTAAACAAAAAAGGAGCCGAGACAGTAAACAAATACTGCCTCGACTAACCCCTTTCAAAACTGTTTCAGGTCAAAAGCTGATCAAGCGATCTGGCTCCCAAGCACCGGCAAAAGTGCAAAAATGGAGACCGTGCTCGCCAAAAGCATCATCGATATCGCCTGTGCGCCCCGAGGGAAACTCAGTGCGAAAAGGAAATTGCCCCTGAACGACTGAGGGAACCGCAACTGCAGTTCGATCTGGTTCGCCAGCATGTTACGCGCATAGCAAGCCAGGTCATACAGCACCTGACGATCCCTCGCCACTGGTTCCCAACGTGCCGCCATAGGACAGCACGCCGCAAAGGAGGCCATTCTGGATTTGCTCTCTGCATAACGACGACGACCGGTCGGTACGACATCGCAAGGCCCCACGAACTTACGTTCGGCGCCATAGTTGCAATGAGCAATCTGCCCCCGTTTGAATTTCCTCGGTGTGAAATTTTTGGTGGATTTGACGATTTTTCCCATGGCGATGGCGCGAGCCTTGCCATAGCGAGCATGGCGCCGTGCCGCAGCACGACGAACGCCAAACGGTTTCTTGTTCGGGCTGATCAGGCGATAAGCGTTCTGCTTCGCCTTCCCAAATTTAACCCCTCCTCTCCCACGTCTGGAACGGTTTGAAGAGCCTTCTAGGCCCATTTTTTTAGCAACTTTGTTGCCGAGTCCTCTTCGAGACATTGTTCTATCCTCATTGATTTTAATTTTTGCCTGTAGCTTTTAAATGCTTCAGACTGCTCGTGACATCGACTTCCTCCCAAAAGGCAATCGACATCATAACAGCCTGAAACGATATTAAACAGTATAGTCTGAAAGGTCTCACTTCTCTTGTAAATGGAACTCTCTCAATCCTAGAAAGATAAGAAAAAACACGAAAATACAACAAAAATGAAGCGAATCAGACTATTTTAAAGCAACAAAATTTCAAAGATCGGTTATCAAATGCATTAACTTATTAGTTAACTTGACTCTCCAGTAAATATTAATGCAAATTTAACCTATTTAATAAAAAACTGATATTTTGTAAAGAATATCCTATTAAAAATCATTTATCTAGATCGATATCAATCCCCCCTGTATCATCGAGCTCTTTCTCTATTTCTGTATCATCAAGATTATCAAAATTTTTCTTTTGGAAGGTTTTTTTAACCACCTTTTTTGGTGCAGCAATTACGTTTTCAACTACCTCAGCCACTTCATCTGGGGCTTCTTCTGTAACCACAGGTCTTTTATATACCACTCTATTTGGAGCTCCATCATCCCCAACATGCCGTTGAACCATATTGCTCAGCAACCCTTTAAGGGCTGATTCCTCTGTAAAGTTTTTATTATCCAAATAATTTTCTCGGTAAGTTTCAATAATTTTAGCGGTTCTCCCTGGGCGACTCAATCGAGCAATCAAGTGAGCATCTCCTCCATTTACCTTACTCAGTATTAAATTCCCATAGTTTAATAAAAAAGACCTAAACCCCAACCTCTCAACCGCAATTTCATCGAGGTTATGAAAATCAATTCGAGTAGAGCGACGTACAAAGAACTTCGGCCATTCAATAATAATCAAGCTCTCATTGGTCATTACAAGAGCATTCACATACCAAAAAAACACTGGCCCCAAAGAATGAATAACTCCAAACACCAGAAGAATCTGCCAAACATAATTTAGATCAAACCACATTCGTTTTTCAAAATTATAGGCTGGATAGAAAAACCAAAAGGCCCCTACAAGAAGAGCCCAAAGCACTACTCTTAATAAAAACGATCTTCCCACAAAAAAGATAGGCTTTCTAAAAACCTTTATTACCCGCTCATCATCTTCTAAAAAACTTGAAAAACCTAATGCCATACTTCAATTCTAAATCAGAAGTAAAAAATACAAAAATATTATTTAATTCTTGATTTGGTATTTTCGATTTTCAATTCTTTTTTTTTATCTATTATTTCTGCGATATGATAAAAGATAAAGATCAAAGTTGGCTCGCCTTTAGCATAGAAATGGCCTTACTTATAGCCTTAGTACTCTGTGTTCGATATTATGTATTTCAATTTTTCCGAGTGTCAGGACCTTCTATGTGTCCAACGCTTAATGAATTAAATGACGAATGTGAACATGGAAAGGGTGAGTTTATTTTTGTAAATCAATTCCTCTATAAATTTCTGGCCGAACCACAGAGAGGAGAAATTGTTGTTTTCCGACCGCCTAATAATAAAGTTTATTATGTAAAACGAGTTATTGGCCTTCCTGGAGACACTATCACCGTTAAAAAAGGGAAAGTATATCTTTCAAATGAGGAATTTGAAAACTTCCCACTACCAGAAACTTATCTCTCAGCTAAAAACCAAGGAAGAACTTATAGTCAGATTGATGAATTCATCGTCCCAGAAGGCCACTATCTTCTTATGGGAGACAATCGTGCTGAAAGCTTGGATGCTAGGCAATGTTTCGGTAGCTGTTACAACGAACGAACTCCATTTGTAGAAACAGACAAAATCAAAGGACGAGCGGAATTCGTAATCTGGCCATTCTGGACTACTCGATGGATGAAAAATGAATTAAGTCAATTATCAGGCCAAGCAAGTCAAGGCTAAAATTGTCACGGTTTTTGATAAGTGGCGTTGATCGAGTTAGTATATCTTTGTTTTTTAATTATTTTTAAGAAAATGAAATCTATGAAACGATTATCTTTGCTTATGTTAGGAATCTTTTTTAGTACTGCCTCAACATTTGCTGCAGATGAAGTTATTGACAATCTGCGAGTTACGGCTGACAACAATTACTTAAACATTCTTTGGGATGGTGCTCCAAGCTCTGTTATGGCAGAGGCTGATGGATATGCTCTCCAGTGGAGCGAGCGAGAGAGTGATGTCCGAAATGACAAACCAGCAAATATATATGAGCCTGGTAGTGGTACTGGGAAATCTCTACGAAGAGGAACTTTTACTAATGGAACTTGGTATTATACTCGTATTTACACTTATACCGCTGAAGGTCGATACAACAAAGAAATTGGAAATGGTTCCAAAGTTCTAAAATGGAAAATCAACTATCAAAATGAGGTTGAATCAAGTCTTATTGATGCCAAAGATCCTGTTATTGTAAAAAACACAACTTCCAGTGATGGAAGTACTTCTAGTGCTGACTTTGGAACACTTAGAGCTTCCCATTACGATACCTTTGCTGACTTTGCTTGGTCTCATCCGAGAGGTCTAACGAGTAGTGATTATGATGGATTCTTAATCGAGCTTTCTAAAAATTCTGACATGGATGACCCTATTGAAGAATTCACTACCGACAGACAAAAACGATCCCTCAGAATCAAAGGATTAGATCCAGAAACTCAATACTACGCCCGGGGTTATTTTTATGAGAAAAAAGGCGGAGAAAATGTAACTTTTGGAGACAGTAACATTAAAGGGTTCAAAACTATTGCTGAGGTTGCACGAGACGGAAAAACCGTCCGGTCTCGAAATATTATGAAAATTGATAAACGAGGAATCTACACGCTTACTCTTGACGGGAGCAGCTCTAGCTCTTCTTCTAGTAGTTCAAGCTCTTCTAGCTCAACAAGCACAACGGTTGATGAGAATGATAATGCCGCTATCAAAAAGAGAATTGCCGCTATCAAAAAACAGATTCGAGAATTACAGACTGAACTTAATAAATGGGAAGATAAACTGGGAATTGCAAAAACAAAAGTTTCAACTTCTTCAAGCAGTTCAAGAACGACCACAACGAAGAAAACAACAACCAGCTCTTCTGGCCTAAGCGTTCGAGAACGACTAAAACAAATCTTAGCCGCTAAACGAGCTGCTAAAAATCAATAATCTTGCCATATAAATATGAAAATATTCTACCTATCCCTCTCAGTTTTATTTCTTGCCTCAACAGCCCATGCTGAAGAAGCCTGCATTCAAACAACTCAACCCGCCGTAAGCCCTGATGGTGTCTGTGAAATTTTCTCAACCCCTTGTGATGTTCCTGATGATTGGAAATCAATTCCAAGTTGTGATCTTGTTTCAGGAGAAGGTCGAGAAGCTCGACTTAGTCTTGAAGCTAAGATGAAAAAACGGCTAGAAACACTCCGAAAAAGATTAGCTGAACGAAAAGCTAATCAAGAAAATGGAACTGATGGAGAAAAAGCCCAAAACCGCCCTAAAAGGCTGGGAAGTGGAAGCTTTACTCGACAAAATGCTCGATACAATGGACTCGAAACACAAGCTGGCTCTGGAAGTGATAGATCATTAAGAACCAGTACTCAAAAAAACTATAAAAATATAGGATTAAGAAAATATTTTTCTCAAAGAGGCGGATATGGCGATGACACAGAAATAGAAGATAGCAGTGAAACAACGAATCTAGGAAACGAGCGTGATGAACCAAGCAAAAATCGCCCAGCACAAATTAGTGCTACTAAAGCCAAAAGAAGTGGTAATCTAAAGAGCACTGTACATTGGAATACGCTCTCTAAACAACATATGAGACCTAAGAGTTATGGCAAAAATCCATATAGCCTGAAATCACGATATGCCGCTTCGCAGAAAGAAGCTCGAGATAAATCTAACGAATCTGTGGATGTCGAAAAACGAAAAATGAATGGATATCGTATCTGGAGAGGAGAAAAGGAAGATGCAAGCCTGGAAGGAATTAATACCGATTCATAAAGAATTTTAATTCTAAAGTCAAAGACCCAGCTGTTTATGCTGGGTCTTTTCTTACAAAAAACCTTCAGTATAAAAAACTGAAGGTTTTTGATAAATTACTCTTTAATGGTACACGGGAAAGGACTCGAACCTTCACGCCTTGCGGCACTGGTGCCTAAAACCAGCGTGTCTACCAATTCCACCACCCGTGCATCAAGAGCTAGGTGATTTTAAAAAAAAAATATTGCTACGCAACATTTTTTACAGAGTTTCTCTTTAAGACTCTATTACTTTCTTAAAATTCTTTTTACAGTTACTCCAGTCATAGGGGAATTTGAAAGTTTCATAGGCGCGTAGAACTGTTGCAAGCAAATCCCAATGATTATTGATGTCATAGGCAAAACAATTCCCTTTTTCTTGCTGAGGATCAAAGTTCTCAAGCCCTTCCAGAAGAGCTGCTTCAGGAATCACCGCAATGACTCCTTTTTTTGATAGTTTTTTTAAAATATCTTTCTCAGGTTTGTCGGTAAAAATTATAACCTGGCTATTACTAATTATAGTATCTTTATTCTTGGGTACTGATTCCAAGACATTAAATCTCTCCCTATATTTTTCAGCATAATCAAAACAAGCCTCCTGAGAGGATTCATCTCCAAAAGCCAAAACGCTCATATCAAAATCCAACTCACACAACGGCTCTATAATCTTAAAAAAAGAATCTGCCTTCTTACTCACCGTAAGGGGAGTTATAAATCCAACCGAAAAAATACTTCTCCCTGCCTTAGTTCCCGTTCCTACGTCTTGAGCGATATCCTGTGTCATAAAATTGAATTAATCCCCTAATTTTAACAAATTATTAATGTTTAGTCTATCAAATATAATTGCCTCATTATTAGAAAAATGTGAAAATATAACTAAATGAAATCATTATTGATAGATGGCTACGCTATGATGTTTCGCAGTTTTTACGCTGTGAGGTTCTCGCCAATGTATAAAAATACTAATATAAATGCCGTTTATGGTTGTGCTACAACCATAATGCAGGCTATTGAACAGTTTAATCCTGATTACTTAACGGTCGCATTTGACGCTCCCGAAAAAACTTTTCGACACGAAAAAGATCAAAACTACAAGGCTCAACGAGAAAAGGCCCCAGATGAGTTTATCGCTCAAATTCCGTATGTATTTGAGCTGGTTGAAGCTTTTGGAATTCCCTTACTTATCAAACCTGGTTTTGAAGCCGATGATATTATTGGGACACTCGCCACTCAAGCGGCTCAAAAATCGATAAAAACCTTTATTATGAGTGGAGACCTTGATTTTTTACAACTCGTCTCTGATGATATCAAGCTCGCTCGATTCAACGGTAAATTACCTGAAATTTTCGACCGAGATAAAACGATTGAAAAAATTGGACTCCCCCCAGAAAAAATAATTGATTACAAAGCTATTTGTGGTGATAGTTCCGACAATTACAAGGGGATCCCAGGCATTGGCCCTAAAGGAGCCGTTGATTTACTCACAAAATTTGAGTCTATTAATGGGATTTATAAAAATATCGATTCACTTCCAGACAAACAAAAGCAAAAATTTATAGACTTTAAAGATGACGTTTTTCACTGCCAAGACCTAGCAACAATTCATCTAAATGTTCCCATCGACTACAAAATACCAAATGAAAAAACCTATCAATATGATGGAAGTTCTGTAAGCAAACATTTATCATCATTATCACTCAATACTCTTTCTAAAAGAGCATTAAGCCTGAATAATAATAGTGATCAAAAAAAAGCATTTGAACAAAAAAATAATTCAAAAAATGAAGTCAAAAACACTCCTTCTGATCAACTTTCGTTCTTCTAAACATCGAAAATAACAAAAAAAGTCTAATTTTGTTGTTTATAGGTGATCACATTTTTTGTTTTGTCACTTTTTTTTTTAGTAAACACAACTTTAAAGCAATGGCATAGGTAAGAAGTATAAATGTTCAAAAAAACAGTTCAACAAAGGCTTAGAAGAAAAAAAGATTTGCACATAAAAATAGATTTTGTTAACTTTTACTAGGTCAGACAAAGGAAAAACTTAGATTTAGAAACACCACAAATTGACTAAGATTTTTGACCCGCAACGAAAAATTTTACATATATATTTAAATGGCAAATCCCAAAACCCTAGTAGGTCTTGACATTGGTTCATCAAAAATACGAACTATTGTTGGAACTATAGAAGACAAAAAAAGTGTTGTTAACATTATTGGAGTCGGCGTTTCACCATCAAATGGTATTCGAAAAGGAATGATTACCGACATTGATGAAGCAGCTTCAAATATTACCGCTGCACTTGATGACGCTGAACGAATGTCTGGAGAACCTATCCATCGAGTTTTTGTCGGAGTCTCGGGAACTCATATTGAAACTTATGACTCAAAAGGAGTTATTGCGATTAATGGTCAAAACGCTGAAATTACAGAAGACGATGTTGATCGAGTACTCGAAGCCGCTCAGGCGGTTTCATTGCCTGCTAACAGAGAAATTCTGAGAGTTATTCCAAAAAGTTTCTCAGTAGATTCACATAAAAGCGTAAAATATCCTGTAGGAATGACTGGAATTCGTCTAGAAGTAGAGGCTCATATTATTACTGGGCAAGTTTCAGCTATTAAAAATATTGATAAATGTCTTTACCAGACAGGAGTTGACCCACAAGAAATTGTACCATCAGTACTGGCTTGTGCAGAGTCTATGCTCAATAGAAAACAAAAAGAACTTGGAGTCGTATTAATCGAGGTTGGTTCTTCTTGTACTAATATGGCAGTATTTGAAGAAGGTTCAGTAATTTACTCCGCAGTAATTCCTGTTGGAGGAGAGCATGTAACCAACGATCTAGCCATCGGACTTAGATGCGCTATTGATACCGCTGAAAAAGTAAAAATTGAATACGGAACTTGTCTTCCAAAAGAAGTAAGCGAAAGAGAAGAAATTGATCTATCACAAATATCAAAGACTGACAGCCACTCAGTTTCAAAACATCAAGCGGCTAAAATTATTGAAGCTCGTTATCATGAGATTTTCCTTATGGTTCGTGACGAACTTTCAAAAATTGGACGAGATGGGATGCTCCCTGCTGGAGCAATTCTTTGCGGAGGTGCTGTAAAAATGCCTGGAACCGTTGATCTCGCTCGAGAAGCACTTCAACTACCGGTTCAAATGGGATTCCCAAAAGATATTGAAGGGATCGTAGACCGAGTAGATGATCCAAGTTTTGCATCACTTGTAGGACTCGTTCACTTCGGACACCGATATGGAACTGGAGGATCATTCTTTGATTTTAACTTTGGTAAATCATTTGATAGCACTTGGAGATGGCTTAAAGGTCTCCTTCCTAACTAAATAATTCCACAAAATTTCCTAACCTAACCCAGAAATGAAAGATTTATTACAATCTGCAATGACAAAAACAGAAAGCGATAAAAAAGCTACTCAAGATACTCAACCTGCTAGCAATCCTATTCCCGACATTGCGCCAGTGGCTAACATTAAAGTTATTGGAGTTGGTGGAGGAGGATCTAATGCCGTGAATCGAATGGCAAGTTCAGACTTTGCTAATGTTGAATTCTTGGCTATTAACACTGATGCTCAAGCTCTATATCACTCTAAAGCAGAGCACAAAATCCACATTGGACGAGAAGCTACTCGAGGCCTGGGAGCTGGAGCCAATCCAGAAGTTGGAAAAGTTGCTGCAGAAGAATCTATCGAAGAAATCAAATCTGCTCTAAAAGGAGCTGATATGGTTTTTGTAACCTGTGGTCTTGGTGGAGGAACTGGAACTGGAGCGGCTCCAGTTGTAGCGAGTATTGCTAAAGAACTTGGAGCTTTAACGGTCGGGGTTGTGACACGGCCTTTCTCTTTCGAAGGACAAAATCGAGGGAAAAAAGCAGATGCTGGATACGAAGAACTAAAAAGTAATGTTGATACTCTTATCACTATACCAAATGATCGAATTCTCTCTATTATCGATCGAAAAACGCCTCTTACAGATGCTTTCTCTGTGGTAGATGAAGTATTACGACAAGGGGTTCAAGGAATTGCTGATCTTATCACCCTACATGGGCTTATCAATGTGGATTTCGCAGATGTAAAATCTGTAATGAAGGAAGCTGGAACCGCTCTTATGGGAATTGGTTATGGTGCAGGTGAAGATCGCTCTACGGCCGCTGCAAAAGCCGCTATCGAATCTCCGTTACTAGAACAATCAATTCGAGGGGCGAAAGGAATTCTCTTCAATGTAACTGGAGGAACGGATCTTTCAATGTACGAAATTGATGAAGCGGCAAAAGTTATCACCGAAGCGGCTGATCCAGAAGCCAATATTATCTTCGGGGCGGTTATCAATGAAAACTACACTGGAGAAATTAAAATTACCGTAATCGCTACAGGGTTCTCAGCAGAAGACAAGAAAAAACCTGGACATTCTCAACTTATGAGAAAAGCCTTCAGCTTTGATGGACAACCAGCGCCTGAAGCTGACCCAGAAAACGATCTAGAAACACCAGCGTTCCTCCGAAATAAACTTCGGTAAAATCCCCTCTCTTATATCTAGAACTAAAAAATCCCGCAGTGCGGGATTTTTTTATTTTTCCCAAAACTTCACTATACTGCCCTTCGATGATCGATAAGTCTCAAGCTTTAGAAATTTTGAATCAAATCACCACCCAACTAAAAGCCGTAGGTGAAAAGCTTGATATTGAAAATAAACAAAAAGAAGTTAATTCTTTGAATGAAGAGATGGAATCCCCTACTTTCTGGGACAATCCAGAAAAGGCTCAAAAAGTGAGCCAATCAGCTTCCGAACTTCAAAAGTTTATTGAGACTTGGAAGTTCATCATATCTCAATCTCAGAACCTAAGAGAGCTCTTAGATATGGTTGATGGAAAAGATTTAGAGGAAGTACTGACCGAAGTGCAACAACTTCAAAAACAGTTTTCACAAGCAGAAAATGAACTTCTTCTCTCAGACGATCATGACCACAACAATGCTATTTTAACGCTCAATGTTGGAACGGGGGGGCAAGATGCAGAAGACTTTTGCCAGATGCTACTGAGAATGTATCTTCGATTTGCCGAATCAAAAGACTGGAAACCTCAAATTATTGAGGAATCAACCTCCGATGCAGGAATCAAATCTGCCACTATAGAGATCAAAGGAAAATTTGCTTACGGTTTTCTCAAAGGAGAACATGGAGTTCATCGCTTAATCAGACTCTCCCCTTTCAATGCAAAAAGCCTGAGGCAAACTTCCTTTGCTCGAGTTGAAGTCCTGCCAGAGATTGAAAATGAATCCGAACTTATTATTGAAGAAAAAGATTTGAGGATCGATGTCTTTCGTTCTAGTGGCGCGGGAGGACAGTCAGTAAATACCACCGATAGTGCCGTTAGAATTACCTATCTTCCGCTCAACCTTGTGGTTACTTGTCAGAATGAAAAATCACAACATCAAAATAAAGATGCCGCCATGAAAGTTTTACGTTCGAGACTAGCACAACTAAAACTTGAACAACAAGCCGCAGAACTCCAAGAACTTCGAGGTGACTTAATGGAAAATTCTTTCGGTTCTCAAATCAGAACCTATACTCTACAGCCCTACAAATTAGTAAAAGACCACCGAACGGACTTTGAACACAACAACCCAGAAAAAGTCTTTGATGGAGAAATCCAAGATTTCATAGACCAAATGCTCCGATCTAAATAAAGCCAAAAAGCTTCCCAATGAAGAGAACATATAAAAAAGTCATTGCTAGACCTTCTTGCTTGGTGATTTTTCGATCGATTGAAATCACCCAGTAAACGGCCGTTGCAGCAATAGCAAACGGAATAATAACCTTCATACTCAGATCTGAAACAAAAAGTGTAGAAAACATGCTAGTAGTCCCTAAAATCAACAAAATATTAAAGATATTCGAACCAATAATATTCCCAATAACAATTTCTACGTTGTTTCTTTTTAGAGCGGAATAGACCACCATCATTTCTGGTAAAGACGTTCCGATAGCCACTAAAGTGGCCGCTAAAGCCGTCTTAGCAAAACCAAATAACTCTGCCATAAAAATCACAGAATCAATCACAAACCTTGAAGCCAATATTAACCCCGCCAATCCAACAGCACAACCAACAACATACTTCCAAGAAAATTTTTCATGATGTTCTAGAATCTTCTTATGAGATTTTGAATCGGCAAATAAAAACCATAAATAAGCTCCTAAAACGCCAAAAAAGAAAGTACTCTCTACTCTTGTAATATTACCATCTACGGCAGTCAAAACCGCCAGAGTCATGGCCATGATCAAGATTGGAAAGTGCACATCAAAGATATTATGTTTGAATGGCACTGTTCTATTAATAAGGAAAAACACTAAACCAAGGCCCAGAAAAATATTAGCAATATTACTTCCGAATACATTTCCTATTACCATATCTGTCTCTCCACGAAACACAGAAGCCATACTGGTTGCCAATTCTGGGAGGCTTGTTCCAATAGCCACTATTAGTACCCCTGTTAAGAAGTGTGGCCACTTAAGAGAACTTCCAAGCTTCTCCGCGTTATCAATAAAATAGTCTGAAGATTTTACGAGTATATAAGTCGCACCAACAAATATTAATGTTTGTAAAATAAAATTTTCCATAGTGGTTTAATTATAAAAGTGAATCATCAACAGTAAATCCCGCAAAGACTTCATCCGAATCATCTACTGCCTCCACGGCCTCAATAAAGTTTTCGATTTTATCCAAATTCTCTTTATTGGTAATAATTACTGGATCTTTGGCTCGGTAGATTGGTTCTGACTTTTTGATTTCTATTGCTGGAGATTCCAAAGATTGTCGAACCTTACCAAGAGTTTCAAAGGTAGTTATTACTTCAACTATTCCCTCTTCAATAGAGAAATCTTGTCCCCCACTTTCGGTTACTAATTCGAAAATTTCATCTTCCGAGTATTTACCTTTCTCAAAAGTAATAATGCCTAAATGGTCAAACATAAAGCTTACAGATCCAGATGAACCAAGATTCCCTCCGTTTTTCATAAAAGCCGTTCTAATATCCGTATAAGCTCGATTACTATTGTCGGTTAAAGACTGAACAATAATAGGGATCCCGTTAGGACCAAAGCCTTCATAGACGTTTTCTGTATACTGACTTGCTTCACTCCCCTCTCCTGAAGCTTTTTTTAGAATTCTCTCAATATTATCTCGTGGAACTCCATCGGCTCGAGCATTGGTAAGAGCCGTTCTCAAGGAAGCATTCGTCTCAGGATTGGCATCGTTCCGGGCTACTACCATTAATATCTTTGCGTGTTTAGTCAGAACTTTCCCACGTTTTAGATCATTTGCGGCTTTTTTATGCTTAATTTGTTTCCACTTACTGTGACCAGCCATCCCTATTTATTTAATTCGAGCCTCAGTTTATCCAAAAAAGATATTTATAGAAAATAAAAACAGTGCTTAAAAATCCTTTTAATCAAAAGCTTAAGAGAAAGGTTTTAAGTTTTTTAGTAAAAAAGTTTTGACAAAATACTCATTCTTGATTACAATGCTCTGAACACTTCGCTTAGAAATTACAACAAAAACAAGCCAAAAGTGTTACACAACGAGACAGGGAAATAAATTGTTCTTTCACACATACAACACCGCGGAGAGGATCGAGCTAATGGTCTTACCAGACTCAGCTTAAAATAATTAGACAAATATAAAGCTCTTGAGCGCTTTAGTCCGTTTGTTCGATTCTCTCCGCTTTGCGATGAGGTTTCCAGGGCCTTAACCACTCTGAAAATCCCCTCTCACAAAACGGTTGAGACGAAACGCTAGTCTTTGATCAAAAAAGATATTTCAATTAAGAAATAACTTAAAAAAGACATCTCTAGTAATAGAAATGACTAAAAAACAAAAGACATTCCAGAATGAAATGCCTTTTCAGACCAACCACTAACGTTTTGTAGAGGTTTAAAAAACTTTTTACGATTCGCATTTTAAATAATTTTAACATTTTTGTCAAAAATATTTAAAAGGCAATATGAATCCCGTAGGTATATCGGTAATTTATACCCAAGCAAGGCGAGAGCATTCGTAGGCTGGTAACCTACCGAATCTCCGGGCGGTAGATATTCACTCAAACCATAAAACTGAGACTCGAGTATTACATCCGCCCTAGATTCACCCTCTTTTCAAGATAAAAAACTTTGAAGCGACCTTTTAATAAGGTTTTTTTGTCGTATATAAAAAAACTATTGATAATTTTGAGTTTTATTTAAAATATATAAAATATAGCTTAACCCTTTTTACAAAAGGGTTTTTATCATGTTTTTCGGATAATTTTTGTGTGCAGTAACAATTTTTGTGTTCAAAAAACCTTGATTTAAGTCATAAATAGTAAAACAATAGCTTAAATTAAAGCTTTAGCCTCACCATGAACACACGATATTTGTTGAGTTTCGGACTTCTGTCTTTCATTATTTTTCCGTTAAAAAGCCTGGCTTTTACGGATATAACCATCGCAGATCATCTTTATCCTGATACTACCTACCTTGAACAGCACGAGGTTTTTAAAGGTTATGATGATGGAAGCTTTGGTCGAAATAGGCTTATTAATCGTGTAGAGGCCTTAAAGACCATCCTTACGGCAGCAGAAGCAGAGATTGCTGAACAGTATGATGGCGTTAAAGATTTTTCTGATGTTCCAGCTGGTATCTGGTTTGAAAAATACGTCAAACATTCGGCCGCAAATGGAATTGTTTCGGGAGATGCTGATGGAGATACTTTTTCTCCAAACAGAAACGTAAATAAAGCAGAGTTCTTAAAAATGCTCATGTTAGCTTTTGAGATCGATCCTACTCAATACGATCTTTCTGATATAACAATAAAAGACACTCCTGATGAGATTTGGTTTGCGCCTTATATGAAATTCGGAGTTAAATTTCACATCTTTAGCCTAGATTCAAATGGAAATGGAAATCCTGGAAAAGAACTTACCCGTGGAGAAGTCGCTCAACTTATCTTCTCAATGCTTAGGCAGGGGCGAGGTCTAGAACCACAAACTCTTCTAAATCTTGCAGAAATACATCTAATCAAAGCTCTTGAGTTTATTGATAAGGAAGACATTCCAACCGCTTCACTTCTGGTTTCTATTTCTGAAAAATACGCTACTTACTCATTAGAGATTTTACCAGAGAACGCGATCGTTCAATCCGCTGATAAGATTGTTTCTTCATTAAAAAGTCTTGTTGGAGCTTATGCTTCAATGAATAGTAAACAATATGATGATGCCGTTACTAACGCTAAACAATCTTGGCAAAGCGCTGATGAAAGCTTCGTATTGAATGCTGCCAATAAAAATCTGTCTGATAAAATTAAATCTATTGCCGCGAGTATGGCCGATAAAGCCAGAAACCAAAAAGCTTCATCAGAATAAATGAAGCTTTAGAAATTTAAAATTTTTGCTTTTCTGTTTCAGGAAAAAAAACAAAAAATGAAAAACCCCGGCATCTTGGTTGCTCGGGGTTTTTCTGTATACCCACTCTCGTAGCATCTAACTTTTAATTGTCTTTACCTATTATTTAACGTTTAGGTTAAATTTAATTGGTCCTAGGTAAGCTGGATTACGATCATTTTTTGTTGTTGCTTCAGAGCTAAATCTGAATCTAATCGTAATGTATTCTCCAGCAGTAAAGGTTCCAGCCGTCGAGAAAGTCACATCTGCATCCTCTACCCAAGTATCAGCGGTACTACTTACTAGATCAGCTCCTCCAGTAATCGCTCCTACAGAAGTCCCCGCAGTATCTAGAATTTCTACAATATCAATTTTATTGTCTGTAGAGGCTGTCGTGTCTGTTTTGTAATCAATTTCAATTGGTGTAGCTTGGAATGATACAAAATTTTCAGGTACTTGCCATTGGTATACAAGATCATAATCGTGTAGAGCGGCTGTTTTTCGAGTTGACCAAGCGTAGTAATTTTTATTAGCGGTACTATCGTGATCTGCTTCGAATGTTCCTTTATTGTTTGTTCCATCAGCTTCAATTGTAAAGCTTGCGAACTCAGGCGCTTCGATAAGACTTACGGCTACTTCGGCCAGGTCTGTTCGAGAAACTGTACCATCTAGAATTTCATCTGTTGTTACCGCTCCTGTTGCGATCTCTGAAGCTGTTACTGCATCTGCTGCAATTTCATCTGAGTTTACTGAGTCAGTCCCTAGATCGTCAGCGGTAATACTTCCGTCTTGGATTACTCCTCCAACTCCCCCTTGAATCGCGTCATTAGCAATGTCTCCATTAAGAATTGTTCCGTCCAAAATCTCATCTGTTGTTACCGCTCCTGTTGCGATCTCTGAAGCTGTTACTGCATCTGCTGCAATCTCATCTGAATCTACTGAGTCAGTTCCTAGATCGTCAGCGGTAATACTTCCGTCTTGGATTACTCCTCCAACTCCCCCTTGAATCGCGTCATTAGCAATGTCTCCATTAAGAATTGTTCCGTCCAAAATCTCATCTGTTGTTACCGCTCCTGTTGCGATCTCTGAAGCTGTTACTGCATCTGCTGCAATCTCATCTGAATCTACTGAGTCAGTTCCTAGATCGTCAGCGGTAATACTTCCGTCTTGGATTACTCCTCCAACTCCCCCTTGAATCGCGTCATTAGCAATGTCTCCATTAAGAATTGTTCCGTCCAAAATCTCATCTGTTGTTACCGCTCCTGTTGCGATCTCTGAAGCTGTTACTGCATCTGCTGCAATCTCATCTGAATCTACTGAGTCAGTTCCTAGATCGTCAGCGGTAATACTTCCATCGGTAATCACACCTCCAAGTCCCCCACTTACTGAACCATCAGCTAGGGTAAAGACTCCTGTATTAGAGATCGTAGCGTCTCCTGACATCGTAACTCCTGTAGCAATACCAGAAGCATTACCTACAAAGATTTGTGCTGAAGTAAGCGCTAGATCATTCGCAAAGTCTGCTAATGTTACCTCAGAGTAATCAATTTCTGAATCTCCTACAGCATTGGCAGCAATTTCATCTGAGTCTACTGAGTCAGTCCCTAGGTCGTCAGCGGTAATACTTCCGTCTTGGATTACTCCTCCAACTCCCCCTTGAATCGCGTCAAGCAATGTCTCCATTAAGAATTGTTCCGTCCAAAATCTCATCTGTTGTTACCGCTCCTGTTGCGATCTCTGAAGCTGTTACTGCATCTGCTGCAATTTCATCTGAGTTTACTGAGTCAGTCCCTAGATCGTCAGCGGTAATACTTCCGTCTTGGATTACTCCTCCAACTCCCCCTTGAATCGCGTCATTAGCAATGTCTCCATTAAGAATTGTTCCGTCCAAAATCTCATCTGTTGTTACCGCTCCTGTTGCGATCTCTGAAGCTGTTACTGCATCTGCTGCAATCTCATCTGAATCTACTGAGTCAGTTCCTAGATCGTCAGCGGTAATACTTCCGTCTTGAATTACTCCTCCAACTCCCCCTTGAATTGCGTCATTAGCAATGTCTTCATTAAGAATTGTTCCATCTAGAATTTCAGTTGTAGTGATACTTCCTGTTCCAGCTGTATCTTCTACAGAATCCCATCCTCCGACACCCGTACAAACCATCATTTCGTTTGCTGTTGTGTCATAGTACATTCGACCAGCTTCACCAGCCAGAGTACAAGTAGGCGCTCCTGCTGTTGTGAAGCTTTCAATTTTGAAATCTTCTAAAACGTTACCCCCAAGGTTTACATCCTTATTAAATGTAAATTGTCCCGTAGAATCATTATACGAGATAGAGGCTCCAAGATTTGCCCCGAAATTTAAGTCTAGGTCAGTATTTTCACTAACCGCCACTGTCCCATCCTGGTCCAATGTGTACGCATCCGCATCTACACCGTCTTCTTCAGTTGTAAAGATCAAACGGGCTTCTGCCGATGGTGAAAGCACAGAAAGTCCTAGTCCGCATAGTATCGCGAGACTAAGTAGCTTCTTGGCTTTTGCCGTCTGCCGATTGTTTAAGTTGTACATGATTTCCTAAAAATTAATGCTATAAGAGTGATTTATACTTAAGAAAATCTGACCATTGTATCAAACATTTATTCATGCGTCAAACTAAAATTAAGAAAAAACTAATAAACACTCTTAAAATCTTTATAAGTAAAGGAACAAAAGTATTAATATTTAAAGATTGAACTAATAAAATGTTCAGTATAAATAAGTATACATTTTATACTCAGCTGAGTTATGGCTGCATAATATTCACCTTAAAGGTTTTTGTTCCTCCTGTGAGATTTTGTACTCCGATGGTGGTATCTGAATGTAATCGTACTCGAGCTGTAGATTGATTCGTTTTTTGCCAATAGGTCTGAGTACTATAATTAAAGCTTATTCCAGAATGAACTGGAGTATTATTTGTATCAGAAGTTCCAATTGAGACCGCATAATCCAAATTCCCAGTACCAGAATTTAAACCTCCTGATACGTTCCAATTCGCCGCAGAAAGAGATTCCACCTGTGCCGAAGTCATTC
The DNA here is from genome assembly GCA_965228485.1 of Candidatus Altimarinota bacterium. Lineage (GTDB taxonomy): Bacteria > Patescibacteriota > Gracilibacteria > UBA4473 > UBA4473 > JAACPJ01. The sequence continues at coordinate 353,718 of OZ245819.1, forward strand.
CCACCGTTTCTATATCAGAAAGCGTTTGAGTCCCCCAAGCACTTCCATTAAAACTTTTCCAGGTCACCCCATCGTCAAAAGAGAAAAGGTACCTCAGTTCTGTACTGGCTGGTTGATTCTCAACGACATCTACAGAATTGATTTGAGACCAAGGAGAAGTAACGAGTGATTTTCCTGGTCGAGTCGTTACATAAGCAGGAGTGGCTGAATATCCTCCCCCAAGAGCTTCAAAGAAACGTCCTTCTCTAATTACAAAATACGTAGCATTTTGTCCTGTTACGCAGAAAAAACGCCAATATCTAAACGTTGCGGGTGTAAAATCCCAAGTCTCATCAGTCGTATCGCCCCCTACTGGATTTACCGTTGAAACCGTTGTCCAATTACTTCCATCATTAGATCCTTCAATCCTCATAGTCGTAGCATGATAACTCGTGCTATACCAATTAATCTGAGCGCGCATAACCGTTGTTGGAGAACCTAAGTCGACCGCCCACCATTGATTCGCCGAAGAACTTTCTCCCTGATTATACCAAAAAGTAGAGGTACTATTGTCATTTCCTTCTGAAGGCGCTCTTGTCGTATCTGAAGCCAGAGCTGTAGCTCCAATTGATAAATTTGTACTTCCTGGAGTATAAGATCCTGCTGGCTGTAATTTTATGGTATCTCCCGAAAAATCTGTAATATTGTTATCTTCCTGAGTATAAAGTCCTTCCTCTGAAGTCAAAACATCCCAAGAATTCCTATCATCTATGGTTTCAGCATCTTGATAATAAACATCAACGACTCTTTCATAGTTTGGATCAGTATTATGAGTAAATATTTCCTCCGCACCATTATTTATTGAAGCCGTTAGCTGGGTGATATTCGTTCCACCTCCAGTGGATATTGGCTCAAAACTCGCTCCATCATTACTCAATTCCCACTGATTATCTGTAGCGTTATAACGTATTCTTCCTGCATTATCACTTCCTTGATTGGCTACAATATCAACATCAGCTCCCTCACCACCATTATCGGCATCTAGCGTCAAAACATTTCCATCCTGTTCCACATTTCCAAAGACTCTTAGGGTATCGTTGAGATTAAATCTATTATTGGTTACATCCCACTCTAAGAACTTATTAAGAGTCGATCCAAACTGAAGGGTAATATTCCGAGAAGAATCGTCGTCTTCATCTAGTACAAAAACCTCAAAACTTCCACCTCCATATTCTTGAGCCTGAATAGGGGTTATCCACAGTAAAACCAATATATATAATAAATTTTTCATGAATTTATGAACTTATAATCTGAACATTATCAATAGAACAGTCCCCCGTATAATCTGAACCAGAAGTATAAAGGAGGCGTATTGCTTCAACTTCAAAAGAAGACAAATCAACAAATTGATTCAAGTAAGCATCCCCCTGCCCTGTTTGTTGTTGTCCGCTAAGAGTAAATCTAGTCGTCCAAACTCCAGAACGTAGTGTTTGAACTTCTAAGTCTCCCATGGCCGCCCCATACATGTGATAATCAAAACTAACAGACTGAGCGACATTAAAATGAGTCGTTTCAAGCCCAAATGTAAAATCGGGAAAATTTGGACTACTCGCCTCTGCAAACATATAGAATGTTCCATCAGAAGCGACTGTTGGTCCTGTACCGCCAGAAGGAGTTCCCCCGGAATTATTTGTCCAAGCAACATCGAGTCCACTATCAGTCCAATTACCAAGCCCCGCTTCAAAACTCTCTGTATAGGTTCCAGCCGGTCCTGTTCCGGTTATTAGGGTGATATCAAAAATTCCTACTCCATTTCCAGACCAGGTCGTATTATCAATACCTCCATTATCAACAATGACATCATAAGTCCCCGTTGTGGCGGTTGTCGTCACATCAACATCTATTTGAGTTGGAGAGACAACCGTTGTAGAGTTAATCGTCCCTGTAAATCCTGGAATAGAAACCGTACTAGTCGGTAAAAACCCTTCCCCATTAATGCTAAAAGTTTGAGTTGTACTCGGAGGGATTTCAATAGAAGCGGTATTAATAAAAGGTGCACCACTACTTCCTGCGGCTCTTAACTGAACAATTGAAAGAGTAGACTCGTTGGCATTCATATACACAGGCTGTGTTCCTCCCCCTTCTCGATCTACTAATATTTCAAAATATTCATTAGCAGCCAAATCCAGAATAATAGAGAAATTTAGAGAGGTTTCATCTTGACTTGAACTGTTACGAATATATCCAGGCTGAAATCGTGGACCCAAGACCGTTGATCCGTTTAAACGAAATTTTAGTTTCCCATTATAACGAGTGTTAGCCCCACTAATTGAGACCGTTCCACTGACTAAATATTTTCCATCTTGAGCCACTTGAATTCGACTATTATTCGTTACGGTGTCATGTACAAAAACATCAACGTCTTCAAAAGCTTCTATATTCCAAGGAACAAGATTGTCTGTGGTCGCCGCATTTATATTAGCAATTGAATTATCACTATAACGCGCCGCCGCCATATCATTCATAGCTTGAGCCGAAACATCCAATTGCTCCCAGGCCGTCCCATTACACACATAGGTATTCGCATTCGTGGTATTATAATAAATTTTCCCTATCGCTGTTCCATCACAAGTAGGAGCTGAAGCTAAGTTTTCCAGGCGAACATCCTGAATTTCAGAATTACTCAACCCAAGATCATCACTTAATTCAAATCGACTAAGCGTTCCATTCCAGGTAAGCGTCTCATTTAGTACCGTTCCAAAGACTAGTGAAATATCGGTAGCGGTATCATCATCATCGAGTGTAAAAGTATCGGAAGAGGTCCCCGCTCCTACAGAACCCGGATCCCCTTTCGAAACCATTAATTCCCAGTAAGTTGGATTAGAGGGCGGTTCATTAGAAACCGTATTCAAAATACAAACGTAACTCGATCCCTGATAACTTACTACTTGGTTTTGCAAATAGTTTTGAGAAACCCAAGCTCCTGCCCAAGTCATATCCCCATCCGCTCCTGGAGAACCCGTCGCCCCTGTTGGCCCAGCTGGTCCCTGAGGAGCTCTTAGTTGTACGACCGAAAGTGATGACTGACCACTAATCATATTAGCAGGTCCAGCATTAGTATTTTCTCGGTCAACTAATATTTCAAAATAATCATTCGCATTTAAATCTAAAACGGTAGTAAAGACTAAAGAAGTTTCTGTTTGTCCTGTATCCTGACGAATATAACCTGGCTGAAATCTCATAGGGAGAACCGTTACCCCGTTAACTCTAAACTTTACCCGTCCGTTATAACGAAAAACTGAAGTTGTAGAATTTTGTACATTGATAGTTCCACTCACAAAATATTTACCGTCAGCCAAAACCTCAACTCGACTGTTATTAGTAACCGTATCATGAGCAAAGGTCGTTGCATCTTCTAAATCTTCGGTATCCCAGGGCACTAAATTATCAGTCGTACTGGCATTTAGGTCTGTAGTTGAAGTGTCTCGATAACGGGCAGTTGCTAACTCTCCCAAACCTCCAAGCATATCAAGCTGCTCCCAGACACTTCCATTACACACGTATGTATTTGAGTCAGCGGTATTATGATAGATCTTCCCAATAACGGTATTGTCACAATTTGGAGCGGTTGCAGAGTTTTGAAGACGAGCGTTAACAATCTCGTTATCGGATAGATCAATATCTCGATTAACCACAAACTTATCAAGGATTACATCGTACCTTAGCTTGGCATCCAATGTCGCTCCAAACTCAAGATCAATATAGTCATCTGAAGTGTCTCCTGAATCCAGTATAAAGACTGGACTGTGAACTCCATCGTTTTCAGTAGAAAACAACAATGCTGCCAACCCCTCTCCCGACAAAAGGGAGAAGATAAAACAAAAGACAAAAAATTTCTTTAAAAAGTTATGCATTGTATCAGGATTTAATTTTGTCAAAAAACGTAAAAAAATCCAATTTTATGCACCTTAAACCATGAAATTTAATTTACATTAAGTAAAAATATTTTCTGTTTACATAAATTGTTCAAGAACAATTTATTTGAAAACCAAAGAATTAGTTCAGAACCATATTGAATTTAATATCCGCTACAGCGGTTTCAAATCCTGTTTTCGCCTGCATTTTAATCTTAATCCAAATGATGTCTCCAGCAACCCAAGAAGCACCAGAAGCAATGGTGAAGTCTCTGCTATTCCAGGTATTACTCGTCAATCCAATACCACTACTAGATAAGAAATCTCCTGCTAAACCTTCTTTTTCAAGAGTCACATCAATTTTTGCATCAGAAGATGTTCCTGAGGTTCTATATTCCAAAACCATATTATTGCTGGGTTTAAATTCTTTGAAATTTTCTGGAAGTTGATAACGAACCAAAATATCGTAATCTTGCATGTCAGACTGCTTAGTGTCCCACCTTAGGATCTGTTTATTCAGTCCTAAAACCGTTTCAACCTCCTCATACATAGAACCATGATTATCAGTCCCATCCCCCTCTAAAGCCGACTTAGGATAACGAGGACTCAATATAAGTTCATAATCTCCTGAAGCGATATTTGCAGCAACAATATCCCCTGTTACCACTAAATTCCCAGAAACAAACAAATCATCATTAAATTCAAATCTATCTAAGATATTGTTCCAGAGAAGCGATTTCCCAAGAGATGAACCAAACTCTAAAATCAAGTTATCAGACGGCGCTGCATCACCGTCTTGATCTAACGTAAAGGTGTTATTATCGGTCCCTAATGTGCTCACTCCAGGTATAATCGAAGCATCTAACTTCCCTGAAGTATCGTCAATGTACGGAATATCGCCTGGGTTTAGCCCTACATCTCGGTAATCCAATTTATTCGCATTAAAAGCATAAGGTACCGAAGAGATAACTTTACGATCTTCTGCTGGATCAGAAGTATCGATATCAATCATCTCATAAAAAGAATCAGCATGAGTTGCCAACTTTACATCAACCTGCAAAAACATTGTGTCATCGTCAAACAATCCATCTGGAAAAGGATTTACTTTTCCAAGTCTAAAACTAAAACTTCCTCCACCACCAAGGTTCTGTGTTTGAACTTCTGTCCATCCTTTGTAGTTAGGTGCAGCTCCATTAATAGCTCCCAAAATTTCATCTGAATCTTCATGATCCACACTATCCCAAAAACTAAAGCGAAAGGTATAATCTCCCGCTAATGGCTGCCCCAGATCATTTAATAATTCTCCTTCGTAAATCAGCATCTGAGGCGAGGTCGTTACGGCTTCCGCTGGCAAGATATTACCTGAGAAAACTATCCCCAGAACGGTAAATACACTCAATAGTCTCTTCCAAAAACTCGTTTTTTGCTTTTTCCGTTTTCGATCATTGATGATCATTAAAACGATCAACACTACGAGTAGATAGAAGATAATTAACAGCCCACAAACAAAGAACATGAGCTTATGAGCCAATACTTTCCAGAATTCATCATATTGGAACTGAGACCGAACATAAGTCGCACAATAAGTCTCTAGATCTGGTTCAGACTCATCAAGTAATGCTTCAGTCTCTCTCATTGGCGCTGACATTTTGAAATATCCTTCACTTTCATAATTTAAAAAATCATCCTTTGTAATTACCAACGCTGGAGACTCGGGTGATGGCGTTGAGCCTCCAGTCATTAGTTGAGGAGTTCTAATAGTAGCTTGGTTTTTAGGTTCTAAGGTTACTTGATTCACTTGCTCTGGTTTCGGGAAAGAAACGAGCAGGCTTTCATCAATAACCTCTGTATCAATTACACTTGTTTGCAAATTACTCGCTGGAATATCACTTTCGTCTTCCAACGTCTCTGGATCTTCAAACTCCAGATTTTTCTTTGGTGCTTCTGGCGCAGAAGTTAGAAACTTCTCTTCTGCCTCGGAAAGTTTTACCAATTCATCATACTTTCGCGTCAGTAACCAATCAGAAGCATCATACTTCTCACTGTTGTCTGACACAGAGGTTTGCGTTCCCCCTCCTGAACCTGGTATGGTAATGGTTTGAGAGACCACAACCTTGCTTGGTTCAATCCTTACTTTATCGTTTACTTTAAAACTCGCTGAAGAAGAGTCTGGCTTCGTAGCCATAACTCGAAACGAAGAACCATCTCTAATCTGATAAGCACCAGCAATTGAAGGCGTCAGAATGCACAAAGCCAAGAGGTACACCGTACCCCTTTTTAATGCTTTAGTATTAAATTTTGAAAACGCCATCCAGATATTGTACCAAAAAATGACGTTTTTTTCAAGAAAAAAAGTACTACTAAAAAGCTAAAACCAAAAGCGGAAAGAGTTAGAAATTCACAGCGACATTTTCGGCTTCTACAGAAATGAAATTCTTAGTATTGATTGATACCATTTCCTGCACAAATTCATCACTTTCTAACGCGTAAATACTCGAAGGAATGGCGAGTAAAATATCCATGTCTTCTACTTCTTTTTGGTAAGACAATTGTTCTGCCTTCAAAGACTCCATATCAAACCCCTGTGTTGCTAATGCATTTAACATCATCAAATACACCACTCCAAGCACAATATTCAGAATAAATAAACCAATAAAAAAGTGTTTAACATAGGCTTGTAAACCTTTTTCAATATTAAATATAGGTTGAGCTGACGCAGGATCGAAGTAAGTAATATTCATATTTTTTTAATTTTTTTGAGCCACTCTAAATTTTGCCGATCGGGCACGGCTATTTTGTTCAATTTCCCCTTCTGAAGGGGCTATTGCTTTTTTCGTTAGTAAGGTCAATTGCGCTGGAGTAACTGGTTCATGAAGTGAGAAATCAGTTTGAATTGTTTTTGGTTTTGAATGAAGTTTGAAAAACTTTTTTACAATTCGATCTTCTAATGAGTGATAAGAAATCACTCCAATTCGATCTCCCTCATTCATCACTTCCAGAGCCGCTGAAAGCGCCTTTTCTAAATGACGAAGCTCATCATTAACCGCAATTCTAAAAGCCTGAAACACTCTCGTCAGAGCTTTTTTTCTATCTTTTGGATGCACATTGGATTCAACAATGCCTCTTAACTCAGAAGTCATTTTTATCGGCTGATGCTGTCTATACTCGATCATTTTTCGAGCAATTTTTCTCGCTTGAGGCTCTTCACCAAAGTCTTTCAAAATGGTAGTCAACTCTTGTTCCGTAGAGTGATTTACCAGGTTATCACATTTTTCAACATCACTAGAAAAAGACATATTTAGTGGACCATCTCCCACAAAAGAAAAACCTTTTTCTGGATCATCAAAGTGATTCGAACAAACTCCTAAATCCAGTAAAATTGATAGTGTCCCATCTGAATCAGGAACACGCTCCATCATATCGGCGATATCTGAAAAATTCCCCTGATTGAGATAGAGTTTTTGACTCCAAGTTTTGAGTCGGTCTTTTGCAAAATCTAAATGCTGTACATCAAGATCTGACGCCACGTAAAAATCTAATTGAGGCACCGAAGAAAGAATAGCTTCTGCATGTCCCCCCAATCCTAAGGTTCCATCAAAAAACACCTTCGTATCTTCTGTAATCAAGAAATCCATAACTTCTTTTAACAGCACTGGGTGATGAGTTAGCTTTTCAACAGTCATTTAATGATCAATTTTTTAGGCTTTGTGCAAAAGTTGTGCACAGTTCGTGTAAAACTCAAAACAGAATCTATCCCTTTACCAGAAAGGCTTATAACTAATATTTACCCAATATTAGAACAATTTTTGTGTTTATACAAGCTTTTTTTCCTTTTTATGATTGAGATAACGAATTTTCTGTTTTATTTTTTTGTTCAGTTAGATCAATTTTTTTATTCTACACATTTTTTACACAAAAATGTTTTAGTTTGAAAAAAAAACGACAAGCATTAGCATTCTCTGGAATTGATGAAAGAATACTTTTACACACTACTCATATCGGTCACTCCAGTACTTGAACTGAGAGCTTCTATTCCTATTGCCATATTGAAATACGAATTATCCCCTCTTGAGGCACTAATTATTTCCTGTATAGGAGGTATTATTGTAGCCGCTATATCGTTGGCACTACTACCTGTAATCGTCCATATAGCAGAGAAACATATTCCTTTTGTGGAATCTATTTTGAATAAAATTTTTGCTCACACAAGAAAGAAGCATAGCGAAAAAATGAATCTATTAGGAGACATATTCTTGGTAATATTTGTTGCCATCCCCCTTCCCGGAAGTGGTTTTTTCAGTGGAAGTATTATCGCTTATCTATTTGGAATAAAGTTCTGGAAAGCCCTACTCCTTATAGGAACAGGAATAATTTTTAGTGGAATAATTGTTACTTTCTTAACCATTAGTGGACAAAGCCTTTGGGAACTGCTAGCGAAGTCTTAGAGGTGGGTTTTCTGTGTAGTCCCATATCTGTGAAGGCGCGTTAAGTGAAATGCTTTTTACAATTTCACAATATTGAACCTGATCTCCAAAAGCCTTTTTAAGCTCTTTAATTGAATATATTGGTACGTCACCACTAAAATTTGCAGAAGTCGCCGTCACGGGAACTTCTATGACTGATTTTATTTGGGGTATATTACAAACTCTAAATCCAACTTTATCTTTAGGCCAAAACTGACTCATTGGTAATTTCTTTTTTGGTTTCAGCAATAATGTAAAAGCAAAGTTATCTAAATATCCCCTATCAACATCTTTGGGAATTCGGGCATATTCTTCGAGCATCTCCCAATCTTTTACCATTAAAGAAAAATATTTACTCGCATCACGACCTTTTAGTTTGGCTAATTTTTGCAATGCCTTTCCATCATCACATCGAACCCCAAGCCCAAAACTTGTGTCGGTTGGATAGGCCCATATTTCGCCTTTATTAAACATGAGCACAAAGTAACAAAAAAAATTTGACCCCACAATAATTTTTTCTAATATTCCTTGGCTGTTGCGCGTGTAGTATAATGGCTATTATGCCGGCCTTCCAAGCCGAGGATGAGGGTTCGATTCCCTCCACGCGCTCCACTCAAGTAAGCTCGAACATAAAGTTTGAGTTTTTTTGTAGATCAACACAAAATCTACTTAACATCTATTAACTTATCCAAAACTTTATAAGTAGGAATAAGCCCCTCTGTATAATTCGTGGTATAGTTTAAAGCAAATATTACTTTATCCCTTTCTTCATATTTAGCTTTTCTAATTTTCTCTCTATTTTCTTTCCAATATTGACACAAACGATCTTTATTCAACACTTTTGTAAACTCTCTTTCAGCAGGAAACCAATCTCGTTTCAAACCACCTTCAACATCCCAATCATCAGTAAAGTGTTTTAATAGATATTCTAAAAAGTATTCATAAGCCCGATCATCAACCTCAGGATTAAAACAAAAATCAAAAATATAATCCATCATCACTTTATAGATTCCGTGTTTGTCTGCTTTTCTCTCTTCATCATAGAATCCGATACCTACACCATGGTCAATATCTTTATTACTTAATTGGTAAATAATAAAACCCTCTAAGCGTGTTTTAGATTTACTAACGAGGTCTTCAAAGTCTTCTACGGAAACCTTGCTCTCTATATATTCTAGATAATTTCCACAGAGAAACTCTGCACTCACCTCTTCGATCTCTTTAAAAATATTTTTTTTCTGATCAATATACCTCTCTTTAAACAGCTTAAAGACCAACTGCGATATTTCCCGCATTTCTTCAACAACAATACTTCTAATACTTCCTTGGGTCGGCGCATCTTTATCAGCATGAAAAGAAAGTGACCTAGAAAGATTATGAATATCCCCTCCCCGATCTTGGCAACAGAGCAGTCTAAACATCATAAGGTCATTAAACCCTAGAATTCCCCGCTTCTTATTGGCTAAAATTTTAGGCACAATTCCTAATTCTGATTTTTTGCCTTCAAAAACCCAATTATTGGCAATCTTTATTACATTTTCATCTGAATTATGGGTACTCACATCCTCATTCTTGTTAGTCCACCCAAAACGATCCAAAAGACGAATTAAAAAATAATGCAGTGTATCTCTAAATCCAGTATTTTCGATTTCAATGAACGAATGATTCGGAAAAACACCTAAGGCATATTCTATAATTTCTTTAGTCTTATCTTTCGCCTGTGATGGGAATTTATCAACTGGAGCATTAACGATTACTCTCCATAATTGCTCATGAATTCCTTCACCTCGTTCTGGCTTAAAAATCTCTTCTTTAAAGACTTCTGAAATACTTTCAGTAAAAATGTCATTTAGTTTGTTTAAGAAAAACCGATACTGAGAGCTTGCTTCTGGGAGTTTATTGTCAGCAATTAACTGAAGATAAAACTCTAGATTCCTCCCGCCAGATGAGTAAGTATGACCGTTAAAACAAGCAAAATTTGTCTCTGCATATTTAGAAACATTTGAGGCTAAAATTATATCTTTATCCTCATCATTACCATGCAACCATGAATCATTTTTATCTTTTAAACGTTGCTTAATTTCCTCAACCCCAAACAGCTGATTTAATAAAAATTTCTGATCATCTGTACACTCCTCCAAAAAACCTTTGTAATATTCTGAATTTTTATAAACAGTCTGAGAATTCTCATACTCTCTTAGTAAAGAAAAACAGCCACACCCCTTACCTGTTTCTGTTTGGTAAATTTCCCTAAAAACATTGGGATAATAAACATAGATTAAAAATAAATGAGCTAAGTCCTGAGGCACAATGTCAAAATCTCTCAAGGAAGTTACGCCTTTGTCACTAATCAAATGTGCTGAATTGATTATTTTTTTTATTTTACGAACCGAGCCTAAAAAATGTCGATAATCAGAACCTTTTTCTATCTTCAATAAACTTAATAGTCCCTTAAATAATATTTCCACCAAGGGAGTTGCTGATAAGTTTTTTTGTAAATACTTTTTAGAAAGTTCATTAAAAGCTTCAATCAATTTTTCTCGACTAAAATAGAGACTATATTTCACATTTACAAACTTCTCTAGAAATTCATCAATATTCTCTCTAGAACACCCCTCTTTTTCTAAATTTTTCGTATCATAACACAGCACATAAGAAATATTTGGAAGTTTAAATGCTTTGTTTATGCCATAGAGAATTTCTTTTACTTCATCGAATTTCAATCGATCTAAATCATCAATCACAATAATTAACTTTTTCTCAAAGTTGCCTAGAACCTTTTCTAGTTCTTTAAAAATATCATTAGGAGATGTTTTTGGCACTAAAAAATTAAAATTCAATCCCCAAAAGGAAAAGTTCGCCTTAGAATTTTCTAAAACTTTTAGATAATCCCCAATTAGTGAACCTAGCTCTGGCACAAATTTTTCTTTTTTTATTTGCTCGGCAATTTCCAAAACAAGCTTCTCAAATAAATTATCTTTATTCTCATACTGCAATGGCTCAAAAGTAAAGAATATAATTTTATTTTTATCTAAATTCCGTCTAACCAAATTCAAAAACGAAGTTTTCCCCCCTCCCCAAGGAGCGTCTAAACCAAAAACCAAAGTTTCAGGAGAATGATTGTCATAGATTTTTTCAGCAAAACTCTGTGCCTTATCTCCAAACCCTAATAAATCAGCTTCTGGTTCTTTAATTTCTTTGTCGGATAAAAAATAAGATTTTTTTTTATTTTTAGAGACTAAAATAGGCTTTCTAAAAATCAAATAGATAAAGCTCGAAGGAAAAATCAATAGTAAAAAAATAATTTGAATAAGATTCAAATTAGAATAAACCTTGACTAGAAAAGGCATTTGAAAGGAAGAAAAACAGAACACAGCCCCCATTCCAATTAAGAAAACAAAGGAAATATCCAATCTCCTACTTTCAAGTATTTTTCTTAGATATATTTCAAATGATTTTTTCAAAAAACATTCAAATACAATAAAAAATGAGACGATAGTAATAAAAAGAAAAAAGTATCGATAATCGCCCTCATTACTATCTCTAAAAAATGAAAAAAAGAACCAAATAAAAAAAATCTCTGCACACAATACTCCCCTGAAAAAATAACTTAATAAAACCTTGAAATCACCCTTCATTGTTTTTTATGTTATTTATTTTTTTTTAGAATAAAACCATGAATTTAATTCATTTTTAATATTCAAAAAAATAACTCGCACGTTTTATAAAAATCTTTAGTATAACGCCGAATCTAACCCTATCCCATTCATGTCAACACTTGATAATGCACAAAAACAACTAATAAATGCTTTTACCAAATCATGCCGTCGAACAATGCTTGGTATGCTTAAAACTTCTCAATCTGGACATCCAGGAGGAAGTCTCAGTAGCCTAGATTTTTTAGCGGTACTTTATACCCAAAGACTGGGAAAAACTCATGAGCCTATCGTCGTTTCCAACGGACACATTTCCCCAGGAGTTTACAGCGTACTGGCTGAAATGGGCGCTATTGATAAAGAACAAGTGATTAATGAATTCCGACAAATTGGTTCTGTTTTTGAAGGACATGTAACTCGACACATTCCAGGGATTTATTTCGGAACTGGACCACTAGGGGTTGGAGTTTCTGTTGCGGCTGGTTTTGCTAAATCCGAAAAACTTAAAGGGTCTGATAAAAAAGTCTTTGGTCTCATTGGAGACGGAGAGGCACAGGAAGGTCAGGTTCAAGAAATGGCTCTTTTTGCCGCTAATGAAGACCTTAATAATTTAGTAGTTTTTTGTGACTACAACCGAGTACAGCTAACCGATAGCTTGGAAGCTACTATGCCGATTGATGTGGCAAATATTTTCAAAGCTTACGGATGGAATGTCGTCGAAATCGATGGACACGATCATGATCAACTACTTGGCGCTATTAATACAGAAAGTGACAAACCCACGATGATTGTAGGACAGACTATTATGGGATACGGAATTCCGATGATGGAAGAATCTGGAAGAAATGATAAAGCCGACTGGCACGGAAAAGCTCCAAAACCAGATCAAATTGATGAACAACTACAGACTGAAGCTCTGACGCTTTCTAATGAAGAATTAAGCCTTCTAGACAATTTCCGATCTGAGACAAATTTCAAACCAGCCCCAAACTCCTGGGAAGATAATCTAGCTTCCACAGAAATCAATGGAGGAACTCCAAATGTATACACTGCCGATGAATTAACCGACTGTCGAAGCGCTTATGGAAAGGCCCTTTTGAGTCTTGCTCAAGAAAACAGTAATGTTATTGCTGGAACCGCAGACCTTGGAGGATCGGTTATGACCAAATTTGTAAAAGCAGAACTCCCAGATCAGCATATTGAGTTTGGTATTTGTGAACAAAATATGGTTAGCGCTGCTGGAGGGTTGTCGGTTAATGGATTTACTCCTTTTGTTTCTACTTTTGGAGCGTTTATGAGTAGTCGAGCCAAAGATCAAGCTCGAGTGAATGATATTAATGGAGCGAATGTAAAAATGGTTTCAACTCACTGCGGACTCTCTGTTGGAGAAGACGGGCCAACTCATCAAGCTATTGATGATATGGGATCCTTTCTCGGAATGTTTAATACTAATGTTTGTGAACCCGCTGATCCAAACCAGTGTGATAGAATCATTAGATATGCCGCTACTCACTATGGAAATTTTTACGTAAGAATGGGAAGACATAAAATTCCAAATCTAACAAAAGCTGATGGTTCTCTGCTATTTGATGCTGACTACGAATATTACTACGGAAAAACCGATATCCTAAGAGAAGGAAACACTCTTACTATTGTTGCTTCTGGACCAATGGTTATTGAAGCTCAAAAAGCGGTCGAAGCCAGTGGTATTGATGCTGAAATTCTTATTGCCTCCAGCCCAAAACAGTTTGATGAAGGATTAAAAGCTTCACTCCAAAAAACTCGAAAAGTTGTAGTTGTAGAAGATCACAACCGAAAAAGTGGATATGGATCACAAGTAGCGCTTTATGCAGTAGAAAATGGTATTCAACTCGATAAATTCCAATCTATTGCCGTTGAAGAATATCAACTCTCAGGAAAACCTGCTGAACTCTATGACAGTGCAAATATTGGAGCCAAAGCTATTGAAGAAGTGCTGAATCAATTCAAATAATGGCAGAAATATTAGGATTGTTTAATAAGCCAATTGAGGCCAAAAAACTTTTAGAATTACACCCAAATGATCAAGAGAATGTTTCTAAAGGCCTTACTCTTTTAGAAAGGCTCTCTGACGTTACTCAAATCCCAGAACTGAATACGGCGGATCAACAAGCGCTCTTCACCCTAGCGGCTATTGATGCTCGTGTAGGAGGTGGCATCATAGATACTCAACAAGCTCGTACTATATCATTTTTATTAAAGGATATTATTACTCCTGACATTGTGGCTCGTGCTATCATTAAAAGCTATGAACACCATGGATTGATAGGAGTCGGAGTTCTCCCTGAAGCAGAAATAATTGAAGGTTCAGTAAATACTTCCAAAAGCCTAAATTAAAAAGTTTATAAAAAGTTTTTCATTTATGATAGACTTCGGATCAAAGAACTATCAGATGTAAATGAAAAACTTTTTTATCTTCGCTTTCACTCTTCTTAATATAGCCCTCCCAACGTCATCCTATGCATTATCTTTTGCTGAAGGAACCGTTTTTATTGATGCTGATACGGAGTCTGAGTGTAAATCTCTTGGTGGAGAATTTATGGAATGGGCAAATGAAACCTTTTGTACTCAAACGCCTCGAGATGAAATTCCATCTCCTTTTTCTGATATTCCAAGCAAGCATGAAAATGCTCAGGCTATTGACTATATGAAAACTCAGAAAATTATTGGTGGCTACCCTGATGGAACTTTTCAGGCTAAAAAACCTATCAATAGAGCTGAATTAACCAAAGTTGTTGTGGCTTTTAACTATGACGAGAGTGAAATTCAGTCTTGTGATCTTGATACCATTAAACTTTTAGATGTTAGTCAGGATGCCTGGTATGCTCCTTATATTTGTTTGGCGAAAGCTAACAACATTGTCAAAGGTTATGACGATGGGACCTTTAAACCAGCTCAAAATGTAAACCTCGCTGAAGCCAGTAAAATCATGGGAAAAGGTGTTCGATCAAGCTTAAGTGATGGAAATGATATTTGGTTTAGACCTTATATGGAATATTTTTCAAATAAAAATGCCCTCCCTACTACTCTTACCGCCTTTAATCAAAACCTTAATCGAGGCCAAGTGAGTGAAATGCTCTTCCGAGTGAAAGCAAGAGTATCCAATAAAGAATCTCTAAAATATGGAGAAGGTGCCTTATCTGCTCCAGAGGTGCCTGAAACTACTACTCCCCCACCGCTAGCTTGTGCGGCTTGTCCAGAAGGTACTATCTCAAAAGGCATGACTGACACTCGTTGTGGAACTTGTGAGCCCATTGAAGAACCTCAAGAATCCAATGCCGAATATCTTGAACTTAACACTGAGAATCTAGAAATTTATCTAGGAAAAAGAAAGATTGCTCTTTTCTTCCATGCCGATTGGTGTCCAAGCTGTCGAACCGCTAACACAGAAATTGCAGAAAATATAAAAACCTTCCCTAATGATACCGTAGTCCTTAAAGCTAACTTTGATACTGAGACAAAACTTCGAGAAAAATTTGGAATTACTCAACAACACTCTGTTGTCATCATCAATAAAAAGAATGAAGTAGTTCAAAAACTAGCCTACGGATTTACTATTGACCAATTAAAACTAGCTCTCAAGTAAATCTGCTAAGGAAGACTCTGATTTTTCTAAAACAGCTGCTGCCTGGTCCCATTCTGCATAAGCGACTATAAGTTTTTCGTGAATACGCTGATACTCAATTCCCAAATCCTCCATTTTTAGGCGGGCTCCCTGTCTTTCGGCGACTTTAAATTTTTCTTTATTCTCGGTAAGATCGTCTTCTATCTTTGCAATACGTTTTTCGATTTCATCGACAATTTTTTTATTGCGTCGACGGTCCTTTTCCAGTTGTTTTTTTTGCAATTTTAGATCATTGGTCACAACTCGCTTCTTCGGCTCACCTACAGATTCCTCAGCTTCATCTTGCCATCCTTTTTCTCTCAGAAAATCATCATAACTTCCCTGAAAACCAAAAGGATAATCTCCCTCAAAAACAATAAATTTATTAGCGACCTGCCTCAAAACATCTTCATTATGAGAAACAAAGACAATCCCTCCACTAAAATTTTTCATAGCTTGTATAAGGGCTTCAACGGACTCTAAGTCCAAATGGTTTGTTGGTTCATCTAAAAGTAATAAATGCCTTGGTTGAAGCATAACTTTCCCCAAAGCGACTCTATTTTTCTCCCCTCCAGAAAGAACTTCTATTTTTTTATACACCTCTCCTCCCCGAAACATAAGACTTCCACACAATGCTCGTATAGAGGTTTCTGGCATATCTTTTACCGATTCTTGAAGCGTCTCTAGAATTGTCTTTTGAGATTCTAAGACTTTCTCATTAGATTGATTGAAAATTACTTTTTGTAGATCAGGATGACACTTCAAACTCCCCGCTCTTAAAGATAAATCTTCTGATAGGCATTTTAGTAACGTCGATTTCCCTTTCCCATTTTTTCCAATAATTGCCACCTTATCTCCAGGCTCAACTCGAAGATCAACTTTCGAAAATAAATCTTTTGTATCATAACCAAAGGTTAAATTTGTTCCTTGTATCATTCGATCACTATGAAACTCTAGAGCTTCAAATCTAAATTTTATTTGAGCGATAGCTTCTAATTTTTCTTTCTTCTCACGCTTTTCTAGAGCTTTAATTCGTGACTGCACAAGCCCCGCACTCCGAGCCCCAGCTCTAAATTCTCTAATAAATTTTTCTGTCTTCTGAGCCTTTTTTTCATCATTAAGCCGAGTCCTTTCATGAATCTCTTCCTCCTGTGAAATTTGTCTATAAATCTTACTCGTTGATCCCTCTAATTTCTTAATTCCTTGACGATGAATAGCCATTGTATGCGTCGTCACACTATCCATGAAATTTCTATCATGGGTAACCAGTAATAACTCCCCCTGCCATTCATTGAGGAAACGGGATAGCCAACGAAGTGAAACAATATCAAGGTAATTTGTCGGCTCATCAAGCAATAATAAATCAGGCTCTCCTAAAAGTGTTTTAGCCAATTGAATCCTTATTTGATATCCCCCAGAAAAATCCTCTGGGGCTTTTTTTAGGTCTTCATTTTTGAATCCCAATCCATGCAACATTTTTTCAGCTCTCCAGAGATCGTGCTTTTGATGCTCCCGAAGCCCCAAAGCCGCTTCTTCTACAATATTGGGCCGAGTAAAGTTGAGATGTTGTTCCAAATACCCCACAACATAGTGCTCGGGCTTCATTATTTCTCCTTCGTCTGGAGCATCTTTCCCGAGAATTATATTCAGTAGAGTCGTTTTCCCATGACCATTTCTTCCAACAAGACCTACTCGTTCCCCTGCATTAATATGAAAGGTAACTTCGTCCAGAAGTACTTGGCTCCCAAAAGACTTAGTCACAGATTTACACTGAATCATCAGATAAATTTATAACTAAATTTTTTCTAAATTAAACTAAATTACTCAAAGAAGATTAATTTTCTCCACCACAATACCACTCTGGATCATGGACTCTTATAGCCCAAGCTCCTGAATCAGCTGAAATTTTACCAGCCGCTATATTGGGTTTGCTTTCGAAGCGATTTTCTCCTAAAAATCGTTTTTTAGAGTGTCCAATAAGAACTTTAAAATCTGGTACTAAAGCCGCAAATCCCAAAAGTTTTTCATTAAGTTCCTGAGTTTTTCCAAAGCCGATTCCCGGATCTAGAACAATATTTTTAGGGCTAATACCATATAAAATCATCTTTTCAGCTTTAAACATCAAATCATCCATCACCTTTGTTTCTGAATCAATCGATTGACGGTGGACTTCCTCGATAGTCTTTCCTGGAAAGTGATTTACAATACAAAGAGCATCAAATTCTGCCGCAAGCTCCAGCATCATAGGATCCTGAAAACCTGAAACGTCATTAATAATCATCCCTCCAAGTTCTAAATATTTCTGAACCGTATAAGGATTCTTACTATCAAGAGAAATTTCTCCTGGGAAAGTCTCCAAAAGATGTTCTAAAACCTCCCCTACCCTTCCCCACTCTTCTTCAGGGGTAATCGCTTTAGCTCCAGGTCTCGTAGACTCTCCTCCAACATCCACATAAGTGGCCCCATTATCAAACAAAATCTGAGCCCTTTCAATCGCCGTTTTTGGTGTCAAAAACATTCCTCCGTCTGAGAAACTATCAGGCGTAATGTTCAAAATGCCAAAAATTTCGACTGGCGTTTTCACATCAAGACACTAAGATAATCTGGAATCAAAATCAAATGAATCACATTGAGATTATCGGTTATATTGCGACAGCGCTAATCATGGTAGCGTTTCTTCCTCAAGCCTGGCAAGTATGGCGAACAAAATCTGTAGAAGACATCTCTCTGCCTACCTACGCCATCCTTATCTGTGGAGCGGTAGCTTGGACAACCTATGGTTACCTACGCGGAGACAATCCAATTATTTTGACAAATGTTGTACTCTTTGTAGTACAAGGATCAATTGTATACTGTAAACTTAAATACGGGAAAGCGTCATGAAAGCACCGATTATCGTACTTGAAGGATTAGATGCTTGTGGTAAATCTACCCAGACTGAGTTACTAATGGACAACCTTGCTAAAAAGGGACTTCAGGCAGGATGGAAAAGGTTTCCAGGGTATGAAGAAACTACCGCAGGAAAAAGAATCGCCGCTTACCTAAGAGGAGAGCTTGGTGACTTTCATCAAATTGATCCTAAAATGATTGCGAGCCTTTATGCCGCTGATCGACTGGCACAGATTGAATCAGTTGAAAAACTACGAGATGAAAATGAAGTAGTTATTTTTGATCGAGGTGTAACCTCAAACCTGATCTATACACCAGCCAGAGGCAAGAACATTGGTGAAACAGAAGCTCTCGCAGAATATGTTGAAAAACTAGAATATGATGTGTTTGGTTTTCCACGAGAAAGCTTAGTAATTTTTCTTGAAGCCTCTCGAGAAGCGCGTGAAAAAATCCATGCTGCAAAAGGACGAACCACGGACCTCCATGAATCGGATGACGAATACTTACAAAAAGTTCGTGAAGTAGCTTTAGAAAGATGTGAAAAAGATTTCAGATGGCAAAAAATTAACGTTGATGCTTCTGGGGAACTTCGACGCAGAGATGAAATTGGAGAAGAAATTCTGAGTTTAGTCTTGGAAAAATTACAGAAAAAATAGAATATAAAGCTATGCTGAATCACATAGCTGAATTTTTCGGACTCAAAGAAGATGCCTGGATAAAACATTCCAACCCATGGAGTGTTTGGACGAGAGTTATTACTCTGCCATTTTTGACTATTGCCATTTGGAGTCACATATGGATTGGATATTGGGCGCTTGTTCCCATTCTTATTTGTGTAGTTTGGATAAAAATTAATCCTGTTTTTTTCTCAAAACCCAAAAGCACTAAAAATTGGTCTTCAAAATCAGTTCTTGGAGAAAGAGTTTGGCTTAACAAAAAAACACATCCCATTCCTAATCATCACCAACGTTTCGCTGTTATATTAAGCATCATTGCTTTTATAGGATTAATTATTTGGGGCTATGGACTTTATAGCAAAAACCTTGAATTCACGATTATGGGTCTAATTCTTATCTATACAGGAAAAATGTGGTTTCTTGATCGGATGGTTTGGCTTTTTGAAGATATGAAAAAACAGATTCCTGAATATCAAAAATGGGAGTATTAATTCCAGAATTCTTCTGTCGCCCCTTTCCAATGGATGTAATAAGGGATGTTTTTTTCTCGTGCCACAATAGCACTATGAGACATTACCCCCCCCTTGTTCTAAAACGATTCCTGAAAATTTATCCATTTCCAATATACAACTATTTTCAAAATAAGGGGCGACAAGGACACAGCCTTCTGAGAAAATTCCACGGAAAGATTCAACGGTATTCAGTTCCACGGATGTGAACCCATTAGCTCTTCGGTAGTTTTTGAGGTTCATTGAAAGTTCCTCTAACAAATTTCGTTTCCAGATTCTTAAAGCCACATCTTCTTCCACTTGAAAAATGGTTTCGACATCCCATAACTCTCCCACAAGATGCTATTTCTCTTCAATGGGTTGCTGGTATTCATTCAAAAAGATCAAACTTCCCATACAAAAATTGAAAGCCTAAATAAACTATCTCAAACCAAATCATTTACTTTACTATAAAGCAAAACCCACTAAAGTCATGACGATTTTTATTGATTAATATTTCAATACTATGAGTGCTCAAATAATTTCTGGAAAAGACATCGCTGAAAAAATCTTAGAAAAAGAACTTGTTCCTCGAGTTCAAGAATTGAACAAAAAAAATGTTCAACCAAAATTAGTGGTTATCCTTATTGGAGAACACCCAGCTTCGGCTAGTTATGTTCGACAAAAAGAAAAATTTGCAGAGAAAGCTGGAATTATTGCTGAAACTTGGAGATACGAAGATTCTGTAAGTGAAGCTGAAATCCTCAGTGAAATTGAAAAGATCAATCAGGATGAAGATATTCACGGAGTTATCGTTCAACTTCCTGTGCCTGACCACATCTCTGTGGAAAAAATTCTACGAGCGATCGATCCCTCTAAAGATGTCGATGGTTTTACTCCTGAAAATGTTGGTAAACTTTTCTTAGGAGAGCCTTGTTTGGAGTGTTGTACTCCCAAAGGCGTTATCCGAATGATTGAGGAATCTGGAGAAGAATTAAGCGGAAAACATGTAGTCGTTATTGGACGATCAAACATTGTTGGGAAGCCTGTATCCGTTTTAGCACTGAATAAAAATGCTACTGTAACTATTTGTCATTCTCGAACAAAAAATCTTGATGAACAAATTGCTAAAGCCGATATCTTGATTGTTGCGGTTGGACGACCCGAGATGATCCATGGCGATCAAATCCCAGAAGGATGTACCGTTATTGATGTTGGAATTCATCGAAAAGATGAAGGTGGTTTGTGCGGAGACGTTCACTTTAAAAGTGCTAAAGAAAAAGCGAGAGCTATTTCTCCAGTACCTGGTGGAGTCGGTCCAATGACGGTTTTCTGTCTTATCGAAAACACTATCGAGGCGGCTGAAAAACTGAGCTAAAAAAATAAATACAAACACTCATTTATTAAAATCATAAATATCATTACATGAGTGAAAATTTCGAATTAAATATCTCTGAACGAGAAGGACATCCTTGCTTGTACCTTCATGGACTTGGAAGTCCTGACCCTATTTCTCCTGAAGTAGAATCTGCTATTTCTCACCTTGGATACGCCGTATCTAACCAGTGGAGAAATGATCAAGAAGTCTTAAACAGTACCAACCCAGCCGAATTGTTACAGACAGAAATAGCTCAAGCTATTGATAGTATTGCTCAAAGCTCTGGTGAAAAAGTTACAGTCGTAGGAAATAGCCTGGGAAGCTACTTAGCACTCCTCGGAGCCGCGAAAGTAGCGAAACATATTCGTGGTATTTTAGGAACTGATGCGTTCCTAACCCCGAACCATGGGTTTCAACAAATGAGAGATATGACGATATCTATGGCAGATGATATTAAAGAAGCTATAGCCGAAGACCATGGGATACTTTCACCATTTGACGAACTGCCTGAAAGACTAAAAGAAGCTCAAAAAAACAGTGCATATCCAGTACCACTGGTTAATGATCGATGGATTACACTCCCAGATGACCTTGCTAGTAAATTTAGACCAATAAACGAAATATCAGGCATAAAAAAAATCAAATCTCCAATTCATTTGATATGGGGAAAAGAAGATCCTTTTGTTATTAAATCTCCAATAGAATTAATCCCTGGAGATGTATCTGGTCTAGAACTTTCTGATTGTAATCACAATGAATGGAAAGAAAATGATAGAGCTAAAACCTCGGCTTTGGAATTCCTATCAACGCTTTAGTGATCATCAGGACGAACTCCTAGAGGATTTCCGCAATTCTTACAGAATTTAGCGTCGAAGTCATGACGTGGAAAATGGCAGTAATAACAAACATGATTTCTCTTTCCAAAAAAATGATCAATAAACATCTTGGTAATAATGGCCGTAAAGATAGCGATTACGCCAAGCCCCATGAACATCATAATGGCTGCTAAGGCTTTCCCAGGGAAAGTCACTGGAACAATATCCCCATACCCCACTGTTGAAATCGTCACAAATGCCCACCAGATGGCATCCGGGAGTGATTGAATTTCAGGGTTCACATCTCGCTCTAAATAATATAGTCCACTCGCGGATAAAATCAGAGACACAATGAGGGTAAGGGCGAAGATCTTAAATTCGTTGTAGTAATTTCTAAATGATTTAAAGAAATCAACCAGTACTTCTGAATAACGAAAGATTTTGAGAAGCTGTAAAATTTTTAATACTCTAAAACTCCGTAGGAATGTAAAGTTTGTAACCGAAAGATAAAACGTCAGAATCACAAACAGGTCGATTAATGCCAAAGGAGAAAGCACATAACGCCCTTTCCTTGGCGAAAGATAAAAACGAATTAGATATTCAATGGCAAATATTGATACCACAAACATATCAAACTGATGAAAGTAGTGTTCGTATTTATGCCCGATCTCCGTCGTTTCAAAAATAAACATCCCAATTGACATGATGATCAATGTTACGAGGAAAAATCCTATGCGTCTCCCCCACTTTGATTCATGATTCTCAAAAGCCTCTTCTAACCAGACTCTAACAGATGATTCTTTTGCAAAACTCATTATTCAAATTCTAGTATAAAATTAAAAAATTGTCACTAATCATACTCCACCCAAAAGGTCGCTACGTACTCTGTCCAAGCTCTAACTTTCGTCACTGTTCGCACATTTAAAACATCTGTTACCAACAAATGATTCTGAACAAGTAGCCAGTGTAGCCATTCCAACTGTTGTAGGCATATTAAAAATACAAGTGGTCACTACATTATTTTTATGAAGAACAATCGGTAGAGAGGTTACAATTGTCCCAGTAGACATACCACCGATTCTTCTTGCTGTACCACTATATCCCATTTGTATTCCATAAAGTAGTTCTACCCTTACCAAAGGCCATATACTCATTTGAATTCACGATCCCTCTTTCGCTCGTAAAAGCTCCGTGAGTACCGTAAATATCAGATATATTTTTATATACAACTAGTCATATTTCACCCAAAAAGTTCCGACACATTCGGTCCAAGCTCCCGTTTCTGTTTGAGAATAAACCCCGACTACATCATTGGCTCCAAACGCTACATTACAAGAAGTATTCGCCACACCTCCGACCGTTGTTGGAATACTCACATTACAGGCTGTAGAAATATCATTAATTCTTACTTCGGCTCCCAAAGAAGTCCCTATTGCACCCGTACACGTTGCCGCAAGCCTTCTAATTGTCCCCGAACATCCCATAGGGCTTCCCCATGGCGTTTGTCCATTCCCAAGAGACCAAGAAGCATTCGAAACCACGGTCCCTCGCTCTGCCCAGAAAATCCCATACGGGCCACACTCACTCTCAATATCAGAACCAAAAGTTGAGAAATTTCCGGCTGAATCATCCCATCCTAATTGTCGGTCTGTCCCATCATCAAACGTAATAAACGAATCAGTCGCTGTCCCATCACCAATTTCAATTACTTGACCCGTTTCGTTAATATCAAGATTATCTGAGATATCAAACTCAGCGTTAGTATTGTCCCAGGTAATAGTCTCGTTATTGGTGGTTCCATAGCGCAGACTTACGTCTCCGCCCGTATTATCATCATCTAGTGTAAAAGTTTCAGCAGAAGTCCCCGCTCCAACCGAACCTGGATCCCCCTTAGAGGCCATAAGCTCCCAGTAAGTCCCGTCACTTGGATTTTGGCTTGCGGTCGTATCAAGGATACAAACATAGGTCGAACCCTGATAGCTCACCGCTTGATTCGTGGTATAATTCTGTGAAACCCAAGCTCCTTCCCAAGTTATATCTCCATCTGCCCCTGCTGATCCAGTAGCCCCCGTCGGTCCCGCTGGTCCTTGAGGCGCTTTCAATTGCACTACCGATAGTGAAGATTGACCACTAATCATATTGGCTACTCCAGCTGTGGTATTTTCTCGATCCACTAATACTTCAAAGTAGTCATTGGCATTCAAATCTAGAACGGTAGAAAAAACCAAAGAAGTTTCCGTTTGTCCAGAAGTCATCCGAATGTAACCTGGCTGAAACCTCATTGGCAAAACCGTCACGCCGTTAACTCTAAACTTCACTCGACCGTTATAACGGAAATTATTGGTCACTGCATTTTCTACTGACACGGCTCCACTGACATGATACTTCCCATCGGCTAAAACCTGAACTCGGCTGTTGTTGATCACTGTATCATGGGTAAAAGCCGCCGCATCTTCAAAATCTTCAGTGTCCCACGGAACTATATTATCTGTTGCTGCCGCATTTAGGTCGGTCGTAGAAGTATCTCGATAACGCGCAGCTAACATATCTCCAAGAGTTGCCGTATTCGCATCAATTTGCACCCACCCACTCCCGTCACAAACATAGGTAAAGGTATCGACCGTATTGTGGTACATCCGCCCGCTAGCCGCTCCATCACACGTAGGAGCTACCGTTCTATTTTCAATTCGAGCATCAACTAGCTCATTCGCATTCAGGCTTAAATCATCACTCACTTCAAACTGAGAATTTGACGAATTCCAGGCAAACGTCTCATTAAGGGTTTCTCCGAACTGAACGGTCAAATCCCCTCCTGTGTCATCACTATCAAGCGTGACGGTATTTCCTGTCTGGAGAATCTCACCGGTTACTTCCAGATCATCACTCAGGTTAAATCGGGCATTAAGACTATCCCAGGTCAAACTTTCATTAAGGGTTTGACCAAAAATCAAACTTAGAGCCCCTCCTGTATCATCGTTATCAATCGTAAAAGTTTCATCATCAATCGTTGGTCCGCTGCTCCCAGGGTCTCCTTTTTCCCCTTTAATTCCTTCTAGCTTAATAATAGAAAAATAAATCTCGTCCTGAGTTGCATCAGTCGTTGCATCACGCTGAAGCTGAAGAGAGATGAAATCCCCATCACTCAAATTTGCCAAGAACGAAGCTGAAGTAGTAGAAAACTCTCCTTGGTAATTTTTATTCACGGACGCAGAACCCGGTAAAACCGTCGTATCATTTACTCGTACTCGAGCTCGAGCCTCATGAGTTCCAGTAGCGGTCCCTCCAGCGGTATAACCGTAAATAATCTGATACATAGCCGTCGCCCCAATATCAATCCGATCTCGAAACGTGTCATCATGATCCAGTGTTGTTGTATCATTTTCTAGATCCGTCGTATCCAGGTCAATGTCCGCGTAAGACGTAGTCAACGTATATGAAGTGGTTCGTCTTGCCTGCACAACTGGAAACTCAATGGTTGCGTTCAGGGCATTCTCCAAAGGATTCCAAGTCCCTGCCCCATCACAAGTATAGGTCAAAACATCCAAAGTATTGAAGTAAATTTTCCCAGCCGCTGCGGCATCACACGTTGGGGCTGTACTGAGATTTTCTATTCTTAAATTCTGTAATTCGTTCCCTGAGAAATCTGTATCACGATTAATCTGGAAATTATCTCCAACGACGTCATATCGCATCTTAGCATCAACTGTACTTCCAAACTCAAGATCAATAAAATCGTCTGACGTGTCTCCAGAATCTATGTAAAAAGTTTGGCTGTGAACTCCATTTTCTTCGGTTGAAAAAATCACTCCTGCATACCCTTGTAAAGGCACAATTCCCCCTAGGAATAAACTTAATAATTTTGTGGTTAAACTCCTCTTCCCAAAAAGCATCCCATAATTGTACCATTTTTTTTCTCTTTTTTCAAGACATTTATCGCTCCAGAAAAGGTTTTATACCTCAGTTATTTTTGACTTTTGAATAAAAAAACCTAGAAATTAAATACTCATGATTAAGGTATACCGAAATGTTAAAAATTAAAAATCTCAAAGCCACTTTATCTGAGGAAGATTTATCAATCCTCAAAGGCATAGATTTAGAAGTAAATCCTGGAGAAATTCACGTTATTCTTGGACCAAATGGTTCTGGAAAATCGACTCTAGGACGCGCAATTTTGGGAGATGAAAGATACGAAATAACCGATGGAAGCATCGAGTTTGATGGACAAGACTTTGGAGAACTAGAGCCAAGCGAGCGAGCACAAGCCGGATTTTTTCTTACTTTTCAATCTCCGCCAGAAATTGATGGAGTGAGGGTAAAGGAGTTTTTATTCGCAGCTAAAAAGTCTTTTGATGAGGATTTCACTTCAAGCTTTAAACTTAAAAAAGAACTACAAAAAAACTTTAACGACCTTCGACTTCCAGAAGAATTTATCGACCGTGAAGCAAACCTCGGATTTTCTGGAGGAGAAAGAAAAAAAATGGAAGTTGCCTCACTGCTCACCCTTCAACCAAAACTCGCATTCTTGGATGAAATCGATTCAGGGGTAGATATTGATACTATCAGAAGCATTGGCACTTCTCTTAGAGCTTTCATGGAAGACAAAACGCGATCGATTGTACTCGTTTCACATTCAGATAAACTCTTTCAAGAAGTAGAAGCGACACATGTACATATCTTTTATCAGGGAAAAATTGTAAAATCTGGAGGGAAGGAGCTTATCGATGAAATTCAAACAGAAGGATTTGATAGTCACATTAAAGCTCACAACCCTCTAAAAGTTCTCCAATAACAATGTTTAAAAAAATTTTCATCACTCTCTGTTTCATTTTCAGCATTGGAAATATTGCTCAAGCAGCAAATCCGGTATCTGACATTGTCGAGAGTGCAACTGATCCAAAGAACTATTTTATTTTTGGACAAATCCAGAGCTACTATGATGTCATTGATGAACTCAATAGTAAGAAAGTAGAACTCGAGGTTCTTGAACAAAGTCGAAGTGTGCAAGAAAAATCTATTACAAAGCTAAAAGAAGAAATCCGATCTCTTGGAGCTGAAACGGTTTCACTTTCTGATCAAATTGAAGCCCTAAACATACAAGAAGAAATATCTCCTTCAGACAAATTGCGGCTAGAAAACCTAAATGCGGAATTAAACGACACACAAACGGTTCTCGATGATCAAAAAAAGAAACTCATAGCACTAGAAAATGAACTTTCAGGAAGTTTCACAGAAGCTCAAACGGAAAAAACTATTTTACTACAAAATGAAATTTTTCAGCTAGAAGAAGACCTTGCTACCAGCCAAATTCGTTTAAAAAACTACGTCGAGGATTACATTAAAAAAATAGTTCTGGCGATTGCTATATGGATTGTGGCATCAGTACTCAAATGGATTATTACTAAGATTTTTAATCGAATTAATTTTTCAGTTACTGCTCAACGAAAAGCCTTTATTCTTCAACTTATAAAGATCACGATAAATACGGTCGCTATTATTGCGATTTTGCTGGTGTTCTTCTCCCAACTCATTAGAGCTCTCCCCTACTTTGCTATCTTTGCAACCGTTATCACCCTCGCCCTAAAAGATGTTATCTTATCAGTTATTGCTTGGATTATTATTGGAACTAAAGATGGCTACAAAGTTGGACATTACCTTCATATTGGAGATTTATGGGGAACCGTTGTAGAGATCAATCCCTTCAACACCATCGTAAGACAGGGCGGAATATCTGGTCCGACCGGTCGACTCCTTACCTTCCCAAACAAAAAGATTTTTGAAGAGTTCTTAGAAAATTGGTCTAAATGGCACAACTTCACTTACCTCAAGTGGGACTTCTTTTTAGAAGCTGATAGTAATTTTGATAA
Source organism: Candidatus Altimarinota bacterium (assembly GCA_965228485.1). Taxonomy (GTDB): domain Bacteria; phylum Patescibacteriota; class Gracilibacteria; order UBA4473; family UBA4473; genus JAACPJ01. The sequence continues at coordinate 381,484 of OZ245819.1, forward strand.
AGCCGAAAAAATTATGCTTAAAATTATGGGAGAAGCCCAAAAAGAGTACAAAGAAAAGATGCTTCAAAAGAAAAATCAGCTGCTTAAGCTAGGGATTCGTGAAGAAAATTTAGACCCAATGGTTTTCTGGGAAACTCAAGCCAATGGTCTGCTTTTGAGAGGCAAGCTGATTGTAGATTTTGATCTTTTTTTTGAGATCAGAACCAGAGTAACTCGCGATTTTATAAAGGCGATTCAAAAAGAACCCGATATAAAACTCAGATTTGTGAATAATTTAGTGTCTAACTCATTGTAAAAAATTATCCCAGACCGCATTAATAAGAATTCAACCTTAATTCAATACCCTCATCACCATCCCATCCATAAATGACTTGTGCTAAGATGGCATAGTGATCTTTTTTTGAAGCAGGCTGAAGCTTAGGAAAACCAAATATAGTAGCGATAGAGCTTAGCCCCTTCCCATAAAATTTTAGTTTCTTCTTTTCTTGCTGTGTTAATTGCATCCAACTTTCCAGCGTGGGATATTGTTCTTTTATTATCTCCCTCCACTTCTCCAAGCCCCAAAGTTCACAGTCAATTATATCATGCCCCTCTCCATATATAGCTCTTCCGATTTTAGCCCAGCCAGGCCTAGCTGAATTTATTTTTTCTTCCACCCCTAAAAGAGAAGCAAGGGTTACGAACCCTTTTCCATAAAAATTTAACTGACTCTTATCTTTCGGCGTTAATGCCATCCAAATTTCAGGGGTTGGATATCTTTCTTTTATTGTCTTTCTCCACTTATCTCTATCCCAAAATTCACAATTAATAACGTCATGATTTTTTCCATAAATACCCTGTCCCAATAGAGCGTGATCTTGTTTCCTACCAATAGGATTTCCCTCAACATTTCCAAAAATCGTAGCTATAACTCTTAATCCTCTTCCATAAAATTCCAATGTATTTCTTTGTGCAACCGTTAACTGCATCCAACTTTCTGGTGTTGGGTACTTTTCTTTTATGACATCTTTCCACTTATCCTTACCCCAAAACTCACACTCAACTATCTCATGCCCCTCTCCATAAATTTTTTGTGCTAATCGGGCACAATCTAAAAGGTTGTTATGCGGTAGCCCTCCCGACCCCAAAATACCAGCTATAGCCGTCAAACCTTTGCCCTGAAATTTTAGAACTAGTTTTTCATCTGCACTTAGACTTATCAACTCTTCAGGCGTTGGGTATGCTTTTTTTATTTCTGTCCCCCATCTTTCCCCACTCCAGAATTCACATTCAATTATGTCATGCCCCTCACCATAAATTTTTCTCCCTAAGTCGGCTTGTGCAGAACGAACCGAAAGCACATCTCCAGACGCTCCCAAAATGGTAGCAATAGCCCTAATGCCTCGACCATAAACTTTTACAAACTTTTTTTCCTTTGCGGTTAATCCCATCCAATGTTCTGGTTTTGGGAATTCAGATTTTATTTCATTGATAAACAAAGTCTGTTCTGCTGATTTTTCAGAGTTAACAAAACTGTGCCTTCGGTCTTCAATATCTCTTGAGAGAGCTTCTACTATCTCAGTTCGCCAGTGATCAATGCTGTTATATTTTATTCTTTTACTCACAAAATTTGACTGAATTTGTTTTTTATCAAATTCTTTAGCGACGTTCAAAGAAACTAGCTCCTTACATACAAAAGTTGCTTGTCCATATGCTTCACACAATAAAACGCTTCGTCCGATGGTTGGTAAATGAACTAGAATATAACTTTCTTCTCTCCTCATTTCTGATGAATTTGTGCCCTCAATGGCAAAAATTTGATCGGTATAGATGCCTAAGTCTCTTAAGACCAAAATTAACTGGGGTAGAAGTTTACCAGTTCTTTCCCTTTTTTCTTGATTTTTATCACACGCTTCAGTTCTTTGGGAGGCTATCGCTTGTGGCGGTAAGATTGTTTCTTCTATTTTTGTGTGTGGAATGCCTAGTTCATTAAATAAATCTTCTTCTTCTGATTTCTGGAGAACCTCATCTAAACGCCGTATAACACTTTCCAAATAAACATCTATACTTTCGGCTTTCTCAGACAAAAGTAGCTGAAGAATTCGTTTAACGACCTTATCTCGCTGTTCCACAAAATAATCGTCTAGAGACTTTGTATTTTCTTTTTGTTTTTTTACACAAATTTGTTCAACAGCCTCCTCTATTTCAATCAAAACTCTTAAAATAGCTTCAGATCCTGGTTTTGTTTCCAACAAGACTTGAAATTCTTCAAAATTCTTTACAATACTTGAGCTCAGTGATTCACTCATTTTAATTAATTTAATATCAAATAAATTTTTGTCAAATGTCAGATGTTCTTGATTTCACTTCTCTTGACCGTGACGACCTTGACCATGCTGATAGTCAAGATTACGTAAGCAAATACCAAAAAGGATTGTCTGAAGATTTAATCCGACTGATTTCAAAAGAAAAAAATGAACCTGATTGGGTTTTGGATATTCGGCTAAAAGCTTTTGCTGAATTCAAAAAACGAACTACCCCTGCTTGGGGTCCAGACCTTTCAAATCTAGACTTAGACGAAATTGTATATTTTGCTTCTCCTGACGCTGAAAAAAATCAAAAATCATGGGATGATGTACCTGATGAAATCAAAAGAACTTTTGAGCGGCTTAAAATCCCAGAAGCTGAACGAGCCGTTTTAGCCGGAGTTGGAGCACAGTATGACAGTGAGACCGTGTACCATAATTTAAAAGATGAATGGACTGATCAGGGAGTTATTTTTGAGGACTTCGATGTTGCGATTCAAAAATACCCAGAACTAGTAAAAAAATATTTTACCAAATGCATTCCAATCAATGATCATAAATTCTCAGCCCTTCATTATGCAATCTTTTCTGGCGGAACATTTCTCTATGTTCCAGAAGGGGTAGAAGTAACCCAACCACTACAGGCTTATTTTCGGATGAATGCCAAAAATGGAGGTCAATTTGAACACACTTTAATCGTTGTTGAAGATGGCGCTGACGCCGAATACATAGAAGGATGTTCCGCCCCAAAATTTGGAAGTAACTCTCTTCATGCAGGAGGTGTTGAACTCTTTGTTGGTAAAGGAGCTCGAGCTCGATACTCTTCTGTAGAAAACTGGTCTCAAGACACTTATAATCTCAACACAAAAAGAGCCCTGGTCCAAGAAAAAGGAAAGGTTGAATGGATCGGAGGAAATTTAGGTTCAGGGACAACCATGCTATATCCTGCTTCTGTTCTTATGGGAGATTATTCCAAAGCTGATCACCTAGGGGTGGCCTTTGCCAATAAATACCAGAACCAAGATACAGGAGCAAAGATCACTATTCTTGGAAAGAATGCCCGAGCCTCTGTAGTTTCAAAAAGCCTCTCAAAAGGGGGGGGAATCTCAACTTACCGAGGTTTACTAGATATCAAAAAAACTGCTGATAATGCTATTGTGACGGTTGAATGTGATGCCCTCATGCTCGATGACTTAGGGTCTGTAAGTGACACAATCCCACACATCAACTGCGAAAATGATTCTGCACAAGTGAATCATGAAGCCAGTGCTGGGAAAATTTCTGACGAAGTACTCCTCTACTTTGAATCTCGAGGAATTGATGAGGAGACTGCAAAAGGAATGATCGTTAATGGTTTCTTGGATGAAATTGTTAAAACGCTTCCCCTTGAATATGCTGGAGAACTCAATCGATTGATTGAACTGGAAATGGAAGGAAGTGTTGGATAGAGAATTAAGCCTCAATTAATTTTAAGGCCTGTCTCTTCCAAAAATCACATCAATCTTAATCACTCCAAAACGAGCCTGAGCCGCACATGACACCGCTCTAATGTGTCTGATTTTAAAGGAGTTCCTGGAGCAGGAAGGCACTCTTGAAATCCTCTTTTTTTGGCTTCGGAAATAAATTTTGAAACACTCTCTTGAACCTCTTCCCCCAAAACAATTCCCCCAGTTCTATTAGTGACCTCAAGAAATGCTAGTCCTGCAGAAGTCACATTCCGGTGCAATGCCAAACCCATGAAGTCTTGCAGACTTTTTAATTGTTCCTGTCCCCAAAGTGATTCTGTTTCTCTATAAGTTTCCATCTTAATAAATTTTTAATACGGCAGGGTTTTATTTTTTCAGAGGAAAAGTGTCAAAAAAAATTGTTTGTTGATATAAATCCAGAGATATATTTCAAAATACATGAAGAGAGAGACTATCGATCAAATAAATAAACGAGTCGACAGCAATAAGCAATGGGAAACAAGCTGGACACGCAAAGTAGTTATTGCTGCTATTACCTATATCAGTGCTTTAATTTTTCTATGGGTTATTGAAGTTCCCGATCCTTATTTAGCAGCGCTCGTTACAACTGGTGGTTTTTTACTCTCAACTTCAACACTACAGCCAATACGAATACTCTGGGAAAAATATAAAACCTAATTATTTCGATCAAAGCTAACCGTTCGAATCAGGTCCAGTTCTAAGTAAACATCTTCCCCCAAAACTTCTGATAATTGAGATTCGATTTGATTAAATTTTGCTCGAGTAAGAGAAACCGATTCTGGAACATAAAATGTTCCATTGATGGTTTTTACGTCTTCATCCTGGCGAAGCGTGAGATTTTTTATTCGTGCTCCAGGCATCTCCACTTCGATAATTGATTCAAACGACTGTCTAGTTTGCTCTAAAATAACTCGTTGTTGCTGAATTTTACCCAGATTAAAAGAAAGTAATATCCATAAACCAAGAGTCACCACCAAAAGAAACGCTATTTTTCCGAGAGAAGATTCTGTCTGCGAACGATGAGGATTAAATCCATAAAATATAAAGAGTATCGTTCCCACCACCAATATGGCCACCAAATTAGTAATAAACAGCAATGTGGCTCCCCAGGCTAAATCCATATTCCCCCAAAAAAGCTCTATTCCGATTACGACCAGGGGTGGCATCAATGCTGTAGCCATCGCCACCCCTGCTACGCTTTCATACAGTCGTTTATAGGCGTGAGCCAGAATAGCAATTATCGCCGAAAATATAGCGATCAAAAGATCGATCAAATTTGGTTGAGTTCGGGCCAAAATTTCGTCTGTCGACTCTACTCCCGAAAGAAAAAATAAAACTATCATGGGAGTCAAAATCGAAACCAAAACGCTAATAGATAGGAGTTTTAATCCTCGGGCGAATAACTCAGCTCGTCCTAAAACAATTGAGTAAGCCAATCCCTGAATCGGTCTCAACAGCGGAGCTATAAGCATGGCTCCAATAATCACCGCCACAGAATTTTGAAGTAACCCAAAAGTTGCTACAAGAGCGGCTAGTATTAATTCTATCCAATAGAGTTTTGTCGTTTTCACGCCTTCCGATACTCGTTGAGAAATCTCAGCCTTAGCTTCTGGAGGCTGCTGCATAATAGCTAATTTATCGAACATCACATCAAATATATAATCCCAAGAAGCCCCTTCTGGTAACCCTAGGAATTGCTTTAATTTATTTTCAAAACGAATCCATTTAAACCTAATTTTAGTCTTGTCCATCTAAAAAATGCTACTTATGAATCAAAATTGATAAAGCTCTTTTCAAAACTTGAAAATTCAATACATTCTTTGTGATGAAAATTGATAATCCAAACGGACAGAAAACGGTTACTGTAGAGAAAGATCAATCGATGGAAATTTTCTTAGAGGATTTTGAAAATGGATCTCGAGATTTTACCTTAACGGTGGAACTCATTGGAGAAAATGCCGAGTGTCATGTTTATGGTCGTGCCCAAACTACTGGAAACGACCGAAAGTCTTGGCAAGTAAAACAAGTCTTCAAAGGAAAAAATCAAACCGCTTCAATCGATCTCAGAGGAACGGCAGAAGATCAAAGCTTTCTTGAATTTGATGGTGCTGGACACCTGACAACAGAATCGGAAAATGCTGACGCTAATATTGAAGAAAAAATTATTCTCTTTGATGAAGCCAAAGGAAAATCACTTCCCGTTTTACGGGTCGAAACAGACCAAGTAAAATCGGCAGGTCACGGAGCATCCATCGCTCCAGTAGATAAAGAAAAAGTCCTCTACTTTCAGTCTAGAGGTGTGAATAAAAAAGAAGCAGAAAAGCTGATTAAAGCTGGTTTCTTAAGTTTTTAAATACTCCCTTAAACTATGCAAGATTTCATTAACAATATTCCGTGGCAGCACTACCTTAATCTTATGCTAGAGAGTGCTGGAAGCTTTACTCCCAAATTTTTTGGAGCGATCCTTACCCTTATCATTGGATGGATTGTGATCAACCGAGTCATTCGACTCATCAATAGGTTTTTTCAACGAACAAATCTTGATGAAGCGCTAGAAACATTTTTAGAAAGCTTTTTAAGTATTGGCTTAAAGATTATTTTACTCGTTATTGTAGCTTCTATGTTGGGAATCCAAACCAGCTCCCTTGTGGCGCTGATGGGGGCTGCTGGGTTAGCGGTTGGGTTAGCTCTACAAGGGAGTCTTTCTAATTTTGCGGGTGGAGTTCTTATCCTTGTTTTCAAACCTTTTCGAATTGGAGATTATATTGACGCTCAAGGACAGGGCGGAACCGTCACTCAAATCCAAATTTTTAATACGGTGCTGAAGACCCCAGACAATAAAAAAATTATTCTCCCAAACGGAAATCTTGCAAACGACGTGATCATAAACTTTACTGACCAGAAGGAACGACGTGTCGATTTTATCTTTGGAATTGGGTACAACGACGATATTAAAAAAGCCAAAACTGTTTTAGAAAAAATTGTCGCTACTGATGAAAGAGTTCTCACAAAAAAAGATTACGAACCACAAATTGTCGTTGGGAATCTAGGCGAAAGCAGTGTGGATATCTGGTGTCGAGTCTGGGTAAAGACTGATGACTATTGGGATTTCTTTTTTGAGAAAAATGAAGCCGTAAAAGTGGCTTTTGATAAAAATAATATTTCTATTCCCTTTCCTCAAACAGACGTTCATCACTACTATCCAGAAGGAGAAAACAAATAATTGATTTTTTTTATAATTGTTTTATAAAAATACAAATTAAAAACAAGCTTTTCTTATGAGTTTAGCCGAAGATGTTACTTATAGCCGATTAGAAGCCAGCGCTTTTGAAGGAATGACAATAGAAGATCGCATCGAAGATCTTATACGATCAAGCCGAATAAGATTTCGAGATTTAAAATACTGGCTCTCAGGAGAAAATCCTCAAGATAAATTTACTGAAGCCACAAATAAAAGAGCTCAGAGGGTTTATGGTGTTGAAAAAGTTTCCGAACCAACTCTCAGGGCTATGAAAATGGTAGATCGGAGAGACTTTGTCCTTCCTTCTGTTAGAATATATGGTCGTGAAATGTCGGCATTAGGGATTGGGGAAGGGCAGACTATTTCCTCTCCAGACACTGTGGCCGTGATGCTTGATCTTCTGGAAATTAACCATGATAACAGTATTTTGGAAATTGGTGCTGGCTCAGGCTACAGTGCCGCAGTAATGTCAAAACTGACAAATGGAAGAATTGTCTCCTTAGAAAGAAGAAAAGAATTACAAGCCTTAGCAGCTATAAATTTAAAACGAGCAAAAGTTCCAAATGTAACGGTTTCAAGTGGAGACTATTTCGATAAAAGTCAACGACTCCCAGGTAACATGCAAAAACTTCCAGAGACATATGACCGCATTGTTTCATGTGCTCAAATGGAAGACTATAGAGCGGCTCATCCACTTATTGATCGCTTAACCGAGGGTGGTATTTTTCTATCCCCCATTAAGCTTGATGACGGGAATGTCTATTTCTGCAAATATGTTCAAGGTCAAGGATGGGAAGAAGCCAGTATGAAAACTCAATTTGTACCCTACGTTACAAGTCGTTAGTATAAATCTATGGATTTCAACGAACGCTGTTATAAACTTCTAAGCACTGTTCCGGAGGGAAAAGTAACGACTTACAAAGCTTTAGCAGAAGCTCTCGAAACGAAAGCCTACCGTGCGGTAGGCAATGCTATGAACAAAAACCCTTACCCTCGAGACATAGTCCCCTGTCATCGAGTGGTTAACAGTAATGGCGATTTAGGCGGTTATGCTGGCAGAACTTCTGAAAAAATCCAAAGGCTTAAAGATGAAGGTGTGGAAGTTAAAGATGGAAAAATAATTAATTTTGAACAAATTTTTTATTCACCATAAACCACTATACTCAAAAGAACATCCACTTGCACGTAAGTCTAGAACCAACTATATTTTGAAGTACTCACTTAGTTTTCAAAAATTATGAATTTAGAAAATATCGATTTTCAGAAGTATTTGGATGTAGTTATGGAGCTGGTTATTAACTATACGCCAAAACTACTACTTGCCCTATTAACGCTCATAATCGGGCTTTTTATTATCAAACATATTACCAAAATTCTTGATAAAGCTTTTGCTCATCAAAAACTTGAACCTTCGCTAGCCGGCTTTCTTCACAGCCTAATCAGTATTGCTCTAAAAGTAGTATTAATTATTACTGTCGCGGGGATGGTAGGCGTCCAAATGACTTCTTTTATTGCTATCCTGGGAGCTGCAGGACTCGCTATTGGTTTAGCGCTTCAAGGAAGTTTGGCCAACTTTGCTGGTGGAGCATTAATTCTATTTTTTAAACCTTTTAAGGTTGGCGATTACATTGTAACGGGAATGGGTGAAGGTTACGTTCAACAGATTCAGATATTTAATACTATTTTGAAAACTCGAGATGACCGTTTCTTAATTCTTCCAAATGGAGACCTCTCAAATGGAGCTATAGACAATTACTCTGCTTTACCAAAACGCCGAGTACATGTAGATATTGGTGTGGCTTACGATTCGGATATCGATGAAGTACGCGAAATTTTAATGAAAGTTATGGAAGACCTAAAACTTCCGGATGAACCGAAAAAATGTGTTTTGGTTCATGAACTTGGAGACAATGCGGTTATTATGAGATGTCGATTTTGGATGCCCGCCCCAAAAAGTTTTAAGATTCGATACGATATCAATGAAGCCGCAAAAAAAGCACTTGATAAGGCTGGCGTTGGAATTCCGTTCCCCCAAAGAGACATTCATCACTATTATCCTGAAGGTAAAAAATGAAACAAGCTATGATCATTCACGGCACAGAAGGTTATCCAGAAGAAAACTGGTTTCCCTGGCTTAAATCTCAACTCGAATCTGAAGGCTATCAAGTTTTTGTACCTCAATTCCCTTCTCCTCCGATAATCCCTGCTAATATTGAGGAATGGTGGAAAGTACTTGAAGAGTATAAAGATATAATTACTGAAGAAACAATCATTATTGGTCACAGTCTTGGTGGGCTTTTCACACTTCGCATTTTGGAAAAACTACCTCACCCTATAAAGCTTGCCGTAACTATAGGTTCTCCTGTGGGCATTGAACCGATTGCCAATTTCGATCGAGATAGCGCCTTTTGTGGCTTTGATTTAGATTGGGAAAAAATTAAAACTACCAGTAAAAACTTCATCATATTTCAATCAGATAATGACCCTTATGTCTGCCTAGGAAATGAAGAATTTTTAGCTGAAAAACTTGAAACTGACCTTTCTTTTGTTCCTAATGCTGGACATTTTAATGCTACTGCTGGATATACCGAATTCCCACAACTAATGAAACAATTAAAACCTTATCTTTGATGCAAATAGCTTTTCTTGATACCCAATTAATGGGTCCCGATATTGACCTTAGTGTCTTTGAAAGTTTAGGAACGGTTGATTTCCATACAGCAACTACGCCAGAAGAAACCATTCAGAGAATTAAAAATGCTGAGATTATTATTACTAACAAAGTAAAACTAACGGCTGAGAATTTAAGTGAAGCTCCGAACTTAAAACTGATTGCTCTCACCTGCACTGGGACCGATGGAGTGGATTTGGAGTACTGCCGAGAAAACCATATTGCCGTGACAAATGTCGCAGGATACTCAACCGCGAGCGTGGCTGAACAAACTTTTACCTTACTCTTTGGAGTGATGAGGCAAACTCAGTGGTTTGATCATTTTGTAAAGAATGACTATCCCGATCATCATACCATTACAACTTTTGAAAGGAACTATCATGAAATAGCTGGAAAAACCTGGGGGATCATTGGGCTTGGTGGAATTGGGAATAAAGTTGCTCAAATTGCGACAGCTTTTGACTGTAATGTTGTGTATCACTCTACTTCCGGAAAAAACACGAATGGTCCATATTCCCATAAGTCACTTGAAGAACTCTGTAAAGAATCTGATATTATTTCTATTCATGCGCCTCTATCTAAAAGAACAAAAAATTTGATCAATAAAGAAAATTTAAAACTTATGAAGCCAAGTGCTTACCTACTAAACCTCGGAAGAGGTGGCATTGTAAATGAAAGTGATTTAGCCGAAGCCTTAAACCAAAACCAGATTGCTGGAGCAGGGCTAGATGTCTTTGCAACAGAGCCGATAAATAGTGATAATCCTCTACTTTCACTCGATAACTCTGGAAAACTAATCACTTCACCTCACATTGCCTGGGCCAGTATCGAAGCTCGACAAAGGCTCACTCAAGAAGTCATAGAAAATATAAAAGCTTTTTCAAATGGAGAAACCAGAAACAGAATTGTTTAGATTTTACCGATCTGGAGGAATCTCAAAGTAGTTGAATAAGAATTCTGCCACTCTCTGGAAGGTCACCGCAGAAGTTTCGGAACCCCATTGAGAAGATTTTGGATAATCGTATTTAACCAAAATTACAAACTGAGGTTCTTTAATGGGACCAAAACCTGCAAAAGTCGCAATAGTTGTCCCCACTCCTTCTAAAGCCTTACCATTTTTATAGGTTTGTGAAGTTCCTGTTTTTCCCATAACCGAATAGCCATAAACTCTCGCAGCTCGTCCAGTTCCATTATTCACAACATTTAAGAGCATTGACTTAATAGTATTGTAAGCTCTGTCAGAAATCACTCGACGAATTGGCTCTGGGTGAAATTTTTCAGTAGCTCTACCATCTTTGTAACGCACTTCTTCCACAATGATAGGTTTCATTAGGTACCCACCATTAGCAAGAGAAGCAAAAGCCATCGTCATCTGTAATGGCGTTGAGGTAAGCCCCTGACCAAAACCCCTAGTAATAAGTTCCGACTCTGCCCAGTCTTGCCAGAACTCAACCGTCCCCTCTTCTTCCCCTGGAAGTTCAACATCTGAGTACTGCCCAAAACCAAAGTTTAGTAAATATTCATACCAGAGCTTCGCTCCCATCTTTCTGGTAATAAAAGCTATCCCGGTATTGAGGGATCGATTCAATACTGAAATCATAGAAGTTGGCCCTGCATAGGTTTTGTCCGAATTTCGAATTTTGAACTCATCTACCTCAATTGGACCATTGTCTTCATAGATTGTCTGAGGCGTCACTTCATCAGAATTTAGGGCTGCGGCCATAGTTAAGGCCTTCATAACCGATCCAGGTTCGTAACTATCGGAAATGGCTTTATTTCTAAAGACCTGAGGCCCCCAAATATTAAAGTATCTAAAGAGCTGACCATCAATATTCTCGGTTGGAACTCTTTGATTGAAATTTTCATCATCCAAATCCTGTTGATACTGCTCTGGCGTAATTTCATATTTCAAAAAGGCTTTCCCAAATTCATTGGGGTCAAAACTTGGAGCATGTGCCATCGCTAAAATCTTTCCTGTCTTTGGTTCTACCACAATAATCTGCCCAAAGTCTGCCTGAAATCTTTCAAGATCTTCTGATAATATTTTTTCTATCTGTCCCTGAATAATTCGATCAATGGTAATCACAATATCTGCTCCATCTCGAGCCTGAGTAATTCCTGAATCTTTCCCAAGAATACGCTGTCCTCGAGTATTTGTTGCCCCATAGATATATCCTTCCTGACCTCTTAATTCGAGATCGAATCGGCCTTCGACTCCATACTGACCGCTCCCTTGGGAGTCTACAAACCCTAAAACTTGAGAAGCGAGCTCTCTCTCAGGATAATATCTCCAATGTTCATCTCTTAGTTGCACTCCTCTCAGCAAGTCTTTGTAGCGAGGATTTGATTTCATCTCAATAATTTTTTCAGAAACCTCTGGGACAATTTTATTGGTAATCTCTACATAACGACGAGGTCGTCTTTCAAGTAATTTTTCTAATTGTTCAACCTCTATATTGAGAATTTCTGTCAGCATTTCTGCCGTATTGGTAGTATCTAAAATAAGCGTTGGATTAGCTACCACTGTCGTTCCCTGGAGCTTTATCCCTGGGATTTTAAGACTTTCAATCTGCTTGGTTCTATTTTCGGCTATCTCTGTTCCAAGAATAACTCGAGTTCTTTCGATCTGAGAAAAAATATTAGACAACTCCGATGAATAGGCTTCAATCGCTGCCCTCTCAACAGGTGACCATTTTTCTGGATCGGTTTGTATCTGACATCCTTCAATTTTTTCACAATGGGCATGTATCAAAATAGGAGCCAATACTTGGGCTACTTGAGCTGGATTCCCCTTCTCTTGATCGTTTAAAGGTAAACGAGGATTGTACTTTGGATAAGCCAGTACAAGTGGATCAACAAACAACATTTTCAGTGTACTGTTGGTCGCTAGTGGAGTTAGCTCTGATGAGAAGTAGTTTTTCTTCACCAAAATTTTCCCTCGACGTGCGGGTAAAACTGATCGCTTTTCATGCTGAGCTTTTGCCTCATTATAGTACTCTTCATGCTGGAGTACTTGGAGATTAAAAAGTCTCCAAGTAAACACTAGTGAAATCAAAAGAAACACTATTTTTATGCATCGCAAACGCCATGAAAATGATACGTCCATCTTTAGTAAAAACATAGTAACGCCTAGCGCTTCAAAGTCCAGTCCAAGAAAAGAATAACTCCGAGTAGACTTTCAGTAAAAAATATGCAATATAGGGAGCACCTATGACAACAGAACTAGACCCTAAATACAAAAAACAGTTCGAAAAAGATCTTAACGATATTATCTATGAGGTAAGACATTATTATCCAAACTTTGGAGATAAAGAAATTGAACGACTTCGAGAGGCTTTTTGGTTTGCAGAGGAAGCTCATAGGGATCAGAAAAGATTTTCTGGAGAACCATATTTTATTCACCCAGTCGCAGCCACAAAAATATTACTCCAAATTCAGCCTGATATGGATACTATTTCTGCTTGTTTACTGCATGATGTTATTGAGGATACAAAAATTTCTGCAGAAATCATCGAGCAACGTTTCGGTCAAAATGTAAAATTTTTATGCGAAGGAGTTGAGAAAATCACAAAGGTAAGACTTCAGGGGAAAGAACGTGAAGTAGAAAGTCTACGCAAACTTCTTATTGCGATGGCAAAAGATATTCGAGTTATCTTCATTAAACTTGCTGACCGTATTCATAATCTTGATACGCTCGATCACGTCCGCGAAGAAAAAAGACAAAGAATTGCCAAAGAATCTTTGGAAGTCTATGTCCCTGTAGCTGATCGTCTTGGTATCCACGAATTCAAGGTGATGATGGAAGATTTGTGTTTTAAAAATTTGGAACCAGAAGCCTATCAAAGCTTACTTAGTCAGATTAAACAAACACAAAAAGAACGTCAGGACTATATTGAAAAAGCCCAAAAAGAAATTCGAAAACTACTTACCCGTTCAAATATTACGTTTGAAACCGTTGGAGGACGAGATAAAAATATCTATTCCGTTCATCAAAAACTAAAGAGAAAGAACTATAACCAAGCCGACGAGATTCATGATTTGTTGGGAGTTCGAGTGATTGTAGAAGATACCACTGACTGCTATCGAGTACTGGGAATTATCCATGCTCAATGGAAACCTATCCCCGGTCGATTCAAGGACTACATTGCCGTCCCCAAGGCCAATGGGTACAAAAGCTTACACACCACCGTTCTTGGACTAGCACAGAGTAAGATTCCTACAGAAATTCAGATTCGAACCAGAAAAATGCACATGGATGCTGAGTTTGGTCCAGCGGCTCACTGGGCCTATAAAATTTCTGGTGGAAGTAACCTTGATGAAGATTACCAAGAATCTGTAAAATCTTGGATTCCAGAGGATATCACGGAAAACTTTGAACAATCGAGTGAAAAATTCTTTCAACAAATATCTCAGTCCCTCAATAGTAACCGCATTATGGTTTTTACTCCTAAGGGAGATATTAAAAACCTAAAGAGAGGATCAACCCTCATTGACTTTGCTTACGCCATACATACTGATGTCGGAGATAGTTGTATTGGAGCCAAAGTTAATGGAATCATCAAACCATTGGACTATATCCTTAAAGGAGGAGAAGTCGTTGAAGTTCTGACTAAAAAAGGACGAAAACCAAACCCTGCCTGGCTAGAATTTTCTCAATCAGCGAGTGCTCGACAGAAAATTCAACGACACATCAACAAAACTCAAAAAGTTGACCAACTTCATCAGAAACTGGAAAAAGAAGCCGTTTCCAAGAAAAAAGTTGAATCAAAACCCTCCGATCAAGTTCAAATGCGAGTGGCTGAGAAGAATCTTGATCTAAAAAAATTTAGTATCATTATTGGAGGAGAAGAAGGCCTCTCGTATCGATTCGCAAAATGCTGCTCCCCAAACCCGCACAAAAATATCATTGCTTACAATACTCGCGGTCGGGACTTTGTTATTCATGATGCCGAATGTTCAGTCTACAAAAAGCTAGACCCAGCCCGATCGATGGAGGCCTACTTCATTATTCAGAAAAAATTCAGTATCTATGCAAAAGACCGAAAAGGGCTTATGAGGGATTATTCCAATACCATTAGTAGTGAAGGAATTTTTATCTGGGATATTAAGTTTAAAAGGCTCAAAAATAACATGGTGGTTTGGACCTTTGTAATAAATCTTCGAAGCGACTCTGAATATGATGCCGTCAAAAAGAAAATTCTCGCTTTAGACAACGTTATTGAGATCAAAGAGAAGAAGTGAAATTAAGAACGGATTAAGAAAAGAACAAACACAAAAAACTAAAAGAAAATAATTGACAAATTTTGTAAAGGATGTAGAAAAAGCGAGATGAGTTCTCTTGAACATTTTGCGGCAAGACCAGACGGAATACAAGATGTGTATCCAATTGTTCCAGCTCTAAAAACAGGGCAGGCAGAACAAGAACCACTCACTTTAGAGGATTTTAAACATCATCATAATATTTCTGATGATTTTCGAGGTTTTTTAGTAGGGCCAAGTGGCTCAGGAAAAACAACACTACTTCGAAAACTTAATGGAAAAGGCGTTCAGACCTTCGACGTAGATGTAGATGGAATTAAAGCTGACTTTTCAGCTTATAAAGGGGACAATAACAGTCGTGGAGAAAACCCTCGAAACGTTCCACAGAGTGTTGCCGCTTCAATTTTAACAGATTCAGACCTCAGTGCCGAAGATACAGGAAAAATTATAGAAATTATTAAAGGAGGAGAGCAATTAACTCCTGATTTAGAGGCAAAAATTAAAAATTCAAATATTAGTGAAAGATACCAACCTAATTTAATTGGTTTTGCTAATAGCTCACAGGTTGAAGATAGTTTGGCAGGAATTACTCTTGCTATGGACCATGACAAGGGTAAGTGGGGTACGTATTATGATGAACGAGAGCAATACTGGGTTAATCGATTTTCAACCACGGAACATGAAGACGGAATTCACGCAAGCTATATTGCTGCTGCAGGAAGTGCCTGTACTCTACCTGTTGATGTTGTAAATAATAGTCGACGGTACGCCAGCTGGATTCACCTGGTTATTGATGAGACCGAGCAAATGGAAAGGGCTATTGCGCAAATGGCCGGGAAACCAATTGATTATAAAGGGATGACTCCTCAAGCACTTTTTGATGTCAGAAATAAAATTTATGCTTGCCTTGCTCAGGTTCAGATTCATTTTTCTGACTACAAAGACGTGAAAAATGCTGACGGTATGAGAGATCTTATTGCAGACCAACTACGGGACGCTAGTAGAAAACCTTTTTACTATTCAGAGCCTGATGGTCATTTCAAATCTCAACGACCTGGGACTGCCGCTGAGTAAGACGTAACAATTTACCTCGCCAAACGTATTAACATCTGGTACAATTAGATGCCTGTTCTTTTTTGGCTTTTGGTGTATTCCCCCGATCAAAGGCGGAAAGCGTAAAATAAGTCTAAAAAACTTAAGCGCGCCTTTGTGAGGAGAGGAGGATTAGACAAAGTATTTACAGTTTTTTTGTAAGAAAAACGAAAAATATGTCGTCTAAGACAACGAGGGGATGTTTTGGATTCGACAAGATGAATTCCTGACGTTTTCTGGCGTTTCCGCTTGGTACAGCGTAGCGGTCATCCACGATGTACAAAACACAAGTGCTAACTCTAAAGTTACACGAGCTCACAAAGCTCTTCGGAGCTTGGCAGCTAAAGCTCGAGAAGCTGTTGCTCCTCAAGCCTACGCTTTTGCTTAATTTGAGCTCAAGGTAAATCCTAGTTGAGCCATTTGCTCCTAGGTGATTATCTGTAGAAATCGCGACTTAGATAATCTGTTTAGCGATGTAGAGCATTATATCGATTGATAATGTCTTGAACTTTTTAAATCGAAACTTTCTGAATAGTTTGTCTATTCATATTTCAGATCGTATCTAAATAGACTACGAACGTAGAAGGGATACTTCAGTCATTTTGGACGCGGGTTCGATTCCCGCCATCTCCACCAAAAAAACTTTTTCGCACCTTAAAAGGTATGAAAAAGTTTTTTTAATTGGCTATAATTTCAACTTTTCAACTCTTCCAACACCGCCTCTACTCTCTCTACAGCATCATCCAGACTTTTTTCAAAGGCAAGCTCAGAAAAGGGTGGTTCTGTAAATGGATTCTCCCCCACTCTAAATTGTCGATCAAAAGGGAGCTTTTCTAAGGCCTGCTTTACTCTCCACTGCTTTGCGTGTTTCGCAATTTCTTTCCAAAACTTTGTTGGATCAAAATCCAAATAATTCTGAATTAAAAACAATTGGTGCTCTGGAAACAAGTCTGAAATTGTTTTTATTACCGCCTGAAATCGAGCGAGATAAGCCATCATATCTCGTTGATCTTCAAATGTTCCTTTCGTATCTATTAGTAGTATTAAGGCTTGATTTCTTACCCATACTGAAAATTCAGCTGAATAGTTCTTTCCATCTTTTGCCTGATTAACTGAGTAGGCTGATAAATCCGCTTCTCTTTCCCATCCTTCCCATGCACATAAATCCATAAACCACCTATAACATAATCAAATAATCTGTAAACAATACATTCAAGTTATCATCAACAAATAAAACTTGCACTAATCTTTCGGTATACCCTATTATAGTTTTTGACTTACCTTTTAACCCCATAAAAACATGCAAGTTCAAAAATACGTCGCCGAACTCCTGGCGACATTTTCTCTAGCGTTTGCGGTTTCGGCTTCAATTGTTAATGATCTCCCGATCGCCACACCATTTATTGCGGCACTTACTCTTTGTTTATTTGTTTACACTATTGGAGGTGTTAGTGGTGCGCACCTTAATCCTGCAATCACCATCGCTCTCGCTACTATAAAGAAAATTTCTCCAATGGAGGCTGTCATTTATGTAGCTTCTCAATGTATAGGAGCGGTTCTAGCTCTACAAGCCTGTCTTGTGATGTTCGGTAATGAACCAGGAGCCGTTATGACTGGTGGTATAAATATTGGTGTTGCGGAAGCTATCGGAGCTTTCTTCTTAGCTTTTGGTGTGGCTTTTGCCGTTCACCGAGGAACTGAAAACAACAACGGAATTGTGGTTGGAGGATCGCTACTTCTTGGGATTCTTGTAGCCGCAGGAGTCTCTAATGGAGTACTTAATCCAGCCGTAGCGCTGGCTGTTGGAGGAATTGATACGGTTTCACTTACCTACACTTTCGCCCCAATCGTAGGAGCTATCGTTGCTATGTGGCTTTATGTTTACATCATCGATGAGTGCCCTTGTGGAGGAAAAAAGAAGAAGTAATTAAAAATAACACTTCAAAGAAAGAAAGGCCTGAGTTGTTCAGGTCTTTTTTTTAACAACGAATTATACCTTGGTTTACCTTCAGAACATGTTTCCCCTTCACTACTTGCATCGTTCCAATACGGCTTCCGCATTTCGGACAAAATGTATCCGTTCCGACAGAATCAGTTTTTAATTGTGGAAGTATCCCAACTTTATCTTCAATAACTCTATCTGGATGGATTTTTCTTAAACGACCACTGCCTCCTTTCTTGTAGTGTAATAGTAATGTGCCACAAGCACACTCTACTGCCAGGTTTTTGAAACGGACCATTCTTTTATTTTAGGCTCAACAAGGACATATTAGAGATTTACTACAAAAAAATAAATAAGCGCTTGACTAGAGGTTGTGTTTTGCTTAATCTGCCGCGGCTTATATTGATTTTTACATGCCTATTATTAAATCAGCACAGAAACGAGTGCGAGTAGAGTCTCGCCGAAGAAAACGAAATCTTGTTACTAAAGATAGATACCGAGCGCTTATTAAAGAATTTACAACTCTTGTTGAAGCCGGAAAAGGAGCAGAAGCTGCAAAACTATTTCCACAGGTTCAAAAAGCCATTGATATGGCTGTTAAGAAAAACCAACTGCATCAAAATACTGCTGCAAGAAAGAAATCAAGTCTTGCAAAAATGATCGCAAAAGAAACAGCTCCAGCTAAAGCAGCACCTAAAAAACCAGCCGCTAAAAAAGCTCCAGCAAAAAAAACTACGAAGAAGGCTGAGTAGTTAATTAAAAAAAATTTATTTTCTAAACAGGTCTATTACAGACCTGTTTTTTTATGCCTTAATTCTGCGATTAAAAAACAAACGACTCCCAATGAGATCCAGGTATCGGCTAGATTGAATATAGGGAAAGACCAGAATGATAAAAAGTCAGTAACCGCCCCATAAAGTAAGCGATCAATTAAATTCCCAGCTGCTCCAGCGGCAATAAGAACATAGGCCCAACTAAGCCACAGAGATAATTTTTGAGTAATAAACTGATGTCCCAAAAATATAATTACCGCTATGGCCAAAGTAATGGTCAATAGTTCTGGCACAGGAAGAGAAAAGGCCACCCCAGTATTTTCAACAAAAACTAACCGAAAGAATGAAGTGATCTCAATAGGTTCTTCTAAGTATTTTCGAACAAAAAATTTACTCAATTGATCAAAAATAAAAAAATCACAAAAGACCGCTCCAATAAAGTATTTTTGCGTCCAAAATTTTTGTGTTGTTTGTTGAGTATTCATTAGTCTTTGTGTTTTTTAATAAGCCAAAACTTGGTGATGTAATCGTGGTTTGTTGGGACGTCAGAATAAACTACGTCCACTGGATATAAAGCCTGGCATCCCAAAGGGCCAATCGCCACAGAGTTTTCTGGATATCCCCCTTCTGATAGTTTTTTTACAGATTCAGCGGTATCAATCTCAGGGATAAGCTCAACAGATTCTCCATAATACTCTTTAAGAAACGATTCATGAATCTTTAAAGCCTGAAGATGAGAACAAACTTTTACAGGCTTAGATTTATCAATAGTGCCTACTTTAAATAGCGCATGATCAAGAAACAGCCCCACTTCATCAACAATCTCTACTGAAAGATAGCCGTATTTTTCCAAAGCTTCTAGCGTTTCCTTCACCAAAAGAGTCTTGGATCGAAAGGCAAATACCCCATAATCAATTTCTTCATTGATAACAGCAGAAACTACTGGGTCAGAATTCATCAAATAAACAAACTCTATATCAGCATCATGCCAACCTTGTCTCAAAATAAAATTCTGAGCTGCTCGCTCGTTACTACTCCCCTTTCCTCCTTGGATTCCAATTTTAATTTTATCCATATTGCGCACATTTTAATAAAATTGCTCGTTTTGCCAAAAGCTCTTTCCATTCTTCTTCAGGATCAGACTCAACGGTTATACCCGCTCCCACAGGAAAATGATAGTTTCCATTAACATCAATAAATAAAGTCCTGATAAGGATATTAAAGAGCCCCTCATTGTTTTGCTTCACTCCAAAAGTTCCCGTAAAAAATTTTCGATCAAAATCTTCGGCTCCTTCAATCAACTCTATCACTCTTTTTTTAGGGGCCCCACTAATAGAGCCTGCTGGTAATAATGCTTTATATTGGTTTAAATCCAAGGGCCTTGGTAATTCCCCCTCTATGAGAGATCGAGCGTGATAAAACCCTGATTCTTTTCTCAAAAATCTTTCATCGCGCACTAGTACTCTCTCACAGATTTTCCCCAGATCGTTTCTCATAAGGTCGGTTACCATCGCCAGCTCTGATATTTCTTTTTGGGAAGATTCTAAATAGGATTTTGTTCCTGTTCCTTTGATTGGGAAAGTACTCAAAACACTTTCTTTTTGATGACAAAAAATCTCAGGAGAAAATGAACAAAATTTTTGTTCTTTTGTAAGCCAAACACCTCCACAATGAGTCTTATTGAGTTTTAAAAAATTCCAAAACAAACTCAAAAACACTTCTACATTTGATATTTCCTCATCGATAGATACTCCAAAATCCTCTGCCAAATTAACAACCCAAGCCTCCCCTGACTGTTGAGCACTTTGCAGTTTTTTTACTTTAGATAAAAAATTATCTTCTTGTTTAGAGTTTTCTAGAAAAGATAATTCCAAATCTACGAAGTTTGGAAGCATGGCCTCTTGTAAGGTTGTATCTGAATCATAAAAATGCTCAAAAGTGAGGCTATGAATATTCTTGCCAAGAAAATCTGCACAACTAAAAACTGGTGATGAGTGTTCAAAATCAACTACGGTCTTTTGTCCAAAACCAAAATACCACTTCTTTCCTACAAGTGGGTCATTACAAGAAAAAAACACCCCTTCCTCCCCTTCTCTAATAGCCCTTGCAAAGGTAAGGAAAGCTTTTTGATGTTGAGTATACTCGTGGGTCATTACTTACGTTCAAACTGACTTTCCCAGGTTGGTTGCTGAGAGAGGGCCGCTGTTGCGGCCTGAATTTGGGCTTCTTTCTTTGATCGCCCTGTCCCTGATCCTACTTTCTTCCCATCGAGTAGAACCGCCATATCAAATTCTTTTTCGTGGTCTTTCCCTCTTTCAGAAACGACTTCGTAACTTGGAGTAATCCCAAATACCCCTTGAGTTATCTCCTGCAAACGAGTTTTAGCATCAATGTGTGCCCCTTCTTGGAGAATATCATCAAGCTCTGTAAGGATATAATCTTCTATAAAGTTTTTTGTAACCTCCATTCCAGAAGTTAAATACAAGGCTCCAATAAAAGCCTCCACCGCATTTGCTAAAAGATAATCTTTAGCACGCCCCCCAGAACGTTCTTCTCCTTTTGAAAGAATCAGATAATCACCAAAACCAACTTTTTTTGCTACTTTTGCTAAATTTTCACGCTTAACTAGTGCTGAGCGGTAATTAGTAAGCTCTCCTTCTGGGAGGTCAAACTTTTTAAATAAAAACTCCGTCGTCACCAATTCTAAAACTGCATCCCCCAGAAATTCCAGTCTCTCATTATTCTTTTCTGTTTGATCATCACCAACCGATGATCGATGAGTAAAAGCCTCTTTAAATAAAGCTGGATTTGAATTTAAGACTTCTCCATCCAGTTGTAAACGCTCAAATAACACCGCTAAATTTCCCATCAGTATAAATCAATTCAGAAGCATTGTAACTATTTACTTAGTCCGCTCAAGCCCGAGACTTTTTCGATAGCTATCAAGTACCCCATTTACAAATGCTGGAGATTTATCTTCCCCATATTCTTTGGCTAGTTCAATATACTCATTAATTACTACTACTGGAGGAGTCTCCATAAATTTCATCTCATTTACTCCCAAAATTAGTAACGCCCTATTTATTGGTGCAATCTTTTCGAAAGTAAACTCTGGAGCAAAAGCCCTGATGATGAGTTTGATCTTTGCCATATTTTCTACCGCAGAAGAAACAATATCCCATGCAAAATCATCAGAAATTTCCTGTGGATCAATTTCTTCTGTAATCTCCCTAAAACAGTCTTCTAAAGACTTTCCTGGTCTTTCCAGGCAATAAAAAAGCGCCTTCAAAGCTACTGAACGAGCCTGCCGACGCTGAATTCTTTTTTCACTCATAAGGTTTTCAATTGGAGGTATTCTCCAAAAATTAAGCTTCAATAGTAGTAGCCGCTGCTTCTCTTGCTACATTGAGAACCTGTCGTCCTCGGTAGAAACCACAAGCTTCACAAGCATAGTGAGTTCTTCTCATTGCTCCACAGTTACTACATTTTGTTAACTGAATTTTTTCGCTCAATTTTTTTCTTTGAGTATAAGCGTATTTACTATGACGTGATTTCGTTGAGGAAACCGCTTGTTTTTTCTTTGGTACAGGTTTTTTAGACATGAGTGATAAAGTTTAAAAAAATATTTAGTGTCCTCTTCTAGAGGGTAATTTTTTTGTTTTTTGCAATCTGCAACATCAAAAAGTACATGAAAGACACCGAAATCGGCGCCAAAATAAAGAAACTAAAAATAAAATCAAGTAAAGTACTCAGGATGCTCGCCGCTTCTGGGAGCGTCCCCATATCAGCCATGATACCAGGTACATTTAGTAACATTTGGATAGCTGATACCAAAAGGAAAAATACAACCGCTGCAACAAACACTCTCCACCAATTTCCTTTCACTAAAGATAGTGTCTTATGGAAACAATTTCGAGATGTATCATCTGATTCAATTAATACTCCTTGGTAAAATAAGGCATTAAAAGATCTGTAAATAGTCATAATCCCGATTCCAATCCCTCCAATAACAAGTACTGGAATACTAACAACCTCTACGAGCATACCTACATCGGTTAATACTCCGATGATTAAAGCAATTAAACCAAACAGTAAGGTTGGCCACATGATGTACCAAAAAACGATAAGCCCAAGCCAAAGATATCTCCAAAAGAATGCCCAGGAATCCTTGAAGTAAATAGCCAAAGGATTCCGATTTTCTCCACTAATATAATTCTTCACTACGAGGAAATTAGAAACTTTCCCCAGTACACTTACGACAATCATGAGGTTAAAGAAGATAAAAATACTAATCGCTAGCGCTACTTTGCTAGACATATCAATCCCTCCTCCAAACTGAATATTGGCTAAAACATTCTCAAGGGCAGCAAAACCTCCTACACTCAAAATGAAAACCGCTCCAGAGAGAATTACACTGGCGAAAATAAGAAGTAAGCTTGTAACGTTTACAAGTCCGACTCTCCACCAAAGCTTTGGGAAAGCTTGCAAAGCCCCCTTCACAACATTTTCCCAATCCATATAAGAAAGCGCTGATTGGCTTGCTGCTGTTTTAGTTGGAACTATTTTTTTCGCTTTTGATTTAGCCGCTGTTTTTGTTGTCGTCTTTTTAACAGCTGGCTTTTTAGCTGCAGTCTTTTTTACTGCTGGCTTTCGAGTTGTTGCCTTCTTGGTTGTGGTCGCTCGTTTTGTAGTCGTCTTCTTCGCAGTTTTCTTAGCCGAAGCTGAAGCCTTCGTGGCTTTTGCTTTCGTTGTTGTTTTTGCCGCCACCTTTTTAGGTGCAGCTTTTTTACTTTTTGCGGCAGTGGTACGTTTTTTTTCGGCCATGAGGAAGAAGTTTTAGAAAATAGACTATTTTTTAGCTTGAGCTCGTTCCATTTTAGCTCGGAACTTGTCAACTCGTCCAGATGTATCGATCAGACTTTGTTTTCCTGTGTAGAAAGGATGTGAAGCAGAACTCACATCAACACGAATAACGTAATAAGTTACACCGTTATGATCTTCTGTTTCTTCAGAGGTCATGGTTGACTGCATGAAGAAGTCTTTTCCTGCATTTGCATCTCGGAAAATAACTGGGTGAACTTGTGGATGAATATCAGCTTTCATAGTTTTTGTTAAATTATAAACATAAAAATCCCGCAGAATATAGAATTTTAAAGGTCTAAGTCAAGAAAATTTATCATGTCAATGTGTAAAAAAACAAACTTTCGAAAAAATCGAAATTAAGATAGCATTCAGAAGAAATAATTTATGAGTAAAAAACATGGAATTCATTGAAACAAACAACGCTCCTGCAGCCATTGGCCCATATAGTCAAGGAATCATTTTTGGAGGCTTTATTTTCTTTTCTGGACAAATCGCTTTGACCCCAGAAGGAAATTTTTTAGATGGAGATATCGAAACTCAAACGAAACAAATATTTAAAAACATTGAAGCGCTTCTTAGAGCTGCAAATGTTCAAAAAACAGACGTGGTAAAAACTACTATATTTTTGAAAGATATGAACGACTTCGACCAAGTAAACCGAATGTATGCTAATTTTTTCGAAAATCATAAACCTGCTCGATCTTGTGTTGGGATCTCAGAACTCCCAAAAGGCGCCCGAATTGAAATCGAAGTAATTGCTAAAAAACTTTAAACTTGTGATCGGATATAATCTCTAACTTCCTTCCTCCAAATACCAGTCATTCCAAAGGGAATCTTTGAGTCTTTTGCAAACTGTCTCCCGCTTTCAACATTGTAATCTTCCCATGGGATAAATTCTATATGTCGGTGGGTACTTTCACTATCAAAGTAGCAAACATAAATCTTTCCTTGATGTTCAACCCCAAATAATAAATATTTTCCGCTGTAACGGAATATTTTTTTACCAACTAACATTTCTGATTTTACTAATAAGTGAGACTCTGGAACGGATCTGGAGGTAGTATTTAGTCGAGTTGTTCCTGCTACAATTTCTTTAGCTACACGAGTAGCTGTTTCACTCCGCAGGTCAATGGCAAACCCATTCCCATGTCCATGTTTTCTTTTACTATGACCTCCTTCAGCCATTCCTGTAACGACGATAGCACCTGGATCATCAGGACTATCGGCTTTGTCTAGAAGCTTGAGATCATTGAGCAAGGACTCAAAAGCTCCCAATACATCCTTTCTCATTCCAATTACCGCCGTTCTATTTCCTGCCGTAGACATCCCATCTTCATTAAAACCAACCCCAGATGATCTTAAAAAAATTCCCCGACTTTTAAGATGAGCTATAACTTTAGGTACTTCTGATTTTGATATCTCTCCCTCATGACCTATTACTTCAGATAAATCGGTAACGAACTCTGACATCATTTCTCCAATCTCCTCTCGATAACGATGAGCCGTGAGCCCTGCAGCCGAAACTCCCAAGGCCGCTCCCCCTCCCTTAAGCACCTCCCTTCGCGTAACTTCATGGGCAGGTTTTTTCCCTTGTTTTTTGACTTCTTCTTTTTCATTTATAACCGCCTTCCCTCCTCTCCAACTTCTTTGAAGTGCTGTTTGAACATATCTCCAAACTTTATCAGCATAACGTTCTGAACGACTGGCTTTTTTTCTGAGTTTACTAGGGTTTTGTTTAGCCGTTTCAAATCCATTGTCCACCGCTAAACCACCAGCTGCTCCAACAAGAATGGGAACCCCTGTATCGGTAATTCTATTTTTTACCCAACGAGAGGCTACGTTCACTGGACTATCAACCGCATCAATTTCAGCAAAAGCGAGTCTGTTTGTGTGACTTAATGATTTCGCTGCCCCTAGAGATTTAAAAACATATTCATTAGACTCCTCACCATATCGACTAAATTTACCACTAGTTCTGGCTAAATCTGCCATCATACTAAAGAGTCCTAGCTCTGTTTGATTTTCTATTTGTGCTACATCTGATAAAGAAAAATTATCTTTAAACCAGTGCATAATTTCCAACATTCTTCGCTCCCCTGTGTTGTAGGCATTGAGCATTGCTAGTGCTAAAAAATTATTCCATTGATCCTCAGATAAACCAAAACGACGCTTAAAGGCTTCAAAATCTAAACCTTCAACATCAATGTTTAAATCTGGAATCTCCACACCATTTTTAAATACGGTATAAATTCTCTCATAATTATAAAAAGCCACTTTTGTAGAGGTCTTCAAACTCGCCATGGTGGTTGCTGTCTCTTTTGCTTCCTTGGCATAAACATCGGGTATGATCTGCCAAACAGTCCGTGCCCTTGATCGAGGATTTACTAGCCCATTATCAAACTTTGATTCTTGAGCCACCTGACCAGGTACAATTTTTGATAATCGCTGCCGTACAGGCTCTGGTATACGCTGAAAATTATCGAGCCATTCAAGCATAAACTTACCACTATGCCGATTTCTTATCTGAGGCACTACAGTCTCAGTATCAGAAAAGAAATTACTAATAAATTCTGCACGAGTCTGATCCTCTGCCCCATTAACCGCTCTTTCTGACAGTTCTCTAAAATTTGGTTGTCCTTTCCTAGATCGAGGATTCCCATCATACTCGGCTTTAGAATGAGCAATTTTTTCTTCAGGATCTTCCAAAGAATCTAGCCGATGTTCATATCCAAACAAATCAGTCTCATTTACTAAATGATCTGCTCCCGCTCCAATAGCTAGTGCCCCCGCTCCAGCTGCAGAGAGTTGTAAAAATGACCTTCGATCAATTCCTGGTTTTTTAGACATTCTTTACATTCTAAACCTTTTGTATAAAAAGAACAACCTAATTATTGACTTTTTTATTTTAAATTGTATTGGATATATAAAATGGTATTAAAATTAAGTAACCGCTCTCGGAGAGGCAGGCAAAAAAAAAGGCCGTCAAGACGTGATGTCTTAGGAGGAATAGCAGGATTTGGTGTGGCTAACACGCTTAAAGCAACTCCGGCAGCTGTAACAGGTATTGTTTCTGGAGCAGCTGTTAGCGATTTAACTGAAGGAGCTGGAATCCTTACCGATGACTGGGTCATTGAGCCAATCGAGGACCTCATGAATACAGGCGTTGCCCCTGGAGGAGAAAAGTTAATTGGATCTCCTTATGTAGACAGACGAATTGAAGGAAAAAAACGAAGAAGAAGAAACAAGTATCTTAGTATTAAAAACAATACTGCTGCCGCAAGGGTTGGGACTATAGATCGAAGAAGTCGACTAGAATATGCTCAGGATATTTTTGAAGGGGCAGCGCTTCCTGAAACCTTACAAGAATTACTCCCCTATGTTCCATTTCAAGAATCTAGTTATCGTTTAAATGCGAACAGTGGCGTAGCTCTTGGGCCTTGGCAATTTAGAAAATCAACAGGAGCAAAATATGGTCTCGTTAGAGGCGGGAAAGACTATCGAAAACACTTCACACGATCTACAGAAGCCGCAAAAGACTACTTTGAAGACATTTATCAAAAACTCAAAGGAAATAAACACTACCAAATACTCAAAAGACGTTACGGGCTGGGAAGTGTCTTTTTGGAATTAATAACCGTAAATGCCTACAACTCTGGAGAAGGTCATATGGAGCGCGCTTTAGAGGTAATGGCGACTCATAAATCTGCTCGAGCACATGTGGATAAGTTTGGTCGTGGAGGAGATCTTAGTTTATTTGAATACCTCACTCGAGAATACATCAAACATTACAAGAGATACCAACAAGGTCCTCCTTACTATCACAAAGAATCTGCCGATTATGTCTACAACATCATTGCTTATCGAGATTTAGACAAAGGAAATGATCTCCTAGCCAGTGTTAGTAATGGAGTCACAAGACTGCCTTCTGTTGGAGAACTTGCTGGGGACAACCCTGAGGTCGTTGGAGCCTTGGGAGGAGCCGCTACTTATAGAGCTGGGAAAAAATTTTTTGGGAAAGAAAATTTCTTCAGTCGGAGAGGCGCTCTCAAAACGCTTGCGGCCAGTGTAAGTGGAGCTGTTGGTGGACATTTAGGCTGGACTCGAGTAGCTGATAATACCAAACACTACGGAGGAAAAGCTCTGGATCTGGTAGATGAATACATTGATTTTGATATGCCGAAAGAATTCTTTGGTGAAGTAGTAAACAATTTTAACGCTGGAGATATTACCAAGCACCTTGGTGATATTAGAGCCCTTGCCAATCAATCTGGAATTACACTAGAAACTGATGTTGTGGAGTCGAAAAACTATCCTTTCAACCAAAGAATGGGAGATGCTGCTTTTGAAAAATTCCAAGAAAGTGGAGAAGAAAAATATCTTCAACTTTCTTACTACTATTATCAACGAGCCCTACAACTCGCAGAAGCCCAAAAATCTGGTAAATATAAACTACCAGACGGTGGGATGGCAAAAATCCGAGAACGAATTAATTACTGTAAACACGCCCTTGAAATAATCGGTGCTGAATTCAGACATTAGATTGACAATAAAGGAAAAATCCACAGAATCAGAGTGTTAATGAAAAATACTCTACTCACTCTCCTACTCCTTCGACTCGAATATCGAGCGGTTTAGGTGTGTAGAAAACTTTCGCCAAAACATCCGAAACTGCTCGAAAAATTAAATAGAGCGGTTTTTTTTATTTTAAACCTCATTATACTGCGATAAAAATGAACAACTACGTTAAAATTTTCGATACTACCTTACGAGATGGAGAACAATCTCCAGGATTCTCAATGAATACCGAAGAAAAGGTTCGTTTAGCTCTACAGTTAGAACGGCTTGGTATTGATGTTATGGAAGCTGGATTTCCAGCCGCCTCTCCAGACGACTTTAAAGCTGTTGAAAGAATCGCTAAAGCCATAAAAAATGTAGAAGTTTGTGGGCTATCCCGAGCTATGGAATCAGATATTCAAACTACTTGGGAGGCTATTAAAGCCGCTGAAAAACCTAGAATTCATACCTTTATTGCAACAAGCCCTATCCATATGGAATACAAACTCAAAAAGACTCCTGATCAAGTAGTTGAAATGGCGGTTAATGCGGTAAAGCTAGCAAAATCTCTTTGTGATCGAGTCGATTTTTCTCCCGAAGACGGAGGGCGTTCTGATCGAGACTTTTTAGTACGAATTTTAGGCGCTGTAATTGAGGCTGGGGCTGACACCATTAATATACCCGATACGGTTGGATATTTAACTCCTGAAGAGTTTGGTGACCTTATAAAATACCTGGTTGAAAATACTCCCGGAGGTGACCAAGTTATCTGGTCAACTCACTGTCACGACGACTTAGGATTAGCAGTTGCAAACAGCCTATCAGGCGTGAGAAATGGTGCTAGACAGATTGAATGTACAGTAAATGGAATTGGAGAAAGAGCTGGAAATGCCTCACTTGAAGAAGTAGTAATGGCCCTTAAAACACGAGCAGACTTTTATGACTTAGAAACTGGCGTTAAAACAACTGAAATCTATCAAACTTCAAAACTACTGGAACAAATCACGGGACAGAAAGTGCAACCCAACAAAGCCATTGTTGGACGAAATGCTTTTGCTCATGAATCGGGCATTCATCAACATGGCATGCTTGCTCACAGGGAAACTTATGAAATTATGACACCAGAGTCAGTTGGAATGGCCAAAACAGAAATGGTGCTAGGAAAACACTCTGGACGAGCGGCCCTAGGAAACCGATTAACTGAACTTGGATATCAACTATCAGACGAACAGTTAAATGATATTTTTACTGATTTCAAACGGTTGGCCGATAAGAAAAAAGAAATTGCTGATCAGGATCTTATGATCTTAGTTATGGGCGAAGAAGCTCACAAAAACCATATCTGGGAGCTAGGATCTTTTGAGGTCGGTTCTGGTGGAGAAAACACTCCATTTGCAGCCGTAACTCTACAAAATATTGAAACTGGAGAGACTCAATCGGCAAAAGAAACTGGAACAGGAATGGTCGATGGTGCCTATGCTTGTATTAAAGAAATCTGTGGTGATCACGGAACTTTAATTGAATTCACTATGGATGCGGTGACCGCTGGAATCGATGCCCAAGCGGTAGTAAATGTTCGTATTAAACAAGAAAATGGACGAGTTATTACCGGACGTGCTGGAGACACCGATATCATAAAAGCTGCAATTCTTGCTTATCTAGAAGTGGTGAATAAAGCGCTTTCTGAAAAATAAACTTACTAATGAATAAAAACGAATTACCAGAACTATTAATGCCCGCGGGAGATATTGATAAAGCCTATACAGCTTTTCGATACGGAGCTGATGCTATCTATTGTGGAGTGGCAATGTTCTCTCTGCGAACCAGAGAAAATGTCTTCACCGAAGAAAACATAAAAGAAATTGTTGAGTTCGCTCATAAAAACGGAAAGAAAGTTTATGTAACACTAAATGCCTTTCCTCATGAGTTTATGATGAAAATGTACGAAAAACATCTGCTTTTCTTAGAAGCTATAAAACCTGATGGAATTATTTTTGCCGACCTTGGAGTTTTGGCTCTAGCTAATGAATTTGCTCCTAGTGTCCCAAAGCACTTATCAGTCCAGACTTCTACCATGAATATCCCAGCCATTAAACAATGGCAATCTATGGGAGTCGAACGAATTATTTGTGCTCGAGAAATGGCTATCAAAGAAGTGGCTCGTATTCATAAAGCTATTCCAGAAATGGAGCTAGAATACTTTGTTCATGGAGCCGTCTGCATGGCCTATTCTGGACGATGTCTACTCTCTAACTTTACTGGAGGAAGAGATGCGAACCGAGGCGCTTGCAACCATACCTGTCGGTGGAACTACCGAGTCGTCGATGATGAAAATCGAGAGGTAGACGTATCAGACCATTATCAAGAAGGCACAGCACCAGTAGAAGGTGGATGTTCTAAGTCCATTCGAGATTTCGAGACTACAGAAACAATCGAAGAAGAGGAACGACAAGGACAATTTGTCCCTGTAGAAGAAGATTTTCATGGGACACATATTATGAGTTCTCGAGACATGTGTATGATTGAATCTATGAAAGACATTCATGAATCAGGTGTTTGTAGTCTTAAAGTCGAAGGAAGACACAAGACCGCTTATTACGCCGCTACTATTGCACGAGCTTATCGAAAAGCCCTAGATGATGTCGCTGAAGGAAAAGAATTCGATCCAAATCTTTGGGATGAAATTCATGCGACCGCTAATCGAGGATTTTTTCCTGGTTTTTTGAATGGAAAACCAGTTCAGGGAGACATCCAATACGAAGAGAATCGATCAACAGGGGTAAAAGAAGTTTGTGGACGAGTTGCTGGCTACGAAGATGGATATGTTCTCGTAGAAGTTAAAAATAGAATTTTAAAAGGTAGCGAACTAGAAGTCGTAATGCCAAAAATTGAAGATGATTTTTGTTTTGAAGCTCAAGAAATGTTTTTTGGTGATGAACTAGTCGAAAGCCTTCACGGTGGAGATAACAATAAAGTAGCAAAAATCGCTTGCAAAACTTCTATTCCAGAAGACGTTTTCATTCGTCAAAAAACTCAAAATCCTGGACTAAAATCTAAACTAAAAGTTATAAAATGAAAGAATTAAAAAACCTTTCAGAAAGCGAAAAAATAAACTATTTGATCACAAAAATTGATCAAATAGAAAAACAACTCAACCCCCCACTTTGGCGAAAGTTTCTGTCGTGGTTTTTTGCCCATTTCTGGACGCTTTTAATTCTAGCCATTATGGGTTATTTTATGTGGCAGGTGTGGGAAATTGTCCAGCATGTACAGGACACTATTAATGGTTTTGAAAATCGGTTTACTGATTTCCGAGTCGCTATAGAAGCTCAAATCCAAAAACTACAAGATCAAGCTTCACAGTTTGGTATTGATAAAATTAAATTTTGGGAATAACACATGACAAAAAATATTATCGACAAAATTTGGGATAAACACGTGATCGCACAAGACCCTGGAGCCCCTGATGTATTCTTTATTGATCTACAGCTACTTCATGAAGTTACGAGTCCTCAGGCTTTTCAGGTTTTAAGAGAAAACAATTTAGAATTTGCCTGTCCTCATCGTAATTTTGCTACTCTAGATCATTCAGTTCCAACCGATATTAATCGATCTGAATACATTGACGATCAGGCTAAAACTCAAGTAGAAAAGTTAAGACAAAATTGCAAAGATTTTAATATCCCCGTCTTTGATTTCGGTTCCGGTAATCAGGGAATTGTCCATGTTATTGGTCCCGAACTAGGACTCACCCAACCTGGAAAAACTATTGTTTGTGGAGATTCTCACACTTCCACCCACGGAGCCTTTGGAGCTCTAGCATTTGGAATTGGAACGACACAAATCTCCCATGTTATGGCCACTCAAACCCTTTTGCTAGAAAGGCCCAAAACTATGAAAGTTGAATTTACTGGAACGCCCTCAGAACACTTCACCGCTAAAGATTCAATTCTAGCGCTTATTGCTCAAATCGGGATTCAAGGCGCTAATGGACATGCTATGGAATTCTGTGGTGACTATATCAAAAACCTATCCATGGAAGGACGAATGACTATTTGTAATATGAGTATTGAAGCGGGTGGGAGGTTTGGATTAGTAAGCCCTGACGAAAAAACAATTGAGTATCTTCGTGGCCGAAAACATGTTCCTGAAAATTATGAAAAGGCTACTGAAGAATGGCTTAAACTCGCTTCTGAAGATAAAGCAGAATATGACACCTACGTACACATTGACCTTGAAGGTCTTTCTCCTTTTGTAACTTGGGGAACAAACCCGGAACAAGGTATCCAGGTCACACAAAATATTCCTAAAAAATCAGATTTTGATGACGAAGCCAAAGCTTTTGCAGCCCAAAAATCACTCGATTACAATGGTCTAAAATTTGGAGAGTCGATCAAAGATACTCCAATTGATTTTGTCTTTATGGGAAGTTGTACCAATTCTCGAATTGAAGATATGAGAGAAGTGGCAAAGATCCTAGAAGGCAAAACGATTGCGGAAGGAATCAAAGCTTTTGTTGTTCCAGGGTCTGAGCAAGTAAGAGCTCAGTGTGAACATGAAGGATTAATTGAAATTTTTAATCAAAGTGGCGCTATTGTCAGAGGTTCTGGTTGCTCAATGTGCATCGCTATGAACGGAGACGCTGTCCCTGCGGGCTCTCGCTGTGCTTCTACCTCAAATAGAAATTTTGTAGGGAGACAAGGGCAAGGGAGTTTCACTCATCTTATGAGTCCAAAAATGGCAGCTATTACCGCTATTACAGGAAAAATTACTGACCCTGAAGAATATTTTAACTCCTAAGTCATGCAATTTATTATCATCGCTCGAGACCATACCGATCAAGAAGCTCTTAATCGCCGATTAGCCGTTCGAGATCAGCATCTTGCTGATAGTGAGAAACTTCATCAAGAAAATAAAGCGCTCTTTGGAGTCGCTATGCTTGATGAAAATCAAAATATGAATGGATCGGTTTATATTATGGATTTTGAAGATCGAGCAGCTTTAGATGATTGGCTCAAAACTGAACCCTACGTCAAAAATAATGTCTGGAACAATATCGAAATAATTCCTGGGAAAGTAGGTACTTCTTTTCTCAAATAATCTCTATTGATTAAAATTTTATGAACTCAAATCTAAAAACTATTAACGAATTACCTTTTAAAAAGACAAAGGCTAAGACCATCTGTTTACCCGTAAAAGACATTGATACGGACATGATTATGCCCGCCCAATTTCTAAAAGTAACAACAAAAGAAGGTTTGGGAGAGCATGTCTTTCACAATCTGAAAAAAAATGATCCCAATTTCCCAAAATTCGAGGGGCAATCAATTCTCGTAACGGGACAAAATTTTGGTTGTGGATCTAGTCGAGAACACGCTCCATGGGGACTAAAAGATGCTGGGATTGATGTGATCATTGCTTCTGATTTTGCCGATATTTTTAAAGGAAATGCCGAAAAAAATGAGATTCTTCCTATTATTCTTCCTGAAGCAATCGTTCAAAAATTTCTACGTTCTGGCGAAGACCTTTCTATTGACCTGGAGAACCAAACGGTAATAGACAGTGAAAATACTACGCATCATTTTGATATTGCTGCCTTCACTAAAAAGAGACTTTTAGAAGGGCTCTCTGACCTAGATTACCTTTTAACTTTTTCAGCAGATATTGAGTCTTTTGATCAAAAACAATCACAACTATATCAATAAAGAATAAACACAATGAACACCTATAATATTGCCTTACTACCAGGAGACGGAATTGGAGAAGAAGTCTGCCAAGAAGCCGTAAAAGTCCTTCAACGTATCGAAGCTAAATATGATGTACAATTTGATTTTACTCATGGACTGATTGGAGGGGCCGCTTGGCCAGCTCATGGCAATCATTTCCCCGAAGAAACGAAGGCAATCGTTAAAAAATCAGATGCCATTCTTTTTGGTTCCGTTGGTGGGCCAGTTAATGCTCAATTCGAAGCTCAATGGAAAGACTGTGAGAGAAACTCAATTTTATCCATTAGAAAGTTTATTGGTGCTTCTATCAACTTAAGACCTGCTCCTATTTTTAGAGATCTCAATAGTTTCTGCCCACTTCGGAAAGATATTATTGGCAATGAAAGTTTTGAAATACTCGTTATTCGAGAACTCTCTGGAGGTATTTACTTTGGGGAACATAGTCGCCCGACTACAGACTCCGCACTCGACACTTCTAGTTATGATCGATCTACGATCCAAAAAATCGCAAAATTTGCGTTTCAGGCCGCACAAAACAGAAAAAAGACCCTACACTCAATAGACAAGGCAAACGTCCTGGAAACGTCACGTTTATGGCGAGAAGTTTTTGAAGCGGAAGCAAAAAATTGGCCAGATATAAAAATAGAGCATTTGTACGTTGATAATGCCGTCCAACAATTAGTAAAATGGCCACGACAATTCGATGTTATTGCCTGTCCTAATCTCTTTGGAGATATTATAAGTGATCTTACGAGTGTTTTCCCTGGAAGTTTAGGGATGCTTGGTTCCGCTAGTTTTGGTGAAAAAATTCATCTTTATGAACCCTCCGGAGGATCTGCACCAGATATTGCTGGCAAAAACTTAGCCAACCCGATAGCTCAAATTTATTCGGCAGCCATGATGCTTCGACACTCTTTTCAAATGGACGAAGCCGCTTATAATATTGATAACGCCATTCTCAAAACTATTCAGGCTGGTTTTAGAACTGGAGATATCTACTCAGGGAATGAAAATGAGACTCGCCTGAGTTGCTCAGAAATGGGAGATAAGATTAGTTCTTATCTGTAAGGTCTAATTTCCAAAGGGTACAAGGAACCCCATCAGAAGCAGTGACCTCTCGTTTACTTAGCCGCCCTTTGTATTTTTCAGAATAACGGTTAAGGACACTTTAAAAACGTTCCATCTGCCGATTATCTTTTGCTACATAAATAGCTACATAATCTACAGAGTTCATTCTTCCATAGGTCCAAAGAAATCATCTATCAAACTCTCTAAAATCTGAGCAAACTGTCTTGGCCCTCTGTTATCATTTGGTGTTAAAGCAAACCCTCCTGCTAACATCCCATTAGTATAAACTCGATTTTCTAATCTCTGAGTGCTTTTAGAAATTTCTGGGAATAAGGCCAGCTTGGTTTCATCATCTACTGATCGTTTAATGTAATAATGTCCTAAAACGTCTTTTGTCCAACATGAATTTTAGATTAAAAAACCAAAAAAGCCGCGTATACGCGACCTTTTTGGACCCACAAAATATCCAGAACAAAGTATATCAATATTAACTTCGGCGCACTCCAAAGAGCATCAAACCGATCCCCACCAACGCAATTGTTAGGAACACTCCTGGTCCCGTACTTGGTAGCATCATCCCTCCTGAAGAATGGTATTCACCAGAATCTTCTTCATCTCCACCAGCCACTTCTGCTGTAGACTCGCCGTCTTCACTGGCCGTTTTTTCTCCCGATTCTCCACCACTTAGTGCGGTATAGTGGTTTTCTTGAGCGTTTTCACCAAATCTATTTCTCATTTGAATAAGGTACGTTATAAAACTTTCCTCATTCTCAACTTTGGTTTCAGCATTAGCGGCTTCTCGAGCTTTAATTTGCTCATCGGCCGTTCTTGGATTTCGAGAAATATATGTCGTATTTACATGTTTTGCTGTTTCTAAATCTCCTTCTTCTAGAGCACTTTCATCTAAGTATCGATAAAAATTATCAATAGACGCTCGATATCTAAAATGCCCTGGTGGGAAGTCATATTCTTTTTCTGGAACAATGAACGCTAGCCCATCATCTCCAGATTCAGTTGGAGCAAAAGCTTCTTCTTCTCCGGTAGTTTCCATACCAACCCCTCCATCACTACTAGCTTCTATACAAGCATCTGCATTCCCATTAAGCTCATACCCGCTATCACAAGTAATAATACAATTTGGGGCAGAAGATAGTTCTCCATTTGAAACACTGCTTCTTGGACAGCTTTCATAAAGCTTCTTCACAACTGCCAGTTTATTCACTGATCCTACCTCTGTATAACAAAGTCCTCCCTCAATAATACAAAAATCATCATCATTGGCTGTCCAAGTATCGCTTCCCTCATAAGCAATCCAGGCTTTTTGACCATCTTGCGCATCTACTGGAAGCATAACTCGAGCCTCTGGAGAGAAAGTAAAGGTTTCATTCGATAGACCCCAATTAAAAGCGTCTAATACTTCTACTTCAGAAACTTGGTGACCACCTTCAAAAGTAATTTCACTCTGAGTTGGTTTAATCGTGCTCCCTGGAGCTGAAAATTGACCATCCCAAGTAGTAATATTTGTTTCCTCTGGTGGAAAATCTCTCTTACTCTTAATATTTACTCCCCCAACAACCGTTAGACGGGGAAACCCTCCTGGTCCTGCCTGATTCCCAATCGTTAAACTTCCATCTCCTCCTAAATCTACCTCAGCATCTCCTTCGCTAGGAGAAGTGGTGTCTTCTAGTAGTACTCCATTAGGGAAGTAGAGATCGCCAACAATATCTCCATAATGAGTATCGACAGCGAAAGCTATTGGGATAGCCAATAGAGAGAAAGCGGAGAGGGATAGTTTATGGATTTGTCGCATTTTTTTGATCGAGTTCACAAAAATTATTCAACTAAATTTAATTAATTTTTTTACTCTTGCGCAATTTTTTTACTCTTTTTCCACTAGCCACAAAAAAACGAATATGTTTTTTTAGTAAAAACAAAAAAAGAGCTGAGCAAAAGCTCAACTCTTTTATGTGTAAGACTTAAGCCTCGTTATTATTTATCGTTAGAAGCGTTAAAATTACTATCTCCTGAATCTTTCTTGTCAATCTTCATCATATCTCGCAAAGTTTTCCCTGTATCTTCAATAATATGCGTCGCATTTTCTTCTCTCAATTTCCGAAGTTTCGCTCCCCCACCATCATTCATGACACTTACAAAATCATCAGCAAATCGTCCTTCTTGAATATCTGCTAAAATTTCCTTCATTCGATCTTTAGCTCCTGCATCAATTACTCTCGGGCCAGAAACATATCCTCCGTATTCGGCTGTTTCTGAAACTGAATAATTCATGGCAGCAATACCTCCTTCGTACATAAGATCCACAATAAGTTTCAGTTCATGAAGGCATTCGAAGTAAGCCACTTCTGGTTGATATCCAGCTTCCACAAGCGTTTCAAAACCGGCTTTTACGAGCTCTTCACATCCTCCACACAGTACAGCCTGTTCTCCAAAGAGGTCTGTTTCTGTCTCTTCTGTAAAAGTTGTCTCAAGAATTCCAGCTCGTCCAGCTCCCATCATTTTTGCATAGCCAAGTGCTAGATCCTTTGCCTCCCCTGAAGCATTTTGCTCCACAGCAATAAGTGCAGGTACTCCAAAACCATCTGTATAAGTTGTTCTTACTCTGTGTCCTGGTCCTTTTGGGGCCACCATCCATACATCTATATTTTCTGGCGGTGTAATAAGTCCAAATCGAATATTAAACCCGTGAGCAAAAACCAGACTTTTCCCTTCTCCTAAATTTGGAGCAATAGAATTTTCGTATACTTTCTGTTGTACCGTATCTGGAAGCAGTACAACAATAACATCCCCCCAAGCACTAGCGGCTCCTGTTTCCATAACTTTTAGACCGGCTTTTTCAGCCTTTTCCCAGGTAGAAGATCCTTCTCTTAGACCTACCGCAACTTCACATCCTGAATCTTGAAGATTTAGTGCGTGAGCATGTCCTTGAGATCCACACCCTAGAATTGCAATTTTTTTAGACTCTATTTTTGAAGAATCAATATCGGCGTCATAATACATTTTTGCCATAATCAAAATGGGTTAAAAACAGACAGATTGTATTAATGATGAGTCAAAAATCAAACTCATCCCAAAAGACCCATACGAGTAGAAAGCAATCCCCTATTTTTGTGGAAAAAATGTGCAAAAATAGACCTTGAAAATCATTCACATTTTTTCCACTTTTGTCTTGACCTTATCCACAAAAAAATTTAGGTTCGACTTCGCGCTGACCCACAGACGCAACCCACAAAAATACAACTCTTTTGAAAAATTAAATGCAACAATTTTTGACGAGCCTTGGCCCGAACGTTGGTATTATCGGTACTCAATGGGGTGATGAAGGAAAAGGAAAATTAGTCGATGCAATGTCTGAACATTTCGACTATATTTGTCGTAGCACTGGAGGAGCCAATGCTGGACATACAATCTACACAGAAGGAAAGAAATTTGTTTTTCATCTCCTGCCTTCTGGGCTTTTGCACCCAGAAACAATTGGAGTAATTGGAAATGGAACCGTTCTTGAACCAGTCAGCTTTGTTGAAGAAATTAAAAATCTAGAAGCTTCTGGCTTGGATAATGTATTTTCTCGTGTGAAAATTTCTCTTCATGCTCACCTACTTTTCGATTACCATAAAGCTATTGATGCAGAATTAGAAAAACTAAAAGGAAAAGATAAAATTGGAACTACTTGTCGAGGAATTGGTCCTTGCTACAGTGATAAAATTGCTCGAAGAGGTATACGATGTGAAGATCTTTTAGACCTAGAACTCCTAAAAGAAAAAATCGAACAAAACTGTGCTTTTCATTCTAAAACTTTGAGTCTTGATCTAGACCCTGAAGCAGAGTTTGAAAAAGTTATGTCAGTTCGAGAAGTGATCAAACCACTTCTCTGCGACACAAGAATCCTACTTTTAGAATCTATTGATGCTGGAAAGAAAATCCTTTTCGAAGGGGCTCAAGCACATCATTTAGACATAGATCATGGGACTTACCCATTTGTAACAAGCTCTAGTGTTTCTGCTGGCGGTATTGCAACAGGACTTGGAATACCTCCAAAAAAAGTTTCCGCTCTCGTTGGAATCGCCAAGGCCTACACTACTCGAGTGGGTTCTGGACCTTTCCCAACAGAACTAGAAGATGAACTCGGTGAACAAATCCGTGAAGCTGGAGGTGAGTATGGAGCTACTACTGGACGACCTCGTCGATGTGGATGGTTTGATGGAGTAGTGGTGAGAAATGCTGTTGAATTCAACGGACTTGATACCATTAATCTTACGAAATTAGATGTTTTAACGGGTGTAAAAGAAATAAAAGTAGCCACAAAATATTGGCTAGACGATAAAGAACTAAAAACTGTCCCAACCACACGCAAAGCAAATAGTAAACTGGAAATTGAATACATCAGCTTTCCAGGATGGGATGAAGATTTAAGTGGAACTCAAACCTTTGAAGATCTCCCTAAAAATGCCCAAGACTATGTTTTGGGACTCGAAAAAATTATCAACTGTCCAATTAATGTCATTGGAGTTGGAATGGATCGTCAAGATCTGATTTTTCGTTAAAAAATAAAAACAACAAATTTTTCACCCCTTTAATTTTACTGCTTAAATGAATCAAACTGAAGTTTGGAGCCAAGTACTAGACAACCTTTCTGGGAAAATTTCTCGGATGGAGTTTATGACCTGGTTTCAAAAAGTTCATTTAAAAGAAATCTCTGGAAGCGCTATTCTTATCAGCTGTCCAACGGAGATGAATAAAAACTGGCTTGAAAACAAATACTCAAGCTTAATTGTGGCGAACTTTCAAAAAGTTCTCCCAGAGATTCAGAGAGTTTTCTTTGAAGTTGATCTATCTCTAGCCGACAAAGCTCCAAGCAATCCCGAAGCTTTCATTGCTCCAAAAGCACCTCGAAAACTCCCGAAGCAACCTCAAGTTCGTCTTGAACCAGGACTAGAATCACGACTTATCCAGCCAAAATTCACACTCCAAAATTTTGTTATTGGAGAAGAAAACCAACTGGCACATGCGGCTTGTGCGGCTGTTGCCGATACTGAGGTTGGACAAGAAAAGAAATATAATCCCCTCTATATCTACGGAGGAGTTGGACTTGGAAAGACTCACCTACTCCAAGGAACCGCCAATGAAATCTTACGAAGGAATCCCGACGCCGTGGTTATTTATACTACAGCTGAACGATTTACCAATGAAGTCGTCAAAGCTATTCGAGAAAGAAAAACGGAAGCCCTCAGAAAAAAATACCGGAAAGTTGATGTTCTTCTTATCGATGATGTTCAGTTTTTTTCTGGAAAAGAGCAAACTCAAGTGGAGGTGTTCAACACCTTCAACGATCTTAGGGATCTTGAAAAACAAATGGTCTTCTCGGCTGATCGTCCACCGGCTCAACTACAAGACATGATGGACAGACTGAGCTCTCGTCTTGGTTGGGGGCTAATTGTTGATATTCAAATGCCAAACTTTGAAACTAAGGTGGCCATTATTCAACAAAAAGCAAAATCACTAGGACTCATTCTCCCTGAAGATGTTCAACACTTTATTGCTACAAATATTCGGAAAAACCTTCGAGAACTTGAAAATGTTCTCAATAAAATTCTTATGGAGCTCGAAATTACAGGCATCTCTCCTACGATCCAAAGTGTTGGAAAGATTTTTAGAAAACTAAATCCACACGAAGATCTAATCAGCGCAACAGACACCAAAAGTGGCTTGGCCAAAAGTCCTGATGATATTATTACGTTTGTTTCTGATTATTTTCAGGTCCCAGCCACGGACCTACTTGGAACTTCTCGAAAAAAAGAAATCGTTTTCCCAAGACAGCTTTCTTGGCTCTTATGTAAAGATGTTTTAGGAATGAGCTTGGAAGCCATTGGTGAAACTTTTGGAGGAAAAAACCATACCACCATCATGCACGGTATTAAAAAGATTAAGGACTTAGCCCGAAAAGATTCCAATACGGCTCGGCATATTCATGCCCTTAAAAAGGATTTGGGAGCTAAATAATTTGCCTTAAGAAAGAATTTAGTTTATTTAAATAGTAAAACAAACAATAAATATATCTCTATTTATTACTTTTCTATTTTATGAAAACGCTTAAAACTTTCGGATTCGTCCTCCTCGCTTCAGCATTTATGCTCCCTATCTTTGCTCAACATTCTACTATTACTGACAAGGAAGCAGGGCTAGCTGCCAACATTGTGGAAACCAACAATGTTATTCATGTCTATGATTTCTTAGGGCTTTCTCCAGAAGCTTCATGGCCATCAACTTTTGATGAAGGCGAAGATTGGAGAAATTATGTTTGGACTCCGAAAAAAACCAATGTTACTACAAAATTAAATGTTAATACGAATATTAACGGACTACAGACAAGTAACTTCAAAACTCCTTATGTTCAAGCTATTGATGATTGTCTAGCCGCTGGAGACACTTGGGATCATCGAACTGATACTTGTAACTAGTTTTAAGATCTAACATAAAAAAACTCCTGGTCTAGTACTGGGAGTTTTTTTGTTATTGACACGAATATTGACTTTTTTGTAAAAAAGTTTTAATAAATAATTAATGACTCACAAACCACGAGAAGGTCATGGCTACTATCCCAAAGATTCTTATTGGCACGATGTAGAAAAAGTCCAAGCAACTCAAATTATTGGTGGCCTTGGTGAAAAAAGTGATCTTATTGTCTCTAAAAGTGTATTTCCAGGATTTCAAAAAGGACAAGAGGTAAAATTCAGAGTACAATTAGCTCTTCTTATGTCTAGAATCAAAGCCAGAAAAACACTCCTAGATGCCATCAATACCGGTATAACTATTAAAGGAATCGGAAACATCGATTCGCTCCCAGAAACAAGAGAAGCTTCACTTTTAGCTCAGGGAGGCGACTTTCTTGCTGGTCAGGTTGGAGCAGGAGGAATTGTCGGGGTTGGACAGTCTCTCTGGAAAAAATATACAGGAATTACCGACCAAGAAACAAAAGTTTTTAAACTACGATCTAAAGATCGATCTCATAGAGGGAGAATATCTATCTCAAATCGCTTATTCGCCAATAGTTCTGGCCTTAGAAAAACAGCCCTTGGTCGTGATAAACGATTTGATTTTGATGATTCCTTTAGTGGTGTTGTTTTTAGTGAAATATTGGTTCATTTAACCAGTGATGAGGTCAATCGTATATTGGAAGAAAGTAGTTTTATTGATCTTAGTTATGACGAAACCCCTCGCTTAGTGGTGAGATTAAATTACCCCATAGACCAACTCGATAGTATTGGTAATCGCCCAGAAGCCTTTATGGCCTCTTATTTTGTCGATAAAAATTCAGAAGATGAACGGCCAGAAATTTTCTATGCTCCAATTGATATCCCAAGTGTTCGATATGACAAAACGACTTCTGCAAAAACAACTTTTGAACAAATCGCCGCAGAACTACTCGGCATAAGTCAGAAAAAAATTATTTCTTTCTGGCCTTTACTAAAAGGTATTGATCCTCCAAAAATAGAAAATGAAGATTTCTCCTATAAGGAAGTAGAAATAGACGGAAAAAAATTTCTTGTATTAATTGCTAACTAGCCTTTTCCACCAAGAAATACCAACCATATCCAAACAATAAGGCTGGGATGGCTGTATACAACGTGGCATATATTGCTACTTTTGGTGCTAAGGCAATAGCGGGAAATAAAGCATCACCATCATTCCCAATAGCATTGGAAATTTGAGCTGATAAAGGTAGAAGCCCTTGTAAATAAAGTGTTGTCACCACGATTTGTGGACCACACCCAGGAAGAAATCCTACTAGAGTGGCTATGAGCGGCATAAAAATAGCCAAACCTTTAAATACTTGGGAAAAATCAAACCCTGTCCACAGAACCATTAATTCATAAACGAGAAAAGAAATAATCACCCACATAGTTACAAAGTTGGTATCTATTATGACTTGATCCCAATACCTTTGAGTAGCTCCTTTATCAGTTTTTTGAATTATCTGAGGATAATTATAAGGGGCTAACAGCCAAAAAATAATGGAGACAAGTCCACCAATAATTCCCACCCAGTAGACTAACGAGAAGTTAACTATTGAATCTATATCTACTTGGAAAGCATCTAAAAGCCCAATAATCAAACCAGGGAAAAATATTAACAACCAAAGACCTCTCCATTTTCCAAAATTAAAAATTTCGCCAGTTTTCACTTTGTGATCTTTTACTTCATCTCTGAGGAAATCATAGTCATGAATTAGATCAACCATATACCCAGAAATAACCCCGGCTAAAAAAGAAAATGAAAGCACTAGTAAAGCCGTCTTAGGTTCTTGTGCCAGCAAAAGAAAAGCGGCGTCTCCCATTGTTGCGGCTAGAACGGCCACCACACTACTAAAACCTAAACGACCTGAAACGTACTGTGTAATGACCATAATGGCCCCTCCACAACCAGGCAAAACTCCTAATAAGGCTGCACAAGGAACTTGCCAAGCACGGTTTTTATTAAAAAATTTTTCAGTATCGAAATGTGTAAAATATTCGATACCGTAAAAAATC
The DNA here is from genome assembly GCA_965228485.1 of Candidatus Altimarinota bacterium. Classification (GTDB taxonomy): domain Bacteria; phylum Patescibacteriota; class Gracilibacteria; order UBA4473; family UBA4473; genus JAACPJ01. The sequence goes on from OZ245819.1 coordinate 424,988, forward strand.
AGCAAGACTAATCCTACAAAAACACTTACTCCAATATACGCATCGGCTAATGTCTGCCAAAAAACTGCGCCTGTTTCAGGATGAATAAATATTCCCCCAATAATTAGTACTAAAAATACTCCTCCTACTATTAGCCTCCACAATTGATTTTTCATTCCAGAAAACTCTATTCTTAGGTATACCTAAGTCAAGCATTATTCTTATAACATTTTTTGATATCACGATACATATTCTGTATATATAAACTAATGCGTTGTACCGAACCAAACAAAGTCTGGAAATCATTTCATGATAACCCTCTCTCTCATAGTGAAGCTCACTATGTAATGACGGTTTTATCACAACAAAACGACAAAGGATTTGCTCGAGCTAGTGATATTGTGAAGGCATTAAAAATATCAGCTCCCACAGCTTCCCAAGGCTTGAAAGCACTCGTAAAAAAAGGCTGGCTACAAGAAGATAGTGAAAAACATTTTACTGTCGCCAAAGATCGGATAAAAATTGTTGAACAAATTAAACAGAATAAAGCTTTATTGATGGACTTTTTTGTAACAATCTTAGGACTCTCAAAAGAGGAAGCTGATAGAGACTCTTGTAAAATGGAGCATTTACTAAGTCCTGAAGCTGCGGAAAAACTCGAACAATTCCTTCATAAACAGCATGGACATAAAACAAAAACTGGAGGATTACCAGTTTTAAATTAAGTTGTTTTCAAGGCATCAATTCCTTTTGTCTCAATTAGAAAAACTAACTCTCTAAATCTTTTTAAATCTCCCAGACGACCTTCTTCTATGAGAATCCCTCGGACAATTTTTTTTGAAACTGGAGGATAATGATCCAGTGGCATACTTTCAATAGCTTTGCGAATCCTCTCTAAAGTATAAGAAACACCTAATTCAACATTAGACAACTTTGAATACTCAGACCACAACCATACCTCAAAACCTGGTGGAGAAGCTGTATTTAAAACATCCAAAACCGCCACTACAATACCTTCCGAAAATTTTTTTGCGATAGGAATAAATTTTTCAAAATTACTAGATTCTGGATTTTCTTTCATTATAAAATATTTATAAAATAAAAAAACAAATAAGTCAATAAAAACTAAAAAACACCACAGATAATTTTGTGGTGTTTTTTGTTGTCGTTAGTTTTTTAAACTAAACGCCTTTAATGGTCAGTTTCACTCGACCTTGTCGATCAATTTCTTTGATTTTAACCGTTACTAAATCGCCTTCTTTAAGGTAATCATTTACATCATTCACTCGTTCATCTGCGATTTCAGAAACGTGTACCAGACCATCTTTACCCGGAACGTATTCAACAAATGCTCCGAAGTCCATAATCGTTTTCACCGGACATTCAGTAAAGATATCTCCTACTGTTGGTTTATAAGTAATCTTTTCAATCGCTGCACGTGCCCCTTTGATATTTTCTCGTAACCCGGTAATGATAACCGTTCCATCATCTTCAATAGAGATATTTACGTCGTATTCAGCGGTTAGCCCTTGGATTGTTTCTCCTCCTTTACCAATCACGATTCGAATATCATCCTCATCAATCTTCATTGACTCAATTAGTGGAGCAAACTCGTTCATCTCTTTTTTTGCTTCAGGAATAGTTGTAAGCATATTTTCTAGAATTTGCTTACGAGCTGTTTGTGCTCTCTCTAAAGCATCTTTTAAAAGATCTAATTTTAGACCTTTAATTTTAATATCAAGTTGAAGACACGTAATTCGTTCGCCATCCCCTGTAACTTTAAAGTCCATATCTCCATCAAAATCTTCCAGCCCCTGAATATCTGTTAAAATTCTGTAATCGCCTGTTTCCTCATCCATCAAAAGTCCCATAGCGATACCTGCTACTGGTGCTTTTAGTGGCACTCCTCCGTGCATTAGTGCTAAAGTCGATCCACATACAGAAGCCATTGAGCTCGAACCATTACAAGCTAAGATTTCAGAAACCACTCGCATTGTATACTGCCATCCATCTTCTGGTTGTGGCACTACATATTTAAGGGCTCTTTCAGCAAGAGCTCCATGACCGATCTCTCTTCGCCCAGGTCCTCTTAGTGGTCGAGTCTCCCCTACTGAAAAAGGAGGGAAATTGTAGTGATGAATATATCGTTGTTTAAACTCTGGTCGATCCGTATCTGGCACGTGTAATTCTTCATCTGGACCTCCAAGAGTAAGAATCGAAAGAGCTTGTGTCTCTCCTCTCTGGAAGAATCCACACCCATGAACTCGATCAAGCATTCCTACTTCTGTATAAAGTGGGCGTACTTCGTCAACAGCTCGTCCGTCTACTCGTTTACCGGTAGCAAACACTCCAGCTCTCATATTTTTGGCAAATCGTTTTTCAAGAGCTCCCTTCAGCTCTCCTTCTGAGAATTCTTCATTTTCGATTCGTTCAGCACAAGTTTCTAGAAGTTTTTCTTCTAAGGCGTGCATTTTCTTCTTTACGTCTTTCTTTGTTACGCCTCGAACTTCACTAAGTTCATCTTCAGAAATAATCGAATCAACCGCTAGAGCTGCGGCTTCATAAGTTTCAGAGTCTGAGGCAATAGTAAGCTCCACCTCTTCAATCTGGAATTGCTTGATAAATTCATCTTGAGCCGCACAAAGTTGTTTAATTTCTTCATGAGCAAAAGTGAGTGCTTCCAACATTTCTTCATTTGAAATCAGAGCTGCTCCCGCTTCTACCATCGTGATAGCATCAGCAGTTCCTGCTACGGTAAGGTCTAGACCGTTATTGTCTACTTGTTCATATGTTGGAAAAGTAATAAGGTTTCCTTCATCATCACGTCCAACATGAACTCCCGCAACCGAAGCCTCAAATGGAAGCCCTGCAAGTTGAATCGCAATACTCGCCCCAGTGATTACATGGGGAGCTGGAGCTTGAGTTCCATCTGTTTGAAGTTGTGTAGCAATTACTTGAACCTCATTTCGAATGCCTTTTGGGAACATTGGTCGAAGTGGACGGTCCGCAATTCGGCAAGTAAGAATATCTCTGTCTCCTTTTCTTCCTTCTCGTTTGTTTACTTTTGAGTGTTTTAAAAAACCAAGAGCATACGTCTTTGGCTCGTACTCTACCACTAATGGGAAAAAGTCCATTCCCTCTCGAGCTCCTCCAACACCAACGGTTACAAGCATTCTTTGAGCTCCGAACTTCACCATCACCGAACCTTGAGCTTGAGGAGCTAGTAGTCCTGTTTCAAACTCAAGTGTTTTTCCGCCTGCATCCAGGCTAAATTTTTTGATTTCTGACATTTTCTGCAGTGTTAAAAAATAAAAGTTTATTCACTTTCAGTCTTACACTACAGAATAACGATGAGGAATTTTCCTTAACTCCGTTTCTGGAGTCTCCACCAAATCTATCACGGTGAAAAAAGAAAAACGCCCGACTTTATTCCGAGCGTTTGACTGTAAATGTGCGAATTATTGTCGAAGACCTAAGTCTTTAACTACTTGAGCGTGTGATTTTGGATTGTTCATTTTCAAGTAGCTCAGTAGTTTTCTTCTTCGTCCTACCATTCCGATCAAACCTCGTCGAGAGTGTTTGTCTTTTTTATGAGTCTTTAAGTGCTCAGTTAGTTTGTTGATTTTATCCGTTAGGATTGCAATCTGTACTGGAGCTGATCCAGTATCTTTCTTATGCGTTTGGTGATTTGCAATCACGGTTTTTTTGTCAGTCTTTACCATTAGAAATTAAAAATTAGTAGTTCGGGCGAGATTCTAAGGAGTTTCCCCCCTTGGTCAAGGCAAAATTATTTCGTCTCTAGATATTCTGCAGCCAGATCTTGAATGATATCTGAGCGTACAAAATATGATTTATTTTTTTCTATATCCGTCCCGATTAACATTCCATAAATATTACCCATTTCATCAAACAAAGGACTCCCTGAATCTCCTGGTTCTAAAACGGTCTCTACCGACATGAGGTTGGTAATTTCATCGTAAGAAAAAAATGTTTCTTCTGAACCTACAACTTTTACTTTATGTAACTGAAAACCGTCAAACCAAGAAAGCACTTCTCCAACAGCGGGTGGATTATCTTTCCACAAGGGAGTCTCATACCAACCACTCTGCTTTGGCTCAAAGAAAAGTACATCATGCTGGAAATCTCTTACCAAAACTTCAATAGGTTTCCCCTGAAAGAAAAGCTCTCCCGCTGACTGCCAAAGATGATCTGGAGCGACATATATAGAGGCAGAGAATGGAATGGCTTTCCCAACAATTTCTGACTCACTGTTCTCCAATACAATGACTGAAGGGATTGTGTTCCCATGATCAATTTCAACGCTTTTTTCAATAGAACACGCTGACAAAAAAAGAATCACTACAAGCCACCATCTCATCATTAGTTTCAGCTTAAGATTTTAGAGAATATTGTCTATTCTTCTTCAGCCTCTAATTCTTTTTCTCTTAAAATTTCTTCGTGACGAGTTCTTAATGGTGCTAAGTCCTTGTATAAGTCATCACTACTCAGTGAATCTAATCTTTCTTGTGTCATCTCCACACAGCATTTGTGAATTGCTGCTGACGCCAAACGCCCTTGATCCGCACTTACACAAAACATCATAGCCTGTTCATCTTCACCCTGATCAACCCCCGTAATATTTACATCAGCCGCATACAAGGCTCGTGTAGCAGCCGCCATAACCCCAGGTCTTCCCATGTTATTTCCAAGGGCAAAGACGGCACTCACCACTTTTCGATCTGCTTTAGCTCCTAATTTTTTAGAAACAGAATCCTGGAGAACTTTAAAGTCTCCATCAGAAATTTGACCACTAACGGTAATAGAAACTTTTCTTCCACTTTGACTGTTCAAAAGTATTTTATATCCCTGTTTCAAAGCCCATACATAAATATGTCCTAAAACTTTTTGGAAATCCAATCCATGATTCCCCGTCAAATCTAAACCAATAGTAGTGGCATTTCTGAGTGAAACATTTTCTACTCCCCCTGCATCTGCCTCATAATCAGTAATACGTGAAATCTTATGCGCTCGTTTATCTTCTGGATTAAATACAAAAATATCTACTCCTTTTTTGAGCGTGTGTACCAGCGCACTTGCCTGAACCGCACCAGCATTGGCAAATGTCTCTTTCAATAAATTCTGAGCCATCCCTGGAGATATTTTTGTTAGGACTTTTGGACCTAGGTCAAAATCTTCAGCAATGCTTGGATCAATACTCATTAACGGATGTTTTTTCTCAATAGAAAAGGCTGTTTCCACTCCAGACTCTTCAGAAGCGCCTGCCACTACGGCTGCAATTTTTTCACTAAAACCCTTTTCTGTCGCTAATACTGGGGCATGCCCTCCTGTTATGACTACATCCGCCTCTTTAAGAGCCGACTCAACTTTTCCGCTAATGTCAGCTTGTACCCACTCTTCAGCTGTATTTCGATCTTTCTCACCAGCGACAGTTTTTGCCCCTAATTTTTTAATTTCAATACCATCTTTTTCTAATTCATCATAAGCCTCTGAAACAGAAACCATTTCAGAGTTAACTTCATTTTTAAGACTAAAATAACAATCATAAATATCTCGAGCCAAATCTTCTCCAAACCCACTTAATGAAATAACCCTCCTATCTGAAAGTTTTACACACTGTTCTCTATTGAGATCAATAAGCTCTAATTTCTCTTGATTAATGAGTTTCGCTAAGTCGTCACAACGACTACAAATTAATGTATTAAATGGTCCAAATGAAACTTCACTATCCTGAGATAAGTTTTTTTCAACTGTCTCGAGCGTAAAACGACGAATACAGTCCAAAATTTCCAGAGCCTTCTCTACCTTCCCCTTCCTTAGAGCCTTCGCCATTGCCACTAAATGATTCGTCGTATTAAAACCAAAACTAGAAGAATCCCCCTCTGAAGGCTTGAGAGAACGATGTCTATATTTCCCTGCCTCAACTTCATCAGAATCTCGAATAGCCGAAACCACGATAATTCTTTTTCTATCACCTTTTAAAGAAGCTTTAATATTTTGATAATTCTCAACAATATCCGCGGCATTATCACCACCAATTTTTGAAACTTCTACTGCTTTACGTTCCAAGGCCTCAAGATTGTTTAGTTTTCCAAATTCTTCACTCATGATTAGGGCTTATTTTTCACATAATTAATTATATTTAAAAAAAGTCAAATCAATGATGATTAATTTTTAATAAAGGCTTAGTTTACACAAAATCTGAAAACACGTTATAATGAAAAAAAATAACAATATAAATGAAAAAATTAATCCACTTGTTGATTATTGTTGGGCTTGGGTATGTTGGTTATCACGTAGCTTATCAACCACCAGAATTAAAAAAAATGAATGAGTTGTTGGTCACTCAGCCAACTACCAATGTTTTTTCCAATGGCTTTGAAAAAGTAGAGAAACTTCGAGATTTATTTGATGAAGACTTCAGTATTTGGCATGAGATCGTCTTACAACACAACACTCGGGCTATTCGACGAACGGTAAGACATTGTATGCTCAATAAATATTATTGTGATATCGATAAATCACTCGGAAATTATATAGAGCTTGATGATGAAAGAAAAAGAAGCGGGAAATATAGTCTAAAATTTCATGCTGAACCCTTTGATCCTAAGTTTTTTGGAGATTCAAAAGCGGCTATTCGAAGACAACTTTTAAACTTTAAAAAAGGTGATGAAATTTATTTCTCCGGATGGTTCTTCATAGAGGATGATGACCCTGATACAGAAGAACACCATGGACTTTCGCTTCTTGCTTTTAGATCTCAATCAGGAAGTCTTCGATATCTTGGAGAACCGGGAAGAAGAATCAGCCTAGAAGGAAAAGGGCTGGTTTATTCCGATACTGACAACTGGCTTCCTCAACCTCCAATTTTTAAGCAAGACGCCCTAGATCAACTTCACTTTCCAGAAGACAAATGGGTTCACGTAAAAATCTACATGAAACTTTCGGAAGGAAATGATGGTAAGATGGAAGTCTGGCAAAACGATACTAAGATATTATCTGAACGAGGTGCGACTCTTCCAGAGAGAGATACTGTTTACTCAATTTTTGAAGTCGGAATCTTGAACAATCAAAACCAAGTTTTCCCTCAAACAGTTTATGTAGACGATATTTGGATATCTCCCGTTAAGTTCCCTGAAGAGTAATCTGTGCTACATGGATAACTAGGACTAAGACTCACAAATAATAGACTTTAGGTATGAAAAAATGGTTATTAATCACTCTGATACTCACAACTATTGGTGCTAGCTGGTACATAGTAAAAGAACTTGGAATAGAATCTGAACTAAAGCATTTTATACAGCCTGAAAATCTCAAAAACTGGATCGAACAATTTGGCATATTTGCACCGATTGTGTTTATGGTAATTTATTATTTTCTGGTTTTAGCCTTTGTATCTGCGGCAGCTTTTACAATTCTAGCAGGAATACTCTTTGGAAAACTTTGGGGTTCAATCTACGTCATTATTGCGGCCACATTAGCGGCTCAAACGGGATTTTTTATTAGCAGAGCTCTGGGGAGTGAGAAATTAGCCGAACTAAAAAATAAAAAAGGCATTGGAAAATTTATCAAACTATTAGAAGAAAAATCAGAGCATCACGGATTCCGAAATCTATTTATTTTAAGATGCTTATTTCTCCCTTATATGCCACTGAGCTATGCTGCTGGTATAATAAAAAAAGTACGTCCTACGGATTTTCTTTGGGCAACATTACTCACCAATCTCATTTTTAGTCCCGCTTTTGTCTTCTTTGGAGACTCATTATTAAAAGGGCCAAAAGCGCTTATCCTACCATTAGTACTTATTTGTGTAGTTCTTTTGGTTCCAAAAATTGTAAAATACTTTCAAAAACATAATACTCATTCACATGCTTAAAGGTTATGAATACGATCTGATTATTATTGGAGGTGGTTCTGCTGGATTGTCTCTCGCCTCAGGGGCTGCTCAACTAGGAGTAAAAACACTCCTCGTTAGCAAGGAAATGTTGGGGGGCGATTGTCTTCATTATGGATGTGTTCCAAGCAAAGCACTCCTAAAAAGCGCCAAGGTATCATACCATTTCAGTCATGCTGAAGAATATGGGCTCACTAACACCGTCCCTAATTTTGAATGGAGTAATATCATTAGAAGAATCGGAGACATTCAAAATAATATCCAACAACATGATCATCCAGACCGATTCAGAAAACTCGGATGCGAAGTTTTGTTTGGAGAAGCCTCTTTCCTCAATGAACATGAACTAACGATAGAACTGACTCCACATCTAAGAAGTTATCAACCCATATCGGTCGCAGGGAAAGATAGAGTAAATGTTACCGGGAAAAAGTTTTCTATAGCTACAGGATCGAGCCCCCGAATCCCAGATATCCTAGGATTAAAAGAGGTAGGATTTATTACTAATGAACAAATCTTCACATTACCCAATCAACCCAAAAGTCTCGCTATTATTGGTGGCGGAGTGATTGCTGCAGAAATGGCACAAGCTTTCTCTCGACTGGGTACAAAAGTCTACATCATTGAAAAACATGATCAATTTTTTGGAAGATTTGATAAAGACATCAGCCAATCAATCCAGCAAAAGTTTCTCCAAGAAGGTATTCAAATCTACACCAGCACAACTCCAATAAAAGTTGAAAAAACTGAGATGGGAAAACGACTCGCCGTAGAGAAAGATGGTCAACAATATAAACTAGAAGTGAGTGAAATTCTGGTTGCTACAGGAAGAACCCCAAATACAAATCTAAGCTTAAAAGCCGCAGGTATCGATTTTACAGAAAAAGGTATTACCGTTGATAAGTATTTAAGAACGAGCAAAAAACACATAACTGCTATTGGCGATGTAAATGGAAAATCATTATTTACTCACACAGCTAACTACGAGGCAGGGGTTGTTCTTACTAATGAAATAATTCGTATTCCATTTCATAAGACAAAGGTCGACTATAGTCATATTGGATGGACTATTTATACGCATCCAGAAATTGCCAGTATTGGGATAGATGAAACTAAAGCTGCTACAAAGAAAAAATTAAAATATGAGGTAGTAAAATTTGAACTCAGTAAAAATGATCGAGCTCTTTCAGAGTCTGAAGCAGAAGGATTTGTAAAACTTATTATCAATAAAAAACAGGAAGTTCTGGGATGCCAAATTGTAGCTCCTCGAGCAGGAGAAATGATTCGAGAATGGCAACTAGTCATAAGCCAAAAAATAAAACTCAGTAAAATTGCTCGATCTAACTATATTTACCCAACATTTGGAGAAGCCAGTAAATGGGCCGCTAGTAGCTACTATGCTCCAAAACTCTTTTCCCCTAAAGTAAAAAAATGGCTACACTTCTTTTATCATTATAGAGGTGATAGAAGCTAAAAACTTTGATTTATTTTCATTGCCCTTTTGTCTTTTATTAATAAAATTAATGGTAGATTAATGATATTTAGATGAAGTATTTTTTGGGCAAAGTAAGCGTATTAGGTTTATTGTTAATGTTGACGGCATGTTCTCAAGAGCAAGAAAAGGCAATTGATCCAGAGATCCTGACTCAAGCTACCAGAGCTGGAGAGTCTTCAGCTATTATCAAAATCATCCAAAGAGCTGAAACTGAACCTTGTCAGCCTATCTACTTATTTAATCATCTGGATGAAGACAATAAGCAGGAGGTGAACTTAATAAATATTGAGTGTGAGGCTTTGAATTTACCAGGCCTTACCAACACCGAAGAACAAGATATTAAAACCGAAGATTAAAAACTATTAAATTACTAGAAAGACCCGCCTCAAAACGGGTCTTTTATTTTCATAAATTATGAATGAATCCCAAACCGTAAACGATAATAATGATAGACTTCCCCAGTTCAGTAATCAAATATCGCGCATTGAAGAATTCAAAGAGAAAACTCGATTGGAAGTTCCTCATCAACTTCAAGGGACAATCTTTGAACGCATAGAGAACCTTAGTTCAGATGGTAGCAATCAAATAGAAGAACAATCTATTGAAGTGTTGATAAATCAAGCCATAAAGCTTAAAAAACTTTTAGAACAATTTGAACACCACCTATCACAAGCGGCCCAATCAAAGGCCATTGCTGAAACCGAGATTGAACTTTTTTGGACAAAGTTTGATATTGGAATGCTGGACCCGAATGAATTTCAAAACAAGATCAAAAAATACTTAGACGAACGCTACGCAAAACACGCTAAGGAAACTGAGGTTATCAATGATACGAATAAAAAAGCTCTCAAAGTAAGCGAAGAAACTGAAGCTGAAATAAAAGAATACTTGGAGTATTATTTCACTACAGCAGAAAGAGAAAAACTCTACGCACAAAGAGCGCGCGCCGAAAAAAAAGGCTTACAGGCTTTGGAAGACTTTCAAGCAAAACTTGTGCAACTTAGAAAGAGAAAAGAAGTCTTCACCGAATACACTCTTAATATCGTAGCTCAAAATAAACATCGACCACTTTTCTGCCAGAAACAATTTGCTCGTCTAGAAAAAAAATGTGGGGCCAAAATTTTTAGCCTTCCAAGCGTTGAATCTGTACGCAAAGAATTGGAACGACCAACAGAACTCTATGAAGAATTTGAACGTCTTAAAGCAGAGGCCTCAAACCTTAATGAAGAATTTCGGGATATCACGGGCAAAAACCTTCCAGGATTTAAATTTCAAACCCCAACCAAGGCTGATAACGATAACACTCTTGAAGAAGAAAATGACAAGGATCAAGAAATAAAAGAAAAAGTTGAAAGTAAGGAAACACAAATCAGAGCTCTCACCGAAACACGAAGACTGTTGACTCACAGTATGAGTTTTTGGTCAAAAGCCGATCCTAAACTTCTGGAAGATCCCTCTTTTAGTATCGCTGGAGGAAACCGCAGAAAAAGAATTATGTCTGCTAATGAAAACCTTCCCAGCGTAGAACGTTATGAAACAGAAGAAATGAAGTCTGCCCAATTAGCTCAGGCCAAAGACGGGACTGAAGGACTCTGGCATTATCGAACTATTGACATTCCTACCTACGCCGAAGATTTTACTCCTGACAAAGCTAATACCCTTATTAGTAAACTTGGAACTTATACCGAAGGTGGTGGAGACGATATGGTAGCCATGACCGGTCTATGGTACATTGATATGGCGAAACGCGGAGGTGCCAAAGCAAAATCTGTTTCAATGAATGACTACCTATCACACATCGATCATCTACTCCGTGAACTTCGAGGCACAGACGCCCAGAAAATTGATTTAGCGGCCTAACTAAAAGACAGTTGCTGTTCAACAAAATCAACGAGTTCTCGAATATAGTTTTCTGAGAAATCAAACCGAATTCCAGCTAAATCGTAGAGTTCTGGGATGGTTCTTGTATATCCATACTTCATAAAGTTTTTGTATCCCTGCAGACCGTTTTCACGATCTTCAACAAAATTTTTCCAGAGTGCAATAGCTCCTAATTGTGCAAATCCGTACTCTATGTAATAAAAAGGAACTTCATAGAAATGAAGCACTTGCTGCCAACGATAACCATCGTCTTCTGAGAAGTCTGAAAAATCTACTAAGCCTGTCTCAAATTGAGCTGAAATACTTTTCCAGGCTTCCACTCTCGATTCAACGGTGTGATTTGGATTTTCATAAAGCCAGTGCTGAAAAGCATCTCCCCTCGCTACTCCAGGCAACGTCAAAAGCACATCTTCAAGTTTTTCTTGTTTTGCTCGAGCGATATCAACTGGATCATAAAAAATATCCCACGCCTCCATTGAAATAAGCTCCATTGCCATAGAAGCTAATTCTGAAACTTCATGAGGTGTTGATCGTAAAGAAATCAACGGAACATTGGAGCTCGCAAAGAAATGTAGTGCATGTCCTCCTTCGTGAACCAAAGTTTCTACATCCTGATGACTTTCTGTCGCATTCATAAAGATAAAAGGAACTCCTGACTCATTGAGTGGATACTGAAATCCTCCTGGAGCTTTTCCTTTTCGACTATCAAGATCAAAACGTTGCATCTTCTCCATTGTTTCTAACACCCCCTTAAATTCAGGGTCTAAACGACCAAAACATTGCTTTGTTTTTTCTAATAAATCATTACTACTTGAGAACGGCTTTAGTGCCGGCTTTCCTGAAATATCTACTGAAAGATCCCAAGGTTTTAAGACCTCTAAACCTAAACATTTTGCTCGATGTTGATGAATTTTTTTAATGAGTGGTGTTACCACTTTTGAGACAGTTTTGTGAAAAGCTTTACAGTCTTCTGGAGTATAATCAAAACGCCCCATAGCCTTAAAAGCATAGTCTCTAAAATTTTTGAAATCAGCATTTTTCCCAACTTTATCACGCTTTTGAACCAACTCTGTCATTAAATCATCAAGTAATTTTCTATCTTGTGATCTACGATTCACAATACGTTTGTAAACATTTAATCGAGTATCTCTATCTAAGTCTTTTAACTTCATAGCCGCTGCTGGCATGGTTAATTCTTCACCCTCCCAATCGATTACCATAGCCCCAGAAATGACACCAAACTCTTGTGACTGCTTTTCAATATCGATGAAAAGCGGTACATTCGCCTCTCTGAAAATTTCAATAGAACTTTTCAGGCTTCTTTTGTAAGTAAAATAAAGATCATCAGGAAGTAAATCGAAGAATTTATTTTGAACAATTTTTTTGTTCAATTTATCACTATAAAGCACTATATATGGCTGAATTTTTTCTACAAAGTCCATAAATTTTTCATGGGCTTCACGATCTTCTGTATCACAATTCATATTAATATAAGCCCAAGCAAAAGCTTCATCGATGACTGCCTCTAATTCTGCTCGATTAAATATTAACTGCTCAAGCGTCTCAATATCATTTATTTCATAGCTTATTAGCTTTTCAAAAAATGGAGCTAAATATTCCCAATTAGTAACCACAAAATCAGCTGGCAAAAATGATCGCTGCAAAGCATGTGTATTTTTCATATTCAAAGACTATTTATTTGTTTATGTAAGAAAACCTAAAAGACGAGTTTGATTGTCTTTTAACCATTTTTTGTGAACCTTGAAATCGGGATCTAATTGCTCCACTAATGACCAAAATTTAGGGGAATGATTCATCTGTTTTAGATGACAAACTTCATGTACCACTAAATAATCTATTACTTTCTTGGGAGCTAACATAATTCTCCAATTATAATTCAAATTTTTCTTGGCTGAACAACTCCCCCATCGAGATTTTGTATTCTTTATTCTTATTTGATTAAAAGAGACTCCTAATGCTTCAGCAAAATATACTGAACGCTCCGTTAAGTACTGATGCGCTTTGTCTCTATAAAAATCAGTAACCAATCCTCTTCTCTCCTGTCCTCTAGTTTTTGTGTTAACGTATAAAATCAAATTATCCCCGGCTTCTGAGTAGAATTGTCTTTTCTTGTTAGTTTTAACCTCTTCTATTGTATAAAAATTTTGATCAAAAAAACAAAGCTTATCCCCACTTCTAAAATCTGATGTATAATCTGATAGTACTTCTAAATTCTGAGTAGCTAATTTCTTTTGCTGTCTTTTTATCCAGTCTATATTTTTTCGAATAAACAAATTGCCAATAAATTCAGGCACTCTTTTTGGCAAAGTCAAAACTGTCTCACCTCCAGACTTAATAGTAATACGCATATTTTTAGCTCTAGCGCTTCTTTTGGTTGTATAACTTATTTGTTCAATTTTTTTAGGCATCCAAAAACAAAATATCAACTTGTTCCCAGTCAAGCAACTTCCGAGCTGGGCACTCGTCAAATTTTGTATCAGGATTAGTAATCTGTTTAAAAATTTTACGTTTATTACTTCCCATCATAAGGACGAGTATTTTTTTAGACTTTTTTAGTGCTTTAAACGTCAGCGTTAAACGGTTTTGAATAGCAAACACTTCTGTTTCAGTCGCCTCTACTAAACGCTGTGAATTTAGTATATCGCTTGATGGAAATAGTGATGCTGTGTGCCCATCAGGGCCAACTCCTAAAATTGCCAGATCGAATAAATAACCATCCTTGTGTTCTTTCAGCATAGACTCATACATGTGACTACTTGAAATAGGATCTCCTTGAATGGGAAAAAACTTTTCTATAAAAGCTGAGTCTCCCAGTAGATCTCGAATCAACTTTGCATTGGAGTCCGAGTGATTTTGGGGCACAAAACGTTCATCTGTTTGCCAGAGCTCTAACGTTGAAAAATCAAATTCATCATCTTTCAACACCGAAAGAATTTTGGCACTACTTCCTCCACTAAGGGCTAACCTCAAATTACCTTGTCCCACAAAGTATGATTTTGCTTTGTCCCAGAACTGCACCGTATCCTGAAATTCATAAATATTAGCCATGTGGATCATACCATTTAAAACTTGTTCCTTTCATAAGGTTCTGTTGATTCTTTGGTCCTTCCGTCCCAGACTTATATATCTCAGGTTTAATTTTTTTTGTTTCAATAAAATTTAAAACCTTATCAGTAATTTTCCAAGAAGCGATAATTTCTGAAATCCCCAAGAAATACCTCTTTTCTTTTCTAATAACATCCAAAAACAACAGACCATGCTCTGGAAGACAGTAATCACCAAAACACGCAATCGATTCACTGGCCGCAATTTCCCCCTGTCTCAAAGTCGCTCCATCTTCGTCTAGTAAGCGAATCTGAATCATTTCATGAGGATAGAGTTCAATAATTACTCGATTTGGTTCCTGATTTGAATCCTGGAATGAGAATTTTTTTAACTCTACGACCAAATAAGTGTGTTTTTCGTGCAAACGTTTTCCAGTTCTTAAAAAGATCGGAACATCATGCCAGGTTTCACGATTAATCGTTAGTTTTAAAGCCGCAAAAGTCTCTGTATTCGAGCTTTGAGTTTGTTCATCTTCTGAGGCATAAGTATCATACTGCCCCAAAGCAATATGATATTTATCAGGTTCAATATCTAGAGCGGATAAAATAGCGGCTCGTTCTTCCTGAATTCTTTCACTATCGGCTCTGACAGGAATCGACATGGTCAGCATAGCCAGTACTTGTAGTAGATGAGACTGAACAACATCTTTAATCGTTCCAACTTCATCAAAATAACCTATGCGCTCCTCTACTCCCATTGGCTCAATCGCGGATATTTGAATATTAGCGATTTCCTTCCCCTTGAGCATACTGTTAAGTATACGATTCATATTTCGTAACGGAATGAGACTCCGTACAGCTTTTTTGCCAAGGTAATGATCGAGTAAATACATTTGATCTTCCCTGTAGTATTGACCTAAAAAACTAAAGAGTTGTTGTGCTGATAATTCATCATGCCCAAATGGTTTTTCTAAAATTAATCGAACATCATTTTTGGCTGGTTCAAAAACTTCAGCTACTTGTTTTAAAATAGATTTCACCACAAAGGGTGGTACTGAAAAATAGGTAATATGTGTTGGTAAAGTATCGACTTGAAACCTCTCAAAGAGAAATGTTTTATATTTTTTGAAATCATCGTAACGATCATATTGCCCTGAAAAATAGTGAACTTTTTGAAGCAGGTCTTCCAAGATTGACTCTTGATAGTCATCCCAAGTTCCCTGAAATTCAGCTTTTACCGACTCGGCAAAAATATTACGAAACTCCTCCTGAGTCATACTCGTTCGAGCATATCCCACGAGAGCAAAACTTTTTGGAAAACGCTTCTGTTCAGCTAAAGCAAATAAAGCTGGAAATATTTTTAACTTCGCTAAATCTCCAGACGCTCCGAAGATCGTAAAAATAAAAGGGTCTTGAACTCGAAAAATTGTATTCTTCATATTTTTTACCATTCAGTATGAAAAGTTCCTGAACGATCTATTCGTTCATAAGTGTGCGCACCAAAGGAATCTCGAAGTCCCTGAATAAAGTTTGCTGAAGTCCTTTCTGAAGTCATAGCTTCAAAGCTTGATAAAGCCGCTCCTAAACAAAACATTGGAATTCCTGTTTGAGCTCCAAAAGAAACAACCGCTCTAAATTCAGGCCATACTTTTTGAAAATCTCTTCGGATGGACTCGATCTCCCAGAGTGGTGCATTATTCGCTTTTTCAAATGCTTCATGAAGCGTATTGAGGATTTGAGCTCGGATAATACAACCGCCTTCCCAGATTCGAGCAATTTCAGCATAATCCAAATCCCATTCTTTCTCGGCTGCTGCGGTTCTTAGCAGATCAAATCCCTGAGCATAGGCCACTAACATCCCCCCATAAAGAGCATTTTCCAAAGGTTCAATAAAATCTTCAACCTCCATATTCACCTTAAGTCTCGGGCGTTTATAAAAACCTGACAATTTCTCTCGTGTTACTTTTTGGCTGGAAACAATTCTTGCATTTACCGCCTGAATAATGACTGAAATATCCACTCCACGATCCATCCCTTCTATCGCCGTCCATCGTCCAGTCCCCTTCTGTCCTGCTTTATCTAAAATTTTATCTAATAAAAACCCTTCGTCTAAATCATCTTCTTTCCTCAAGATTGGTACGGCAATCTCAAATAAAAATGATTGAAGTTTCCCTTCATTATATTTCTCAAAAACATCGGCAATTTCGGGCGGCGATAACTCAAAGACTTCACTTAAAACTTGATAAGCCTCCGCCATCATTTGCATTACTCCATATTCGATTCCATTGTGAACCATCTTTACATAGTGACCTGCACCATTTTCTCCAATGTAAGTCACACACGGCTGTCCGCCAAAGTCTTGAGCAGCAATGGACGTCAAAACAGGTTCTAGATCTTTCCAAACAGATTGATCACCCCCAGGCATAATACTCGGCCCATTCAGCGCTCCTTCTTCTCCTCCAGAAACTCCACAACCAAAAAAATTAATGCCTTTGGCTTTAAGTTCTTGTTCTCTTCTGATGGTATCTGGAAAATGCGAATTCCCACAATCCACAATGGTATCACCGTCATCAAGCAAAGGCAACAAAGCTTCAACTACCATATCAACTGGTCTTCCCGCTTTTACCATAACCATGATCTTTCGAGGTTTTTCAATTGATTGCACAAAGTCTTCTAAAGTTTCAAACCCCTGAAGATTTTGATCTCCATATTGATCAATAAAATTGTTCATAATTTCAGTCGTTCGATTGTACACTGAAATCTGAAACCCCTTAGAAGCAACATTTCTCGCAAGGTTTTGCCCCATTACAGCTAAACCAATTAGTCCGATATTTGATAGATTCATACCAATGAAATAAACACGCGTATTATTCTAGCACGAGTTATTATTTACGACAGTTAAATGTGTAATTTGTACTACAGTGGCTTTTCGTCACTGTGATATAGATTTTCAAAAGTTGCCTCTGGGTCTTTAACAAAATTCTGATCTGTACTGGTTGTAATTTGATACACTTGAGAATTAATGCACACTTCCCCACCTCCTTCATCAAAGGCTTTTTTTGTTTGTTCGATTATTTGTAGTGCCTCTTCTACATTTTTTGCCACTAGAACATTGTCTAAATCCCCAGGACTCACAAATCCTCTTCCCACCGCTGTTGCCTTTAGCCAATCTCTTAGCTCCTCCCACATAGAATCCAAAAGAATAATTGGGATTGGGCAGATGTGCTTCACTTGAGTCAGTTGAAGCGTATAGAAAAATTCTAGACAGGTTCCAATTCCTCCTGCAGAAATTACCACCGCATTAGAAAGAGCCATAAAGTGATCCAGTCGATTCCCAAATTTTTGGAAATGTTTCTCCATATCAAGAAACCCATTGTGTTCAGCTTCATGTGGGAGCCGCACTGTTAAACCAATCGAGCTCGTACTCGAACAGGCATCTTCGTGTCCACGATTCCCTGCTTCCATTTGACCTGGACCGCCTCCAGTCACAATACTAATATCTCGTTTCCCCAGTTCATAAGCCAAGTCATAGGCCACATCATATTCTGGGTCACCTTTTTTTGTACGAGCTGAGCCAAAAATACTAACCCTAAAAACTTCTGGATGTTGCAGAGCCTCTTCTACTGAACTGAGATGATTCATAGTTAAACTTTTTATTAATTTTATTTCCGATAATTATAGCGAAAACAACCTAAAAAGTCCAATGAGTTATGGTTTTTGTCGTGATTTTTTCTTTTTCGCTTTAAGGTATCGTTGCCAAATTTTTCCATCAGTCGTAGACAATCCCTTCAGAGGTTGCATTACGCTAGAGTAAAAAACTACTCTATTAATTTTCCCTCTTAAGGCTGCAGGAATTTTTTGTGGATCGTTTGGGAGCTTAAAAGGACAAGCCTTAGCTAAACGAATACTAGCTTCATCCGACAAATCTCGTTCGTAGGAATCTGAATCACTCCCTCTTCTAGCAACCAATCCTTCTTGCTCCAAAGCCTCTAAAAAAGGTCCATGTAAACTTTCAAACCCTTCTAGATTTGCTCCTAAAATATTTTGAACCTTTTCTGGATTTTCATAGTTAAGTCTCATACGAATATCACTATCAAAGGATAGTCGTGCAATCTGTTCATAGTGCTCTCGAGCTAAAAATGATTCAGCACCCAATAATAATGCCACTCTGTTAGCAATCATTAAGTTTACCCGCTGAGCCTGGTTAAACTCATCAGTTTCTCGAAGAATATTCGTTGGTTTTTGCAAACGTCCAGCAGCGTATAACCGATCCCATTGACGGCAATCTTGATTCAATACATCGCTCCCAATAACTCCATATTTTATTTCCCGACCTTCAAAATTTACAAAAGCGTTATACCAAAGACCTCCACCTTTATTCTGCCAAAAACGTCGTACCAGTAAAGAATGACCCGCCCGAGAATAATCGTCTGGTCGACGAGCAATATTAGCTTGATGCCAGGCCTCTGGATCTTTTGTCGCAAAGATAAAATCAACCATTGGTCGATCTACTCCCTTCTTATAACCTAACTGAGGAAATGCACCAGAACCATAGGCTATCACGGTATTCAAAGGTGTTTCTGGATAATCAAAACCTGACTCGACTTCTTTCAAAAAAGAATCTAAAGGCCTATCAATCATGGTTGGACATTAATAAAACATAAAAATAAAACAACTTTTTATAATAGCAATAATTATTATTTGTTAAATTCAAAATAAAGGTCTAAATTTTTATTCATGAAACCATCTAAAATCACTATTTTGGGAACGCTTGCTATCATCTTTGGGATGATCTGTTTATATCTAGAAAACACTTACTACCAGTATGTAGACGAAGAAGGATTTTTGCATGAAAGTTTCTTTTTACCCTTAGGTGTATTTTTAATCTTTGTAGGGGTGATGACCCTTTTGGTACAAAGCATCAGATTTTTAGTGTCCAAGTATTTCTCTCGTTAAAACTTTCCCTCTTTCTACTCCCGGCTGATTAAAAGCGTCTATTTCAAAGAACTCTCCCCAGAAGGCAGTAGCCCCTTCAAATAGCATAAACAGTTGTCCCAGATAATAGGGCGTTAGTTCTGGAATGGTGATAGTTATATTTGGACGATCATTTTCTGTTAGCGCTTGAGCGGTAGCTTGTTGCTCCGCATGCAATAAATCTTTAAAAGTTTTACCTTCAAGAAAATTGGTTTTAGGACTGTCTACACTGACTGGTATATCTAAAACCTTTTTAAAATTTTCCACTCCAATAAAAACCACCAGCTTATCATTTGGTCCTTCAGCAAATAACTGCACTTGAGAATGCTGATCTGTGACTCCTAGTGATGGGACTGGCGTTATCCCTACATTTCTCCCATCTTCTGTAAATTTTCCAGTAGATTCAGCAATCAATTGCACACACCAAGCTCCAAACTGCCGAAGCTTTGTATGATATGGCATAATAATATTTTGAGGCTTCCCTTTTAGGTAACTAGAAGTTTGAGTACAGGCTAATTGAAAAGGTAAATTTTGATCAAATTTTTTATTCAAAAAAGAATCTCTCATATCTCTCATTCCTTCAATTAATGATTTGATATCAATACCAATAAGCGCTGCTGGCAGAAGACCAACAGCCGTTTGTACACTAAACCTCCCTCCAACGCTTGGAGGAATATCAAACATGTTAATATCTTCTTTATTCCCAATTTCTCGAAGCAAACTTTTTTCTGGATCAGTGACAAAGACAAAATGATCCTTCACTTCCAAACTTTTATCTTCTACCAAAGATCTGAAGAACATGTACTGGGCTACCGTTTCAGGGGTTCCACCCGACTTACTTATGATCAAAAAAAGTGTTCGATCTAAATTAAGGTAATCTACGGCTTCTCCCAAAAAATCTGGATCTATATTTTCCAAAACATGCAATTCTGGAGTAGACGTAGAAAAGAAATGAGTAAAAGCGTCTCTTAAACAAATAGGCCCTAAAGCTGACCCCCCAATTCCACAGATAACAACGTGATCAAATTTTCCTTGCACAGAAGTGGCAAAGTTTTGAATTTCATCTAAAGCCTGATCATCATCAATAACCTTATAGAATCCCTGTTTTCGATCCTTAATTTTTTGTAAACTCGGTTCTAAATAACTTTCATGTACCATAAAAGTATCTTCAGACATCCCATGATCTTGAGATACCTTGTAACAGTTTTCGAAATTGATAGTTAACATGGTGTTTTAGTTTTGTTGGATATCTTTTACTTTTTCCCAGTCAGCTAAAAAAGCTGCAAGTCCTTTATCGGTCAAAGGATGTTTTACCAACTGATCAAATATCTTCGGAGGAATCGTAGCAATATCAGCCCCTACCATCATTGAATCCACTACATGTTTTGGGTGACGGATTGAGGCCGATAGGACTTCTGTCTCAAATCCATAAACATTATACACATGTACGATATCAGCAATCAGTTGCATTCCATCTTCTGAAATATCATCAAGTCTTCCAACAAATGGAGACACTAGAGTCGCTCCAGCTTTAGCAGCCATAAGTGCCTGAGACACTGAGAAGACTAAAGTGACATTCGTACGAATTCCTTCGGCACTAAAAACTTTTACCGCTTTGAGCCCTTCGCTGGTCATCGGCACTTTTACAAAAATATTTTTATGCCACTTGGCAGCCTTTCTTCCCTCTTCAATCATTCCTTCTGCTTCCGTAGAGATTACTTCTGCTGAGATCGGACCATCTACAATTTTGGCAATTTCTTTAATTCGAGTTTCTAAATCAACTCCCTCTTTTGCAATCAAACTGGGATTTGTGGTAACGCCGTCAACAATCCCCCATGAGGCGTATTTTTCAATGTCATTAATGTCAGCCGTGTCTAAGAAAAATTTCATTCGTTTTTTATAATCGACAAAATTGTAACTGAGGTGGATTCATTTCCCAAATAAGAATCGTTGCCGAAACTACTATTTACGGAGTAATGGCACTAAATCTTCCCACATATTTTCAGCAATAACCTTATGCCCAGCTTCATTCGGATGAATATTATCCGACTGCATATAACGCTGATCAAGCATAATACCTTTCAAAATATTGGGCATAAGCACCAGATCATTTTCCTTGGCTAAATGCTTATACATTTTTTTCGCTTCTCCAACATACCCAAGCCCTCTTGTCGGTGGAGCGGTAACGCCAACCAACATGACATCAGCATTTTTTTCTTGAATAGCCTGAATGATATCTGTGAGATTTTTTTGAGACTTCGAGATAGTCACTCTTTTGAGAAAATCATTTCCTCCCAGGGCTACAACCACAACTTCTGGTTCAGCCTCTAAAACGGCTTCTAAACGTTCAAGCCCATCTTCAGTTTTATCACCACTAATTCCCTGATTTATCACGGTATAATCATAGCCTTCTCGCTCTAAATACTGCTGGATAAGAGTCGTATATCGATCCTTTTCAGAAACTTCATATCCCTCAGTAATGCTATCACCTAGGAATACAATATTCCCAGTTTTAACACGATCTTCTGATATATCGCTTCCACAGGCAGATACAAAAAATGCCAAGCTGAATAGAATTAATTTTTTCATTATTTACTGAGTTCAATATTTAGTTTTCGGGCTGCATTACGGATAACTTCGCTAAGGGCAGGATGTATATAAATCATTTTCAACAAATCATCGGCTGTAGCCTCCATTGTCATATAAGCAATCAACATATGAATAATATCAGAAGCTTTTTCGCCAATAATATGGGCTCCAATTAGGCGTTTTGTTTTCTTCTCTGCAATGAGTTTTACCATTCCAACTTCAGGTAACATCGCCATTCCCATAGCTGAATTTTTGTACTTCTGAATTGCTACGACGTAATCTTTATTTATAGCTTTTCCTTCCCTCATAAGCTGATCCTCTGTGACTCCAACTCCTGCAATCTGAGGATAAGAAAAAATGGCATGCGGTATGGGAGGATATTTTATTGATGATTCTGGAGTGACTCCAAAATGCTGATCAAATAAATACTCACCTTCAAAATTCACACTATGTCGAAATAGATAGCGTCCCAAAACATCTCCGAGCGCATACACTCCAGGTTCACCAGTTTCTAACTGATCATTTACTTTAATCCAACCTTTGGCCCCTAATTCGACCTTCGTATTTTCAAGTCCTAAGTCGTCAGTATTCGGGACAACTCCAGTAGCCACAAAAAGACTATCGGCTTTCATCACTGACTCCCCTTCTGACGTTTGAACGGTTACTGAGAAAATCCCATCTTCATAAGAAACTTTCTTCGGAGAAACTCCAAAATGAACATTATATCTTGAACTAAAATTTTGTTCAAACTCTGATCGAATATCTTTATCTTCCGCTTTGATCATTGAGCTTCTCACTAAGAAGTTCACCTCTGTCCCTAAAGCTCCATAAACGTGTCCAAGCTCAACGGCAATATATCCTCCGCCAATAATAATCATTTTCTCTGGCAGTGTCTTTTGTTTTAGGGCTTCTCTACTCGTCATAAAAGGTGTGCCTTCCAGTCCTGGAATATTCGGGATTTGGGGACGAGACCCTGTGGCTATATAGATTTTCTCAGCCGCAATCTGTTCACCATTCACCTCTATAATCTTTGATTTTACAAACCGAGCATGACCACGATAAAGATCAATATTCGGATGTTTATCATACCCTGGGGCAATACTCTCAGAATCTGCGGAAATGGTTTCATTAATACGAATGGAAAGCGCTTCAAAATCAATTTCAAAACTTGGATCGGTCGTAATATCAAATTTTTCATGATCCTCTTTCCAATGAGTGGCCAAATCAGCTGGATAGATAAACATTTTTGAAGGAATACATCCACGATTTAGACAAGTCCCTCCGAGATCTTCTTTTTCAATAATAGCCACTTTCTTTCCTAAATCTGCGGCTGGGCGAAGCTTCGTTCCCCCTCCCGTTCCGATGATAATCAAATCATAATGTTTCATAACTACCATTTTATGAACCATTACAAAATGCTCAAGCCGAGACCGTTGCACAGACTACGATGAAATTTTTTTATTCAAAACTGAAACTATTTTAGAAACCTCAATATCCTCCTTTTCTCCGGTCTTCATATCTTTTAGTTGAACAATTTTATTGTTCATTTCGTTTTCGCCCATTACGATGCAATATGGAATCTTTAGTTTATCGGCGTAATCAAACTTCTTCCCAAGTTTTTTATCTTCTAGATAATTTTCTGCCACAATCCCCGCTGTTCTCAATTCTGTCCCAAGAGAAAGCAAAGAAGGCAAGGCTACGTCATCGGCTGAAATCAAGAGAACCTGAGTCGGACTTGATTTATCTGGGATAATAAGCCCCGCCTCTAAACACTGAGAAAACAAACGTGTAAGCCCAATAGAGATTCCTACTCCAGGCAACTTTTTCCCCGTAAAAATTGAGGCTAAGTCCTCATACCTTCCTCCACTACAAACGGACCCAAATCCAGGATATTTTAATACTTTAGTCTCATATATTGTGCCTGTATAATAATCTAATCCTCGAGCAAGAAATGGATCTATCAATAAATTTGATGCATCCACCCCAATATCTTTTACTAAACTAAAATAAACTGTTTGCAAATCAGAAACACCTTCCAAACATTCTGAAGAGAAACTTAATACTGATTTTAATTTGGTAAAATAATCATCCTCAATAATTGTTCCACCAGAAATTTTGCAATCAACAATTCCTGCAAGAATATCTTTGAACTCATTTAAGTTATTAATTTTTTCTCCTAGAAAATCTAATTTTTTCTCAAAATCTTTATCTGATAATTTTTCTTTCTCGTCAAAGGTGTCCAATAACAGTTTTACTGGAATATTAAAGTGGTTAGCAATCCCCACTAAAATTTTTCTATTGTTAATTTGAACGACAAAGTCGCCTATGTCCAATTTCTTAAAAATCTCAATAATAATAGCGGGAATCTGAGCATCATTAAGTAACGATAGTTCTCCATTACCGATAACATCGATATCACACTGATCAAACTGACGAAATCGTCCTTTTTGAGCTCTCTCTCCACGAAACACTGGACCAATCACACTTCGACGAAATGGAAAAGTCAGTTCATTTTGGTGTCGAGCTACATACAGCGCCAGTGGCACAGTTTGATCAAATCTCAGCGCATTTCCTGAGTGACTCTTGTCCCCTTCTTCGTCTAAAAGTCTTTTGAGAACATACATTTCTTTGGCATTTCCTCCTTTCCCCAACAAATTTTCTTCCCGCTCAACAATTGGAGTCGTAATGGGAATAAAACCAAATTTAGAAAAAGAAGACGAGATAATTTTTATCCATTCCTGACGAATAGCTTCCTCTGCAGGAGAAAACTCAGGAAATCCAGAAGGGTTTTTTACGTTAAACTTAGACATCAACAGTATCATAAACCAATTCTAATAATCTAAAAATTAATTTTAGATTAAGAAGCATTATGTCCTTAATGAAAAATTAACTTTAGGATTTTAAAAAAATACCCCCTCTTAAAATGAAAAAAAAAACGAACATGACCCTCATCTCACCCAGCAAAATTCAGAACAAAAAATTGGAGCCATTAACGAACAGCCCTTATCCTCTCCTTGCGATTTTTTGGAGAGTCTTGTAGATGCGTATCGTGATGTTTTTGCCCATGGATCACCCGTAGACCCTCGCGGGTGGGGCGAATATGCTCTGGATAAAGATAATCAAACAATATCTATAGAGGATGTATATGGCCTTACTAAATACACCCCAGTAAAAGAACTTGAACGTAATCAAATCCCGCATCATAAACTCTTCCACCCACCTTTACTCGTTCAAAAAACTATCATGCAGGAAATGAAAAAACCTGGAAGTGCGGGAAGTTACTGCCTCGATCAGAGTGGTGAAATAGTCGGATTTTCATGGGGGTGGATCACAACCTTAATAAAATTGTGGGAAGAAAAATTTAATGACTTTTATGCCCATAGTCGCTTAAACTGCGATGAATTCTTGAGAACAACCTGTGCAAACTCTGAATACAAACTCACACCAGAAACACCTATTTTTTACTGGGCCGAGGTTGGACATACTCTACCCAATCGCTCTCTAAATCTTTTACAAGAAAATATGTCAAGCACTCTTAGCCAAATAGACACATCTAAATCTGATGTTTGCATATTCTCTACCGACCCAAAGTCTCCAATATTTAAAATTATGATTTATGGTTGTGGAGCTAAAGTAATTTGTACAGTTGATGATTCTCAATTAGTGGTCATGGAAGCATCGATAACAGAAATGTCTGGAACCTTC
Source organism: Candidatus Altimarinota bacterium (assembly GCA_965228485.1). GTDB lineage: Bacteria > Patescibacteriota > Gracilibacteria > UBA4473 > UBA4473 > JAACPJ01. The sequence goes on from OZ245819.1 coordinate 450,588, forward strand.
GGTAGAAATGCTAGTGGCATAAGAAAAAAAATATTTCAAGCCATTAAATCAAAAAATTGACCTCAATAATGTTATCCACTAAAACCATTGATATAAAATGAACCCCGCTTTAACTTTTGGTATCGCCTGCACATTATACTTTTTAATTGCTTCTTTTGTAATTCGAGAAGAGGTGAATCCCAGAAATCTTAGCTTTACCACCTTTATTTTAGGATGCCTACTTTGGACGGCAACGCTCTATATTTACTTCTTTCTACCCTTAGGAGAGCTTCTTTATCCTATCGGTAAACTGAACTATTCCGTAGCATTGTTGATACCATTAGGCTTACTCTGCTTTCTTTATTACTTTCCTCAAAAGGCTTTTCTTCTCCCAAAAAATAGTATTCCATTATTAGTTGTTAGCACGACAATTTTATTTTTAATAACACAATTCACGCCACTCATTATTGAAAATGAAATCTATGGTGAAGAGGGTCCAGAAGTCATACTTGGCCCAATATATGATAGTTATATTATTTATTGGCATGTTCTAATTCTCGCTTCCGTTATTCTTGGTTTTATTAAATATAGAAAGCTTAAGAAACTTCAAAAACAAAACTTTGCCTGCATCTTCTATGTGTCAAGTGTATGCACCTTATTAATGCTATTTTTCAATGGAGTTCTCCCAAAATTTGGAATATTTATTGCTCAACAATATTCATTTTTACTAATGCTTCCGATTGCGGTGGTAAGCTTCTACGCGTTTATTAAATACCAGTTCCTCAATATTAAGCTTACAATCTCAAACAATACAAAAACATTTTTTGCACTATTAATTTCTAGTGGTTTTGTAAGCTTCCTCTATTTTCATAGTGCTCCGTTTCTCAACCCTTCTTGGGAGCCAACTATTTTTATTTTCTCAATTATTGTTGCTACTTTTATCTACAAAGAAGCCATAAAATTCTTTAATTCTGATATTTTCCATGCTTACTTCTGGATTACCAATGAAGAGTATTTGAAAAACATTATCAACAACTTCAAAAATCAAAACAAGCGATACACATCTATTGAAACACTTGAGCAAGAATTGATCGAAAGCTTTAGTGGCAAATTCAAAATCTCTCCAGTAAAGGTAGTTATCTTTAATAAAAAAAACGAGAAAAAATATCATTCGTTGATAAATCTATTCAATACTCTTGGGATTCATAGAATCTTCTATAAAAAGGATAAACAACTAAAATTGCCCAAGGAAGCTTCTAGGCTAGGAACTGTAATCGTCCCCCTTTCTACTCCTGATCATAAAGTTGTTGGAGCCCTTATCTTAGGAAAGAAAATACTAGAAGATACTTATGGTAATTATGAATTAAAACTCATTGAATCGTTTAGACCTTACCTCAATCTTCAAACTACCAATATTCTGTACAATGCAGCACTGAAAAAAGAGGTCAAAGAAAAGACGAGCCAATTAGAGAAGAAAAACAAACAACTGGTTACCTTCTCTAATAAACTTAAAAAACTCGACGCGGTAAAAGATGAATTTCTTTCTATTGCCTCTCATGAATTACGAACACCACTGAGTATTATTAAAGGGTACGCTGATATCTTAAGGCTCCAAAACTTTGGAAACCTCAATAAAAAACAACTCGATTTCACTGATAAGATTCTTGCTAATACGAATGACCTCGTCTCGCTTATAAACAAAATGCTAGATATAAGTCGACTTGAATCAGGGCAAATGGGTTTTAATAATCAAAAAATTGACCTTGTAAGCTCTATAAAAGAAACCCAAAAAGCCTTTAAGGTGATGTATAAAGAGAAGAACCTTTCTCTCGTTTTTTCTAATCCCGAAAAGTTAACCCCAACCGTTTTTCTCGACAATGAAAAACTCGGAATAATCTTCTCTAATTTACTTGGAAATGCCTATAAATTCTCACCCAAAAATAAAACTGTAAAGATTATTTTGGAATCTGTAGAAAAAGAGAAAAAAGTAAAAATTACTATTAAAGATCAAGGAGTTGGTATTCCAAAAAACAAACAATCTTTAATATTTAATAAATTCCAACAAGCAGAAAACCCTCTTCAAAAAGCCCATGCAGGAAGTGGTTTAGGTTTAAATATAACACAACAAATTATAGAAAAATTCGGCGGAAAGATATGGGTTAAAAGTGAAGATCACATTAAGTCTGGTAGTGCTTTTATTTTTACACTTCCTTACACTCAAAAAAAATCCAATAGTAAATGAGTTCCTCAAAAAAAATCCTCATTATCGAAGATAACGAAAGCTTAAAAGATTTGTACTTTATGGCCTTCTCATCTCGGGAATTTGATGTTGAGCAGGCTAAGGAGGGATTAGAAGGCATAACCAAAGCTGTTGAGTTTAAACCCGACATTGTTTTACTCGACCTTATGATGCCAAACATGAGTGGTTTTGAGGTCTTAGACGCCATCAATAAAAACTCATCTCTTGATACAACTGTTTTTATCGCCAGCAACCTGACGGACAAAAAAAATATTAGTGCAGCTCTGGACAATGGGGCCGTTTATTTTTTTAAAAAAGCAGAATACACTCCAGATCAAATTGTGGAAAAGATCTTAGATTACATAGCTATCGAACTTTAATTTGACATTAAGGTTTTTTGCATTAAATTTTAATGCTGAAATGTTTAAACAAACTGTCGTTAACGCACATCATCACAGCGAACATCATTTTGTCGCGGTTTTTGTGTAAACTAAATATTTCATCAACAGTCATTCACACAGTCCGCGATGCGGGCTATTTTTTTATTTAATTTTTCATAATAACCATGTCACCAGAAAAACTACGTTCCCCAGAAGAAGTCACACCAGAAATCACCGTATTACTTCCTAAAAAGGCATTTAAAGATGGGAGTCGAAACAGCCTGTCTCAACTAGTATCTGATGCTGGCTATAACGAAGCCGCTTCAGGAAAAATGGGAAGATTTGATGAAGTAACAAATCAAGCTGGGTTTTATGAAAATGAACAAGATGTCGATATACAAACAGGAGAAATTTGTTTTAGATTTGTTAAGGATATTGGACGACTTGCTACCCAAATGAGACTCATGCAACTATCAGGAAAACCAGCTATTACAATTACTGGAAGTGATACTCTTTTGGAAGCCTACTTAAGAGTTACTCAGCAAGTCCAAGGTATTGTCCTAGAAAAAGTTGCCAACCTAGACATTGGCATTTGCAGTCTTGAATGGCTCACTCCAGAAGAAAATCCTGCTAACTCAACTCAAGCTCTTTCTGGACGAGATCTTTTTAGCAAGTACCCAGAATTAATGAGATACTTACTAAATCAATCTAGTGTTGAATCTCGAACTTTTGAAAGTGAAGGAGCTGATACGAATATTAATGACTTTAGAAGCGAAGAACTCCTTGAAACTGGGGCTCTAGAAATTGTTGGTTCAGGACAAACAGCTCTAGACCTTAAATTAAATAGATTTATGCCAGATGATGAATTATCACCGTTAAAAAATGTTCCTTTTAGCAGAATTAGTACTGATATTTTCTTGGTAAATCCTCAAAATATATCTAATCAAACTAAAATGGCCGCAATGACCGTTTGTGATGCACTGGAATCGGCCAAACCGAATGGGGCTTTTACTAGTTTAAAAGTCAATGTTCCAAAAGATAAACTCAGAAAAATTGAAGCTTTAAAAATTGGACTTATTGGCCCATCCCTTCAAAAAGTCCTGGCTAATGACGGTAGTGACTGGGTTGATGTGTCAATGGTTGTACCTGATGAAAATGCCAACGGAATTGCTACTCAGTTAAAACTCATTCTTGGAAACACTGGAACAATCTCTATCGGAGCTAGAGGGATTAAAGGCGGTGGGAATGCAGCCTCTTCTAAATCTATTCAGTATTTTTCTTAAATATAATGAACCAATATTTTTCAAATAGTATTTATCATTGTTGAATAAATAATTTATTCATAAAATTATTTATTAACCTTATTAATGATGAATACTAAAGAAAAATCAGGATCAACTCCTGGGTTAGATTTTGAAAAATACCCAGACAAACTTATCCCCACGGTCGTTCAAGAAAACCAAACTGGAAGAATTCTTATGGTTGGTTTTGCTGACCAGGCTGCCGTGGATAAAACCCTTGAATCTGGATTGGCTACGTTTTGGTCTCGAAGCCAGAAAAAAGCTTGGACCAAAGGCTTAACCTCAGGTGATACCCTTAAAGTTTCTGAGATAAGAACTGACTGTGATAACGACACGCTTATTTATCTCGTGGATATGGAAGGCAAAGGAGCCTGTCACATTGATGGATGGGTTACCTGCTTTCGCCGAAGAGTTAGTTCTACAGGTCAGATAGAGGAAGTTGAGGATATTCCGACCTGGAGTCGTTTCGACTCCGAAGAACAAGCGATTATTGAAGCTCGTTCAGAAGCTGATCCCAAACAATCTTTTACCGCTAAAATGGCACAAAGTAGTCTTGAAAAAATTGCAGGGAAGATTGCCGAAGAAACGGCTGAAGTATTGAAAGCCGTCCAAATGGGCGAAAGGCGAGAAAGAATTATTTCCGAATTGGCAGACTGTGACTATGTTTCTCGAATTTTACTCGCAAAAATTAACCAAATGATAGAAGAACCCATCTCTATCATAGATATTGAAGAGGCTGTTATTGCCCGAAGAAAATAACAAAAAGAGGCGCCAGGTGGCGCCTCTTTTTTTATATTGAAGTGGACTATCTGTTATAGAGCTCCAACTTCTTTGATAATATTTGATCGAATTTTTTCGTATCCAGCTTCATCATCAGCTTTTAGTTCTTTACATCGAGCAATCTCTTGAATCACTGGCAGTTCTTCTACTTTAGAGAAATCGAATTCCTCACGATCAACAAGCTTCATTCCTTCGTGGTAAAGAGCCACGATAGTTTTTAGCATTTCATATTGTTTCTTTGGAATCGTGTAAGCGTCCTCTGGATCAAAAGAATCTTGGTATAGGAAATCTTCTCGAATAGATTTAGACACAAGAAGTACTAGTTTTTCTCGAACAGAAAGTGCATCTGGTCCAACCAATCGTACAATTTCTTGAAGTTTAGATTCTTCTTGTAGAAGTGTCAGCCCTAGCTCTCGAATATCCCAGTAATCTTCTGCAACATTTTCTTTGTTGAATTTCTCAAGATTTGGTGTGTATAGAGAGTAAGACTTCAACCAGTTAATCGCTGGGAAGTGACGTTGGTAAGAAAGCTTAGAATCAAGTCCCCAGTATACTTTTGTCACTCGAAGTGTATTTTGAGATACTGGCTCAGAAAGATCCCCTCCTGGAGGAGAAACCGCTCCGATTACCGTTAGAGATCCTGTTCGTCCTTCTGTCCCTAGACATTCAACCGCTCCAGCTCGTTCGTAGAATTCTGAAGTTCGTGAACCAAGGTAAGCTGGATAACCTTCTTCCCCTGGCATTTCTTCTAGACGTCCTGACATTTCCCGCATAGCTTCTGCCCATCGAGAAGTAGAATCGGCCATTAATGCTACGTTGTATCCCATATCTCGGTAGTACTCAGCAATCGTAATTCCTGTATAAACCGAAGCTTCACGAGCCGCTACTGGCATGTTTGAAGTATTGGCGATCATTGATGTTCGTTTCATCAATGGCTCACCACTATTTGGATCAATAAGATGTGGAAATTCATTTAGTACTTCCGTCATCTCATTCCCTCGTTCTCCACAACCGATATAAATAATTACTTGTGCATCACAGTATTTGGCAACCGTTTGTTGAGTCACTGTTTTTCCAGAACCAAATGGTCCAGGGATACATCCTGCTCCTCCTTTCGCTAAAGGGAAGAACATATCTGTTGATCTACATCCTGTTCGAAGTGGTTCATTTGGTACAATTTTTCCATTAACTGGACGAGCCACTCGGATTGGCCAGAAGTGTCGAAGTTGAACTTTCACTTCTTTACCATCAGCATCGAGTATCGCAATATCATCCGTTACTTTAAAATGTCCTGATTCAATAGATTTTACTGTCGCTTCTTTCACGCTGGGTGGAACCATCACTTTATGGAGAATCAGTGTTGTTTCTTGTACGGTTCCTAGTGTGTCCCCTCCTTTAACTGTATCTCCAGTAGATACGGTTGGAACAAAGTCCCATTTTTTAGTTTGATCTAGTCCTGGAGCATCAATCCCACGAGCGATAAAATGCCCTGATTGTTCCTCAATTGATTCCAATGGTCGTTGAATCCCATCATAGATAGTTTCAAGAAGACCAGGACCAAGCTCTACTGATAGAGTTTGTCCTGTAGTTTTTACTGGTTCTCCTGGACCAATACCAGCCGTTTCTTCATAAACCTGAATGTAGGCCTGGTCATCATTAAGTCGAATTACTTCTCCAATAAGTCCCTCTTTACCAACACGAACTACTTCGTACATCTTGGCATGAGACATGTTTTCAGCAACCACAAGTGGTCCTGATACTTTAATGATTACGGGTTGTTTTTCGCTCATTCTTACAGCTTTAAAAATTGTTGTGGATTAAATCACGCGGATTCTTCGCAATTTCATCAAAATGTCAACGCTTTGCGACATTTTTTTTTAGAATATCAAGCAAAGCATAAAACCTATGCAAAAAATTGACTTTTTACAAAAAAAATTATAATATGATCTGATATGAAAATTTGGTTGGCCAACCATAATACAGAAAAACATTTTCCGAACACTCATAAAGTGTTTCGGAACGTTCATCAAATGAGTGACGATCCTGTTGATCAGCAGGTTAGTCGCTTGGCTGAAGATGTAGAAGCTCGTGTTCCTATCGAAACGGAAAAGTCTTATACTGAAACCTTCGCAACAGTTGTAGCCCTATCGGTAGAAGAAACCATGCGTAGACAGGTGCAAGCTCCAGGCTCAACCGATCTAGAAGCTACTTATCGTACAGATTCACTAACAGACTTTGGTGGTTTAGATCGAAAATTCTTTAGTAGCAAATGGTGGCTGACGAGTCTCTTTAACTCAAGAGCCCCAATGATGGAACTTTCTGAATTAAGAGATCCTCAAGGGAACCTTATCCCTGCTGAACTTTTGAAAGCTTCACCATACGCTCGATCTCAAACAGATGCTGCACTACTAGATGAAAGTTATAGTGGAACTTTATCAGCTCTTAGAGCCAATGATGTCAAAAGAGACAACGTAACTTTAGCGAGCTTGGACTTTGTAGACGCTCTATTTCATGGAATTGAAGTTCCCGCTAGTAGTAGCGAACTTCTCAGACAATTAGGAGAAATCCAAGGATTGGGAAATGAGATTGTCACCGATATTCAACAGTTTGAGGCGCAACTTGCAAAACTTAGCAGCCGAGAACTCTGGAGAGAAATCGTGAGTTTCTTGCTTATCGCTCAAGAACCACGAGCAAAACTCATTAAATGGATTATCGAGCGACAACATGATCAAGGATGGGCAGAAACTCAAGATATATTTACTTCGGCAAAACTAGAAAAAGGTCGTCAAATCCGAGCCTGGAATAATAATATTCGTCAATTCATTGCTCGAATTGACAGAACTGGGGATGATGCGGCTAAAGAAGATTTCTGGGCGCTCATCAGTTACGCCTCTCAAAACCCTACTGGTTTTGTAGCGAATCCAAACCTTGTCTTTGGAAATGTAAATTGGCAGCAGTTATCAGGATGTCCGAGTGCTATCGATTTTCTAGATACTATTAGACATAGTTCTATAGAAGGTTTGAAATTTATTCCAAACCGTTCTGGAAGAGATGGTATTACCGAATTTGAACCAGATGCTCCAAGAGCACGATATAGCTTGGTAGAGATTGCAGCTCATATGCAAGAAATGTCTCGTTTTGACGTGGCACTACAAAAATTGTTTGAACAAACCGATACAAGAATCACCCAATTCCAACAACTTTTCCGAAATACTGATTACTTTGATCTCTATACGGAGCTAAACAATGAAATTGAAATGTCGGAAGAAGGCTCTATCGAGCAAATGCCAGACCTAAGGCAGCTTGTTCAAGATATTTCTACTTCTCTGAATGACTGGCAGATTGGAATCAATGTAGAGAATACAATCTTCCAAGGAGTTGATCCTCGTCAATCTCCAGAAGAAGCTTTTTCTTTAATTGTGGATTATCTTAGCAGAAACCCAAACATTAGAGCTCTTCTAGATAATGATATTAAAAGACGAATCCTACGATATATTCACCTCATTGATGAAAAAGTAGAGGCAGATGCCCCATCTGGAGCCGAAAACGAAGAAAACACCTTAGAAATAAGACACCGAATTCTTCGAATGGCTAAAATTACGCTCGAAAGAGCTCGAAGTTTAATTCAGCAAATCCGAAGTGGAGAAATAAATAGAAAACTAAAGTCAAATGATGGTCAAGAATTCCAAAGAATAATGACCCAAATTGGGCAACTCATTGCCAGTTTTGATGAACTTACCATTCACTTGGACAGAACCAACGACTCTGGGCATAAACTAAGAGATCGACTTCCAAAAGATGAAGCTGGAATTATTGAAAATGTAGAAACCTTAAAAGGATTTCGAGATGCTTTGTTTAGTTGGATAGGCACTATTCCAGGGGAACGAAATACGTATCTCACTACTTACCTAAACAACTTAGCCGATGAAGATGTGATTCAAGGCTATGAAAGAGCCGAACGAGAACTAAGAGATGCGATTATTGGCAATCTTACTAAAATAGATCAGATTAAAAGTGATTTAGAAACATTGAAGCAACTAGCACAACAGCAGGGAGCACAAAACATCCCAGTACAAGAAATTGACACTTTACTAGCCCAACTCGCAGTAGTTTCTGGAGCCGCTAATACTGGAGCTGTCCCAGGAGGAGGAATCTCATTGTCAGCTGAAGCTGAAAGAATTGAAGAAAGTGCACAGAAACTTATCGAAACCTACCAAGAGAATATTGTCAGATGGCGAAATGCTAAACATGGGGCTGCAGGGTTTGCTTTTACTATGCCAAAAATTGCCGAATTTGAATACGAAAGAGTAGATGACTATATTCATTTCTTAAACGAAAGGAGAAGAAATCTCGAAGCGAGAAAACCAGCACTGTCCCCAAACCGAAGACCCAGAAGACAAACGCCTCAATCTATTGCTCAAAAGTTCAATGACAACTTTTATCGAGAGTTTGCTAAAAGATCTCAAGATAATGCCCGAGATAAAATTTTCATGCCAAATTTTGAACCCATAAACAGACGATTATGGGAGTATCTAGAATCAATGATCCCAGGATCAAAAATTGGAAAATTGACGCTTACAAATGCAACCCATCAAAGCAAACTAAACTATCCAGGACATATACGAGACCGTGAATATGTAAGAGACCTAACCATTATTGGAAATCGAACCATTGAAACCGAATCAGGCCCCCAAGAAGCGGTTATTCTAGAAGCTTTTGATCAAATATTATACGTCACACGTCCAACAGCAGGGGCTCAACAACCCAATATTTACAAATACGAAAAACACCCAAGCGAACATGGCGCCACCGCGAGTAACACCAACTTCAACCAAACTATGCTCGACTATCGTTTGGCGGGTTATATGCTTAGTGCTTATCCAGAAAATTTAGATGCTCCCAGCACTCTAAATAATCCTCAAAATAGACCCTAAAATACTAGTAAAAAAACTAATTTTATGGTAAAATATCAGGATTTATGAAAAATTTCTGGTATTTGGAGTCTGAAAAACAAAGAACTGATGTCAATCGGTTTGTTTTTATGACCGATAGTCCAAGAAATGTAAACCGTCGAACCGATGAGCTTATTGGCGATGATATGGCGGAAAAAGTTGAAGCTAGAATGCTTGCTGGAGAGGCCTTAAGTGAATTAGATGATCACATTTCCAAACAGCTCACCGTAAAAACACACTATGGTTCTCCTCTTAGGCTTAGAAATGATCGTGGTGATACCATCAGAGGATTAAGACAAGGAGAGGTTGTTACTTTTACGGGAGAAACAAAAATTACAAAAGATGCTAATGGGCAGGTAAGAGATACAGACGGTGACGGAAGTCTTAACAATCGTCATCTCTGGTTTAAAGTTAGAACAAGTTCAGGAGAAACTGGATGGGCGTCTGCTGAATATCTACAAGGCTCACTGAGTGCTCCCGTTACTACGACTGAAGAACCTCTCGGGCCAGATAACAGTGTTATCCTAGCACCAGAAGAGCCTGAAGCTACTGAGCCACCCGCTCCAACAGAAGCTCCCGAAGAACCTTTACCAGACACCATAACCTTTACAAGTCTTCCTGGAGCAGCTGATAGAGCCTTAAGACGAGATATTGAAAGAAGAAGAACTACCGAAAGAACTTATGAACGAGCACTTGATAGAGAACCTATTCCAACAAACGGAGAAACGGTTTCTCGAGCTGAGATGATTGCCAGTAAGGATTTTCAACAACATATTGATACTATTTCACAACAAACTGGACTTCCACCGGAAAGAGTCCAGTCTATTATTAGTGACTTAGGCGTTCATCATCTGAGTTCTCCTGAGCAAATTACACAAGCGCTAGACCGCGCTGGGAGACTTCATGGTGAAGACGCATCGAAAGTACTCGATTCTCTAGCAAGAATTCCTGAAGCCGCTCAATTTTTGGTGGCTTTCAAACATCCAAATGTGGTGAGATTTTTAAAGGGATCGGCGGTCTTTGGAGGGGTAGCACTACATACCACCTTCTGGAGCCGAATGGCCTCTGCCCCAGATTTGCGTTGGGATGGAGCCACACCAGTGACGGGGAATTCTGTCATTGATACGGGAAAATACTTTATCCCAATTGTCGGTAATGGTTTTGATTTTACCGATGCCTGGACTGAAGCAAAACGAGGAAATATTGGATGGGCGGCTTTTAATGTCGCTACTGGAACTGTTGGTCTTGTTTTAGATGTCTTCAGTATTGTTACCGCGCCAACAGTCGCTGGACCTGTGGCAGGACAATCTGCAAAAGCTGGATTCAAAGCCAGTATGAGAACCTTCAAATTATGGGTTAAAAGTGGTGGAGCTAAAGCCATGGCAACTCAAGCTGGAGAATTTATCGCTCGAAACACCGCTGGTGTCAGAGAAAGTCTTGGAAATTTTGCCTCTTGGGCTGGAAGACAAGCTTCGGGTATTGGAAATGCCATTTCAAACTCCCCTGTTGGTCGAGTAGCCTCAAGTGTTGGAGAAGGACTGGCTAGAGGTAGAGCTAATATTGGAAAAATTTGGGGGGTTCGACACGCCGACAATTACATCCGTGGGATGGAAGAAGCTGCTACAGCAAATTTAGCCACCGCAAAAGCTGCCGATACTTCATTCCTTGGAAAGGCTGGAAACTACCTTGCTTATGGAGCACGAGAAACGGTTTCAAGTCTTTATAATATTTTGACCTTTAAAATTCTTAATAGTCCTAAAGCCGCTAATGCTGCTTATGACGCTGCTCGAGTAGATCCTGAAAAGACAGAGACCGAGACAGATTCTGGAAAGATTGAAAGAGTCGCGGACGGAGTTGATATCCAAGGCAAAACGGTCCGTGCTGGTGATAAGCTTATCATTAAAGATTTAGAAAATGGACCCGCTAGAGCTAATGGACAAGAAATCATCATTGATAAAATTGAAGATGGACAAGTCTTTAGTCACTCTCCTGGATTTGATAAACCCAATCCCCCGTTTAAAGTGGACGATTTAAATGATCCAGCAAAATTTGAAGTTACTTTCCCTCGAATTGAAAAACTAAAGGAAAGTCTACAAAGAGCCAAAGATGAAGGGAGCGAAAAACTATCTGCCCTAGAGGACTCACTAAAAACTGAAAGAGACAAAACTCATCATGATTATTTTAGTGGTCGAAATATTGATCGACTAAAAACTGAAATTGAAAAAAACCAAGAAATTTTTGATGCAAAAGTTAAAGAATTTGAAACAAAAATTACTGAACTCGAAGCGAAACATAATGAATCAGAATCTGGACGACTCGCTAGTAAACCAGAGGTAAGGCAACTCATTCAAGATATAGAAAGAGAACGAGAAGCTTTTGTAAAAAGACAAAATGATAAATACGACGAAGTTCAACAAGAGATTGAAGCAGGAATAAGATCTCGAGAAGCAGAAGAGGCAGAGCTATCTAAATTTAATAAAGAAATTGAAGCTCTAAAGAATGACCAGCCTTCTGTTTTTAGAAAAATTATGGGAAAACCTAAAACTCCAGAAGCTAGACAAGCAGAAATTGACCGTATATATAAAGAATCAATTGAACCAATGTCAGCTCGACTCGGAGAAGAAGTACCGGAAAAACCAGTCGTTTATGAAGACCCACTTGATGTGACTGATCTTGATACAAAACCTGAAAAATTAGATATAACCGACAAGGAGTTTAAACTAAAATGGGGCGATAGTGAATGGGTAGAAGTTAAAAGAAATAAAGGACGTAAAAATAACCCTGACACCATTACCGTCACAGAAATTAAGGAAGGGCCTCAGGCAGATAAAACTATTCTCACCATTGAATATGGTAAAAGTGGAGAAGCTGAATTTGGTGGTCGAAAAGTAAAATTTGCTGTTGATGAGGATGGAACTATCTGGGTTAATTCACTTGATAAACCAAGAACAAAAGTAGACGACGATCCTGATCCTCAACCTAGAGACAAAACCGACGAAGCAGAACCTGATAAAACTGAAGCTGATGACACTACTCCAGATAAACAAGATAGCGATCCAGAAGATACCGATACTCGTGAAAGAACTGATGATGAACCTGAGCCACGTGATCGAGAAAGACGGGATGAACCAGATCAGCCTGAACCAAAAAACTCTACGCCTCTGCGAAACTTTGAAATGAACTATGAACATCTCAGTCGTAATGTTTTTGAACTTAAAAATACTCGACACGTTACGCTGAATGATAATTTTGGTAATACCCTTTTCCGAATAAGAGTTGGTGAAAAAAATGGTCTACTAATTCGAAGTCAAGAAGTTGGCTACAGCAAAAGCGAACAAATGCAGCAACCGACTGGAGAAAATATTACTCGTGAGTTTATTCGAGAGGACGGAACGAGTATTAAGATTGAATACCGAACGGATGGTAAATTCTTCATCGAAAAAATAGGTGAGAACAATACAGGGAAAGATAATACTACTCCTGATCGTCGAGACACTCCTGACCGTAAGGATGAAAAGAGAGATGACAAAGGAGAAGAGAGAGATAGAACTTTAAATCCTGATGATCCATTAAGTACTAAATGGCCTTCTGAGTTATTTGCCAACCGAGGAGATATTGGACACTTGAGAACGTCTAGAATGAAACCTAATGCGGTCTATGAAGTCCAAAGAAGCCGAGAGCAAGAATTCCAATTACAAACATCCGAGGATAAATCTGCACGAATTAAATTAAGAACAACAGAAACGGGTTTAGAAGTTGAATATCTAAGAGGTTACGATGGACCTAAGGACATCACGGAAATACCACCAGGACCAGGACATACCTTCCGAGTGGATGACAATACCTCTATACACATAAAAGTAGAACCAAGTGAAACTGGTCCAAATGTAATTTTAGAAAGAATTGACAATTAACCGAGGATATCACTTCCAACCGCTCGTTCTACAATCTTTCTCATTCGATTTGCGGCAAAGTTATCGTCTCCAGACTTTGAAGATGGTACCGGAATTACCGCTGGTAGTGGTTTTCGAGCAAATCTCTCAATCACATCTTCTGAAAAGTTTTTGTAGTAATCTTCTTCAACAAAAAGTACCGCATATTCTGCTGTTTTTGCTTCGTCCCCTTTATTCGCCATAAAAAGTTCTTCCGCTTTTTCTTGCGCTTCATCTTGAGTGTACACTCCGTAAGTTTCACATCCAAGGGCTCGGTAGATTAGTACCGAACTTACATTCCCGACAACGGCTAATTTGTATTCCTCAGACATGTTAGAGTCGTTCTAAAAGATCATAAATTTGCTCCGAAGTAAGACCATTAAACTTACCGTACATGATCAATTTCAAAACCTGAGCATTTCTCATTCTTCTTTCGAAGTAATTGATCAATACCGCTAGTCCTGGTCCAGAACCAAGGGACTCCCATTTAAGGAAGTCATAGTAATATCTATCTAGTTCTCTTTCAATCGCATAAATAGAGCCGACTGGGTCATCTTTATCAATTTGTTCTGCGGCTTTGTTAAACTTCGTTCGAAGCATATATTTCGAAAGTTCATCAGCACTGTGAACTCTCTCTACCGCGTAGTAAGCTACATTCCCTCCTGTGATCCAAGTTTCTTTTGGCACTTCCGTTCCTCGAATCAAAACACATCGAGACAGATTTCGGAAATTCACTCTATCAATCCAGTGTCGCACAAGTTTTTGTAGGAAATGGTCTTTTACTCGCTCATTTCTTAAGTCCATGAAAAATTCTCCCATAGCTTTATCGAGAGCAAACTCAACCGCTAAGAAATTATCGGCTTCTTTGTAAATATTTTCAGCCTGCTCTACCACAGCATAAATTGTAAAAGGGATGCGTCTATGAGTATGACCACCAAAGACAACCTCTTCCAATTCTTTTTGGCTCAACATTGCCAGATTAGAGTACCCTTCGTTTTCAGAAAAAGTTTCAATCCCCGTTTTGCCTTCAAGAATTTTAGCCTTTAGAGCTCGTTTGATGTTGTTTATATCAAACTGAAGCCAAAGGAATCTTAACCCTTCATCATTCTCAGATCCTTTCATCAAAAGATCTTTTGTTTCAAAGAGACCTTGTCTAATAATTGTATAAAAATCTTTTACCGTTGTTTCTTCATCAATAAACTCTGCGTAATTTGATTCTACCAAAACTCGAAAAGCTTCTTCTGGAGTTTCGGCTCCAACCATTCGATCAATCTGAGCTTGGTTTAACAACCGAGACTCTTGTGCTCGAACCTGACCGGATACAAACGAAAAATAAGGCATATTTTAAACAAGCTTCAATTGATCTGTGAAGTACATTTCAAGTGGTTGTTTGTACTCAGAGAAGACCAAATTTTTAAATGAGTTATCAATCTCCATTCCATCAGCAACACAGACAAAACCTCCTTTGATATCATTATCTGCTTTAACATCGAAATCCTTCCCTAATAAAGGTTTAAGAACTTCAACATCAGCTTTTGCTGCACGAACACTTCCCTTTTCAACTCCCATTTGAGTAATTTGAGCTTTAAAGATAGTCGTCTTTGTCTCGTTATCAGCTATCACTAGAGCTTCAAAGAATTTTTCCATTGCTGCATCTAAAACTGCTCGACGAGCGCTCAATAGAGCTTGTCTATTTTCTCGCCGAGCCATAGTATCAATTTTAGTGTCCACAGCTTCTAGAGCTGCTTCCGTTTTAACCTCAAGCGCTGCTAATTCTTCTTTTCTTGAAACTTTCGCTTTTTCAGAAACTTCTACTTTATCTTTCTCTAGTTGAACTTGAATTTCAGCAATACGAGCTTCACTTTCTGCTTGAATTTTTTTGATGATATCTTGCAACGCCATGATTAATTTTTTCTAATAAATTTTAATTGGAAATTAGATTTGCACTGCATTAGCAATTAGAAGTGCAACCAGTAGACCGAAAATAGCGTAAGTTTCTACTACCACCGCTAGAACGATCGCTTTACCTGTAAGACTTTCATCTCGAGCCATAGCTCCAATACCAGAAGCTACTACTTTCCCTTGAAACCATCCAGAGAAAAGACCAGCCAATCCCATAAGGATTCCTGCCCACATGAATTGACTTCCTGCTTCTACTGCTACTTCTGCTCCTCCTCCAAAGAATCCGATCTTAGAAAGAACAAAGATAGCGATAAGAAGTCCATATACTCCTTGAGATCCTGGAAGGGCCGATAGGATCAAAATTTTACCGAAAAGGTGTGGTTTTTCAGCAAGAACTCCTGCACCTTTAGCCCCAGCGGCTCCAATACCGATTGATGATCCTGCTCCTCCGAGAACAGCAGACATTGCAGCTCCGATAACTGCGAGAACGATTCCTGATTCCATGATTTTTTGTGATTAAAAATTGAAAATTTGTCGGGCGAATTTTTTGTAATTTAAGTAAATTGTCAACCCATTTACCTAACTTTTTTTATTTCTCTATATTTAAGTATTTGTGTTTACGAATAAAGGGATCAAACTTTGTTCCCCCACCTTCGTAAAACTTGCCAAAGAACTCAATAAATTGGAGACGTCCAGAGTGGATAAAAGCCCCCAATAGAGAAAGTCCAAAGTTTAAGGTATGACCAAAAAGGATAACAATCGCCCCAATAAGAATTCCAAGTGTCCAATGAGGCATCATTCCGCCGAGAATCCCAGCGGTCATATTCATGGCAAAACCAACTACTCCTGTAGCCAATCCTAATGCCATAATACGGGAATAACTTAATAAATCTGAAAGATACGAAGTTGAATTATAAAGACTGATAAGTCCAAATAGTGGCTTCAAGAACCATTTAACATCAGCAATAATTGCCTGTGAAATAAACAACACTAGTGCTGATAGTTTTGCTAGGTTTGTCATCATGGCCTTATCTAGTCCAGTGGCCGCTGCAACTGGCTCTACTGAAGAAAGCCCAAAAAGCACAAGTGATCCAATAAAGAAGAACCAAGCTCCTGAATTAAGCACCGCACCATTATAATCTTTATTTGATAGTCGTTGGAAGAAATCAATAACTAACCCCGTTAGTAGTTGAAGTGCCCCCAGACCAAGAGCTACGCTCAAGAATAAGATTGGCCCAGACCCTTCCATAGGATTTAGAAGCTGCCCGTAAAATTGTCCCGTATTCGGATTCACCAACCAAGAAAGCTGATCGGTTGTAAGTCCAAAGTGTCCCCCAAGAATTACTCCTCCAATAAAAGCTGAAATTCCACAGAACAGTAGTAGTAAAAGTGAATCTTTGGCAGCCTTCCCAAATTTCCCAAAGATCAAAAACCACGTGGCTACTAAAATAAGAATTGAACCATATCCAGTATCAGAAAGACAGAGTCCAAAGAATACAAAAAAGAATGGCATAATAAAAGGCGTTGGATCAAACTCCGTCACCTTCGGAAGTCCATACATCTCAACTACCGGTTCAAAAGAACGAATCCCCCACTTATTACTCAATAATACTGGTGGTTCTTCATCTTTCTCTGGCTTGATTTCTTCAAGGCTCACTTCTCCAACAAAAATATTCTTAATCCATTTTTTCAGATCAGGCAAAGCACTAGAAAGTGCCCATGCCTCAAAAGCAAAAACTTGATCTGATAGGTAAATCTTTTGCTGAAGATCGTTTTTGGTCTTTCTCCATGAATTGAAATCAAAAAGAATTTTTAAATCTTCGATATTAACGGTTAACTTTTTAACTCGAGCTTCCAGTTCTTCTCTTTCCTCCTGATAATCAACAAGCTGCTTATCCAATTCTCGAACGATAGTTTTAATATTTTTTCCTTCAAAATCCCCAAACTCTTGACCAAGATTAATCGGTTCAAAAGCGTATTTAGATACAATTCCTTGAGTCTGAGTTTTAAGCTCATTCCAAACCGTCAATCGCACAAAAACAATCTTCTTGAGACGTCCAAGAATTTTAAGATCTACTAAGTTGGATTCTGAAGACACTTCTTGTTGGAAAGCTTCAAACTGCTCTCCTGGGATCTTCCCAATCCATGTAGTTGTTTTTTCTGTAGCATAATCCGCATTAATGGTTGAATCGAATTGACCAAGCGTATCAAGTAATCGTTTTTTTACTGGAATACTATCAATTTCGTTTTTTACCCGAACCAACCGATCTTCGATCTTTTCACACTCTTCAATAATTTTTTCAGATTTTGGAGCAAAGTTTTTCAATCGATCTTTTGCTGCATCCTCAGAGAGTACTAGTTTTCCTCCAGAGAGAATAGACTCAATCTTAGAACCTGGAGTTGCGAATGGAGATAGAAATTCTAGAGCAAACTCAATCCGAGCTAAATCAAAAACTCCGAAGTGATCATCATACTCTTTTTTTGACTGTTCAACGAACTCTGAATTCTCCACAACCTGAAGTGTTCCACTTCTGTGAAGTTCTTGCATCAAAATTTTATAATGGGATTTAAATCCCGTAATCCGAACTTTTTTCAGCTGTGCCTTGGCCATCTATGAAACAATTTCATTAACAAAATAAGTCTGAACCTGAGGTAAAATCTTATCGATTTTTGGCTCAATATTCTTCTTCAACTGAGAAGCTTCTTTCTCACCCTCTTTAATAAGTCCCTCATAACGTCCTCTCGCTACTTCTTGACGGTCTTTTAACTTTCCTTTGGCTTCTACTCGTGCAGTCTCTAGTGCCGCTTGAGTTTTTTCTCCTTCTTTTTTGCTATGAGTTTGTAAGTCAGAAGCTGCTTTTCTTCGTGCCTTTTCCACTTTAGCCACCGCCTCTTCTTCAGCCACTTGAATTTGGGCTAGAAAATCATTTGAATTGGTCGATTTCGACATACTTTTATGCTTAAAAAACAAATCACGCGGATTCTGGTCAAGTTCTATAAAATGTCAATTCAGAAAATAATTTTTTTTATATAATTGAGGACTTCAAAAAAAAAGACCCAGAAACAAATCTGGGTCAATAAAGATTATGGTTAATACTAAAGAGCCTAAGCTTCTGTCTCTAGTGGATCTGATCCAAATCGATTTTCCCCTCTTGTTCCTGGAGCAAACAGGAGATAAAACCAAAAAATAATACCCAGCAAAGGAATTAACAAGATAAGCCATAACCATCCAGTTTTATCGAGGTCATGAAGACGCTTCACCCCGAGACAAATACTGGTCCACATACCAAAACCACCAAACAAGATTTGAGTCACTAAAAATAAAGAGCCTCCTTCAGCTAAATCTTCTTCTGCTACTCCTGCTAATCCCAGAGCCACTCCAAAAGCAATAGCAAAGACCAAAATTAGAACCACAACCAAAAGACTGTAGAGAAAATAACGCAGTCGATTTAGCCGATTCCAGCGACCATTAAGCGTAAAAATATCTTGAAACATACGAAAATAAATTAGAAATTAAGCACATAGTAGCATAAGGACCTGCAAAACCAAAAGTCTTTACCGCACCTCTAGCAAGAGAACTTCATCATATTTTTCCGCCAAACGATAGAGTCGTTTTAGGTACTGACGAACATCTGTTGAGAGCCTCTGAAAATGATCTCTATGTGTCACTTCTTCAGCTACCAGAATCTCCATTACTCGCTGTGATACTTCAAGCTGAATTTCTTTTTTAAGAATTGGCAATATTTCTGGAGCTCTCCCAAGCATGTAAAAGGCCTTCTGGGCTAAAGCTTCATCTTTACCAAACAAGATATCAATAAGATAGGGAACACAATTAACGTTTCCTAGTTTTGCCAGAGCAATAAGGGCATGTAAGCAAACTTCCAAAGAAGAATGATCAATATATCTCATAAGTTGAATCTCTCTAGACTGATCACGAACCTCTCCGATAGCATAAATTCCCGCAATGACTTCTTTTGGATCTTCAGAATCCAAAAGCTCGTCTAAAAGGTGAGCTAAATGCTCTCGATCCTCAAACTGCCAAAGAGCCGTGATAGCATAACCTCGAACCTTACTATTTGGATGATGCAAGTATTGACGGATATAATAGCTTAACTCTGGATCGGCAAATATCTCTCCCGCAGAACGCAGGCATACTGACTGCAGATCATCATCACTTGTAGAGAGCACTTCCAAAAAGAATGGTACAACCCGATCTTGTGGTAAGTGTCTAAAAATATTCATTATAACCAATTTTTTGAGGTAAGGATTCTTCGCTTCTGCAAAAAGTTTTTTTAGAATCTCTAATAAATGATGCTGAGAAAAAGCATGCTTATTCCAGTAAGTGTGAAGTGTTGATAACTTCAGACTTGATTCTAGGATTTTTATCTTTAGTTCAACTGCCTCATTAGTACTTCCTAAAATTTTAAGATATGCATGAATAATACTTGGATCATTAATTTTTGAAGCCGTTACTACAATTTTCTCTCGAACAATAGGATGTCTTCGTGTATCTAATAATTCTTGGCTTAAAATTTCTACCACCTGATGATGTCCTTTTTGACTCAGAACTTCTACCGCATGCAATTTTGAGATAATTCCTTGGTGAGTTTTAAGATTTTGGTGAGAAAGCTTGGTATAAAACCTTCTCATAGGAATCATCATAATCATTAAAATTCCAGTGAGAGTCACCATCAACATCGCTCCTGGTTCTTCCCAGAAAAATCCACCAGTAATCATAAGTCCTACTCCAAGGATAATTCCTCCTGGCCGCACAAAGCCTTCTAAAAAGTGTCGAACAGATTCTCTTCGCTTTGGAAATACCGAGTAAAATGTAAGATGATAGGCCGATTCAAAAATAGCCTCAAAACCATGCTCATACCCTCGAACGATCTTCATATTTATTCCTCCAGCCAGAAAAGTTAAAGCAGTCCCAATAAGGCCTCCAAAGTAAAGGAGCATAGAATAGATAACCCCAAACCTCTGTAAAACTTTTGAAGCGACAAAAAATTGTACAAACAAAGCGATAACTCCAAAAATAAGGGCTAATGTCCCTAACTCCGTAGCAATAGTTGTCTGCACAAAGTACTTAGTTGAAACATGCGTAACGGCTTCATTAACACCGAACTTCACCGATTCAACTGACACTGGAAAGTTTTCAATTAAACTCGCTTGCAACAAGGTTGGATCAAAGTGGATCTCTTTATGTACCGCCTTATCTTTAACATACTTTAAGAACTCAAACTCTATAATGGTATAAAGGCTCATTTGCAAGAATACCATTACACTCAAATAACGTAGGAATGGTATACTTTTAATCGCCTCTTTTGCTTCTTTTAGACTATTTTTAGTTTCCTCTGCTTCATCTTCAAAGCCTGGAACCTCCTCAAGCAAAGAGTGACTATAAAAAACTAATCCTGCCATAGCTATCAATGGCAATGCCCAACAAAAGACAATCATCTTTGTGGACATCACATCTAGCAATCCCAAGAAAACTAGTGCGGCAAAAATTGTTCCAATTGTTACCGCTGAATCAATGACTGGCATAAATCTCTGTGCTTCTACAGGAGAGAATAATGATTCATTTTTTCGGTACAGAGCAATATTCAACTGCCCATAAAACAGATCCTTCGCCAATATGAGAGAAGCAAAAAAGAGTCCTATGTTATGCCTATTTATCCAGGCAATAATGATAAGAAGGAGCGTTCCAAAAATCGTTCCAAGTACGAAATGATTCGTTTTTACTCTCAAAAATAAAAAATGAGCGGCATAACTTCCAATAAGCAGAATCCAAGCATCAACTAGAAATAGGTAAAGTAGGTTATTAATCCCAAAAATTTCCAAAAAGATCGCAGTCAGAACAGTCCAGGCCCAAACAAAACCCACTTGATACAAAAACCTTAATAACCACAGAAACCGTACTCGTGGCGCTTCATGCTTCCCTATGTCTAATTTCAACCAGAACCAATTCATATTTGATTTATTTTAATTATATTTTATTTTAACATAAAAAAAGATTCTTGTGAAGCCTTAAAACTTGGTTTTTTCGCTATATTTAGCGGTTAGTAATGACCTCTCTCCTTCTGCGTGAAACCTCTTCAATAATCACCTTGTACAAAAAAGACACCTTCGGGCAATTGAGTTGGATCATCTCCAAACTGCAAAACGCTCATTTCATCTCCCCACATGTGCTGTAATACTTCTCCCCATCTTTCTATACCATAGTGATTATCCAGTCTGGCAGTAGCCGGTGCAAGTTGAGACATATCTATTCCCTCAGTATCTAAACCTTTTGGCAAATTTAATTAAAAATTAATATTTACTTAACCAGATGTTCAACATCCGCAAGCAGCTCTTGATACCAAGTAACGGGTAAATTTTCTAAATTTAGTTTTATTGCTGTAGCCGTAATAACCCACTTCTTCTTAGAATTTTGAATAAGTCCAAACAACTGATCTGGGCTAAACTTCTGTCCCATACGAAGGGTGATTTCGTAAGCCTTATGTGACATCTTATGTACACGAATAGCCGCTATATTTGCGGCCTTTAATGCTAGTTTGAGACGAATAACTTTTACTAAATTCTCTACTTCAACTGGGAGCGTCCCATAATCTTCTTGTAAATCTTTTTTGATCTCTTCTAAATGTTGAGCATTTTCAGCTGAGGCTAATTCCTGATACACCTGAATCTTCTCATCAGCATTAGGAATAAATTGAGGTGGAATATAAGCCGACAGAGGAATTTCTACCGTTACATTCTCTTCCTCTTCCATATCTTTTGAAATTGCTCCAGACTTCATTTCCTCTACGGTTTTATGAAGCATTCGGATAAAATGTGAAACTCCCGTATCTTTCATCGCTCCAGACTGATTCGCTCCAAGAATTTCCCCAGCTCCTCGAATCTCTAGATCTTTCATCGCAATCTGAAATCCTGCTCCAAGCTCTGAAGCCTCCACGATGGCTCTCAATCGTTTTTTAGCATCTAATTCTAGTTTTTGTCCCTGATAGAGAAAATACGCATAAGCCTGAGTTCTCCCTCGTCCAACTCGACCTCGTAATTGATATAACTGAGAAAGCCCAAATTTCTCTGCTCTATTTACAAATAGTGTATTAGCATTGGGAAGATCAATTCCATTTTCAATAATAGTTGAAGCGATTAGAACATCTGCCTCTCCTTCTTTAAACTGTCTAATCCGATCTTCCAACTCATGAGGTGATAGCTGCCCATGGGCCACAATAAATCGTGCTTCTGGAATAAGAGACTCTAATTGAGATTTTTGGGATTCAATTGTCTGTACTTGATTGTGCAAAAAGTATACTTGACCTCCTCGTTCTAATTCATGCAGAATTCTCTCTCGAATAAGATTAAGATTATACTTACGAACTTCCGTCACCACCGGAAGCCTTCCTGGTGGAGGCGTCGTAATGGTTGAGACATCCTTGAGTTTATTAAGTCCCATATGGAGTGTCCTTGGAATTGGAGTTGCCGTCAAAGTCAAAATATCAACTCCTGCTCGTAATTCTTTTAACTTTTCTTTCTGTTTCACTCCAAATCGTTGTTCCTCATCAATAATCAAAAGCCCTAAATTTTTAAACTTAATATCATCCGACAGTAAACGATGGGTTCCAATCACTACATCCACTAATCCAAACTCAAGGTCTTTAAGAATTCTCTTTTGCTCTGCTGGACTCTGAAATCGAGAAAGTAGTTCTACTCGAATACCATAATTCTTCCCATTAATTCGCTTCACAAAACTCTGATAGTGTTGCTCTGCCAAAATGGTAATTGGCGCGAGCAATGCACACTGAAAACCTGATCTGAAAGATTTAAAAGCCGCTCTCATGGCAATTTCTGTTTTTCCAAAACCTACATCCCCGCAAACCAAACGATCCATTGGTTTTTTCTTCTCCATATCAATTCGCACGTCATCCCAAGATTGTCTCTGCCCAGGGGTAAGTTCATAAGGAAATCCAGCACAAAAGTCTTCCATCATAGCATCTGCGGCTACAAAGTTCTTCCCTTTAGCGATTTCTCTTTTGGCATAAAGCTTCAATAAATCCTTAGCAATTCGTTCTGTCTCAGCCTTAATTTTTTTCTGAAGTGTTTGCCATTCTGCTCCACCTAATTTCGTAAGTCGAGGATCTTCATTCCCAACATATTTTGAAACTTTCTCCGCTGATTCAACCGGAACAAATAATCGATCACTCCCTGAATATTGCAATTTCAAATATTCTCGAGCCCCTTCCTGAGCTTCTCTCCGAGTGATGCCTTCAAATTTAGCAATCCCATGATCTAAATGAACCACATAGTCTCCTGGCTTAAGAGAATTGATCAGATCAAAATTCATTCCAGAAACAGCCTTCTTTGCTCGACTACTCCGTCTAAATTGGAAAATTTCTCTATCGGTTAAAAAGAGAATTTTACGATCATTGTTCTGAAAAGAATGTGGTAAGAATTCGTTATCTTTTGAAGTAAGTAGATGCACCGTTGAGGGCATTTTCTCATCTACATTTTCAGTAAACATAATCTCATTTTCTCGAAAAATATTTTCGATTTCTTCTTTTTTCTTCGTCATTACCACTACATCAAATTCCCGACGTAGTCGCTCTTTAACTTCCACAATAAAATCTAAAATGGTGTAAAAGGGCAGAACCGAAAAGAAATTTAGATGAAAAAAAGTCGTATCATTTTCTGGAAAAGTCGTAAATTTTATTTTATAAAAATTCCCTTCTGGGCAAATATCTTTATCCAAATCATCAGAAATAAAACAGGTTTCATTCCCTTGGTTAAGCCAATCGGTAAAAGCTCCCGAAAGTGTTTCAAATTGGTTTGGATATATTTCTAACACTTTCAGTTCCTCCAAAACCACATTATCGTCTAATGGATTATAGTAGTCGATACGCTCCACTTCATCTCCAAAAAGAGTAATGCGAACTGGATGTACTGAATTTAGAGGAAATAAAAACAAATGTTCTCCTTGTCTTACAAACTCTCCTGGTTGTAAAATTTTATCCTCTGCTGGTTTATAACCTGCACTTTCTAACTTCTCAAAAAAACTATACACCTTAATCTCTTTTCCTGCATGAACCGTTAGCTGCGCTGACTTCACCTCTTGAGGCGTCGGCAACTTCACTCCCATAAAATGCTCTAAATCCTCGAAAAGAAAAAGATTCGACTCAGTATCTTGCAGCTTAGCAACCACCTCATAAAACGAACGAAAATTGAATTCCTTGGTAATTAAAATCACTCGATCTTTAAACCACAAGTCTGCTGCTGGTTTAAGCTGATCAGCTTTTTCATCTGTACTCCCCCAAAGGATATTTTTGAAGTGTGTATTATTTGCCAACTCTGAAAGTAAAAAAGCTTTAGCTCCTACGTTCCCTACATTTACCAAAGTAAGCCTTTTACTCTTCTCCAACTCTAAAAGTGGCTCGGATAGATTGAGGCTAAAGGGTAAGCAAAACGGGGCCGAAGGCTGATCACTCATAAAAATAGACGATTAGTCCGTCTTATTAAGGGAATAACTAACTTTTACACGCAAAAAGTCACGAACACTAAAGTTAAAAAGTTCTTAGTATTGACTAAATTTTAGCCATTTATGAGAAAATGCAAGTTTTTTCTTAAACCTTCAATGGCATGATTAAGTGGACAAAGTCCGTTTTTCCAAGCCGCTTGAAAACGGCTGGATTCATTTTCCCTTCCATTTCGAAAAGAATTTTCTCATCATCAATCGCCGCTAGAACATCTAATACGTAGTCAGCGTTGAGTGCGATAACATTGGTTTCCCCATCAATCTTAACTCCAATGGTTGTTTTTTCTTCCCCAATCTGAGTAGTGTCAGTAGATACCGTCATAGTCCCGTCGTTTAGGAACTCTAACTTCATGTGTTGATTATTTTCTTTTGCAAAGATTGAAACTCGTCGAACCGCTAATGCAAGTTCTTCTCGTGAGATCTCAACCGTCGTTTTATGTTCTTTTGGCAGGATTTGTTCATAAGGAGGAAACTGCCCTTCTATTAATCGAGAAACAAGCTCTGTTCCTTCGATAGCAAACATTACTTGATTTTCTGAAATAGTAATAGCCACTTCTTCCTTCCCAGAAGCAAGCCTATCAGCTTCGTAGAAAGCTCTCACAGGAATAACACAGCTTACCTCCTCCACTTCGTTTTTGATATTTATTACCTTCTCTGAAAGTCGATAAGAATCTGTTGCCGCGAATCTAATTTCATCTTTCTTCGCTGAGACATAAACTCCAGAGAGAATCGGTCGAGAAGCATTTTCCTGAGCCGAGAAAGCCACTTGATGCACCGTATCTCGAAAAGCATCAGCTGAAAGTGACAATTTTGTTCCATGATCCACACGAGCAATCGATGGGAATTCATCCGCTGCAATTCCTTTAATTTTGGTTTTTGACGACTTTGAATTCAACTCAAGAGCCGTTCCATCAGAAACTTTCAACTCGACATCTTCTGAT
Source organism: Candidatus Altimarinota bacterium (assembly GCA_965228485.1). Lineage (GTDB taxonomy): Bacteria > Patescibacteriota > Gracilibacteria > UBA4473 > UBA4473 > JAACPJ01. The sequence goes on from OZ245819.1 coordinate 476,523, forward strand.
TTACTCAGCAGAGAAGTATACGAAGTTAAAATTTTAGCTGGTACAGTAATCGCTCCTTCATTTTTAATATCTGCCTCTACTGAAGTAGAAATAGAAATTTCTAAATTTGTAGCCGCAAAATATAGTTTTCTTCCTTCTGCTCGAATCAAAATATTTCCGAGTACTGGTAGTGTATTGGCTCCAGAAACCGCTCGAGAAACGGTTTTTAAACTTTCTAAAAGATCGGACTGTGAGATAATTACTTTCATTCGTTAAAATTGTACAAGAAAAGTAGGCGCTTCAAAACAAAAAAATCAAAAAAACAACCTCTCTTGACTTTTTTATAAGGCAGCATATTAAGAATCCCTAATTTAAATTATTTTGACGGACTTAGAAATCCACATAAAATAGAACTCGTATTCATGATTATAAGCGACGAACCAGAGCCCGGACCGAGACGATTCAGTGCGTCGAATTATGAAATTTTAGACAACCGAGATATTTCGGCTGTGCTTTTAACTATGTAATCCCAATAAATGAGTGAACTTTTTTTACTATGTGTACTTTTGATATTATCTGGATTTTTTTCTGGAGCAGAAATTGCACTTTTCAGTCTTGGAGCTGAACGAATTTCGGCTCTTAAAAAGCAAACAGAAAAAAAATCTACTCTTCAAAAAATCGCACGATTAGAAGTGCTAAAGTCTGACCCACAGAAACTACTCGTCACCATTCTTATTGGTAACAATGTGGTTAATGTTGCCTCTTCTGCATTGGCAACCGTTATGGCTACTAAATTTGCCGAAAACAATGGTTTCGGAAACCAAGAAGCCATGGTAATTGGAGTGGTAACGGGGATTATGACCTTTTTACTACTACTCTTTGGAGAGATTACGCCAAAAAGCTTGGCTCACCGACATGCCGTTAAGTTTTCGCTCTTCGTTGCCCCTATTCTCTCGGTGATGCAAATTCTGCTAACGCCAATTGTGGTACCACTGTCTAAATTTGTAAAACAAGTCTCAGGAGATCAAGAGGAAAAACACGGACTAACGGAAGAAGAACTCAAAGCCGCTCTAGAACTTTCTGAACAAGAAGGGAAAATCGATCACGACGAAAAAGAGTGGGTCGAAAAAATACTCGAATTTGGAGAACATACTGTAGAGAATATTATGACTCCTCGTTCAAAGATCTTCGCTTTTGAAGATTCAACCCCTATTGAAGAAGCTCTTATAGGAATTCGAGAAGAAAAATTTTCACGAATCCCTGTTTACCACGAAGAACTGGATCAAATTACTGGAATCCTGAGCGTTCATGGGATTGTTGAGAAAATGTCTGATGATGATTTCAACAAACTCAAGGTTGCAAATCTCCCTCTAAAAAAGCCTTACAAAGCCCCTGTTACAATGAAGATTGATAAACTTCTACTAGAATTTCAAAAAGAGCAGACACATATGTCTCTGGTTTATGATGAACATGGCGGTCTTGTTGGACTCATTACTCTTGAGGATCTACTTGAAGAAATATTTGGAGAAATCCATGACGAACAAGATGAAGAAAGAATCAATGTTCGCCAGACTGGAAAAAGTACCTTCACTACAGATAATGAGACTGAGCTTGAGCAACTAGAGAATTTTGTAAAAGAAAAAATGAATGGACAGACTCCAGAGTTTTTTCCTTGGAGTCTCGAGGATGAAAATAAATCCATTGGCTTATTTCTTCTTGAACGATTAGAAAAATTCCCAGAAGTTGGAGAAAAGCTCAAACTAAAAACTCGTGATGCTGATTTCAAATTTGTAATTACCCAAAGTGAAGACGATAGAATTACCGAAGTAGAATTCAGTATTTATCCACATGAAATCGAAAAAAAATAAAAATTTCCTCATAAAGACCTGGGACTGGTTATTTGAAAACATTGTGTTTCTCAACCCAAATCTCTGGCCCTGGAGGGAAACTTTTGCGCGAACACTCGGACTGAGTCTTACTCTGAGTTTCTTTTTTATTAAGGGGACTTTTCTTCTTGAAAGAATTGTTTGGATGCAAGAATCTGGAGTTAAAAGTTTTTTTCTTTCTGGTAATACTTCCCTCTTCAGCTTTGCAGATATAGACCTTATTGTATGGGCTATCGAAATGATCATTGTTCTGAGCTACAGCTTTATCTATCTGATTAGACAATCCGCAAAAAATATCGCTTATGGGTTTAAAGAAGTAGTCTATCCGATCCTTATTGCCACACTTCCCTTCTTTATTCTCTTTTCTCCAGAAAATTTGGCCACCAATAATCCCCAACATTATGTCTGGTATGTAGCTATAGCTTTTAGTTTTATGCTCGTTGGAGCAATAATAAATCTTATTGGACTTCTTCAACTTAGACGAGCCTTCTCCGTCATGGCAGAAGCTCGCACATTAGTAAAAACCGGACTCTATAAATACATCCGACACCCAATCTATACGGGACATTTCTTACTTTTCTTTGGGAGTCTTTGTTTTCATTTCTATTGGCAAACAGCGCTTTGTTATATGGTTTTTATCATCGGTCAAACCTACCGAGCTCGAATTGAAGAGTCTAAGCTCGAAAAGACCTTTCCTAAATATAAAAGCTATCGAACAAAAACGGGAATGTTTTTCCCTAAGTTGTAAATTATCGTCTTCTTGGAGGATTTACATGTCGTCGACCTTTCCCTCCTGGGGTAATCATAGACATTCCGGTTTGGCTTCCAATAACAGAATTTACAGCACATCTCCCAGGAATATCTGCACGAACCTCTACTCCCTGAAATGGTGCTAATTTTTCTTTCAATTTTTGATCACGTTTCACTCTTGAGAAAACCGACCGTGCTGAAAATTCATGTACAGTACCATCTTCTTCTTCTAGAAACAAAATTGATCTATCTACTGATAAATAAAGCTCTACTATAGGGCCTTTTAGGATTTCAACTACTGTTTCAAAGGCACCTTCATTTTGAACTGGAGTCATCATTTTTGCTGCTAGATAGTCCCCTGCCCCAGGAGCCAACATTTCTGGAGGTAAAAGATCAGTTTCTACCTCTGGTAGTTCATCAGCATTTTCGACCAGTTCATCAAGAGAGAGAATCGTAAAACCACTATCAGGAAAATCATCAGCCTCTGTATGGTTATCTGGGCCAGGCTCTCCATTAGATAAAAAATACTTATCAGTCCCCGCATTTTTAATATCTCGGTCACCAGAGAAATCCAATTCTGGAACTTCTTCCACAACATCGCCATCGACTCCTTTCTTCATTCTTAATTTAAAATTAACTTCAAACAAGAATATAAAATCAAAAAACCAAAAGTCAACTACTTTCCAAAAATCCCTGTCTGATATTTTTGGAGAATTTTTTTAAGATTCTCCATATCGAAATCTTGAATCTGATTATTTGCAAGAAAAGCTTTTAATAGTCGTGATAAATGCTGAGAAAAAGTTTTCACAAACTCTTCGTTTTCTTTCAACTGAGCTAATTTAGTAGTTGTAGACACATGATCCGCTCCATAAATAAATGTCCACCAATAGGACAATTTATCTTCAACCTTTGCTGGCAAGTTTGCCTTAGAAAAATCCGCTCGACTCTCAATAAAACGTTCAAATTCTGTAAAACAGATTTTCCCAGCTTCATCATTCACTACTGATAAGACCCCTAATATCGTAAGACTTGGAATTTCATGGTTAATCAAGAAAATTACTAGATCGAGATCATCTTTAGAAAGTTTTGGAACCAGCTTTGCTAAATCTCCATCAAAACTCTTAGCCTTAGTTTCGTCCTTCTTGATTTGTTGAATCCGAGCTTGAGCCGCAGCAATCCGAGCCTGTATCTGCTCATCAGACTCCTTTGCCTCTTCGGATACATTCCCCATCATCAAGCCCTCCAAACTGTCTCCAACACTTTCTGCCATAAGGATAAATTATTCATTCACACTATAGACATAAAATATCAACGATCAACGGTTAGCACCAAGATTTGACGATTGGATGCTTTTTTTTAGGATAATAAGTAACTAATACACATATAAAATCATGCATACTAAAACTTTGACATTCAAGACCGAAGAAATGTTCGAAGTTCGAAATATCACTCCTCTAGTTGAAGAGTTTCTTAAAGATGGTGGAGCCCTCGACGGCCTCGTTAATGTGTTTACCCAACATACTACGGTTGCTATAAAAATTAATGAAGATGGTTTTTCTGGTGACAGTATTAATTCTGAAGGTCAAAATCCTCAAGCCACTCAGATGCTTATTGGCTCAACATCAGAAACAATTCCAGTAGTTAATGGAAAAATGAGACTTGGAAGTTTGCAAAGTATCTTAATGATTGAACTCAATACTCCACAGGAAAGACGTGTCGTTCTCAGCTTTGTTGGAAACAAAAAGTCTTAAACAGACCTACACTTAGTCCCAGAAGATTAATGAAGTCATCAACTTTTTCCAAAGATTTGGTGGCTGTTCATCAATATCTAAGAGAGCCTGAAGATCTTCATCAATATCTCCTGGATATTCCATATCTTCCACTGCGGGCATCGTTTCAGGAACCTCAAATCCCTCAAAGCTCATCCCCGGAACAATTTCCATAAGATTTTGGAGCTCTTCCTGAGTCATCGGTGGAATTTTCACGCTTCCAAACTCAGGCAGATTTTCCTCTGGAAATACTGGTGGCGGAGTCATCCCCTCTTCCAAAACATCCACAGCCCCTGGCTTTCCTCCCGTTTCAAACCAGGCTCCATGTTCCATCAAATCAGAAACTTCATCAAAATAAAGTAAACAAACAGACTCAGCTAAAGCCTCATCACAATGGCTTTCCGTACATTCTGAATCATCAGTAAATTGATCATAGACACAAGCATTACACCCATCAAAAGTAACCTTACATTGATTCATCATTACTGGTGGCATATCAACTGGAGGCAGAAAGTCGTCATCAAAGTATTCTTCACACCGTGGTTCTGACGTCTCCATACAAGCCATTTCTGTACAGACCATCATTCCTCCTGGCTCGCTCCGTCCACAACGATTACATCCATCGAACCAACGAGCACAATTCGCTGGCGGCTCACTAGCATCCACCACTTCAAAGCTCATGTCAATAATATCGTCAAAAGCTGTGTCCAAAAGAGATTCTGCAAGTATTGACTCAGCCGCTACTGCTGCATCTGTCATACCTTCATACTTTTTATTTCCCGCTAAATGAGTGGTGCTATAGTTTCCTTCTGTATCCTCACTTGCAAATATCATCCAGACACTATCTGGTTCAAAAGTTTTTGCTGAATCATATCCACAAGCGGCCGAAGAAGCTCGCGTTCTAACTCTTACTTTTTGAGGCTCTTCTCCCTTGAGTGGCAAAAGCACCAAAAAATCTACGCCAATAATTCCTGTATCACTTTTAAATCTCCCCGCTTGAATCACTTCTCCCACAAATACCATGTCCGCATTATCCAAATGATCTTGTTCGGTAACTGGACCCTGCGGCGGAGAACAAGCTTCTACAAAACCTGAGTAGGTTAAAGTCGCAAATATCGCTGCCAGTAAAAAAAGATGTCTCATCGAAGGGATAGTGATAAATTCATTCCTCATTCTAAGCGTTTTCCCTTTGGTGTAAAATGCTTTTGAGGATTAACCTTGAATTAAATAGGTCTTTTATTATATTCCAGAGCGAATTTGTTGAATATGCATGTTGAAGAGCTCGGTTGGTATCAAAGCGTTTGATGCCTATTTACCGCCTATCGAGATTAATCAATCAGAAATTGTTGCTCTTGCCCAGGGGAGCCGAGATACCGCTTTGTCTCTTGGAATCGAACATAAACGCCTACCTCAGCCAAGCGATGACACTCTCACTTTGGGAGTGGAAACCGTCTCCAACCTTCAAAAACGATATCCTGCTTCTCAAATTGGAGCACTTTATCTCGGAAGTGAGACGCCTGTTTATGCGGTTGGAAATACTGCCGCTGCTATTGCTCATTTTTGCAACATTGAAGGCAATGATCTCAAAACAGCCGATATGGAATTTGCTTGCCGAGCAGGAACTCTTGCTATGATTGCCGCCATTGGGCATGTACGAAGTTTTGATTCTGACGCTATCGCTGTCAGCGCGGACATTGCCAAAGGCGCTCCTGGAGATGTTTTAGCCATGACTACGGGCGCTGGATCTTCCAGTTTTTGTATTACTGAAGACTTAGAAAATAGTATTGCTCACATAACCAATGTTTATAGCTTTACTCATCGAAGGTCTGACTTCTGGCGTTCTCAAAACGAAGAATTTCCTCGCCATGCAGGACGCTACAGCAACGCTATGTATGAAGAAACGATTACAAAAGCGATTGAAAATTTTTTCCAACAGAACAAAAGGAAAATCTCAGATTTTGATCATATAATTCTTCATCAACCAAATGGAAAACTTCCTCTAAGTCTTGCCGAAAAACTCGGCATTACTTCAGAACAAATATCACTTGGCTTTTGTTTCCCGAAAACGGGGAATCTCTATGCCGCCATGGTTCCTTTCTCTCTCGCACGAGTACTATCAAAAGCAAAACCTGGACAAAGAATCTTAGTTGCTAGCTACGGATCTGGAGCTGGAAGTGATGTTCTTGAGATTCAAACCACCGAAAAAATCACGGCTTATCAAAGCAAAAATCCATTCAATATATCAACTATTAATAACTCTGAAGCATAATGGTTTACGTAGCTGGATCAGGAACGACTGCTTTTGGAGAGTTTTTTGATCGCTCTTTACTCAGCCTTATGCAAGAAGCTGTCGATACGGCTTTAGCAGATGCCAACTCATCGCTGGATGAAATTGAAGCTATTTACATCGGAAATATGCTTAGTGGAGCCTTGCAAAATCTTCAACATCTGGGTTCTCAACTCGCTGGAAAATTAAAAGTAAATATTCCTATTTATTTATATGAGGCCGCCTGTGCATCTGGAGGCATGGCTATGCATCATGCCTGGAAAGACGTTGATAGTGGCCTCTTTAAAAAAGTTTTGGTCGTAGGCGCCGAAAAGATGACTGAACTTCCTCCAGATATTGTTAATCAACATCTCATACGAGCTACTTCTCCTGAGGAACAAATAACTGGAATTTCCTTCTGTGGTTTGTATGCCATTATGGCCCAAAAATATCTACACAAGTACAATAAAATTATTGAAGATCTTTCCTTTGGTCCTGCACTGATGCATCGCCAATCAGAAAAAAATCCTCATGCTCATTTTTATGGAAAGACCTTTAGCTTAAAACAAATAAATCAGGCACGAATGATTGCGGCCCCACTCAATCTGCTCCACTGTTCACCACTAAGTGATGGAGCCTCTGCAGTTATTTTACAAAAAGAACCGACTCAAGTCTCAATTCCAAAATCTTCAATGGCAACCGACAGCCCCGATCTTGCTCAAAGATCAGAAATTACTTCTATTCCAGCCACAAAAATAGCCCTAGAGAGACTTAATCTTCCACAAAACTGGCAAGAAGATTGCCGGGTAATAGAAGTTCATGATTGCTTTAGCATTGCACTTATTATGGCCCTGGAGGATCTTGGGATTTGCAACGCAGGAACCGCTCCCGAATTTTTAGAAAATATATGGAATAATCCTGATTCTAATACACTAGAAATAAATCCATCTGGTGGATTAAAAGGCGGTGGACATCCTGTTGGAGCTACTGGAGTTAAACAAATCCATTCATGCTATCAAAGATTAAAAAATAAGGATGCGGGCAGTACAGGATTAGCACATAATATTGGTGGAACAGGCGGAACTGCTATACTTCACTACCTAGAAACATGTTAAATACTTTTTCTCCAGCAGACGAAGCCAGACACCATGAGCAGATTAAAGCCTATCTAGGACAAAGTGGAACGGTGGAAAGCTTAACCAGCAATGAAAACGAAATTTTTGTCTTGGTAAAATTAAAATCTCAAACTTTACTTGCGTCCTTATACGGAGGAAAACAACTAAATATCTCTATTGGAGACCCCGTTCGATTAGGCATAGGTCGTCAGTTTGAAACTAATGATCAACGAATTATCTATCATCTAGTGGCTTATCCAAATCATGAATAGTCAGTCTCAATGTAGCGGCTGCCCCCCTCAAACCACTAGTGAAAAAGTGGTACTCGTTGATAATGATGACAAACCTATCGGAACCAAGCTTAAAAGCGAAGTTCACCAATCTGAAACCCCGCTCCACCAAGCCTTTTCTTGTTTTATTTTTAGATCCAACGGAGATCTCGTACTGCAACAACGAGCCGCCTCTAAAATCACCTGGCCAAATATCTGGTCAAATACCTGTTGCGGACACCCACTTCCAGAAGAAAGTCGAATAAAAGCTGTTAAACGTCGTTTAGAATATGAACTGGGAATGAACGTAGATTTTGAATGCTTCAATATTCTCCCAGAGTATCGTTACTGTGCAACTCACCTAGGGGTTATGGAAAATGAAATCTGCCCAGTTTTTGTTGGTTTCTCAGATAATAAATTCCAACTCAATCCAGAAGAGGTACAGGCCGTAAAGACTATCAATTGGAAGGCTTTTGTGGCTTCCCTAAAAAATCCTGAAGACGCTACTTGGGATCACCTATCGGTCTGGTGTCGTGAAGAAGCCATTCTTTTAGATGAATCTGAAGCCTTTCAAATATTGTATAAAAAATTTATTCAATAATGAAAGCGACAGTTACTGCTCCCGCTAACATTGCGCTTATTAAACACTGGGGAACTAAGTATGACGAAGTGCTAGAAATGGCCGTTCCTCTTACTTCAAGTTTATCATTCAATCTCAATAGCTGCCTCACTACCACAACGGCTACTTGGACTGATAAAACGACGGAAGTTCATCTGATGGTTAAAGATCAACATTCTGAGAAAATGGTGGAAATTAGACGCCGCGATGGGGTCGAGCGAATCGTTGATTTTATCCGATCTAAAACTGGAATTAATTGGGGCGTACATATTGAAAGTGAAAATACTTTCCCAGCCAATGCAGGGATAGCTTCTTCCGCCTCAGGCTTCTCGGCTTTATCTGGCGCGCTTTATCACGCCCTGCCTCTCGAGCTCCAATCCAAACTACCAAGTCTCGCGAATCTGTGTGCTCGATCAGGCAGTTTCTCAGCTCCAAGATCACTTGAATCTGGATTTACACGATTAGATTTTGATGGCAAAAATATTGAAATAAATTCTCTAGAAATACATCCCAAATTAAAACTCGTAGACATCGTCGTTTTAGTTGATACCAGTACCAAACATGAACCTTCTGGAGTGGGACAATCCAAGGCTCATACAAGCCCATTACAAGCTGGACGCTTAGCCGAAACACAAAATCAGATAGAAATAATGAGCCAAGCTCTGATGACTGGTGATTTAAAAACGATCCTCCATCTAACCGAGCTAAACTCTCTCATGCTCCACAGTGTAATGCTCACTCAAACCCCATCTCATCAATATTTTACCCACAAAACCTGGGAATTAATTGAGAGTCTAAACGCACAAGGAGTTTCTGACTGGGCCTGGACTTTAGATGCTGGAGCCAATCCACATATTATTACTACCGAAGTCCAAACAAAGTTGATCGAAGATTGGCTCAATAAACAAAATTATTCATACTTAGTTAACCGTCCAGGGGATGGACTTCGTGTCATTGAAAAGGAATAATGAAACATACTATTATTAAGCTTGGAGGCAGTGTTATCACTGATAAAGGAAAACTCAAAACGCTAAAAACATCTATACTTCAGGACTTAATTGAAGTTATAAATCAATATCCCTCAGAAAAAGAGGAAAAGATTTGGCTTTTCCACGGTGCGGGATCGTTTGGCCATATTTCAGCACAAAAATGGAACAAAACTAAAAATGATGAATACTTCTATAAAGCGGCTGCTGAAGTTTCAGCATTAAACACCACTATTCAAACGCTTCTTAAAATAGATTTTGAAGCTATCTCTGGACGTCATTTCTGGGATAAGCCTCATCAACAATGGCAAGCTTCGTCGGAAAAAAGTAATGTATTTTTAGGACATGGTGACGCGGTTGAAATTAAAGATAAAAAAGAAATTGTTAGTGCCGATACACAAATCACCTCTTTGGCTGAATACTTTACAAGTGAACCAAAACGAATTTTATTTTTGGGAGATACTGACGGAGTCTTAGATACTAATAAAAAGACCATTTCTGAACTATCGACTGACACCCTCCCTGTCTTTTTTGATAACCAAAAAGCCGACGTCACTGGCAGCATGGCAAAAAAATTGGAACAAGCTTTTTCGGTTCTCAATAATCAGACAAATATCACGCTCTCCTCGGGAAAAAATCCTCAGAATCTCAGAAGATGGCTCAGAGGTGAAACTATTTTGGGAACTCAACTTATACAGACTTAAAATTTGCTAAAAAATTTTTAAGCACCTCTGGATTTTTGTGCCACGCTACCGCTGCCCCACTTCCCTGATCAAAGCCCCCTGCCCCACAAATTTTAACCGCTCCCCCCTGAGTACGAAAATTTTCAAATTTACTGACTATTTCAGGATTTACCGCTCCAGAATCTTCAAGCCAACGACCAAATTTATTGATGAGATTCATAAATTCTTCTATATCCATCTCTTTTAACTTTTGAACAATATTTTTATTCAAAAATAAAATTTCATTCTTAGAATTTTTTACTCTTTCAATCATTTCCAAAGTTGTCTCTTTGGGTTTTCCAGTATAAAAAACACTCAAAGCTTCAAGACAAGATTGATTAGGCTCTAGAGGCTCAACTACTCCATCTAGTAGCACCTGAGGCATTTCGTTCCAAATAGTCATGTGATCTATCCCACTCGCTTTTCCATGATGTTTATCTTCAAGTAATTGAAGTTTTTTTAAACACTCAGATTCACTCCATCCTAAGACTGGTTGAAGCCAGCGAACCAGCGCTACACTCCAGCTAGCCGATATACCAAAGCCACCCCCTGGGGGAAGGTTGAACTGAACTTTTATTTCGAAATTTTGATTCGATAATTTGGATTCTCTGGCTAAATATTTCCAATCTTCAACGAGTGTGCTGTGTACCATAGGAGAAACTTTGGGTGTAATTTTACATTCCATTTTTGAACTTGGAAATATCTCCAAAATACAAGCGTCAACTCCAAAAGGAATGGCTACCGCTCCACCGCCATATAAAACGGTATGTTCTCCAAATAAAATTATTTTACCGTGGGCCGTGGTTTTTCTATACTCCATAGGTATAAGTCTGGCTCAAAGCTACGACTTTTGAGCCTAAAAGCAAAACAATGAACAAAACCCCACTCAGCTACGGCAGCATCATTGAAGATCCCATAACCAATTTTACAGGAAACTGTGAAAATATTATTGGATTCACACCTGTTCCACTCGGGATAGCAGGCCCTATAAAATTTAATCTCAATGATAAAGTTATTGAAGCTCAGCTTCCCTTGGCGACAACGGAGGCCTGTTTGGTAGCGAGTGTCAATCGAGGTTTTAAGGCGATTAGAAATTCTAGTCAACCTATTGTGGTTAACCTTAAAGAAGTTGGTATTTCTCGTTCTCTGGCTTTTAAAATTCCTGAAAACTTTGATTACCACAATTTCCAAGAAAAAATCAACCATGATCTAGACCTTCTCAATGAGCTTGTATCCAAGCAAAGTCGGTTTGCCAAAGTGTTAAAAATCGAAACCAAATTAAGAACAAATTTTTTATACATAAATATTTATTTCAACACCGGCCAAGCTATGGGAATGAACATGATTACCATCGCTTCAAAGTGTTTAGCCGACCAGTATTTTAAACCAAATTTTGATCTTGATCTGATTACTGTTTCGGCCAATTGGTGTAGTGATAAAAAACCAAGCCAGCATACCAAAACTCATGGACGCAAATTTTCGTTAGAAGCTCAGTCCACTATTAAGGCGGAAGAGGTTAAATCGGTTCTTAAAACCTCCAGCCAAGCCATTGAAGTTGTTGATGAAGTAAAACTCCAAGAGGGAAGCCGTATAGCTGGTTCTTTAGCTAACAATGCCCATCATGCCAATATTGTTGCGGCCAGTTTTATCGCCCTGGGGCAAGATGCAGCACATACCGTTGATGGAAGTTTAGGAAACTCTCATTTCAAATCATTAGATAATGGTGATCTTCTCGCAAAGGTGACTATCCCAGCTCTTATTTGCGGAACTATTGGTGGAGGGACTTCTCTTTCGGTTCAGAATCAAACTCTTGAGTTAACAGGGCTTCAAGAAAATGATCAAGGTCATTATGAATCCACAGAATTAGCGGCCTTGATTGGTTGTGGAGTTCTGGCTGGTGAACTCTCCCTCATGTCAGCACTTTCAAGCCAAACTTTAGCCGAGAGTCATGAAAAATTAAGACGTCCTATTTCCTAGCCATCCCTTTTTACTGAATAAGCACAGAAATAACCTCCAGCATTGCCACAAAAAGGAGTGCCACTACAACAAGAATTCATCCCGCCATTTTTACAATTCCCTCCATTGGTTTCTGGATGTCTCCATATAACCCATAGCCCAGATGGATCGCTGGGGATAACAGGTCTACAACCAATAGATAGTTGACCTTGAAACAAATAATAATTGTCTCCCCAATCATTTGTTGCTTCAGGGTCTTGTGCGGTAATTTTTACATAAGGTCTCAGCGCATTATTTAAGGCGGTATTTCCCTCTCCTAATCTATCCCCCCAACAATTTTCTCCATCATTTAATCCAATACAGGCACCTGATGCTGGCAGAGGAAGATTTTCTCCTTCTAGAGCAAAATACTGCCGAATTCCAGATGATATTTGATTAATATGAGCGAGGCGTTTCGTATGACGAGCCTTCTCAAAATAGGTATTAAATGTAGCGACACCAATCGTTGATAAAATCCCAATAACAACGATTACTACTAACAACTCGATTAACGTAAAACCTCTTAGCATTTTAATAATGTTACGTCCCTTTTCTCCGATCTCTTTTTTTAAAGTTCATTATAATCTTCTCCATATCAGCCTCCGTAAGCTCTGGTAATTTTTTCGGATGAAAATTAAACTCACTATAAGCCGCCTGCCAGAGGCAAAAATTACTGAGTCTATTTTCTCCTCCTGTACGAACAATCAAGTCCAGTGGGGGAACTTCTAGGTAGTTTTCAAAATCACGTCCTCCTTTCTCAACCGCTCGCAGAATCTCATCTTGAGAACCATAATCTAAACAAAGTACTAACCGAAATTTATCAAAATTTTTAGATTTTTCTTCTAACTCCGAAAGACGATTTAGGAGTTTTTTGGGAAGCCTGTCTTTTCGTCCAGCATGAATGAAGCGACATTCTTTTTCGAGTATTTCATTTCCCCAGTCTTCCGCCATTTCTTGGTATAGTTTCATCAAATTAGTTACCTCCAGAGGGGAGCGCTTCCAATTTTCCGTAGAAAAAGCGTAAACCGCCAAAGTATCCCAATCCTCATGATCATAAAGCCTTGGGAAAACGGTATTTCGAATAACCGAGAAGCCCCTATTGTGACCTTCAAAAGCCGCCAATCCTTGAGATTTTGCCCAACGACGATTCCCATCTGCTATGAGTCCAAAAGCTTGCTTATCAAAAGTCATTCTAAATCATTCTATACAAAAAAATAGCTTCCGAAAAGGAAGCTATTTTATTTATAAGTTAAACGCTCAATTATTTTGAAGCGTTAATATGAACAAATTTTCGTTTGTACGTTCGACCGTCAAATCGTTTAACGGCTTGTTCTGTAAATTCTACCGTTCCTTTTTCTGTGGCAAAGATTGTAAAGTCTGTTCCCATATCAGTATTTTTACCAGGTCGGAATTTTGTTCCTTTCTGTCGAACGATAATTTCACCAGCATTTACTGCTTCTCCTCCAAATCGTTTGACCCCACGTCGTTTAGCGACTGAATCTCGACCATTCTTTGTACTACCACCGGCTTTTTTAGTTGCCATATTCTAAATAATTATATTTAAATCAGCGTTTTTATAATGATTCAACAACGCTTGTCAAAAAAAATTAAACGAGAAATAGGTGCTAAGAAACCGCTGAAGTTTACCCTTGCATCTGCTTGAGTCGATACACGATAGCCGCTACTCCTGGACGTTGATCATGAGTTCCCGCACTATATACTCCATCTCGAACATACATTCCTCCTTGATAAATTGCATTATTATCCACTGTTAAACCCGCATAGGCATAGGGACTGGCTCGATCTTTGTTTGTATTTTCCCCGCTACTCTTTCCAAATCCCCCGTTCCAGCAGGATCAGTTTCTGTCAAAGCCGTTAGGGCTTTATCTCGAGCCGAATCTGAACCGGCAATTTCAGGTACAACGACATCCGTTTTCCCCTCATCACAATCAACTTTATCCGTTTCAGGAGTTGTTACTCTAGCATCTCTCTCTTCTGGTCCTGCCATTAATTTTCAATTAAATATCTGATAATTATAGCAAAAATCAGGCTAAAAATCCAGTAAGAGAAAAGGTTTAAGCGTCTTTTAGAAAATCTTCTAACTCAGCTTCCACTGAAGAAATTTCCTGCTCATGCTCTGGCCCTTCCATGGATTTAATTTTTTCAAAAGCTTCTGCCTGCAATTCATGATCAAATTCCGCAAAAAACAAAGGATTTTTCTCAACAATTTTAGCAATTAACTGCGCCTGAATATCATTCATATTCTGAACAATAGTTTTAAGACGCTCTATTTTTTCTGGAGAGTAATCCTTGTTACGAGCTTTCTTTAAAATTAAAGATTTAGTCTCTGGAGCAATATACCAATTCTTCGACAACAATTGAGACAGACTTGCTTCCATTTAGTAGCATTCTAAATATTTCCGCATTGAATTTCTAGTATTTTTTTGGTATAATAGAAAGATTTAATTATTCAAAAACACATGAACGCAGAAACTCCAGACAAAGATCAGCCCATTATTCCTGGTGACGCAGAAAAAGTTGAAGGGGTAGATCCTGTCGACGGTGGAGTCGACAGAGGTGCCGCAAAAGCCCATAAAGCCGCTACAGATGATCATGAAAAATTTTCTGGCAAGGTTTTAACCGAAGGTGAAGTAGTTGCTAGAGATGAGGTAACCAAACTAACAGCAGCAGAAAGACGTCTTCGGGAAGAAGCTGGCATCCCACCAAAAGATGATACCCTTCCAGAATCCACGACAACCGTACTGACAGAAAGAGGGGTCGATCTCAGCGAATTTGAAGATCGAACCATTGGCGGAAAGTCTGAAGCAGCCATGCTTGCTGATTTCCTTAAAGCTAATCCCGATGTAGATGCGAAGGCGCTTCTTGAAGCTACGGGAAATATGTTTGCTCAAATGACCGATGAAGAAAGAACCTCAGCAATTGGCAAAATGACTTCAGAAGAGTATGAAGCTTTCTTAAAAGGTGCAAAAGATCGACTTGCAACCGCTACTGATAGAACTACAAATACCTATATCGATCCAGAAACTGGAAAAGAAGTAACCGAACCAAATCAGTTTGATTTGGGAAGTGCAATGGACAACGCGGGCGTCACGGGAAATCGAGCCCCAAATTCTTCTTCAAGTGGAAATACCTACTCTGGAACATTCGAAGTTCCAAGTATTAGTAATGCGGAACTGATATCTAAAGTTGAAACTCTTGCCGGAAATCTCACTCCACCCGCAAATGTAGCCGCTCTGAAAGCTGTGGTTGCAGTAGAGAGTGGAGGCGATCTTAGCGCCACTCGCTACGAACCTCATCATGGACACAAAGGGCAAGATGAGGCAACAAGTTTTGGAGCCTTCCAAATTATGGGGTTCAATGCTCAATCTTTAGGCTACGCTAGTGCAACGGAAATGAAGAATGACTTCCAAACAAGAGGTGCTGAAGCACAAGTAGAAGCTTTTGGTAAGTTTTTAGAAACCAGAAATTTAACGCCTCACATTGCTGAGAGCCGAACTGAACCAGATTTCCACGCCTTTGCCAAAGGCTATAATGGAGCGGGTTACGCAAAACTCAACTACCATGGAAAAATGGAAGCCGCTTATCGGAGATTTGCTTCAGAAGGTTAACCTTGTATTTTCCAACACTTCACTTGTTCTGCACGTTCATCTAAATCCGCTGTAACAGCCTTGGCTCGCTCAATAATCTTTTGTGAAACCTCAAATGCAACTCTTCTTGGGTCTTGCCTGTCTGCTGATTTAGCTTTTTTAACCTTTTCAAATCCAGCAATTTGTGCCAAAACTTTATTAGCAAACTCTCCTAAGACCGTTTCGCATTGACCATGGAAAGCCTCATCTTTTTTCAGTGAACCAACGTTTCGTTTCTTCCGTTTTTTAATTCTTTCTGGCTCAACACAGATCATATCGGCTCTTTGAATATTAGCCATTTGCATGCGAATCATCAGTAAAAACTCACGAATTCTAAAACGCATGCGATCCGCCTCTGTATGATTATCTCGATCAAAATCACGAGCCATAGCTCCCTGCAATTGCCTCCCTGGATCATCTAAAAGAAACGCATTTACCACTCTAAATTTTCGAATATTTGGATCCCCTTCCTCTTGTCTTTTTTCCCAATGAGAAAAATTCCCAGTAGCATTAAGCCCTTCTGAGAATAAAATATGTTTCCCTTCTGGAATTCTCCATTTTTCTTCTTTGGTCATTTGTCCGTTATCCGCTCGATTATACAGCCCATCCATCTCATAAAATTTTCCTCTCTGTTCTGGGTTCAGAACCGCAGAAAAGAATTCTCTTAAACGACGAAATTGATAGAGATTTTTTTTCAAATTTGCATAGGAATCCAGCATCTGATCTCGTTCTGGTGTCCCTCTAGCGGTTCCATGAAACAAATCTTGATCCACCCTAAGCATTGGAATGGCTAAATTTGAATCAACCAACCGCTCATTAAACATTTCTGAAACACTCGATTTTCCCGCTGATGGGAATCCTGAAATATTAACAACCAAAACTTCATCATCGCTTGCCAAAAAATCCTCTAACTGACCGATTAGAGCTTCAACTAAAACTTCAAAGCCTTTATGAAATTCTTTTTCTTCTAACAACGCTTCCCACAAAGCGGCAATATTTTTTGTTGGAGCGTAATGTCTGATGATTTCTCTCGGACAAGTCAGATCTTCCAATCTCTCGGGGGATTCTTTCGACATACAATTAAATAAGACAAAGGTTTAAGGTTCTACTCTTTTTGTCTGTTGTGTTTTTTTTAATATAACTAATCATTTTAAACTCACAAATTTTCTATAATTATTTTACTTTTCTAGGGTCTTGTGGATTCCATAGAATAATTTATACCATATCAAGGGGATTTCCTAAGGGGAATAATTCCCCTCGGGCGGCAACATTAGTAACGATAGTGCTCTGATTTGAAAGGACCATCTTTTGAAATCCCCAAGTAATCGGCTTGAGATTGAGTCAGCTGATCAAGTTTTACCCCTAACTTTGGTAAATGTAACGCGGCTACTCGTTCATCAAGATGCTTTGGCAGAGTATAAACTCCCACTGGATATTCTTCATGCCGAGTCCACAATTCTATCTGTGCTAAAGTTTGATTGGCAAAACTACAAGACATTACAAAACTTGGATGTCCCGTAGCACATCCTAAATTTACCAAACGCCCTTCGGCTAAAACAATAATTTTGCGTTTATTAGAAAGCGTTACATGATGTACTTGAGGTTTAATCTCTTCCCAATCACAATCTCGTATCGCCGCAATTTCAATCTCTGAGTCAAAATGCCCGATATTACAAACAATCGCATTCTCTTTCATATTCAGCATATGATCTCGAGTAATCACATCACAACATCCCGTAGCCGTAACAAAAATATCTCCGAGTTTTGAAGCTTCTTCCATGGTCGTCACTTCATACCCTTCCATAACGGCCTGAAGAGCACAGATTGGATCTACTTCTGTAACGATAACCCTCGCCCCTGAATAACGCAGACTTGCCGCTGATCCTTTCCCTACATCTCCAAACCCAGCCACAACGGCTACTTTCCCCGAAACCATAACATCTGTCGCTCGTTTAATAGCGTCTACTAAACTTTCTCTACATCCGTAAAGATTATCAAATTTTGATTTTGTTACTGAATCATTCACATTTATCGCTGGCATTTTAAGCGTTCTGGCTTCATGCATTTGGTAGAGTCTGTGAACTCCTGTAGTAGTTTCCTCTGAAACGCCTCGAATATCCTCCAGTAATTCTGGATATTTATTATGAATAAGTTCCGTCAGATCTCCTCCATCATCTAGGAGCATATTTGGTTTCCACCCATCAGGACCAAAAATTGTCTGCTCAATACACCACCAATACTCTTCTTCTGTCTCCCCTTTCCAGGCAAAGACTGGAATTCCTTTTTTGGCAATTGCAGCCGCTGCATGATCTTGAGTAGAAAAAATATTACAACTACTCCAACGAACCTCTGCCCCAAGTTCTATTAAAGTTTCAATCAGAACGGCCGTCTGAATCGTCATATGAATACATCCTGCGATTCTCGCTCCTTTCAAAGGCTGTGAATCTTTGTATTCTTTTCGAATAGCCATCAACCCTGGCATCTCTGTTTCAGCTATTTCTATTTCTTTACGACCAAAATCAGCCAGTCCAACATCCTTTACTTTGTAGTCCATTAAATAAATTTATTTTTCTTGTCTGTTGCCTTGATAAAATTTAACAAAAAACAACTTTGAAATGAGTGTAAAATTTTGCTCGAAGTTTGCAAAATTTAACGAACAAAAAGATTCGTTTTCTTAAATTTTATCGGAGCAACAAAACTTTTTGGGTTCTTTTAAAAGAAAAAAGAATATAAAACTTTAAAGGCTCTGTGGAACAATACACTTATTGTCTATACATTTCGGTGCTTCAAGTGAAGACTCGGCCTCACACTTATACTCACAAGGGTTACATTTTTCCTTATATTTATTGATATCTCGTTCATAAGGCCCAAAATTCAAATTTTGGTTGTAATAGAAATAACACCCAAAAGGACATACTCCTGGAGCGATCGAACAGTCGTCATCAATCTCACAGTAATTAATATCCTCAAAAGCCTCAACGAGTCCTTTCGCCAAAGTCTGACAATATTCTCCCTGAAGGTCTTCTCCTGTTTGGAGTGAGACTACTTCTTGAGGTTCTTCGTTACTTTCTGTTTCTATTGGTTGGCTCGCTTCTTCTTCTAGAGCTTCTACTGTTTCCTGCAATAACTCTGGAGGTAATCCCGCCTGTTTTTGAGAAAAACAAGCCTGAAGTAAAACCGCCAAAAGCAATAGTGTAAGAATTCTCATATTTTAATACTGAGCGCTTGGCAATTGTACACAGCGGGCTCCAAACTCACAACCTTTTTCAATAGCCTCCTCAAATTCTCCTCCCTGAGATACTACCGATAAAAACCCAGCTCTAAAAGCATCTCCAGCCCCCGTGGTTTCCACCACATTATCAACCTTCAAGGCTTCGAAATTCTTCTTTCCCCCTTTATATCTAAATTCCACTCCCCTCTCCCCTTTTGTTTCAATCTCATAAAGATCCTCTGGAAAGTAATTTCTATATTTATTGAAATGTTGAAATTCAATGTCATTCCCAATTAAAAAGTCCACCTGCCCCAGAGTTTGAATAAGAGCTTCTTCTTCCCAGAAAGGCGTCCACTGCCCAGGATCAAGGATGATTTTGGCTTTGGGATTGAGTGCTCGAAATTCTGCAATATGCTTTGGTAGTGAGACATTGGACCCAGGAGAAAAAATAGCCCACTCAAACCCTGATAAAGATTCTTCCGAAACATAATCCCCCAAACGGATATTATCAATAACTTCAGCCGCATTGGGCTGCCAAATAACCAATTGTTGATGAAGCGGATCGGAAACCATGTAGGCATGAGAAGTAAACTCCCCTTCTTCACCCATTATCTTATGTCCATAATCTTCAAGCCGTCTTCTATACCCCAGAGTTGTGAAATCTTTTCCAAAAACAGAAAACACCGTTGAAGTCACCTCCGCTTCTCCCAACCAAAAGGCAATGTTCCCAGCAATCCCTCCAGGATTTTCATCTTTTTTATTGGCGATATACGTTGCATTAAAATTCCGAATTTCCCCAGCTTCCAATGGAATACTTTTACGAAAATCATCGGTCACCGAGAAGATCACATCAAAGGCAATTGATCCATAAACAAAAATTTTTTCTGACATAATTTTATTCCAAAGTGCGCATAGACTATACTTTGATTAAAATGAAGCCAAGAAAACTAAAAAAATTTCTTATTTGGGGACTTCTGCTAGGTGGTCTTTATTGGTTTTATCACCCACATGGCATCTTTGTATTAGGTGATCCACTTTCAGTCTTTCGATATCGAGGAGTGCTAAGCGATCTAAAAAATAAAATGCCTGAAGAGTATGCACTCGTGAGAGATCACATTGATACGATTAAAATCAGCTACATCATCACCGGAGGGAATTATGCTGGCTTTGCTCAAGAAGGCGAAAGAGGCACAAAAAAAATAACCCTCCTTGAAAATACTTTTATTCAGGGACCTGGATATGCTCACAGTGTTTTGGTTCACGAAGCCTGTCATGGACTTCAGTTTGAAAAAAATCTCCCCTTTGATCCCTTTTGTGAAAACCAAGCACGAGAACACGCTTGTAACCAGTGGGGTATTAGAGTGCTAAAAACCTTTGATGGAAAACCTGAAATGATTAAACACTACGAAACCATCGCTGAAGGCGATACCGTCTATGGAAATTCCTGTCTTCGAAATGGAAGTGTAAAGGAAATGCCTGACCTCTAAAAACAAATACCGTAGATCCTTCGAAAACTCAGGATGAAAAATTTAATGAAGCGTTTTAAAAGTTTCTTAAATTATCATTCCACTTCTCTGGCCTTACAAAATCTTCGTTAAGATTTTTCCATGAGTGAGTGTGCAAAGGTATCAGTGCCCAATGCGACTATAAGGAGCAAGTTTGATACCTTTAACGAACGAAGTCTGAAAAATTAGAAGTTTTGTTCCGCCAGGATTTTTTACCTCTTTTTGGGAAAAAGAGGAACACTCTAAAATAATAATCTCCGCAAGAACATCAAAAGGAATCACTCTCTAAGGCTTAAAAGTAAAATCCTGGAGATTCCGACTATTGTACTCAATTGGAGCGGTAAGGATTTCAGCGACCCTATTTGATTCGGCATCAAATGGCTTGAAGGCTTCTCCTCCAGCATCTTTTACATATACCGTTCCAACGGTTTCTTTTGGGAAGAAACTCGCTCCTTCGCTTCGACGAACAAAAATTTCTAGGACGGCTTCATCTTGAGATTCCAATTCCAGATCTAACCCTGTAAAGGTTACTTCCCCATTACGATAGATTTGCTGAATAATATCGTCTCCCAATCCAACCACTTTAATCTCAAACGCATTGGCTGGTCCTGTTCCGCTTCGATCAAATCGAAGGTAGAGCTGTATATGTTCTAAGTCTCCTCGATAATCAAGAGTGTTTCGTACTCGAACATTCCCTAAATGAGACCAATCACTGTCTTTCGTCACAATAATTTCATCTTCTGGAACATCTACATCAATGTGGATTGCCTGTCTTTCGACTTCATAGCCCTGTTTGTGAGCTTCAAAGTCTTTTGGCTTGATAGCGACTCTTCGAGAATCTCCGTAATAACTAGAATCAATTTGCATATCTGCTGCCGAACCATTGATTCCTGGCTTATTGATAATTTGGGCAAAAGTCCAAGCGGCTTCCGCTCGAGTAACGATCTGCTCTGGACGAAAATATCTATTTCGAGCATTTCTGAGTAAATCGTGTTCATAAAGCGCTCCAATATATGCCGTAAACCACTGCTCAGCTTCTGTATCCTCGAATGGAAGATCTTCTAAATTTTCGGCTTCTAGGTCAAACGCTCGAGAAACCAAAGTTGCAAATTCGGCTCGAGTCAGATTATCTCCAGGATAGAAAAAACCATCTGGACGCCCCTGAACCCAACCATTTTGAGCGGCAACTCCTACCGCTTCCTCAAACCAGACTCCCTGACCTACATCTGGAAACCGAGAAACACCATTGTAGGTCGTCTCCAAATCTTTTTTGGCTCGTAAAAGTAATGTTACGGCTTCTGCTCGCGTAAGATTTTGGTCTGGACGAAAAGACCCATCTCCAAATCCCGTCATAACCCCGGCTTCTTCAACCACCTCTATCGCCTCTTCTGACCAGGTTGGGAAGTCATCACTATCAATAAATTCCATGGACTGAGCTTGTCCAGTAAGTCCAAAAAATAATGCCAAAATAAATAAGTTTTTCATCAAAAATATAAGACTAAAATTCCGTTTTTTTGTGACAGTATATGCAGATTTACTTATAAAATCCAAAATTTTAGTAAATGCTACATGACATCATCTGGAAGCTTCGATTAAAAGAAAAAATATTCTAATTTTTTCTTTAAAAATGATCACTTCGTAATCATTAAAACAGGCTTGTATAAGGTCTCATTTCGCTAAAAGAATCAAATCAAACTTGATTTTTTTACAAATTTTTGCTAAAAACCGTCCACTCATGCTGAATCAGAATATCGTCCTCATTGGTTTCCGAGGAGCTGGGAAATCAACCTTTGGTCAAGAAATAGCTCGTCAGCTAGATTTACCATTTGCAGATCTCGATAATGAAATCGAGTTCGTTACGGGTATGTCTATCCCAGAATACACCGACAAGTATGGCTGGCAACAGTTCCGAGAGATCGAACAAAAAGTCGCTCACGACTTCTGCCGAAACTTTTCTGGTATTATTGCCAGTGGTGGAGGAACGATCGAAAACTCCAAAAATCTACAAAACCTGAAAAAAACTGGGAAGTTTATATTCCTCAATCCAGACTTCTCTCAGGTTCGAAAATATTTGTTAAAAGACAAAACTCGCCCAAGACTTAATCCTGATATCCCTCTACACCAAGAGATTGATCAGGCTTGGGAGCAACGAAAAGGTATCTACGGGGCTACGGCTGATATTGAAGTACACCCAGACATCAAAGGAGATATAGCTGAGGAATCTAAGAAGATCATTGCGGCTATTCCTCCAAATCTATTACCAAAACCACCAAAAGCACGAAAAATTGCCGTTTTCTCTTCTTCTAATGGAAGTACGCTTCAAGGAATTATCGATGCTCAAGCCAAAGGAAGAATCCCAAATGTAACTATCGATCTATTTGTTACTGATAAAAAAGATTCTGGAGCTCTAGAAAAAGCTAAAGCTGCAGGAATTGAAAACATTGAAGTAATTGAACCACAAAAAGGCGAAACTCGAGAAGAATACGACCGAGAAATCATCAACCTCCTACGAGAATTCAAACCTGAATGGGTACTTCTTGCAGGCTGGATGAGAATTTTCTCTAAAGTTTACTGTGATCAATTTGGAGATATTACGCTAAACGTACACCCTTCTCTCCTTCCTAAATTTGCAGGACTCAAGGGAGACGAAGTACACCAACAAGTACTTGAATACGAAGAAAAATACACAGGCGCTACAATTCACCGAATCACAGCAGAAGTTGATGCGGGAGAAAGTGTATTACAACGAAAAGTTCTAGTTGATGAAGACGATGATGTAGAATCTCTACGATACAAAGTGCAAAAACAAGAAATTCTTGGTTTCTGTGAGATCCTAGAAAAACGGTAAATTAACTCTTTTTATTGTTACAGAGAGTCTACAATAGTATCCCAAAAGATCCTTCGCAAACTCAGGATGACAAATTTGATGAAGCGTTTTAAAATTTTCTTAAATTATCATTCCACTGCTCTGGCCTTACAAAATCTTCGTTAAAATTTTTCCATGAGTGAGTGGGCAAAGGTATCAGTGTCCGATGCAACTATAAGGAGCAAGTTTGATACCTTTAACGAACGAAGTCCGAAAAATTAGAAGTTTTGTTCCGCCAGGATTTTTTACCTCTTTTTGGGAAAAAGAGGAACACTCTAAAATAATAAACTCCGCAGGAATGAAAAAAAAGCGGCGAATTTCACTCTAATAACTCCTTCACAAGTTCAGGAGAATAAGATTCATGATTTTATTTTTTTTAAAAAACAACATATATCTAAATATTAACTTTAAGTGATCTTGGATCTTGACTTTCCCTAAAAAAACTCTAGGGTCAGGAACTGTCTATAAGCTTATTATTACCATGCCAAGAGATAAATATTTTGTAGGAACCACAACTGCCATTGTTACCCCTTTTGCGGGCAACGGTGATGTTGATTACGACCATTACGAACGACTGATAAAAACACAGACAGACGCAGGAATTAACACTATTTTAGTCGGAGGAACGACTGGAGAAGCTCCAAGTCTAACACTTGATGAGCTTGTAGAACTTACAAAGTTCACTATTGAGCAAACAAAAGGCACCAAAACAAAAGTGATGGTAGGAGTGGGAACCAACTGCACCCACAAATCACTCGATCAGGTAGAAGCTCTTGATGAACTTCCAGTTGATGGATTTTTGTTCTCAACACCTTACTACAATAAGCCAACCCAAGATGGACTGATTCGCCATTTCAAAAGCATGGCTTCCGCTACAGAAAAACCAATTATTCTCTACAACATCCCAGGACGAGCTGGGGTAAATATTAATGTAGAAACCATTGTAAAACTCGCCCACGATGTAAAACACATTGTTGGAGTCAAAGAGTCTGCTGGAGATGTTGGACAGATTATGGACATTATTCAACAAACTGAGGAAGACTTTACCGTTCTCTCAGGAGAAGCTGAGCTTGATTATATTCTCATGGCCCTTGGTGGTGATGGCGTAATTTCGGTGACTTCAAATGCCTTTCCAAAACTTACCAAACAGATGGTAGATTTTTGCCTCAAAGGTAAATGGGCTGAAGCCAGAAAAGCCAACTACGATTTCCTTCCAGTACTAAGAACGAGTTTCATCGAAACAAATCCGATTCCAATCAAGATGGCACTATCATGGATGCACATCATTCGTGATGATTTCCGAGGACCAATGACAAAAATTCGTCCAGAAAATGAAGAAATCTGGCGACCTATTGTAGAAAAATTCGCTGAAAAAGAAGCGGCTTTGTAATTTTATCTGAAAGAATACTTAATAAGTCTCTGGCTTGCCCAGAGTCTGCTTGAAAAAACAATCAAGACGGTAATAACCTCTACTTCTCAGATTCTGGACGAAAGGTCTTTCAATCTGACTTTTAGCCAGAATTTTCATAGGAATTTAATTTACAAAACCCTTAGCAAATTAAAAAAGCGTCCTTATTACTTACTCGGCTCCACTCTCTAGATAAGCTTTCAGGGCCTCAAAACTAGGCTCTCCGCTTGGAAATTGACCGTTAATCCAACGGGCAGCTCTTTCGAAATTCTCAGGATTAACTTCCCCACTAGCGCTGAAGAAAAGTCCATCTGTACCATTTCCACCAAGCTTGTCTGCAACTCTCGCAGCATCTCGATCACCATGAGCTCCATCTCCTGAAAGAATTGGAGTTCCAGCTTCAGGCATGAACCATTGATAAGACCAATCTAACCGTTTCATTTCTTGATCGGTGAGAATTTCCCCATCTCGTCCTCTCCCAGCTCCTAAGAGGTAATCCATAGACATTTCGGCCATTCTGTAGGCTTGTCCTCGAGCCGCACCGGTATTATCAAGATCAATAGCGGCATTTTCAGAAAGCACTCCTTGGTTTGTTGCTCCAGCTAAACCTTTTTGTTGCATCAGGTAATTCACAATAAAGGCATTTACTTTTAGACCCAACTCTGGCCCAGAAATATTGCCAGAAGTTTCGAATGGGAAGGTGCGATCTCCTATTTTTGCTTCAATACGAGTTTTCCCATCCTCTGTTGGATAAGCCGAAACCCCATCTCGAACTTCGAGTGGATGTTTTTCGTCGTATTCAAGTGGTACTTCATATGGCACTTGTTTCTCAACATAGTTCCCAGAACCTGGTGGTTCTTCTACTCTTTCTGTTCGATATCGTGTTTCTGTTCCACGCCCTTCTCTCAGTGCATCTTGTACATCACTCCCCGTTCGGATTGTTGGCGGCGTATTTAGACGAACACCCAAAGCCTCTCTGGCTCGTCGTTTGGTGTCATCAGAAAGATTACCAGCATCAATAGCGGTCAAAATCGCTTCATATCGAACCGATGGAGACTCAGCCTTCCACGTAACGGGAGTAGAAGCTACAATTTGCTGAAGAACCGCTGCTTCCTGCGGATTATTTGGCGTAGTAATTGCAGAAACAGAATTTAATTCTCTCTGCACTATTCCTAACTGAGCTTTAAATCCTTCTAATTCTTTTCTTTCTGGATCGGCTTCATCAAGTTTTCCTATTTCCTCCCAAGCCGCGGCATCATCCAAAATTGCATCAATTTGCCCTTTCCCCATTTCATCAGCGGCTAATTTAGCCTTAAGAGCTGCTATTTTCTCTCTGTTCGCTTCTGTAACTTCAACTTCTTCAGTTCTTGCCTCCACAGTATCTTCTTTAGCTTCATCTTCTCTTCTTTCATTATCAGCTTCTACTGCATCGTCAGATACGGCCTTTTCAAAACGAGACAATACGATATCACATTTTGATTTAACCTTTTCAGGGTCAATCTCATTCACATTACAGGCATATTCTGTTTCCATTCGAACCAAACGAGCCACTACAGCTCCTTGTGCTTCATCTGGGTAATCTGTAAACCCTTCTACAACTTTTCCTGCACATTCACGACACCTATTTTCATCTGGTTCAAACGTCGCTACTTCTGTCTTATCTCCCTCTGGAATCACATCTCCTGTAGTGGGAACTCCCAGACCTAGATCATCGGCTGCAGCCCCTCCAGTCAGGATATCATCTCCATCTTTTCCGTCTACGGGGGGCAAACCGAGTCCAAGACCATTATCTTCCGCCGCTGCTACCGCTGGTAATCCGAGACCTAAGTCACCAGTATTACCTCCATCTACTGGAGGTAGGTCTAATCCCAGCCCTGTTGTATCCGCTACCTTCGGTGCTAATTTTGCTTCAATTTGAGAAGCATATTGCTCTAATTTGGGAATATCTTCGGCAGTTAATTCTGGATCCACTTCTCGTAGATGCTTCATCACCACTCCAAAATCCTGATCCTGAAATTTAGCATTAAACTTTGCCAATGCCGCTTGTATCTCGGCATCAGTTTTTTGTGCTTCGGTAAGCCCTTCAATGTCTTCTACTTTTAGTGGCCCTGTATCGTTTCCACCTTTAGGGCCTGTCTCGTTGTAGATAAATCGACTAACCTGCTCGTTACCAGTAAAATGAGAGAATAATTTCATGATCACTAAATTATCCCACTATTATAGCACAAAAAGAGTCTTTTTAAAAGCCTATTTACTCTCCCCCCAACGCTCAAGAATTGCGTTCAAACGAAGCGCCCTATCTCTATCTGCTACCGCAGCATCTCTATCAGCCTCTGCAGCATCAGCAAGGGCTCCAGAAACCCCTACTCGAACATCTCCCATAGCACTTTGTGCTGCTGCTTTTGCCGTTTCGCACTTATCGGTTTCTTGAGGTTTAGAAAGAGAAGGATGATCAAAACCTGAAATATCCCCTGACAAACTCATATCACTCGCATCCCAACAAGCCAACCAGACTTTAGCCGTATTTAGCCAAAGTTCTCTATTTACCGCTGGATCAAGGTTATAAGTATCTACTCCAATTGGATCGGTAATTTCTCGCCCCCCAACCGCTGGAATAGCATTATTTACATTAATCGAAGCAAAGAATTGATTTACCCTTGCCTGTCCATAAGCCAATTGTCTCACCTGATCGTCAGAGAGATTTATCTGATAAGAACACACTTTTACTGGTTCATAAAGATTTGCATCAAAAGTTTCTCCCACATCAAGCCTCTTAGCTGGATCATTATGTTGATAGGTAACACACGTACCATCATTTGCCATCAACTCCGTTCCTGATATTGGGCTCTTTCCATCTACATGTTCTGGAGGAACTGCGAACCGTCCAACAATTTGGTATTTCCCTCCGCCAATAGGGATTCCAATAATCGAACCTTCCCCTGCATCTGGAATTTGGAAACCACTCGTACGAATCATTTGCTCTGTACGAGCTGGATCCGTTAAAGTTTCTAGCTTTGTTGGTTCAGCGGCAGCCACTTCAGCACCTCCTAGAAGTGCCCCTGTTAGCGCTAATGCCCGACCTGTTTTTTCAAACTTTGACATGTGAGGGAAATTATTTTTTCATTCATAATAATATAACGCCACAATCCCCATTTTGTCAAAAGATAATTGTTGACAAAAAAAATTTGACTGTAAAAGAAACCGCGAGTATAAGTTCGCGACAATTTTTTTGCGAATATTAAGAAATCTTAATTCTTCAAAAAAACCCTATAAAAAAGGGATTTAGGCGTTTTTACCAGTCAAGGGTATTTAAGGGTTTGTTCAATTTTTATGCTCAACACATCACCAAGCTTGACGCAAGAGGTCTAAATATTTTTATTAACACATAAAAACCCTTGCCAAACACTCAAAATTAACAAAAAGTGGTTAAAATTGTTTAAAATACTAGTCTATACCTTTTCCCAGACTTAGCTGGGAGTGTTTTTATACTAAAAATCTTCGGGTAGCCAAAAAGTCTCCTTCGGTAGGGCTAAAGATATTCTACTCCCTAAGAAAAGGGCATAGAATTCACAATACTTTTGTTTTCTAATTCATTATACACATGAATCAAAAAGTCCTAACGGCTACGTATATCCTAACTTCAGTGGGGCTCACATGCCTTGCAATCGCCCTCTGGAACTACGAAGCGGAAGAAGAATCTAAGGTTGCCAATGCAGCACTCGATATTTCTTACGATGTAGAAACTCCAGACAATTGGTCTGGACGACAAAAACCAGACTTCAATGTCTCCGCTAATCCCGTTCAGTTCGAATTCCCTCCACCAGATGGAGATGATGATGGCGGTGATGGGGACAGTAACTAACAAAAAACAACTCTTCTTTTAAAAAATGAAAAAAAACATCTTCACTTTCGGCTTACTTTTTTTTGTATTCTCCATCTCTAATGTCCAGGCGGAGGAGCAGAAGATGTCGCCAGAAGAGAAGTGTTTCCAGCACCTAAGCCAAACCATCGATAAAGGAGAAATATTCCCCAATATCAACCTAAAAGCCGTCACCAAGATTAATGATTGGGATGGTGAAGTAGTAGAGTCTCAACAATTCTCACTCGATACTTATGGGGGGTTCAAAAGCATCGCTGAAACTCCAATCCCAGGTTTTGGACAGGACATCTACTATTTTCCTAATGGAATAGAGAAAACGGCTCCCCAGTACCTAATTACACCAGAAATTCATAAGGCGAACCGAAATGGGACTACTGGAATTGTTAAATATAAAAACAATACCGAAACCTCCATTGGGAATGTTGATGATGATCCTCAAGAAGAAATTATTAAGGGCTATTTCCTCGATACACAATATGCTACTTTTGGCCGTAAAAGTGATCTAAAATTCTCGTTTCCAAGCCGAGATCGCAATACCGATCCTGCCTATGACTATCCAACTGGACCTCCGTACAAAGATATTCGTGAATATGTCTTATTCGCCTCTCATCTCAATCCAGATCATGGTGGAGATCTGCTTAGTTGTGGACTCGTCCTCGTTGAACCTCAGGGAGACTATGTACTCACGGCTCAAGATAATACGCAAAAATCAATTACCTGGGAAAACTATGGGCATGATAAACAGGGCACTCTAAATATTGCCACCGAATTGGTGGGAGACGATTTCCGAAGGGTAAATGCTGATTTTCTAGTCGCTGCCAAAGAGAAAAATGCTGAAGGTGGTGGTTTTAATTACGACAATGATCTGGTGAAGTTTACCCTCCTATTTTTTACCTATGACAATGACAGCGATTTCATGAATGAATTTGAAACGATCGAGGTATTTTCGGAAATTCTTAATGATCCAGAAAACAAAGATTTGTCCTTTCACAAACTCTACAAAAAGTTCTATCAGACACTCATCGATAGATTTGATTTTGGAGTTATGGGTGAAGGCGAAACAGGAAAAGACGGAGAAGCTTTTTTCTATGACGGAGTAGAATTCAGCACTATTGAAAAAATTGGAACGATTGAAGACAAGACTCTTCGGGATATGATCCATTCATCCATCGTCCCAGGATATGCCGATCGTTTTCTACACATTCCACACGAAGACGATCTCAAAAACGATTTCGAGAAGGCCTATGTTGAGTATCCTCTCAACTATCAAGAAAGGCTCGAAAATGTAGAACACTTAATCGAAAACAGTGGAAATCTGGCAAATCTCAGTCCAGATGAGTTGGAATACAAGGATATAATCTATGGTG
This sequence comes from Candidatus Altimarinota bacterium, assembly GCA_965228485.1. Lineage (GTDB taxonomy): Bacteria > Patescibacteriota > Gracilibacteria > UBA4473 > UBA4473 > JAACPJ01. Next base: position 506,763 of record OZ245819.1, read on the forward strand.
AGGCAGTGATTCCTATCGCCGATAAAAGAATCCGAGATATTGTTTCTCAAGACTATCTCACTGAAGAATTCGAACAAATCGAAGCCGATAAAGACGCACAATTAGAGGCTATAACGATTACCGACGACATGAGTATTCCTGAGCAGCAAGAGGCCTATATGAAACAGAATAAAATTGAACGGGAGTTTGAAGCCGATCTTACAACTCTAATGGCACTTGAAGATGAATTTAAAAAATTCAAAGTTGATTTTGCTGATATTGAAAATAAGTTTGAACATCAACGAATCAATGAGAGTGAATATGAAGCCGAAAGAAAGGCACTACTAAATGATTTCAACAACCTGGTAAAAACCGGAAAACTTGCGGACAACATTTCCGCTGAACGAATCGACAAACTCTCTCAATCGCTTACCAGTCACTACGATAAGATTGATCACAACCAAAGACTTAATAGTAATCCTGAATCGGAAATTACTGAAAACACGGCACAAGTTGTTATCTTTAAAGTCGTCGCTCTAATACTCTTTGTACTTGCAATTATTTTTGCACTCCTCGCCACGAAAACGAAGAAGAAAATTTATTAATTTTGTATAAAACTCTGATAAAACGATTTGAATTCATCAAATCTTATCTCAGATATCATCGTCCTAAGATCGACTCGTTTCGGGTCGATCTTATAGGTTGGAGATTGATATTCATGTCCGTGAAGCCCCTCAACCAACTCGGACATTTTTTCCATATGCTTATGATTTTTAGGAAAATATATTTCTTCTAAAAATCTGAGATACGCATGTTTAGCTTTAGCAAAATCTTCTTTCGTTACTACATAGTTTTTTACCTTTTTGGCGAGCAAGTGTGGATATTCGATAGGGTCAGTCCAGATATACATCTGATCCTGATGATACTCAAAGAAAAATTTAGATTTAAAAACTCGATCCCATAACTCTATCAAAAGCAATTCATAAACATGACTCCCTTGTAGCTCAATCTTAACTCCCCATCGTTCTGGATGATTAAATTCCTTAAATGTCTTTGGCGGAGAATAATCTGTTTTCACCTCAAATTTTGGATGGTTATCACAAACTTGAGCACAGGCTAAAACCTCATCAGACAACATTTCTCCACAAACAATAAGATAAGGTTTTTTGGCTTTCCAAATATTTTCAACCAAATCAACATCATCGATATTCAGCTGATCAATAAGGTCTGGGTTTGGATGAACTACATTTTCGTTTTTAAAGAGCTCTCGTAGAACTTGATCTTCTTTTTTATCTCTTTCAGTAGTCCAAAAATTCTGGAGAGATTTTATTTCTTTGACCGCAAATTCTCGATCAATTTCCCGAGGCTTCAAGAGAGTTTCTAAAAAAGGTATAAAGTTCTCTACCTGGTCGGCTGAGAGCGTAAAATTCAAACGAATCGACTCAAAGGAGGTAATCGTCCAAAAATCGAGCGTATTTTCCCAAAGCCATTCATCGGGGTCTTCTACCTTTTTTGTTGGAGAAAAAAGTAAATGCTCCAATAAAAAATGATGTCCTTTATTAGACTCTATATCAAGATTCCATCCTCCTGGGAAAATCACCTGAATATTGATCAGGTTTTGGTTTTTTAAAAGCTCAGGATAATAAAACATTATCCAAATTATCGACAAAAAAATTCAAATGATCAACTCGGGATTATCGTTTTATCCGAATATATTTTCCACTCTTATTAATTCCCGCTTTTCTCTGGCTGATTCTGTTTGAGCTTGTACTTTTGAAAGTCCCTTTCAGGTTATTAAGCGTACTCTGTAAACGATACTCTCCTCGAGCATCATCGGCAACTTCAGCAATTCTCTGTTCTGGCCAATCATGAAAAATTATCCCTTCAATTCCTTTTTGTAATTTTTTTGGTTCGGTATCTCGAGCAATAGCGGCTTGTCTTGAACGCCAAAGTCGACGTTTTTCATTCAAAACCATCGGATTTTCATGTTGAATACGACTTAAGTTTGTCGCTGATCGAGTAAGTCTTCGCCTCAAACTTTCGATTCTTAACTGAGTGGCACTTTTCTTTCGTGCGGTCCAAGTTTTATCATGAAATTCGTCGGTTTCATTTGGAGTAAAAGATTGAAATGAACTTTTTTTCTTTAGGTTCGACAAACTTACACTTCCTCCACCTCCACCTTTTTTAACCCGATTATCATTGGTGATAAAAAAATCTTTAGTCCCTTCCAGAGTTACGACATTCCCTGCATCATCAGTAATTAAGAATTCAAAACTTCTAAAATTTCGTGCCAAAAGACCTGGAACCACCGTAACATCTCCTATCCACGTGGTTGAACCTCCAACCAATGATAAAGAAGTAAAAATTGAAGCTTCTGGAAGTTTTGCCTGTACATCTGTTAAATCCGTAGCAAATAAAGAGACTTTAGCATCTACTATATCATTTGGATGAAGCTCCTGATCGGGAGTAGAAAACTCGTTAGCAAAAGATTTATCTTCCAGCTCTACCGAAGATAAAAGATCATTATCTATATCGAAAGTTCCTGTCGAAAACCCTGTCTCATTCCCATTTACATCAATAATGGTAATAGGAAGAGAATAGGCACTATTATCAACACTCCCTTCGGCAACATTAATCACTAACGAAGCCCCCGTGGCATCTTGCTCTGTTAGCTGATCGGCTACATTGCTCGAAATAGTGCTAAAATCGATGGTAAATTTATCTAGATCACAGCCTGGCAGTCCACTATCTGGAAAGAGAAAAGTCACCGTATCCGCTCCCCCATTGGTAACATCAGCAATCCCATTTGCGTCTCCAATATCATTAACCGTAAAGGTCGCTCCACAAGAAGTATCAAAATCTGGAAGCTTATTATCTATCTGCAAAGAATTCGTTGTAAAATTAGCCGTATTGTCAGCTTTATCAAAAACGGTAAATCCTTCTGAATAGGCTACATCATTCAGAGCTCCTGCGGTAATAGCAAAGTTTTGAACGGTACTAATTTCTTCAAAATTAGCCGATGCCCCACCTAGTTCAGAAAGATCAATAGAAAAACGAGTCGTCTCACCAATGGCAACATTATCATCCACTGGAACCGTTAACTCAATAGTATCTCCAATTGTTCCTGGAACCGGGGCTCCAGTTATGGCTAAAATATTTACATCACTTACGACTGGACGAATCAAATCGATTCCCACAGGATTCGTTGAAAATGGCCCCGTAGTATTCCCTACGTTATCAGTAAAGATAATGTTTTTATTGTATCCGTTATCATCAATAGCTACTTCTTGTAGTGTTATAGATTGAGTCGCCATCGGTTCATCTACAAAATTAAAAGAAGTCCCCGCTATATCTTGAAAATCTGCCGTAAAGAAGACCGTATCTCCGGTGGTTTCTGTTGGCATATTAAGCGTGATGATATCATCAATCCCTGCAAAAGTTTTTCCCTCTGGAAGAGTGACAAAAGTAAAGTCTGTAAAATCTAATCCTGGTGGTTGATTATCGATATTAAACAACTTACTCGTAATCGTTCTGGTTACGGTTGCGGTAGAATAAGTCATTGTAATTGGAACGGACTGACTTCCATCGTCGTCATCGGCCACAATAACAAAACTATCTACTCCTGGAACAAAGGCTGCAGGTCCGACAATACTAGATAAATCGATTGAGAAAGTCCCTCGTGAAGAAAAATCAAACGGTGCAAAACTGGCAGTCATCGTATCACCAATTCTGAATATATCTGAGTCATCTCCAGCTGTTGACCCCAAAAAGTTCAATTTAGCTGAATAGTCAGTGGTATCCACAATAAAAGTCTCAGCAGTATCGGTAGATCCCTGAAAATCAACTTCTAACTGTCGGGTTTCAATAAACTCTCCTTTTTCCGTAAAGTTCTTTCCAAATACTCCAATATTTTGAACTCTTAAGGTTCCGCTTCCAGACAAAAGAAACGTAATCTGACTAGATGAAACCGTAAGATTTGAAACCGTAAAATTTCCACTGGCTACAACTAAATTTGGAACATCAGAAGAAAACTCCAACGCTGCCTGAGGAATAAAATTCAGAACAATATCATTAAGATTCCCATCACTGCTGATGGTAAAATCTTCAGTAGAGGTCATATCTATTCGATCACTGGCATCATCGAACGTAGCCGTAATGCCCGTAATTCCATCAAGAAAAGACTCAAGATCACCAACGGTTGTTGTAGCGGTAATACTGAGGGTCGTTTCGGTTGGCACACTATCGGTAACCGTGATGGTGTCTCCATCAGTAAAATCATTTAGCGTATCTAGAATTGTCGTATTATCGACGACGACTCCAAAACTAATCACGCCAATCCCTGGTTGCTGAAACGCGGCCCCATCATCAAAACCAATAACTACCGGCTCAGCCAGAACTGGTGCCGCTTGAGTAAGTAGTATCTCATCAAGAAGTATCTTATTATCGTTATCTACATTTGTTACCTGGATTAACTGAGACCCTCCTCCTGTCACTGTATCAAAAGCCCATACCGTCGGTCCCACAAAGGCACAACCAACCATAAATACTAATCCCCCTAAAATTTTTCGTAAAAACATCCGATTATTATACCAGAAAAAGCTAAAAAAATAAAGCCAAAAAACCTGATGTAGATCAGGTTTTCAAGGGCGTTTTAAATATAAAAATATTAGTCTCGACGATTCACAAAATAATTGGTTGGCAATCCCCCAAGTAAATAACCCGAAAACCAATCACTCGAAGTTTGCGTGTGAGGTCGTCCAGAATGATCTGACCAAATAAAATTGTAATTACTCGATCGAACCGATGAAAGGGGCCCCTTTCCAAGAGATCCATCTCCCAAAATTTTTACCGCTACTGAATCGCTACTACTAGTTGACCCTGTATTATTGAGCTTCAACATAAGAGAAAATTCACGTGTTTGATTTCGATCAATGTAAACTTCAGAATTTGCATCAAAGACAATCTTATTCCCGCTTGCGGAAGTGACATTAAAGAGGTTATTGTTAATCACATTTCCGTTATGTACCATCATTAAGGCTGCATCATCAGTACTGAGTCCTCCTGGAAACTCTAGTCCATTGAGAATAGCTTCAAGAGAAATTCTTCCAATCGATAAATCTCCACCTCCACTATTACCAATTCTAAACCGAGCTACTTCTGATAAACTTCCAGTTGGAACTAACTCTGGCTGTACCGAAGAAAAGGCTACTCCCCCTCCTGCAGGAGTTCCCCCTTGAGTAACGGTGAAAGTATGAGGATCGAAATCAATACTCTTCTGGCTATCTGGAACATTTCTACCAGCACCATAACCATAGAGCACGACATCACTATCCTGAATATCAAGCTGAAGACGATTTTCACTCACATTACTTGGGATTTGGTCTTTAACGACTACCTCAAACCCAAGAGCGGCTCTCCCATTACGAGCAATAGCTAAACGACTTTCCCCTGAGAGTGTAAACGTTGCTTTTCCATTGATAAATCTTCTCGATCCTAAAATTCGATTCGAACCAAGATCCCAAAGATTTACCTGACTAATAAGTGAATCCACGTTATTTCCATAGGTATTTCTCACCGTCACTTTTTCCAGAATAAGATCATCACCATGTGCATAAAGATTAGTCGTAAGAACTACGGCATCTTCTCCTGCCGTAAGATTTCGACCATAAATTGTCTGTCCTCGAAGTTGAGCATTCCCAGAAACTGCCGCATCTGTACTTGGATTGAGAACGATATAATCAGAAGTGGTTTTCCCAGTAATCTTAATCGGAACTCCACTTACACCCGATTCTTTAGTGGCTTTAATATCAAGGAGTTTTACCCGGAAGCTTCCTGAAAAACGAGGAAACAGATCTGGATCATCTACCTTAACTTTGACATCAAGTTCCCAATCTTCTCCAACGGCTAAACGCAGATTATTAAATTTAAGAGTTAAATATCCATTTTTAGAAAACGGGAAGTCCTGATCATCAATCACTAGACTCAAATCACTCAAATCACTTGGAAGTCCCCGACTATCAGTGATCTGAAACTTCAACTGAGTTACCTTTAGAGCTTCGTTAAAAGTGGTACTACTTCGAACAGAATTATTTTTGAACCCAATAGTAAAAAGGTCAATTGGGTCATTCGTAATTTTATAAATATATTCCGACTGAGTTTTTGGTACTACAAAAGCCGTAAGTCCAGAAGCGACAGGAGAAGTATAGCGTGGGTAGGTATAGCTCGTTCCCGAAGATGTATTTCGACCATAGTAAGGGTTATAAACCCGCCGAGACGTTGTCGACGTGTTGGTTGAAGTTTTCGATGGAGTTCGAGTATAACGATACGTTGGCCGACTAAAACGACTGTAATTATACTGAGGATATTTTTCCTGTGCGTATTTCTGCCAATAAGAAAAACCGCTAGCCTGCCCCATCGTAGGGAAGAATCCTAAACACATAAAAACCATCAAACTGAAACCGAGAGCTTTTTTCATCATCAGAAAAATAATGAGCATATTTTCCACAAAATCAAACGAAGTCTTCCTGAGCTCTGTGACAAAAGAAAAAAGGCCTTCAGATCTGAGGGCCTTTTTTCTTTTGTTTTAGAAGTTATTAGTTCACTAATTCTTCTGGGTAGATTCTAAATGAATCAAAAATTTTCTTATCTAGCCCTGTGTATTTACTCACTACTTTTTGAGGAATTTTAACCTCCACCAGATAAACTCCATTTTCTTGATTTTGAACCAAGTATCGACTCACCGTATAAACGTCTCCATTAAGGAAATAAGCTGAAAATTGTTCTGTATAAGTAGAGGTTTGAATTCCTAGGTTGTTAAGAACTGTATCGTTCTTTTTTGATTGTCGAATAATTGTATCAACGATTGTGATTTTCCCTTGTCCAGGAATAGCTTCGTAATTTTCGTTTTTACTAATTTTTACCGCACACTCGGTAAATCCGTATGAATATTCACAAACAGATTTATCAAAAATCTCTACTCTCACCTCTACATCTTGATCGTAAGTGTATTGGTGACTCACATTTGAGCCTGTCTCGTATCCAACTGGAAGTTGAAGAGAAAAAGTATCGTTATTATGAGTGACAAATTTGAAATTTGGTAACCTTTGATTTGTCGTTCGAACCGTTTTTGTTTTCTCTTTACTCGTTTTCCAAGGAGCTCGAGTGGTGGTAGAAAACGTTCGAAGTTTCCGTTGAGAATCAGTATCTACTTTTTCTGTGGCTTTTACGTAGTAACTTTGCTGTATAGCACGAGTATTTCGGTACAATCGTGCATTCCCCTGATAGGTAGCATATGTTTTTTCACCTTCGCTTTTAGTCGTTGTTTCTGCTTTATTTCTCGTAGTATCTCCATAACGACCTCGATAATAAGTCACTCGTTTTGCATCCTTTTGACTCATAAGATAAGCATGATATGCATCTCTCGAAGCTTCAGAAAATGGGATAATTGCCGAACCTAAGATACCTACACCGATAGCCGTTACAATGAATTTTTTCATTCCAGAATTTAGTTTTTAAACCGGAAGCTTTCCGTAATTTCGTACATTTGTTGTGCTGCAGCTTCTTTATTAGAGGTGTTAGCCACTCCTTCAATTCGAGTGATGCTTCCATCTACTGGGTTAAGCGCATTGAAAACAAAGTAAGAGTATTGTTTAGATCCGTTGATCGTATCAAAACTTTCAGAAGTTGTTGGATAGTAATCAAAATCTAGATCATTTGTTTGATTCCATCGGTACTCTGTCAGAAGATTTAGGATTGATCCCATTTCTCGAGCATCTCGGAATTGTTTATTTAGGTTCATTGAACAAGTCCAGAAATTAGATTCTGCACATCGGTAACTTGATGGCGTTTGGCTAATTCGGAAAGCTAGGCTTGTTCCAGAAGCTCGATAAACACCGTTTGAATCTTGAGCGAACTTCCCTACTTCTAGATCGAAATCTTCGTTATTAGTAACGCTTAGGTTATTTGTTTCTTCATCGTCATTCCCAAGATAACTGACTCCTCGTTCTACGTAATTTCCTTCTCGGATGTACAGTCTCTGACTTTGATACGTATTTGGGTATCGAGGATTCTGAGAAGATCGTGATCGTTTGTAAGCATCAAGTGCTGCTCGATAATTACCAGGACGGTAAGGCTGAGCTTGTCGAGCAATAGTGTTTTGCCCACTTTCCATGGCTACATCGTAACAAGGTTCTCCACGATAACAAGTTACCTTGCTAGCATTTTGACTTCGGTACTGCCATGGAGCCAATCTGTCACTTACTGGTCGGTAAGTTCGCAGATTTGGGTAGTACTGCTTATAATAAGGATATTGCGTAAGATGATAGCTGTAACTTGAAGCAGAACCAACCGCAACGATGGCTCCTGTTACCAGCATCAAACCGAGACCGAGAAGCATTTTTTTCATGAGACAATTTTGTGAGTAAATAAAGAAAAAACAAAGGTCGGAGGGGCCCGAATATTGTTTTTTGTTTTTAGCTTCTCTATCTTTTTAATTTAAAAGCCGTAATTGTCAACTTTTTTACAGGACAATTACATCAAAGAAGCAAGATAAGAAACGTATGTTCGTAAAATTAGTGACGCCAGACGTAACGTCTATACAAATCCTCTAGCCTTTCCATGGTTGCATTCACCAATTCTGCCAAAATTTGACGCAATTGACGAATCTCTTCAATCAGTGCTTCAACTTTAGCGGGAGAATAGTTTTTTGACTTTTGCAGTTTTGTTACCTCTCTTACCAACTCATTAGTTCTTTTGGTAATCACTTTCTTTAGTTCTGCCTTTTGCTTCTGTGGTGTTGGTAAAACAAGTTTGATATCTTGAGCAATAGATTTATCTGCCTTAGATTTTGTAGTACTTGCTGGCTGTGATTTTTTCCCTCTAGACTGAGGAATATTTTCTGAAGCATTTTCTCCCACAACCTCTGATACTTTCTCTGATGCCACCTCCATTCCTTCTGGAGCATCCACCACACCATCAAGAGACCCCACTTCATGAGCGATAATGTTTTCAAAGTTAGAAGTAGGTTTTTCTCCAGTTTTCATCGGTCAAACTATTTGACAATAATCTACTAATTTTACCATACTTGGCAATTAATTGAAAGACTAATAGCCACCCAATATTCTCAAACCTCCGACCATAGACTCAATTTCTGAATAAATAGTTTCGAAAAATTTAGAATCAGCTTCAGCATCAATAAAAAATAAATAATGACCGTATTCCTTACTCGCTCTCCGAGAATCTAATTTCACTAAGTTAATTTTGTGTGAGGCTAACAACGATAATACTTGCGCTAGATTTCCAGACTTATCACCCGTAAACCAAAATACAAAACTCACATGATCTGGAGATTTTTGTACGGCATCCCTTGCCACTCGAATAAAACTAGTATAGTTGTCTTCTCCCTGGATATCAGGCTGAACTACCTCCAAACCTAACTTTTGTGCTAAAAGTTCTGAGCCAATAGCCGCTATACTTGGATCCATTGCAGATTGAACCATGCCTCCTGCGACAGCCGTAGAGGCTTCTTGTTTAAGGGTTATATCAGCAAAGTTAGCCCGAATAAACTCCTTACTTTGAGCCAACGCTTGCGGATGAGAAATAATTGTTTTAATCGTTGCTAAGTTCGCACCACTTATTCCGAGTAAATTTTGCTGGATTGGTTTTTTAACCTTCTCAATAATCTGAATATTTGGATGTTCAAACAAACCATCTAATGTCTGAAAAACCGAACCTTCTCGGGAATTCTCATAAGGCAAAATCCCAGATTCGACCGTCCCATTTTCCACGGCATCAAAGACTTCAAATATATTAGAAAAATATCGACGACTTGCCTCTCCTTTTATATTCATAAGGCTACTAGCCTCATCGGTATGAGAAAAAGGCTCTCCAAAAATACCAACTTCGGCCTTTTGGTTCTCAATCTTCTCATCATTATTCCGAGGTTTGTTGGTGTAGTTAGAAAGAAAGCTCTGTGAATCATTATAAGATTTTTCACAGAATTCTGGAGTCAAAAAATCTGTTGTTTGATCAAATTTTTTGATCAATCTTTCTCGGTCCCTATTTGCTACCGTCGACTCAAGATCATCTGTTGCTCGTTTAAATAGGTTTGTGAACTGTGGAGCACTTAAGTTTTGCGTAGCAATATCCGCATAAAGATCAGGATTTTGGGCAAACATTCGCCCCATCACCTCCAATTTCAAACGATAAGAAGGAGAGGATACCTTCCATATAGTTTCAAAACCAAATCCCGAATTTTTAAGCGTTTCCCCCATAACCATATCCGACATATGTGAGGCACACTGCACAATCCCCATAAGATCATCATGCTCTTTTGGAGAAAAAGCCATAAGGTCAAAGGCGCCTAAAAGTTTGAGTAAGTTGTCCAAAGAGTCCTCACTAATTCTTTCTGGACAATAGATAAGCGTCTGTCCCTCTATATTCGGAAGTGGACCAAAAAGCGGATGTAGCCCACAAACTTCGGATTTTGACTGAAGCATTGCCTTAACGGGCTGCTGTTTCACACTGGTAAAATCTGTCCAGATTTGATCTTCGCGAGAAAACGGCAAACATTCTTCAATAACCTGTTCCGTCACGCTAATCGGTACAGCAAAGATAACGAGGTCACAACATTGAACAATTCTAGTGTTCGAAACTTTCGTCTTCCGACCAGAAACCATCACTTCAAGTTCTGGAAATTTTTGCTCAAAATAACCAGCGAATCTCGCTCCTAAGCCTTGAGTTCCTCCAATAATACCAATTGATTTTATCTTCATACGAAAATCATCGTATTGAAACAAACCTAAATCTCAACCTGACAAAAATCTCGTACGTAACTACTTGGTACTTCTTGATATTGACCTGGCAGATTCTTAATAGCGATATAAAACTTATCCCCAGAACGATACAATGGTACACCTTTTTTATTTTCTACAGGGATATAACCTTCATCTACACCCTCTTTTGCAGGCTCTTCTGTTTCATCTTGCTGAATATCTTGATTTATGTCTTTACATTTTCCGCCTTCAACACCGACAAATGACCAAAAATTACTTTTTTCTGCCTGTTCAAATTCTATTCCTTCAGTCTCTAGAATTCCTTTCAGCTCAGTTAAATCCAAATCATCAGAATCTCCCTGTGAATCAAAAACATTAAGTATTTTTAAAACACCATCTTGATTTTTACTAATCCATACACCTTCAACCTGGACTTCTGGATCTTGATCAAAAACCAAATAAAAAGCCTCCTCTCCGGGTTTCAAAACATCAATAAAATCTAACCCTGTAAGATCTGCATCACTTTCTGTTTGTGTTTCTGTATCCAGGTCATTTTCTTTATTAATTCCTTTAATTTTAAACCAACTTGATCCTTCAATAGCCGATAATTGCTCACCAAAAATTAAGTTCATTATCCACATCATCCCCTTCCTTGAACGAACGGCACTATCTGTATCTGGATTTATACCCTGTTCCAAAGCTTCCTCTTTGGTGATAATTCTTGCTAAACGTAATTGAGAATAAAGCTGATAAAAATACCTATAGGGATTTGCTCCACCAAGCATAAATTTGTAATCATCTTTTCCGCCTTTATTCCCTATAGTGATTGAAGGTTTTGAATTAAATGTTATCTCGCCACCCTCAATAAAAACAAAATTCTGATCCTCGTTACTTTCGTCTAATTCTTTAAAATCCGTAATAAGCATTAACCTTAAACGAAATAAGACTTTCTCCTGATGATCTTTAAGGGAAAGGAGTTTGATATCTTTTCTGCCAGACAAAGCTGGATATAGAATTCGATAAATAGCTGTTGGATCAGTAATCTGATGATCTTTTATAGAAGCCTCAATGTGAACTTTATCTTCTGGAAGATAGTCATCTTCTAATGATCTATAAACTTTAATAAAGCCATCTTTTGCCTGAACTCCTTGAATACTGAGCCCTGATACATCCCAATTAGTAACGGAAAAAACATCCAACTCTAAGACTTCACTAGAGTTACGATGAAGAGCCCTCTTCCATCGATCGTCTGACTCCACATTGTCAAAATAACAAACTAAATCATCCGCATAAGACATGACTTGAACTTCTGGCATCTCTGCAAACACCACTCTCAAAATAGCGTACACATCTCGATTATCTTGAATTTTGTCACTGCGCCCTTTAAGAGAAAACTCTTCTGGTAAAACTGATTCAATTTGACCTAAAACTCGAGTAAAGTATGACCACGGCTTAACTCCATCAATTTTAAACTCATGCTTAATCTTTTGAGAAGATAGTGCAAAAGGGTTTATTTTTGTAACTCCATCCTCAACCGTAACGAATCCTAAATCTTCATTCTGGGTATGAGCTAAAACCAGGTGTGATAATATTTTTTTGGGTAAAAATTTACGGAGATATTCATCATTATCTAAGACTTCCACTTTTGGTAGTTCCTGACTTACCCGAGAAAGGAGCATCCGAATTATATTTAAATCTCGAACTTTTAACGTTCCATCATCTGCAATATTTATGCTCTCAAGTATAAAATGCCTTTCTTCAGCTGTGAACAAATCTTCGTAAGCACGGTACAAATTACCAAAATAAATATCATACGCTACCCCTCCAATTTTTTGTGATCTAGATCGTGGCCAATCAACAGCATCTGGACATAAACGATAATCTGAACCAACTCTCAAGACGAAATCTGAAGTTTCTGAATTTGAGGCAAAATCAAGCAAATCTTTTCGAACTTGTATTGGGGTGTACTTAAGTAAAAGTTTTTTAATCTTTGCCCTATAAAATTTTAACACTCGAATCCCTCTCGCAGGACCTTTTGCGAGTGTATCACAAATGTCATTAACTCTAATTTCATCAGATTCATAGTTTTTTTCTAAACAAGATGAAATAATTTTACGCACAGATTTTTCAATTTCATCAACTTCAGATTCTTCATATCCATCCTCTAACAACACTTCTCTCCCCCCAGAAAAATGATGTTCTAAAAAAGAGTCTCTATAAAGATCTGCCATTAACTATTTATTAGGATTTTTTTATTTTTTGTCAAGATGCAAATTCCTGCAAAAAACGATCTGTCATCCCAGCAATGTAATCACAAATCCTCTGATGAATATTTTCTTCGGGCATGAACTCCGTTGGAATTTTATTTGGATACTTAACTAAATGATCAAAGACTTTGTAAATTAAATCTTCTCCAGACTTTGTCATTCCCATCACCTCTGGTGTTCGGTAGTAGTTTTCCATAAGAAATTTTTTGAGATCCAAAAACTGCTGATAGAACTCTGGAGAAAAAGCCACAATGCTTTTTGGAATTTTCTGTACTTGGGCCAAGGTTTGGATATTAAGCGTTTCTAAATTCGACTCGGTATCACTTACCAATTGATAGAGCAGCTTATGCATAATACGCCGAATGAAAGTTGCCCTCATAATTTTCCCATGCCCCTCTACTTCCTGAAGTGCTTCAGCACACATTGGAAACTGTGATAGATCCGCCAAAGAGAAAAAATTGGCTCTCATCCCATCTTCTAAATCAGCCGATAAATAGGCAATCTCATCCGACAAATCAACTAATTGAGATTCTAGATGAGGGAAAAACACCTTCCCTCGCTCCCCTCGATCAAAAGACCGCTCGTGTTTTTGTATTCCTTCCAGTACTTCAAGAGTCAGGTTCAAACCCTCAAACGCCTCATAACGACGCTCATAGACTTCTACAATTCGTAACGACTGGATATTATGGTCAAAGGTTAAACCATGTTCTCTCATTTTATTATCCAGAGCCCTTTCTCCCGCATGTCCAAAAGGAGGGTGCCCTAAATCATGAGCTAAAGCTACGGCTTCAGCTAAATCTTCGTTAAGTTTTAGATGTCGAGCCAAATCTCGAGCCACTTGGGACACTTCAATCGTATGACTCAAACGATTTCGAAAATGATCTCCCGACATAGGAGACACCACTTGCATTTTCCCCTTTAGTCGACGAAAAGCCGTCGTATGGATAATACGATCACGATCTCGCTGAAATGGTAATCTATCAGGATCAACTCTCTCTGGAAATTTTCGCCCTCGACTCTGAGAATTTAACTGAGCAAAAGGGGCTAAATGAGTATCAAAACGATCCCATAAATTTGAACCATCCAACTTTCTATTTGTCATTTTACGTAAACATCATAAAATTTTCATGAAACATTTACCATGGAAAATCGTTTTTTCGGTTTCGACTCAAGCCAAATGAATCTTTCACTTCCAAATGAACAACAACTGGAAATGGAGATGAAAGATATTTTTGGACATAAAAGTTTCGAAACTTCCCTCATTTTTTCTCAAGCTATTGAACATCAATCTGCCTAAACTATGAAAGACAAAGTCCCACGAGTAGCTCCCGAAAGTAAGAATATTTTTGATAGTTTTGCTGATGGTTTCAGTGGTGCTTTTGAGTTTCTAGGAAATTTCTTAACTAACTTTGGTCTCTGGCTCTTTGTATTGCTCGTTATTGCCGGAATCTTGATCTTCATCTGGCGAAAACTTTCTCAAAGAAGAGCTCAGATTGAAAAATTATGGGTATACATTTTATTTTTTCTCACGAAAAGACAAATGCTTATCCCTCTGGTTATTAGTCTTTCGAAAAAAGATAATCACCTCGATTCAGACGTTCAATCAGCCCTCCTCGAGATTCGTGAACAGTGTCGAAATGTTTCTCTCAAGAAAAGCCCTCGAGAACGAATGGAATTAGAAGAGCAGGTTTCTGAAATTCTCTTTATCTACTTCTCAAACCTTGAGAAAGAAGGAACGATCAAACCAGGAACTAAATTTGAAAAAATTGTTAAAGATCTTGAGTTTATTGATGCTAAATTGGTACAGCTACAAAAGGTTTATAACCATGAAGTAATTCGTTGGAACAAGCTTGTAAACTTCCCCGTTTCCAGTCTTATTCTCCGGTTGATGCAGTTTGACCCATTCCAAAAATTCACCACTAAATGATCTATACCTGGGATATAGATCCGGTCGCTTTGAGTATTATGGGATTACAAATTCGCTGGTATGGACTGGCCTATTTAGCGAGCTATTTTTTATTTGAATACCTTGGCTGGTGGTGCTACAAAAACTTTCACCCAAAACCAACACTTACCAAAGAAGCTTTTGGTAAGCTCGTTTTTTCCGGATTTATTGCTGGAGTCATCGGTGGACGACTTGGATACTTCTTGTTTTACAGTCCAGAAACTTTTTGGACCAATCCACTTGAGGTACTAATGATCTGGCATGGCGGCATGTCTATCCATGGAGGAATTTTGGGAGTCGTTTTATTTGGCCTCTGGCAACAATACCGACATAAAATTAACTGGCTCAGTATTGCCGACGTTGTCAGTCTTCCTTTGGCTTTTAGTCTCTTTTTAGGACGACTGGCAAACTTTATAAACGGAGAACTTTATGGACGTCCGACCGATCAAACCTGGGGTGTTATCTTCCCTCATGTAGACGAACTTTTACGTCATCCAAGCCAGCTCTATGAAGCGGGGAAAAATATTATCCTGGTATTACTGGTTTTTTATGCCCTCCGCAAAGGATGGGCCAAAACACCAGGAAAGACTTTTGGACTTTTTGTTCTTGGGTATGGAATTTTAAGATTTAGTATCGAGTTTGTTCGAGAGCCTAATTTCTTTATCGGCCCATTGACTATGGGACAAACGCTGTGTATGTTGATGGTAATTATTGGTAGTTTTCTGATTTTTAGTACATGCAAAAAGTAATTATTACTACAATCGCCATCATTACTCTTACCGCTTGTTCTGAGCCTGAAAATAAGAGTGCTAATAACACGCAAAATCCAAACGAAGTGGCAAAAGAAAATGTAAACACTACTGCACAGCCAGTAGAAAAAGTAGTCATTACCGAATTCTTTGACTATGGATGTGGTCATTGCCGAAATGCTCACTTCACCATAAAAAAGCTCAAAGAAAAATATGGTGATCGTATTGAGGTCACAGAAAAACACTTCCCTTTATCGGGAACAACATTTCTGGTAGCAGAAACGGCAGAATGTGCTCGAGATCAGGGAAAATTCTATGAATATCACGATGCTCTTATTGAACAAAACTTTGGTCTTTATGAACCAGAAAATCTTCAAAAAGTTGCTGAGAGTGTCGGCATCGATATCGAAGAATTTAACACTTGTGCTGCTAATGGAGTGGGGAAAACTCGAGTTCAAGAAGATGTAAATTACGCTGAAAGTTTAGGCGTTAAAGGAACGCCATTCTTTCTTATTAATGAATCGGTTCCTGTGCCTGGAGCTATTCCAGAAAAAAGTTTTGATCGTCTTATAAATCAAGTTTTAAATGGAGAAGTCAGCTAACGATCCTCAAGTATTTATAGACTGGATCGAAGAAAATCTCCCGCTAGAGGAGGAAATTGTTTTTGATGCCAAAATTACTGCAGGCAGCAATCGCACAGAAGTTTTTGGAATCCTAGAAGATGGAACGATTAAAATACGAGTGAATGCTCAGCCTGAAAGTGGGAAAGCCAATAAAGTCCTCATCAAATATTTAGAAGATCTATTTATTTGTGATGCAGAAATCCTTAGCGGAGAATCTAGTGAGAAGAAAAAAATTAAGCTTAGTGTCAGTCAATAATGGTAGACAAAAAGGCTCAAAACTTTGCTAAAAAATCTCTGGGACAGAATTTCCTGAACAATCCAAATGTAAGAGATCGAATTTTAAAAGAAGCGGGTGATATTTCTGGTAAAAATATTCTAGAAATTGGTCCAGGTCTAGGATTTTTAACCAGAGCTCTTCTAGAATCCAAGGCAAACCTTACCGCTATTGAATTTGATGAGAGAGCGGTAAAAATTCTTCAAAAGACTTTTAAAAACCCTGAATTCAAACTCATTGAAGGAAATTTTCTAGAGCAAGATTTGGATGAAATATTTGAACAAAAAAATTATTCAATAATTGCAAACATTCCCTACAACATTACGAATCCAATATTGCGAAAAATATTGGAAAAGACAAAAAACAAGCCTCATTTTGCCATTCTCATGGTACAGAAAGAAGTTGCTCAAAAAATTTGTGATCCAATAAGCCACCTTATAGAGGCAAAACCAGAAGAAGAAAATATAATGTTTGGAGTACCGCTCCAAGGAGTCTCTCAATCGTCTAACACTCGAAAAAAATCGAAACGATCTATCCTCTCTATAGCGGTAGAAGTCTACGCTGAAGCCAGATATTGTTTCACCGTTCCTCGCGAAGATTTTGATCCAGCGCCTAAAGTTGATTCAGCTATTATGCGACTAGACATACGCTCAGAACCTCTAGTCAGCACCGAATTACAACGAGATTTCTTCACTGTAGTAAATGCTGGATTTAGTGAAAAGAGAAAGAAACTGGGCAATGTTCTTGGAAAATTTTTTGGTGTTGAACCGAAAAAACTACTGGGCAATATCGATCCAAACCGCCGAGCTGAAACTCTCGAGATTGAAGAATGGATAGAAATAACCAAAAATTTTCGAGAAACGATTTAACGGTCTCCTCCAAACTTAAACCATTCGGGCCTAGCTAAGAGAGTTTTCAACATTCTTCCAACGTCTTGCTTTTCATGACGTTTAGCAATTTTCCCTTTAATATCAAAATGCTCATTGATTGAACCAATAATTTGCAAGCACTCGACAATAAATTTCATATCTTTTTCTTCCACATATCGATCTTTCGCTAATTTTTTTAGAATTCTCGCTAAGTTTTTTGCACGAATAGTTACATCCGCTTCTACGGCTTCTCTGTCTCGGGGATTTGTAAACAACTTTGCTGGATCTAAATATGCATCATGAGGTTTTGTCAGCGCTGACATATGCTCTTGCATAAAAGCTACTGGATTTTTCACTCCCATTTTTCGCAAGCTGGTATTTACCACTTTTAAGAAATCTTTAGGAGGCATTCTTAAGGCTGTAAGATCAGTAATAAAAGCATCGATAGTCATAGGATCAACACGATTTACATGACTCCCAATAGCCTCTGAAAAACCCTCATGATCAGAATTATTAAGTAGTGTTTTTAGCTGATGAACAAAACGAGGATTTGTTCTTTTAAAAGCTGGAACAATTCCATTAAGATCTTCCACTACTTCAAAACTATCTTGATTTGTTTTTACACCATCTAACATACCAACATTTAAATGCCCAATATCTTCCGCTCCAACATCAGCAATAATTTCTAAATCTGATGATTTTTGCTGGATCTTTCTCTGGACCCTTCCCTTAACAATTCTAACGTGTAAATATTTTTCAGGGTCAACCTTTAATGATTCTCGAATTCTACCAGCGATAGATGAAGCTAATACTAAAGCCTCAGTCTTTACCTCTTCCGCTTCAAAACGATTATCTTCTGGCATACTCGTATCTCTATAAACTTTTATTATAAAAAATCAAGTTTTTAGATAATGTCAAAAACCAGCTTGTTTGACCCGAATTATAAAATGGATAAGAATGGCAATATGTTCCTCAAAAAACTGTCGCCAACGAATCTTTGGAATGCTAACAAAGAAACTTTTAAACGTTTCCCACTACCTCTAAGCTGTGCTTATGCGGTAGCGATTATTGCACTTCTTTATATTTCGTTTGAAGATGCGCTAGATGTTTGGATCATTCATAAATCCACTCTGGTGATATTTTTGGCAATGTTTTGGTACTCGGCTCTTTCGGTATTTAATGAAAACAAAGAACACAACCAAAAAGTTCTGGGCCAAGGGTTACTCACTGGAGCTTTAATTTTATACTACCATTTTGGACTTCCTGCTGATGAAAACCTCAGTGGTTCATCTTGGATTTTCCAATATATATTCTTAATTTTCACAGGACTCATTAGCCTTTCGTGGCTGGCTTTTAACCTCAAAGGAAAAACTGAAAATCTCAAAATCTGGGAATATAACCGTCAGGTCTGGACCAACTTACTGATTACTATTTTCTTTGGATTAATTCTCTTTCTTGGAGTATCGGCGGGAATTCTCGCCATTGATAATCTCTTTGGCGTTGATATTGATGAAAAATGGTATCTTCGAACGCTGGTTTTTGTGACGCTTCTATTCGGACCTTCGTTCTTTCTCTACCACTTTCCAAAAAATGACAAGACACTAAAAATTCCCAAACAAGTCCCCCACTTTGTAAATGTATTGGCTAAATATATCCTTGCCCCCCTTGTGGTCGGATATTTCTTGATTCTTTATACCTATACTGGAAATATTATTATTACCTGGGACTGGCCAAAAAACCTAGTTTCTTGGCTAGTAATTGGCTTCTTGGCTGTTGGAATATTTACTTATGCTCTCTGGACACCTTTCTTCGAAGGGAAAGTTGAAAAATACCGACGATTATTTTGGGTGGCATTCATCCCTCAGGTTTGGGTGCTGTTTTGTGCCATTGGGATTCGTATTATGCAGTACTCTTGGACAGAAAACAGGTACACCGTCGTGATGTTTGGTGTGTGGCTCATGCTTATTGCCCTGTACTTTATTTTTGATAAGAAAGCTCAACTCAAATATCTATTGGCTTCAATTTCTATTGTGGTACTGGGAACTCAATTTGGTCCATGGAGTATCTACGAAGTCAGTAAAAGAGCTCAGACTGAACGCCTTCAAGGATATTTAACTCAATATGATATTACGGGAAAAATTACAAAAGAAGAAAGCGCTAAAATACCATTTGAAGACCAAAAAGAAATTTCATCAATTGTTCGGTATCTGAATGATAGACACGGAAGAGATGCCGCACTCGCGGCGCTGCCTGTAGATCAAAATAAATTTAAGTCTGATGATTATTCTCAGTGGGAAATTCCAGAAACTTTATTGGAATCAGTCGGCCTAAGATATATCAGCCGATGGGAGAACTCTAGCGATGGATATTTCAACCTCTCTCCTGCCTATAACGCTCCAAGAGACATCTCTGGATATGATCTACAAATTCGATCCAATATCTATAACGATAATTACAAAACCAATGAAACTTGGGCTATTTTACTCAATCAAGAAGATCAAAAAATTTCCATCTATGAAGGTTCAACCTTATTAGGAGAATTTGATGTCAGTGAAAAGCTAGAACAAATGAAATCTGATTTCCAGGATTATCCGAATGAAGACATTTTATTTAAAACAAAAGAAACAGTTAGCAGTGGCAATAATATTAATCCTGAAGCCATGTCTGAAATTTATGAAAATGATCAGATAAAGCTGAAGGTCTATTTCACCAATCTTTCTGGAAGAAATAACAAAATTGACTATTTTTATGTAGAGGTATTTGCGACCAAAAAATAAAAATGTTCAAAAAATTATGTCTGATTCTAACGATTCTTTCCTGGGGATCTATTACCTACGCCAGTGAAACTGAGTTTAAAATCAATTTTACTAATCAATCTCAGAATTCGGTAAAAGCCGGTCAAAATATAAAAGTTAACTGGTGGATTAAAAATGCCCCCGCTAGTGGTCGAGTACAACTATTTCTTGAAGGCGTAAGTGACCGAGGAGTGATGATTGTTTCTTCAGGCTATTATCAAGGAACTAACATCCTCCCCGATCAAGTAGGTAAAACTATTTCTGGATCAGAAGAATTCTCTACTGACCAACTTCCTGCAGGAACTTACAATCTTGTCGCTTATATTTGCGATTATCATATTTTTGCTTGTTCAGCCGATCGATATTCACTAAATCGTCATAAATCTAATAGCCTTGAGATACAGATCAAGAATAACAGTAGTCATTTTCTAAGCTTTGATAATGAAGTCCTGAAAAGAGAAAGTTTTGATTTTGATGAAACGGTTAATTTTTCTTGGTTTAATGAAAATTATCGATCTGGACTCTTAACTTTTAAGCTCGAAGCTGGAGATGGAACAATCTATGATATTGTAATGGACTCAACCGAAAAGAATGAAGCCCGAAATGATATTTCCAGCCCACAAGAACTAAGACATAAACATTTTACCAATAAAAGCTTCTCCTGGATAGGAGTAACAAAAGGATTAGAAAAAAAATACAAACTCAATGAAGATAGTCCTTACTTTGGTAAAACCATAAGTCTTGAACCAGGACTTTATAGAATTCTGATGTACGTTCATAGGAATGCTGGGTTTACCCAACCGGTTGAAAACTATGTAGTAAAGAGTATTCCTTTTACTCTCAGAAGCAAAATTCCTACAAAACCGAGTAAAGAAGAAACTCAGACTCAGCAAACAACTCCAAAAAGAGTAGAAGAAAAAGAGCCAGATCCTCTCCCTTTAGAAGAATCTGAACCTGGAAAAGAAGTCACCACTCCAAAGATTACACCAGAAGAAAACAAAGTTAAACAACGTCTCAATCGACGACAGCTATTAGAGCTGTACAAACGCCAAGCAAGCTCGCAGAATACCGTTTCTCAAAAAAACAGTAACCTTACGCTCTTACAACGATTAAAACGGAAAAAGTCACAAAACCAAAAATCTCAAAATACAATAAAAGCTAAGCAAATTTCAAATAGCCGGAATAGCCGAATAAACTTTAGACAAAGAATTTATGAACGATAGAGCTAAATTTCCTCAAGCTTTTGTAGAACGTATTGAAGAGCTCATTCCCCCATCGGAACAGGAAGCTTTTTTTGAACATTGTACTGAACCACTTCCAAAAACCATCCGGGTCGTAGATACTACAACGATTCCAAAAACATGGAAACTAGATCCAACTCCCATAGAAGAAGGATTCTTTATTCAGAGGCCAAATCAAAGTGAAGTACCACTCGGTAAAACTTTACAACACTTTACCGGACAAATTTATAGTCAGAGTTTGAGCTCAATGCTTCCAGTAGTCGTGCTAGATCCTCAACCAGGAGAAAAGATACTCGATTTATGTGCCGCCCCTGGATCAAAAACTACTTTCCTCGGGCAAAGAATGGAAAACACAGGCGTCGTCATTGCCAATGAGCCAAGTAGTTCCCGAAGCAAGAAACTCACCAGTAATCTTGATCGTTTGGGATCAATTAACAATGTGGTTATACAAAGTGACGGATCTCTGTTGAATAATTTTTTTGCTCAAGAGTTTGATAAAATCTTACTGGATGCTCCTTGCTCAAGTGAAGGTTTTGGAAGAAGGGACCGTAAATATTTTGACCAAATGTGGTCAGAAAAAAATATTTTTCAAATCGCTAAGCTTCAGAAAAGACTCATTATCAGCGCTTTTGAAATGCTACGTCCAGGCGGTACTATGGTTTATTCTACGTGTACATCCGCTCCAGAGGAAAATGAAGAAGTTGTCCAACATTTGCTTAATACTTACCGAGAAGCAGTAACCATCGAACCAACAAAACTACAACATATTCCTCACCATTCAGGTATAGAAAACTGGAATGAACTCCCCTTCCATCCCGATGTTATTAAACATTCCATGCGGTTCTATCCTCATTTAAGAGATGACACCTGGAATTCAGAGAGCTTCTTTATAGTAAAAATAACCAAAAATATGCCACTTAAACTTCCAGCGCCCAAAAAGCCTGTAAAGTTACCCGAAATAAAAATTTACAAGAAGAACCAAACCGCAGAAGTTGTTACGTGCATTGCAAAACAGTTTGGGCTTCCAAAATCTTGGCCAACTCTCTTCGGTTCTGATAAACCCATGTTTGTAGAAAAACAAGGAAATTTATATCTAACCACTCAAGAAGCTGCTCGCTTTACTCAATCCAACCTATTTCGGAGAGTTGGCTTACTTGTCTGGGACAAAGATCAGAACTTCAGCACAGAATTTACTATAAAACTCGCTCCATTAGCTACGAAGAACACTCTTGATCTTGACACCCAAACCGCTCAACGTTGGAGAGAAGGCTATGACTTACTCGAAATCGATCAACTTGAAGAAGGTCAGGTAATTATTGTTCGAAATAACCATTTTGGGCTTGGCTGGGGAAAAGTTCTAAAAAACAAACTAAAGA
This sequence comes from Candidatus Altimarinota bacterium, assembly GCA_965228485.1. Lineage (GTDB taxonomy): Bacteria > Patescibacteriota > Gracilibacteria > UBA4473 > UBA4473 > JAACPJ01. The sequence goes on from OZ245819.1 coordinate 529,653, forward strand.
ACAAACTTGATAGAAATTTAATCAATTAAGAAATCTCTTTCATCAAGAATTACACTATTAAAACGATCTATAAAATCCCGAATCTGTCTTGACGCTTCGTCTTTATCCATACCGATAGATTCTTCGCTTAAAAATTCATCCCATTGAATTATTAAACTTCCAAGATCCGTTCCCACCTCATCAGATAGACCTGGTGACTGATTGAACTTTCCACGATAAATCTCTGTGGTCGTATGTACAAACTCAAGAGCAAAAGGTGTTCTTTCTGGAACCCAGTTTCGTCGATACATAGCCTCGATAAAAGAAACTATTTTTTTCGATTCTTTTGGATTTAGTACATAACTTTCCTTAGTCTTAACATCTTCATGTTCTGGAAAAAAATGAACTCGAATAGGCATATAGCCTCTCCCCACGAGCAAACGCTGACGATCAATTTTAAATCCGATCTCTCTTTCAAGTACTCCATCTATTCGATCAAGAACATCCATCAATAACGTGGCCATTCCTTCCCCTCTTAATTCTGGCAAAACTTTCAGATCTCGGTGAGGCACTTCTGGAAATGTGGGAATAACACCGTCTCCACAGACTCCTACAATTCCAAAATCTTTAAGCTTATCCTGTAATCCACAACGATAAAAACTAAGCTCTGGAGAATTAATTTGAGACATACATTTTTGTGCGGTATCAAGCACAAAAGCGCGCGCACCTCCCCTATCTTTGTGAAGAAACAAACTAAAATCTTGGGCCGTATTATCAAAAGGCACTACTATCCCTTCAGATAATTCATCATCGGTTAATCGATCTAAATCTTCTAACTCAAATTTTCCCATCTTATTGCATCCATGAACGTCTAGTTTTTCAGAATATATTCATGAGCCTGAAGCGCTGCAACCGCCCCTTCTCCAGCAGCCACAATAACTTGTTTATGATAACCATCATTACAGTCACCTCCAGCAAAAAACCCTGGACGAGAAGTATTCATTACTCGATCAGTGATAATTTCGCCTTGCTCGTTAAGATCCACAAATCCTTCTAAAAATTTAGTAGCTGGAGTTTGTCCAATTTCTTCAAAAATTCCTTCACATTCTATCTCTTGTTCTTCTCCCCCATCTTCGGTGAATCGAACGCCTCGAACTTTACTATTATCATCCAGTAAAACTTCTCTAACAATCGTATTGTATTTCACATCAATATTTGGAGATTTATTAATTTTTTCCATCATGCAACCTTCTCCGATGAGCTTGTCGATATTCGTCATAATAACAATATCGTCGGTAAATTTATCTAACTGCAAAGAAACATCCATAGCTGAATTTCCGCCTCCAATAACTACCATTTTCTTATCTTTGTATAGAGGCGCATCTTGTGTAGCCGAGAAAGAAAGTCCATTTCCTTTCATGGCAACATCCTCTCCAGGAATCCCAAGTGTTCGAGGTTTTTTCCCTGAAGTACAAACAATTGTTCTACTAAAAAATGAATCTCCTTTTTCAGTCGTTACCGTAAAGACTCTGTCATCACTCTGCGTAATTTTTTCTACTTTCTCATCTTCCCTTACCCATAGATCAAAATGATCATTATCATTATCGACATTCTTTACATGAGAAAAGAACTGTTCTCTTAATCCTGCCCCTGTAGACTGAGCTACTCCTGTCCAATTGGAAATATCACTGGCATAGTTCATCTGTCCTCCTACATTTCCACACACAAGCAATATTTTTAGCTTCCGACGAGCCGCATAAACTGCTGCCGTCATCCCCGCAGGACCAGCCCCAATAATAATTGTATCAAACACATCTGGGTAATCAGGTTCATCCTGACTAGAAAATTTTTGGACCGTTTTACTCCCTAAATCTTTAGCTTTTCCCAAAGAATCTTTAGCCGCTCCAAGTGGATTAATATTTTTGAAAGAATCAAATGACATGATAATAAAGGGTTAAATCAGATTATTCTACCATTTTTTTGACGCAAAAACAATCATCTTTAGGATTTAAATGACCTTTATAGTCATATTTTGATGAAAAACTTATTCGCGATCGTACTCATTTTTGTTGGATTATCCGCTTGTGACAAAGATACTCCGACTTCAGATACCAATATCGATGCCACCACAGTTAATACGGTAGGGCTTGGTGAGGCTTGTGGAGGCTTAACCGAAAATTTCTGTAAATCGGGACTAAAATGTAATAACCAGAACCCTCAGGATGAAGGTACTTGTATAAGTACTGTCGTAGATGAAGATATCGAATGTCCGAAAACCCAGTCTCCCGTTTGTGGAAAAATTGGAAATAATAAAAATGGATATCTAAATGAATGTGAAGCCAAACGACATGGAGCAGAAATCCTCTATAATGGTCTCTGTAAAGCTGACGAAACGGTTACCAATAACTGTGATGCCGAACCTATTTCTATGGGAAATTGTGAAGCTTGGTTTGAAGGGGCTTATTTTGATAAAGACAGTAATACCTGTAAGAATATTGGTTTATCTGGATGTAGCGCAGATATCCCTTTTCCAAATATTGAAGCGTGTCAAAAAAGCTGTGGTGGAAGCAAAGAAAAACCAAATACGCCCGTTACAGATATTAATTCTAAAGTCCCAGAAAACTGTATAAGTTTTTATGATGGATGTAACACTTGTGGAGCTAAAGATGGGGAACTTACATTTTGCACCAAAAAATACTGTGCAACCCCAGGACCCACAAAGTGTCTTAAATACGATAAAAATCCATCGCTAATTCAAGAGTGTCCTGAAGAAAAAATTAATAACCTCATGCCACCAGTACCTCCGATACCTCATGACCGAAGCTACTATATCTATCAAGGCACACGGTATGAAATTGATGAATTTGATGCCGATTGGGTAAAAGCGAACTGTGATGTTCAGGAAATGAATGTCTACTAGTTGAAAAAAGGTCTGTATACTGGTATAATGACCAGATGATAGATTTTTTATTCGCAATTATTCGAGACATTTCTCTCTGTATTGGAGTGATCGGAATTTCAATAATTTTAATCGGAGCCATTAGGGCTTTGATATGTTTTCTTTTCAAGAGAGATAAAAATTTCTTAGAGTCACGGCTAATCCTCGGAACCCATCTAATTTTGGGCTTGGACTTCCTGGTTGGGAAAGATATTATCGATACTATTTTACTCGATAGTGGAGTAAAATTTTGGACAGACCTTGCGGGGCTAATAACCGTGGTAATTATACGAGTCATATTGACTCACTTCATGACTCGAGAAATAAAAGACTTGGAAAAAGAGGAAGCCGAAAAAAATAAAAAGAAAAAATAAATGTCGACCTTGAGTATTATAACCGTTGCCCTACTGCTCACATTTATCGGTGCAGCTGTTGGACAACGATTAAAGTATCCTCGAGTCATTGGACAGCTAGTCATTAGTTTTCTTTTGGCAATACCACTCTTCCAAACCTTTTTTACCGAAGAGTCTCTCACTGTGATTGAGATAATGTCTGAAGTAGGAGTAATTTTTCTTCTGCTTTTGACGGGATTAGAACTTGATCTCGAAAAATTCAAGAAAAATAAAAAGATAGCACTAATCATTGCGATAAGTGGAGCCATCGTACCTTTTGTTTCAGGACTAATGCTAGGACTTTATCTAGAACTTGGATGGGTATCTGCTATTGTAATTGGAACCTGCTTGTCTGTTACGGCTGAAGGTACCACTGTAGCGGTTCTTGTAGAGCTAAAAAAAATAAAGACTCGAATTGCCAACATAATCATTGGTGCTGGAATTATTGACGATATTTTTGAAGTAATCTTTCTAACTTTAATTATCTTTCTTGCTCATAAAAACACCTCTCCAGAATTAAATTTAATAATCCCCCTTGAGAAGTTTCTACTCTTTGCATGGGCCGTACTTCTACTTACAAAATTCCTCCCGAAGGTAATAAACCTCATAAAACCCAATTCAAATGGTGGAGAAATCTCACTCGTGAGTGCTATTATCATTATTGGACTCGGAATGGCTACTTTATCTGAATTTGTTGGGATTGGATCTTTACTTGGAGCTTTTATAGCTGGAATAATTTTGCAAAAATCTTTCTTTAATAAAAAAACTCTCTCCGTTGAATCTCATTACTTAAGCATTTTTACTTTTGCGTTTATTATACCTTTTTTCTTTGTAAATATTGGAATCAACTTTGATTATCATGGACTAATAGAAAATCCCATTATTACTATTTTAATTACCGCTGTAGCCATCGCTTCAAAAATATTAGGGACACTTATTACTAAACCCCTGACAAATTTATCATGGCAACAGTTACACATAATCGGTTGGGGGATGAATTCTCGAGGAGTGATGGAATTAGTAATCGCTCACATTGCTCTAAATGCAGGATTAATCAATAGCACCATTTATTCAGCAATCGTTTTTATGGCTATTTTTACAACACTAACATTTCCTATTGCCTTTAAATATATTGTCTCAAAAAATCCACACATACTTGAATAAAGTAATCTGGACTACCAAGCTATTTTGACTCTTGATTATAACCTTAATATGATTAAAATTGTATTATTTTCTAATTCTAAAAACAATGAGACTAAATCTACTAATGGCCCTCGCAGTAACTCTTACCCTAACCGCTTGTAATAAGCCAGAAGCCCAGAAAATGATGGATGACATGACCGATCATGGCGGCGCTATGATGGATAAAATGGAAGAGACAGGAGAAAAAATGATGGATAAAGCCGAAGACACTATGGACGCGGCTGAAAATAAAGTAATGGAGATCAAGGAAGAAGCAGAGGAAGCCGTAACCGCTTTATCTGCAACCTACACAGACTATGAAGCCAACAAAGGAACAGGGAAAAAACATATTCTTTTCTTTCACGCATCTTGGTGTGGAACCTGTGTTGCTTGGGAAAAGAAAATCAACGAAATGATGGCCGAACTTCCAGAAAATACACTGATTTTAAAAGCTGATTATGACTCAAATACTGATCTTCGAACCCAGTACGAAATCAATAAACAGTCAACAGCGGCTTTTATTAACGCTGATGGAAGTGTTGCAAAAACCGAAATGGACCCAAGTCTAGATTCAGTTAAGGCCTTCTTTGCAGAATAATTAAGACCTTATAAGAAGGGACTTGTAAAAAACCAACTCTATCGAGTTGGTTTTTTCTTTTTCCATAACTGGCTAAGATAGCCTTAATGAAAAAGATTGCGATCATCGGAGCTGGTCCTGCTGGAATATTTAGCACCCTATTACTTAAGGATTTTGATGGTGAAGTGCACCTCTTCGAACAAAATCGAGATATTGGTGAAAAACTTAAAACCACTGGAGGAGGAAGAATGAATGTTACGAACCACAATTTCAGTGTAGATGAATTTAGTAGTTGTTCACAAAATTTACTCAAAAAAATATTTAAGAATCCCCATATAAATAATCGTCATTTTATTTTTGAAAAACTTGGTATCCAGTATCAATGGGAGAAAAACCGAGCCATTCTCGCTTCTCAAAACGCTGTGGAAGAAGTCTCTCGCCTCAAAAAAGCAATTCTCAATCAGCCAAATGTCACTCTAAACCTGGAACACAAAGCCATCGAGATCACCTCTCAGAAATCTATAAAATTCCAGACAACAAATCAGACTAAGACTGATACCTTTGATATCATTATCCTTTCTGGCGGGGGGATGTATCGAATGTTTGATCTTGGGGAAACACAAAAAATTTATAACCTCCCATTACAACTTGGACATTCTATTACCGAAGTAAATCCTTCCCTCTCTCCCCTCGTTTTTACAGACAAAAAACTCCGTGAACTCAAAGGGATTAGTGTTGAAGGAAGACTTACCGATACTCAAAATAAACGTTTCGTAGAAGATGATATCCTGATTACTCACTTCGGACTCTCTGGGCCTGCAGTTCTTGATTTTTCAGCTATACGGGAAAGTGAAAAAGTAGAATGCTGTTTTACGACCGAAATTAAGGAACACGAATTCCGAGAACAAATTAATAATCTCCGTCAGGGAAAAAACTTTCTGAGAACCTTTTTGAAAAAATTCTTCTCACAAAGACTTACTGACTTTTTTCTTGAAAAATCAGACTTAGAAAAAGACATTCTGATTGCCGACCTCCCAAAAGCAAAATTACACGATCTTATTCAGACCATATTCCACTATCCTATACCAAAGTTTCAGTCGAAAAATTACCCTTCTAGCTGGACGACCAAAGGCGGGGTTAAGCTTGAAGAAATTCAAACCGCCACCCTAGAATCTAAAATTATTCCTGATATTTATTTCACGGGAGAAATCTTAGATATCAATGGTTTGTGCGGAGGCTACAATATCTCTTGGGCGGCAATTAGCGCTCAGATTGTGGTGGATGGGATTATCACAAACTATTCTTCATGACCGCTCCAGTATCGGCAGAAGTTACGAGTGTCGCATAACGTCCAAGCCAGCCCTTAGTAATCTTCGGTTCAAACTCAGGAAGCGCTTCCATCCGTGTATAGATTTCTTCGGTTGTCAGATCGACGTCTAGAGTTCTTTTGTAAACATCCATTTTGATATGATCCCCCGTTTCTACAATTGCAAAAGGCCCACCCGCGGCCGCTTCAGGAGAAATATGTCCAACAGACAATCCTCGACTTCCTCCACTAAATCGACCGTCGGTAATAAGCGCAGCCTTGATTTTTCGTCCTTTAATAGCTGCCGTTGGAGCGAGCATTTCTTGCATTCCAGGCCCTCCTTTTGGCCCTTCATATTTAAGCACGACCACGTCTCCATCAAACACTTCTCCATTCAAGATTCCATGAAGCGCTTCTTCTTGAGAATGGAACACTTTGGCCGTTCCTTCAAAAACTTTCATATCTTCGTCCACTCCAGCCGTTTTTACAACCGCACCCTTTGGAGCAATGTTTCCAAAAAGAACGGCTAGTCCCCCTTCTTCAGAGAAAACTTCATCCCCAGTTCGAATAATATCACCATCGGCTGCTGGAGCGTTCATCACATAATCATGGAGCGTTCCCCAGATAGTTGGGAGATCAAGATTTAGTGGTGATCGACCATCTTCGTGAACCGCTTTCAAAATCGCCGCAATTCCTCCACAAGCATGTACATCTTCTACATGAACATCTGGTCGAGATGGTGAAACTTTACACACATTTGGTGTAATTTTTGAAAGTTCATTCAGTCTTTCTAGGTCGTATTTTACACCCGCTTCATGAGCTAAAGCCAGAGTATGCAAAATAGTATTGGTTGACCCTCCCATAGCCAAATCTAGAACAAAAGCATTGTCTAGAGATTCTTGCGTTACGATATCACAAGGACGAATATTGTTGTCTAAAACCCTTTCTACCGCGTCAGGAACTCGATCAAAAAGTTCTTCTCGTTCAGGGTTAATCTGCCATGTTTGAGCTTCTTTATCCGTCCAGGCTGCCGCTGGAATCGATCCATTCCCAGGAAGCGCTAACCCAATAGCCTCAGCTAAACAATTCATTGAATTGGCCGTAAACATCCCTGAACAAGACCCACAGGTTCGACAAGACTGAGAAGCAATTTTTTCCAGTCGTTGTTCTGTAATTTCTCCTGCAGAATGAGCCCCCACTCCTTCAAAAACGGTCACCAAGTCTGACTTTTCTTTTCCAGATAACATCGGTCCACCAGAAACATACACCGAAGGAATATTTAAACGCACCATGGCATTTAACATCCCTGGAACAATCTTGTCACAGTTACCAATCCCCACCCAAGCATCACATGGATGAGCTCCCATCATAGTTTCAATTTGATCGGTGATAAGTTCCCTAGAAGCCAGAGAATATTTCATTCCAAAATGCCCCATCGCGATCCCATCATCAACCGCTCCTCCAATATTACAATACCAGACATTATACCCCTTGGCTTTGAGACCTTTTACGAGTCTTTCCCCAAGTTTATCTAGATGCGCATGCCCTGGAATATGCGTAGTAAATGAATTTACAACCGTAATAAAAGGTTTCTTTCGATCAGAGATTTTATCAATAACCCCTGCTGCCATCATAAGACTCGCGGCTGGGAGCATATGAGCGCCTTCGGCTACAATTCGAGAACCTCTTCCATGAATTTTTTCATAACCTTCATTTATTGGATCGTGCATAACTTTTTATTTAAAACATTAGAAATGTACTATTTAGTGGAATTAATACAAGATTGACTAATCAAATAAAGCGTACTATCAATGTTAGTATTCTAGGATAAAAGTAAGCCATAACACTTAGCTTCTATCCTGAGCCATATTCTTTGACAGACCAATCTAACACAAAGCTTCAGGTCACCAGTGAGAGATATCCGATCTCTGACTAGTGATCTGCGGCAACGCTATCACTCCCGAGCTGTAAAAGCAGCAAGGTCCTAATCAGAGGCAAAGAGCAAATGAAACTACTTGTTGTTGGAAAGAAAATCCATCTTCCAGAAGGATGCCAGTCTACCTGCGCGAAATCCGCTGCAGAGGCTCGTCGAATTCTAGGCAGAAGGAAGTTCGATATGGTGGTGATATATCGGGTCAAAAACCCATACTTATCCGCCCATAATCTGAAAGATCTCACTGGAGACCGGATGATTGTCATCGTCCGAGGCAAAAAACTACCCGCTACTCTCCAGGGACAAATCTTTCAGGCGGCTGTTGCCGACCGAACTCGTTCTATTCCAACCATAGTCCAAGAAGCACTCGGCCCAACGCCATCAAAAGAAGTGCCCATCAACTGGTAAACTAGAAGAAGGGAGTCCGGCAAACGTGTTAGTTTGGTCGGTCTCTCTTAAAATTCTTGACCAAAGCGTTCACGCCAAATCATATCTTTCACGGCTTTTCGAGGTAACTGTGTTTTTTCTTTATCTGGAATCCCCTTCCCTATGGCTACGAGTAAAATAATCATCCGATCATCTGGAATTTGTAAGTACTCAGTCAATTTTGGCTGAGAAAGTCCCATCATTGGACAGGTTTGATAGCCTAAAGCCTCCGCCACATAAAGGAGTGTTCCCGCTGCAAAACTCGCATTTCGCAAGGCCATCTGCCTTAGCCGTCCCTCTTGTCTTGGTTTAGTAAAAGTATTTTTATAAACAGGTACTTGTTCTGGCGTACAGTATCCATACTTCACCCAATCTTCCAAAAGAGCATCTGCATTTCTTCCTATATTCTTATCGCCTACGACCAAAATCGCATTTCCCGCTTCAACGATTTGAGTTTGGTTAAAAGCAATTTCTCCAATTTCTTTTATTCGTTCATCATCCTGAATGAGAATAAATTCCCATGGCTGAGCATTATACCCAGACGGAGCAAATCGAGTATATTCAATAATTTCAAGAAACTGCTCATCGGTCAGCTTAAAACCTGATTCAAAATGATGAACCGCACGTCGTTTTTTTACGAGTTCTAAAAAATCCATGCCTCAATCCTACTTATAATTATGTAGGACTATAAATTTTTTTGGTTCACCCGAACTTTTACTCTTCAGGAATAAATTCTAATGCCGCTCCATTCAGACAATACCTAAGCCCTGTTGGCTCTGGCCCATCAGTAAAAACATGCCCCAGATGCTCTCCACATTTTGAAAGTACTTCCGTTCGTTTCCAGCCAAATTTATTATCTTCCTTAAGAACAATATTGTCTTTATCAAGGACTTCATAAAAACTTGGCCATCCAGTACCAGAATCATATTTATGTTCTGAAGTAAAAACAGGGATTCCACAAGATTTTGTTACAAATATGCCTTTTCTTTTTTCGTCATTCAAAGGGCTTGTTCCCGCTCTCTCAGTCCCGGCTTGCCACATAACTTTATACTCAAGCTCAGATAATCCTGAAGTCAACCAAACGTCCTTTGGAATGGTTGTTTTGTCTTCAGTCATTTCGATAATTTTTTGAGCTTCGGCCTTATTCATGACGCTGTTATAATTATTTGTAGTAGAAACCTCTTTCCCCCCTTCACATCCCATAACCATTAAACCGAGTAATAAACATAAAAGTTTTTTCATCATTGACTAGTTAAATCTTATTTCTGTTTTTCATCAACTAAATTCTGTTCAAGCTGAGTAATACCAAACCATCCCTGATCGATAATCCAAGCCTCAAATTTTTTATCCAATCCCCAAATAATAGAAGCCCCTACAATCAGAAATAATACTCCCAGACTTTTCTTAAACCAACCATGTGGATTTGCAGCACCTTTTAATTTTCCCATAAATTTTTGACCTGTAACCGCAATAAAAAACATTACGGCCGCTAACCCCAAAGCATAGATCACAAGATTTATAAATCCCCAGAAAAAACTTTGAGGCAGTACGGTTCCTAGAATCAAAAAGTATGTTGGGCTACAAGAGGCAAAGACTGGACCTAATGCCATCCCAATTAGAACCATACCCAGCAGCCCTTTATGTTGAGCGCTCTTACCCAAGAATTTTTGAGATGATCCTCCAAAATTAAACTTCACTGATATTTTTTCCCATAAATGAGGCAGTAAGAGTGTAAACCCAAAAAAGATAACAATCACACCAGAAAACCATTTCCAGAAGTCTGGATGAATCGTAATGAATGCTGTACTTACTTTTAAAAGCAAAGTGAACAACACAATTGAAAAAGCTAAACTTAAAGTAATCACCAAAGGTCTAATCGGACTTTTATCGGCTAAACTTCCTCCAATAATCACTGGCAAGAGAGGCAAAACACAAGGCGCTAAAACCGTCAAAACTCCAGCAAGAAACGATAACCACAAATATTCCATAAGGCAAAAAAATTAATATCAACTTTTATATCTTACTCAAAAAACCTTCAACTACCTAAAACCTTATGTCGCTCAAGCTACCGTTGGAACCTCCCAAAGAAGGTAATTAAACTGTCCACATCTGGATTCGGTGCTTGCCCCATTACTTCTCCCATAGGACTAAAGTATAAAGCCGTTCCCGTACCATCCACCTGGTAATCTTCTACAAATTTTGAGGCTTTATCAATATCGGCTTTTAAAATTAGAGCATTAACAAAGGCAAGCTTATCAGCGTTATTTCTTAAAGTTTCATCCCATTGGTCACACACCGTACATCCCTCACTACTGAAATAGATAACCATTGGTCGAATTCCATAAAGCTCATCAAAAGTTTCTTGTAAAAAATCTCGATAGTCAAGCCCAACATCATTAGCCCCCATCTCATCTCGATAAGTGGCATCAGAAATTCGACGTACTTTCACTCGAGCCGCTTGATCTGCTTCTGTTTCCTGAGCAATAACCTCTTCTTCTGTTTTCGCCTCCAACATTTCATCCGCATCTCCCTCATCAACAACCTCTACAAAAGTTTCTACCTCTTCCACTGGAATCGCCTTAACCGCTTCTTCAAACTCGTCTTCAAGATTTGTTTCTGGTTCTTCTGGAGCCACTGGCTCCTCTGGTACTTCAACAACTGGCTCTTCTGGAACGACTGGTACTTCTGGATCTTTTCCAAAACATCCCATTAAAAGAATTAACAACGAAAACAGAACCCAAAACTTAGACATTGAAAACAAAATTTATAAATCCTTAATATTCTATTAATTCTACCGAATATAAACAACATTTTGTTTTCAAAGCGACAAAAACCAATACTATGCCCAAGATTATGGAAGCAATAGCACAACACTATCAGACCGTTGTCCAGGGAGTAAAGACTCACTTTATCCGTATAGGAAAAGGTAAAAATACAATTGTGTTTTTACATGGTTGGGGAGGATCAACTAATAGTTTTTTTGAACTCGCTTTAGAACTTTTTAAAAAACGTCCCGATCTTGATATTATTCTTCTAGACTACCCTGGATTCGGACTTACAGGAAATCCTGAATCAGAAGGCTGGACCACTCATCAATATGCTGATTGGATGCAAGAATTCTGTGATGAACTCAACCTCAAAAAACCTCATTTTTATGTTCATTCTTTTGGTGGACGAGTTTTAGTCAGAGCTCTTCTTAAAAATCCTAATCTAGGGGGAAAATTAGTATTTACTGGAGCTGCAGGAATCAAATGGCCTCTAACTTTTAGAGAAAAATGTTCTTTTTTTATTAGCAAAAGATCCTCAAAAGCAAAAAAAGCTCTTCCTCAAAAATTACAAAAATTCATTATCACCAAAATTTTTGGCGCTCGTGATTGGGGAGCCGTAGCACCAGACCTTAAAAACACACTCAAAAAAGTAGTAGAAGAGGAAGATTTCAGAGACCAACTTCCCAATATTAAAAATCAAAGCCTTATTTTCTGGGGAGCTAACGACACAATTACACCTCTAAAATCTGGAAAGGTATATGCCGAAAAACTTCCAAACAATGAACTTGTTGTTTTCGAATCAGGACGACACGGAATTCATTACACCCATAAACAAGCGATAATTGATAAGCTTGTTGAATTTCTTTAATCTACCAAAATAACCAGTTAAGCAATCGCTGCAGAACCCCCCAAATTGCAGATGATGGACTTGGAGTGTCTATCTCTGTTTCTAACTCATCATTAGCGGATCTTCTTGGTATTCTAACCCTTGAAGATTTATCGTGAGTATCAATGCGAGTAACCTTATTTGTTTCAACCATTTCTTTATCCAATAACCGAAAGAAGAAACTATCCTGCTTTTTATCAATCGATTTTGTAATATCGGTATGTCTCGAAGTATTTTTTATCATCGGCTTATTCATGCGCATCTTTGGCTCAGTACTATAAGGCGTCACGGCTTGATTTTTTAAATCTTCTAAAACCGATCCTGTATAGATTTCACTCCCTTCGTAAACAACATTCTTGTCACGTGCCAAATTATAACGAATAACCTCAAAACTTGGTCCATCTACAAAATCAGGAAGTTTCTCATACACTACATCTGCATTACGAAAATTTAATCGAGTGACATAATATACCCCATTTTTATCCTGCAAATATTTCCCACTTTTAAAGTGAACTTTAAAAGAATCTGCATCAAATTCATACAAGGGGGTTTCATAAAAATATACCTGATTTTCATCCCGAAAAAACCCATGGCTATAGTACTCGATATAAGGAGCCGAACTACCGATTACATGACCTTCAAAATAAAACTGATTTTCATCTGCTGCTAATAATTTTTGGTTTCCAAAAACTGAAAAACTTTCGTTATCAGCCCCATCTAACAAAGTAACTTCATCTCTCATAACATAATAAACTCCAGTAGAATCCACTATATAGTTATCGAAAGCTCTAAAAGTATTAGGGTCAAACAATGTTTTTTCCCCATTTTTATAGACTCCAGAATGAGTTACTGCATATCCCTTCTCTACTTTTTGGATCGGAAATGGAATTTTATTACCTTCATAAAAATAATTATATCCAAGCTGGTAGTACCCATATCCCAAATCAACTAATTCGTCTATAACTACCTCTCCTTCAATAACCCAGAGTTTGCCATCAGTCCAAACTCCTGGAATATCTGAAGTGGTAAATTCATCAGGGTTAAGCCCCTCTAAAGCCTCTCCTTCAAAGTAAACATTATTCTTATCAATGGCGTAAGGATTTTCACATTCATCCTCTATAAAAGGTTGAAAACTCCAAATATCTATTCCAACAATCCTTCTCACAAAAGCATCTAATGCCGTCTCCCCTTCTTTCTGATAACTAACCTCTCCCGCCTGCTTATCAATGACGTACTTTCCAGAAACCTCACAACTTTGAGCTTCAGCAACACTCAGAAACAGACTCAACAATATCCCTAATGACCACCACTTCATTACTTAATTTATTAGTCATTTTTAGTGTAGTGCATAAGATACAAAGTGACAATGAATCTTTATCTAATTGGAATTGGCTTAATAGTAGTTTTGGGTATTAGAACCTTAGGTTGGCATCTACAGTGTTGGCAGTTACGCGAATACCGAATTGATCGTATGAAAGCCTGGATTAATACCCAGGATGGAAAACAATATTTTATTCCTTGGTTCTTTAGAGGTCTATTACCGCGTCCTAAATTGAGCGGAAGAATTTGTTTAATAATCTTTTTCACAGGACTATTCGGCCTCCTGATTCTTATGACTGGAATTATTTTTTTAGAACTCTTAGTTCCTGATTCATGTCATGTTATAGAGTGTAATGAATTTTTTCCGCCAGAATGGCATCCACTTTTAGCTCTAATTATTTGGGAAAGAACCATCTGGCTCCAGACAGGTCTTGCTGTTATGATTTCAGGAATTCCTGTAAAAATAAAAAAACAGCTACTCTTTAAAGAGGCCAAAAAAATAATTGATAGATCGGGTGAGAATCTTATCAAAATCGGGATTACTGGAAGCTTTGGAAAATCCAGCACCAAAGAACTTCTGGCGCATCTCTTAAAATCTGAATTCGGTGATGAACAAGTTCTGTACAACCCAGCTAATAATAACACCGAAGTAGCTATTGCACGACTTATTATTGATAATCAAGATTTCTTCAACCGAACGGATAAAAGATTCTTAGTGATCGAAACAGGAGCTTACCGCAAAGGAGAAATTGCAACGGTAACCAATATAATTTCAGCCAACTATGGTATTTTAACAGGTCTAAACCAACAACACATTGAACTCTTTGGCTCAATACAAAATATTCGTGAAGCAAAATTTGAACTCGCTGAAGGGACTCAAGACGTTATCTTTTTTAATGGAGACAACCCTTACTTAGTAGAAATATTTGAAGATAGAGATATTAAAGCCAGTAAAATCCCCATTAGCTTTAAAGCCGCAAAAAATATAGACGAAAAAATAGATAAAACACATTTCGAGGCATTTGGACAAAGACTCATGCTCCCATGGCCTGGAAAATTTTTCATACAGAATGCCCTACTCGCTCTGGAATGTAGTCGAGAATGTGGCGTTAAAAGAGAAAATTTTACAAAATATTTAGCCGCTTTACCCCCTCTAAAAAGAGCGTTAAGCCTAGAAGTTCACCCTCAAGGATTTACACTTTTAAAAGACACTTACTCCGCTAACCCAGACGGAGTACTCAATGCTATTGAACATTTAAAAAATTTTTCTGGAAGGAGAATTTTTGTATCCATCCCCCTAAGAGAGCTCGGAGGCGATGCTCAAACGGTCCACGCACAAATTTTTGAAAAATTAAAAAGTTTAGATGCTATCGTCTATTGGCAAAAAAATGACTTTTTCGCTCTTGGGCAAGAAATTTTAGGTGATAGTATCCATTCTATTAACGCCTCAAGGGATCGATTAAAACAGGAGATTAATCATCTAGGTAAAAATGATGTTGTACTTTTGGAGTCCAAACTTTCATCAGATGTAATGAATCTTTTTAAATAAATGAAACTCGTATCAAACCAGATTAGCCCAAATTTAACCGCAACAGATGTCCTATCTGCAGCCTTTGCTTCTGGGAAAAATCTAGATATTACTTTTGAACAATTTTTTTGTACAAAAAATTACCTACTTGCTAATTCAGGGCGTACTTGTCTGGGGATTATTGCAGACGTAGTAAATCCAGATAAAAGGAAAAAAATTGGGCTACCCGCTTTTATTTGCGCCGTTGTAGCTACTCCATTTCTCGAAAGAGGATATGAGATTGAATGGATTGATACTGACGAAAATGGAGTTATTGATGCTAATGATTTTAAAGCTAAGGCTGAAAAAATTTCTTTACTCGTTGTTCCCCACATTTTTGGTCAGTCAGCGCCGCTGAAATCAGTTATGGAAATTGCTAAAGACAAAGACATATTTGTTGTTGAAGATGGAGCCCATCTAATACGGCAATTAGATCCGCTATACACCCCTCTTGCAGATGCACAGATTTTAAGTTTTGGAAGAGAAAAAGTCATTAGCTGTGTTTCTGGTGGAGCTTTGCTCTGGGGTGACGCTTCCCCTTTTGCTTCTAAATTCACTGAAGTGGTATTGGTTAAACCTTCTCTTATCTGGACACTAAAACATATGACTCAACCTATTATTTATTCTCTCAGTTTATTTTGGTGGAACTTGGGAGGAAAAATAATTCCATTTATTTTTAGAAAACTAAATTGGATTCCTCTAGCCGTAACTTCCCAAGAAAAAAACGGACACGAAAATTTCCCCCAGACTAGAATGAGTCTTTGGCAAAAAAAATTATTGGCTCGGCAATTAACTCTATTCGAGAAAAAAAACATACACACCCAGGCTCTAGCACTCAAATGGGAAGAGGCTTTAAAAACCTTATTCCCAAAAACAAAAATTATCCGCCCCATCAATGCCTTTCGCGTTATTATGAAAGGATTAGATCCAAAAACAAAAGAAAAAATTATGAACCTCTCAGGCTTTCACTTGAGAGATTGGGATGGTGTTCCTATTAGTCCTGACGGGGTTAATTTGAAAAACTTTGGTTACAGACTCGGTCAATGTCCAAAAGCAGAACACTTTGCAAAAAACTATATTACCTTCCCAACAAACATTAGAACTCAAAAATCAGATATAAATCGGTTTATTCAAAAAATAACTCTTGAACAAAGCACATCTGACCTTGCATAATTATTTTAATAAGCTGATATAGAAAGTCTTTGCCAAAAAATGGCACAAACAATAGAATACACAGGCATGAGCGAACCTACTCCAGAAAATACTCCTGCGGCATCACAAAGCCCAACAGAAAACACTCCTGAAGCTAATACTAAAGCACCAGAAGCTGTTTCTGATGAGCCAACTAAAGAGACTTCTACAACAGAAGCTGCTAAAGCCGCTGAAAATTCTGAAACCCAAAAAACGGAAACAAAGGAAGAAACAAAATCATCAACAAAGGGTAAAAAAACAAAAAAGGAGGCAGGCAAAAAGGAAGACACAAAAGACAAAAAAATCGATAAAGCAAAGAAGGCTCACAAAAAAAGAGCGGTTCGGAGACATATTTTGTTTTTTCTTATCTGTTTTATATCAGCCTTTACCGTCTTCTGGACCTTTGCCCATGGATGGCAGACGTTCAAAGCTGGAGAAAATGAAAGCTGGTTTCATGAAGTACTAGGGGCCTTTTGTCTCATAGGACTTTGCGTGCTTTCGTACTTTAAAATTTATCGACAATCGAGAGTTTATCTCAGTGTTGTAGAACAAAAAGAAGCTGAAGAAAAAGCCGCTCGTGAAGCCCATGAAAAAATTGAACGAGAGAAAAAAGAAAAAACTTTTCGAAAACTTATTGCCGACTTTCACGCGGCTGAAAGCTTTGAAGCCACAAGTGTTGCAATGACAAAACTTCTTACCGTCGGTATTGAATCTCCACGACTACGGCAAGAAATTATTACTATTGTTGGAGAACTTAACAATTGGATGTATGAGAACAAAATTTTCCTAGCCATTCAGCAACTCATGGCTTGGAGGATTAAAAAAACACTTTTTGAGAAATCTGATAAATTCCAAATTGATACGGGGACTCAAGACCTATCCATCAAAGCCATCAATATTATTGAAGCTATTACCAAAAGGCATATTATTGAGTACAAAGAAGGAAAGGTTGATTTTACTCTGGATTTATCAAACATTGCCGTTCCCACTTTAACGCTTACTTCTCAATACATTCCTGCTGGGAGTGTATTCTTTGAAAACTCAATTTTATGGCAGGCTAGTTTTTCAGAAACTATTATTCAGGGAACATCTTTTCTAAGCGCTGATCTACAAAAAGCTAGTTTTTGGCGAGCTAAACTCGATAATATTGATTTTGAGAAAGCCAACCTAAAACATGCAAAACTAAGAACTGATCTCCAAAAAGCACGAAACCTAAAAGCCCAACAATTCTTTAATACAAAAGAATGGGAACTCTGCTTTATCAGTCGTGATCAGACTAATAGTTTTTTTCCAGATCAAGACGATTCTAGTCCCAACTGGGAACGATGGATGTCTGCCCGTGACCGACGAGAAAAACTCTACTTTAATTTTGAGCAACTCTAGATTTTGTTGATGAATACGAATTTAAAAAATATTAGTGCTGAAGAATATCAAACTTTTGTTGATAATGCTTCACGACAAACAACCTTTCTCCAAAGCCAATCTTATGGAGAACTTAGAGCCTCTCAAGGTGAAACCATTCACTACCTTGGATTATTTGATGGGGATAATTGCATTGCTACAGCCTTAGTTCAAGAAATTAAAACAAAGCTTAAAACCTTCTGCCACATTCCTCATGGTCCTGTTTGGAACAATTTGCCAACAGATGACCTATTGAAATCTTTTTTAGAAGCATACAAAGATTTTGGAAAATCTCTGAAAGTAGACTTTGTAAGAATTTCTCCTTTTTGTGATTTAGAAGAAAAACATAACTTTAAAGCTGCTGGATTTCGAGATGCAGCTATTCATATGGTGAACCCCGAAAAAACTTGGACCTTAGATATTACAAAAAACGAAGAGTCACTCCTTGCTGACATGAAAAAAAGCACACGATATGAAGTGAGAAAAGGTCTCAAACCAGAGGTAAATTTTGAAGTTAAAAAAGGAAATACAAAAGAAGACTTAGATATTTTTTGGGAATTACACCTTGAGACTGTCGCTCGACAAGGCTTTGTTCCTTTTAGTCGAAAAAGTACCGAGAAAGAACTTGAGGCTTTTGGCGCAAACTGCCAAATTATTTCCATTCTTCATGAAAAAAAGCCACTCGCTAGCGGTGTTTTTTTGTTCAATAAGAATCAAGGATACTATCATCAAGGAGCTTCTATTTCTTCTAAACTACCAGCAGCCCATGCGTATATCTGGCAAGCCATTTTAGAAGCCAAATCTAGAGACTGTAAACATTTTAATTTTTGGGGAGTTTGTGATGAAAACAATTCCAAACATCCATGGTTTGGACTCTCAAAATTCAAACGTGGTTTTGGTGGCAGTGAAACTGATTATCTACACGTTCAAGATGCCCCTCTATCAACAAAATATTGGCTTACTTTTGGGATAGAAAAATACAGGCGTTGGAAAAGAGGGTATTAGTTTACCTTTGTTTAGTAGACAAATCTGCATTTTTACGTACCATCGCGCGCGAATATGCCAATATCTGTTGCCGATCTCGCAAAAAAATTAGAAATTGCTCCTGAAGCCGTCCAGCTACATGCCATGGATCTGGATTTTGAAATTCCAGATGATGAAATGATCCCTGATGAAGTAGCTCGTGATATTGAAAAGGCAGAAACGGGAAATGAAATTGCTCAAATCGATCACGAGTTTGAAGAACAAATGGATCGAGAGATTATTGACTCTCAGCAAAAGAAAACTGCTGGAAATAAAAAAACAACAAAAAAGAAAAAGGAAGAAGAAAAAGAAGAAGTTATTGAAATTAAAAAAGACGATGACGGAACCATTGTACTCCCAGAGAGCATGACGGTTCGTGAATTATCCGTAAAAATTAGTAAACCAATCCCAATTGTTCTTGTAAAATTAAAACAAAATGGGATCGTAGCAAATCTCAAAGAAGAAATTGATTATGAAACGGCTGCAATTATCGCTGAAGAGCTTGGAGTTAAGGTAAAAAAAGAAGCTGCAGAACTTTCTGGAGAAGATCTCTTCCGGGGAAATTTAACTGAACTTCTAGCAGATGAAGAAGTAGAATATCTAGAACAACGTCCTCCTGTAGTATCGATTATGGGACATGTTGATCACGGAAAAACTTCTATCTTAGATTACATCAGAAAATCAAAAGTTGCCGAAGGTGAAGCTGGAGGAATCACTCAAAGTATTGGTGCCTACCAAGTAGAAAGTAAAAATGGAAGTATCACATTCTTGGACACTCCAGGACATGAAGCCTTCACTACAATGAGAGCTCGAGGGGCCAGAGCCACTGATATTGCTATCTTGGTCGTGGCTTCCACCGAAGGACTTATGCCTCAATCAATTGAGGCAATTAACCATGCTAAAGAAGCTGATATCCCAATTATTGTTGCTATCAATAAAATGGATTTAGATGGTGCAAATCCAGATGTCGTAAAAGGTCAGTTAGCCGAACAAGAACTTAACCCTGAAGATTGGGGTGGTGATACGCCTTGCATTCCTGTTTCCGCCAAGACAGGTCTTGGAATCGATCAATTAATCGAAACTATTGAGGTTGTAGCAGAAGTACAAAGTCTTAAAGCTAACCCAAATCGTCCAGCCATTGGAACGATTATTGAATCCACTATGGATAAAAAATCTGGGATTAGTGCTACAATTCTGGTAAATACAGGAACACTTAAACAAGGAGATTCTTTTGTAATTTACGACCAACATGGAAAAGTTCGAGCTATGCAAAATCACAAAGGAGAACTTGTAAAAGTAGCTCCACCATCAACTCCTGTAAAGATTAGTGGTTTTGGACACCTCCCAAGTGCAGGAGATCTATTACAGGTTATGGAAAGTGAAAAAGTAGCCCGACGTAAAGCCGAGGAAGTTGCCAATATTAAACATGAAGACGATCTAAGTAAGCAACAAAAATTCTCACTAGCAACTCTTAAAGCCAAAATTGCAGAAGGAAAACTCGATCAATTGAAGGTAATCGTAAAAGCTGACTCAAAAGGAAGTTTAGAGGCCGTTATTGCTGAGTGTGAAAAAGTAAAAACTGATAAGAGTATGACAAAAGTCGTTCACTCTGGAGTTGGAGAAATCACAGAATCTGACGTAATGCTAGCCGCCGCAGGTGGATCAATCTTAGTTGGATTTTCCGTAAAATCTCCTGGGAGAATTGATAAACTTGCAGAAAAAGAAGGGGTAGAAATTCTTACTTACGATGTGATCTACCACCTAAGTGAAAAACTACAAGAAATCATTGAAGGTCAAGATGCTGGAAACGAAATCGAATCTATCGTTGGTTCCTTTCTTATTAAGAAAATTTTTGCAGCAAACAAAACTATGGCCGTTCTTGGAGGAGAACTACTCGATGGAAAAGTTCGAAAACTTTGTCAGGTAAGAATTTTCCGAAAATCGGATGATGAAAATGCCGAAAAAAATGAAAATGGAGAGATTCTTGTAGGGCATGGAAAAATTGAAACGGTGCAAAGAGGTAGTGATGCCGTCAATGAAGTGACCGAAGTTGGACTCGAATGTGGAATGAAGGTTGATCATAAAAACTTAGATTTTGAAGAAGGTGATCGAATTGAACTCTTTGTTCCTAAGAAAGACTAGATTTAAAAAACCCCATTTTAAAAAAGCCTTGATTCTCATCAAGGCTTTTTTATTTTGATAGATATTAACTTAAGCTTCTTCTTCAGCCTCGGGTGGAACCACTTCTACTTCTATAATCTCTGGCGTCGCTGGATCAACTACTGGTTCTACTGGATCTGGAACAACTCCTTCATCAAGTTCTGGTGATTGTGTTTCGTACTCCAATGCAAATTGAACCTGATTTTTACATTCTTCTAAAAGGTAATTCTCTGGTGGCTCAGGTGTTGGAAAAGCCGCTGGCTCTTCTGGATCAACTCCCTCTGGAGTATCTACAACTGGCAATTCGTATGACTGATCAACATAAGCTTCAATTTTGTTACAGATCTCTGGATCTTTTTCTTCTATAGCCTGAGATAGATAGTAAGAGTTTTTACAATCTTGCTGCGTAAATCCTTCTTGAATATTCCCGCAGAGTGAAACATCGTTTTCCATTAGAGATAGCTCTCTCCACAAATTATCCTTACAAATATCCTTCTCTCCATCCGCTAGAAGATCACACAATTCTGGATCTTTTTCTTCTTGAGTTTTTGAGTAAACTACTTGGCTTTCACATTGTTGTAGAGCGTAGTAGGCACAAGAGAGATATTGATCGTCATTATTAAATTTGAAATCCCCCAATTTAGATCGAAGTTGTTTCATAGAAAAAGTCGGAATTTCTATTTCAACAGGTGTTTCAATAGGATCTAGATTTGGCTCTTCCTCAGTATTCGTTACTTCTTCAATACCCTCTTCTACTGGCTCATCTTCAATGAGCGTAAAATCAGGCTGCTCCACTTCCATAATAGGTCTATCGGTTGTTGGTGGCTTTGGATAATCCTTGTTCTCTTGAGTACAAGCCGCAAGCACTATCACTAGAGATAGTACGAGTAGGTTTCTAACTTCAAACATCGTAATTTTTTGTTTTAAAAAGTAGGCTAATTCTCGCTAAAAAGGCTTAAACTAGCAATAAATTCTATTTGCAAAGGCTTGTTTTTATTTTTTTTATATGGTCAGATTCATTCCTCATAATATAAAATTTGGTGTTAATGAGCTGTATAACTAGAATGAGGAGGTACTCCACAAAATAATTTATGAACAACGCTCGTACAGAGACTATCTTTAATCTCGGAAGACTCATTACTGATGGTCTTGGAATCTACTTCGCTCTTATTGGCGCTTATTTATTGAGAATGAAATTTTTTGAAATTTTCATTTTCCACTACCACATTGAACTTTTCCCAGCTCCTAGCACGTTATTCCCCTTTGCTACTTTTCAAAATTTTGCCTGGCAGTTTACACTCATAATCCTTGCCATATTTGCTCTGAAGGGAAGATATCGATTGGGGGCTGATGAAAAACTATTTGATGAAATTGTTGAAGTATTCTGGGCCATCTGTGCTGGAATGGCGGTGTTATTGGTTTATTTCTTTTTTGCCAAATTCCATTTCTTCTCGCGCCTGATTTTTGGTTTTAGTTGGGGTCTTGCTCTTCTGTTTGTTCTGAGCGGAAGAGTCTTTCTCAGACTCTGTCGACAACAATTTTTAAAATACGGACTTGGCGTACAAAAGGTCCTACTTCTTGGAACGGGACACATTGCCCAAACTATTGGAAAACACATTATTGATAACCCTCATTATGAAATTGTCGGTGTTTTATCCGAATCAAGAAGTCATGCCAGAACCTTTCTTGATCATCGTGTAAGTGGAACTTTTAACTCTCTATCCAAAAGCATTGCTGAACTCAATCCTGATGAAATCTGGCTTTTAACTGATAAAGTAAGTGAAAAAATTTCTGGAAAACTTATTAGAACCGCTCATACTCGCCATAAAAAATTCAGATTTGTTCCTGACGAGCTAAGCCTTGATCTAGCTACAGTAAAAGTTTCCACTTTTTCAAACTTTCCGCTCATTACTATTAGTCATCATAAAATAGAAGGATGGGGGGCTTTTTTCAAATCACTGATTGATATTTCTTTGGCGCTTACAATCCTCATTCTTACTTCTCCAATAACACTTTTTGTAGCGCTATTAATTTGGTTTGACGATATGAAGAGTCCTATTATTTACGCCTCCAAGCGAGTAGGGAAAAACGGAAGAATCTTCAATTGCTACAAATTCCGAACCATGGTTCCAGACGCTGATAAACTCAAAAATAAACTTATCGAAAAAAACCAAAGAAAGGGGGGAGTCTTATTTAAAATTGATGATGATCCGCGAATTACAAAACTTGGAAAAACTTTAAGAAAATACTCTCTCGACGAGCTCCCTCAACTCTTCAATGTTCTACATTTTGATATGAGCCTCATCGGGCCTAGACCGCATCTCCCTGAAGAGGTAAAAAAATACCCCGAGGAAGATCTGCAGATTCTATCGGTTAAGCCAGGAATTACCGGATTTGCTCAGATCAACGGTCGCTCAAGCCTGAGCTTTGAAGAAGAAATGCAACACGAAATGTTCTATATCAAAAACTGGTCGATCTGGCTGGATATTGTTATTTTCTTCAAAAGTATCATTGTTGTCTTAAAAGGAGAAAATGCCAGCTAAACCACTCTATCAAAAACAAACAGAACTCGCGGTAGACACTTTTGGAGTTCCTCAATCAATGCTCCCTTCAGAAATCATTGAAGCACTTTTAGTTATCAAAAAAGTACTCGCCCAAACGAATGCCTCACTAGCTCATGAAGGTCAAAATTTACTCTCCAAAGATAAATCCGAAGCGATTTTAAAAGCTGTAGACCAACTTTTAGAGAATCGTGATTCCTGGGAAATACACTTCCCTCTTTCAGCCATACAGACTGGTTCTGGGACTAATTCAAATATGAATGTTAATGAAGTCATCGCAACTTTGGCATCTAAAACTTCAGGCCTCGATATTCATCCCAATAATGACGTAAATCTTGGACAATCATCAAACGACACATTCCCTTCAAGTCTCCACCTTGCGAGCCTGAAACTCACGCTTGAGAAACTTATTCCCTCTAGTGAAGAACTCATAAAGCTTATAGAGGCGCGAGCTACTGAATTTAAAGACATAGTTAAAACTGGTCGAACTCACTCGATGGATGCTATGCCTGTGAGTTTTGAGTTAGAGTTTTTAGCCTGGGCCCAGTCACTTAAAGACACACTCGAGCATCTAAGAAAAGTATTAGATTCCGTGGCTCAGATCCCTCTTGGAGGTACTGCTGTCGGAACGGGTATTAACGCCCACCCAGAAATGGCCGAAAAAGCTGTAAAAAAGTTTACCCAAACTTTTGGATATCCAATTCAGAGCGCCAAAAGTTTTAGCTCTCGAATGGGGTCTCAACACACATTACTTATACTTATGAATGCTGTGAGTGAGCTGTCAACCGTTCAGAACAAAATTGCTCAAGATTTGATACTCAGCAATAGTGGGCCACTCTGTGGTTTTTCGGATATACAGCTTCCTAAACACCTCGAGGGGAGTTCTATCATGCCAGGAAAAGTAAATCCTGTTTTACCCGAGGCCGTTTCTCAAATTTATGCTCAAGTTATGGGATTACGACAAACGGTAGAAATTGGAGCGGGAAATAGTCGACACCAGTTAAATGTCTATCTACCAATCATTGGGCAGTCTCTCATCCAAGCTCTATATCTGGTTTCACAAGCCAACCAATATCTTGAAGCCGATATTAAAAATCTTCAAGTAAATGAATCTCGTATAAAAGAGAATCTTAGTCGAAACCCAATCTTGGTAACGGCCCTTAATCGTAGAATTGGTTATGAAGCAGGAAAAGAAATTGTAAATATAGCGCTCAAAGAGAATCGGCCGCTTAAAGAAGTAGCCCTTGAAAAAACCGATCTGTCTGAAGATGAACTCGACCAATTACTCGATCCTAAAAAATTAGCCCAAGGAGGTATTCAATAAGTTTTTTTATAATGAAATATCTACTACTTTATCTGTCTCTCGTTGGTATCTTTTTTATTATCGATATCTTTTGGATTAATTACGTAGCTAAAGATTTATACTTCAAAATGCTTGATCACTTGCTTGCAAAACCTCTAAACCTGCAAGCAGCATTTATTTTTTACCTTATTTATATCGTGGGAATTATGATTTTTGCGGTCCTCCCTGGATATCAATCTGGACAATGGCAAACAGCCCTTATGTGGGGTGTTTTGTTTGGTTTTTTTACTTATGCTACTTACGACCTTACAAATCTGTCCACTCTAAAGGACTGGCCAATAAAAGTGGTCATTATCGATATTCTCTGGGGCATGGTTCTCTGTGGAACGGTGGCAACGGCTGGATTCTTTATTGCTCAATACCTTAAAGTATAATGTTTCTTGTTTTAGAAGTTTTATGTCTTACTTTTATCCTTCAAACTTTAGCCTTTGGAGTGAGTTATTACCTCCAAAAAAATGCTGTTGCAGATGCTTTTTGGGGACTTAATATTGCTATTATTGCAGCATACTGCGTAGTGAGCATTTACCCAATAATGTTCAATGCGAAAATCATAGCCCTTCTTACCATTGTTTGGGGGCTTAGATTAACTGTAATATTAGGGAAACGACATCTAAAAAAAGGCCCTGAAGAAAGACGATACGCTAGTATGAGTCAAAATTGGAAATACTACTATTTACGGTCATATCTACAGGTATTTTTACTCCAAGGACTGTTAATGATCGTCCTGTCTAGTGCGCTTATAACCAGTATCATTTATCCAACGATTGTGCCTCAATGGGTTTTCTATCTTGGAGTAAGTATCTGGGTTTTTGGATTTTTATTTGAGGTCATTGGTGACTGGCAACTTTCAAAGTTTAGAAAGCATAAAGAACCTGGTCAAATATTGACTCACGGACTCTGGAAATACACACGTCATCCAAACTATTTTGGAGAGGTCGTTCTTTGGTGGGGAATCTGGATACTAACACTACCGTCCTCCTACTGGTACTTAAGTTTGATTACTCCTCTGACTATTACCGTTCTTATTCTGAAGGTCTCAGGAATCCCTCTTGCGGAGAACCGCTATAAAGACAACCAAGATTTCCAGGTCTATGCTAAAAAAACCAATAAATTCTTTCCTTGGAAACCTAAAAAAGCCTAACCTTCTTGGACTAAAATTCTTGGTTCGAGCATATCAAGCATTGCGTATTTTACTCCTTCTCGACCAAGTCCGGACTGCTTAACCCCTCCATAAGGCATATGATCAACTCTGAAAGTTGGAACGTTATTATGAATGACTCCTCCGACTTCCAAAGTATTAAACGCCTTATTCAGCTCATCAATATTATTAGTATAAACCCCTGCCTGTAGTCCAAACTTACCGGCATTTACTTTTTCAATAGCTTCATTGAAATCGCTAAACTTCTCAATCACTACCACAGGCCCAAAGGCTTCTTCTGCAACGACCTTCGCTTTCATTGGAACATCGGTGAGAATTGTTGGAGCGTAGAAAGTTCCTTCTCTTTTACCCCCTGCAATCAACTTTGCGCCCATATCAATGGCTTCATTTACCCATGCTTCCATTCGAAGGGCATTTTTTTCATCAATCATACTACTAAACTGCGTTGAATCATCAGTTGGGGATCCTACTTTCAACGTCTCAGCCCCTGACTTCATCTTCGCAATAAAATCATCGAATTTAGATTCATGTACGTAATACCTTTGGGCATGAATACAAATCTGTCCTGCATAAGAGAATCCTCCCATCATACAGGCTGGTAGAGCCTGATCAACATCAGCACTTTCAGCAATAATGACTCCCGCATTCCCCCCTAGCTCTAGAACTACTTTTTTCTCCCCTGACTGCTCTTTCATCTTCCATCCAACCACTGGTGATCCTGTAAAAGATAAGAGCTTATAACGATCATCGGTCACTAACCTGTTTCCGGTAGTCCGATCCATCGGAAGGATGGAAACCGCTCCTCGTGGTAGATCGGTTTCATCAATAATTTTGGCTAATTCCAGACAAGAAAGCGGCGTACTTGAAGCTGGCTTTAGCACGATTGGACACCCCGCAGCAATGGCTGGTGCGATTTTGTGAACCGCTAAATTCAGTGGAAAATTAAATGGTGCAATCCCTGCTACAGGCCCTACTGGAAATTGTTTTACAATTCCTGATTTCGCTTCTCCAGGAATCGTCCAATCGAGTCGGAGAAACTCTTCTCCAGGAATTCTCTTAGCCTCTTCGGCTGCAACTAAAAATGTCTGAGCCGCACGATCAATTTCTCCAACCGCATAGATCATAGGTTTTCCAGATTCTGCCGCTAGAACTTCTCCTAAACGGTTTCTGTCTTCGATAAGTCGATCTGAAATATATCTCAAAATTTCAAAACGTTTATAGGTCGGAAGAACACTCATTTCTTCTTGTACTTCCACCGCTCGACCGGTAGCGATTTCAAACTCCTCATCTCCAGCTAAGAAAGTTTCGGCAAAAACTTTGCTGTCATATGGATTCTCAACTGGGAGGGTATTTTCTGTTTCTAAAAATTCACCGGCAACGTAAATAGGATATTTTTTCATCAGATTTATTTATACTAGATTCCCTAAATAATTTCGAAGAAATTATTGAAAAAACTTTGTTTTTTTAGTGAAGAGAATACACCTTAATCGATGTCATACTAAATTGTTAAAAGAAGGTTTTATAAACAATTTAGTATATAGAGTTTTCATGATTTTTTTTCAATTAAAGGACGTAATTTATACAACAAAAAAGAGAGACTTTCGTCCCTCTTCTTTTATTTCAGCAATTATTACTTTCCCTATGGCCACAGAATCATAACTTCTGTTACATCTTCTGTGTCTTCATCCGCCACTAGGTCTTTAGCAAACCGAATTTTTCCCATGTCCCCATCTACAGGCACTTCAAACTCTAATGTAGTAGTAAACTCAATCATATCTCCAGCGGCTAAATCACCACCTTCTTCGAGAGGGTCTAGCCAATCCCCTTGAGCGTACCACTCTTTAATTATCTCTTCTTCAAGAGTCATAAGCGTAACGGGGAAACTCCCTTCAAAAAACCAATTCCGAGGGGCTTTTCCGGTAAGCATAAGTGGTGATTCTATCATTTGACGATCCTGAAGATCATTAACAATAATCTCATTTCCTGCAGAAGTCTTGAAGACTACTGGCTCTCCCCCACTTCCTTCTATATCTACGATATCATCAAAACTCATTTCATCTAACGTGGCCCCATCTACCATTTCATCACTCACTTCTTGAGGCGATTTATCCCCACAGGCTGTGAGCGTCAATACGAAAGCCAGGCATAAAAAATATTTCATGATGATTACTAGTTAGTTACTGGAACCCCTTCTGGAGTAGATTCTTCAGCCTCTTCAGGAGCTTCTAAAGCTGGCAGACCAAGAATCTCTCGAAGTCCCCGAGCAGGTTCTTCTTCTGGACGTTTTTTATTGGCTTCACAAACCATTCCATCCTTATCTCTATCCAGTCCGTGAATGTCATTTTCTACTCCCCCACAAGCATCAAAAAGATCTTGAGCTTCATCTTGATATTTGAAATTATCACAATTGAAGTTTGTTTCTGACTGACACTCATTGATCAGCCAAACACCATTTTCGGTAACATTTACTCGAGATTCGGCAAATGATCCCGTTTCGATAAGTTTTTGAACATCAAAATCGTTATCAGTTACTTCCATTCCAACCGCTACCAGAAGAATTCCAATAAGTCCCAGAATCCAAAGACGGAACTTTTCAAAGAAAAACCACATAATCGCTAGAATAACAATTAGTACGAGCATTAAGATCAGTCGAGCATTCTTGCTTCGACGAAGTTCTGAAGATTTTTTCATTTCTAAATAAGTTAAAGTACCTCTTCATAGTAGTACTTGAACAAAACTTGTCAAAAACGAGAATTATTACATATCGAGCTCTGTATTGGACAGAACAATTCGACTTCTATTTTTGTCCATATAGTGCAAAAGTAAAATTATTCCACAAGCCATAACATGCGTTCCATAAATGACGGGCATGGCTATATCTTCAATAACAATTAAGAAATATAGGGCCGCCACCAAAGAAGCCACGAGCCAAAAGCTATACGTCCAGGCATTAACCGTTCCTTTTCCTCTGAATAGATCAAAAATTGTTGGCATATAAGCCAATAGGCCGAGTAAACCAACTACCGCATAAGCCGACGATAACGAAGTAATCAAAACTTCTTTCATGGGACACAAAAATTAACAACAAGAGAAAATGTACACTCGGGTCGAACCTGTTGATCTTTCAACTCATCAACCTCTGTATGGGCGCTTTCTTTAGGTGAAAGCAAAGTATAGTTTTCTCCAGCCGCCGGCGCTTCGCATTGAGCCCATGACACGAATCTGGATTGGCCTGATTATGGGATAAATTTTATTACTGTCAAAGAAATTTAATTACTTTTTTTACGACAACTTTTAGCGTTTTCTACAAAGGATTTTAGTGATACTGAAGCAATGGCTTCGCCGATAGCTTCTAGACATAAATCGTCCAATTTTTTGAACCGAATACAGCTAGCACCCATATTTAATTTTTTTCCTGATTTTTCATAACCTAATAGAAATTTTTCTTTTACCTCAGCAAAACAATAAAGTCCGCAGAGATAAATCGCCATATGATTTTTTTGGCTCGCTAAAGCCACATACATCAGCGGTTTTTTATTGTAAGTATCTGGATAAATTTCCAGTGGAATTTCATAAGTAATCATTCCCCAGTTCATTACTTCTACAAATCCCTCTGGTAAATTTCTCAAAATCAAACTCCTTACTGTGGCTATCGCTTCTTGCCGATCTGACGGTATTTCGAGCAAATATTCTTCTACCGTTTTAGCATTACTTTTCATCCCCAAAATAATGCCTTTAAAACTGAGGGAAATAAAGTTTTCACCTCTTGCTAAAAATGAGAGAAAATGTTATAATGACCTGATTTTATGAAATCTAAAATTTTACAGCTCATACAACAGTCAATCTGGCTCACACCAGAGCAGCGATTACGACTAACTAAAGCTGTAAATGAAGATCAGTTAGATTCTGCACAACTTCAGAAAATAAACTCAATACTTGAGAAGAGCCAAAAAATACAAGAACAAGATAAGTTTAGGCTCTTTCAAAATCATCCAGATGTAAAGTCAGAATTAATCAAACGACTTGATACAATCATAAAACATCTTCTGCAGGAAAGAGAAATCTATCTCACTAAAACCGAAGAAAATCAAATCAAAACACTTAAAAAACAAATCGATAATCTCTAACTATGCCTGAACAATTCAGTCAAGAACGCCTTCGAGACACCGCTGAAAAAGTGGAACAAAGGGAGTCTAGTGCTACAGATATTACTGAAAAACAGGTCTCTAATTATCTCAATAGCCTCGCTAAAAAAATTGAGAATTCTGAAATATCAGAAGAACAAGCACAAAAGCTTTATGCCGAAATTGGTGGCATACTCAATGCTTTAGCCGCGGAAAATGGCGATGAGCAATTTGAAGCACACGCTAAAACCTTTCAAGCACAGGTAGATCAATTTTTGGATGAAGCCAATGTACCAGGGATAGAACTTGAAACGGTTCCCCATAGTGACATTGAAGGTGAAAAAACTACCGATCCAGATAAACCAGAAGATGCTCCAAAACCAGAAGAAACTGAAACCAGTGACAGTGAAAAAATCAAGGCCGCTCGTAAAACACTTTACGAGAAAATTGGTGCCAATAAAGAAGGAGGACGTTGGGAAAAGTTTAAAGCAGGTTTGGTCGATGGAGTTTTGGAAGCGGCTGCTTTTGTTGAAAAATTAATAACTGATCCAATCGGAGCTGTTAAAGAAATAGTCAATGGACTTTGGGAGGCTGTAAAGAGCCCCATTCAAACTATCAAAGCTATAGGGCAATCTGTTTGGAAAGCTTTAACTAATATATACGAAACTGGAGTGGCAGCATCAGCCGTCGCCTTAGCGGCTCTAGGGGGTGGAGTAACAGCTGTTATTGTCAAAGGCGTTCGAAAGCTTGTTCCAAAACACATTTCTAAAGGCAATCCCAACAAAGGAACCAGCACTATTCCAGAGGCAGCAAATGATAACTTGCCTTCTTCTGACCCAGAAATAACAAAGGCTGACAGAATGGAAGTTCCAGTTGAACAGGAATCTTTAAGAACCGGAACTGATGATTTAACAGTTAATCGTTTTGATCCTGAAGAAATGGCTAGTAATGCCAAGTTAAACCCAATAGCAAGGCAGCAAGCTGCAGCTAAAGCTATCGGCAGAGAATTAACTCTAGAACAATCACAAGCACTACTTAGAGCTCATGAAATTGGAGCCGGCAAACAGGGGCCGTATACCAAACGAGAATTAGTAGAAAAACGTCAAGTTCTGATGGAATCAGGTTTTACTAAGGCTGAAGCTAACACGCTTATGGATAAAGGACTTGCGGGAGATTGGGAAAGAATGACGGTTAGAATTGGCAATCTTGATAGTGTTAAAAGCTTTGATCAATTAGAAGCTTACCTACGACAACTACCGGAAGGAGGTATCCAAGGCAGTGACCACTTCTTTTCATCTAACGAGCTGATTACATTGGTACGAGAAGTTAAGTCTGGAGAAAAATCAAGCAGCTATATAACCAGAAGTGCTGGACTCCGAGCTAAAGTTGATGAGCTCCTCGCTAGACCAAGAATGCGAATCGAGGACGTAAAAAGTTTTGGAGAATTAGAAAATATTATTAGGGATCTTCCAGAAGGAGGTCTCCAAGGATCTGGTAAATTTTTCTCCTCTGAGGAATTATTACAAATCGTTAACCAGGTTGCTGATGGGAAACTCCCTTCTCATTATCTGACAAGAACTAATGGGCTTAGGGCCAAAGTTGAAGAAATTATCGAACAAAATAAGTTAAGAAAAGCTGCTGCAAGCTTAGATGAAGTTAGAAACTTTTCCCAACTACAAGATTACTTAAGAAACTTACCAGAAGGAGGTATTCAAGGTACGGATAAATTTTTTACCTCGGATGAACTATTAGGTATAGTTGACCAAGTAGTAAATGGAGAACTACCGGCTACATATGTAACCAGAACCGGTGGGTTAAGAGATAAGGTAAAGGAAATTATTGATAACAAAAAACCAAGAGTAACACCTCGGAGTTTTGATGACATAACCAACTTTGATCAACTTGAAGGCTACTTAAGAAATCTTCCAGAAGGTGGTCTACAGGGATCCAGTGAGTTCTTCAGCTCGGAAGATCTTATCTCCTTAGTCAGACAAGTAAGACGAGGAGAACTAGAAGCTACTAGCATCACTCGAACTGGAGGACTTAGACAAAAAGTTCAAGAGTTACAACACCCCGCTCAACGCCCGTCTAGATCACATGACTCCCCTGCTAGAAGAGAGCTTGGAATAGACTATAGCGACCTAAGGGCTTCTTTTGAAAGAATTGCACGAGACCCAAATCAACCGGCCCTCACTAGAGAGCTACTCTCTGACCCTAATCTTAGACCTGTTGAGGTAGTAAAAATTGGAGACCAAGAGTTCTTCATGAGTAAAGTCATAAAAACACAGGGGCGAGACCAAGCTCTAATGTATGTAAGATCTGCGGATGGGACCTTTAGACCACGAGTTCTGTACAAATCAAAAAGTGATGGAGGCTGGAGAAGCTCTCCTGGTTATGATCCAAGAGGAATATACAGTAAAGGAAATGGCATTCATTATACTCAAGAAACTAAACCTCATAATGATATCGTCGGTTATCTTGAAAGAAATGCTGATAATTATGCCCGGTATCAAGGAGATCTAATATCCGATAGATTTAATTTTGGCGATGACAATATGAGATCTGTGTACACTTATAACCGAGAAGTATCTCGCTATAATGATCGTGGAGCCCTTGGACAATTCCAAGAACACAGCCCAGGGCAAGGTCTACCCCAGGGACGAGGACCTGATATATTCCGATCGCTTAATTTTGCTGATCCTCGCCTTAAAGGATTCTTGCCCGACTTTAGATCACCTTCAAAAACAACCAAACAAAACCACACCCTCTTAGGTGACATCACCATTGAATCATATCCAGCAACTCTAAATGGAAGAAGAATCGAGTGGAATATGGCGTATGACTCCTCTGGCAGAGTGTGGGTAGATGGTATTAGATTCACTGATAGTGACATAAATAGTTATGGTGTTCCTGGAGAAGTAATAGATAGTGGCTTACTCACCAATAAACCCATTGAATATAATCAACAAACTGGCGGATTTATCCAAGGAAGAGACTCAATCCCGTTTAATCGAAGTTATTCAGATATTACTCCGTTACTAGACAATCTACTTCCTATCAGACAATTTCGTCAAGCTAGAGGCATTCATCGATCTTAAGCTGTAAAATCCCCTCTTCGTCTCCAGAGAATCGTTCCAAAACTTCCCACTAGAGCTAAGAAAAGAATAATTCGAATATAGTCTTTATTGTACATAAAGAGGTCAAACCACTCTTTCATTCCCAGAGAACTATTCTGAAAAAAGACCGTCAACATCCAGATATACCCTAAAACAAAAAGACCGAAAAAAGCACAGGTGAGATAGTACGCCCATTTTTTGTGTTTCAAAAGTCCCCAGGCCAAAACTGGATTCAGTAGAAAGAGCAATAAAACGTAATCCGTCCAAGAAATCAAACCATCAGAACTAAAATACGCCAATCCCACTAAAGCCGATACTCCACACAAAACCAGCGCTACGAACCAGAGCCCATAATCGATTGAATTTTTCTTCATACGAATAGTGTACTACTCAACAGGATTTTTTTCCAAAATTTCTACCAATTGGTAAACATATTCTCCCATATCTAGAAGTTCTTCTTCTCGTTTGTACTTCTCAATTTTTAGTTTGTAGTTATACCCTGGCTCATATTCAAAGTCATCAATCCAGTCTGGAAAAGGTTTGCCATCAACGACCATACAAATTCTTCTAAAGGCATTGCAATCTACCATTTCTGGACCGACCGTAACGATCATTTCTTCCCAAGGAACTTCAGACTCCGTATCGACCATTACTCGACATTCTGGGTCTTCCATAATTTCACATTTGATTTTTGTACACCCTGCAAGTTTCTGGTCTTCCACCATACATTCATTACAACCATCAAACCATACCATGCATCCTTCTGGAATTTTTGTTGGCTCGGTTGTTACCGTGATTGGAGTTACGGTCACAACTGGTTCTGGAGTAGTTGAAGTTTTGCCCATTTCGACCTGATTACAAGCCGTTAAAAATAAAAGCCCCAAAACGAGTAAAAGATTTTTCATCCACTCCATACTAAAGCAAAATTATCGAATTAACCAACTCTTCGACGTTCAGTCGGTACAAAGAGCAAAATAGCATCAGGCACTTCATCAATAAATCGCCCAAAAAGCATTTCATGATTGGCAGTTGGATGCATTATTTGGTAACGAGCTACTCGCTCCAGACCTTTTTCGATATCGGGTTTGAGGACTTCTACAAAATCTTTATTCGGAAACTTGTTGATAATTTCACAAACATATCGCATGAATTTGAACATCTCAAAAACTCCCTGTTTATCTGGACTATCCGCTTCGTTCCAACGAACACCAAACCGATCAAAATACTGAGTGACCATCTGCCCCGATCCATGACAGTCAAATTTCTGACAGGCTTCCCAACCCATTTGGTCAAGCACAGCATGAATTCTACAGCCTGTTCCAAGGCAGGCTTTGTCAAGATTTGGACAGGCTTCTCCTGATTCGCAGTGGCTTGGATATCCACTTTCTTCTTTTCTACTCAGCGCGACACAACAGAGTGCATCACAGTTACTACAATCGGCTTCAAATTTATCTGGCAATTTAAGACTCATCTAATGTTCGGTTAATTTTTTTCAAAAAAAGAGAGGACTCATAGTCCCCTCTTTATTATTTTCATTGGTATTCTGGAGATCTATCTATTCCTTTTACGCTCATGTTCTTTGAGGAACTTTTTCCGGAGACGGATATTTTCTGGAGTGACTTCAACGTATTCGTCTTCTTTAATGTATTCGAGCGCCGTTTCGAGCGTTACTTCGATTGGTGGTATGAGGTTAATCGCATCATCGGCTCCACTCGATCGTACGTTCGTGAGTTGTTTTCCTTTAGTTGCATTTACGGTTAGGTCTGATCCTTGGTTGTGTTCTCCAATAATCATTCCTTCGTAAATTTTTGTCGCAGGGTGGATAAAGATTGGCCCTCGTTCTTGAAGTTTCCAGAGCGAGTAAGCAATCGCTTCTCCCGTTTCTCCTGAGATAAGTGATCCTACTTGTCGTCTGTCAATCGCTCCAACATGCGGCGCAAAATGAGAGAATGAAGCAAACATTGTCCCTTCTCCTTTGGTCAGGATGATAAAGTTTGATCGAATCCCAAGCAGTCCTCGAGCGGGCATTTCGAATTCCAACATCGTGTTTCCGTTTTCGGCCACCATATTTTTCATTTCTCCTTTTCGTTTCCCCATCATTTCGATCACTTTTCCAGAAACTTCATCTGGAACATTGATCACGACTTGTTCGATTGGTTCGTGTTGAACTCCATCGACGTCCTGCATTACAACTTCTGGTTGAGAAACCTGAAGTTCAAATCCTTCTCTTCGCATAGTTTCGATTAGTACCGCCAAGTGCATTTCTCCTCGTCCAAGGACTTTGAACCGATCTGAGTTTTCTGGGAATTCGACCTTTAGTCCTACGTTGGTTTCGAGTTCTTTTTCGAGTCGATCTCGAATTTGCCGAGACGTCACCATTTTTCCTTCTTGCCCCGCAAACGGAGAATCATTTACCATGAAAGCCATCGATAAGCTTGGTGGGTCTACGGTAATGGCGGGTAGTGGTGAACCGTCAGCATTCGAAGTGATCGTTTCTCCAACGAAGATATCTTCGATTCCTGCGATCGCCACAATATCTCCCGCGTTAGCGGTGTCGGTTTCGTGTCGCTTCATCCCTTGGAAGGTGAAGATTTTGGAAATCTTTCCGCTTCGCGCGGAACCGTCAGGTTTAAGCACGGTTACGGTTTGGTTTACTTTGACAATTCCTGAGTGAACTCGTCCAACCGCGATTCGCCCAAGGAAACTATCGTAGGCTAGTGTCGCTGGTTGCATTTGAAAATCTGCGTCGGTATTTTGTTCTGACTGTGGTACATGCTCGAGAACAAAATCCAGTAGTGGGCTAATATCTTTTTTCTCGTCGTTGAGTTCTTTTACGGCAATTCCGTCTCGGGCAATCGCGTACATGTATGGGAAGTCTAATTGCTCATCTGTCGCTCCTAATTTCACAAATAGATCAAAAACCTGATCAACTACCCAGTCTGGTCGAGCCGCTGGTTTATCGATTTTATTGATGACTACGACTACTTTTTTCCCAAGTTCGAGAGATTTTTTAAGGACGAACTTTGTTTGAGGCATTGGTCCTTCGTAGGCATCTACTACTAACACGGTTGTATCTACCGTTCGCAGAACCCGTTCTACTTCCGATCCAAAATCGGCATGTCCTGGCGTATCTACAATATTTACTTTTGTCCCTTTGTAATTGATCGCCGCGTTCTTGGCATAGATCGTAATGCCTCGTTCTTTTTCCTGATCGTTGGAATCCATCGCTCGTTCTTCGATTTGAGCGTGAGCGTCTTTGAGCTCGTCGGCTTTTAGGAGGGCATCAACCAGGGTTGTTTTCCCATGATCTACGTGGGCAATAATGGCGATATTTCTGATTTCCATATTTTTGTCATCCTGAGTTCACGAAGGATCTAATTTCCCGATTAAACTCAAAGTTAAATTAATCCCAGAGTTTCTACTGGGATTTGGGGGGAAGTCAAACTTATAGGTTTTCAGCCCCTAATTGAAAAAAAAACTCTGCTATGGTATAATTGGAAGATGAGAGAAACTCCTCCTGAAAGATGTCAATTCCCACTTCTCCATGAAAGTGAGAGTACTAATCGAGCTATAATTAATGCTGTAGCAGAAGGAGTCCGTTATTTAGTCTTCTCTTCTGTGTCTTCTTATAAAAGTGCAGATGTTGGGATTTTTCGAATATCGAATTCTGATTTTATTTTTAAAGACTCAGAAAAATTTCGAGAAGCGTTAAGAGAGATTGGAGTTGATCTTTCTGTGATTGATCCTGTTTATCATCTTTCTATGGGCGCTGTAAATGAAGCTATTAATTTAAGGGATATTCACGAATCTTTTAAAGCCTTAGCAAAATATCTAAGTGAAATCGATAATCCCGCACCTTATATTTGTGCTGTAAGCTATTTAGGGAAATATGCACAACGCTACGGGTTTGATGTTTATGATTTTCCACCAGAGTTTATGGAAAAAGACTGTTTTTTCGAAAAAGAACTTAAAAAAATGGAATCTTCACCTTCTCCGAAGAAACGAGAAATGGCGAAACGATTTAGTCCTTCAGATTATAAATTTTGTATTATTAGTACCAAAGACTTTCTAGAAAAATTTAGCTCTCAATAAAACACCAAACTTCTTCTTAATATATAAGATATAAAAAAAGACTGAGCCCCCCTCAAAGCCCAGTCATTAAGTAATACGTGAATGAGATAATTTTATGACAGATTATTCCTCGAAATTTTCGTCATAATAATCCTCGTATTCTTCCTCCAGCGTTGGTCCGAATTCTTCGTACTCAGGATCGAATTCTTCTTCCTCCCATTCAAGATCGTCTTCGTATTCAGGTTCATAAAATTCTGGTTCTGGAATTGGATCAAATTCGTCTTCTTCGAACTCTGGTTCGTACTCTTCCCAATCTTCATCTTCATCAAAAGATGATATTTTTGGCTCATAAAAATCATCTTCTGGATAGTATTTGAATTCTTCTTCATCTTGCTCATATTCAGGTTCGAAGATTTCCACAATAGGTTCTAGGATTTCGAGACGACCCCCAAAGTCCTCGATACGTTCTTCTATTGCCTCTGGAATATCCTCGATCACATCGATAACGTGATCATCCCAATCATCTTCTTCCCACGGCTCATCGTCATAATCTTCATGATCGTCGTCATCCCATGGAAAATCCTCTTCCTCGATGTATTCCTCCCAATGATGGACGTACCAGCCATCGGCCCACATATGTGGGTCAAGGTCGTGGTAATCAATAATTTCTATATGACCTTCATATACATCGTCTAAGTCTTCTGCCATATCTTCGATGCGTTCTTCTTGTTCTTCGGCGACATCATCTAGTACATCCATTTGGTCTTCGATGGCGTCCATTTGATCTTCGATCTGCATGGCGGCGATTGGATCACTCGTACCATTAAGCTGATCTTCAAAAGCAAAATATTGGTCTTCCAGATGATCCATCTCATCGTAGATGTGGACGAGTACTTGATTTTCGGCGGAGATTTCGTCGGCTAAGATTTCGAGTTCTATCGGTTGGAATCCAAAACCTCGAGATTCAAAATGCGGGATAAACGATTCCTCAACGATCAATTGTTCGGCTCGAGCAATGAGTTTTTCATGCGCGTCGGCTTGAGCGATGAGTACTGGAATTGAGGCTTCAACTTCGGGTTCATCAATCTGTTGGTTGATTTTGGTGAGTTCGGTTTTTTGTTGTTTGAGTCGTGTTTCAATTTTTTTGAGTAAGTCCTCGGCAACTTTGGTATCTTTTACTTTTCCCGTTTCCTCGATAGATTGCCCGAGGAAGACTCCACTTTCGGTGATGAGTCCTGCCACTAAACTATCCTGTGGACTGACCTGAATTTTTTTCACTTTTGGAATTGTTTTTGGAGTGGCGGCTTTTGCTGTTGGAAAAACACTTCGATTCGAACGACCTACTAGTGTTTGAGCTTCTGCCAGCCGTTTATCTGAAAGGGTCATATAGAAGTCCGCTTTCTGGGCAGGGGTGGTGAGTGTGGCAAGGTGCGTTTTTTCCTGAGATCGTTTCCAGTCGTACAGGTAGTCTCCCCGAACAATGGTTTCTGATTCGTAGACATAGCCAGGCAACCATTGGTAGCCTCCAATGGCGAGTACCAGTACCGCCATGGTGAGCGTCGCGTAAGCATAACGAGGTCCAAAGAAGTGTCCCCAATCATGAACACCCTCTTGACGTTGCTGTTTCATCGCGGCTTTGAGTCGACGTTTAATGCGCCAATCAGCC
The DNA here is from genome assembly GCA_965228485.1 of Candidatus Altimarinota bacterium. Lineage (GTDB taxonomy): Bacteria > Patescibacteriota > Gracilibacteria > UBA4473 > UBA4473 > JAACPJ01. The sequence goes on from OZ245819.1 coordinate 568,762, forward strand.
ATAAACGGCAACTTCTGCAGTGGGAGCCGAAACCGGTTGGGTGATTTGTTCATGATCGAAATAAATTAAACGCTGGTTTTAAATTTCTGGCTTGTCCAGAATCTAGTCGTCCATAAGACTCTGGGCGAATCTTTGAGTTTTGAAATTGTATTTGGCCAGAGATTTCAAATGGTTGGTAACTATCTATAAGTATTATGAGCAGAATAAGAGACAGGGTTTGGAGCATTGGACGAATCTTTTTGAGTCCCCTGGAGAGCGCGAGTCGGACGTAGCCTTCGGTCTCATCGGTGATCTCGGCAATCTCTTTGGTCGTTTTGTCTTCCAGGTATTTCATGATGATACAGTCTTTCTGGAAGTCCGAGCATTTATCGAGTGCCTTGTAGATGGCTTCGAGCTTCGGCGCTTTGTCGAGCTCTATATGCCAATCTTCGATGGTTTCTCTATCGTCTGGAGTGACTTCTTGGATATCTTCGAGATCGATGTGAACGCCTTGGGTTTTTCGGTAATGATCGATGATCGTATTCCGTGCGATGGTGAATACCCAGGTACTAAAAGCATAGCTATCGTTATAGGTTTCAAATCGCTCAAAGGCTTTGAGAAAGATATCACTCGTCAGGTCTTCGGCGAGTTGGGTTTCCCCACCCACTCGGTAAAGCACGAAGCTGTAGACCTTATGTTTGTATTGGTTGTAGTAATCTATGAACTCAGAATCGCGTGTCATATCGAGGGGATTATATAAGAAAAAATCCAAAGATCACTTTCTTGTACGAGAAAGGTCCTTGGACGCAACAACTTTTTTGGATAAAATCACATACCGAAAACTGGAGCCCCCTCGAACTCCAGTTTTCTTAAGTAAGACGATTGGGTCAATAAACCTGTGACAATTTATTATCGACGAAAGTCATCATAGTCGTCAAAATCCCAGTCATCTTCGTCATCAAAGTCAAAATCATCATCGTCCTCATAATCTCGATCTAGTGGATAGTCCTCGTCCCCATGACCAAAGCCACATTCGATCATTTCTGGATACTCATCATCGTCTCCAAAATGAACATCAATTTTTTCATAAATTTCATCAAGGGCATCAAAGAACTTTCCTTCATCCGTCAGTCCGCTGAGTGTTTTTAATTTTGTGGTTAGATTTGATTTTAGAGTCGCATCTTCGATTTCAGCAATTTCTGATTCTAGCTCTTTAATGATCAATGGTTTTTCTGTTGCGAAGTCCATTTCTTCCCAGTCATCAAAATCTTCCCAATGTTTTTCTAGCATTTCATAAACATCATCTAGCGCTTCAAAGAATTTTTCTTCGTCAGTGATTTTCTCAATCTCGTTTAGCTTTTTTGTCGCTTCTGTTTTTAGGGCTTGATCGTCGATCTCAGCGATATCGACTTTTAGGTCTTCGATGATAAGTGGTTTTTCTGTCGCAAAATCAAATTCTGCATCTTCGTAATAATCATCGTCCTCATAGTTTTGAACTTGCTCATTAATGAGGTCTACCAATTTTGATTGGATATCGGCCTTTTGTGACTCGGTTTGTCCATTAAGAAATGGTAGGAAAAAAGCCCACACAGACTGAACCTCTGGATCTTCACTACTAAAGATTGGCATCGCCGAAGCGGTTCCCGCACTTAAAACGGTAGCGGCTAAAAGTGTAAAAAGTGTTTGTTTGGTTTTCATGATGTAAAAAGTTAAAAAAATAAATCAAACTTGGCCAAAGCACTCACTTCTACGAAGCACGACAAAAAAGCGCCACAACTTTTTTGTAAAAAAAAGACCAATCATTCCGATTGGCCTTTGTATAACTATCTTGGTGGTGCGGGCATAATCGATCTCAGATAGCTTTCACTCACCCCAAGAGTTTGGGCTGCTGCTGTAAAATCTGGTGGCGGTGGTCCTAAAGCTCTCTGGAGTTGCTGAACCGTAACACCTAGCTTTTCAGCCGCCTCACTTAAATCAGGTTCTCCTCCTGAACTTTGTCCACTTTGATTTCTTACTCCTGGCTGACCTCCCCCTGGCCCCCCTTGGGTAAAGCTGGAATCAGAAGTCCCTTGAAGGCATCGTGGAATATATGGGAAATCATCGGTCAGGTAATATCGATATTCTCCGTTTACCCATTTTCCATTACATTCATCCAAATCTCCTAAACCTTCTACATACTCAAAATCCTGAGTAAAAGTTCCATTATAAGTTCCTCCTGGACCATCTGGTCTAGTACCAGATTTAATTCGGTAACTTGGTTCATAGATACCGCTCTGTGAATAATACATTTTGTAGCCATCGGCCGCATACCCAACCAGTAAAGTATCCGTACTAGTTTGAGCAGCTAGTTTTTCTACGAGCCCTGTTGGAACGGCATGGTAGTGATAAGTTCCATCTGGCTGGACATGCGCATAACTCGAATCAAGACCAAGAGATGGAACCCCCGCTTGAATGGCTTCATATTTCCAATCAGTATTCTGATAACGTTCAGCCGTTTCTGGTTCAAATTTCACCCCATTGACCGCCACCCCAGGCAATCGTGCCCAAGTAGCACTTCCATCATGACTTGGATTTAGCGTCATTCGAAATTCTACCTCTTGTTCACTGATAGCATTGGGGTTTGCTCGATTTGGAAAGGTTCCCGTTGCATGGTTAGCCAGTCCGTTTCCTTTCACGTATCGATAGCGATCATCGGTTGTGATTTCAACCCAAGCATCTTCATAGGTTTCATAGATTTTTTCTGGTTGTCCCTCTTGAATCGCCTGAGCGGCAAGTAATGTCGCTCGGTTATGAAAAGATTGATTGGTGATGTTTTCTTTAAGACGGTAGATCATTTCAGCCATTTGTCCTCGAGTCAATTCTCCGTCTACGGAAGTAATGGTTCTTGGAATCACTCGTCGATCCCCAAGATTATCCAAATACGGATAATACCAAACACTCGCTCCGTCCGAATCAACTTCATGAGTAAAAGCTTCCGAAATAATCTTTGCCCCTTCTGTAACCTTTACTGAATTTCCAGGCCCAAAACGCCCATCCGGATATCCCTCAACAATCCCTAAACAAGAAGCTACTTGGAGGTAGCCACCGTACCAAGCACTCCAATCAACATCGCTGTAATCATAATATTTTTGGCAAGATGGACTCTCTGGGTATTCAGCTTCTTGGAGTATCTTTAAAAGCTCCACTCTATTGACGCTCGCATCAGGTCGAAAAGTACCGTCAGGGTAACCACTAACAATACCTTCTGATTTTACATAAGCGATGGCTTCATGATGAGGATGACTCGATGACACATCCGCAAAGTTCGCATTTTGGGCCATAGACAAGGTGGTCCATGCGACGATAATGCCTAAGCCAAGAAACGAGATAAAATTTTTCATTGTCAAAAAGTATAAGTGTGCATCTCATCTTACGCTAATAAAAAAATATTCTTTCAAAAAAGAAAAAAGTTCAGCAGTGAGGGGTAACTGAACTTAAGCGCTTATATTCCTAACACGTGTATTTTGGGTTGAGCTTGAGCAATGAGTAGAGCTCAAGCAAACCGTGGCACCACTATCAATCCTGCAATGAGCAAGAAGTTAATAGTTGCAATCAATCGTACTGCTAGTGCCATCACTTATTAGTACGCACGATTTTTTATTTTGTTACAAAAAGGACTATTTATTTTGTGGTCTCAAGGTTTTTATAAACTTTACATATCCAAGTTCTTCAAGATATTCTCCAGATTTTCCCGTCAGAATAAATGAAATATCCCAGGGAATTTTACCTGGATATAGGTCATTGATGTACTGTGCTAAAGCATTGGTACAATTCTGTGTAAGCGTATTATAAAATTGTGGTTCAGCTTGAAGTTTTTGTGATGGAATAAGAAAAGATTTTAGCACTCCCACTTTATCTTTTTGAGAAAGAATCATTTCATACTCATCCATCTGATCCCCCCAATAAATTGTTCGTTTAGTAATAATATCTTCTGCTGTCGCCCAGATATTCATTACCTCATATTGGTTGAATATTCCTTCTAGTGTTGAATACGGAACGTCTTTTTCTCTTCTCGCTTCAATAGAAATAGCCAGATTTTTTTTATCTCCATATTTTTCCTTAAATTCAAAAACCACAAAGGTATGAGCGGTTAAATTTTTTTTATCCAGAGGTACCACATAAAATTTAAGTCCTTCTAAATCGTCATAAGCATAAGATTCATCAAAATAATCCTCTGAGACAACTACTTCAGGGGCATAGCTCCAATTTCGAGCATTACGCAGATCAAAACCTTCACCATCATCCCAAAATGAAATTTCGGAAACAATTAATTGATCTGGTGCCCAATCACGATTTTGTTGAGGCATCTTAAAACCAAAAATCCAGACAAGAAAAGCTACAGGTAGAAATACCCCAAAGAAAGCAATCCAGCCACGATGTTTTTGAAATAATTTTTTCATGCCACTAAACAAAAAGTCTCGCTAACCGAATTTCATCATACTCATATTGCCCCTTAAGTTCACGATGAATTAATCCCAACTTCAATTGCCCATTTTTATCAAAATCATCTTTAATCGAGTTGAGTTGTAACTTGGCAATAGCCTCACTTACTTCTGAAATCATAGCCTCACCTGGACGGACTGAACCTAAATCCAAAAATCCTGGATCTTCTTGGGTGAGCTTTTCTAGATGTGTGATAATGGTGGACTGAGATAAATCTCTTTCTTCAGTAATTTCTTCAAGGGTTTTTCCTTCCTCCAATAAACGACGAGTCTCCTGTGTAGTGGATTTTTTTGGAGGCTTCACTTCTAATTTCTCTGGTGGTTTATTCCGATTGAATTCGATCATTTCCCAATCTGTTGTTCCACCACATTTATTTATAAATTGATCAAAAATATTGTTCAAATCTTTGTTTTTTATTTCGAGAACCTCTCCTTCGTATTCTTCCGACAGTTCCTGCAAACGAATATCAGCCTTCATCACGAGTGGATCCATAGCAAATGTATTCTGATTTGCCCCTTTTAGGATTAATCCTTCCCAATTTTTTACCCGAGACAATGCCACATAACCTTGTCCTGGTTCAAAGGTTTTGGATAAATCCATAAGGGCCCTGTCGAGCGTCATTCCCTGTGATTTATGAACGGTAATCGCCCAAGCCAGTCGTAGTGGTACTTGAGTGAGTATCGCTACAGGTTTGTTTTGTTCGTCTACCACCTGCCAATCGGTTGGCTTTGCTACCAAATCTCTATCATCCAAGGTCGTCACAATCGGCCAACCATCAGAGTCAAAATCAGTGATTGTTCCCATCGTTCCATTCATATATCCCAATTCATGATTATTTTTTACAAACATGACCTGAGCCCCAATTTTTAGCTTCAGGCAGTCTGGCGCAAGCACAGATTTCCTGAGACTATCAACCAGGTTTGCATTTCCTTCTGCTGAAGCATAAAAATATTCTATTTGTCCTTCTATCTGAGAGAGTGATTCTTCATTCACCAAATCAACATCCGCATTGTGAGTAAAAAGCTGAATTAATCCTTCTCCCTCTTTTTCTTGGGAATCTTCTAACTTCTCCCAGAGTAAATTCTGAGAACTATCGCTGACTTCTCCCGATCGAATGTCATTGAGAACATTTATAAGTTTGTCATCTCCCGATCGAAACTGTTCGGTAAGATAACAGATTCTTAAATTGAGCTCTATCCAGACAGGGGCCATAAAAGCGAGTCTTTTCCAGCTTGGAATTCGTTCTTTTGAAACTGGAGGTAATTGAAAAAAGTCTCCAGAAAAAATCACCTGAATACCACCAAAAGGTTGCTGATTAATCTTAATATATCGAAGAATTTGATCAATACAGTGAAGATTCTGAGCCGACAACATCGAAACTTCATCAATAATCAAAACTTGAGTTTTCTCGATTTTTTCTCGAAGGGGTTTCTTTTTGGCAATTCTCTCAAGATCTTTTTCTTCCATTATCTCTCTTATCCCCATTCCCGACCAAGAATGAATCGTCTGTCCATTAATATGCGTTGCCGCAATCCCAGTACTCGCAGTGATAGCCACATTCACCCCTCGTTCTCGAAGGTATTCTATATACTGATTAATCACGTATGTTTTCCCTGTCCCCGCTGACCCCGTCAAAAAAACATTTTGACCTGATTTAAGAACTTTAAGCGCGGTAGACTGAAGCATGGGATAGAATTATCTAAAAATAAATCCTATCTATCAAGCTCAAAAATTCTATTACCTGTTGCCTTACGAAAAATTATGTGAAAAAGTTTCATGAGTGATTGCAAAATTTACAAGTGTTTAAGCCAAAAGCGAGTTTTGTAAATTTAGAGAACGAGTGAATTCTCTTTTTCTAATTTTAAGTTCAGCAACAAAGCTTTTTCGCTCTTTAAAGAAAAAGAGCTAAATCTTAAACCACACATACTTTTTCGTTCAATTCACGCGTAAGAACTGCTTCATGTTCACTATCATCCACCGGAAGATCAATGATGTGAACCCCTCCAGCTTCAAATGCTTTTTCTAGTGTCGGAACAAAATCGTTGGTAGCTTCTACTCGATGTCCTACCGCTCCATAACTTTCTGCGTATTTTACGAAATCTGGATTATTAAAGTCCAAACCATAGTCTTCAAAATTTTCATTCCCCTGTTTCCACCGAATCATCCCGTATTTTGAATTATTAAGAATCACCACTACAAGGTCCTGCTTTAGACGAACGGCCGTTTCCAAATCTTGAGAATTCATCATAAATCCTCCATCACCACAAACCGCCAAAACTTTCTGCTCTGGATAAACTATTTTTGCCGCCACAGCATTTGGAAGCCCTGCCCCCATCGTCGCGAGGGCATTGTCCAGTAGCAGCGTGTTTGGGCTATAAGCTCGGTAATTTCGGGCAAACCACAGTTTATACATTCCATTATCTAAACTGACGATATCTTTTTCTCCCATCACTTTTCTGATATCGGCTACGTAACGCTGTGGTTTAACCGGAAACGAAATATCATCAGCCTTTTCTTGTACTTTTTCCTGAACAACATCTCTCACCTTATGAGCATAAGAAAAATCCCAGTGATCCGCTTTTTCAGCTTCAAATTTTTCAGCAAATTGCCAGAGGGCATTTGCCACATCTCCAACCACTTCTAATTGGGGAAAATACACTTCATCTACTTCCGCTGGAGAAAAGTTAACGTGAATCACCTTCGCCCCCCCTGGTTTCATAAAAAATGGCGGTTTCTCAATTACATCATGTCCAACATTGATAATTAAGTCCGCTTTATCCACGGCACAGTGTACATAATCACCACTCGAAAGCGCCGCTGTTCCGATGTATCCATTGAACTCTTTGGGCACAATCCCTTTAGCCATTTGAGTATTAAAAAATGGAATGCCCGTTTTCTCCATAAAATGTAGAAGCATTTTTGAAATCTGTACTCGATTCGCTCCAGCTCCAACCAGCAGTAATGGATTTTTTGCTTCGTACATCATTTCCAACGCCCAATCTATGGCTTTCTCATTGGCGTCTGGACGACGTACTTTTCGTACTGGAATTGGAAGATTTGTAGTTGATTCTGCCGCGATATCTTCTGGAAGTTCAATGTGAACCGCCCCAGGTTTTTCCTGCATAGAAATTTTGAAAGCTTCTCGAATAACCGCTGGAATGCGATCTCCATGAGTTATTTGTTTGGTAAACTTTGTGATCGGTTTCATCATATCTACAGTATCGATAATCTGGAATCGCCCTTGTTTACTTTTGTTAATAGGTTTCTGTCCGGTAATCATCAACATTGGCATTCCTCCAAGTTGAGCGAAGGCTGCTGCTGTTACAAAGTTTGTAGCTCCAGGCCCAAGAGTTGAAAGACAAACTCCTGGTTTTCCCGTCAAACGTCCAAAAGTCGCTGCCATAAATCCTGCGGCTTGTTCGTGGCGTGTAACGATCAGTTTGATAGTCGAGGTTCTCAGTGACTCCAAGAAATCCAAATTCTCTTCTCCTGGTACTCCAAAAATATATTCTACTCCTTCATTTTCTAAACATTTTACTAATAAATCAGAAGCCTTCATAAAACTAAAATTAATTGCTAAAAATTATCCTAAAAAAAATTGAAACAAACACAACAAATTGCTGTCGCCAAAACGACCAAAAAAGGCTTTACATTAACCAATACTATCGTAGCATGAACATGCGTAACGGAAGGGAGTAGAGCTTTGGGGAAATACTGGAGTCTGAAACTTGCTGTGAGCGACCATGTATTTCCTAATTTTATAATCATGGCCAAAAAACTATTTGTCGGAAACCTTAGTTGGAATGTCCGAACAGAAGGACTTCGGGAAGCTTTTGAAGCTTTCGGTGAAGTAACAGACGCAATCGTAATGATGGAACGAGACAATCCAAATCGTTCTAGAGGGTTTGGTTTCGTAGAATTTGCTAACGACGAAGATGCAGATCGAGCAATTCAAGAGATGAACGAAACAGAACTAGACGGACGAAGAATCATGGTAAACGAAGCTCGTCCACGAGAAGACTAAAACATGAAATTTAAAAAAACCGCCTCACGGCGGTTTTTTTTATTCTGCTGGTGTTTGTAAATCCTTATAAAATTCAAACTGTATTGATTCACGCTGGGTATAAACGCGCTGAACAACCAGCTTCATTTCTTCGTGATCATTTTTTAATCGGTTGAAAAGTTCTTCGATCTCGTCATCACTAAGTTTTGGTAATAAATTTAGTACTACCTGCTGTTCATCACTATTAAGTGAAGAACTTTTAAGATAAAACGCAAACTGAGCTGGGTTAATTTTCATTTTAGCCTGGGATAAAATCTTTCATATAATCATCAATACGTTCATCCAATCTTGGACGAATATATTTTTCATAATAAGTATTAAGCGTATGAGTAATGTCCTCTGGCTTAAGACCTAGTTGATTTTGGTAAAAACGCTGATACCAACTCTGTTCTTCTCCACTGAGAATCGTTGTATCGTTGAGTGGGCGTGAGATAAAAATACCGTCTTCTTCGGCATAAAAAGGTCTTTGCCCAGAAGGCACAGACATTTCATTTAGTATAATTTCCTCTACACGGTTAATGAGGTTCGCCATAGAAATGGCTTGGAATAGATTGAACTTAGTATCTTTATCTTCCCCAATATACCACTGAGTTCCCTCCCTATGGATCATTACCACTTTATCACTCGTCCTTCGTTTGATTTCAATAGTATTTTCATCTTTGATTTCATAATCGAGACTTGACCAACCTGTTTCATTAATTACATAGGTAAAGGCCAATCGATAGTGAGAAAATAATTGTTCTCTATCGGTCGAATAATCAATTTCCCAAGCATTGAAGTCTTGAGGCGGTGGGAGTTCTTTACTGAGTGTTTCCACATCTTCTTCTGAGAATTCGGCAAGAGATACTCCATTTTCAACGATTTTACACTGAATAATCTTTCCTCGAACCATAAGATATTCTTCACTCCGTCCGTTTTCTCGAGTAATTCTAAATTGAGCTCTAGGAATACCACTCAAGAAGTCCACCGAAGCTTTATCTGATAGTGTTTCTGTAACTTCTTCCAATCTTCGTCGTGTATCTTCATCCAAGGCCTCTAAAGAAACAATCTCTAAACCTTGTTGTTCTTCCATGAGAGATTTAAATCGCATTGCTTCTCGCGTAATTCGGATAATTTCATAAACATCTGCGGCTAACCAAGCCGTCAATCCAACCGCGACCACATCGTCTAACACTCCAATAACCGTCGCATCATCAGCCCATAAAGCTGCGGCTGCTGCGCCTTTCCAACCAGCGGTTACCGCCAGTTTTTCTAGAAAAGCTTTTCCCGTAAAATTGGCCACTTGAGCGCCAATTGTAGCGGTATAACGTCGGGTAATAGCGGCTCCAATGGCTTTTGATATTCCAAGGCGCGCTGTTTGACGGGCTACTTCTCGGGCAATAAATTTCCCTCCTTGCCAGATCAAAACTGATCCTTGAGCGGTCAATTTTGCAATATTTACGCCTGCTCGACTTAGAAAAACCACTCCATCTCGGGTGAATCGAGCAAAAGCTACTTCGCCTGTGATCAGCCTTTTTGCTGGACCAATAAGTTTAATTGGCCAAGCTCCCCAAGTTAAAGCAGAAATTGCAGGACGAAGGACAAAACTTGCATGTCGCCCTCTTAAAAGGTTAATAAATTCCAGACTACTCGCTAAAATCATGAATTTAGGAGTCTCTTTCAGATACTGAAAAATGTAGGCTCCAATACGAGCTTCTGGATCTTCTTCTCCAGCTGCAATCACATCTCCCACCGAACTAAAGTATTGCAGAGTCAACCATCGAGATAAATCGAATAGTTCTCCGACTTCATTAGAAAGCCATATTTTTCCTTCACTCACAACAACCCCTCCTTCGTTCTCAATAAGGCTATTTATCAAGAAGGTAAAACTCTCCATTGAAGGAGACTCAAAAAACGCTTTCAAACGATCAGCTGTTGTTTCACTAGGCTGAAAATTAATGGGTGGCTGATTCTCGTCAGGTCTATCTGTAGGCGGTTCTTCAGTCTCCCCTGGTTCTTCTTCTGTTCCTGGTAACCTGATATTCCCAAACCACTCTCTAAATTTATTAGCCCCAATAATCCCAATAATAAAATTTTTCACATCATCAGAAATAGATTTAACCCCTTGTGGAAATTTCTCAGCCAGAAGTTTGATAACTCCTTCTGCTCCATTTTCATCCCAAGCGTTGGAAACATCACTCAGAGATAAATTGCCTTTTGAAATAGCCTCATATAGTAGTGGAACCAGCGCTATTGCTGTGGCTCCAAGAGTTAATTTTAGAATCAATTCAATCGAGTCTTTTCTAATATTATTAACTTTGTCGATCATCCATCGTCCCAGATCAAAAACTGTATCAATAGCCGCTTTCAAAAGCTTTAGCCCTAAATACGCTCCAACAACCGCAATACCCCCCATAACAATTTTCTCTGTATTACTCGCGGTTTGATATTCTTGCCAAAGATTATCGGCGCCTTGTTTTACAAACCGTTCTGCACGATTTACCCAAGTAAACTGAGTCCCAGGCGGCACTAAACGTTCGTATTCGGCACGAACTCGATCCGTAAAATCTGGAGTTTCTCGTCCCTCAGGGGCCACTTCTGGATTGATAGTACTATCAGACATCTATCTATTATACCAGAATAGAATTTTTTATAAAGTTTTTAGACGGTTCTCTTTATGGATTAATTTCTTTATTTACTGACGCAAAGTCGTACCACAGGTGTGAGAATAACCCGCAGAAATACTATTCCAGTCTGAACTACTCCCAACCTGAACTGGATAACTTGTATCAGATGAATAGCCACTTCCTAAATACCTTCCCGTTCCCCAACACCAAGCGGTTCCGTCTGTCTTAATACCACAATTATGAGTATTCCCTACCGAAATAGTCTTCCATTGACGACTCCACCCGACCTGTTGAGGCGTGGTTGCAACTCTCTTTAAACTTGCCCCATTACCATGACCCCAACACCAAACCGTTCCATTCGTTTTGATACCACAATTATGCTGGTTTTTTGCCCAAACAGATTCCCAACCTGAAGAACCCGAGACCTGTACAGGATATGGGATAGAATAATCATTTCTTTTCCCTCCATTTCCCAAAACTCCACCTCCTTCATCTCCCCAACACCATGCGGTTCCATCCGTTTTTACACCACAGCTATGCTCCTGGCCAGCCGCAATCGATTTCCAAAGCCCTTTGCCACTAACCTGCACAGGGGCATAAGCATTATTTGCAGAATTATTCCCCAATTGCCCTTCATATCCTCTTCCCCAACACCAGGCAGTTTTATCAGATTTAATACCACAAGTATGTTCAGATCCAGCAGAAATCTCCAACCATGTTCCTCCTCCACTAATCTGTCTTGGTGTATATTGACTTGTTGAATTCCCGGTTCCGAGCCTCCCAAGTGCCGCATACCCCCAACACCATACGGTTCCATCCGTTTTTATACCACAAGTATGCTGGTATCCAGCTGATATGGAACTCCAACTAGCTCCGCCTACGACCTCTACTAATGATTTCGCTCCCCAAGTATAACCCCCATTTCCTAAATATCCTGACCCCCAACATTTTGCAGTTCCATCAAACAAAATTCCACAGCTATATCGAGCACCAACAGAAGTTGATTTCCATCCTGGAAAATTAGTTTTAACAGGCGTATACTGGTATGAGGTTGAAGCATTTCCAAGCTTATAATCACCTCCATCCCCCCAACAAAACCCCTTAGATACGAAAGCGTTAAGTCCAAAACTCTTTAGAACCTCCAGCATATCAGCCGCAATCCAGTTTGATCCATTATAATAAAGAACGTTGTCAGCCGAGACATCTGCAACATTAACATCGGTAATGTCGTCAATGCTTGAAATATCTCCAGAATTACTGTCTACGTAGCCTTTTGTTGCCACATGGCTATTAATTGTCGGTGTATTCGCAACAATATTCCCATTTACATGAAGACTCGCTAAGGGATTTGAGGTCCCTATACCGACCTTTCCGGAATTAAAAAAAATATTCCCCTCATTCTTTCCCCAAGAAATCGCATCTCTTATCTCTTTTATATGAGAGGCTTTCATGGGCTTCCCAACAACAAGATTTTGATTGGTTGCCTCTAGCCATACCGGTTGAGCTAAAACTTGATGACTTAAAAACAAAAATCCAATAAGCGTAAGAAGCTTTTTCATATCTATTTTATGATCTATTGCATATGATAATAAAAATACTTAAAAGTCAAAAAATAATTATCTTTTTTATTTTCCAACCTATTATCCCTTTTCAATAAAACCATTTACTTTGGTTTTATTGTTTTTTGGGTTTTTAGAAAATAACATACAAAAACTAATTAAGAACCCAATGAGTCCTAATCCTACAAAAATCAATCCTAACAAATTTAAATAGAGTAACGCTGAAACCATGTTCTGAAAAGTTATAGAAAATTAAGGTCTCGTGGTTTTCTTCACTGAGCGAACACAACTTGATGGGAAGCCCGTAGGGGGAGGTGGAACCTCCAGCCCACGCACAAAAAAACGCTTAATGTTGTCATCGACCTACTTTCCCAGGACTATCTCCAAGTATCATCGGCGCTGAGGAACTTAACTGCTGGGTTCGGAATGGAACCAGGTGTACCCTCCTCGCTAGAGATGACAACATCAAGCGCTCTTTCGAGACCATCTCAATGCAGATGTTTGTGTTTTAACATCGAATCTTTCCTTAGATTTGCTCGGATCTTTCAACGAAAGCAAGCAAAGTCTTTTAAGAACAAAAAAGTTCAAACGACCATTAGTATCACTCAGCTGAACACATTGCTGTGCTTACACTTGTGACCTATCAAACTCGTAATCTCCGAGTGGTCTTAGAGGAATCTTATCTTGGGCGAGGCTTCCCGCTTAGATGCTTTCAGCGGTTATCCCTTCCGAACATAGCTACCCAGCAATGCCGTTGACACGACAACTGGTACACTAGAGGTTCGTCCACTCCGGTCCTCTCGTACTAAGAGCAGCTTCCCTCAAATTCCTAAACGCGCGCGGAGGATAGGGACCGAACTGTCTCACGACGTTCTGAACCCAGCTCGCGTACCGCTTTAAATGGCGAACAGCCATACCCTTGGGAGGTGCTACCCCCCCAGGATGCGATGAGCCGACATCGAGGTGCCGAACCAGACCGTCGATATGAACTCTTGGGTCTGACTAGCCTGTTATCCCTAGGGTAACTTTTATCCGTTGAGCGAAGCCCCACCCACGTGGTGACTCCGGATCATTTTCACCGACTTTCGTCCCTGCTCGACTTGTAGGTCTCACAGTCAGGCTCACTTATGCGAATACACGTCCAGGTCGATTTCCATCCGACCTAAGTGAACCATTGCGCGCCTCCGTTACTCTTTAGGAGGCGACCGCCCCAGTCAAACTCCCCACCTAACAATGTCCCCAGACCGGATAACGGCCAAGGTTAGAGACTTTTTATGCCAAGGGTGGTATCTCACTGGTGACTCCTTCGCCACTTGCGTGACGATCTCATAGTCTCCCACCTATACTGCACAAAACATAAAAAGGCTCAATGTCAAGCTGGAGTAAAGCTCCATAGGGTCTTTCCGTCCTACCGCGCGTAAACGGCATTTTTACCGTTTCTGCAATTTCACCGAGTCTGAGCTTGAGACAGTTACCCCATCATTACCCCATTCGTGCGGGTCGGAACTTACCCGACAAGGAATTTCGCTACCTTAGGACCGTTATAGTTACGGCCGCCGTTCACCAGGGCTTCGTTTTCCACCGTGAAGCAGTCCACTTAACCTTCTGGCACTGGGCAGGGGTCACCCCGTATACATCGTCTTGCGACTTAGCACGGAGCTGTGTTTTTGAGAAACAGTTGCAGGGTATCTTTCGCTGCGGCCCTCATAAAGAGGGCAGTCCTTATCCCGAAGTTACGGACGCTATTTTGCCGAGTTCCTTAAGCTCAGTTATCTCGAACGTCTGAATATACTCAATCCACCCACCAGTGTTGGTTTTCGGTACGGACACGTATTTCATAAGCTTAGACGCTTTTCTTGGCACTTGAATCATGACTTTGCCCTCTCCGAAGAGAAGTATTTATGCATAACAGCTCGCGAACTCTAACGGATTTGCCTATTAGAGCATAAACTAACTGCTTGCCCCAGAATTCATTAACTGGAAGCCAAATTTTCCAAATGCGTCACGCCATCGCATCATACGTGGTACAGGAATATTAACCTGTTGTCCATCGACTACGCCTTTCGGCCTCGCCTTAGGCCCGACTAACCCGACCATGACTGCCATGGGATCGGAAACCTTGGGTGTACGACGTTAATGGTTTTCACACTAATAAAGTTACTCATGCCAACATTCTCACTTGTGGTCGCTCCAGCAGTAAGCCTCGCGGCCTGCCTTCAACGCTCTCACAACGCTCTTCTACCACGACACTATTACGAATAATAATGCCGTCCACGTCTTCGGTTATCATCTTAAGCCCCGTTAGATTTTCGGCGCAAAATCGTTCGACCAGTAAGCTATTACGCACTTTTTAAATGGTGGCTGCTTCTAAGCCAACATCCTGGCTGTTTGGACAATCTCACATCCTTTACCACTGAGATGATATTAGGGACCTTAGACGGTGGTCTGGGCTCTTTCCCTCGCGGCTACGGTACTTCGCTATCGCAGCCTGACTCCCCAGACAGTCACAAGGGTATTCGAAGTTTGCTAGGAGTCGGTACAGTTATTTCCCGCCCTTCCCCAAACAGTGCTCTACCCCCCTTGCTAGTAACTGGAGGCTATACCTAAATATATTTCGAAGAGAACCAGCTATCTCCAGGTTCGATGACAATTTCTGCTCTTACCACAGCTCATCCAAGAATTTTGCTGCATTCGGTGGTTCGGTCCTCCACGAGTTGTTACACTCGCTTCAACCTGGCCATGGTAAACTCACCTGGTTTCGGGTCTAGTGCACAAGATAAACGCCTTTTAAGACTCGCTTTCGCTACGGCTCCGGCTGAAACTGCCTTAACCTACCCTGTACAGCTAACTCGTTGGCTCATTCTACAAAAGGCACGCGGTCACCCCGAAGGGCTCCCACTCCTTATAAGTATACAATTTCAAGATCTATTTCACTCCCCTTCCCGGGGTTCTTTTCACCTTTCCCTCACGGTACTTGTTCACTATCGATCTGATACTCTTTTTAGCCTTGGATGGTGGTCCACCCAGATTCAAGCCGGATTTCACGTGTCCGACCCTACTCAGGAACACTCTACCAAAATATATATATTTCAAATACAGGACTATCACCTTCTATGGTCGCTCTTTCCAAAGCGTTTTTCTATATATATATTTCAGATATCGAGGTCCTACAACCCCATACCGTAGCATGGTTTGGGCTATATCCCTGTTCGCTCGTCACTACTAAGGGAATCTCGTTTGATTTCTTGTCTCCAGCTACTGAGATATTTCAGTTCGCTGACTTCCCTCCACCAGCTTAATAGCAAAGCACTTGGGCTGGCAGTATCCCGCAAGCGGGATGGGTTTCCCCATTCGGAAATTCTCGGTTCATCGCGTACTTGGGCACTCCCCGAGACTTATCGCACCCTATAACGTCCTTCATCGGAAGTATCAGTCAAGGTATTCGTTGTATACTCTTATGTAACTTTTTTAGTTCTTATTAATTGACTTGCTTACGTTTAAAGTCGAGCAAATCAAAAGAAAGATAATTTATTGATAATTAATTTCTCAAATTCAATGAAATTTTTAAATATTTATTAGATGACTTTGCAACACGGAAAGTGGTTACAAAATCACATTGATGTCACATCAGTCAACAATGCTAGTAGAAAGTTGCTGATGTGTACTCGACTCTCGCAAAGTCGAGTATAAAACACAAACGATCTGTCAAAGATCAGGGTCGCTGCAATTAACTTGAACAGCTGGGCGATCTTATACGTAACTTTTTATCCGTCAAGAACTTTTTAGGGTTTTTTTGGTATATCTTACTAAGTCACAAAACAAGCCTCTAAACCGTCGATATTAGAGCTTTATTTTGATTACCTTTTGGAAAGAACTATCATCGACACAAAACCTAAAATAATACGTATGAAAAAAACGCTAAACACACTCCTTATTATAGGAATCCTTTCAACGAGCAATACCACCTGGGCCTATAGAGATATTTCTGCGAACTCAAAATTAAATCCTGCTATCGAACATTTCCAAGAAAAAGGAATTCTTGATGGGAAGGGATTTTTTAGAGCCGAATCAGACATCCCAGCCGTTATGTTCTGGGATATTCTACTAAGAGATGGTGGTTTTGATCCGGAAAAAAGTGCCACCTTTGACACCCCTCTTCCACCAAATGTCGATGAAACCAATACTTACGCCCAAATCATTCGAGAAGGAGTTCGTCGTGATTTTATTAGCAGTGAAGAAGAATTTGATATTTATGGACCACTTACGAGAGCCAAGGCCATCGAACATATTGTAAAGGCTAAGGGCATGTTTTCTGATCGACTTGTTTCTACAAGCTTCCGAAAAAAATCTTCAGGAGTTTCCCCTCTTGCACGATACTATCCATATATAGAAACCGCTCACAAAGCGAAACTTCTAACCGACAACGATATCGACCCTTTTAATCCGAATGAAAACCTTACGAGGAAAGATTTTATTACCTGGCTATACCAATGGCAACAAGCTGGAGAGATCAAGCCGACCTCAGCTCATGATACCAACAAAAGCCAAAATTCAAAATTTCAATATCCTTACCAGAAAAGGCAATCCACAACCCCAGCCAATTCAAATAATGTAAAGATTCGAGTTCTAGATAACAATAATATTTCATTTACAAGCACCAACGAAAGCCTGGATGTAAAAGTACTAAAAAGCGTCATCAGTGAAATTAAGAAAAAATATCGATTTGAAGATCAAATTACTCCAGAAAAAGAACAACAGCTCATCAATAGCGCCATCAAAACCATCGTTGATGGATTAGAAGATAAATACTCTAATTACGTTGAACCGGAAAAATCAGAAGAGTTCCTCAGCAACTTAGAGGGAGAGTTTGAAGGTATTGGAGCTTACGTAGAGATGCTAGACGAAGAATTCACCATCACTTCTCCTATTAAAGGAAGTCCCGCTGAAGAAGCCGGACTCAAACCAGGAGACGTAGTGGAAAAAGTAGACGGAGAAGACATTGCAGGTCAAGGAATCAAAGAAATTATCAACAAGGTAAGAGGTCAAGCTGGAACCGTAGTAGAGCTAACCATCCATCGAAAAAACTCTGGCATCAAACTCTACAAAGTTACCCGAGGAGAAATCAAAATTCCATCTTTAACACTAGAATTTAAAAATAGTGTTGCCATCATTGGAGTTCACCAATTCTCTCGGGACACAGGACCGAAGCTAGAAGCTATGCTTGAAAACGAGGTACTTCCAAAAAATCCACGAGGAATCATTGTCGATCTTCGAAACAACCCTGGAGGTTTTCTTACGGCGGCCGTTGACGTAGGACAAATTTTTATCGATAAAAATAAACTCATCTTTAGCGTTGAATATAAAAATCGTAATCAGATCTATAAGGCAGAAAAACGAGGTTTATTAGCTGATTATGATAATATCGTATTTCTTCAAAACAAAGGATCTGCTAGTGCCTCTGAAATTTTAACCGCCATGGTGAAAGATTATGGTATTGGTAAAATTATTGGAACCCCATCTGTTGGGAAAGGCACGGTTCAAGAAGTTCTCAGCTACACTAATGGAGGAACGCTAAAACTTACCGTTGCTAAGTGGTTATCACCAAAGAAAAACTGGATTCATGAAGAAGGTGTTATCCCTGATGTTGAAATTAGCGACCCGACAGACGAAGAAAAGAAAAACGAAGTTGATAGACAGCTTGATGCTGCTGTTCAGGAAATCCTGAGAAAATAACCGAGTATGAAATTCTTTTAAACAAAGAAAATCTCCGTATTGACGGAGATTTTTTTTATAAAAAATGTCACACATTGAAGACTTCAATCGTCTGGTGTCAGAAGTCATTTTTTCATGAACAAAAAAATTGACCAAAAATAAAGATAAATTATTCTAGATATGATGTGGAAAGAATTAGTACTTGGTGTTTCGAGCCTCATAAATACAAATGGAAGTGAAAGTTCTCAAACTTTTCACGCCGAAGCTTTATCGCTTCCAAGTGGAACGGTAGAAATTTCGACCCCTTTTGAATGGAATGCTATCGCCTTGATAGATAAGGATGGGAATCCATTACCAAAAGTTTGGTATCACGCCAACAACAATCGATTCCCTTGGTATAACGCCGAAAGTGAAACAGGATCAATCGAAAGCGATTTGCTAGATCTTGTATTTTTTGGAAAAACACGAAACAGCTTGATTATTGAATCTCCAGAGAACCTGGAAGTCATCGCTCATTTTTTTAATACCAAGATTGAAGGAGAAAATTTAAAAGCAGAATTCGCTCCACTTGATGACGATTCCTATGACGATCCGAGGACAGGATTGGCACGAACTACTCTACGACCAAAATATATTACCCGACAACAATGGGGTGCTGATGAGACTCTAAGACTGTGGAACCCTCAGAGAGGTTTCCGAACCGCAGTCCCTGAAGCCAAGGAACTGCCTGTAGTACTTCGACCAAAAATTGTACAAAGATTTGCCGAAAATGGACAGAGGCTTCGATGGCCTTTAGAAGAAAACCGAACTATTCGAAAATTCATCGTTCATCATACCGGAGAGGTTACGGATGAAACACGAGACCCCTATGAGCTTATGAGGGCGATTTACTATTACCATACCATCACTCGAGGATGGGGAGATATTGGTTATCACTATGTTGTCGATAAACAAGGAAATATCTATGAAGGACGAGCCGGAGGAAACAAAATGGTGGGAGCCCATACAGCCCTACATAACGTCGGTTCAATTGGAATCTCTCTTATGGGAAACTTCCAAGAAGAAAAACCAACCGATGCCCAAGTTAGGATCTTAAAATTAATCTTGGCCGATCACACCAATCGTTTCAAAATTGACCCTACCCAGAAAAGTTATTGGCTCGGAACGAATTCTTTCAATGTTTCAGGGCATAAAGACGTAGCTCGTCCCGGACACGGAACGGCTTGTCCTGGGAAAAATCTACACATTCTTCTTCCAGAAATCAGAAAAGAAGCCAAAGCCATTGCGACAATGCTTAAAAAGGAGAACAAAAAATCTGGAGTGGATTTCTTGAGTAAAAGTCGAGCCGCTCCAAAAATCCAGAGAAGAGTTGACCGAAACAAACAAAAACCAGCAGAAGTGGCACTCGCAAAGCTTATTAAGAAGGAAATCATGCAGCGTGGCGAAAGAAGCTACCTGGATATTCATATTCGAAACAGCTCTGAAAGTACGTGGAAACGTGGAGAAAAAATTTACGTAACCAATATTCCTGATGGAATGAAAGTGACCGCTTTCAACGCCACTCAAAATGTAGAACCAGGAGAAGATGGAGTTTTCCGAGCAAGAATTATCGTAGAAACAACTCCGAATGGAACATACCAATTGGAGCTAACGCCAAGAATTACCAATTTATCAGCTGACAGTGATATTCCGACTTTCAGCTTCCCGATCCAAATTTCTGGGTCAAAGGATATGCTGTCTAAAAAAATCCAAGCCACTCGAACGATTATCAAATCCAGTGATAAAAAGACTTCCCAATTAAGACCTGCTGCCTATCGACAGTCAAACACTAAGACCGCTAAAAAAACTGCCGCAGACACAAAATCTTACGGCCCTGATGTAAAGGTTAAGCTCAGTTACTTCGATGAAAAATATGCGGTAATGAGTGCCGACAAATCTATGTGGATTACTTCAGAAGGGAAAACCATTGCAACTATCTCTCAAGGAAAAACCGTCAAAATCGTACCAACTGAAAACCTTAAGAAATTTAATGTTAGTTCAGGAGCTCAAAAATGGACTCTGATTAATCCTCAATTTGAAACTCAAGGGGTTATTAAAATTCATAACTATAATCGAGGTCTTGGACGAACGGCCTATAACCGCTTCAGAAAAAAGATAAACGCCCATTGGAGTGGACGAGACAGTCTATACCTCGTAAATGAACTCCCTATCGAAGAATATTTATGGGGATTAGCCGAAGAACCTTCTTCTCAACCAGATTCTAAAAAACATGCTATTCATATCCTGGCTCGAAGTTATGCCCTTGTTTACAGTGGAGAACGAAGAAAGTTCAAGACAAGCCTTTACGACCTAGAAGACAGCCCTGCCACTTCTCAATTCTATTTGGGATATGATTGGGAACTCTACCACAGTGATCAAAAAACTCTGGTAAATCAGACAAAAGGACGAGTTATTACCTATAAAGGAAAGCCTGTAATTGGCCCTTACTTTACACAGAGTAGCGGCTCTAGCTCCAGCAAATGGACCTCTCAATATCCGTGGACAGAAGGGCGATCTCTACCGTTGGATAAAGGACTAGAACAAAAAGGTCACGGAGTTGGGTTGTCTGGAAACTCTGCCCGAGTTCTCGCCGAACAAGGGAAGAATTACATTGAGATTCTCAACTATTTCTTCAACGGAATTAAGGTCCAGAAAGCTTACTAACATGCTGACTACTTTTTCAGAAAGCTACAAAACTCCTATTTTCGCTCGTAGTGCGTCTGAGCTTGTAGTTGGATTTTTAGTCGACATGGTAATTAATCCTGACACAGGAATTTTTGAAGCGCTTTGGATCAACTCTATAGAAGGGCAAAAACTGCTCCTTCCAAAAGACATAATTTATTGGAATCACGAAAAGATCCTGACCGATGACATTAATAATTTGGTGTTTCCTAAGGAACTTCCACGACTACAGAAAATTTTTGATAAAGAATGTACTATTCTTGGAGCCACCGTCTTTAGCAATCAGCAGGTCAAACCTCTAGGAAAAGTAAAAAACTTTAGTTTTGATACGATTTCACCAAGAATATTAACCCTGGAGATCAGCCAAGGATTCTTGGGATTATCTAAACAAATTATCACTCAGCAAAATATTAATAAGATTACCCCAAAAGGTATCTGGATTAATGAACCAACTGCAAAAATAAAAATTGAAAAACTCCCTCTCAAGGAAGAAGTAAAAAATCTAAAAAACCTGGGGGAAGTGGATATTAAATCAAAAATTGACAAAGAGTAGTTTTTATTTATTTTGTGATCGATTTTATAAAAAATAGATCATGGGGCTCGAACACAACGAAAACCTTGGAGGCGCTTGCGGTAAAAATGCTCAGTTAGGATTAATGAGAATGCTCAGTGATATTGAGACTGGAAATGTCATACGTCGAGCCGAAGCTCAACACCCAGAACTTACAGATAAAATAGAAGCTCTAAATGGACAAAGTTCTCCTGAAGAATTTGCAGCGGCTTATGCTATTATTCAAGAAGCAACTGGAGACCCTGAAGGAAGCTTAGGAATTTTTACAAACTATATTAAACGCCGAACCAAAGAAGAGGTTCGTCACCCCATTAATCCTCTCTGGAACAAGTAATATAAGAGGCTTATGCTAAGAAGTAACTCTTTATAACATCTGAAAGCAATCTCACCAGAAAATCCAAAACAAGGATAGCCACTATTGGTGAGAGGTCTACAGGCCCAAGACGCGCCCATCGAAAGGGAGCGAGTATTGGTTGTACCATTTGAGTAAGAAAACCAAAGAATCTTCCGCCTGGAGACATAAGATTGAAAAGGACTAACCAGCTACAAATTACCCAAACAAAAATTGAGTAAAACATCAGATTAAAAAAAATCGTCAAAAAATTTATAACAAAAAACGCAATCTGACTCACAATAGGATCCATTATTTAGCAATTTGTTGGTTAACACGTGAAAACTGTTCCAGCATAATTTTTAGATCTTCAAAATACTGTCCAATAAGTGGAAAATCTACCAAGCTCGCTAAAAACCAAATAAGTACCGCAAATACAACCGTCATCCCTACAATAATTCCCAGTCCTCTGAAAACTCCAGCTAAAAAATTATGCCACATAATTCTCCATGGAGAACGAAGATATTTTACAAAATCACTCACTTGGAGCTCTTTAAAAGCTTTTTGTAAAGCCTGTGCATCTTTTTCTGCTTGAGACTTTGTCTTCTTTTTTTCAACAACACGTTTTTCTTTGGTCATCAAAGGTGAGTTTAGACTTTTTTTAATATTTCGCTATATTTTTTGCGAATAATGACCAACAAAGAAACTTCCGAATTTAACTTCGACAGTAGTCTCATTCCTTCCGATAGTGGTTGTTATCTTTTTTATGATGAAGAAGACCATCTTCTCTATGTTGGGAAAGCCAAAAATCTAAAGAAACGAGTCAGTCAGTATTTTCAAAAAAACAATCAAGGACCAAAAGTAACACTTATGGTTTCAAAAATAAGACGCATAGAAACTCGAATTGTAAACGCTGAAATAGAAGCGCTTATTCTGGAAAACAACCTTATTAAAGAGCATAAACCAAAGTTTAATATTCTTCTTCGTGATGATAAAAACTTCACCTACCTCCGTGTAACCAATGAAGAAGAGCCAAAATTGGAAATTGTAAGACGAGTCATTAAAGATGGTTCTACATACTTTGGTCCTAAAACTTCTACCAAAGAGTTCCGAGAAACGGTGAAATTTTGTCAGAAATTTTTTGGAGCCAAAATGATAAAGTCCAACCAAGACTATTACATCAATCAGCTCCTCGGAAAAGAGCTCCCTTTAGAAGAATACCAACAAAACATCGAACGAATGAAAAAATTCCTTCGAGGAAATACTGACGAAGTTATCAAAGAGCTCCAGGAACGAATGATGAACTTTGCCGCGGATAAAAACTTTGAAGCCGCTGCTCGAGTCCGAGACACTATGCAATCAATTGATAAATCAACCCAACGCCAAACCGTTGAATTCACCGACCTCATTGATCGTGACTTTATCAATTTTTATCAGGAAGGTCGGCATGTATATGTGGTGGTTATGGCCTTTAGACAGGGAAAGTTCCGAGACCTAAATCGAATAAGCCTTAATGGAGCTGAGTTTAACGACTATGCAGAGATTATGACCAATTTTCTCACGCAGTTCTATGAACGGGTTATTGAGCTCCCGAGAGAAATCTATATTCCTGAACCACTCGAAAACATTGAAACCATTACCAAATTCCTAGAAGAAAACTTTAATAAAGGCCAAAAAATAGATCTTCTCATCCCTCAAAAGGGAAACAAAAAAACGATATTGGAACTCGCACGAAAAAATGCGAAACAAGAGGCACAAAAAGCTAACTTAGAAGCACAAAGTCAGGCAGAAAATTTTGCTAAAGCGCTACCAGAATTAGCGAAGGCACTAGACCTCAAAGAGTCCCCTAAAAGAATCGAGTGCTACGATATTTCTCACCTATCAGGAACTCATACGGTAGCCTCCATGGTTGTTTTTGAAGATGGAAAACCAAAAAATAGTGAATACCGACGATTTAAAATCAAAACTCTTAAAGATGGAAAAATCGATGATTTTGCTGCTATGAAAGAAGTTGTTGAACGAAGATTCAAACGTATTGATACCGATAAAAAAGAAATTGTCATCACTATGAAACCCGTAGGAACGGAGGCAGAATGGGATAATTATCATCAGATTCGTGAACACGAAATTTTCCTCCCTCACAATGGTCCAGATTTTGAATACAACCGAGAACATCCTGATGAAAGCAAAAAAAACAATCATCCAATGATTTTTCTACTCGACAAAAAAATCATTGGTGTCGTACGTCTCGACCATCAAACCAAAACTCGGCTTATTATGAGAGTTTTTGGATTTAATAAAAAATATCAGCGCCAAGGACTTGGAACCCAAGCTATAGAACTCATTGAAAACTATGCACTAGAACAGGGATTTAAATCGCTCGTTCTTAATGCAAATGAACAAGCTGTTGAGTTTTATAAAAAACAAAACTTTGAAGAGGGTTTTTGGAAAGGTGATTCAAAGGATTGTAGCTGTAAACCTATGGGGAAAAAGCTCATCGCAAAAAAAGACAAATGGATGCTTCCAAACCTCGTAGTTATCGATGGTGGAAAAGGGCAGCTGAGTAGTACTATGAAGGTTTTTGAGAATCTGAAAGTTGAAGGTTTTGATCCTCAAACCCAAATTATCAGTTTGGCAAAGCGAGAAGAACAAATCTTTAAACCTGGATGCTCAGACCCAATTGAATTAGATTTTGAAAATCCTGGGTTACAGCTTCTCCAAAGACTCCGTGATGAAGCTCATAGATTCGCTAT
The DNA here is from genome assembly GCA_965228485.1 of Candidatus Altimarinota bacterium. Classification (GTDB taxonomy): domain Bacteria; phylum Patescibacteriota; class Gracilibacteria; order UBA4473; family UBA4473; genus JAACPJ01. The sequence goes on from OZ245819.1 coordinate 593,539, forward strand.
TTCTTTCAATCGTTCTCTACGACAAAAAAATCAAACGAAATCAGCTCTAGATGATGTAAACGGGGTCGGAAGTGCTACCAAGAAAAAACTCATGCAATATTTTGAAACCGTTGCAAATATTAGAGACGCTAGCGATGACGAACTTCTCAAAATTGTGAACCAAAAACAACTCAATAATCTCCGTCGACAATTATGATTGATAAAGTTAACCCAATAGCTCAAAGCAGTGGAACTCCTGATCCTAAGAGGCGAAAACCTTTTGTAGATCCTAGAGACAAAGAATCCGAAGATGCTGCAACATTTGAAGTACCAGAAGAAGGGAATGTTGATACAAATAAACCATCAATTCTCCCAAAAACAACAACAGTAAGTAGTGAAACTGCCGCTGCAATCAATAACCTGACACAACTCTCCCCCTCTCCAGAAGAAGTTATTCGAGCCTATACCGATCAAGATAAATCATCATAGTATTCGACCAAAAATTTCTCTGTCCAGAATCCTTTTTCTGGGTTTGGACGTAAAACCATCGCATGAATTTCAAATACAGGTATTTCATCCAAATCTGTTTCCTTTAAAAAATAAGCAATAGCGGCTTTTTCTATTTTCTGAAGCTTCTGTCGTGTAATTGATTCAATGCCATCACCAAAAGCATCGTTTTTTCGAGTTTTCACCTCAATCATTACATATATTTTCTTTTGCCTATCAAAAGTAACAATATCAATTTCTCCCGCTTGAGCATGATAATTTTTAGTAAGAATTTTAAACCCTCTCTTCTTTATCCAATAAGTGGCAAAATCTTCTCCAGCCTTTCCAAGTATTTTTTTTGAATCCATATTTATAGAAAGAAAGACTGATCTCTTGAAAAGATATATCTAAAAGAAGCGTTTTGCACGCCATCTTCTTAATCTGTAATTAACTCGTATACCACCAAAATGCCGTGTTCTGCTTGAACTCCTTTCCCCTATGAATTTCAAGTGGGTCTCCATACCTACGTTCCACAGAGCGTACGTTCCGAAGTCCCTTAAGGAGATGATTGGTAGAAGAAGATACAAACAAAATGCACGAGCATTTCAGTTGAACTAAAATTTAGTTCATAGAATCAAAAAAGTCAACAAGCAATTCGTTGACCTAGGTGGTTTTTATGTTTTTTGGTGGGCCAGACTGCATTTGGATCGAACACCCTGTCCGCAGAACTGTCCCGCTGGGCAGATAAGCTAATTCCTCTACTAGAGTCGGAAAACCATAAAAGTCCTAGGTTCTCGCTTCTTGCAGCATAATTCCTACCCTAAAACAATCGAACTCTTTGAATTACACAGTCGCAAAATCTAATTATCGCTCATAAAAACCATGAAATATGATCGATAACTTGATAAGTTATCGATCATGTGAAGATAATATAGCTATGAACTCCTACTCAAAAAACAATGTTGGCTTTGTCAGTGGAGCAACTGTCTCACCAATGGAACACCTTTTACCGTAATGTGGCATTAGATTTGGGGCTGATTTAGCCAGATGCGTTTTTCACGTTTTTTGAGCAAAAAATAGTGTAATCTCATCAAATCACACCATTTCTCACAATATCGCACCATCTAAATTGGGCATAGATCATTACTCAAAAGTTCGTATTTCCTTCTTGAATTTGTTCTTTGTCGTATTCTGTATCATCCAATTTCCTGGATAGGGGCTTTCTAACTGTCGACCCATATAAAAACGACGTTCATAGAACACTTTCTCGACAGTTCCATTGTTTCTTTCATCAATAATTTCAAAAGCTAGAACTTCAGCTCTTTTTTCCTCATCAATTTTATCCCATTTATAAATGATAAAATCATAAGCTAAAACCTGGTTCATATTGTTTTGGCACTGCTCGAGCCACTCATTTTTTGCTTTCTCGTCAGAGTAAAAATACTTAACCTCAAAGTTAGAAGCTTCTTTGCAGTTTGTACTTTTTATGGCTTCCGTTCGTAGCTCAAAAAACTTTGTAAGCTCATCTTTGTTTGTAACGACCAACTCGACTTTAACAATTTCAGGACTTTGAGATTCAAAAAACTTCTTCACATATGAATAATTGACTACTAACCCATTAAAAATTGTGATTCCGTATATAATCATTGCAATCGGAGCAACGAACCAAATTTTATATTTCCATGATTTTTCAAATACTTTTGCTTCAACACAATATAAGAAAATGTTTCTCATAGGGTCGTAGATTGGCTTCAAAAGTATAATCCAAATAAATTCCAGTATCTGATAAAGATAATAGACTAGAGTTTTCGAGTCATTTGGTGGTGATATTTTCATCTAGTGAATATTTTACATAAAATACTTCACTATCAAAAACAGCTTTTTTCAAAGGTGTTCGACTTTATTGGTGGGCCAGGTGAGAATCGAACTCACTACCAAGGCGTTATGAGCGCCCTGCTCTAACCGATGAGCTACTGGCCCCTCGTCATCAATGACTTAAACTAAGAATAGCCCGTTGATTCTAATTAATTTTTATGACTTGGAAAATTTTTGTTGGAAATTTACCCCCACATCAAAGGACTAAAAAATCCATATAAAAGCACACCAGCTATTTCTCGGATAAAGAAGTATCCTTCTTTTAAATATCTCCCTTGTAGATAGGAAGCCGCATGAAGATAATAGTTTTCAAGCTCTAAGCGATTAGCAATAAGTCCAATTCGACCTAAATGAAAATCATTGGATACAAATACGTACCCTGGTTTTTTAGGTAAGTTTTGCAAGGTTGCCAAAGTATTATGCCCGTAATAATCTTTAATAATTGCTTCTTGAGGAACGCCTGAGTCCAGGGCAATTTTTGTCATAACATCAACCTCATGAGCTCCATAAGTAGACTCCCCCCCCGAAAAGACTAAACAATCTACTTGTTTGCCGTTAAAGAGGTTAATACCTGCAACTGTTCGGTCATACAAAGCATGAGACGGTTTGTCATCTCTCCAAACCGCTGCCCCAAATACAACCGCACAGTTATTTGTCTGACCCAAAAATTTATTATTATATTTAGACCAAACAGTATACAAAGCTGTTACTAGAGTCAGTGCTCCAAGCAAGCATAACACGCCTAATATTCGAGACCAAGAAACCTTTTTACGACGTTCCATCTTCGTGGCCGTGAAAACAATTCCCCCAAGGCATAGTACTATTAAACGTAAAAACTTTTTAGGAAGCTTCATGTGATACTATTGATAGTATATTCAATAAAAAAAGCCAAATAGAATCAAAATGAACTGTTTGGTTGTTCCAAAAATTCTAATTCCTCTGGAGTAGATTCTCTCCCAAGAATTTTATTTCTGTGAGGATAACGTCCAAAACGATCAATAATATCTTTGTGCATAATCTCATACTTCAGGGTGAGCTCATTCCCTAGGGCTTCAAAAAGTTTCACCGCCTCTTCGTGTACCAAAGAATCTTCACTATGCATAAATGGCATATAAAAAAATCTTTGTTTTTCAGAAGATATCACTTGATCAAATCCACTATCAATAGCCTTCTTGGCGAATTGCAAGGCTAAATTATCTTCAGCAAAAGCTTGTGGAGTATCTCGAAACATATTTCGGGCAAACTGATCTAAAACAATCACTAAAGCCAAGGAACCTTCGGCACTTTTTAGCAAACTATCATGAGTTCCATCCAAAATTTCCCAGTAGGTCTTTTCAAATCGATCTTTTATTTCTTTATCTAAAGTAATATCCTTAACAAAGTGTCGGTCTGGACCAACTTCTTCAAACCAAAATTGAATAACTTCGTCCATCACTTAAAACTCCAAGGTTTAAGAATCCCTTCTTTTTCCTGCTCGTTAACGGTTGAAAAATATAGTTGAATTTCAGGCGACCAGTTTTCAAATTCTGCCCAATCAAGCGTTGCTGGATCGATATTTCTAGGATCAATATCAACTTCTTTATTAGGGGCCGAATAGTGAACGGGTTCTCCTGCTTCTAAGGCTTCAATATAGTCGAGGATATAAGTATCTTCTTCAAAGACACAATCATCTTCATAATGACTCCACATCCCTCCATAGTTGAGACATAAGTTAATTTTTTCAGCTGGTGTTAAAGTATCTTCTTTTGGTTTATCCAGTGACCAATGCCATTTCCATTTTTCTCCCTCATTAAAAGTTGAATAATAAAGCTTATCTGACAACGTCCAGTCCGGATAATATTGGAAATTAACCGCAAAGGCAGCAGAGCTATAGAATAATGCCAAACTAGCAATGAGATATTTTTTCATGTTTATTGGTATTCTAGAGTGAAAACGAGAACGGCTCAAATTTATGACACCCTTAAAATTATTTCTTAGCCGACCGTCGCCCTCTTGAGGCTGGAGCTTCTTCAATAATTTTTTCGATTTCTTCAAGCGTCAATTTTTCGGGTGCTTCTACAGATTTTGGAATTCGAACATTCTTCTTTCCATGTTTAATATAGATCCCGTAAGGGCCTCGCAAAAGTTGGATTTCTTTTTCTGGCCACTCTGCAATATATTTATTCTTATCTTGTTCTCTTTTTTCTGAAATAAGCAGAATTGCTCGCTCTAGATCAATAGAGTTTGGATCATCGCCTGGAATTTCATTCCCCTCATCATCAACTGAAGCTTTTTTAAGGGAAGCATTTATTTTCCCACACTTAATATAAGGACCAAAACGCCCCGTATTAACGAGCACATCTTCATTTTCAAACTGTCCAAGATTTCGAGGGAAATCAAACATCTTAAGTGCTTCTTCAAGAGTAATTTCATCTACTGAGCTTCCTTCTGGAATAGAAGCAAAAGCCGGTTTTTCTTCATCTTCTGATGAACCGATTTGCACCATTGGCCCAAATCGTCCAACTCGAGCGATGACTGGTTTTCCAGTTTTTGGGTCTGCACCAAGATTTCGCTGACTAGAAGCTTCTTCTCGGCTAATACCACCTGAAGCTTCAACCGTTTCATGAAATCCTCCATAAAATCCTTTAATCATGGCATTCCATTGCTTTTTCCCTTCTGCAATTGAATCGAATTCTTCTTCAACTTTGGCAGTGAACTGAAAATCTACAATTTCTGAAAAATACTTCACCAAAAAATCATTCACCACTTTCCCCATATCTGTTGGGAATAATTTTGCTTTTTCAGCCCCAAAGTTTTCTTGATTAGTACTTTCTTCTATTTTATCAGTCAAAACGATCATTCGTACATCCCGTTTTTGTGCTGGTCGATCTTTCTTTTCGATATATCCACGATCTTGAATTGTTGAAATAGTCGGAGCATAAGTACTCGGACGACCAATTCCCATTTCTTCTAAAGCTTTTACAAGAGAGGCTTCTGTAAACCTTGGTTTTGGACGAGCAAAAGTTTCTTTTGCCATTGCTTTTTTGAGGCCAAGACTCTGACCTTCTTTAATAGGAGGCAGTACTCCTGAAGCTTCTCCTTCGTCATTTTCATCATCATCTTTTCCTTCAAGGTAAACCTTCAAGAATCCATCAAATTTTAGAACTTCTCCCTGAGCTATAAAATTCTCATCTCGTGTCGAGATGTTAATTGTTGCGGTTGTTTTTTCCAGCTTGGCTTCAGCCATCTGAGAAGCAATTGTTCGCTTCCAGATAAGATCGTATAAACGTTGTTCATTTCTTTCTCCTCCAGCAATAGAATTTGCTAAATCTGTTGGACGAATGGCTTCATGGGCTTCTTGTGCACCAGCATTTTTGGTTTTAAATTTTCGAACCTGTACATATTCTTTTCCATATTCTTGTTCGATCTGACTCGCCGCTTGAGCTAAAGCCTGATCTGACAAATTAACTGAATCCGTACGCATATAAGTAATCTTTCCAGATTCATATAGACGCTGAGCCACCATCATGGTCTGCTTCACTGAGAAACCAAGCTTCCGTGACGCTTCTTGCTGAAGAGTCGAAGTAGTAAATGGTGCAGATGGGGATTTTTTCCCTGGTTTAGTTACTAAAGACTCCACCGAAAAATCAGCCCCAACTAAAGCTTCCACAAAAGCCTTTGCTTCATCATAATTTCCGAATTTTTGGCTACATTCAGCTTTTAAAATATTCTTTCCATCAAGATCAAATTCAGCGGTAATCTTGAAAGTTGAACTCGCTTCAAAGTCTCGAATAGCTCGCTCTCGTTCAACGATAACTCGAACCGCTACTGATTGCACTCTCCCAGCCGAAAGCCCTGCTTTGATTTTCTTCCATAAAACAGGAGAAAGTTCGTATCCCACAAGACGATCCAATACTCTTCGAGCTTGTTGAGCATCTACAAGATTTTGATCTACCGTTCGTGGAGTTTCAATAGCTTTTAAAATAGCTGGCTTAGTAATCTCATGAAAAACAATTCGCTTAGTATTTTTACTGTCTAGTTTTAGAGCTTCACATAAATGCCAAGCAATCGCCTCTCCTTCACGATCCTCATCGGATGCCAGCCAAACCGTTTTATCTTTGGCTGCTTTCTTTAACTCTGTAATGGTTTTTTTCTTATCAGGTGAGACTTCATAAGTTGGCATAAAAGTGCCTCCCTCAATATCAATATTCATATTTTTTTTGGGAAGATCTCGAACATGACCAAAAGAAGATTTTACAATAAAATCTTTTCCCAAAAACTTTTCTATCGTTTTGGCTTTCGCTGGCGACTCCACAATCACTAAATTTTTCGACATATACACAAGCTAAGTGCTAAAAGTTATACTGGCAAACAATACGCTACCAAAAATTTTCTCACAGATGGTAAGGGAGTTTTTGATATCTGTCGAGTCTTAATTTTTGAAGATAGTTCTAAGACCGTTTTTCTAAAGGCGCTGAAGCCAGCTTTGGAAGTTCTGATTCGTACTCAAGAATAGATTTTATTCTCGCTCGAGAAATAAGCGCCTGAGTCAGAACCTCATCCTGAGGTTCCAGCTCTTCACTATTCCCTTCAAAAAATATTTTTTTAAAATCCTCTTTTAAACGTTGTGGATTATTTAATCCTCTCCTAAAGATTTTTGGTAAAATTGCAGAATCAACTCCAGATTGGGTTAATGAGTCATTTAATACGCCTGTTTGAGTAAAAATAGATTGAAGGTTTTTAGTCATTTTTTCTGCCTCATCTTCACGATCAAATCCTGTCGTAAAAAGAATCGCCTGAATAATATCTATAAGCTTAACAAAATTTTCTGTAATAAACTCTGATCCGCGACTTTTCTTATGGATTTCGTATTTTAAATACCGATCCGCCATCTCGGCATCCCACTGACGAAGAATCGCTCTTCCTGATAAAGACTCTAACTTTCCTTTGGCTACCTGGCGTGCATGACTTTGCGCATTTTTTTCAAATAATGGAACGTCCCCACGACGAAGTTCCCCAATGTCATGCGTTGCACATAATTCATAAAATAATTCACGATCTACCACCCCTTCTAGTTCTGGCCAGATTTCATCTAAAAAATACTCCCCCAATTGAATCATCGCTACTACATGATGCGAATCACTTTCCATAAGATAGTCACCTCCCAAATCCCCAAATCGATGAACTCCAGACATATACTGGAAAAACACCTCTTGATCTCGCCTTGAAATATTCAATCCTTCCGCAAAAAACTGCTGAGCCCTATCTGATAAAGATTGAAAGTAAACTGAGGAATCAAAATCTTCTCGTCCCTCTAAATCAGAAATGCCCATACATTTTTAATTTTAAATTAATAACTTTTTAAAATTAAAAATAAAAAAGTCAATTAAACCTTTTCTAAAATTTACAACAAAAAGTCCAAAAAGGATTTTAGATGAAAATCCTTTAGTGATATATACTGGGTTTAAATATAAACAAAAAACAAATGTTCGTGCCTCGATATTGCCTTGGACTCGTAAGCTGCTTGCTGCTTACGGGATGTTTTCAGATTTCCGTAGAAGAAAAAATTAACAAAGATGGAACTTCTATTATCACCATAAATACTGATGTAAGTGCCATGCTTAATATGGCAGAAGGCATTGCTGGAGGATTTAGTTATAAAAGCTGTAGTGATCCGAAGCTTCTTGAAAAATATCAGGTCGAATCTCTCAATTCTCCTGCTAAAATCATTGAAACCAAAGTTATCACTAAAGAAATAAATTGTGAAGTTGCCGCAGACGGACAAGTTAAAATTACAACTACCCAAACCACCACTTCTGACAAACCCAATAATACTAATGATAATCCTTTTGCCTCTCTAGCTAATTTAGGAGGAGGACTCACGGTAACCCAAAGCGCAGAAAGCTGTAGTGATAAATATCTTTTAGAACAATATGATACCGATCAATTTCCTGTTACGAGTATTCAGGAAAAAACTAACATCACAGAAATATCTTGCGAAGAGACTGACGAGAACGTTTCCATAAAATCAACTACCGTTGACCCGGAAACTGGAAAATCTCAAGGAAGTTTTTCACAAAGTTTTAGTAAACCCAAAGAACCAACCGTAACCGAAGGACAAGACCAGTGTCAAGAAAATAAAGGGGATATGAATTTATCCGCATTAGAGGTTATTTCTTGTGAATCTCCAGAACCAGGGGTAGCGATCATGACACTCAAAAGAGAAAATACTGAAATTATGGAAAAAGTTGGGAACGATGTTGTTTATGATCTCCAATATTCCATCAATCCTGTAGATGATAAAGTTGAGAGTTCTAATAATAGTGGGACCGATATTACCCAAATGGGAGACCCCGAAGCTTTTGGAATGAAATTTACTTACAAACTAGTGTCTCCTTGGGAAATCACCGAACACACCGCAGGAGAAAAAATCGACGATAATACTCTAGAAATCAACTTACTGAAACATCCAAAAGACCAACCCATGAAAGTCACCTTTAAAGACGCAGCAAAAGATATTAAACCGTATAAAGGGCTGCCAATAAAATGGAAAATGAGAGTTATCGACTATCTAAAAGAAGTAGATAAAAAATTGAAACAGAGTGAAACCTCGGCAGAGAAGAAGACTAAATATTTAACACTGCTATCTGAAAAATTTAAAAAATGGTCTGGGGAAAACAAGAGTAAAAATATGATTACAGACTTCGCTATTAAAAAGATTAATTTTTTGGAAGAAAAGCATGGTACTGTAGACGAAAATTAATTTTATTTTAATTATCAATTATGTTAAAATGATCTGAAAACTAAAATTCAAAATAAATGAAACTCAAACAAAACACCATTTCGTTCGCCTTACTATTAATGTTTCCCCCCATTGCCCTGGCTCAAGAAGCTGCAGATTATGTCCCAGAAGATGAGGGAGGAAACACTATTGTTCAAAATCAGATTATTACTGGAAATAACTCCCAAAGTCCTGAAATGATTATGCATCAAGGAGGATTAAGACTTTATTATCACGATGACAGTGGAATAAAAATGGCCAACTGTTCAGGAGATAATAACTGTAGTGGAGTTCAGACCGTTATTAATAAAGGTAGTTTTGCATTTTTAGGAGACCCAACAGTTATTTTACAAGGAAATTCTTATCTTATGTTCATGACGGGAGTGGCCTCTGGAGATGACCCAGCTACAGATAATAATCGAAAGCTCTATTATAGTACTTCCAATTCTAATAGTGGTACTACCTGGTCAACGCCTCAGCTACTGGCGAACACTCATGAAAAGCCTTCTGTAACTTCTGCAAATGGAACTTTATATCTTTATGCTTCTAAAAATAGTGATACGAGTAAAGTAGACCGACTTACCCTTTCTTCTAACGGCAGCAGCGTTACTAACACAAGCGCTGTAAGTATTGATAATGCAAATTTATACGGATATTATTCCAATGTTCATGTAAGATTTAATACTTCATCAAATAAGTTCCAAATTCTCTCTGACCGAATCACCTCTAGTGGAGAGTCAGTTATTGATTACTTTGAAAGTGATAATGGAACCGCCTGGAATATTATTTTAGAAAGAGCCATCGAACGACAGGAAAATTTTAAGGTAACAACTCCAACCACTCATCCGAACAACTTTGAATTAACTTATTTTGCCGCTAGTGCTACTGGAAACACCAATTTTAATATTTTAAATCAAGCATGGGAAGTCCCTGTTGACATAGACAACGGGGAAAATGCCGATGCAGGAAGCTTTTCTGAAGGGAATGAGGATACAACTGTTACCGATCCAAATGCTCCAACGTATGAATATTCTGGTTCAACTGGCCCTAGTGGTTCAGACTCATCTTCTGGATCATCTGATACAGGGACAAACTTTCCAACAGACGGAGGTGTATCAAGTTGCCCATCAACCGCTACCGCTGTGAAATGTGGAGAAGATCAAAGAATTGATTTTACGGTACGAAGAGATGAAAATGGATGTTTCCTCCCTCCTCAATGTGTGGACAAAGAGGAATCATCTTCTAGCAACCCTTTTTCGGCCCTTATGGGTGGCCCTGGATTATTTTCTCTCTTTCAAGAGAAAAGTACCAATGAAGATCATGCCGATAGTGATTCAGGTAAAACTACCGAGAAAGCCGCAGCCGAAACAGAAAGAAAAACTTATTCGACCTTTAATCGAAGGTCTCTACTCTCCAATAGAGATAGGAGTACCGCTACCCGAACACAAAGTCTTCGATCAAGAATTCAAAGCTTAAAATTCGGACTTTCTTCTCAAAAATCATCAAAAAGCAGTGAAGACGAAGAAAGAAGCGAAGCAACAGCCCCAAAGGCAAATAGCACCGCTAATCGGTTAAAGGCTATGAAAACGGGACGAACCAGTGAGCGTTACAATTTCTTTACTCGACGTTCTGGCACAGGAAATCCAAAAAGTCCTACAAACCGAAGTCGAAGAAGTTCACACTACGGAGGATATAAAGTATATGAAAACTAAAACTCTAGCATAACTGGACAATGGTCACTTCCCATTTGCTCAGTTAAATACTCTATATTTTCAATATTGGAAAAGAATTGATTATCAACAAAAAAATAGTCAATTCTCCATCCTACATTACGGCTTCTAGCACGGCTAATCAGATGCCACCAAGAATAAGTATCTCTTTTTTCTGGAAAAGTTTTCCTCCATACATCAATCCACTCCTCTTTAACCCAACGATCGAGCCAAGCTCTTTCGTCTGGATGAAAACCAATAACCCCATCATTATCCTTTGGACGTGCTAAATCTATCTCATTATGAGCACAATTCACATCTCCAGCCCAAATACATTCTATCCCCTCTGAACGTATTTTATTTACATAGTCCAAAAATTTTTCATAAAAAACGAGTTTCGAATCCCATGCCTCAAGAGATTTCCCCCCATTAGGAAAATAAATTCCCAAAATGGCAAAACGTTTTGAGCCGTAAGTAAAATCTATTCTGCCGATACGCCCTTCATCATTGACAGGATCTTCTGGCATACCAGAAGTAAATCGAACTTGCTTTAATGGCAGTTCTTTTTTGAACCAGATAGAAATCCCAGAATAACCAGCCTTTTCTGCAGAATGATAAAACTTCTCATACTCTGGATACACATTATCGAGGAATTCAACCTGCTCAGGTTTTGACTTGGTCTCCTGCATCAAAAATATATCCGGCGAGTAATCATCTAAAAATTGCCCTAGGGCTTCTTTTCTTTCTACCGCTCTCAAACCATTTACATTCCAAGAAATTATTCTCATGAAGTTAACCGTTTAGGTGAAAAGGGAGAACAACAAATAGAAACCCGTGAAGAAAACACATTCACCAAATGTAGTGGATGCTGAGTCTTAATGCGCTTTAAGTGGTTAAAATCTCTTTTGTGATACGGTCGCCCATGTCGAAAAAAACACCAAAGCATGTAACCTAAGACATCTCCGAAAAGGTGAAATACTCCCAAGAAATAATGACGATCTAAGTTTCCAAAGTCACAGTGTAATTCAACAAATTCATCAAATTTAACCGCATGAAAGTGAAAAAAACGTTGAGCACTTCTCCAACTTTTTCTTTTCATATGAAAAACTGTTTTTGTTGGATAAAAAAGATGCTGAATCTTTTCAAAGTCTCGCTCATGAATAATCACGTGAGTCTTCCACTTAAAGTAAGAATCAATTTTATGTGCTTCTAAAAATCTCCATAAATCCCGAAAACTCATCAACCTTCATTTTAAAGAGCCAGTTCCAAATCCAAAACTTTTTATAAAGTTTTATTAGCCAATATGTTTTCTGAGAGTTTCGATAAGCTCTGGAAAATCTGGCTGCAAGAAATGATTACGATCCGTAAAAACCCTTAATACTGCTTTAGGAATAATTTGGTGATATTTTTCCACATCTGAAAAATCAACCACAAAATCATCTCTTGAGTGATAAAGATAAATATTCTCAATTGACTGCAATCGATCAAAATCTTTCCCGAGTTCAAATCCTCCTGGACAGCCATAACACCCCGCAACAAGGTGTAAGGAGTTTATAGTCACAGGAAAATCATTTTCACTAAGGTATTTAACCAAAAAATTAGCGCCCAAACTCCAACCAACTAAATCTACTCTCTGATCAAAAAGATTAAATTGCTCTTCAAAGTGTTTTTTCCAAGTAAGGTACTTAGCATTGTACTTTCCTGGCATTTTCAAGCTCAGCACCTCAAACTCGTCTAAATTATTGGCAAGAGCCTCTGGCCATTTTGCTGGTTTTACCTGCCAAAATTTCAGTCGCTTCCAAAATAAATTCTGCCAACAAGAAATCACCCCTTTCTCCCAAGAATCAAAAGCCTCTCCTCCGTGTATATAAATTAACTGTTTTTTCATCCTTATCGACTACGAAGCTCTGTCACATAATGTGCTAAAATCTCACAGAAATCGGCTACAGCTTGATCAGTTAAAAACTTATGCAGACTGATACGAATTGGATACTGCCAATCAGAATCTGATTCAATATATTTTATGTATTCGGTTGGAACCATTATATCGGAGGTACAAGCCGATCCGATAGAAACACATATCGACTCTTCTCGAGACAAAACGGTCATTAGCTCTCCGCCTCTGACACCTTTAAATGCCACGTTAATCATTCCTTCAACCGTTGGAACGCTCTCATCATGGAACTTAGAATCTCCAATATTTTGTTTAATAAAATTTTTTATCACTTCTTCCCACTTAGAAAACTGAGAAGTATACACGGCTTTATCTTCTTCCCATATTTCAAAAGCCATGGCAGCCCCAGATACCAAATAGGGACTTTTGGTATGACTATCCTTTGAAATAACTGCAAAATTTTCTGGGTTTTTTAGATACAGCACACCAATATGCTTTGGTCCATAGAATTTTTGAGGAGTAAAGACCGCTGCATCTACCAAAGAGAGGTTTGGCTTAATTCCTTTAGCGAAAGATTGTGAACAGTCAGACAATATTAGGACGTTTGGAAAACGGTCTCTGAGTTTTTTAACATCATAGATTCTTCCCGTTTCAGAGTTTGCCTCCATAAGACAAACCAGTTTTGCGTTATGAGAAACCTCAGTAAAAGATACAGGGTCAAATTGATTCTCAAGCAAAACTTCATCTGCAATAGAGGAATGCTCAGCTTTTGATGCCCAAGTAAATTCCCCCCATTTACTGTCTGGATTCTCCAATAAAAAACGTCGATTGCATTCCTGGATAAAACGCCGATTAGCATCTGTTCCTGAATAAACGATACTTAGCTGCTCCCAATTACAGCCAAGGACTTTAGCCATTTTTTTTAGTCCTTGATCAATAATCTGTTGAGACTCAAATCCCGCTACATGTTTTGAATTATTATTCCCAGGAATATCTAAGGTTTCCAGTATAGCTTGTTTAACTTTTGGATCTAAAGGTGTAGAGGCGGCTGAGTCAAAGTAGGTTTGCAAGTTCATAGTAAATATCAGAGATAAGGTAGTAAAAAATTAAAAATTAAAAAACCCTATTTCCAAGAAAACTTCACTTTTCAGTAACAAATTGATCAAGAATACATTAAATCTTCCTGATGCATTAAAGACTTTTCATTGGTAGAATTGAAAATCATACAAAAAAACACAAATGAAAATACAACAGAAATCATTTACACAACTATCTACAGAATATGAATGGAAAACAATAGTAGATAAAAAGGGATTTAAAGCCGAAGATTCTCAATTGGTTTTTGCGTTTGGCTATGGTGAATTTTTAGCATCGGAAAAAACATTTCTCAAATAAAAGATTTTTACCCCAAAGTTAGCTGTTCAACAGCGCGAGAAATTCTTAGTACAGAAGTTTATGAAAAAAGCATTCTTACGACGGACATAAATTCTTCAAAAACACAGATAGAAGTACTTCACAGTACTAAGAAATTATTAATATAACACTCAAAGAAAAAAACAGGAAGTTTTATGCGAGATAACCGATAACGGTTTTGGAATTCCCAAATCTCAACAAAATAAATTTTTCACAAAATTTTTTAGAGCTGAAAATGTTGTTAAAAGTTCTATTGATGGTTCTGGATTAGGCCCCTACATGGTCAAATCTATCATAGAAGCCTCTGGTAGACATGTTGGATTTAAATCTAAAGAAGGTGTTGGGATCACCTTTTATTTCACACTTCCTTAACTCCTAGAAAAATAGGTGACACTACAGATGAAGACTCATGATTATTTTGTCTTCCTGGCCAAAATGGTGTAATTCCTTTCTTCAAATTTTTTTGCCTCTAAAACTTCAAAACCAGCACTTTTTAGAAGTCTTTCCAGCTCATACTCTGGAACATTTCGATAAGTCCGCAAATGACGTTCTTTCCCAAAGGGAATAATCCAATTTTTAGTAAATGTCCGACCTCTCCAGAAGTTTGACCAAAAATATTTTTCTGGCAGCACCCAAGTAGTTATAAAAACATGTCCCCCTGGTTTTAAGACTCTCAAAATTTCATTTAAACATCTTTTTTGGGAAGACTTGTCTAATAAATGATGAAAAGCTGCAATTGATATAATCCAATCAAAATTATCTGACCCAAAAGGCAGTCCTACTCCAAAATTACCTTTAAAAAAAGCATCTTTAGGAAAAATCTTGCGAGCAATATCAAGTAATCCCTGAGATAAATCTAAACCAAAGTAATCCCCTTCTCGAATTAAAGTATTAGGTAAAAACTTACGTAGCCTACCATTGCCACACCCCAAATCCAAGACTCTCTCTCCCTTCTTTATAAGAGGGAAAAACATCTCAAACTCTGGCCAGCTTCTGTCCCGAGTATCAGAAAACTCTTTAGCGAAAGCATCATATTCTGACATATCTACACTATATATGGAAGTCTTACTGATGGAAGTTAAAATAACTACATCGATGACGACAACGTTTTTGTTTTTGATGTACTTCTTGATCTAGCTCGGCATAAATTTTTTCAGAAATGAATCCTTTTTCTAAAAATTCCTTTTCTAGTTCTCGTTCTCTCTCTAAACAAGATCTTTCTGCCATTGCTGTTCTTAGAGGAATTACAATGTCTGGAAACTCTCTCTCAATTGTATCCATTTTTGTTTCTGCATTTTTATTCCACCCACGATAACGTTCTATAATTTTTCTAGTAACCTCACAATTTTTAAAAACGGGATGATCTTTCTTTAGCTTTTCCAAATCATAAACGACCTTCCAACTCGCAATTCTCCGAGCTCTATAGTGCTGAAGTCGAGCCTTAATTCTTGTATCTCTTAGAATTTCAAAACATCGTTCTCCAGGTTTTTCAAATCCCATTTTTTTAAGGCTTGAAGCCAACCAGTGTGTTTTTGGTACCAGTGGAGCATACTGGTTCGAAGCTTTTCTTTCATCTGGTAGTATATCGTGATCTAGACGATCTGTTTGTCTCAAAATACTACTCTGCAATACAACAAATCTATCTTCTGAAATTTCTTCCATTGCAAAAAGTTTTCGATAGGTTTTCATTTCGATCCCTAGCGCAAAATGCGTAAGAACTTTTTCTAGTTCTCTGGCATCATTGGCAATCATTTTCTTCATTTTTCCAAAGTCTTTGAGACACTGTTCATGCTGAGCATCATACTGTGCTTTTAATTTTTTATGAATTGGCTCAGATATATATTTTCTCTCTAACATAGAGTCTAGATATTTGATGATATCTTCATTAATAATCAGACGCGCCTCACTACTCTGGAATTTTTCCGACTGTGTAAAATCTACAATACGGAATTTTCTCAAAAGCCATCCAATAGTCGTCGCATTCAAAATAAAACTTGCCAAGATCACTCCAGCCGTCATAGCTTGCAATTCATGAGCATAAACATAACTATCTGGAATCATCAATACTGCTGCCGCCCCTAGAGCCCCTCGTATTCCTCCCCAAGCTATAATAGTTTGTTCAGAAAACTTTGTTTTAATTCTGTTGTTTGAAAATAAATTCACAAAACCGAGCACTATAAAGACCGAAATAAAACGACCAATAAAAAGTGTTAAAATTACAGACAGCAAAATAAGCCAACTATAGTCCAGTAATTGTGCTTCCCCAAGCTTCAATCCCAGCAACATAAACACTAGAGCATTTGAAAGAAATCCCAGAAAATTCCAAATTTCTGAGAAAGATTTGTTAAATTGTGGTTTAAGTTTCCGTCTTCCAAAATTCCCCATTACAAGCCCCGCCGCCATGGTAGCGAGAATCCCTGAAACGCCTAAAACTCCCTCTGCAACCAAGAAAGCCATATGGGCCAGAACTAGACTTAAAGTTAATCGAACTCCTTTGTTTTCTGCATGAGCAATGGCTGAAGAGAAAACCACTCCAAAGATAATACCAACCGCCAATCCTAAAAACAGAGAAGAAAGTAAATCCAATCCTTGCCAAGCAATTGATTCCACCGTAAAAGTAACGGCTACACCAGTAATCGCTAACTTTAAAAAGAATTGGAAAAATACCAGAGAAGTTCCATCATTAATCAAACTTTCTCCATCAACAATAGTCGAAAGTTTTTTCGGGGCTTTTAGCTCCTTAAAAACAGCCAAAACCGCTACTGGATCTGTCGCGGAAATTAAGGCTCCAAATAAAAGACTCGCGGTCCAATCCCATCCAGCAATGAAGTGTAACCCTGAAGCTACAATCATCATGGACAAAATAAGTCCAATAGTCGAAAGACTTATGACTTCTCGAATAACTCCCTGAAAGGTTCTAAAATTAAGATGATAGGCCGACTCAAAAATTAGCGTCGGCAGAAAAACATAAAAAATAATAGCGGGAGAAAAATCAACGGTATGTAAAAAATGAGAAAAACCAAAGACTTCTCCCAAATATCCAAGACCAAGTCCTGATATCAAAAGCCCCACTGCAAAAGGAGCTTTTAAACGTTTACAAAACGCATGAATCACGGTTGCCAGTGTAAGTAACGTACACATAGCGAGCGCTCCGTAGAGAAGTAGGTGATGATCATGCATTTTAGTAAAATCCTTTTAAATATTTTCTAAAATTGCGCAAGGTCTATTTTTTAAATATTAGTAAACTATCGCGATTGGCGCTGCTTATCAATTTTAGATTGTTTTATCTTTTATATTTTTTTTTGAAGATTATAATTCCATTTGTTCTGAAAATTTTAAAATAATGATTGATATTATTGCCCTTCTAATCTTTGGTTTGGCCTTTATATTTATTATTTTTGAACCTTTCGAAAAGTCTATTATTGCCATGCTAGGAGCGCTTCTCATGATTATTGTAGGAGTCTTAGATCCTCACCATGCGCTTTTAGCCATTGAATGGGAAACCATATTTCTTCTCTTGGGGATGATGCTGCTAGTTAATATGGCCAGCACAAGTGGGATTCTAGACTGGCTAAATGTGCATATAGCCACTTACACCAGAGGAAATCCACTAGCTATATTTATCTTCTTTTCATTAATAACAGCTGTTCTTTCTGCCTTTCTTGATAACGTTACTACCGTAATTTTGATCGTTCCAATCACCATCGCACTTCTTCAGGGAATGGGCAAGGATCCAAAACTTTATGTATTAGCTGAAATATTGTTTTCCAATGTTGGTGGGGCCCTAACTCTTATTGGGGATCCTCCCAATATTATCATCGGTGGAGCTAGTGGATTCACCTTTTTGGATTTTATGAAAAATCTATGGATTCCTATTTCGATAAGCATATTATTTCTATTTAGCTTCTTTTTTTGGCGATTTAGAAATGAATTTAAGCCTATTAATACGAACCTTGTTGAAAGTCACTTAGCAGCTATTTTGATCGAGAAAATTAAGCATCAATTCCTAC
Source organism: Candidatus Altimarinota bacterium (assembly GCA_965228485.1). Taxonomy (GTDB): domain Bacteria; phylum Patescibacteriota; class Gracilibacteria; order UBA4473; family UBA4473; genus JAACPJ01. The sequence goes on from OZ245819.1 coordinate 611,665, forward strand.
GTCGAACTCTAAATAAACTTTTTATTATAAAAGTTTCCGTCGTTCTGGGCTGTACGATTTTAGGTTTTATGCTACAAGAACATACACATATCCCCGCCTTTGTTGTAGCACTCTTAGGGGGAATCACCCTCAGTATCGTCAGTGCAAAACAAGTAGATATACATAAGGCTTATGCAAATGTTGAGTGGACAACACTCTTCTTCTTTATGGGACTTTTTATGATGGTCGCTGGAGTAGAAGAAACTGGGATTCTTGAATCATTGAGCCACTGGATGGTTGGAATTACCAACAATAAACTGGAATTAGCTTTATTGATTCTTTGGGTTGCAGGACTGGTTTCAATGGTTCTTGATAATATTCCTTTTGTGGCTGTTATGATTCCTGTAATTTTAGGCATTCAAAAAGAAATGGGAGAAAGTGAGACTGAAATACTTTGGTGGGCACTCTCCCTCGGAGCTTGCTTAGGAGGGAATGGAACTCTTGTTGGGGCTTCTGCTAATGTCGTTTCAGCAAATCTAGCTCGTAAAAATGGAGTAGAAATATCTTTTCTTGAATACACTAAGTTTGCCTTCCCATTAACTATCTGCCTTCTCCTTATTTGTAGTATATTTTTGTATTTTGTTATTACCTAAAAATGACAGGACACGTTAAAGACTCCGTCAGTGATCGTTACTCAAAACTTCTATTAGAGCTGGAAACTGATTGTGGCACGACTGATCTAACTACTATTGTTTTTAAAACATTACTTGTCTCGATCCAAAATTTAAAAGTTACAAATCTTAGAATATTCAAAGAGGAACTTGATGAGATTTACAAAAAATTATCTCATACCAAACCACGCTTTGGAATCATTAATTACTATTTAAATCAACTAAGAGCTATTTGGGAAGGTGATTTTGCTGACAAGGAAGAATTGAGAGATATGTTGGTTGAAAATATTAAAAAAAATTTGGAGGAGATACAAAAAAATAAACAGGATGTTCTTAATCATGTTGAAGAACTAAACACAGAAAGAAAAACTATTCTCATTTATGACCACAGTCATACTATTCACAACATTCTTGAACATTTATTCAAAGAGAAACAACAAAAATTCAAAGTTATTATTGGTGAACAAGATTATCAAAAAACTCACGAAAATATTGAAGTTCTTCATCAAATTGGAATTCCCTTCCAGGTTGTTCCGGACTACATGCTTTGTCATATCCACGAAAACATTGATATGGTATTTTTAGGTGCTACAACACTAAAAGATACTATGACTTTTGTTATGGATCCAGGAACCTATGGACTCGTTTCTCAATTCAACAGTTTTAATATTCCTTGTTATCTATTTTGTTGTACCAATAAATTCAGTCTGTGGAACTCAAAACATCAAGATGAATTGTCTTTTAAAAAAGATAACCGATTGCACCCTCATAAATCCATTGAATACGAACGACTAAAGTATTCTCATGACAGAGTCAATGCTGAAAAATTCACGGCTATTGTAACGGATGAAGGTATATTCACTCCCCAAGAAATTAAAAAACTCTTCAAGCATAAATTTGAAGCTTTTGGTCATGAATAAGTATTCTTAATTTATGCAAAAATTTCAAAACTGGATTTTCCAACCACACCACAGTTTTCCCACTGACACGCATCTTTTCCATCAATCGTCACTTCGGTCCAACCATCACTAAGAGTTTTATGAGCTGTTTTACCACGGGCAACAATTGGTTCAATACATAATGTCATTCCTGCTTTGAGCTTCATCCCTTCTCCCATTTTCCCATAATTCAAAACATATGGATCTTCGTGCATTTGATAGCCAACACCATGTCCCGTAAATTCCTTAACAATACTATATCCCGCTTCTTCTACTGTTCTCTGAATAATATATCCAATATCTCCCAAGGTATTACCTTCTACCGCTTTTTCACATCCTGCCTCAAGAGCACGTTTAACCGTTTGACTAAAACGGGCCCTTTCTGGATCCGCTTCATCACCACCAACGACCACTGTGAAGGCCGCATCAGTAATTAAATCTTTATAAATCACTCCACAATCAACAGAAATAATATCACCATTTTGAAGAGCTCTGCCATCGGGAATTCCATGAACAATTTCTGAATTGATCATGGTACATAAAGTTGCAGGAAATCCATGAAATCCTTTAAAAGCAGGAACTCCTCCAGAATTTCTAATGAGTGTTTCAGCCTTTTTATCCAGTTCTAACAGTGTTACCCCTTCCTCTATTGAATCTTTTACAATCTGATGCGCTGCCTGTAGAATTTTTCCCCCATCACGCATGATCTGGATTTCAGCTTCCGTCTTGGGGATAATATTACCCATGGTTTAGGCTAAATCTAAAGCTTTACAAACCTCCTTTGTTACTTGGTCTAAATCTTGGTCTCCATTTACAGCAATTAATTTACCATCAGATTTATATCCTTCAATAACGGGTACGGTAAACTGCTCAAAGTTTTCTATCCTCTTTTGTATAGCCACAATATTATCATCCGCTCGACCTTCAATTTTCCCTCTCTCCAATAATCGTGCAACCGCAACATCTGTTGAAAGTTCAATCTCTAGAGCAAGGAATTCTCTTCCTGCTTTTTCTAGTTCTTCCGAAAGTGTCTCCTGTTGTTCTATCGATCGAGGAATCCCATCAAAGATCACGGGAGTTGAAGCGTCAAGGTTACTGAGAAAATCGGCAACAATCTCCATTACAATTTCATTTGGAACAAGGTCTCCACAAGAAGTAATCTCTTTCACTTTCTGTCCTAAATCACTTTCTTCCTCTGCCATCGCTCTTAAAGCTCCCCCTGTTTCAAAAATCTTATAACCATATTTTTTAGCAAGTATTTTCCCCTGTGTTCCTTTCCCTGACCCCTGACGACCAATAAGAATAATATCTTTCATACGTTTTTTAGTATTCAAAAACGGCCACATCTTAATCCATTTTAAAATTTTTTCACGCATTTTTTACCAATAATAAAAGTCGAGCTTTACGAGGATTTTCCGACTCGCTAGAATGATACTAAATGAAATACAAAAAAATACTAATCACGAGTGGAATCTACTGTTGTTTAATCTCAAGTATTGCCCTAGCGGCACTTCCAGAAAAAAGTGATACGACCAGTATTCCACCAAGAGATAAAACTGAAAACAACACCCTAAGCGTTCAAGAGTTTAATCAGATTTTAGGAACTCTCAGAGGCATTTTTAATTGGAATAAGTCTGGTCAAACACAGATTGGTATTAACGATAGCACCCCTGATGAAGATCTCACATTAGATGTAGATGGAAAAATTGGAGCTGAATATTTTTGTGATGAAAGAGGAGAAAGCTGTATCAAAGCTGGGAAATGGACTGTTTCAGGAGACAGCACTAAGCCAACGCCCTCTCAAGGGGAATCCAAAACAGAAACTTCTCAAGCCGCAGAATGCCAGATTCGATATAGAGTAAAAGTTGGAAGCCGAGTTTCAGACTGGGTAGAAACTGGGGGAAATAGAATTCCTGAAGGACCATGGATAACTTTTAATAATACCGAAAAAGAAGTTTGTGCCGATAGAGGCTGTGGAATACAAATGGGGATCAAATGTCAAAAGGCAGAGAAAAACCCAAATCCAACCTCTTGTCAGGCTCGATATCGACTCTTCAATCCAAACAATACCGCTACTGATAGTGGATGGGTAACCACTCCTCGATCAGAAGAAATTGCTTGGCAAGATGGAGAATGGCTCGAATTCCAAGACTGGAAAAACTGGTGGTGGCAGACGGGCTTGCAGTGTCAATCAGAAGAAACCACTTGTCGGCTGAGCTATAAAACCCGAGACGAAAAATATGATTCCGATTGGGTAACCACGACTCTTACTCAAAATAAAATATGGGCTGACGGAAGTGCTCAACATCTTGAGTCAGATCGAGATCGTCCTTGTGACGGAATTCTTGGCTGTGGAATAAAACTCCGTCTACATTGTACGGAAAAAGATCATGTACCAAAAATTCCTATTTATCTCTGTCCACGAGAAAAATCTGCCAATTGTACTTCAACCTGCCAAGGGCAACTATCGGCGGACCCTACATGCGTCCTTACAAAAAACCAAGGAGAAGAATATTGTAGTGCTACTGAAACTAAAAACTGTAGTCCACTAGGACATCTCGTTCGTTAATCTTGCCACCAATTCTGAGGATCATCGTGAAAACGCTTTAGACTTTCAAACTGCTCTGTATCAATCACATTTTCATCCTGTAAAGCTTGAGCAATTTCATCAAAATTTGTCAGTGTCAAAATTTCTAAATTAGCACTTTTAGCATTTTCTAGTGACAATGGAGTACTCCATGTGAAGATTGCACAAATAGTACTGACTGTTGCCTCCAGTTCATTTCTCAGAGCTTCTGCTGATTTGATAGAACTTCCTGCTGTTGAGATAGCATCTTCTACAACCAATACGTTGGGCTTTTCTATTTTTACCGTTCCTTCCACCATTTTTCCTGCCCCGTGACCTTTTGGTTTAGAGCGAACATAAAGCATCGGTTTCTCAGTTTCTTGTGCTACAAATGAAGCCCAAGGAATTCCTGCTGTTGCCGTACCAGCAACCACATCAGACTCAAGAGAGTTTTGATTTATCAAAGAAAGAAACCCCTCTAAAACCTGATTTCGTGCTTCAGGAATACCTATTAACTCTCGGCAATCACAATAGATTGGAGATTTAATACCCGAAGTCCATACAAATGGATCTTCAAAATTTACTCTTACAATCTCATTTTTTACCAAAAGCCGAGCTATATCTTTCATCATTAAGCATCATAATAATCTCCAAATACAAAATCAAACTCAAGCCTACAATCTTCTACTCCGTTTTTGGAGCCGTTTCTTCAGGCGAAACTGGAGCCAATGATTTATCTGAAGTTGCCGCTTGTGCAATAGTTGTTCCGACTGGTGCTTCTGCTGGTGCTTCAGGTTTATCGGTTAATAATTGGTCTGGGACCGTCGGATCTTTTTTAGCGGCATCTTCAATAGCGCTTAAATTTCCAATTCCCATTCGTGCTTCGATTTCAGCATCTACAAATTCTTTCTTACGACCGTATTTCATCCGAGAATATTTATGAATAATCTCCGCAATTTTCCAGTTCTTCAATGTTGGGTCGTACAACGTCTCCATAGAGAACGGCCGCGAAGTAGTATTATTAATATTTAGCTTGATGTAGGCTTTATAATTCGCAATTCCAAGAATGTCCTGCTGAGATAATGATGGAGAATATTCTTTTTCTAAGTATTCAGCATCATCCGCCCCGACTTTAAAACTCATCATTGTTCCCACATTCCCAAATACGGCATCTCGAATTTTTGAATCTTTTTGTCCAACCGCTACTCCTCCAGCAGATTCTGATAACTGAGCGATGTACTGATGGGCCATGATAAGATTTAATCGGTACTTACGAGCCTCAGAAAGGATAGCCGCAAAAGTATCGGTCGCAAAATTCTGAAACTCATCCACATAGAGGTAAAAATCTTTCCGTTCATCCGCCGGTTGATCCACCCGACTCATTGCCGCCTGATTGATTTTCGCCACCATAATCAACCCTAAAAGCTGGGCATTAATAGCTCCTATTCGCCCTTTCGAAAGATTGATTAAAAGTACTTTTTGATTATCCATAGCTTCACGTACATTAAAGGCTGATTTTGTCTGTCCAATGATGTTACGCATAGTCGTGTTCGTCACGAATGGACCAAATTTAGAAGTGAAGTACGGAATCATTTCTTGTTTTTCTCGGTCTCCAGTATTCGCCATTTCATTTTCCCAGAAGGCTCTTACGACTGGATTTTTTACCTTAGAAACTTTGTAACGCTGAAAATCATCATCAATAAACAACCGTGGAATATCAATAAGGGTCGCGCCTTCCTCTTCGTCTGACATAAGCGTCAAACAACCATTACGAAAGTAATGCTGAATACGTGGACCAAAGATTTCATTTCCGAAAAGCTTGATGAAGATTTCCATGGCATCAAGCGAAGCTCTATCTTGCTCTTCTTCGGTTTTGGCCTCAAGCACATTAAGTCCCATTGGACGATCTCGATCCCCTGGATCGAAAACAACAATATCTTTGGCTCGTTCTTTAGGTGTACAAGAAAGCACATCTTCTACAAGATCACCATGAGGATCAATCACACAGACACCCTCTCCCGCATGAACATCCTGCCAAGCCATATTCCACAAGAGCACCGATTTCCCCGAACCAGATTTCCCCACTACATAGGTATGTCTCGTACGATCGTTTCGGAGCATATGCACTAACCGTTCTTCTCCCCGATAAACATTTTTACCAAGGATAACCCCTTCTTGTGGCAGATTAATAGGGGGTGGTAGTACTTTGTAATCCATCCAACGAATGGTTGGAATACGGTTATAACGAGCATCTGGAAAATGGAAAATTGTTCCAAGCTCTTCAGAAGCCAGAATAGAATTAAATTCAAAAAGATTACTCAATCTTAATCGGTAATTGTGATGAATAATCGGACTATTAATTTTATTGATAAAAAAGATTCGTCGATTTTCAAAATAGTTTTTCCCCTTACCTTTAAAAGCATTGAAGGCAACAAAAATACCATTCAAAATTTCCTGACATTTGTCGGGACCATGAGGAGTAGAAACCATCACTCGGGTAATCGTGTCAAACCCAGATTGAAGCGCTTTCTCCCCAATAGCTTTAGCTACCTCTTCTTCAGACTGCAGCATTCGAACGTAACTATCTCCCCCACTGGCGCCTGGAGCATTTGTTCCTCCGTCAACCGCTGGATCATATCCAGTCATCATAACTTTTGGTAGCCACCAAATAGCACTTAAAATTGGTCCAATAATCGGAACATCTAAATGACCTTTTTTCTTTTTCCCTTTGAATAGTCGAGTTCCTTCTTTCTGAGCTTTTTTTCTCCATCTTTTTGATTTTGGATGAATCACCATTTGAACCACAGCTTTTTCAGACTTATCCAGCTTAGAAAAAGAATTGGCCACCTCATTAAGGGCATCATCTTCTAGATTTTTATAAGTCTGAATTGGATACCAAAAATCCTCTTTTGTATAAAGATAAAACCCATTCACATAAGCATTATTTGTTTTAAGATCGATACGCTTATCTTTTGGGATTTCTTCAATTTCAGCTGATTCATAAAAAGAAGTTACCAGCTTCTGAATAATTGATTTGTAATAAGGATCACAAACAATTACAAAACTCAATTCTTGTTCCTCAAATTGAAGCTCAAATGAAATCTGAGGTTTCCCCCAAATCCAACGCTTAATAAAAACATTGTAGAGATTCAAGTCACGTGTCTCATGAAGTGCTCGATAAAACTGTTCCGCTTTTCCTATCTGTTCTTTGAAATCTTTATCGGTCCGTTTTTCATTATCTAATTTCGAATCATTCTTTGGAAGAATTACTCTCATATGAATTAATCGCCCCTCTTCTTTTCGATCGTGGATATACCGTATAGTGAAACGGATTAACACGAAAAGTGTATAGATATCTAAAGCTAAAAACACTCCATGAGTAATAATCTGCCACCACTCCATTTGAGCATTAATTGTCGACCAAGGATCAGCTTCCGTAAACCATGCCGTAATCAACAAAAAAGCCAAGCGCATTCGATATGCACTTCGGGCAATTATGCCAATTCTGAGCAAGATTATTTTTAGGAGTGTTCCCATGTGAATAAAATCCCTTAATTATAATGCATTTTAAGGCTTTTTTCAATGGAAAGCTCTAGACAAACAACAAAAAAACCAGATTTGATACTAAACCTGGTTTTTTGTAAAAATTTGAGACTTTTTATCCTTGAACCTCTTCTCTCCAATCAGTTCCAAGGAATTGCTCTAGAATTGGAGGCGTTGCCTCAAGTAGTCGAAGGTCAAAATTAACGACTAAACTTGGCTCTGGAACAGGGAATCCGTTGGCATCCACTGGCGCTACCGAAGTATCTCCAATGTATTTTCGGAAACTCAACAAGTGCGCTAGATTACCGATAAGATTTCCTGAAACATTAAGTTGTTTATCAGAAATGTCATCATTCTTGGCCTTAATTTGTCCTCGTTCCACTAGGAATGTACCATGAATTTCTTCAACATTTTTATCAATCAATATATCTCCATCTTGTACTACAAAAGCTACAAAGTGAGGACTCGGAATATTATTGAAGTCGCTATTGATGATAAGATCACCATTTTCAACAATGAATGTTACACTTCGAGTAAGGCCTGCAATATTCACAGAATCTAAATCCAGATCTCCATTGTAGAAGTAAACTCCTGATTCATACTCATGTGTTCGGAAGTTATTTCCAAAAGCACTTTGTGTTTGAGTATTTTGATTTAGATTTTCATAGAAATCGTTATTATCAACGTTCTGAAAGTTCCCAAGCTCATCAAATTCGTCCATCGTTAGTACGTCTGGCACAAACAAGTTGTTATCACTCATGATTTCACTAATTGTTTGTGGTTTCCCTGTTACTTTTTCGGCCTGAGAAGACTGAATTCCTACATTCCCCGCTTTGGCTCGAATAAATGGTCTGATAATTTGAACCTGAGCGCTTGAACCGAGTGAAGAGATACTTCGAACGTACTGCTCCAGAGTCGGAGGTGTACAAGCATTATCTCCAATACCAATTCGTTTAAATCCTGTGGCACTTGTAGCTCGATTTCTGTACGTGTACTCAATCACCGCAAAGGCTACATTTTTAAGTTGAGAAGTATCTTTTTCAGACGCTAGAGCTGTATTCATATCATAATGAACTTTGTATTGTGCAAACCCTGCATTGTTCAGATCGCCAATTTCAGTTGAAGTAAGCGTTCTTTCAAAGTAATCTTTATCTTCGGCACAGTTCCCTGGTTTACCACACCATCTCCAAGTGGCATTATCATCTCCATCAATAATTCCGTGTCGATTCCAGATATTCCCAGATTCCTCTGGGATCATCATGTCGTAGACTTTGATTTTCCCCGTTAGAATTTCGTAAGCCGTTTTATCAAAGTTAAGATTATCAACCGTAATTTCGTAGGTAACAATGTCTGATTTAGATACGGTGATTTTTTTCACTAGAGAGCCACTATCATTATTTTTTACCTGTTTATTAATCGTTGCTCCAACATTGAAACACTCTGGACAATCTCCTACTGGCTCACAAGGAGTTGGCGGATGTGGAGGCTGGATAGTGCCACATTGTGCGGCAATTTCTGCTGAGGTAGGAGAAGCAAATGGATCAATAACTCCTCCAATATTAGCTCCACAGAGCTTAAGGTCTTGATTTTCTGCCCAATCCAATACACAAGATCGTTCTCGAGTATTAGCCGTATTTCGTGGTTCTGTATTTCCTACTACACAATTCCGGTATGACTGCCATAGAGGATCACTCGGATCTTCTACTGGCCGACGGTTTGTACATTGTTGTGCTCCAGTATTTGGATGGATAGTACACGTTCCTACTCGTGGAATAGTGTCTCCACTACCCCCTCCTGTATCAATCGTTACATTACTTGGATCTTCATCATTTACTTGTGGATCTCCATTTACTGGATCTCCTGTTACTCGAGCGATATTTGTGAAAGCTGAAGTAACATTTTCTAACTCACAAACGTAAGTGAATGACTCATTTGAATCGAATATCCCATCCGCATTGCCAGTGGCTTGAATCAATGGCAATGTTTGAGCGGCTGTTCGCTCACAGTCTGGAGCGAGTAGATCCGTCACAATTACATTTGTAAGGCTTTCGGTTCCATCATTAGTAACCTTAATGGTAAAGGTGGCTGTTCCGCCTCCTACTGGCATTTCTTGGGTATCATGCCCATCACTATCAGGAGTTCCTGGAGTTGAGTCATCTTTATCAATATCAATAGAAGGTCCTGTTGGATTTCCTGGGATAACCACTTCTGTTGGATCGGTATCATTTACGATTTGATCATCTACCACAGATTCCCCTGTAACCGTTGCTGTATTCGTATAAGAGTCTGTTACATTTGTATCTTCACAGGTATAAGTAAACGATTCTCCTGGATCGAAAATATTATCTCGATTCCCAACCGCTTGGATCAATGGTAAAGCTTGAGCGATAGTTCGAGCACAGTTTGGTTCTCTCCCATCGTCAATTCGTACATTCTTAAGTCCTTCACTTCCCGTATTTGTTACCTGAATCGTAAAGATTGCTGTTCCTCCACGAGCGACTCGTTGAGTATCATCTCCATCTGTATCTGGATCTCCTGGAGTCGAGTCATCTTTGTCGATTTCAATAGCTGGAGCATCCTCTACCCTTACCTCTGTTGGATCTTCATCGGTAACTGTTGTACCAGAGCCAACTCCAACCCCACTTACTTGAGAATCATTATCCCCATCAACAAATGTTGTCGTTTGTACATTCTCTTTCGTACAAGTGTAAGAGAATGAATTTCCTGGAGAAAGAACATTGTCACCATTTTCAACGGCTTGAATTAGTGGAAGTGTCTGAGCGGCTGTTCGAGCACAATCAGTAGCTTCCGCATCAGTAATAACAATATCTCGAAGTCCTTCTGTTCCGGTATTGGTTACTTTAATCGTAAAGGTCGCTGTTCCTCCTGGAACGACTACCTGTGTATCATCTCCATCATTATCGGCTGTTCCCGGAGTTGAATCATCTTTATCAATTTTGATATCTGGTCCTGCTGGTGGTCCTACAACCACTTCTGTAGGGTCAGTATCCGTTACTTTTGTTGTATCATCATACGTAGATATTCCTTCTGTATAAGCTACATTTGTATAACTAGCTGTTACGTTTGTATCCTGACAGGCGTAAGTAAACGACTCTCCTGGATCGAAAATATTGTCTCGATTTCCAATCGCTTGAATCAATGGTAGTGCTTGGGCAACTGTTCGAGCACAACTTGGTGCTAAAGTATCGTTAACCAACACATCTTTTAATCCAGTTTCTCCATCGTTAGTTACTTTGATAGTAAAGTTTGCCGTTCCTCCAACTTCAACTCGCTGAGTATCATGGCCATCATTGTCAGGCGTTCCTGGAGTTGAGTCATCTTTATCAATTTTGATTGAAGGATTTGGTTTTCGAATATTAACGGTATCACCACAAAGGTTACGGCTATCTGGATTCTTAATATTACATCTTAATGTCGCTCCATCATTTGCCGACATTGGAATAGTAATTAGTTTATTTCCGTTAGCAGAGACTGTTTCATCAATATTAACACCTGTTCCAGATCCTCCACATACAAGTTTACTTCCTGATTCTAAATCTTGAGTTCTCCAAGTAAATCGTACTTGTTCTCCAGCAATAACTTCATCTTTATTAAATTCTGCTTCTTGACAGCTTGGCTGCGCATCAACAATTTTAAAGTACATTACTACCACTCGAGAATTCCCAGCTGAACCAGCAACATCTCCTAAATTAACCCTAGCTGTTTTCGCGCTAGGTCGACTTGAAGAAACAGTTTGATGTGACCAGTTGGTATTCCCATTTGTCTGACAAGTTCCATAAAGACTGTGTCCTGGTGGATAATAATCTGGAAAATTTCTCTTACCAACCGTCGTTCTTTGAAACTCTAAATCAAAAGTCCCTCCCCCCTGAAGACGAAGATCTACAATATCATTAATTACCTGAGGATTAGCATTACTTGCTGCAATACTCGACACCACCTTTCTAGGATCGCTCCAGTCTACAGTTACGGTTGTATTTCGCGCATGGTTGATTCCACCACAACCCTGATTAGCATTATTATGCACATACGTAAACACACGAATAACATCTCCTTTTCGAAGATTGGTTAATGTATGTTTATAAACCCTCGGGGCATCAGTATTTTTTGCCGCAGTAACAAAATCCCTCTCATCATCCAAATTCCCAAGCCCATTAGAAGCAATATATGCCGCTCGTTGACTATCTGAAATTGTCCAAGGCATATGTCCTCTAACCTGAGGAAGCCACGGCTGATTATGAATTAGATTAAATTGAACAGAATTCCCAATACCACTATTTACATTAATCCCATTAACTCGTTTATTAGATCGGTTATTAGGAAAAAAATCACCTGACCCAGCATACGTTGCGGTGGGCAAGAAAATAGATAGCACTAGGCTAGCGGCAACCGTTTTAAAACATCTCATCATAGGTGGATTAATTTAGATTTTTGAGATTTAAAGTATTTCTTGAATAGATTCATGTGGAGCAGGCTGAATATTCAGCTCTGGAGGTAAAATCACAGGTCTTGTAAAGTAATAAATTAGACCCGCGGCAATTAATACCAATACAATGAATCCGATAAGAGCGTTCTTTTTATTTTTCATGGAATTTTATTTATTCTGACTATTTTACCACAGATTCTATCACTTCGCAACCAAAGTCTCAATCCGTATTTTGTCCAATATCTTTATATTTGTATATTACATTTTTTGTTTTTGTCAAATATTATAAAAAAAACCTTCAATTTCTTGAAGGTTTTTTACTTTTCTACTTATCTCAGTATTATCAGGCGCCTGTTCCAGCTCCGTCACCACTATCCCCACTATCACCGCTATCTCCACTACCATCTCCACTAGCGGCTCCTTTATTATGGACGAGAACTCCATCAGCATAGAATGTATGATAATTCTCAATAGAGCTTAGATTGTACACCTGTACTTCTCCAGACACTACTTCTAGACTTTCTACTTCTACCAGACTCCCATCTGATAGATGTAGTTTATCTCCAGTTTCTAGTAGTTCTGCTTCTACTTCATGTTCTGATAGAGCTTTTTCTGGTGAAATAGCCGTCCATCCAGTGTATCCACTCGCTTTAGTTGCATAGATTGGATGATTCTCTGTTACATTTAGAACTCCTCCGTTAACTACACAGTAACCTTCGGCCTTTGGAGCGTGAGTAGCTAAGACTTTAGCTTCTTTTTGTTCTCCAGATTCTTCATCATAAGCTACTACTGTATCCCCTACCACTACATCTTCAATATTCTTTTGAGTTCCATCCGCCATTGATACTTTTGTTCCAGCTACAAAACAATTACCACTATCTCCACTATCACTATCTCCACTATCTCCACTATCACTATCTCCACTATCTCCACTATCACTATCTCCACTATCTCCACTATCACTATCTCCACTGTCACCATCTCTACCACCTCCATCGCCACGAGGATCTGGCACGATTACAACATTTGGATCAACAACACGACCTCTTTGTTCTCCATATCGATTAATTACGGTCGTAGTACAGTATGGTCCTGGAACTCCACATGGAAGTCCTGTTCGGATAAAGTTATATCCTTCAGGAATATCTGGCATTGGTTCATCTAATTCAAGTAGTCCTAATTCATCATATTTACATCGAATAAGTCCTTGAGTATCGATTGCTCTCATTCCTCCATAGGAATCTTGAACATAGAGCCATCGATTCATTTCTCGCTTGGCAGCGGTTTGTCCATAGTCACTTTTGATCATTTCATCAAAAGACTCAAAAGTTCTAACGGTCTTAGAACCATCCGGAGTAGTAATTGTTACCTCCCAACCACCTTTAACCGCTTGTCCTTCCACTACATTTGTTACTCGAGCTCGCTCTCCTCTCGTAGTATCAATATTGATATAAGAGAAACTTCCTCGATCCTCAATTTCTTTTTGAGCCGCTGAACGTACAGCTTCAACTTTTTCTGGAGCTTGTCGCCCAAATTCTTGCCAGGCTTCATCCACCGTCCCAATATATCCTTGAGCCCTTCTTCTTGCCCAATCAATTTTTAGCGTTCGAACTTCTGCATCTTTTCGAGATTGTTCTTCGGCTTCATTATAATTATCTTTGAAGTTTTGGAACCATTCTCGTGGTTCAACTGTTACTTTTCCAGTTTCCCCATTCATCACTGGTTGGAATAGACGATCTAGTAACTGTCGACTTGGTCGTACCGTAGCTTTCCCTGAAGCCAGTAGTCCACTAATTTTGTCTCGACTAATTTCCCCAGCTGAGGGTTCCCATACTTGTCCTACAACCCTAGTAGCTCCTCGAGTACGAGTAACTCCATCAAAAGTTGTTCCTGTATATCGTTCTCGCCCAGTACTAATATGCTGACCACTCTCTCTTACTCGTGTAGTTTGAGAGTAGCTGTCTGTATAGTGATGAGTATAAGTATCAGTTCGTGTTTTGAAGATATGAAATCGTCCACCAAGACGATTATCAATCGTCATTAGCTCACCATCAACCTCGTAGTTTAGGTCTGGAAAACCGATAGTTGTATTGGTGTAATCTTCGATAGCACTTTTCCAGTGATCAAGATATTTTAGATCTTTACCATCATCTAAACCTCGTTCTTGAACAATCTTAACAATTTCATCGGCTTTCTCTTCGTAGGCCTGTCGCATTGATTGAACAATCTCTGGAAGTTTAGCATTGAGTTCGATGGTCGTTCCATCTTTAGAATAATGTCCTGCAAATTCTGCAAGTTTCAGAATTAGATCTGCATCAATTTTACCATCTTGAGGTGTATTGAACCCAAAGTAAGTGAGGGCACCTTCTAAATTCCCAATGGCATCAGGACTCATCCCTACTAGACCTTTTATAACCTCCTTCAGTTCTGGCCTAGATTTTAGTAGATCAGAAAGTTCAGAATTTGGAGATTCATAGTTTTTCAGAGCTTCTGTTGATTTAGCACCAAAAACTCCATCTGGATTTGCACCAATGGCTTCTTGAATAGCTCGAACTGCTTTATTTAATGCCACCCGAGTTCCTCCGCCAATGACTCCATCAACTTCAATATCTGGATCAATAAGTTCGTTAATAGCTCGTTGCAAGGCTTCTGGATCATCTGTTTTTCCTGTTTTCACATAATCCAAAATAACTTTCCAAGAACTTGGTACTTCTTTTCCAGCTTCTAGCTCTTTGATAAGTTCTTCTGTTCGTTTATCTAGATCCGCATCTCTTTCTGGATTATCTTTATCTGGGGCTTCTGTTTCCACTGGTTTAGCAGGGGCTTCATAATTTTCACCATTTCCAACCTTAGCCTCTGGGCGAAGATGTCTGAGAGTATAAGCGTAAACTCTAAAGGCTTCTCGAGTTTTACCTCCGAAGTCTTTATCTACTGTTAAAGCTTTAATCCCTTTAAGTTCTGATCGTACTTCTGCTGGAACTTTGTACAGTTTTCCATCCGGACCTGTAAAAGTATCTTTAACTTCCCCTGTCTCTTCTACAAAGAACATAGCATTAAAAGCTTCTTGGAAAGCTCCAATATTTTCAGCTAAGTCTTCACTTACAAAACCAAAAGGTTTTAAAGCTTCTGCTAATTTGGCTTTAGCAGCTTCTGTATTATCGTTAAGATCATTTATACGAGTTTCTCCAACTTGTAGATTGGCTTTATCACGTTGAAATAATAGGTCTCCTCCGGCTTTGGCACCTATTACTTGATCGAGTGTTAGATGACCAAATTTTCCTTCAATTAAATGAATAATTAGATCATCAAGTCCAACCCCCTCTGAGTTAAGATGATTCTCAAAATCATTAAAACTACTATTAAAAAGGCCATCTGGATCTAAGACATCTTCCAAAGACTGCTTAATAGATAGTTTTCCTTCCTTGATTTCAAACATTTCATCAATTCGAGTAGATCGAATATGATCACGAGCACTATCTGGCATATCATTTCCAAACCAATCTAATGGGTTTGAAGATTCATTATTGTCAACAAGCTCTTGTAATTTCGTAAGCTCTGCTGCCACATCGCCTTTGATAGAGTCTAGCTTGGTATGATCAAGCTCTGGAGATTCTGGACCTCCCGCCAAGAAAATATACTTGGCCTTTAGTTCGTTGCCGGTTTTTTGGAGAAATTTCATAACATTAAAATTGAAAAATCCGACCATTATACCACAGAAGGAAGAAAAAATCAAATGACAAATTTTATACCAAACACAAATCGGGAAAAGAGTCGTTTTTAGTCATTGATTTTAGATTAAAAATATGTTAAAATCCTAGGATTTTGTGTATTTATATTAATGAAGTTTTGGCCTCTCAGTCACAACAACACCGATACTCGATGGATATTCAATGGTCCACCGGGAGCGGCTAGTGGACCCAGTGAAGGCATAAATCTTGAAAGACTCGAAAAAGAGGAAGCAATAAGAAATACTGAATCTGCCCTCGCAGAACTACAGTCACGAGTAGAAACTGAAAACGGAGTGGAAAATCTGAGCTTAGATGAAAAGTTAGATATTCTTATCAGGATAGCAAGAAACGAAGCTATATATGATGATGAGGAAGATAGCAGAGGGAGGCTAGCCCAGGCACGAGACTGGGTTGGTTCGGGACTGGAAGGGGTAAGCGATATATCCAAACATATTGGACTCGGGGGGTTTGAAGGATTTACACGTTCAGCTCAGGAAGCCACGGATCTCTCAACAGAAGCTTATGTGATTTCGATTCTAAAAGACGACGTCGTCTTAACTCGTTTTCTCTCTGAGCACCAAGAGGACTCTTTTAATCTCTTTACTGATCGAGTTGGAGATAATACCTATAGAACTAAGCTTTTTGGTAACAAAAATTTAGAAGCCAATGCAAATTTCATGGAACTACTCTCTCCAGCTCCAGAAAATAGGTACCTAGAAATAAATGGAACTCATTTTGTTCGAACTCCTCACGGTTATGCTGCCTTTTTCCCAAAATCAGAAGTTGGAAAAAGAGCGAAGATTGAGTCTACTACCGTTTTTAAAACTTCATCATCTTTAACACCCGAGTCTCCAGAAGCAGAAAGTTTAGTAAATTTAAAAAAAAATAATCCTTTTTTTAGAAATATAGAAAGTGGGGCTTCAGTTGCTGTACTTGAACAGAGACGAAAATTCAATTTTCATACTTCTCAAACCTGGAAAAGACTAGCAGATGAACTCAAAGAGTCTTTTAAAGATAGTCCTACTTTCCCGGAAATGGCAGATACTATTCCCGAATCATTTAAAGTGTTTCTAGATGGAAATTTTTATGCTAAAAATTTAATAACAGCATCAACACAAACAACTGCAAACATCGAAGTAATAGGAATTACAGAAGCATTATTCGCAACAGATGAACCACATATTTTTAGAGAAAAAATTACAAAAGCAATTGGACTTATTGCAAAGCACCTAAAAGAAAAAATTGACACACTGAGTAAAAAAGCAAAAGAAGAAAAAGACCCAGAAAAAAAGAAAGAGTTACAAGAACAGTCAGAGCAAATTTCTAACAATATCCCTAAAATATTTGGAACTATTCAAGAATTTATCACCGATGAATTAGAGAACAATAGCGCAGCTATGAATGCTAATGAAAAACTATTTTCACGAGAATTCCCAGACCTACCACCAGAAAGTATTAATACATTTTTAACTGAGTTCGATACAGAAATAAAAGACCTTATGGAAAGTAAGGAACTAACAGAGGGTGAAGCCATGCATATTGCAGGAACATTATTTGGAAAAATACTGGGAAGTAATCTTGAAGGCACTTTAGAAGATTATCCACACATAAAAAACCTTGTGTTAGCACGTATCAACATCATAACGAAAGAATATGGAATTACGTCTCTCTCTAAATCTGCCGAAGTAATACAACAGGAATATGAAATAGCGAGAGACCTAAATGATCCTAGTAGTCCTGTTTCTCAAATTGCTGCAGAATTGGGAATCGATCCAAAAACAGAACTTTCCCTAGAAGACCTTGAGGCTATTGCTGCAAAACTTAAAGAAAAATACGAAGCTGCTGAAAAAGCTAATAAAGAAGGCGTAGGGATCCCAACACCTGTAATTACAAAATATCTAAGA
Source organism: Candidatus Altimarinota bacterium (assembly GCA_965228485.1). Lineage (GTDB taxonomy): Bacteria > Patescibacteriota > Gracilibacteria > UBA4473 > UBA4473 > JAACPJ01. The sequence goes on from OZ245819.1 coordinate 629,438, forward strand.
AGTTATGAAAACTTCTTAGGAAAAGTCGCCAGACTTCGAGCCGCTCGTAGAGAGGCTGCAGAAGCTAGAGACGAAGCGATTACAGTCGAAAGAAATACTGAAACTATAATCCCAGAATTGGAAAATATTTTTGATCCTGAAACACCAGAAGGAAAAAGATTTCATGAAACTGTAGATATATCTGCGGAGTATATTCGTGAATATGCAGCCCAAAATAATGGAGCTATCCCACCAGACTTTACGAGTGAAAAATTTAATGAAATAAGTACTCGATTAGAAGCCGGAGAAAGTCCTGAATCTATCCGACTATCTCTTGGACTCAAATCTCAGACATCTTCTCCAGAGTCTATTTCTGGACAATATTTATCTCCACGGGCTATTCCTGCTGGGGCGACCAATGCAAGAACTCTAGAAAATGGAAATTTAGCCTTCGATGCGGGATCAACAACAATCGAAGTAGATAGCACCACCAATCCTCCAAGCATGTTCCCTCACGGAACAGAAGGTCTACAGCGTGAATGGATGACTATGCCAGCAACCGCTAAAAATGTACTGGCAATACAAATTGGTGGGGCGGTAATGAGTGCCAGTGTGGAAGATGGTCAAGAAGGACTAGGATTGATGTTTAGAAAAATGGGACGAGAAAAGTTCCAGATTTTACTCAGAAACCTTTCTTTCCCAAGAATGGGAAGACTGCTTCAGCCAAAAGAAGAAGAGGGGCTTCAGGCTATAAAAAACCAATTTGGAAGCATTGATATTATTTTCGAAAAACTGGGACTCCTTCGTGAAGACGGCCAAGCCGCTCCCGAAAATGTCGATGCCCGTACATCTGAACAATTTTTCAATATTCTTACCAGCGCAGCCGTTGGAAACTTCAAGTCTCTTGAGTAATAAGACAGAAGCATTTCAAAAAAACATTAATCTGTGGTATAATGGAGAGATTTTTTTGAGGAACAATGCAAAAGTGGTGGCAGTTTCCCAACTCTGAAATCCGATCAAAATTTTGTTTTGAAGTCGGAGGTGGCCCTGGATCTCATACAGATTCTGGGGCAGAAACTGTTAGAGCTACAAGTAATGATGCAAAAACTGAAACCACGGAGGATATCGCGGGTATATTTGACCGAATTTCTGGCGCGCTAAAACCAGAAGAAATGAGCGAAGAAACCAAAGATAAATTGGCTGAAAATAAAACTTACTTTCAATCTAAAGAATCCGAAATACAACAGGAAATTGATAAAAACAATCAACAAATTTCGACTTATCAAGAAGAAGTAGAAACTCTTCAAACAGAAAAACAAAGTCTAGAAGAAACCAATGATGCAGATGCTGAATCAAATATCATTCTTGGACTCATGCCAAATAGTCATGAAGAGTTTATGAATTTTGTGAAAACAAATCGCCCTTCTTCTGATGAAATCCGAAACTATCTACAAAGTGATGCTCTAGAAGATGTAAGCGATGAACAGATTCAAGCCGTACTACCACTAGCAAGCCAAATGGTTACCAAACTTAATAAGATTGATGAAATTACGAAACAGATCAAAGAAAAAAAAGCTGAAATAGCAAAATTAGAAGCTATTAACCAAAAAAAACAAGAAGAGAAAAAAGCGAATTTAGAAACCGCCACTACATCGTTTCAGAGAATTGTAGAGGCAAATATAAAACCTGATGCTGAGGATTTAGATGGTAAAAGTGCTGAAGAATTAGAAGATCTTCAACGAAACAGAACTCAGGCTATTTGGGCAGTACATAATCGTATTGCTGAGTCTATCAGATCAGGAGAACTCCCAGAACCAACCCAGCAAACTCTCATTAGTAATTTAAAGAAACTAGAACATTCAGAAGTTACAACCCAAGAGGAGGCTCTTACCATGATTTTAGCTGGAGTTGAAGGGGTTACCGCTGAAGAATTAAAAGCCTCTCCATACTTTGCTGATATACAAACAAAGCTAAATCTCATGGGAGAACGAAGCACTGTCAGAACAGAGAGTGATACACGTCCAGAGGAAACCACTACTGACACAGAAACCGAAGATCCACTGAAAGGTCATGAAACTTTCGGCCCAGACATGGAAGGTTTTTATCAAGAAAAAGCTGTAGAAAAAACTGGCGAAATTTGGGATGCTCACAATGAAATTGCAGAAATGATACGTGAGACGGAATTATCTCCAGAGGCTCAACAAAAAATTATTGCGAATATCAAAAAACTCGAATACTACCCAGGGGCTACAGAAGAAGAATTTATCGCTATTGTACTTGCGGGAGTCGAGGGGGTAACCGCCGAAGAATTAAAGGCTTCTCCTTATTTTGCCAGACTTCAAGAAAAATTAACGCTTATAAAACAACGAAATGATATCCAAGTCAAAATGACCGAAGTTCAAAAGGCAAAGGTCCTTAGAAATATAAGTAATCTCGTCGAGATTTTTGTTACTAACGATGAGTTCTTTGCTGGCAATATTGCTCCTGAAACAAGGGCAAAGCTTAATGCCTTAAAACAACAAATTGATAGTGGTGCAGAAATTGATTTTCAAGAAGCTTCTACACTTATTACTCAGGTTATCAATGAAGTTTCAACCTCCACATTTGATTATGATAGCTATAATCAGGGACTTTCTGAAAGAGATCCAATTGAATTTGATAGACAAAAAAAAGAAATTCTCGACAGACTTGGTATCTATAGAGACGATTTTAATACCTATCATGCCTTTCAAGCAGCAGCTCGTCGTCGTGCAGCGGAAGCGGAAGCCACTCGTAAAGCTTTTGAAGCGGAAATTGGAAGTATGGTTGAAAATCCAGAAAAATTTGCTGCAGCTCAAGCTATTGCGGCCACAAAAGCTTTCCGTGAAACAGGGACTATAAGCGCTCCATTAGCGGAATTTATCACTAATCCTGATACTGATTTTAGTTCAGAAAACGTTCAAAGAATTGTAAACTTAATGAATAGTGAAGCCTATCTAAACGCTTCTCCCGAACAACAAGCAGAACTCTTTTTGAAGAGCGTTGACATGCCATCAGGCTATCCAAGAGACAGAGAACAAGGTGAGCTTACTCCTGATACCAGTAGTTTTATTAATGCCCTTCCACAGGGAGTTGAAAATCCACAAGTACTGGCCAATGGAAATATTGCTTACACCGCCGGCGGAGTTGATATTGAAGTCGATATTAGAGCCAACAAAATGTTCCCAAGAAGTGCTGATGGACGAGCCCAAGAATGGCTATCCATGAGCGCGAATCCAATAAATACCCCTGCAATTCAATTCTTTAGTGCTGCCATGGAGGCGAGCATTGCTGATAAAGAAGATGGATTCGCTGCCATGGTCCGAAGTGGAGGTGTCTGGAAAAATGAAATTTTCTGGAGAAATCTTCTCGCTCCCAACAGAGGACGGACACTACAACCAAAAGAGATTGAAGGGATTCAAAGCATCGAAAATCGATATGGAACGAAAGCTTTATTCACAGAATTTAACTTAATAGATGAAAGTGGAAACCTGCTCCCAGGAAATGTTCCACAAGTCCGACAAGACTTTTTTGCCACCCTCATTGCGGCTGCCAACGGCAATTTTGAACGGTTTGAAAATAAAGACAATTAGCACTCTCTTGACTCTGGTGCTATCATGATTAGCATTTTGGCACTATGTCAAAAGACTACTACAACATTTTGGGAATCGACAAATCTGCTTCAAAAGCTGATATTAAAAAAGCCTTTCGAGCAAAAGCTAAAGAACATCATCCAGACAAGGGTGGTGATGAAGCTAAATTCAAAGAAATTAATGAAGCCTATGAGGTACTCTCTGATGATCAGAAAAAAACTCAGTATGACCAATTTGGTTCAGTAGGCGGCCAAGGCTTTGGTGGCGGTGGTTTTGACTTTTCAGGATTCCAAGGACAAAGTGGAAACTTTGATTTTGGTGGGGGGAACTTTGGAGGATTTGAAGATATCTTCTCAAGCTTCTTTGGAGGACAAGCTCAATCAAATACGCAGCAAAAAAGCAGCTATCAACGAGGATCTGATCTTGAAGTAGAAATCGAACTTACTTTTGAAGAAGCCCTTAAAGGAACTACAAAAAGCATCCCCGCTCGACGATATATTAGATGTGAAAAATGTGATGCAAAAGGAGGTAGTGGGCAGAAAAAATGTGAAACCTGTAATGGTTCTGGACGAATGACCAAACAATTCCAAACTCCATTTGGCACGGTTCAACAGCAAACTACTTGTGGAACTTGTCATGGGAGTGGTAAGGTCTTTGAAAAAATCTGCAATAAATGCCATGGAGAGGGACGTTATGAACATAAAGAAAAAATAGAGATTAATGTTCCCGCTGGTCTCGATAATAACACCACTCTAAAAATGAGAGGTGATGGTGATGCCGGAAAAAATGGTGGTAGTAATGGAGATCTTTACGTTCATCTAAAAGTAAAACCATCAAAGGTTTTCCAAAGGCAGAAACTGGATCTTATTACTGAATTAGAAATTCCAATTTTTGAGGCTATATCTGGAACCACAAAAACCATTAGTACTTTTTGGGACAAAGTTGATTTAGAGATTCCAGAAAAAACTGCACATGGAACACGGCTTACTATTGAAGGACAGGGAGTAAAAAGAGATGGGCAAGTAGGTGATCATATTGTGATCATTAAACACCTCATGCCTAAGAAGATTTCAAAAAAACTTCAAAGCCTGCTAGAAGAGTCTCAAAAAGAAGGGTTCTAAAGAATTCATTCATGTTAATACAAAAACCTAGGCAGAAACCTAGGTTTTTAAATTAATCTCTTTTTTTAAAAAAACTTACAAATTAGCAGTTAAGCCCTTTTGCTCGTAGTTCTTCTCGTCGAGCTCGAGCTTTTTCTTTGTTAGCTCTCTTTGAAAGTGTAGACTTTCGACGTCGCTCATTGATTTGATGTCCTCCGTGTTGTTTACAAGAACTTCGATTAGTCATAGTAAAAAATTTAAATTTTCTTCGCACGCCAACTTAATGGCTTAACAGAGTTTGTCAAAGTTTTTCACTATTTACCAACGATCCAACATCTTTTTTAGACCTAAATCAAAAATTTCAGGTAATTTTTCAAATTCATCGGGAGTAAAACGTGAGACAACAAAGTCTTCTGTTCGAAAATAGGAACGCTTATCGTTACTAATACCAAATTTAAGGCGTGGAAATTGATCGGTTCCTAGTGTCTGAATAATACTTTCAATACCTTTTTGCCCTCCGCTTGAACCTTTTTCTCTAAAACGATGAGCTTCAAAATCCTGATCTAAGTCATCACTAATAACCCAAATATCATCTAGTTCGATTTTATAAAATCTCTGAATTTTTCCTACAGCATCTCCACTTGCATTCATAAAAGTATGAGGTTTGCAGAGAATGGTCTTTAGTCCTTTTATTTCTCCATAAGAGCACTCTGCATAAAATTTATTTTCTTTTTTCCAGTCAGGGAAATTATATTTTTTTGCTAAAACATCTATGGCCAAGAAACCCATATTATGACGGGTTTTCTCGTACTTTGGAGGATAATTCCCAAGGCCAACAATAAGTCTCATCAGAAACAGTTTACTAAATAAAATTTCAAAAATCATATATAAAAACTAGAATCCCACACAGATGAACAAAAACAAGCCAGAAATATATTCATCCAAAAGCGTCATACTAATGGTGGTGCTTTTTTTTATTTTATTCTGGCTACTCTACTCTATTGGAAGCTTTTTGCACGAATCTCAGAAAATTAGTAAAGAAATCGAAGAAATCAGACAAACCAATCATAAACTTTCCAAAGAAATACAAGCGAAAGAACGTTATTTAGAATATTTAAAAACCCCTCAAAGAATTGAGAAAGAAGCTAAAATGCAAATGGGAAAAAAACTTCCTGGAGAAAAAGTCATTGTCCTCGTTGAAGAGGAAATTGAAATCCTCCCAACCGAAGCCAAAAGAGAGGCTCGAGAAAAAATTTTAGAAGTCCCAAATTGGCAAAAATGGTATTGGATTTTCTTTGGAGAAAAAATCTAAATACGCTGCAAAGCTATCAACTGATTACCCGCTGCCACCGCATAAAATAGACCCGTTTTTTCACTTTTGATAACTTTTGTAACCGTTCTTTCTGGAAGCATAATTCCTCCAATCATTTTATGGGTTTTTCCGTCTATCTCTCGGATGCAACCATCATTTGAACCAAAGAAAATATTTCCTTCAATTTCATTCGGATTCGACATCACTCTTCCAAGGGTATTGATTTTATTTACGATCTCATTTTTCTTGAGATCATAAATATAAAGATATTTATCAGTAGAACCCAGGTAGATAAAATCTCCAACGAGTAAAGGTGTACCATAAATTACGTTCTCAGCTTTGAATCGAAAGGTCTCTTTTCCTGTATCAATATCGACACCATAACAATGCCAGTCATGACTCCCAATAATGACCTGGTTACGTTTTAGATCAAAAACAGGCGCGGCTTTCATTGGACCTTCGGTCTCGAAGCTCCATTTAACATTCCCTGTTTCCGCATCAAATAAATAGAAATCTGAATCATTGGTTCCAATAGCTACCAGCTTCTTTTCTGGACAATAAGCTGGTGTACCATGCAGGTACTCACGAACCGTATACTCCCATCGACGAGCTCCACTTTCAAGATCAAGAGCGACAATTGAACCTTTATTCATAAAGGCATTGTGTTCCAATCCAATAAAAACTAATCCTAAGTCTTCTGCAATCGCTGGAGAAGAACCAACATATTCCGCTCCATCATAACGCCATACAACTTCTCCATCATGTCGATCTAAGGCGTAAACAGTCCCATCATAAGACCCAAAAATAACCATATCTTTATATATCTGTGGACACGAAAAAATCCCCTTCAGAGAACGACCTGTTGGGAAACTCCAAACCGCCTCTCCTGTTTTTTGATCTACTGCATAAAACATACCACTATCGGTTCCATAAAATAGACTTTTATCGTCCATACATGGCGTTGATTTTGGAACGATATAAACATAGTTTGGATCTGGCGGTTCAAACGTCCAAGCCACAGAAAAAGTATTTTCCTCTGGATATACAGAACCTCCACCTCCTCCGAGAGAAAGACTAAAATCTGAAAGTCCAAATATTGAAGTAATGGACAAACCTTTATCCGCAAATTTTTTATGAGTTTTCTCTTTTTCAAAATCAACAAATACAAATACATCACGTGTTTTTGCGCCTTCTTGTTCCAGAGCCACTTCGACACGCTTAAAGGATTTTCCAGAGTTAATAAGGTCATCCACAATTACAATAGGATCATCATTTAAATTTCCTTCTATCTGACGACATAACCCACTCTTTTTTCGAGATTTTCGTACGATAAACCCATTCACTTCAAGTCCTCGTTGTTTTCCTTTCATCAGTAATGCCGCAATCAAGGGAATAGATCCCACTTCCAGCCCTCCAATCTGAAAAGGCCATTTATCTTCCATTTTTTCCCAAAATACTTCTGCGGCAAGGTCGAGTTGATCAGACTTTAAAAAAAGTCGTCGCATATCAAACAACCAATTGCTTTTTGTCCCGCGTCCTCCCCTAATTATATCTTCGCAAGTATCGGCATAGCAGATAACTTCATCTTTTATTATTTCGAATAGTTCATTTTCTTTTGGGCTTTTGTTTGGATTCATTTTTATCAAAAAAATAAGGTGTGACGATATAATAAAAAAACACACTCAACAAAACAACTAAGAATAATCCAGACCAAAAAAAGTGAATAAGAGGAAGATAGGGCAACATCCACGACTGCAAAGGGTAAAGCCCTGGAGCCTGAGAAACATCTTGTGTTACGATTTCAGAAAATATTTCTGGTGTCATATTAGTAGTAATAGTTAGGCAAAGGATATCCGACTTTCACCGCTCCTTCTTCGGGAAGCTTTATCCATAAGTTTCTTCTAAAAGGCCTATATTCTAAATCACAAGCATTTTCCTCATCAACAATCCGATAAAAAGAATGCCCATTTATTGAATGATCTAACGCCCACTCTATACGATCAACTCCCGACTTTTCGCAGTATTTTTTCTTAATTGAAAACCAATAACGATACGGTGCACAGCGAAAACGCGCATTCTGTGTCATCACCGTATTTTCAAAAGGCTCTTCCCCATTTTTGTATACTTTAATGTGTGAAATACATTGGTGATTCGCTTCAAACATATAAAGTCCATAATAGTTTCCTTCTAGAGTCATTTTTTCATCTCCTGGAATAAAATGGGAAACGGCCTGCCCGAATCCAAGCAGCGCTACCAGCATCCATCCACCTAGAGTACTCCAGCCTTTTGGGGTTTCTGTATACTGATACCACGGTCCAAATAAAATTAGCAAGACAGGCATAACCGTCGCTGGATAAAAGTAGTGCACTAAAATGCCTGAATAAAGATGAAACACCACATAAAAAACAAAGGCTATTTTTTGCCAAATTCCAGACCTCCACATAAGAGCCCAAGCGCCAAGCATCTCCATCCCAATGACTAAATTTGTCCAGATAGGAGTAGACCAGTCTGGGAACACAGGTAACCCAGTACTCATACTGCTAAAGTAGGTCCCCAGAGTCCAACCTTCGTGTATCTTCACCGCTGTGGACAAGAAGTAAAACCATACCAGCATAAACTTCAGAAAGAAAATTTTATGCGGCAAAAACAGCAACACAAAAGTAAACAACAAATGATAATAATCATAATTTCCCGTATTTGCCATAGACAAAAAGCCAACCAAAAATAGTTTCCAGAACCATAACAAAGACATTAAAAAGTGAGCCAAGACCCATCTTTTTAGAACTATTGAATGAATTACAATGATCATCACGGCGAATAGCGCCATATACCAAATAGACTGAGAATAACCATTAGGCAATCCCACAAGAAAGGCCGCATCTCCACAATTTTGCCAGTGAGGCCAGCAGAGATGATCTCCCATTTCTACAGCTGTTTTTGAATGCTGAAACACTCCTATAGAATGATCAAAGCTATTAAAAAACGTAAACAACATCGCTCCAAAAATCCAAACCAACAAAATATTGTTTTTAATTTCGTGAAGCGAGAAAAATTTTTCGTAATTCTTAACGAAATTTTCAAAGTTAAAAATTTTCATGTACGATTTAAGAGTAAGGGTTTTAAATAAAAAGCCCAAAAAATTTCGGACGCTACTAATAGAATGAACCACACCGACAAAACCATCCTCTACCTTGCGGCTATTAAAAAGCTCAATCAAGATTCTGAACTAATGGCTCGACAGAAGCATATTATTAAAGAGTTAAATATTTCTCCTTCAACCTGCTCTGAGGCTATGTCCAAACTTATTCGAAAACAATTAGTTAGAGAGGATAACAGTCGGGTAATGCACCTTACTTCTGTAGGAAAAGACCTCCTTACAAATGCGGAACAAAACCATTCGATTTTTCGATACTTTTTTCGTGAAGTACTAAACCAGTGCTGTGAAGATGCAGAAAACCAAGCATTAAAAATCGAACCTCACCTAAGCCTAGAAACTAATTTAGAAATGTGTCGATTTGTAAACTTTCTCAAAACTCTCGAAGGAAAAAAGGTAGACTTTTGGAAAGAATGGAACGACTTTTTATTAGATCCCGAGACTGATCCTATATGTCAAAAATGTGCCTATAAAAAAACCTGTCTAAAAAGAAGAGCCGCTTCTTAGTTTTTCGGGGAGCCGATACGTGGATTTCAAAGTAAAAACCTGATATAATGAGGGTGTATTAGTCGTTGAAATATACTCACAAAATAAAATGAATAAAAAAATCGCCGTAATTGGAGCTGGAAATGTTGGAGCTCATATTATTAGTTATGGAATTGCTCGTAACGTAGCGGCTGAATTCTTGCTCGTAGATATGAATGAAGAGCTGGAGAAAGCTCAAGTCTTAGATCTAAAAGACAGTCTTCTTTTTTCAGAAAAAACACGAGTTAGCGGGGTCAATTTTGGCGACAAAAAACTCCAAGAGGCCGACATCTTTGTTATTACGGCAGGAGCTAAACAACGCCCAGGAGAAAATCGCTGCCAATTACTTGGACGAAATTTATCCATCCTGCAAAATATTGCCAAAAGCCTTGGAAAGATAAAGCCTGAGGCTATTGTGCTCTTGGTTACCAACCCTGTAGATATTCTTACTCATTTTGCCGCCCAAGTATTCGATCTTCCAACAAATCAAATTCTAGGAACGGGAACATTGCTTGATTCGGCGCGATTAAGATGGAGGTTGTCTGAAAAAAACGAAATCAATGTCAAAAACATGCATGGATACATCTTAGGTGAACATGGAGACAGTGAATTTGCCGCTTGGTCTACCGTAAGTCCGAGAATGGTACAATTAAACGAAGCTGAACAAACCGAAATAGAAACTGAAGTTCGAAAAGCGGCCTATACTATTATCGAAGGAAAAGGAGCTACTTACTTCGGAATTGGAGCCGCCACCATTAAGCTTACAGAAGCAATTTTGCACAATACTCAGGAAATACTACCCGTATCAGCAAATCTCGATGGACAATATGGACTGAAAAGTGTCGCTATCGGTGTTCCGTGTATTATTGGTTCACAAGGAGTTCATAAAATTGTTGAACTAAAACTCCCCGAACAAGAAACCCAAAAACTTCATCAATCTGCTGAAAAATTAAAGTCATTATACAACGAATGCGAACTTTAGTTTTCGTTTTATGCAAAACAAAATTTGACAGTTCATTAAAAATAAACCAAAATTCTGATGAAGCTTAACTGATGATCTTATTTGATCATCGGTTTTTTTAGAGAAAAAAAATTCATGCAAAGTCAATTACAAGCCGCCATCAATCAACTTTGTGCCGAGAAGAATCTGGACAAAGAAATCGTAATCGAAGCCATCGAAAAGGCTATCGCTCTTGCCTACAAAAAAGATTTCGGATCTCCTCGACAACAGATTAAAGTTGTTTTAGGAGACGACATCACTCAAATGCGAATTTTTGAGGAAAGAGAAGTGGTTAAAAAAGTAGAAGATCATGATTTAGACATCACGGAAAAAGATGCCAAAATCATTCGTCCAGATGCTACAATTGGAGACATTGTTTTTGTACCTGTAGAACTTCACGAAAACTTTGGAAGAATTGCCGCTCAAGCAGCAAAACAAGTGATTTCTCAGAAACTTAATGAAGCCGAACGAGAAATGCTCTTCAAAAAATTTAAAGATCGAGAAGGAGAGCTGTTGACCGCACGAATTCAAAAATCTGATCATGATGCGGCTCTTATTGAAATTGAAGGTGTAGCAACGGTCCTTTACCGAAAACATCAAATTCCAGGAGAAAAATACTTCACAGGACAACGAATTAAAGTTCTATTAGAAAGAGTTGAACTGACTTCAAAAGGGCCTCAATTAAGAATTACTCGATCAAGCAATGATTTTATCATCGCTCTTTTCGAACAAGAGATTCCAGAAATGAGAGAAGGTCTCGTTTACGTTGCAAAAATTGCACGAGAACCAGGAGTTCGATGTAAGCTGGCTGTAGCCTCTGAAGATTCTTCTATTGATCCTGTAGGAGCCTTTGTCGGGCAGAAAGGATCTAGAATTAATGCCGTGATGGAAGAAGTAGGAGACGAAAGACTCGATGTTATCCAGCACTACGACGATCCAAAGAAAATGCTATTAGCAGCTCTTAGCCCAGCTAAAATTGCTAAACTTGAATTCTTCACAGGAGATAATGGTGAAGATCGAGTTAAAATCTTCGTGAGAGAAGAAGAACGAGCTATTACTATTGGTAAAAAAGGGCAAAATGTAAGACTTGCTGGTCACCTCATTGAGATGCAGGTTGATGTCATCACTTACGACGGACCTATAGAAGAAGAAATTGAAGCTGACAACAAGCCAACCGAAAAAGTGAAGAAAGAAGTTTCTGAAAAAGTTACCATTGATCACCTAGAAGGGGTAGATACTGAAGTTATTGACATGCTTAAAGAGCTGGGTCTTTCGCAAATTAAACAATTTGAAGGACTTAAAGCTGAAGAGTTGGCTGAGATTGGAATTACCCTAGACCAAGCCAAATCAGTAATCAAAGCTGTAGAAAAATACCTAAAAGGTTAATAAATTTGGCTTTTGATTCTATCTAAACTATCATTGGAAAAGTTCACTAACGTCTATTTACTAAGATGAAAAACTTTTTCCAAATATTACCAGTGATGATTATCACGAATATTCTGATATTCATCATCTACATGTTTCTAATCCAATTTATGGCAGGGTTTGTTATTGGGTTTTCTATGGCTCTCACAGGCAATGAAGAAGCGGCCATTATGGAATTAATCGACAAGATCAACATGGGACTAGTTCTTGCTAGCTTAGTTATTCCTGCTGGTTTAGCCGCAGCACCTCAAACACGAAGCAAGTTTTATATTACTCGAGGTTAACCTCTCTAATAGCGCTTACAAACAATTATTCGATCTACCGGTTGGTCATGAGACTCGACCGGTATTTCTTTTTCTGTAGCAAATTTGGGAATTATCACAACCCTCTGTACTGATGAAGAAAGTTTCGATACAAAACGATCGTAAAAACCTCCTCCTTTTCCAAGCCGTTGAAAATTTTCATCTACACCTACCGCTGGCAAAAACAAAATAGAAGAGTCTCCTGGAATTTCTGATTCCCCCTCTTTTGGAGGTTCTAATATTCCAAAAGCGCCCTGAACTAAATCATCATAGGAATCTACCGAATAAAATTCTAAATCATTCTGATTTACACGAGGGAAAAAATAGGTCTTATCTGAAAATTGCTGCATCAATCTTGGTACAAAAAGGATTTCTCTTTGTATCTGTGGTGCATATACAAAAATTTTCTTCGCCTCTAGAAAGGCCGACAATGTTGATAAATGCTCCAAAGCTTCTTCTGCCAAATGTTGTCGAGTACTGAGGGAAAGTTTTTCCCATTCAGATTCTATTTCTGCTCGAAGAAAGAACTTTTTGGCTCGAATAACATCTTCCTCTATTTGAGTAAAAAGTTGGTCGCCGTTTTGAAATTTTCGTACTGATCTTACAAACTTGAGAACCTCAATCGTTATTTTTTCTCCATAAATATCCTGATTAAAATCAAGTATATGAACTTCTGCAGAGAAATCACCCCCAAAAGTTTTTCTTTTCCCAAAGTGAAGAATCCCACACCTTTTAGTAAGAGGTTTCAAAGGCCAATAAACATAAACGAGATACACCCCCTCCTCTAGCGCAGGTAATTCTTCCAATAAAAGATTCGCTGTAGCAACTCCAAACCTTGAACCAATATTTACCCCTTGAATCACACTTCCTTTGAGTTCCATGGCTTCTATTTTAGACACAGAGTGAAAGCTGTCACGAGCAATTAGACTACTTTTAGTCGATTTAGACCTTCTACTTTTGTTTTTTCTAGTTCAGGCAATTCACCACTAAAGACATATCCCTGTTGTTTCTTTAGTCCCACTTTGACTTCTCTCCCTTTTAAAGGTCTCCCTGCAAGGAACCAAACCTCAAAAAACTCCCGACTTCTCCCTGAATTTCGATAAAGGCCATTTTCAGCTGGCTCACTTTTTTCCACTAATACCTCGATAGTTTTACCTACATATTTGGAACGATGAGCGAAGGCCGTTTCTTTAATGATATTATCAAAACGATGAAATCGATCTTTCTTTAGTTCCATATCAATAAATTCAGATTCCATACGGCTCGCAGGAGTATTTTTCCGTGGACTGTAAATAGCTGTATAAGAAAAATCAAATCTCATCTCTCTCGCAAAATCACAAAGTGCTTCAAACTGTGCTTCGGTTTCTCCAGGAAAACCAACAATAATATCGGTTGCCAGAGTCGTATCAGGCATTCTATCACGAATTTTCTGTATAGTATCCTTATACTTTTCAACAGTATAATTACGATTCATTGCCCTCAAAGTCTCATTTGAACCATGTTGTACTGGTAAATGAATGTAAGGACACCTTGTACGCATCGTCGCCAAAGCTTCAATAACATCATCCGTAAAATCTTGAGGATGGGCCGAGGTAAACCGAACTCTCGATAACCCTTTTTCATGCAATTTGTCAATAGCAAGCAATAATTCGGCAAAACATTTGGGCCCTTTCTCTCCATCACGATAAGAATTTACGTTTTGGCCCAAAAGAGTAATTTCAATAGCACCAGCTTCGACGTGCTGCCGACACTCTTCTAAAACATCCTGCATCGGTCGAGAAATCTCTCTCCCTCTGGTATAAGGGACTATGCAAAACGTACAAAATTTATCGCATCCCTGCATAATGGGAACAAAAACCTGCGATTTATTTTCGACCTTCGGTACAATATTAAAGTAATTTTCAATCGATCCATTACCAAATTTTTCCACAAATTCTGAAAAATCATGATCGGGAAAATGTCGTTCTAATAATTTAGGAATTCTCGCTGTATCTTCAATTCTAAAAACAATATCAATAGGGTCGTATTTTAGAAGTTCATCTTTTGAAGAAATTTTATCTCCTGTCTGACGAACCATGCACCCCGTTACCGCTACTTTAAGATTTTTGTGAGCTCGTTTTTGATTTACGATAAATCCATAGGCTTTGTCTTCTGATTTTTGACGAACTGAACAGGTATTAATAATCATCAAATCAGCTGTTTCTTCATTCTCAGAACGACGAAATCCAGACTGCTCTAAAACCTTTGCTACTCGCTCTGAATCTGAATGATTCATTTGGCAACCGAAGGTTTTTATAAAGTACTGCTTCATAACTTTCTGTTTTTATTTATTTATACCAAAAAGGCAAATTTGCGATCTCACCTCTTATCGTCCTATAATTGCGTAATGGAGGGTTGTGAATATCCTGAATATCCAATAATTGAAACAGTCGAAAGAAAAAGCGATTGGTCAAGAGACTGTGAGTTATTTTTTCTACAAAAAGAATAAATCGTTTTCTCTAGTAGAATATCACTAATTGAAAGTCGCGGTTGACTTTATTTAAAAATATCCTTAAAAAACAAAAAACTTAAAACAATCTCCTTAATATGGCCGATAGAGAATCAGAACCTCCTAGCACTGAAATACATCAATATGCTGCCATATTCGATGATATTATGCAGAAGCTTCTGAGCAAAGGGCTTATTTCTGATATTAAAGTGACATCATATTCCAAAAATCCAGAGGGAATCCCATTACAGTACGACCCAGAAATTAGAGCCGAAATTATTACAGCTCTTAAAAGAGAATTTTCGCCAGAAATTGAATCTTTTTGTGCAAACTTTGATCTAGATATGGAAACTTTTGAACAAATTTTATTAAAAGCTGTTGAAAAAAATGATATATCCAATGAAGAACAAATTGCTCTGGCTGCAGGCGGCGATGAATGCTTAGAAAAACTCTACACCCTTGTTCCGAATCAGCAATTAATTGAAGGCTCAGATGGTGGTTTTAGTGATATTATTTCAAATGTTTGGAGTTCTGTTCTTATGTTTATTACCAGTGAAGTTGAATTTTCTAACCTACCAGAAAATCTAATAGCATTAAGAATAAAAATTATCCAACTGAGAGCCCTTCTTAATCAAGTTGGCACTCTCGCTGATGAAGATTCTCTTAAAAATTTCGTAGGACAGGTTTTATCTCTTCGTGAAGAAATAAATAATATTCCTCAGCTTTCTCGACGTTTGGGACATGATACACGTTCACTTGCTGATCCTGTAACAGCTCTCAACATGCTTACAGAACTAGATGCTGAGATAATTTCAAATCTAGAAAGTTCAAATTTTGAAAGAGATCTTGCCTTGGGAGAAATTGGATTAAGGGCCTTCTTAGATGTTTGTGAAAGCTTCTTACCAAATCCAACGGCAAGAAATTATTCTGTTGAATATGTTTTAGAGCAAATTAAAGGCTTCTTGGCACTGATCAAGACTTCCTCTCGAGAATGTGAGTATGAAATTGAGACTGTAGAAGGAACTCAACGTGCTCTTGATGATTTTGGAGATATTCGTGTTTCTACTCATATGCCAACGTTAACAAATACGATGCTTAACGTAATGAAGAATGCCCGGGATCGAGGCGATGCAAATAGAGTAACTATATCGCTCACAATTGATAAGGCCTCTCATGAATTGAAAATCAAATGCTTGGATAATGGAAAAGGATTTTCCCAAGAAGCACTCCAAGTCTCTGCACAAGGAAATCAAAAACTGGCCTTTCGACCTAAGTTTTCAACACATACAAAGGGAAGTGGACAAGGTTTAGCCAATCTTGATAAGATTTTTAGTAGTCTCGGGAACAAAATTGATATTGGCAATCACAAGGAAGGCGGATATGTCATTATTACTCTGCCGATAAAATCAAACCGCTCACTCGTTAGAGAGATTTCTGAAAAAATCGCTGCTAAAGTAAGTTCTTAGAAATAAAGCTGACTTACACTTTTCTGCTCAATGACATTTGTAATCACCCCAGACAATAAATCTGACATAGAAATAGCGGTGAAATTTTTTGGTTTGTTTTCAACAGGAAGCGAGTCTGTACACACAATTTCAGCAAAATTAGCATTATTTAATCGCTCAATTGCTGGCCCTGAAAAGATTGGATGAGTTGCACAAAGATAAACTTCATCACTACTTCCCCCTCCCATAAGAGCTTCTTTAGCGGCACAAACAGAGCCTGCGGTATCAATCATATCATCCACAAGAATTGGAATCTTTCCTTTAACATCTCCGATTACATGACCCACTTCAGCCTGATTATGACCTGGTCGTTGTTTGTGTAAAATCGCTAATCCAACACCCAGTTCATCTGCAAATTTTTTGGCGGTTTTAGCTCCTCCTGCATCAGGAGAGACAACGATCGCATTCTCTAGGTTCTTGGATTTAAAATAGTCTACAAAAAGCCTTCGAGGATTCAGATTATCTACTGGGACATCAAAGAAACCTTGAGTTTGATCTGAGTGTAGATGAAGCGTAATCACATGATCAGCACCAGATTTCACAATCAAATCAGCAAATAATTTTGCAGAAATTCCTTCTCTAGCATCATGAATTTTATCCTGCCGAGAGTAGGCAAAATAAGGCATGATAACGTGAATTCGATTGGCAAAGCTTTGTCTGGCAACATCGATCATTAGAAAAAGCTCCATAAGATCATCATTCATAGAGCCTGTTCGACAAGTCTGAATAATAAAGACATCCTGTCCACGAAAACTCTCTTCATACTTGATGTAGGTTTCACCGCAGGCAAAACGTGTAATCTTTATTGGAGAAAGTTCCGTTCCCAAAGCTTTGGCAATCTTTTCTGAAAGCTCTGGATGACTGGAGCCGGCAAATATTTTGAAAGGAATCATCGTGATCGCACTTTGCCAAAATTTGATCTTTTTGTAAAATCGTAAAGATTAATTCATGCCAAAATTTTCTATCATCACTATTAATTATGGGCACTCTGAAAAGATTGCTGCCCTCTGGGAGTCTCTTCAAAAGAAATCCCCTAAGGATGATTTTGAATTTATCGCTGTTGATAATGCTTCCCCAAAAGATGATGGTGAAGCCCTTAAGTCACTATTACGAGACCAGCCTAATGCTCATACAATTCTTCTTAACAAGAATCTTGGATTTGGTGGAGGATACGGAGAAGGGATTAAGTTCGCTTCAGGTGAGTATGTGGGGATTATAAATCCGGATATTGAAGTTAAGGAAAATTGTTTAGAGGAATTGGTTAAAGCTCTGGAAGATAATTCTGATGCAGCTATAACCGTTCCGATACTCGAAAACCCAGATGGAACACTACAACAAAACGCTCGAAAATTTCCAAGCCTAAAGGTTATGTTTGGTCGACGTTTGTCATTCAAATTTAAAAAGGCTTATGATACCGATCCTGTTTGGTACGAAAGCAAAGACCCCGTTGCTATTGATTGGGCACAAGGAAGTTTTTTATTTATGAAAAGAGATTTTTTTGAACACAAACTTAAAGGTTTTGATTCTCGTTTTTTTCTTTTTCTAGAAGATACTGATCTTTGTAGACGAACCTGGATCATGGGAAAAAAAGTACTCTTAGTCCCAACGGCACGAGCTACACACGGAATTGAGAGATTGTCTGGAAATGACTTTTGGCATGCTGTAAGGAAAAAAACATTCTGGATTCATGTAATGTCAGCCGCCAAGTATTTTCTAAAATACGCTTTCAAAAAAAAGCCTAAGGTTTCATAACATGGCTATCATTGATACTCACAACCACTTGTACTTTGGTCATTTTCAAAAAGACTCTAACACTTTTGTAGATCAGGCCAAAAAAGCCGGAATTACCCGACAAATACTGATTGGAGTTGATGAAATCTCCAATTTAGCCGCTATCAATCTCAACCGAACGTTTCCAAATACTTTTAACACCGTTATCGGTCTACATCCCTGTGATGTTGATAAGGTAGGCATTAAAGATCCTGAATGGCACAACTATAAAAATTTAGAAAACTACGAACTTCAATATAGAAATTTAGACCAATTTTTTCAGGGACTAGAGTCTCTTTATTTAGAAAATAAAGATATTGTTGTTGGGTTTGGGGAAACAGGGTTTGATCAGTTCCATATACAAAGTGAAAAACTCTTAGAAACTCAGATTGAATCTTTCTACCGACACTTAGAACTTTGTAAAAAATATAAAAAGACACTCGTAATTCATAGCCGGAGCACCACTGAAGTCGGCATTAAACTGCTCAATGAAAACAAAAAACACTTAGCAAACTTCCCCGTTGTTTGGCACTGCTTTTCTGATGATGCTCAGACCGCTCAAATTTTAACTTCTATGGGGGTTTTTCTAGGCATAGGCGGTGTTGCTACTTATCCTAAGTCAACCACCCTCAGGGAGGCAATATTACAAACCCCCATTGAGTTTTTGATTACTGAAACCGACAGTCCCTTTCTTACCCCTCATAAAGCTCGTAAATCTGGGGCGAAAGTTAACCAGCCAAGTTTTTTACCAGAAATCATCCAAGCAATCGCCGAGATAAAAGGCCTAGAATATACTCAATGCGAGGACAAACTCTACAAAAATGGGCTGAGGTCTTTCGATTTGACCGAAGGCTAAAAAATCATACAATCGCCAGGCTTTTTTTAGTGGCTATGTAGCTCAGCTGGTTAGAGCGTCGGATTCATAACCCGGAGGTCGGCGGTTCAAGTCCGCCCTTAGCCACCACTTACGATAATATTTAAAAAAAGCCGAGACTTGAGTCTCGGCTTTTTTTCTTAGTTTATTGAAATGAAGCATTACCACTCGTCTCAAATCCAGGAGGTGGATCGTATGAAATTCGCTGATCAATTCTCATAACAAATGAGTGTTTATTTGGATAACATGATCCTTCTAAATCTGTACATCGAGCTGCATTCAAATGGGTACCTCCTCCATTGAAGATAGGACTGTAACGTCGAATATGATGTAGATCATATTTTTGCGCCACTGGGATACTCACAGATCTTCCCCATGGGTCTTGAGCATCTGGAAGCAGTTGAGCGCCTCCAAGGGTATTTCGGGTTAATAATGCTCCAGTCTGAATCAATTGATTATTAAGATTCCCATTAATACTATCTCGGTCAAAATTCTCGCTAAATTGAGGATTATTTCTGCTTTCAGTTGTTGTCAGTGAACCATCTGCGAAAACCACCGCTGAGAAGAATTTTACATCTTTGTGGACAAAAATATTCCCTGT
This sequence comes from Candidatus Altimarinota bacterium, assembly GCA_965228485.1. Classification (GTDB taxonomy): domain Bacteria; phylum Patescibacteriota; class Gracilibacteria; order UBA4473; family UBA4473; genus JAACPJ01. Next base: position 649,084 of record OZ245819.1, read on the forward strand.
AGAGTTATAAGTCCCAGCAGACGGAGCACTTGGATCTGTATTAATAATCATAATTCCAAGAATATCATCTAGTCCTTGGTATCTTGTATCCCCGGCAATAAGAACATTTCCATCTTCAACAATGATAGTATGTTTCCCTCCGTTGATAATTTCTGGAACAACTTCAGTGGCTCCATTTCCAATTCTTACAATTCCACCTCGAACGTAAGTTACTCCTCCATCTTGAAGATTACTAAGATCAAGATCGAGAATACTTGAATTCTCTTGCGGTGCCAGCCCCCGAGTAAGCTCAAAGGCATTTCTTGTGGCTTCCTCGCGGATATCGATCTGAGTATTCCCTCCGAGGAACTGAGCCTGATCTCCAAGATCGGTGTCATCAGAGCTTATATAGATGAAGTCTTCGTCTTCAACCAATACTCCCCCTTCGATATCAGCTCCTGCTGTTACGTAATCAAACTCAACACAACTACCAGGAGCTACAACATCACAAAGACATTCCTCTGGAGTCATTCCTTGACAAGGAGGGATTGGTGGTGATGGACAAGTTCCTAAAATTTCACAAGGTCGTGGTGGTTCTGGAGTACAAAGACTTGGGAAGAGATCACATGGATCCGCTTCAGTACAAGTCTCTCCCGGCGGACAAGAAGGAGAACAGCCTCCTCCTACACACCCTGTTGGACAACTCCCTGGAACCGCACAAGCTGGACAAAGTTCAGGGAAAATACAAATATCCCCTGCCATTAATCCGAGATTATTTCCTGCGTAAACAAGATCCTCTCCATCTAGTCGGTATTTAATTTTAGAGGTAAATCCAGCCGCTAAGTTGGCTTGCCCTCCTGTTGGTCGAATATGGGTACAGACTAATTTTTCCGAATTCCAGTCTGAGATACCTGTAAATGGCACATTTCGACCATCTACTGGAGTGGCTAAATCTTCATTATAGGTTTCCACATTTTCATCAATATGGGCCTTAATATTCACATCATAATTTACTGGAAGATCCTTTCCTGAATTTGTAGTTGTGGTGTAGGCATACAGACACTCTTCGGTATCAACTCCTACTTCCCATGGGGTAGAAGGCGGTTGATTATTTGGCCTATCACTTAAGAACAAAGACACCCAAGGATTAAAAAGGATTGGGACATCCATAGTAAAACTCTGACGAGTCCCTTGAACCACTCCTCGATTACTTACCATAGGGGAAGAGAGTTGTAGCGGCAGAGTCTTTGTAATTGGACTCATGAGTGCTGCACCGTTAATTCCTTCAATTACATTCACTGTTGGAAGAATCTCTCGTACATTAATTACTCGTGCACCACTTGCTGGCGAAGACCAGTTAAGTTTATGCTTACCATCTTCTTTAGAGCCGCCTTGTAAACGCACTCCATTAAGATAATTATTCCCCATTTCAGTCACCACATCATATGACCCTTCCGTATCCTGAGTTTGAGCAAAAGCGGTCATTGAAGAATTCTGAGCAATAACATTTTCAAAACGATCCTGAGTGATAAAACTCACTTGACAAGCATCAGCAAGATTCGCGTATAAATCTCCATTTGTACAATTGTGATTCAAAGAAGATTCTGTTTGTGTTTTATCAGCTTCCGCAGGATAAATCCGAATGTAAGCGGTTTGAATAGGATTGATTCGATTGTAGGCATTATCATAAATACGCACGGTAATTTTGTAGTTTCCTACTTGAGAGAAAATTGAGTGATCTTCTCCATCAAACTTATATTGATTCACATTCCACTCAAAGCTATCTCCTCCCACAGGAGCCATAGTTGAATCTATGTAAGACTGTACAGGCCCACCTCCCAGACGTTCTATTTCTACATGAGATATTCCTAAATCCTCTAGGTCAGCGTTATTAAGTGCGGCAGCTTCCAAAGCTGCAATTTCATCTTGCAATGTACTAATCTGGCTATTTACATCCGTCAGTTGAGTATTGATATGGAACTGGGTAGCTCGATTATCTTGGATGGCTGTATTGTAGCTGGCATCCTGAGCAAGACTGTCAGCAATAATAGTTTCTCGACGACTCGTTCGGGAATCAATGTCATTAGTTGCATAGTCATCATAAACCGCTACCGCTTCACCAAAAACACCTGCTGGATCTGTATCTCCATCAACCGTTGCAATGGCCTGACTCATTTGCGTCGCTCGACTAATTAATCCATTTATTTCTCCATAATCAAAAAATGGATCTAGGTACGGTGGCGGATCAACCGGTGGCGTTCCTAATGGTGGTGGATCAATTATAGAGTATCCTTGTAAGTCAGAAAGCGTCTGAGACACTCGACTGTTAAACTGATTAATCCGAGTAACAGCCGTATTAATATGGCTTTCATGAGAACCCACCGCCGTAGGTGATAAGTCATGAATAAGGTCTGCAATATCGGTTGTAACCGTAAACCCAAGTTCCAAATCATCAATATTATTTCTTAAGCTTGGATCAAGTAGTGCAGTCTTATAAGGAACATAGAAATCGTTGTAACGATCATTAATAATCGTATCCATTTCGTCTACACTTTCTTCCCAATTCGGAATATAAAATGAATAATCTTCTACCTTACGAGCATTCCATTCATCTGAATAATTTCTGAGTGTATTATCATCTGTCGTTGTACTGTCTTGTGGTGGGAGATTTGGAAAGTCAAAAACTCCTAATAGACTGTTGGTTTCCGCCATAGCAGTGTTTTTTCGAGTCTCAATAAAGTTCATATCAAAAGCTCCCAATTGGCTTCGAATAGAGCCTATACCACCAACACTATCAAATTTACTATCATTAATCTCAGAAACCACATCATTAAAGGTATTTCTACTAATATTACGTGAAGCCAAATTTGCCGCTCTTGTTTCTAAATCGTCTAAATCTTGGATGATGTAAGAACTCGGGGCAGTAATATTTTCACTTACCTTTTTCCAAAGATTCAAATTAAGGGTCATATTTGCTTTTACATAGTAGTTGGCAAGACGATTACCAATATCAAGAACCTCTTGAGCTAGTTGTTGATCAAGGTTTTCTTGCAACTGATCCCGACGCTGCATCAACTGAAGTAGTTGACTTCTTTTCTGGCTAATTTCTTCACTCTCTACTACCTGATTCCAGTTAAGCCCAGACTCACAAGAATTACTTCCTCCTGGTCGATCTTCTACATCGATAAGCAAGAATAACGCCCCATCATCAGCTTTGAAACGACGAGGATTCCCTGCAGTCCCTTTTGACTCTGGTGGCATTCTCAATCCACGATGCTCAATCTGCATAACCCCATTAATCCGGGGAGCACCACGATCAATTAAGGCTGGAGGCGTTGTACAGTTTCTTGGCCCATTCCCTACTCGATCGTACATCGGAAAAGTTAATCGGTCTCCACATTTTGTAACCCTCTGCTTTGTATTATTCGCCTGACATCCTGCAGCATTTCTATCCTGAACGTTTCCCTGAATTGTAATTTGGTCACGACAAACCCCAAACCCATCTTTAAGAGTATTGGTTGTATAATTATATCGATCGTCAGCATAAAATTCGATTGAATCAGAGGCCCAAACACCATTAAGCCCTGTCGGCCATTCGTTAATTCCCGCACCAGTGTTTACAATTGGACACCGTGGTCGTGTTCTATCATAACGAATTGTCGCCGAAGCGGCTTCATTGACATTTTGACCAAAGTTATTGATAGTCGTTCTTCGAAAAACAACATTCCAGGTTCCTTCTGGTTTTTGCCCATTAGCATTAAGAGCTGGACTCTCAACAAAAGTCCACTGACCAACAGTCTGACTTCGGATAGGACCAACGGTTGTTACATCATTATTGGGAGCAGCACCAGATCGAACTTGAGCATTGATATTAAAATTCTGATTCTGTCCATTAATGGTACTATAAGTAGAATTACCATTCACTGGAGATACTTGAGCCAACAAGAACTCTGCTGAAGGCGAAGTTAATAGAAAAGATAAAACTAATAACGAAGCAAAAAATTTAGGTTTGTTCATTCTCTAAATATTATTTTCTATAAAGTTTAATAGCACTCCAAACAAGAGACACCCCTACCATAAATAGGAATACTCCAACAAGCTTGAACCATAGTGGGTCTCTATTTTTCTGAGGTTCTACAACCTCTGGCATCTCAGGTTCTTCATTTTTGGTTACTACTTCCTCTTCACCCTTATCTTTAAGTGTATTCACCAAATCATCAGACAAGGATTCTAATGCACTTTCTGGCAAAACAGTATTTATCCCTTTCGCACTTATGTAATCTTGAAATTCATCAAACAAGATTCTTCGAGCACTATCATACTCTTCTTCGGTGATTCGACCATGAAGCTTCTTATTTTCAATATCAGCAAAATCCATCTTAAAGGTCTTGAATTGTTGTTCAAAAGCCTGAACTGTCGAGATTTTAGCCGCAAATTCTTTCTCTATATCTGTAATTTTTGAATACAATTCCTGGATGATAAGTGCATCTTCTTCAGCATCGATTTGTGCCTGAATTTCTGCAATTAAAGCATCTCGCTCATCAATCAAGGCTTGAATTTCATCATTCACATAACTTGTTTGAGAAATTTTTCGAAGACGAGCATCCATAATTGGAATCACTGCTCCTCCAAATTCCATATCTTTATATTCAAGTGTTGATACATCTAGATTTGCAAGATCATCCGCCTGATCAACAATATGTTCTACATTCTCAAGTCTCTTTTGATAATCGATTGGATATTCCATATATCTTCGATAGAAGGCATTTGACTCATCCTCTAGATCGAGGTTTTCGAAACCTCCATAATATCGACCGTAATTAGGAACTAAGGCAGCTCGAATCATATTCTGAACTGATTCATCTTCAATAGATTCGACCTTTTGAATAAGATCTAAAGGCACTCCATCATAAAGAGCTAGACCATCTCCAGAACCTCCAATAATCCCAAAATCTGTTTCATCGGATAATTGCTCATAAAGCTCCTGACGCATATTCGTAAAACTCTTATTTAGGTTTGCAGGATCAGTCATAAAATTACGAGTATATTGAGCAATTTCAAAATCATTTAAGAAGCTATTTCCACTGTCATAACTTAAAAGGATTTGATTATAAACTAAAAGGACTGGACGCGTTCCGTCCTCATTTCTTTCTCGAGATAAAAAAGTATCACGCAATGTCGATCTCAAAAATTTATGATCATTTTTATCCTCGATGGTTTTATATTTAGCATCAGAAGCTTGCACATCGGTTCTCCAAAACAAATCTCGACTTACCTCTGTTTCGTCTTCACTAAAAGATTTCAGCACATATTGCTCCCCAGGAGTAAAAGTAAAGACTCCACAACTCAAAAGATCTCCTCCGAAATCTTCCGATAAATGCTGAACAAAGACAATAAATTCTCGCATATCTCTATAAGGGTTTCCACCTGGAAAGTCCCTATTTGAAGCAGGATTTGGGTCTCTTGATCTCGGTGGATACTCAAAGGCATTTTGTCGTCCAAAAGTAACATAACGAGTATCAGTATAGTATCCGTTTATAATTTCTTCTTCGCCATCATCATCTACATCACCAATTGAAGTCTCAACATCATCTTGGTAGGTAAGGATTCCTGACAAATTACGATTTGATTTTGCTGGCGTCAACTCGTAAGTGTAAACAGGCGAAACATTAAATAATTGATGAGGATAAAATTGAATATCATCCTGCAACATCGGAACAGGCACTTCGAAAGCCTTTACAAAATCATCGTAAGTCGCAATTGAAAATTCTCCTGATTCAAGAGTTTCTCCCTCAGGGCCATTAATTTTTCTTACACTAGAAAAATCTAGATTAGCAAAAACTGCATCTGTTTTCATTTCTTCCTGCAAATTCATCAAGCAAGCTTGTTCAGGGGTAGTTTCCCGAGCTTGAGCCGTCACAAAAAGTAATGGCAATAACCCCACCGCTAAACACAATCTATTCATTTTTATTTTTTAAGTTTTAATTACAAAAAAAAGGCGCACTAGGCGCCTTTTATTAGATGATTCCTAGTTTCCTCCATCATCATCCCCATCATCCCCATCATCGTCTCCATTATCATTGTCAACCGATCGAAATTGGAATGTCTGGCCTGGGTCGCTGATGTTATAGGTCTGCTTTCCTGGACCAGCCCAACCATCAGGTGTATCTGTTGGGACTTGAATCTCTAAAGCTTTCGCTACTTGAGATGGCACCATGCACCCTGAACCACTTCCACAAAGCCAAAAATCGATGGCTAGGTAAAACAGCCCAACAGACGCACAGATAAGACCTGCGGCAAAGAATTGTTCTTTTCTACTCATTTTTTAAGCGCTTAATTTTCACAATTCTAGCCTGTATAGCAATATCTAGTAAAGCTGTTTTATTTGCCTCACTTCTCTTTGTGTTATGAAGATACAATTATTTAATCTTGCAAATAGGGACGAATGATAAAAAAATAAATAACACCGCAAGCCGTGGCAAAAAATAAACTCCACCATAGCACATAGATCACTTCCCAGTACTGTACGAGAAATTTTTGTATTGGCCATAGCCCAATAGATGGTTCATCAAATATTATAGATTTCATTGAAACTAGTGATAATAATTTTTAACAGGATACCCTATGATTTTGGCTTCATCAGGGAACTTGATCCATTCGTTATGCTTCCAAGCACTGTATTCCAAATTACAGGCATTAGATTCGTCAATTAAACGATAAAAAGGCCCTCCATTGATCGAGTGATCAAACGTCCACTCAATCCTATCGATTGTGTTATTAACACGACACCTTTCACGCTGCTGATACCAATATTTATAAGGATCACAGCGATGACGAGCTAATCGTCGTTGTTTCACTTTTTCTCGGACCTCTCCATCGGTGTAATAAATTTTAGCCTTCGAAACACATTGATGATTTGCCTCAAACATATAAAGACCAAAATAATTTCCTTCAAGTGTAAACTTCTCATCCCCTGGGATAAAATGAGACCAAGATTGCCCTAAACACATAACACAAACCACAATCCAACCTGGAAGTGTCGACCAACCTTTTGGAATTTTTTTATACTCAAACCAAGGCCCAAAGAGTATTAATAACATTGGTAATACAGTGGTTGGATATCGATATTCAACTAGTACCCCCGAATACAAATGAAAAGCTACAAAGAATAAGAAAACTATTCTTTGAATATACGTATTCTTGTGGAATAAAAACCAAGCCGCAACCACTTCCATAAACATAACAAGATTTGTCCAAACTGGAATCGACCAATCAGGGAAGATTGGCAAACCTGTATGCATAGCTGAAAAATATGTACCCAAAATCCAGGTTTCGTGGATTTTTACGGCCACAGAGAGGAAGTAGAATAAAACTAAATAAAATCGTAAAAAGAAAAGTTTCTGTGGAAGCACAAGTAATGCAAGTCCAAAAATTACTACATAGTATTCATAATTACCGATATGACTGAAGGAAATAAACGTCATCAATGCTTTAAATACCCAGAGTAACAACGTCAAAAAATGAGCCTCCCCCCATTTCCCAAGGGACATACAATAAATTATAAGAGCCATAACAGCCCACACTCCCATAAAAAACATTGTTTGGGTATAACCAAAAGGAAGTGCGGATAAAAAAGCTAAATCCGAACAGTTTTGAAAATATGGCCAACATAAACTCGCTCCTCTTGCAACGGAATCAACGGTGAACTCACTATTCCCGATCCATTTATTAAATGTTAAGAACAATCCCAGCAAAAAAGCACCAAAAGCCCATTTAAGGATTCTATCGTTTTCTATTTCTTCAACAGAGAAAAACTTTTTGTAGACCGCAAATATTCTTGAATTTATATTTTTCATATTACTAAAACTTGCCGCATTCTAAACGATTTAAAATAATAACACCAACCAACTTCCCTAGGCCGAACTTGTAAATTTAAAATAAATTTGAAAGAATTTAGCCACAATGATTGAAGCTATAAAAAAACATCCGATATACCAAAAATTTTTTGAAATCAACCCCCAAATATTGCAAACCTTTGTTATTGGAAATCTGTTGATTATTGGCGGAAAATATTTTGGATTTGTTGATATTAGCTGGTTAAATATAGCGATTGTTATCGGTTTGTGCGTCGTTGTAGATTACGCTTTTCGATGTGTTCAAAACAAAGAAACAAAATTTCCGCACTCTGCCGTTAACTCTGCTATAGGGCTCTGTCTATTCCTTAGAACTACAAGTATCCCTATTTATGTGTTTGCCGCCGTACTTGCGATCCTCTCAAAACACTTCATTCAGATAAAAGGAAATCATTTTTTCAATCCATCTTATACAGCCATCTTTGCCAGCATTATGATGTTTCCGATTGTAGCTTATGTAAACCCCCTCCAATGGCAAACTGGAAGCTGGACTGCTGTGGGAATCATTGCACTCCTTGGAAGTCTTGTGATGCTAAGAGTTGGAACTTTTGCCATCGTAACAGGATACTTTGTAACGTTCTATGCCTGGATCAAACTTTTTACCAGTCATTCATGGGACGATATCAAAATTCTATTCTTTTCGGGAAGCTTTTTTATTTTAGTTTTTCACGGACTCACAGATCCTGCCATTATTCCAAAAAGAAAATTACATCGACTTCTTTATGTAACTCAAATCTCAACATTGTTTTTCGTCTATCGCTTATTTATAAATGAAAATTACAGCTTTTTCCTTGCCTACTTTACGGTGAACTTCCTAGAAATGTTTTTCTGGAAACTTGAAAACTATGAGTCAAAAATTGGAAACTGGAGAACTATTACCCAAGGTGCCGTAACACTAATCTTTTTTGGATTAATGGTTAACAGTAGCTATAACCACACTCAAAAATACAATGGAGTTTGGCCTGAGCTACTTACAAATCGATGTATTCAGCCTATCTGTGACTCAAGAGAAGCTAGAGACAATCTAGACCTCCTCACACCATTTTTTCTTTTTGAAAAAGACTAAATATCAGGTTCCCACTGACAAACCAATTCTAAACACCGGTTCGTTAAAATCTCTGGCCAGATGTGGTCATGTTTTAGGTAGTAATTAATACTTAATCCGGCCATAGCCACAAAAATAACAACCGTGGTTAGAGACTGCCAAAAAGTACGAGCATTAAACTTCATAAATTGACGAGACTCAAGATGCCAAAATGGAATTTCCAAAACGGTTACAATAACATACCCGATAAGAATCGAATAATTTTCGTTCAAAAACAATCGACAAATAAAGAAAAGCATCGAAGCCTGAACTACGTACATCAATCTGTGAAGTCGTTTTTTTGGTAAAATCGCTGGATCGGTTAACCCAAAAAAGGCCACAATAAAGAAACTTCCGGTTAAAAATAGAACCTGCAAATCACCAAAGGTATAAGTCGTAAAGAGATTAAGCCACAGGAAGAAAGTTAAAAAGTAAGTAAGCACAACATCAAACAGCCCAACACGCATCATTACAATACTTCCAACCGCCGCAATAACTGCTAATATCCAAAGCCCTCCCCCACTCCATTGAACTGGATTGGTATAAGCCACAATTGGAAACATAGCCCAACAAACTAAAACAGCTGTGTATGAAGGGTTAAGAAAATGCCTTCCTTTTATACGAACTAGATGTTTCGTTAGAATAGCAACAATAGCGGCAAACACATATATAGGGAGGACGGCCGTTCTCAAAAAGAAACAAATTCCAATTCCAGAGTTAATGGCTGAAAGTGGAATTATTTTTTTGTTATAGAAAAAGTAGTGACACAAAAAATCAAAAATCGTAATAGAGGCAAACACCGCCAACATATCTATCCAACGAATCTCTACAAAACCCAGGAATTTACCTCCAAACAATAACAAGAAGCCAATTGCAAAGTTTTGAAAAAATTGAGGATGAATTTTTCCTAGCTGCTCAAAAAACATCGGCTTACAAACATAGTCCCGAGTGTCAGGAAAGTAACCAGCAATCTTTTTAAGCGACATGGTAATAATAAAATTAATAAATTGGTAGATAGGATTTTAACAAGCAAAGCCAGGGTGACCAAATTTTTCTCCATACCGAAAAAGCATTCCCTATTTACAATATTATTTTTCAGTTTTTTGTAATTAGATAGAAGGAATAAACTAGACCTAAAAAATAACTCCTACACAAAACAACTTTATTGCAATAGTATTTTTTTCAGTTTTAGACTCCATTAACCTAGAATCTGGAGAGATTTAATTAATATAAAAAATGAGTCAACGAGAAAAAGTTGTCGGAGTAGGGTTTCTTTGTGCGTCTGTTGGTTTATTCTACCTAGCCATTGATTTATGGGTTTGTGGAAGCGATACAGTCTGCCAAAAAGAACACCACATCGCAAAAGCCATTACCATCGATTACGAAACTGAGGCCGATGATTGGTCTGGTCGTAATAAACCAAATTTTTACGTCAACTCTCCTGGGTTGAATGTATCCTTCCCTCCCCCACCATCAACTGGAGATGGTGATGGCGGCGGCGATGGTCACTAGTCCTTTAGCATATATTGTCCCTTAAAAACCAATCATACCATGATAAGAAATAATACAGCCTCACTTTTGTTAGCCTCTTTTTTGTTTACCAATCTAACCCCCGTAGCTTCTGCGGCTCGAGGTGGTGGAGGAAGTCCCGAAAATAAATGTATTCAGAATATTATTGAAGCGGCTGGTAGTCATACTGCTTTTTCAGATATTGATTTCTCAGCACTCGTAAAAACCAACGGTCCAGATGGATCAAAAGTTTCTTCTAAACCTTTCTCGGTAACCGATCATAATGAGTTTCTGGAAATCGCAGATACTCCAGTACCTTTAATCGATGACGATCTATCTTATTTCCCAGATGAACTCGAGAAAGTTTCTCCTAATTACGTTGTTACGGAAGGAGTTCACAAATCTAATCGAAATAATGGTGCCTACTTGTTATACAGCGATGGAACTTCAACCAGCATTGGAGATATTGATGGAGATGGAGAAGATGAAACTATTGATGGTTACTACGTAGACTCTCGATATGTTACCTTCGGAGATCAAAGTGATCTAGAGTTCTCTTTTCCAACACGAGATCCAAACCCAGATGATGATAGAGAATTTCCTATGGGGTCTCCATTAAAGGATATGCGTCAATATTTATTCTTTACTCATCACCTAGCTTCTAAGTACGGGGGGAAATTTATGAGTTGTGGTTTGGTAAAAGTAAGTCCAACCGACGACTATGCACTTAAATCTTATGCTGGAGAAAAATCAATTCGATGGACTTATTATGGTTTCCCTCGACCTCAACAAACAAATGTTAGAACTAATGTTAAAAATCGAGGAGGAGATAAATTCCGAATCGGAGATATTCGATTTATTGTCTCTGCAAAAGAAGTCGACACCGCCAATGGTGGATATCAATTCGATAATGAACTTCTAAAATACAATGTTCTTATTTCTGCTTATGACAATAGAAGTAACTTCATGAATGAATTCAAGACACTCAAAATTTTTGAGGAAAACATGAATGACACCACTAACGCCACAAGTTCTTTTGTTGAATCACGACTCAGTTTCTACCGAGCTCTTATCGATAAACTAAATCTTGGGATTCTAGGAAATCTTGAACTAGATGATGGGCTTGAAGAAGATTCTGTAAGTTCAATTGATCCAACACAGCTATATGCAAGTGTATTAGATGCTGGAGGATCAGACACCACTAAATCAGGCGGGCTATCAATCATGCCTGGAGTAAGCTTAGAAACTTATGAGAAAGTGGAATCAATTGAAGACGAAACGACAAAAAACATGCTTCGATCCGCCCTGATTCCAGATTATGGAGGAATGATTGCCGATTTTACAGAGAAGCCTGCATCAGAAATGAATGATTTTGAAAAAGCTTATAACGAATATCCTCTAACATACGAAGAACGAGTAGAAAATGTTGAATACATTTTGGAAAATAGTGGTGGAGAAATCGAAAATCTAACACCAGAAAACTTTGAATATAAGGACATGGTTTTCGGGGAAGCGGTTATTCCAGTGACAGACAAAAGAATCAGAGACATCGTTTCACAAAGCTATCTAGACAACGAAATGGCCGAGTTAGAAGCTAAAAAACAAGCTGAATTAGACAAAGTTGTGGTGACTGATGATATGAGTATCACAGATCAACAGGCTGCATACCGAGCTCAAGATGAAATTGAAAGGAGATACGAAGGAGAGTTGTCAAAACTGATGACTTTTGAAGGAGAGCTTGCAAACTTCAAAGTAAAATTTGCTGACGTAGAAAATCAATTTGAACACGGTCGTATTACCGAAAGCGAATATGAAACTAAAAGAAAGGCTCTACTTAATGACTTTAATAACACCGTCAAAACTGGACAACTAGCTGATAGTGTTTCTAGCGATAGACTAAAAGCTCTGTCTCAATCACTTACGAATCGTGTTAATAGTGTTCAAGAAAATCAATCAACGAGCACTGATGAAACTTCTTCAGGTAAAAAAGGATACAGTACTCAAACACTTATTGTTAAAGGGTCGGCTGTAGCTCTATTTATAATCGCAATAGGACTAGCTTTATTGGCTATACGAAAAATTAAAAAAAACAGTAACACAAAATAAAAAAAATAATTATGCATAAACACACACAAAAGTTCATTGCTCTAGGCTATATCGCCATAAGTTTAGCGAGCTATGGTTCTGTGCAGGCACAATCTTTTAATTTCAGACTATCTGGAAACGTTCAGTATAATGGAAGTCCTGCAGTAAATAGAAATTATAATGCCTCAGCAGAGCGTGGGCAGTACTTAAATAATAATCTCAACTCCATTGCCCCAACCGTAAGGAGTAATGCCATTGGTGGTAACGGAGGATTATCTACTCCAAGCCTAGCTCTTTCTGGAGCAAAGAAAGAAGGGAGAATTCCTGTTCAATTTAGCCGACAAATTGCGGTTTCTGGAGGAAGTCTTGGAAATGAATCCGTAAGAACCATCATTAAACACGATCTTACCCCTCCGCGTTGTCCAAGAAGTAACGAATGGCCACAAGGACTATCAAGCGATCCTGATGACTGGGCGCCGGGAATTATTCAATTCAGAACGGGGGATGCCACCATTTGTCATGATCAACTAACAGAAGGAGGAACCGTTAAAAACACAGGAGCTGGGTGTTTGACTCCTGGTGAACTCGTAAAAATTACTCGACATGGAGCTACTGCGACGTTCCCGCTTGAAGACCGGGTTGGGAATAGTCGTTCTTGTACCACTCCTCCAGCAAAAATTGATTGTCGTCCACCATTGCTAAATGATCTGGAAGTACAACATGTCGGACTCTCTTTAGACAAGGAACGTCCCGGATCTCAAGCCAATCCTAATAAATTTAAAGCTGATGATGGAGAACTAAACTTAATCATCGATGTGGAAGATAGTGACGCTTCTACTTCGTGTGGAAGATCAGGGCTTAACTGGAATGAACTTATTAATGGCTCTGAACTAGCCCAACTAGAAAGAAACTTAGCTAATGCTGCTGGTTCAAAAGAACTACTGGAATTAGAACTTGATTCTTATAAGGCCGATGAAATTACTGCTCGAGGGAATCTTTTGAGTAACCTGATCAGTAAAGTAGCTTACGACTATCAACTGCAAATTTGGTCAGATGTACTTCAAGACATGAATAACAATAGCTCTGCCCTAAAAACAAAAACTCAAGCCCTTACCAATGAGATCAGTACTTTGGCAGGAAAAAGTCTCAACGATAACAAATGGGATCAGATTATTGCAGAACTTGAAAAACCTAAATATATAGGTCTGTCAAATAGAGATGGTTTATTAGATGATTTAAGAAGTATTAATTTAGAATTTGAGAATAACCGAATTAGAAATTATACCTCAAAAGCTGACAACCTTATTACAGGCTTAAAAATACCTCTCCCAAGTATTGTATCGTTAAATCCAAATATAGATTCTGATGAATCTGATATCGATATTTATATGGAACAATGGAGTCGTGACATTCTTGAAGACTACGGACATATTGTAACTGGATGGAGTACATTTATTACTGATTCAGCTCAAGAAATTAACGATAAATATGAAGAATATTTAGAAGTTAAAACGGATTCAGAAGGAAGTATTGACCAAAAAATGACCTCTATCGGGAATTTCGATGCGACTGATTCATTTAAAGGTGTAGTAACAAGTCTTAAAAATGGGCTCGATACCAACAGAACTAACGCTAGTAGCGCTATCGGAAAAGTTGACAATCTTAATAGCCGTATCAATTCAGCTCTTAGTACTGTTAAAAGTAGTAGCAGTAGTACCCTAAATACTTCCGTTATTACGGGATTGATTAATGAGGGGAATCAAGTGATTCAGACGGTTTCAACCTTAAACGCTGATGTTTCTGGAAACATCGGAGTACTTGGAAAACCAGCGAATACTTTTAACTATTACATGGATGCTCCAACAACCGCAAAAGTAGATCAAATCGAGATTGCTTCTCAAGATTTTGGTGCGGTAGTAGAGCTCAATAAAACAACTATCCAAGATATTCAAGATGAAACCGCTGATCTAGAAACTCAAATTGCAAACTACGAAACAGAGATGGAAGAAACGAGAGAAGAGCTTCAAGAAAAAATGGATGTTCAGCTTGAAGATATTGGGGATGAACTACAAACTCTTGGAATTTCTCATGTAGAAATCCGAAGGATTGGAACTGGGACAAAACAATTCTTCGTTAATACAGATATCAATCCTGAATATGGAACTACCTATGAATGGAATATTAACCAATATCAATTCGATGGTGAAAACTTCCCAATATTTTCTCAAGCAGGAAGATATCGAGTTGATTTAAGGATCTACGATTACGCTAAAAATCCAATCAACCCTCATAGAACCGTCTTTATCACTATTAAGCCAGCAGAAGCTGATAAAAGCATGATCGAATCAACGATGCTTAATAACTGTAATGAAGATGGTCTATACGCAAATTTACAGGATTCTTGTCAGCTAAATATTATCGCTCAAGATCGATTTGAAAATCTGATCGCTACAAATTCTCCATTAACTATTGTTGTTGATAATCAAAATATCGATGGTTCTTACGATATCATCGAAACACTTGGAAATAATTATCCAAATGGAATTAGGCTTTATCCTAAATCAGATGTTACCAGACAGGATGGGAAAGAATTCTTTAACTGGAATAGCCCAAGCAATGGACAAAAAACTATTAGAGTGAGATCGATTCTTCCAAGTGTAGAAGTTTTCCCAACACTAACAGGCTCTGCCATGATGAATGTGAAAACTAAAAATCTACCACTTAAATTTATCTCTCCAAAAATCGATCCTCGAGGAAACATTACAGCGGCTAAACAAGCCTTTGATTTAACCGCTCCGTCTAAATTTAATCCATGGGTGTTCCTTTACATGAGTGATCGTCCAGACAATCAACCACCAACAACTCCTTGGGAAGTTAAACTTAACACAAAACAATGTCTTTACACTTATTCAACAACGGAGAATGCTGTTAAAGATCTACCAACTAACTTCGATGTATTCGTTAAAGCTGAAGCTGATGGTAATTTAGAGTTCTACGATGAGAATTTGAATGAAACTAGTGATGGATATAAAATTCTATTTAGAGGTGTTAATGGTGATAACGAGGAAGAAATTATATGCTTTCACGTTAGACCAGGAGGTGGGCAAACAAGTTTAGATTTTGGGTTTACTTCAAAAATTGACTACATTCTTGAAGGTAAAAGAATCAGAATCCCTGGGAATCCACTAGGACTAAATGCGGCAGGAACTTGTATGTTCCCTACCAATCCCATTTGTTGTGGACAACCGGGAGGGCTTCCTATGACCGATCCTAAATGTACTTCTATTCCACCAACCGATCCTTGTGACGGTAAATCAGGAAAAGACCTACTCTGCTGTGAAACGCCATCAAACCCAAGATGTAATAGCTGTCCAGATGGCAGCAATCCAAACTGTGTTACCTCTTGCTCTGGATTTACAGGAGATGATCGAGACTGCTGTCTCGATCCAACACTCAACAAGTGTAATGTAAACTGGCGATGTCCGGGCCTTACGGGAAGGGCTTTAGATTGTTGTCTCAATCCTCTAAGTGAGTACTGTGTGGATCTACCACCAACTTGTTCTAACCAATTTTCAACTCCAATGGAAGTTCTTTGCTGCCAAGAGCCAAGCAATAGCTTCTGTAGAGATACTGTTTACCTCACAGCAGGTGCAGATATTGAGGGAGGAGTTCTCGCTGAAAATGAAGACTTCGTTTATATCACCTCTGATGACAACGATCTCAATGATCAAGCTTTATTCCTTGGAGGCGATAACAGTATTGATGTCCGAGAAGAAGCGACTCGAAATGCTTACGAACTGACACGAGGGATTAATCCTGAAAATAATGTTGGAGCTACCATGAACCTAGACTTATCAAGTTTGGATGATGGAGGTATTACCTACATTAAAGGAGGTCTAGTAAGAATTGGAGTCGGAGGAACTCCTGGTGCTCCAGTCACCATTACGGGTGGATCTCATACCGTGATTGTTGAAGATGGAAATGTTCTTATTGCTGGAGACTATGAATACGGTTTACCTGATGACATTCTTGGAGTAATGGTCATTAATACCGATCCAAGCCCAGCTCCATCTACAGGAAACATCTTCGTACATCAAGGAATACGAAAATTTGCAGGAGTATTCTTCTCTGATGGTTCACTGACAACGACTCAGAGCATGAACGCTCCAAGCTTTGCCGAAAACTTTGATCGAGAAACTATCAACGGGACTCTAGATCGTCAACTTATATTAACAGGAGCCCTCTTAACAAGGAATACTCTCGGAGGTTCTGAATTACTCGATATTAGAAATCCGTGGGGACAACCAATTACGTTGGAAGAATCTCAAAAATACGACCTTCACTATGTAAGACGATATACTCCAGTGTACAATCCAAACACAGGTCTCCAAACGAACCAAAATAAATGTACACAGCTAAATGGATTAGACTGTTATGACAATAAGCGTTCATTCATTATTCGAATTGATCCAAAAATTGGATATAATCCACCGCCAGGATTCAGCGTTAATGAAAACGCAAATTTCCAAACAAGATAACCAAAAAAGAGCCTCTAACGAGGCTCTTTTTTTCTATAAATTTTAGAAAGATTATACAGACTTTTCCAGAAGGAATTTCTGCTCTTCTAAAGCTAGAGCTTCTACAATTTTATCTAAGCTTCCATCTAGAATCCCTGGAAGATTTGAGAAACTTTGACTGATTCGATGATCAGTCACTCTATCTTGAGGGAAGTTATAAGTTCTAATTTTATCAGAACGATCTCCCGTTCCGATTTGAGCCAATCGTTTTTCTCCCAACTCTTTTTGACGCTTTTCTTCTTCAATAGCATTCAATCGTGCTCTTAACACCTTAAAGGCTTTATCTTTATTTTTATGTTGAGATTTTTCATCCTGACAAGTCACCACAATTCCCGTTGGAACATGAGTAAGTCTGACCGCTGAATCGGTTGTATTTACAGACTGCCCTCCACAACCAGAACTTCTAAAAACATCCACACGAACATCACTCGGTTTAATTTCGATATCATTCTCTTCAACCTCAGCCAAAACAACGACTGAAATAGCGGATGTATGTACCCGTCCTTGAGATTCCGTTGCAGGAATACGCTGTACTCTATGGACTCCCGATTCAAATTTAAGCTTCCCATAAGCACCAAAACCTTCTATACGAAAAATTATTTCTTTAATTCCCCCTCCTTCATTCGCTGATTCTGACATCACTTCTGGTTTGAAACCCTGAGTTTCTGAAAATCGTAGAATCATTCTTGAAACTTCTTCTGCAAATAGAGCCGCTTCATCACCTCCTACTCCAGCTCGAATTTCAACAATACAGTGCCGATCATCACTTGGATCACGAGGTATTAAAGCTATTTTTAGAGCTTCCTCAGCTTCTGGAAGTCCTGATTTTGCCATTTCAAGCTCTTCTTTAGCCATTTCTATGAGTTCTGCATCCTTTTCTGTATTGATAATCTCTTCAGCTTCAATTTTTTGATTATAAATCTTTAAATACGCCTCAGCTATTTCAAATTTTGATTCCAGAGACTTTCTTTTCTGAGATAAGGAAACGAATCTTTTTTGATCTGAAAAAACCTCTGGATTCGCTAATTCTTCCTCCAAACTTTGAAATTCACTGACAACCGCTTGAGCTTTATCTTGCATAACTGATTGGGATAGTATTTTTTTTGCATAAATGTGCAAGCTCAGACAAAAATCATCAAAAAATTGACAGATAAAAATCAAACCAGTAGATTTAGCGATGTAATGCAACAATTTTTTAGCGCTTTCTTTTATTTCTGGACGACATAGCCGTCGGTTAATTTTAAAAGTAAAGTACTAAGAAAATTTAGACCGGCGAATAGAAACGCTGGTTTTTTGTATAATTAACATAAAAATTAACATGTCTTACGTTGTTGAAAAGCCGTTACCGACCAATAAAGAGGTTTTAGAAAAATTGCCTCTAGGAGATAATCTAACTCAAAAAGTTATCCAAGATCAGGAAGAAATTAAGGCTATTATTGAGGGACGAGATCCAAGGAAGATTATGATCATTGGGCCTTGTAGTGCCTGGCCAGATGCAGCCGTATTAGAATATGCTGAAAAACTAAAGCCAATTGCTGAAAAAGTTTCAGATAAATTGAAAATTATTATGAGGGTATATCTCCAAAAACCAAGAACTACCGTTGGTTGGCTCGGGCCTGTAAATCAACCCGATCCTTTTGAAGCTCCTGATCTAGAATCTGGAACCTATTACTGTCGATCAATGATGATTGAAGCCGTAAGAAAAGGATATGCTATTGCTGATGAAGCTTTATTTACGCATAATGATAATTATTTTGTAGACCTGCTTAGCTGGATTGCTATTGGGGCTCGATCAGCAGAAGATCAAGAACATCGGATCTTTGCTTCAATGATTCCTCATCCTGTAGGCCTAAAAAATCCAACATCAGGAAATATTGATATCGGCGTCAATTCCGTTATAGCAGCGCAACACGGACATGTTTTTGCTTTTCATGGAAAACAAATCCGCACCTCTGGAAACCCTCATGCACATCTCATTTTACGAGGAGGAAATGGAACTTCTAACCATGATTATCAATCACTTCTTGAAGCCAGTGAAAAACTACACGCAAAAATGGTAAAAAATCCAAGTATTATTGTAGATGCTAGCCATGATAATTCTATCTGTTCAGTTAGTGGTCAAAAAGATCCACTAAAACAACCTGAAATACTTAAAGAGATTATCGAAAGTATGAATAGAAATGATCTTATCAAATCAACCGTTAAAGGTTTTATGGTCGAAAGTTTCTTAGTCGATGGAAAACAAAGTGCCGATAAAGCTTCTGGAAAAGAAGAACTTGAATACGGAAAGTCAATCACTGATGGGTGCCTTGGAATGCAAAGAACTGAAGAAATGCTCTTAGAAATAACTAATAAAATTTAACTCTTCTACCCGTTATAAAAACGATAAAAACAGTGATCCAGAATCACTGTTATTTATCGTCTTCACTAAAAAACTTACGAATTTCTCTTAAAGCTCTTAGTTGCAGAATCCGTATATTACCTTCTGTTCGGTTGAGAACTTGAGCCACTTCTTTGTTAGAAAATCCTTCTAAAAATTTTAACTCCAAAACTTCTCTATGAATAGGTTTTAACCTTTTCAAAGATGCATGAAGTTTTTCGTATTGAAAATGATTATGAACTTCTTCATCAGGCAACAAATTCATCTCATCAGGTAATGATTCCCAAAAATCTTCAAACTCACTATCTTCTTCATTTCCAATTCCTAAAATTTCTTTCTTCTTTCGGTAATGGTCAATAACTGTATTGTGAGCAATTTTATAAATCCAAGCAGAAAAGCTCACTTTTGGCTGTGGCTGATATTTCTTCAAATTTTGAACGACCTTTAAAAACACATCTCCTACTACATCTTCACATACCTCTGAATCTACTCGAAAAGACACATAACGAAATATTCTATCAAAATACCAGTCAAATAACTGAGTGAAACTAGCCTGATCTCCGTTCTGCGCTTTTTGCACAACAGATTCAACAACTTCTGGAGAAAGATGTTCCTCACTCATGAGTTAATTATAGAGAAATGTACTTGAAGCAAAACGATAATTTATGATTTCTGCGACAAGTAGTATTCCAAAATGTTAACCGCCGCAAGATCATCTACTCTATCTGTTCTATTATTTATTGTTTTTTGGGAAGAATAACGCTCATTAACAAAATCTATTTCTAGGCTAAAAATATCTACCAATTCTTTCGAAACTGATCGAATTTTTTTACAGATATGATTTTCTTCCCCCTTAATTCCTATAGGTAATCCCAGCACTAATAAATCAACTTTCTTGGTTTTTAAAATGTCATCAATTTCACTGATGAGATTCCCTGTTTTGATGACTTTATAAGGAAGAACTGTAACTCCATCGACAGCATAGGCAAAACCACAAAATTTCTCACCATAATCAAGCCCTAAAAGAGATTTTCCTGACAAGGGAGTAACACCAAACTCGTTTCTAGCCTGTAAATCCAAGAGGTCTCTTTGAGAAATTTTTTTCATTTATAAATTTTAAACTATAATCGATCTAAACTTACCTCTAATATAAATGAAAATATTCAAAAAAGCGAAATCGAAACAAAGCCACCTTCTTCTTGGTGTGGCCGCTATCATATTTGGAGTTAGTGCTCTCGCTTGCATCGGAAGCTATGTCCGAATGCAATATGCAACCACTATCGGATTAGGAGAAACCTACTTTGTTGATAGTGGAAAAGTCTACTACTACGATCAATGGATTTACGCTGCAGATCCGTCAAGTTTTCAGCTTTTAGGCTATGGATTTGCAAAAGACAATAAGAATATTTTTTATGATGGAAGAACCGTTGAAGGGGCTCACTATAAATCTTTCACCATTCTTTCTTATGGAATGGCTCAAGATAAAAACCAAGTATGGATTTTTGATAAACCAACAGGCATAACAACCGATAAAGAAATTATTCCTTTAGGAAATCTTTATTTCCAAAAAGGCAATAAGATTTTCTACCAAGGAACTAAAGTTGAAGAAGCAGATGCAGCAACTTTTGCAGCCATGACTGTCGACCATATGGCAAGTGATAAAAATGCTATTTACTATCGAGGTAAAAAGGCTGAACTAGAAAGGTAATAAGTTTAATTCTTTCCGCCGATTAACCAGTGTAGAAACTCTACAACCAACCATTTACCTTCAGCAAAATCCCAATCAAATTCTGTCTCAAAATGCCATAAATGAGCGACAGCAAATCTATGGGAAAGGCTTCTAATACCAGACCAATCTTCCAACCCTCCTTTAAGGTGGATTGACTGCAAAGCCTGGTAAGCCGGAGTCCCTAAAAATAAAGCTGGATTTAGATCATCAATCTTATCCTGTAGGGTCTGATAGTCTTGATAAGAACCCGTAAACCGTATTTCATCAATCATAAAATCAACATCATCTCGAGTAAAATTTGAAAGATTTAGCAGATCCGATTGTGACGAATGCCAAACGGATAATACATCAAAATTATCAGAGAAATTTTGACCAAATAGAACCATATCATAATCACGATTATGTAAAGCTTGGGCAAATTCTTCTGGAGGTAAAACGATCAAATCAATCTCAATATAGAGTTCGTCTTCCCAAGCATTAACCAATTTTTGAGCAAAGCGAGAATATACCGCTGGAACAGTTGATGTTAAAAGCTTTAATCTTACGGTTTCCCCTTCTTTCCCCTCTGTTCGAGCTTCTTTTTCCTTATTATAGGGGAATCCATTATCTCTTAATTGTATCCGTGCTTGAGTGTAATCCAAAAGTGGCTCATAGACCGTGACATTTTCAATAAAAAACGGGGATTTTAGGGGCTTCCAATCTCCTTCTAAGATCTTATCACGATCAAAGGCCATTGAAAGAGCCTTTCTAAAAGTTGGAAGACGAACAATAGAACGATCTAAGTTGAAAAAGACTCCAGAGAATCGTGGTAAAACGTAGTTTATACGCTGGTATTCAGCGTATAAATTAGGCTCTATTTGATCTATTAACTGTTGAGACAAACGAGAAAAACTTGTTGGCCATCGATGATCATAAACTAACCGTTCTGGTGACTCATAAGCATAAAGCACTACCTGTTCCACATAAGGTTCACCACGATGATAATTATGATTTTTATCTAGAAAAACACGATATAACCCTTCATCTTCAGGAATAATATTTTTTAGCTTAAAGGGACCAGCGCCTATAGGCCTTCTATTAAATGGATAATCAGGATCTAAAACCTCTTCAATCAAAGTGTTTTCAAAAGCCGATTGAGGCAAAATAGGTATGGTAAGCAAGCTTTTGAAAAAAACATTTTGCTCTGGAAGACGAAAGCTAATAGTTCTATCGTCCACTACATTGATTTCAATATACTCAAAAGCTTGGTAAAGATCGTTGTTTCCCAATCCTGGGTTTTTTAATAGTGTTGAATAAGTGAACAATACGTCCGCAATATCTAAATCCTTACCATCAGAGAATTTTAGATCTTCTTTTAATGTTACTTCATAAAGTTTTCCATTCTCAGAAACCGTTAAGTTTCCCAGCGCATCTTCAATTTCTTTTGTTATAGGGTTGTACTTCAATAAACCCTCAAAAATAAGAGCCTGTACGTCCTTATCAAAAAATGAGCTACTTGGTGCTAATGGATTAAGATTCTGCACCGTTCCTACGGTTGCTTCTGTGTAAATTCCCCCAGATTTTGGCACTTCTTTAGAATTATCTAAAAAGAACTCATTCCAAAGAACTTTCAAAATCACCAAAAGTGAAATCAACACCAAAACCCCTAAGGTTCTCCAGCGCGTCTTGGGGTTTTGCCACCAGCGCCTTTGACGTCTCATTTAAGGGAAAAACTAAAAAATCATAGCATAAATTCCAGCCCCAGCAAAAGCTAAAGATAAAGCAATTGTTGCATTGTGCAAAAACTTATCTGCTCCACGACGAGTCTGAACAAGCTCATCCCCACTATCGGCTCCCATCATAGAACCAAGTGATGAACTTTTTTGTTGTAGTAGAATCACCACTATGAGTAGAACCGAAACGGCCGTAAAGAATATATTAAACATTCAATTGAATTAAAACGAAGCGATTGTAGAAATTTTATATGCCTTGGCAAATTTATTCCACCCAGTGGATAATAGTATTCGTAATCCCTAAAGCAATGCCAATAATTAAATACATCAATAAACCATCGACTTCTACCTGGGTGTTGTTTATTTCTGTAAAGTGTACAACCTGCTGAACTCCCCACAAAATAACTCCATTAAGCGCTAAACCAGCAAGCCCCAAAGTAAAGAACTGAACTGGCAACATTAAAATCTTTAACAAAGGCTTTATAAAGGTATTCAAAACACCAAAGACAAAAGCCACTAGTCCATAACTCATCCACACCGAATCTCCAGTAATATTGAAGAAATCTTCAAATAGATAGTGATCAAATGCCCACAGCACTCCTGCTGTTGTGGTCACATGCAATAGAATCTTGATAATAAAACCCATATACCACTATTTTTACTGATAAGAGACTGAAGTCAAGTTTGATAATTATTTGGAAAAATACGAGAAATTAATTAAATTAATCTCAAATTTAAAAAATAAAGCATGAACTTTGGTCCATATGTTTGGCGGAATGGGAACTTTGTAAAAGAAGATGAGGCAAATATATCTGTCGTTAATCATGTTCTTCACTATGGAAGTGGAGTTTTTGAAGGGATTCGTTGCTACGAAACTGCTAACGGGACCGCTATCTTTCGACTAAAAGAGCATATGGAAAGGCTTCATTATTCAGCCAGTACTCTTGAACTCGAGATTCCATACTCAGTTCAAGACCTCTGCGAAGCCAATCTAGAACTTTTGAGAAAAAATAATCTTAAATCTGGATATATACGCCCTGTAGCATGTTTCGGAGAAGGAAAAATGGGGCTGAATCCGCACGGTGCTGAAATTGATACCTTCATCGCTGCCTGGCCTTGGGGAAAATATCTTTCGGACGACCCTATCACGGTAGGAATCTCTCCATGGATTAGAATTCATCCAAAATCACTCCAAGCAGATGCAAAAATTAACGGACACTATGTAAATTCTATTATGTCTTCTCAATGGGCTCATAATAACGACTATCAAGAAGCTTTATTACTCGACTACGAAGGAAATCTCGCTGAAGGACCGGGAGAGAATCTTTTTATCATCAAAAATAATACGCTCTACACTCCAAAACTTGGAACAATCCTTAACGGAATCACCCGAGACACCATTATTAAACTAGCTAAAGAGGAACTTGGAATTGAAACTCAAGAAGGAGTATTTGCTCCAGAAGAATTAAAAAATGCAGATGAAGCCTTCTTCACAGGGACGGCCGCGGAGGTAACCATTATTAAATCAGTTGATGGACAACAAATTGGAGACCAATCAAACACCATTTCAAATCAATTAAAACAGCTTTATGCAGATGTAGTAGAAGGACGAGTTGAAAAATATCACCACTGGCTCAGCTGGACCTAAGAATTAAACGGTATAGCCTTTACCATCTAATTCACCAATGGTTTTCCTTGCTTGTTCTGCGACTTCGTCTACGGCATCATGAAGCATTTCATCAGGATCTTGCTCTGACGACCTTTCCCATCCCTCTCCAAGAACAGCCTCAACAGAAGGCCCTATGAAATCAGTCTTTTCTTTTTCCCACATAAAAAAATAAAGATTAATTATGATTCTTTATATCAAAAAAAGACAATATTTACAAACTTCCGAGAAACTATCACTAGTTGTTAAATTTGAAGTGCATCACATCTCCATCTTGAACGATATAGTCTTTTCCTTCGAGCCTCATTTTACCAGCATCTTTTGCTCCCGCTTCTCCTCCATTATCTATAAAATCTTGATAAGCAATAACATCTGCCTTAATGAAACCTTTTTCAAAATCGGTATGAATCGCCCCTGCAGCTCTTGGAGCCGTATCGCCTTTTTTGATAGTCCAGGCTCGCACTTCTTTTACCCCTGCCGTAAAATAACTCTGTAAACCAAGCAAATCAAAACTAGCTCGGATTAAATTCTCTAACCCAGAATGCTTCGCTCCAATTTCAGCTAAAAATTCACGTGCTTCTTCGTCCGTTAAACTTGCAAGTTCAGCTTCAATTTGAGCACAGATTGGTACTACTGGAACGCCCTTTGGGGCATTTACTTTGGCAGCAAAAGCTTTAGCATCAAAATTTGGGAATTTATCTTCTGAAGTATTGGCCACAATCAAAAACTTTTTTTGAGTGAGCAGTTGATATTGTTTTGCCAGCAAAGTTTCTTCTTCATTAAGTTCGACCGTATTTGCCAGGTCACCTGCTTCTAACACCGTCTTAAACTTAAGCATAAGATCTAAATCTTCTTTAGCCTCCTTATCCCCTGTTTTAGCTTTTCGCTCAACTCTCTCTACTTGACGCTGAATAGATTCGAGATCTGCTAAAATCAACTCTGTTAGGATAACCGAAAAGTCCTGCCCCGGATCAACCTTTCCAGCTACATGGTGAATATCGCTGCTTTCAAAATCTCTTAATACATGAGCAATAGCATTACACTCTCGGATATGACTCAAAAATTTATTTCCTAAACCTTCTCCTTTACTCGCCCCTTCCACCAATCCTGCAATGTCTACAAATTCAACCGTTGAATGCATTATTCTCTCCGGACTTACCAATTTAGCTAATTTTTCTAAACGTCCATCGGGCACCTCTACAATTCCAACATTTGGATCAATAGTACAGAAAGGAAAGTTTGCTGCTTCGGCTTTAGCGGACTTAGTTAAAGCATTAAATAGGGTAGATTTTCCAACATTTGGGAGGCCGACAATTCCAATTTTAAGATTCATGTTGTCAGCATTGTGTATACATTTGTGTAAATTTCAATGAAATTAATTGGTAGACGGTAAATTCTCTCTCAGAAAAAATTTGACAAACCCTTTATCAAACCTATCATCGGCCCACTTAAATTACTTATTTATGACAGTAAAAGTTACACGAAGAGACGGTGAATCAGGAGAAAGACTTCTCAAAAGATTTAGCGGTCATATCAAATCAACACGGCTTATCCAACAATTTAGAGGGATTCGATACTGGAAACAAAAGCCTACTCAAACGAAACAACGAGCTTCTGCTATTTCTCGAGAAAAATACCGAGCAGCAGCAAAAAAACGACAATTTCTTGGATAAGAAGTCTATAAAACGAAAATTTTTCAGAGAACCGATAGTTATCGGTTCTTTTTTTATCGTTATTATTTCAAGCTTCATCTATACTTAATAAGATGAATATAGAATCAGCGATCATCTTTGGAACTCAACAATTAAAAGCGCTTCCAAATGGCAAATTAGAAGCCGAGGTTTTATTGTCCGCCGTTCTAAAGAAAGATCGTATTTATTTAAAAACTAACACTAAGAAAAATTTATTTTTTTGGCAGGTAAATACCTTTAAAAAATATCTAAAAAAACGAAGTAAACATATCCCAACCGCTTACATCCTCGGACATAAAGATTGGTATGATTTAAGAATACAGGTTAGTCGACACACTTTAATTCCCCGAGATGAAACCGAAATACTCTGTGACCACATACTCAAAAGCCTGGGAGATATCCAGGAAACCCATATAGGGGGAAATAACATTAAAACCTTGGCAGACCTAAAGATATCGCACCACTTAAAATCAATCTTGGATGTCGGAACTGGCAGTGGTTGTATTGCTATTCTTATGAAAAAATTCTTTCCGATGGCAAAGGTACAAGCTGTAGATATTTCATCAAAAGCTCTTAAAATGGCTCAAAAGAATGCAGCTGAACATAATGCGGCTATTGATTTTTCCAAATCAGACCTGCTCGAAAACATTAAATATGGGAGTATTATTGATCTTATTATTGCAAACCTTCCCTATATTCCAGAGAATATGGTCCTTGCCGAAGAAGTTAATAAAGAACCTAGATCAGCACTATTCTCAGGCAAAGATGGATTGGATCATATTCGAAAACTGGCCAACCAGCTTAAAGAAAAAAATATTATGTTTGGAGCTTTATGGTTAGAATTTCTTCCACAGCAAAAAGACGAAATTCAGCATATATTTTTAGGTCACTCCATACAATTTTTCCCCGATGCAGGAGGCGATATATTCTTCGCCCAAATCAAACCCTTCTAATCCTCTCTGTGGGCATACTCTTCGACAAATATTGCCACAGATGCAGCAAAGGGTACTGCAAATATCATCCCTAAAATAACCATCGGCACTCCCCCGATTGAAGCACCTAAAATACCTCCAATAGATACCGCAAGAATAACAACGACTGAAGAAAGTCCCGTTACCTTTTCCATTACCAATGGGACTAAAAAGTTCCCCTCTAAAAATTGAGCCAAGGCCATCCAAGCAAGTACCGCTATAACCAAGAACCAAGAAATATTTATTGCAATTAAGACACATAAAAGGCCGGTAATAAATACTCCAATATAAGGGAATATTTCCATCACTCCAGCAATAAGTCCGATTGTTGCGGCATACTTCATACCAAAGAAGATTTCAAGAATCTTCATTCCCGTATACATAAAGGCCCCCATGCAAAACATAAGAATAAATTGGCCTCGAAACCATTGAGCCATTTTTGTTTGTACCGCTGTAAACTTCGTCGCAATATAGGCACGACTCTTACCAGGAAACATAAGCAGAGAAAACTGACCAATTTTTTCTCTCTCCATAAGCATGAAAAAGAGTAATACCGCTGCAAAAATAAAGTTAAATACTCCCTGGAACACACCACTTAGAATTACAAAAGTTGATCCCGCAATACTCTGAAGATTTCCAGCCACCGTGGATAAATTCTCCGACATAAAAGACTGAATTTGTTGTGGATCAAAATTTGCGGTTTCAAAAAGCTGAGGAATTATTGGGAGTTCGGCAAAATGTCCCTCAGTAATAAAAGCTCTCATATCATAAGCAATATCCTGCAACTGTTCAGCAATAATTGGTAAGGCCTTTAAAAACAAAAGTCCTAGAACTCCAAAAAACACCGCATACAAGATTAAAATCGCTAATGGTCTTGGAATATGATAAGACTCTATTTTATCCAAAATAGGCGAAAGTCCAATCGCCAAGAAAAGACAAAATCCTGTAATAATAAGTACAGACTGAATCTCAATAATGATGTTTTTTAACCCCATAAAGAGGAAAAATACCAAAAGCACTTTGATAACCGTAGTGGTAGAAATTTCTAATTGTACCACTTCTTTTTTGCTCTTTGGGGCTTTTACACCACTCACTTTTTTAGGTTTCTTGTTTTTATTTTCTAAATAGGTTTCTCGAATGGCCTTCAGCTCTGTAAGTTTTGCCGATAAACGGTTAAAAGCATTTTTCATCGCGCATAGTGTACTCAAAAAAACGCCCTTAAGACAAGTCTATGCACAAAAAAACCTCCTGTAATAGGAGGTTTTCTTAAATTCAATTTAAAATTCAGACTACTTGTTCTGACTTCGAGAAATTTGTCGCGCTTTGTGAATCGTATGTTTTCTCAATCTTGGACAATACTTCCGAGCTGTAAACTCTTTTGGATTAGTATTAGTAGGATTAAGCATAATTTTATAATTCTCTACTCTTTTCCCTTCATTCTCCATACATTCTGTACAGTAGAGAGCGAAGAATGCGCGTTTTTTTCTACTTGGACGAGCCATTGTATATTTAATTTAAGTATTAAAAGCTGGGCGATCATAAAAAGAACGCTCAATCTGTCAATTTTTTTATGACTTGTTACACGTTAAACTATAAATTTTCAGCCGCTAAAACAATTTCCGCATCTTCTGGAGCATTAGTTTTCACTCCAGCAATACAAGAAAGCATTTCATCATCTTCAACCATAATGTGCATTGGGCCCACGGCTTCTCGGTCAACATGTTCAAAACCTTTTTCGACCTTACATACACAAGTTCTACAAGCGCCCACACCACAAGAAATAGGGATGGCAGCTCCAACATCTTGTGCCTGAGTTGCCAATGATTCTTCCGAATTTCCATCGAACTTAACGACTTCTCCTCCATTGGAATCTTTAATAATAACTTTTGCCATTCTTTAAAAAATTATTCGGTCATAGACTAGGCAAGCTCATAACTAAAATCAAATTCTCATTTGAGTTTTTCTGTGTTTTTCACTAGAAATATCCTGATGTTAACGATTCTCACAGGCTCAGATAATAAGATTCTTCGGAGTACAGCGATTCCTGTAACCAAATTTGATCAAAAACTTCAAGATACAGCTGATGCTATGATAGATACTATGCTTAACCCAGAAGGGCTTAGTGTTTGTGGAATTGGCATTGCCGCTAACCAAGTTGGGATTCTTGAACAGATTATGATTGTTACTTTTAATGTTGAAACTAATAAAGAACCCAAAATTGTAGCGATGATTAATCCTGAAGTAGTTTCTTTTTCAAAAAATGAAATTGTTATGGAAGAAGGATGTTTGAGCCTACCGCAAACCTACGGCAAAGTTTCTCGACCAGCTAAAGTCCATGTGCGTTGGCAAAACCTTGAAGGTAATTGGTGTGAAAAAAAGCTAGATAAATGGGATGCGAGAGTATTTCAACACGAATATGATCACCTTCACGGAAAGCTTTTTATCGATTATTTACCAACAAAGTAATCTTTTGCTTTTCACTATCAGTTTCTTACAATTCGGCCTGATTTATCCACTTTAAAATCAAAATGAAAAAATTTGGACCAAAAAACCTTCCCAATCGTAATAACCCTTTTAACTATCTAATAATTATTGCCCTCATTGGAGCTACTTTTGTTTTGATGATGCAAGATCAGTTAGGGACAAGCTATAAAAAAACTGAAGAAATTGCTATTTCTGAATTGCTTCAAAAATATAACGATGAAAATCTAAAAAGCATTGAAATCAAAGATCAAAAAATTACCGCTGAAGATAGCGAAGGAAATCGTTTTGTAACCTACAAAGAAGCGGGGGCAAATATTCGAGATCTTGGCCTCAACGATAAATCTATCAAAACAACCGTTAAAGTAGTAGATACTTCTGGATCAAAAGCGTGGCTCAACCTTTTAATTGGGTTTGGACCTTTTGTAATTCTATTTCTACTTATTTACCTATTTACTCGAAAAGCTGGTGGCATGGGTGGAGAAAATGGACCTTTTGGATTTGGGAAGTCTCGAGCAAAGGTTTATGACAAAACTAAACATCAAACCAAATTCGACGATGTGGCAGGAGCTGACGAAGCCAAAGAAGATGTTACCGAACTTGTAGACTTTCTACGTCACCCTAAAAAATATACCAAAGCGGGAGCAAAAATCCCAAAAGGAATTCTTTTGGTTGGTCCTCCTGGTACAGGAAAAACGCTTCTTGCTCGAGCTATTGCAGGCGAAGCAAATGTTCCATTCTTCTCCGTCTCTGGTTCTGAGTTTGTAGAGATGTTTGTAGGAGTTGGTGCTAGTCGAGTGAGAGACTTATTCAAAACAGCCAAGAGAAATGCCCCGGCTATTATTTTTATCGATGAAATTGATGCCATCGGTAAACAGCGAGGAACTGGTGGTTCTGGAGGTCATGACGAACGAGAGCAAACTTTAAATCAAATCCTTACGGAAATGGATGGATTTGAGCCCGATAGCTCTGTGATCATTATTGCAGCAACTAATAGGCCTGATATTCTTGATAAAGCGCTACTCCGACCGGGACGATTTGATAGAAGAGTTCATATCGATCTTCCTGATATGGAAGCTCGAGAAAAAATCCTCAAATTACACGCTCGAAATAAAAAGCTAAATACCAAGGTAAATCTTAAAGCCGTCGCCTCAAAAACCGTAGGATTTTCAGGAGCCGACATTGAGAACGTGATGAATGAAGGAGCTATTGCTTCTGTAAAAGAACGACGTAAAACCATCTCTCAAGAAGATCTTGATAATGCGGTTGAAAAAGTATCACTAGGGCCCGCTCGGAAATCTCGACGGATTACTGATGAAGAACGGAAAATTATCGCTTATCACGAGGTGGGTCATGCTATTGCCGGGCACTTCACTGAGAATTGTGAACCTGTACATAAAATCTCAATCATCTCTCGAGGAGGAGCCCTTGGAGTCACCTGGTTCTTACCAGAAGAAGACAAATACCTTCACTCTGAACAAAAAATGAAAGATGAAATGGTAAGCCTTCATGGAGGACGAATTGCTGAAAGACTTATTTTTGGACAAACTACAACTGGAGCTTCAAATGATCTGGAAAGAATTACTGGAATTGCTCGATCTATGGTGATGACTTACGGAATGGGAGATAATTCAAAAATTGGACCTGTAGTATTTCAGAAAAAATCTCGAGGTTTTGCTGGAGCTTTAAGCGATGATCAAGGAGAACACAGTGACGACACAGCACAAGCTATTGACGACGAAGTAAAACGACTTGTCGTAGAAGCTGAAAATCGATGTGAAACCATCCTTAAAAAACATCAGAAACTACTTAAAAAAATTTCTGAAGACTTGCTCGATAAAGAAAACATCTCAAGGGAAGAATTCTTGGCTTACCTAGAAAAATAATGTTTGTACTTTGGCAAAAATTGATGAATAAAAAGATGAATAAACGTGGAAAAATTTTCTTCTTTTCTGGACCCTCTGGTGTTGGGAAAGGAACTTTGATTAACTATCTACGGGAAACTAAAACCGATTGGGTTTTCCCTCCAAGTTGCACTACTCGAGCCCCAAGGCCAAGAGAAAAAGATGGAGAAACTTACTTTTTTATCACTAAAGAAGAATTTGAACAACGCATTGAAGCTGGAGAGTTTCTAGAATACGCTCATGTTCATGGAGAAACTTACTATGGAACTCTAAAGGATAAAATCCTAGAACCAATAAAAGCTGGGCAAATTGTAATAAGAGAATTTGATGTACAGGGATTTTCGCAAGCGAGAGAAAGACTCGATCGAGAAGATTTTGTCTCTATCTTTCTGAGACCCGCAGATAGCATGGATACCCTTGTAAAAAGAATTAAAGAACGAGCTCCTATAACTGAAGAAGAGTTAGAAAAAAGAATGAAATCAATGGAAAAAGAGCTTGAATTATCAGATATCTATGACTACCAAATCTTTTCTGAAGATGGCAACCTAGACAAGCTATTTAATGATGCAGAAGCTATTATTTCGCAGGAACTAGAAAGTTAATTGTTCACCTTTGGTCGGTATTGTATAGCTTCAGCAATATGTTGTACTTCAATTTTTTCGGATACTTCTAGGTCGGCAATAGTTCGTGCTAGTTTTAATAAACGAAAATAGGCCCTCCCACTAAGGTTAAATTTTTGAACCGCCTGTTTCACCAAAGCTTCTCCCCTTTCATCCAAAGAACAAAACTGCCTTACTATACGAGAAGACATTTCTGCATTACTCGTTATATTAAATTCTTTTAACCTCTGAATCTGGATATCTCGCGCTTTCTGAACTCTCTCCCGAACAGAGAGAGAAGATTCACTTTCTTGGACACATTTTAATTTATCAAAATCAACCCTTGGCACATCTATGTGTAGATCTATTCTATCAAGGATAGGTCCTGATATTTTTTGTTGATAACGCTGAATTGAAAACGGAGTATCAGTGCAGTCTTTTTCTGGATCATTAAGATAACCACATGGACAAGGATTCATAGCTGCAATAAGGCTAAATTTTGCTGGATAAGTAATGGTACTGGAAGAGCGAGAAATAGTAATACGACCATCTTCCAGTGGTTGTCTCATAACTTCTAGAGTTTTTGCAGAAAACTCAGCAAATTCATCCAAAAATAAAACCCCTCTATGAGCTAGGGATATCTCCCCTGGGCAGGGAGGATTTCCACCTCCCACAATGGCCACTCCAGAAGCTGTATGATGAACGGATCGAAAAGGTCTAGAGCACATTACCGGATGTTTTGTATTGGTATACCCAGCAATAGAATGAATTTTTGTTATTTCCAAACTCTCATCCAATGTCAGTTGAGGCAAAATAGTGCTAAAAGCTCTTGCCAGCATTGTTTTTCCAGAACCTGGTGGTCCAACCATTAAAAGATTATGCCCTCCTGCAGCCGCAATTTCAAGAGCTCTCTTGGCCGTTTCATTGCCTTTGATCTGCTTAAAGTCAAAATCTTCATCAAATAATTGTTCTTGCCCTTCCCAAGAAGTATAGGGGGTTAAAGCCACCCCTTCATTGGTATGAAAAAAATTAACTAATTGAGACAAAGTACCAACCCCATAAACACTTATTCCCTCCACAACCGAAGCTTCATAAACATTCTGTTCTGGGACAAATATATATTCAAATCCTAAGTCCTTAGCGGCAATAACTGTAGGCAAAATTCCTGTAACCGGTCTTAAGTCTCCACTAAAACTCAGTTCCCCTAAAAATATCGCTTTTTTAAATTCTTTAGGGATAACAACCTGATTTCTAGATTCAAGAATGCCGAGTGCAATGGCTAAATCAAAACGCGGACCATGTTTCCGAACATCTGCAGGTGCGAGATTAACCGCTATTTTCCCTGTTGGAAACTCAAACCCTGATTGCTTTATTGCGGTTCTGACACGCTCTCTAGACTCTTGAATAGCTGTATCGGTTAGTCCCACAATGCTAAAACTTGGCAGACCTCTATTAGTATCAATTTCAATATTCACAACCTCTCCTTCTAACCCCGTAAGACTAATACTAGATATCTTTGATAACATGATTGAAATTCTCGATGAAAAAGACAGATTCTCAAGCCTTAATCCATAGTAAAACTTAATATTTTCAGATCACACAAAAGTTTGAAAAAATACTCTATTTATGCTAGAATTAGACGAATACACATAAAACAAAAATGCTTTTATTTCACACAGACAATCTGGGGCATCATGGATTAGAAACCACATTCAGACTTGCCAAAGAGGCAGGATTTGATGGTATAGAGGTAGGAATTAATCATAATTTTGATACTCAGAATGTTGAATACCTAAAATCACTAGAAGAAAGATACCAAATACCAATTAAAGCATTTTCTATGGCCACGAAGGGGGAAGAAAAACTCTTAAAACCCTTTCAAGAAACGGTTAAACAGTTCCGGAATGTGACTATCAATATTCACGCTCCAGATAATCTCTCTTTCAAATACAAAAAGTGGGTAAAAGAAATCGCTCCGAAACTAGCAAAAAAATATAACCTCACTCTTTGTAGAAGAAACGTTCCCTTTGAAGCCGTTCTTGGCATTTTCCCAAAAAGATCTGAGAATACTCTCGAATCTCTTCGAGCTCAAGGTTATGTTTGTGCTGATTTGACGGCGCTGGGAAGATCAAACGTTAGAATCATGGAATCTATTAAGGTTTTAGGAACACACCTAAAGCATGTGTACCTTTCAGATGTGTACAAAGGGCAGCCGTATGCTTTCCCAGGAGTAGGAATTCTCGAACTACGAGATTACCTAAGCAAATTGGCTCAAATTGACTATAGAGGAAACTTCACTCTATACGTTCGAGGACTACATTTAAAGGAAGGTGATGATAAAAAAACTCTCGAAAAAATGATTGAAGCTCGAGAGTTTTACGAAAAATACTTTATCCAAGAACTAGAATCTGGATTAGAATAAACACGTGAAGCTTATCATTAATACCAGTTTTCTCCCTTATTTTTGTACGCTATTTGATGGTAGCGATAACTTGATCGATTCCTGTTTCTGGGAAGATGGAAAAAGCAGCAGCACCATAATTTGGGGTTTCTTTAGTAAACACGAAATTAAAAAACAATCTGTAGATTTTATTGGTGCGGTTACAGGCCCTGGAGGATTTAGCCATCTCAGAACTAGTAGTGTCATAATGCATGCGTTGAAATTTTATTTTCAACTTCCTATACACCAAGCAAGAGCCGATAAAATCATTTCAAACTTTTTAACTCAAAAAGGACACTCATCGCACTTTCTTCTGAACTCCTTTGGACAAGGATTCTTTGTCCCTAAAGAAGAAAATATCATTCGCTATGAAAATTTTGAAGCCCTACCCCAAAGAATAAAAGAAACTCCCCAGTGGATTAGTTTATTACCTGAAGAAAAACAAAAACACTTCAATAATACTATTATTTGCTCACTAGAAGGCATTGAAAAATCAACACTCCAGGTATTGCAAAAGAAAGCACCTAAGAACAGTTTTGTTCCTGATTACGAATATCCTCCAGTTTAAGACTGGTTGCTAAGAAAGAATTTTATGAGATCTTCAGTTGATAGGTCTTCTGGAGCTTCTCCTAAAACAAATTTAACGGTCGATTCATCATAACCCAAACTTTTCAAAGCCTCGGTAGCTTCTTGCTTGTTTACTGAAGTCTGCACAACTTCTTCACTCAAATCAATTTTACCTTTCAGTTCCACAATTAATTTCTGAGCCATCTTCTTCCCAATTCCTGGAGTCTGCATTACAAAGTCCACATCACCTCTATCAATCGCAGAAATAAATTCTCCTACAGGCTGACTTAAGATCTGCAAAGCCATCTTAGGCCCAACACCCGAAATCCCAATAAGCTTCTCAAAAAACTGTCGTTCCTCTAAAGTTTCAAACCCATATAAAGATATTTCTTGCTCTCTCACTAAAGTATGTACAAAACAAGTAAGCAGACCATCAAGGTTACATTTGGAGAGCAAAGACCCTGTTGGGAATAACTCGTATCCAACTCCTGCAGTAGTAACCACAATAATTGTTTTTGGTAAAACCTGTAAAACCCGTCCCTCTAAATACCCAATCATTGCGATATAATTTAAATAAATGGTGGAGCATATCGGACTTGAACCGATGACCTCTTGCATGCCATGCAAGCGCTCTAGCCAGCTGAGCCAATGCCCCTGATCAAGCGCATTCTAAGGCTATTTTTTATTTTAGCAAATCATCAATTTTTATGCCGCCCCCACTTCTTCTGAAGATACCTGATAACCGAATCCTCGAACGGTCTGTATTAGGTGTTTTTGAAATGGATCGTCAACCTTAGAACGAAGAGCCCTCATATGAACATTAAGTTTATTTGAGTTATGCTCTTTTAAGTTCCCCCAAGCAACCCGAATAAGCTCTTCTGTTGTGACGACTCTATCTTTATTTCTCAAAAGCTCAGAAAGAATAACAAACTCTTTTTTTGTGAGTCTTATTGGTTTTCCCGCTCTCCGAACGATCATATCTGAAAGATTTAGAGTCAAATCATCACAGAAGAATAGATTTTTGCTTGCCCCTTTCGATGAACGGCGAATAAGACTTTTAATACGAGCTACTAACTCCTGTACCGCAAAATCTTTGACCATATAATCATCGGCACCAAGATTTAGAGCGGTAATTTTATCATCTAAAGAATCTCTATTGGAAATTACTAAAATAGGCGTATTATTTTTCATTGCCCGAAGAGCTTTAATAATCTCAAAACCACTCTTTTCTGGAAGGACAATATCTAAAACAATAACATCATATTTCTCTGTTCGAGCCATTTCAAAGGCCTTATTTCCATCTACCGCGTAATCAATAGCAAATTTCTCTTTCGATAAAGCTATCTGCAGAATTTCTAAAACACTCGAATTATCTTCAACAATCAAAATTTTCATAAAGTATATTTAATCAATACCAACCACAAAAATAAGCAAAAAATTAGGAATGAAAATCAATAAACTTAATTTTTTCTTAATATTTATACAAAAAACTTTTAGAAAAGGCTTGGAAGGAATGCAAATAAATTTGCTTAAAACTCAAAAGCTTTTATATTCTCTTAGGTTATTTTTAAACACAGTATGGGAAAAATTCAATCAACACTATTACACATTTTTCAAACAAAATCTCTGAGAGATAAGATTTTTTTCACTATCGGAGTTTTAGTTTTATTTCGGGTTCTCGCTCATATCACTATTCCTGGTGCAAACGTGGACGCAATCAAGTCTCTTATTGAAAACCAAGGAGAAAGTGCTCTTGGAGTCTTTTCTCTCCTTACGGGAGGGGCAATGGAGAACTTCTCTGTAGTTCTTATGGGACTAACACCTTACATCAATGCATCGATCATTATGCAGCTACTCTGCGTAATCGTTCCGACACTAGAAAATATTAAAAAAGAAGGAGAAGCCGGGCAGCAAAAGATCAACCAGTATACTCGACGACTAACGGTTCCGTTAGCCTTCTTTCAGAGTTACGGGATGATGGCCCTAATCAACCGATTTTCCCCAGCTGGAAACATTGTAGACACTTCTGATCTCACCATGATGGTTCCAATGATGTTAACTGTAACTGCTGGGACAATGCTTCTTGTATGGCTTGGAGAGCTCATTTCTGAAAAAGGAATTGGAAACGGAATCTCTCTACTCATCTTTGCAGGGATCGTTTCAACCGTACCTCAACAAATTGCTGGATCGTTTCAATCAGCTTCACTTCCGATTCTTCTACTACTAATCGCTGGAACAATCGCTCTTACTATTTTTGTGGTATATGTTACAGAAGCCGAACGACGAGTCTCTGTTATCTATGCTTCAAAACGAAGTAGCCAACAACAAAAATCATTTCTTCCTCTCAAGATCAATCAGGCTGGAATGATTCCAATTATTTTCGCTATTTCATTGATTTCATTCCCATCAATTATGGCTCAGTTCGCACAGAACACTGACAATGCTACAGCAAAAATGATTGCTGATTGGGTAGGAACAAACCTAAATCCGGCGAGCCCATCTGCTGTTTATAATGTAGCGTATGCACTACTGATTATCGGATTTACATACTTCTATGTTTCCATTGTTTTTGATCCGAAGAAAATTGCTGAAAATATTCAAAAACGAAGTGGTTTTGTGCCAGGTTACAGACCTGGG
This sequence comes from Candidatus Altimarinota bacterium, assembly GCA_965228485.1. Classification (GTDB taxonomy): domain Bacteria; phylum Patescibacteriota; class Gracilibacteria; order UBA4473; family UBA4473; genus JAACPJ01. The sequence goes on from OZ245819.1 coordinate 687,008, forward strand.
CAAGAAACGGAGAATTTCCTAGAGACTACTATGGGACGACTTTGCTTCTGGGGAGGTTTATTCTTAGCTTTTGTGGCCATTGCTCCACTGCTACTACAACAACAACTTGGTGGAGGTTCTGGAGTAGCCCTTTTCATCTCTGGAGCAGGAATTATCATCGTAGTATCGGTAGTTCTAGACCTTATCAAAAGAATAAATACTCAGCTTGTAATGCACGATTACGACAAGCTTTAATAAAGATTTAAAATATGAACATAAAAAAAATCGCCAATGGCGGTTTTTTTAATTTACAGTTATAACGCCTGTCCTTTCCTCTATAACAACTAAACCATCCCTGCGCAGCTCTCCCATAAGTTTTGTAACTGTCACACGATTAAGCCCTGTTTTTTCTGCTATTTTCTGATGTGAAATTCTTAGAGGCATTCTAAACATTTTCCCAAACAAACTTTGGTTGTGTTTCTTTTGTAAATGTCGTAAAAAATCCAAGAGTTGATCTTTGGCTGGGCGAGACAAAGAAGTAATTCTATTCTCGTAGTCCTGATTTCTTTGGGCCATAACCTGCATCAAACGAAGCGCAATTTCAGGGTGTGCTCGAACAATACTTAAGAATTCTCCTGTTGGAGTTTTGCATATATAAGCATTTCTTGCCGCTTTCGCGGCATGATTTGTATTTCCTAGACCAAAATCGCCAAATACATCACCTGGAAGTAACGTTTCTAAAACCACTTTTTTTTCGCCATCCTTACGGTAAAGCTCTACTTCTCCTTGTTTAATAACATAAACATGTTCAGCTGGTGAATCTGGATCATAAAACAAAGTTCCTGCTGGCACTGATTCCTCAATAGCTTCTGGAGCTGTATGAATAAGATCTTTTTCGGAAATACCTTCATAGAGATCCAAGTTTCGTAAACAAAAGACGGTGTTATCAAGATTTTTCTTCATACCATCAATACCTTAAAGCTAATCTTTAAAAGTTTCAACCAGTATTTTTGCTGCTTCAGCCCTATTTAAAGAATTAAAAGGCTTAAAAGTTCCATCTTCATAGCCTTTAACAATTCCTTTATTAAAAGCTCCTAAAACCCATGGTATTTCCCATGAGTCTAGGTCTGAAAATGGCGGTTTGTCACCAAGAAAATAATCTTCTGATTTTGGTTCGTAACCGTGAATAGCCAGTAAAACTTTTACAGCTTCTGCACGCAAGAGTAGAGAATCTGGACGAACACTTCCATCTAAAAACCCTTCTAGAATATTTTTATCGTGTAATAGTGTTAAACTTTTTACTAAATCTTCTTCTCGTTGATTGATATCGTTAAAAACTAATTCTGATTCCAAAATCACATTCTTTACTTCTTCTGGATAAAGATAATGAGCGACCCAAATAAAAAATTCTCCTCTAGAAATAGCCTTATCTAAAACTATTTCTCCACTGACTGGAACTTCCACAATATTTTTTTGAGCTAACTCCATTAAATATTTATCAGCCCAATGAGTTCCGAAAGATCTGTTCCAAAATAATCGATGAGAAAAATTAAAAAGGTTATCTCCATTTTCAACTACTTCGACACAACGATAGGAGACACAAAAGGCAACATTATCTTGCCAGGAAAATGGCTCTCCCACTAAACCTGAATAATCCTCATACAATTTAAAGTAAGCCTCTGAATAAGGTTTTACACGAATTAAACTTCTCCCTTCTGTCGTATAATCAAACGGTGATAATACTTTTTCACCATAGAGTGGTACTCCTTTATAAAGAGATAAAAAATTAGGATTATATATTGATTCTAACGCTTGAATATAATGCACTTTTTCAAAGTAGTCTAAATGATTAAAATTCGATAAATAGTTTAATGACAAATCAATTCCAAAGTACTCTAAAATAGAAGGCAATGCGGCTTCAGCTCCATCTAAAAAAGCTTCATTCTCTAAGTATGTTTTAAGATGAAAAGCCACTTGAAATTGCCCCCACCACTGAGATAAAAAACCTAAGCGTTGATAATCTAAAACGACTTCCTCCTGAGGAACTCTCTCAACATAAACTAGGCTATTTTTATACTGATTAATTTGTACAGGACGCACCTCTGATAATTCATTAACAGACGTTAAGTTTTCAGCTTTATAAATATTTCCGAGATGATTCCAAAGAGACTGAAATTCATCTAATTCATAAAAATCATAACCAGAAGAAAAGAGACTTATATAACTTCCATTAAAAAGCTGTGTCCAATTTGAAATTTTCACATTTTTACCAAAATCCAAAAACATGATTGGTTTAGAATATTGTTTCCAAAAATCTATATTTTCAGGCACTTTAAAGTCAGAAAACTCTCCCAAAACCAAAATATAATCAACGCGTTCTGAATCATTTAAATTTCGAATAAATTCTCTCCAAAAATCCCAATCAGACTTACCAGTAGGAGTCGTTTCTGAAACGAATTCCCTCCAGTTTTTTTGATGCGACAACGTATTAGGCTCAAACTCTTCTGTAAGAAAAAAGAACTCTTCATCAAACAAACCTATTTTAATTCGATTATTACCAATTTCTCTTAAAACATCTGGTAATATTGTTTTGACCTTTGCCCACCTTTCTCCATACATAGAACCAGACTGATCAATAAGGAGTAAGATATTTTTATCCTTTAAATCTGCTCTAAAAGGTCTTATGAAATGAGCGTGATAAATAAAATTATCTCGAGAATGTGAAAGCTTTGCCTCTGATTTATTAGTAATAAAGAAATTAAAATCGCCCTCAGAAAATGTATTCCCACTCCAGTGCCATACCAATGTATTATCCTCAAATAAGAAGTCTTTAGACGGATAGTTAGGTGAAAAAAAGTGAGTGGAATTCCCATGAAAAACAAGATCTATTTTTACTTCTTCATCAAAAACTTTCTCATGCAAAAAAACTGTAAGACTAGAAAAATCATGAATGGAAACTAATGGCTCAGACCATTCATACTTAATCGTATTTTCTTCTTCCTCCAATAAGAGTGGTTCACTTATTAAAAGATTTTTGAAAGGCTCTTTTCCTAGGGAAAAATACGAAGAATCATTGGTTGATCTCACAAGATCCAATAGATATTTTTTTTTATTCTCTCCCTGCAAAACCTGCTTAGAAACTCCTTTTGAATTAAGGTATAAATTTAAATTATTAGCATTGGGTGGTAATGGCTGTCGAACAATTAATGTCTCATTATCTGAGAGGTGCTTCCAAGTCTCGACTACCTCTATGTTTGCACTGCCTCCCTGAATATCAATACGAATTGATTTTGACGATGGTCCTGACGCAAAAACACTTCCAAAACTGGTCATCAAAATTAGAGACAAGATAGTACGAAACCAAAAATGAGATGACATAGCCATCTCATTTTAGAGTAAATTTTGTGTTCGACAAGTTTTAACGAACCGTAATTGTTTTAGATTGCTCTGAAATAATCCCGTTCTGATCAACCAATCTCATCTTTAGGATATATTCACCTGGATCAATATAAGTATGCCTTTGTGGATCCGGTCTGAAAACTCTATATGGTTCACTTCCATCTCCAAAATCCCAAACATATTCCCGAATAATTCCTTTAGGAATAAATGGAGTAGCTTTAACTTCCAATGGTGCTGGCCCGGCACTCGGAACAACTTCAAAGTCAGCTTTAACTACTGGAGCACGGGCCGAAACAATAATCTCATCAGTGGAAGTTTTTCCTTCTGAAGTAAGCACTGTCATACGAACCACATAATTTCCTACTTTTTCAAATAAGTAATCAATCTGTGCTCCATAATTAAGCGGTTCTTGTCCTGGAAATTCCCAAATATAATTTACGATTTCGCCTTCATCAGCAGAAGAACCGGAACCATCAAATGTTATTGTAATTGGAGCCGGACCTGCTGGAGGATCCGCTACGATTTTTGCAACCACCCCTGAACGATCAACCTGTATTGGAAACAGTTTTTCATGTTCTACATTATCTGAATCTACAATTACAAGCTTTACTTCATAGTTACCTGGATCGCGAAAAATATGCTGAACCACTTCTCCATACTGATCCTCAATTCCATCTGATTGGAAGTCCCATCTCCATTCTAATGGATCTTTAATTTTTGACTGACTAGAATCAAAAGTTACCTCGAATGGTACCACTCCCTTGAGTATTTTATCATTCTTCTTCAGTTCTGGAGTTGTCTTAATTACTACCTCAGCATTCAAATCTGCCTTCTCCACAACAATAGTCTTTTCCGTTCTTTGTCGTTCTCCTAAATCATTTTGGACCGTCAAAGTAACTTTATAGGCTCCTGCTTCTCGAAAAACTCTCTGCAACTTTCGTCCTAAAACAGGTTCTTCTTCTCCTTCTACAAACCACTCATAACGAGTGATAAGCCCTTCTTTAACAAAGGACTGAGAACCATCAAGTAAAACTTTTAATGGAGCAAATCCTTCTAAAGGATCTTTACTACTAATCACAGCCTTCAGATCACTTTCTGGCGTTTGAACCGTAATAATTTGCTCCGCCACATTTGTATCATTATTTCTCCCTGTCACTCGTAATCTTATTTTATACTCACCGACCTTAGTAAAAGTCTCCAAAACTGTTGGTGTTTCCTGCCTAATTTCAAATTCACCATCACCATCCAAATCCCACTCATATAACACAATTTCACCATCTGGATCTTTGGATTCTGCGGCATTAAATTCGACTTCTAGAGGGAAGGCTCCAGACTCTGGAATAGCGGTTACTTTAGCTACTACAGCTTCATTATTAATAATTACTTCCTTCTGTGACTTAAATGAAATTTCTCGTCCTTCTACACTCGAAAAATAAAAAATCTCAGCCGTCACAGGATAACGTCCATTATTTTGTCCTCTATCTAAAAATCGATGAGAAACCTTATCTCCAGAAGCATCATATTGTCCATCTCCATCAAAATCCCAGTTAATCTGCCGAATAACTGAACGATTAATCTGTGGATAAAGTCTTTCTCCAATATCAAAGTTTACGGTAATTGGGGCACTAAGTCCAATCACACTTTCTGGGTCAGTCACAATTAAGGAATTATCAACCGCTCTACCTCGTGCTTCAGTTGCTTGGTCAATAATAAAATAAAAGAAAAACCATGCCCCACAAGAAGTAAGGAATAGCATTAAATAAGCAAAAAATCGGAATAATAGACTTCTTTTATTTACATCTGTTTTCTTAGCAATTCCCCACCTAAAAATGAAAACCAGTGTCGTCACTAAAAAGATTAATGCCACTATTCCAAAAATGGCATTGGTCATCATTAATAATAAATTTTTCAATCCAATAGCCTCGATCCCAAGCGTTTCAAATAAAGGATTAGAAGCATTTCCAGTCCATAAAGCCCAAAGCAAGGCTCCATAGAAAGCTAACACAGCAAATACCCCAATTCCTAAAAGTAAAAGTAAAAATATTTGAGGAGAAGAGGCTCCACGAGAAGGCTCTTCTGGTGGTTCTGTTTGAGGAGGCCTTGTTTTTGGCGGAGCTGGAGGTGCGGGAGCTGTAGCTGGCTCATTACTTTCCGCAGGTTTTGATGCTTCCACATCAGCCTCGGTACGTTTTGGATTATTAGGAAAACTTTTCAACTCTGATTCAGAGCTTGTTTTCGGCGTATTAATATCAGTTACTGACTCGACTTTGATTTCTCCAACATTAGAAGCCTCTCCTTGTGACTCCACCGACACTGGTTGTGCAGGAGTCGAAGGATTTGATTCCAGATTAAATCCTTGAGGGTTATTTGCATCAGACAAAGATGGTAAACTTTCCGTATTCTGCGGAAGATTATTCTCTGCAGAATTTTTAGAATTAGGATTCACGGCATCTTTTTCTGTCATTTTATTTTTTATTTATATTATCTGTTATTCCTCTAGGACCCCATCAGTTGTCTCTTCTTCAACTTTTGGCATCACCTTAATTGTGAGAGAATCTTCACTTTCGGTCAACCCATCTGATATATTCAGCTTTACTCGATAGAAACCAGAATCGCGATAGGAGAAGTTAATATTCTGTCCAGTTAGCACTCGTCCATCATCCAAATCCCACTCAAAGAAAACCGCCTGACCGTGTTCTGTAACTGATTGCCCATACAAAAAAAGCTTTGTATTAGTTGAAATAACCATATCCGCAATCAAACCTTCAAAGTAATTTCTTTGCCCAAAACCAATCGCCTTAAGCGAATCCATATCCAAATTATCTAGTTCAGCTTGAAGTTTTGCACGCTCTTCTTCATCGGTTACATTTTCAAGCTCTGCCAAAAGTGAAGCTCTGTGAGATTCTAACTCCGCTTCAAATTCTGCTTTCATAATTTCTCTAAGAGAATTTTCTACTCGTTTGAGCAACACGGCATTGTAATCAACTTCTTCTAATTCATCTTGAAAGAATATCTTTTGATCATTTGTCGTTGAAGTTGCTAGCTTTTGAGTAAATTCATCTTTCTTCAGAACAAGATCGTTCTTCACATTCCCAATAGTTAAAGCTCTTGCATTTGGATCGTAAAATTTCTCCAACAACTGCTGTTGTCGAGTTACTGACTGAATCTGTCCCAGTAGTGCTTTTTTCGTTGCGTCTTCTTTTGAAGAAACATAGGTACGTGTCAAATTCAACCGTCGATTAACCAAAATTCTTTGAGCTTCTTCTAGAGTGTTATCTTCATTAATTCCAGAATCCTCCAGACCCGAAAGCGTTTGCAAACTATTGTCTAATACCAAAATCTTAGAACGCAAAGCCTCTAGTTTTACTACATCTTTTTCCGCTCGAAAATCATTAACAATTTCTGTTTTTTTAGTTTCCAACTGATCTCTAAGATCGTAAACCGTCATATCAGGAGACAGTCCTGATTTATCTAAATCTTGAAGCAATTTAACCTGAGTTTTTAAATCACTAGATTTACTTAATAAAGAGGCCGCTTGATCAGATGAGCTTCCAGCAACCATTGAGTTTACTTCTTTTTGATACTGATTAATCTTCTGTTTTGCCGTTACTAAAGGCATATCATCTAAACTAATCTCATCCGTTGAGAGGTATCCTAACTGCTCTAAAAGAGCCTGAACCTCGGCTAAACGAGCTTTTAAAACTTCGGCTTGAACTGTATCTGTTTCACTTCTCAGTTGTTGTTCCAGAGCATCTTTTTCTGCTAACAACTCTTTCATACGATCATCTAGATAAGCTTTAAATTCAGTCTCATCATCTAACCCATACTCCGAAGTCATTTGAGTTCGGGCTAAATCTAGCTGAATCTGAGCTAAACGATCAAGATTTGATAACTGATCATCAATGGTTTGAATTTGCCCCTGAATAAGAACTTTTGTTTGATCATCTTCTGCTTCGGATAATCGAGTTTCTAATTCAGCTTTTCGCTCCAAAAGTCCATCTTTATATTCCTTTGCGAACTCTCCCAATAAATCTGTGCTTGCCAGATACCTCTGCATGGCCTGAATATCTAGACCAATTGCAAACTTCTTCTCTCTATCAGTTTCCTTGGCTTGATCTTCTTTAAGTGAATTTATTTTTTCATTCAAATAAGTCTTTTGTTCTTCAATAATTTTCTGCCTAAGCATATTAAGCTCATTCTCCAAAAGATCTCTTTCTAGTTCGTTGATTTCTCCACTCGTGTCTTCTTCTGCGGATGCCTTGGCCAACATTTCTAAATCTTGTTCAGCTTTATCAATTTGTCTTTCCAATGCTAATCGAGCTTTTTCTTCTTGAGTTGCTTGAAGCTGTTTTAATAGCTCTTCTCGTTGTTTTTGTACTCTTTCTTGCTCTTTGAGAGCGATCTCTCGAGAAGCTTTTTGTCTTTCTAAGGAAACTTGCTTCGCTTTTTCTGCCTGAGCACTAAGAGCTGATATTTTTTCTTCAATAGATTCTGTATCTGCTGGGGCCGCAATTTTAACCTTCTCTAAAGCTTCCGTTTTGGCTTTTAAGAGCTCTACTTCTTTTTGCAAAGCCTCTTCTTCAAGTGATGGCGGTTTTTCTTGATCGATTCTATCAACAATTACATCGGCAATCCCTGTAATCTCATTAATTCCATCACTTACTCGAACTTTTATTTTATATTTACCTGGTTTTTTATAACGATAGGCAGGATTCTGGATAAACATTTTTCCGCCATCTCCCATATCCCAGTTGTATTCTAATCTATCAGCTTCTGGATCTTCTGCTGTTAAATAAAATCTAAAAACGGTATTAACATCTCCTCTTTGGCTTGGAAGTATTCCCTTTAGCTGAACTTTTGGTGGAAGATTTTCTTTTTGTACCACCTCTTTGGCTACAACGGAAACTACGATGGATTCTTCAACCGTTGCAATCCCATCACTCACTCGAACCGAAACCGTCTGAGTTCCTGGCTCAGTAAAGCGATACTGAAATTGTGGAGCATAGAATTTTCTACCATCTTGGAGATTCCATTCATAACGAAGATAATCCTTATCGACATCTGAAGCTTCCGCAAAAAAAGTAAACATCGTATCAACATCTCCCTGATTACCTGGCACAACACTAATTCGTGCTTCTGGTGAAGTGTTAAATGATTCTTTTTCAAAAGGAAAACTTTCAGCACTATCAAAAGTATAAGTTGCATAACGATCATCCGTTACTGTAACGCGAAAACTATATATATGACTTCCTGGATAACGGCTCAAGTCAAAGTAAGCTGTTGGCTCTCGAACTACTTGAGAAAGAAATAGCCGTCCCTGTTCTAGAATTTCAAATTTATAACTGATAATACTTCCATCTGGATCAGAAGCATCAGCTTTTACATTAATCTGCCCTGGCACTTTAGATGCTGAAGTAAAGGTTAAAGATTTTACCGTTGGTGGCTGATTTTCTATCACTACTTTCAAATTATCTTGATCACGCAAATGAGGTCTATCAGAATCTTGAATCGTTAGTGAGACTTGATAAGTTCCTACTCGATTAAATACTAGGGGTACTTGGGATTCGGCATAATCTCTTCCATTAACTCTCCAGTTTGCCACAAAGGCTCCTGAATCTCCTCCTGCAACTCCAAATGGTCGTGATTTTAAATCAATTTTTTGACCTAGTTGTGCTCTAATAACGCCTCCTGGAATAGTAACCCCATCAACTCGGGCTTCAATAGAAGCTGTTGGTTTATCCATATTATGGACCATTACAGACTTCGTCAACTCATTGGTTTCTCCAGAAGCAGCAATAACTCTTAAGGTTACTTCTTGAGGTCCATCTTCACGAAAAGTATACTGAACAATCTCCCCGTTAATTTTCACGTTCCCTGGAAACACCCACTCAAAAGTTTCACCAGCACGGCTTGTCGCTCTGAATGTTGCTGGTCTTCCCTTTATAATCATAGAGGCGGCCTCTACTGTGCCGCCTACTATTGCTAGTATAATAAAACCTAATACCAGTAACCGTTTCATCTATAATGATTAATTAATTTCAAAATCAATCGGAATAGTAGTGGTAATTGGAACCGTCAAAGTATATGGTTCCGATCGTAAAAACGATCCGTTTCTTGATTCAACTACTACTAGTTCCACACTTTTATCTCCAACACTATCAAATTCGTAAGTCATTTCTGGCGAACTGGCTTGTTGGAAATCTCCATCAAAACTCCAGAAATATGTTAGCCCTTGATTTATCCCTGAGATATTTTTACTCAAATTCCCATTAAATCGAATTTCAGCAGGCTTGAGCGTATTACCCGTAGAATCAAAAGTAAATTCTGCTACTGGCTGATTTCCAAGAACTGTAAAGGTTTTCGTGAAAGTATCACTATCACCTACTACATTCTCAATTTCTAGAGTAATTTCATATTCTCCTGACTCACTAAACGATACCTCAACATTTTTACCAAAAGCTTCTTCAAAACATCCTCCTCCAGCATTGGCTGCACAAGTCCATTTATAACTTTTAATAGATCCTACCAATACCGTTGAAGAACCTCCATCAAGCGCTACTTTTTCGTCTACAAGTAGCTGAGATTTACTGGCTGAAAATTGAGCATCAGTTCCTCCTACTGTTAGTGTTTTTTGAGTCGTAAATTGTTGACCATCAGAAGTCTGAACAACTCCCCGAATATTATAACTTTTTTCTTCTCCAAACTGATGAGTAATTGTTGCTGTTGGATCAATTGTCGTATCTAGAACGGATTGAGTACGATCTCCAAAATCAATTACTACTACCGCCTGAGTACTAAGACCAAAAGTAATTCCATTACGCGCAGCATCAGGGCTCGCCATTACCGTCCCCCCAAAATCATTCACTCCTTCTCCAGATAACAGTAATACGCTTGCAAGGTTTTGGGTAACACTTCCCGTGCCACTATTATCTCCAACATTTACAACCGAAACAGTTCCATCTGGATTAACGACTGTTTGAAGATTCGAACCATTACCAGTAATAAGCCCTGTAATGTCTCCATTAGAGTTATTCCCTATCAGATTCGTATTGTTTGAATTAGTGCCTCCATCATTACTAATATCATTTCTGTCGTCAGTTCCGACTCCCGCATTTTTAATAACCGTATTCACAATCGCAAATGATGCTAGTACTACTAAAATACCGATAACGGCATAAATAAGTATTTTTTTAGATTTTTCGATATTACTATCTTCTCCAGCTGAAGCTACATACAGATAACCAGCATAAATTACCATGGCTACAGCAATAAGCCCAAGGAATGTCAGCGTAAAATTCAAGACATTAAGAATATATTGTCTTAAAGAAGTATTTTGGCCAATGGTGTTAAATTTTTCTGGATCTGGCAGTTCAAACCGTCCCGTTGGTGTTACTCCCGTACCAGTATTTACCTGATCAAAAATAGAATCAAAATCCTGCATGATAACTACGCTGCTTCCAGAATTAAATCCTGTATTATTTACTGAATATCTGACACTACTTCCTCCGCCAGTAATATCATTACCAATACCTCGAATATTACCACCGATTCCTCTAATATCGCCTGTAATTCCTCCAATAATTCCTCTTACTCCACTAACCACATTAGCCACCCCACTAACGGCTTGACCAACCTGGTTTAAACCTCCCACAAAGTCTCCAAAACTGAAGGCATGAGCCGTTGGAGTAACGGTCCACAGCGAGAAAGAAAGAACGACACCGGTAATAAATTTTTTCATATTGATTAAAAAGCAGCTTGCATAACAGTGTTAACAATGGCGTAAGAAGCGAGAATAACAAGAATCCCGATTATACACCAGATAATAATTTTCTTGGCTGACTCCATACGACTGTCGTCTCCAAGTGACGTAATATAAACGATCCCTGCCCAGACTAGAGCCACAACGGCAATAACTGCTGTGACAGCCAAGAGGAAGTTTGTCCATCCAATAATAAGTTCTTTAATATCTCGTTCTTTAGAAACGCCATCATCTAAATACTGTTCTACAACATTAGCGCCTCCTTCTAGGCCTGGACCATTAAAAACTGGTCCCCCATAAGGAAGAGCAATATTTCCATTGTTAGAAGTCGTTCTGGTCGTCCCTGCCTGGTTCCCTCGTTGACGAAGTGTTTGGTTTATATAAGAGTCCAATTGACCACTCAGCTGTTGATTACTCGTACTACTACCAATATTTTGCTGAATAAAACTATCAAAATCCGCAGCCTCTACTTTCCCAGAAAGCAAAACAGCTACGACTAAACTAAAACATAGAACTAAAGCTTTTTTCATTTGTGTTTTTGTTATTCTGCCTATTTTACCACAGATTATAACACAATTCAAAAGAAAAAAAATTTTGTCCTAGAAAATATCCCTTAAAGAATTTTTCCAAACTGAGGTCAGTTCAACAGTATCGGATTCAAACACAACTTCATTTGCAGATTTAATCACAACCTCACCTTTCGTCACTCTCCCCAAACGCATAGCTCCAGTAATGTGAGATAAATTTTCTGATGAAGAAACTAAAACCCCAAGCCCCTCTCCAAATAGTGTCTCTGGTAAGTCCTCGTCAATATTCAATTCAAAACCCAAACTATTTTTTACAGCTGATTGAAGCGCTGTAGCCCAAACACCCCCTGGCACAATGGGCAAGATCGAATTTAATTGCTTATTTTTTAATGCTTCTCTTAGTTCATTACAAAATCCATCAAAAACTTTATAATTTACTGCTGGAAGATTTGTATCAGAGGCTTCAACATATTCTAAAAATTCACTTCCAGACAGAGACAACGGCAATCCTAAAAACCAAATATTATTTCCCTCATCAGAAAATGATAAAGGAGATACTGCATCCACTTCATCTACTCGAGCAAAAACTGATACCAAAGCACTTGGCGGCACAGACCTCCCTGAAGACTCATTATATAGAGAGACATTTCCTGAAACGATTGGAATCTCCAATTTTTCACACGCCATTTTTACTCCCTCAATTCCCTGAACAAGCTCAGCCATTTGCTCCTTTTTTTCTGGATTCCCAAAATTCAAACAATCCGTAGCTCCTAACCAACTCCCTCCCACAGAAGCTGTTTTTAATGCTGCCTCACAAATAGCTAATTCAGCAGCAAGCTTAGGATCAATTAGGGCTCTGTAAGGATTACCCCCCGTTCCAACAACTACTCCTATTTCAGCCAGATCGTCATCTAATTCTGAAAAATCTCTAAAAGGCACTACGACACTGGCAGCAAAATCTCCACGCTCACAAGCCGTATTCCCCTGAACATTCTTATCGTACTTTTCATAAATTGGTAATCGACTAGCAACGTTAGGTCGAGAAAGGATATCTACTAAACACTGGCTAATTGAGATTTTTTTCATCACTCGCATTGTGCTTATTTTGATGAAAAAAACAAAAATATATATTAAACTTTTCTCCGATGCGAATAGATAAATGGATATGGGCTGTCAGAATGACAAAGACTCGAACCTTAGCCGCCAAACTCTGTGATCAGGGAAAAGTCTTACTCAATGATCAAAAAATAAAAGGATCCAAGAATATTAATCTGGGAGACATAATTACCGTCCATAAAGAAGTCACCCTAAAATATGAAGTTATTGGATTTATAGAAAAACGAGTCGGAGCAGAAAAAGCACGAGAGTTTTATACTGATCATAGCCCTATTGAAACCATAGAAGGCAAAAACAGTGACTCCAGCCAATATTGGGGGCAACGAGAAAAAGGCGAAGGTCGCCCAACAAAAAAAGACCGCAGAGCTATTGAGAAGATTAAAAATTGGTAGAAAAAAAACCTCAGAGCAGAGCCCTGAGGTTTTTTATTAATCAAATGAAGAAATACTATTGTGCTTCACAACGCATAAACTCTTTTCTCTCTTCACAAACTTTTGAAAAGTCTTCACTGTCTTCGTAACACTCATTCCATTCCCTCCATAAAACTCGACACTGAGTATTTTCTCGGCATTCCATCTCGTCATAAATCTGATTACAAGCTTTTTTATCTAGCTTAAGTCTGTTTACTTCTTCTACATCACTCCATGTATGAGCTTCAATCACATTTGGAGAAATGGTGAAGAAATTATCTCCAATGTAGATAATTCTTTGAATGTTGTATTCATGATTTCCCCATCTACGAGTATTTTTATCTGACCAATAATCATCACTATAGTGAGTGGCTTTTCCTTTCAGTTGAAAACCTTCTTCTAAGCTCACATCATAAACAAAAGCTCCGTTGTAGCTCTGGCGAGCAGGCTGATAACCATTTTGAGCCGCTCCATCTTTTGTCATAACAGTAATTGGTAAGGCCATAATTCCCTCAGCTTTATCAAAAAGTAATGCCTTATGATTATTAAGCACTTCACTGTAACTTCCCGTATCTCCAATAACCTTTTTATGAATTTCTTTTGGATTATTCACGTTTGATACATCAAAAATAGCTAACTTCACTCCCAAAACTTCATCAGGACTCAATCGATCATCCTCTTCTGCTCCTTCTTTTACCTCTTTCCCAAGACCAATAAGATGATTCTCATCGTAAGGATGTAGATAATCAGACCATCCTGGAATTTTCAATTCTCCCAAGACTTTTGGATTAGTAGGATTTAGATCAATCACAAATAAGGGATCTACATTTTTAAAGGTTACCATATAACCTTTATTCCCCATAAATCGAACCGATTTGATATTCTCTCCTGGAGCAACCCCATCAACCTTTCCGGTTAATTTTAAATTTTTATCCAGAATGTTCATCATCGATCCCTCTTGATTCATTTGTGTGGCAATTCGGAAATAATCCCCCTGTTCGCTCATTGAAAACTGATTTAATACGGAACCATCTACTTCTCCCTTCGCCACAAAATCAATGTTATTTTCATCCAGAGCAAACTTATAGATTTCCGTCACAGGATTCCACTGCCAACCATCCCAAGAACGCCCCGTTATAAATCGTTCTTTGTGTTTTGTTCTCGTCACATAGAGATTGTTTGTAGAAGCATAAATTTGATTCCCACTTCCGAGCATCATAATTCGACCAACTTTTTCACTCGTATCTTTGGTATTAATTGCCCCAATAATTAAGAAATTTGAATCTTCAAAATTTGGGAAATAATGAATATCCTGGCACGGAGCAATCATTTTTTCTGATGCATTGGCAGAATCTTCCATTATTGGAAGGTCTGTGTTTCTTAACATTGGAACTGGTCTTCCCCAATACCAATTTTGGTATTTATTGGTAACCAAATAAACTACATCACCAATCTTCCGAGATTGAGTGTAATTCCCTTCTAAGCTCACTTTTCTAATCTCTGTTGGATTTGATCGATCTGAAATATCAAAAGAGATAAGTGTCGTTAGCTGCTTATTTGTCCCTCCTGGATATGGCATCCCTGGCATAACCATTAATGCCACTTCTGCTCGGGACTCAATTAAACGAGCATCTTCAGCAGAATCATCAAGAAAAATATCCGCATCATCAAAAAACTCTGGATCTTCCCATTCAAGCTCTTCTTCCAAAGGCATTGACTCCTTAACAGCTGGATAAACATTATACGAATTAGTTTGTCCTACTATGGTTAGAATATCTCCATCTACATACATCTCTCGTGGCCAAAAACCCTTGTCAGCAACAGACAAATTCGCCACTTCTTTCATTTGATCTGATGGAAAAGCTTTTACGATTCGAACGGCATTTTCTTTGATCATATAAATATGAGAGCCATCATTTTTAATGATATCGGCTTCATCAACACCGAATTCTTGAATATTTGTAGTAGAAAATTTTTCGGACCCCCCGCCTCCAATAGAAGACTGAGTAGTAACTCCTTCTGATCTAGCCATAGCAGGCATATCGGATTCCATCATCTCCATATCCATAGCATCATCCATAAATAAGGCATTTCGACCATACATTCCCTGCCCTTGTCTTTTTTGAAATTTTTTCATCTGCACATTCAGTGCTTCACAAGATTCAATTTTTGGTAAAACCAAATCCGATTCCCCAACTTCATTTCCTGTATCGATACCCCAAATCATTTGAGCCATCTCTCCTCTGCTAATTTTCTTAGCAATATCAGAGACTGACCCTGGCACGATTCTTTCACGACCGAGCGCTTGAGTAAACGGCTTAAACCACTCTGCTGAATCTTCTTCTTCAACTTCAACCTCTTTAACCTTGGCAATAATTTTGCTGGCTTCAGCAAAATTTATTGTATCACCTGGCTTAAAACTTCCATCTGGATATCCTTGGACAATACCCTTTTTCGTTGCCTGACAGATAATATTGTAGAACCATTGACCAGGTCTTACATCATCGTAATCCACAATTGAATCACAAGTAGTACTATCTTTCTCAGAAGACTCTAGAACGATTTTTAAAAACTCAGCTCGGTTAATATCCTGTTCTGGCTTAAAAGTTCCATCTTCATATCCCTCTACCACTCCTTGATCTACCAAATATTGAACTGCCTTTGAGGCATTTGTTCCTTTGGCGTCTAATAATTCTGGAGATATCTGATTGGCTAACGCCAAAACAGGCACCACTAGAGCAAAGGCCGCTAAACTAAATTTTTTCATTAAAATGAATTTTAAGAATTTATATCTGTTTTTATTAACTAAAAACTAGATCAATTTGTGACATAAGTAAAGAACCATATTTAATAAAAAGCTTTATTTTATGAGGGTTTGTGTTTTTTATTTTATCCCGCTACACGATACACTTCTTCAAGGGTTGTCTCACCTAAAAGGACCTTTCTAAATCCATCCTCAAATAGCGTTAGATAATAAGGCTGTGTTTTAGCTACAAACTCTCTCAAATCAATTTCCGTAAGCCCCTCTGCCACACGAGCCCTCAGTTCATCAGAAAAATCAACCGTCTCACAAATCACCGTTTGATCTACAAATCCTGTGTGAGAACATTTTTCACACCCCTGTGGCTCATAAATGTGGATGTATTGAATATTCCCGTCTTCATCAACCTCAACTGAAAGCGAATCCAAAATATCTGGATAAACTTCAATCACCCGAGAAAATGCTTCTTTTGCCTCTGGGTGTTTGTTGAGATCAAATTTAACTTTTTTACGACAGTGTGGACATATTTTTCGTACTAATCGCTGAGCGAAAATTGCATTAATAGCCGCCGCAATATTGAAGTATTCTAACCCTAAATTATTTAGACGAGTAATCGCTCCCAAAGCGGAATTTGTATGTAGAGAACTAAAAACTACATGACCAGTAAGAGAGGCCTCTGCGGCAAGTTTCGCTGTAGACAATTCTCGAATCTCACCAATAAGAATAACGTCTGGATCATGTCTCAACAAAGCCTTTAAGCCGTTTGAAAAATTATACTCAGAATTTTCATCGACTTGGGATTGAGTTACATTATCTAGATGATATTCAATCGGATCTTCTAAAGTTACTAATTTTTTCTCGGCTTCATTAAGCTCCGCAAGCATAGAGTATAATGTTGTTGTTTTCCCACTTCCTGTTGGACCGGTCACCAAAACCATCCCATTTTTATGCCCGATCGCTTTTCGAATACTACTTTCAATATGAGGCTCAAATCCGAGGTCACTAAAAGTTTTGATTCCTTTCCGACTATCAAGTACCCGCATAACAACCGATTCAAAAAATTCTGTTGGTAGGGTTGAAACCCTTAAGTCTACATCACGATTATTAGCTCTAAATGAGATATGACCATCTTGAGGAATGTGAAAAATATTCGATTTCATTCCTGCGATATACTTAATATGCGAGACTAGTTTTTCAGCTCTGTCTTTAGGTAATGGGCAAATATCATGAAGAATCCCATTAATTCTAAATCGAAGTAATCCTTTCTCTTCATAAGGCTGTATATGAATATCAGAAGCCCTAACCTGCAGAGCGGTAATTTCAATCTCGTTAAGCGCTTCTTGTGCCTGAAGGTTTTTCAGTTTTGTTTCCAAATCTCCGAGCCCTATGAACTGTTCCTCAAAAGTCTTACCATCTTTCTCATCAAATTGTTCTTTCAACTCTACTTTTTTTCGGTTAATGAGCTTAGAGCCATAATGCTTTAAAATCTCGTTAAGTCCGTTCTCAGAACAGACATTCATCTCGATCTCAAAACGATCAACCTCAAGTCTGTTTACAATTTTTTGTACCACTCTATCTTCTGGATTAACGGCTGCTAAACGAAGCTTAAAACCACTTCTAAAGAACGGCACCAGTTCAGCACTTCGAGCTTCAGACTCTGATACAAACTGTAAAACTTCTGGGTTTATCGGAAACTTAGAAAGATCTATGTAGTTAAGCTGAAGCTTAGTCGCTAAGTCTTGCGCTTCTCTTTCTTCAAATTCTCGATTGATGTCACCAACAGGATTTCCTGTTGTTAAGTTTTGAGATGAATCCATCCCGCCATTATACCAGAAAACCCCTAAAAAATAAAGTGAGGATTCTATCTATTTTCAAGAGCCTCTAGGCGTGCTTCAAGTTCTTTGTTTTGGTGTTTCAAAGCTTCAATTTCAGCATCTTTTTCTGCTTTTAGATCCTGAATTGCCTTCGCTAAAATGGCATTAAATGACTGATATTTAACGGATTCCACTTCACCTTCATTTCCATAAATCGCTAAATCTGGCACAAGGCCAGCCACTTCCTCAGCGATTAAACCATAATCATGTTCTTCATTATTCTTCCAATCAAATTTAACAGGGATTAGATTTTGCACTGTCTCTAAACCAAGATCTAAATCAATAATATTCAGTAACAATAACGACGCCAGATCTCCCGCCTGCATCACCCGATCCGCCAGACCCTACAGTAACGGTCACCGTTGGACCCAGCGAAGAAGCGGCAATCCTTTTTTTACAATATCCTCCACCACCTCCAGCAGTTCGGCCGCCATCGTTACCAAGTCCCCCTCGACCATATTGGCCTCCCATAGCCGAATGACCACCTGCAAAACTATTCGACCCTCGTTCACCTGTAAGATTAAGGTCACCACCACTAGCACCAGCACCGCCACCGCCAGATCTCCCACCTGCACCGCCATTTGCAGTACAATGCGATCCAAACGATGAGGCCGCTCCATTATGACCCCAATGGTTACCGCCGCCACCGCCACCGACAGCTTCAACGATCACAGCCGTCAACCCTGCTGGCTTAGTCCAAGTCGTCGAAGAAGTATACACACGATACTCCGGCGCACCACCACCGCCAACAACGCTATCAACATAAGCCTTATTCGCCGCATCATTCGCCGCCGTCGGCGTGGCCACATTCACAATCTTATTAGAATTCAAATCAATGACACCAGCCACATCCAACTTTGCATCTGGCGCCGTCGTCCCAATCCCAATATTCCCATTTCCTAGATTCAAGGTCATCATATCACCGCCACCACCAGTAGAAGAAAATCTAGCTGTATCCTGAGCTCCTGCATAAGTTTTTATTCTTAATGAGTCTGTAGCATTACTAATAATTAAGCCGTCATCACTAGCTCCACCATTAACTTTCATGTCTCCGACCACCTGAAGCGCATGAGATGGATTTGTCGTCCCAATTCCAACCTTCCCACTAGCATTAACAGTCAGAACGGTAGTTCCTGGTCCGCTATTAAATTTTGCTAAGTCCCCTGTTTGAGAATTATTTCCTTCCACTACAAGAGGAGTGGAAGCTGGGTGTTCTGATTTTGCAAATACCCCGACTCCATTAGGGCTATAACTCTCTCCCCACACACCAAATACATACCCGCTAGAAGCTTGCGCTGTCCCACGAACAGCGGTTCCAGTTGTACTGTAATTCATACCATAAATACTTGTAGAATATTCTGCAGACGCGTCAGCGTTACCATAAATCCCTATTCCATATTGTCCCATAGCATTCCCATAAACCCCTATTCCATTTTGACCACTCGAAACACCAGAAACTCCTTGTCCATTTGTTACGGTGCTTACTGAAGATATGGCAGCGTCCGTACCGTTACTGACAGAGGCCTGGATTCTACCATTTACCTCTAATTCTGTCGTTGGACTTGAAACTCCAATTCCTACTCTCCCATTCTCTTGTATTTTCATAAGTTCAGCCCAATTTCCTCCTGGTCCAGGAGCATTTTTTCCGATAATTAAAGCTCGATTGTCATTATCGTTATTATTCCAGTCCATAGAGATGTAGACATTGTCTTCTCCGTTTAATTCCAGCGCCCCACTACTATCATATACGGTTCCCCCTCTTACGAGCAAAGTTCCATCTATCTGGAGATCACCGTCTTCATCAATATTGGCTTTATCTGCATCGGCTCCCGTTCCAATCTGGAAAAGTTTTTCATTGGCCGCAGGGGACTCTTTATGTACAGAAAATTGCGCTGGAGGTACGGCTGTCCCAACTCCAACCTGTCCGTTAGTATAGTACATATCTCCACCACTAGAATTCCAGAGCTGGTTGCTCAGAATATCTATCGCTGATGATATGGTAATAAGATCTGAGCGTACTTTGTTCCAGTCAGAGGCTCGAATAAGCTCCCCACTGTTTACCGTCGGAGTCGTTATCGTTACTGCGGCGTTTACTTTTAAGCATGGCACAAATACTGTCAGGGCAAATATCGAACTTAGAAGAAATTTTTTCATTTATTTTTTTATTTCGCTCCCCCAGAGTAGTTATTTTTATAATTTTGGAAAACCATCTAATGATCCTAAGGCGACCTGAAAGTAAATCATTTTTTTGACGGTAACACATTAAACCCCCTACAATAAGCTCTGACTGGTAAAAAAATAAAAAATGAATTACGAAAAACCACAAAAGAAAAAGCGATCTGTGCTAAATATAATTTTGTGCTTCTTTATTCTCTCTGCCTTTGCCTCTGCAGGGCTAGTTTCTTGGAAAAACATTGAAGCTGATAATCTGGAAAAAGAATACAAAAAGGCCATTGAAAACCAAGAACGACAAATCAAAGAAATGATGGAAAATGATCAGATTGGAGCGAAAACAAAGGCTAAAAACATACTTACAAAAGCACAAGACTTTCGAATTGAGTGGTCAAAAATTTCTTATACCGTTCTCAGGGAACTTGAAAGTGAAGAAATCCAATTCGACCGGATTAGTGCTGGAAATAACAAATATTTTACCATTTCTGGCAGAGCCAAAGACCTACGATCAATTGCTCGACTTATTGCTAAAATTCGACAACACGAAAATTTTTCTGATCCATTTGTCTCAAATCTATCTAAAAATGGATCTTTAAATCTACCAACAAATTTCAATCTAACCTTCTACTATATTGAATCATAATGAGAAATTCTATTATCTGGCTATCTTTAATTTCTGTAATTATTTACGGAGCCTGGACCTTCCCTCAATGGAACGAGTGGCAGGATAAACGTATTGAACTAAATAAACTTGAGAAAACCACAAAAGAAAAAACCGAGTCCATCAAAAAGTTAAAACAAACTCAGGCAAATTTAGAGTCTACAGAAGAAGATACACTTCTAGATCAAGTACCCTTAACCCTAAAACAAGAGCTCATCATGCTTGATCTACAAAGAATTGTTCAAGAAAGTGGTTTTATCTTTGATGGTCTAAGTTTTGCCAAAAAACAAAACAGTCAAGTTGAAGCTCCTGAGCTTATTATCACTTTCTCAGCTCAAGGTAAAAAAACTTCCATCCCAAGCTTTCTAAAACGAATTGAAGAAAACCAGCGCTTCATGGGTTTAAGAGATCTAAAATTTTCAGAAGGAGAACTTAATGAAGTCCCTATTGCAACAATTTCAGCGAGTGTTTATAGCTTCGCTCAATCTGACAAATAATGGTTATGAAAAAAGCATCAAAAAATACTCAATCAAATAAGAAAACTGCTTGGGAGCAGTTACAAAACCCTAAACTAAGATCTGTAATTTATGGAGTGACTAATAGGGACAATGATCCATGGTACATAAAATTAAATGATTTTCTTTTAGATCATCAACCTTTATCACTTAAAGATAAAGCGCGTTTTTTTCACTCTTTAAAACTACTCGTAAATTCTGGAGTTCAATTCATTCGAGCCATTGAAATGCTCGCAGACCGAGCAAAACATGTAGGCTTTTCAAGAACACTGCATACGGTTGCTTATGACATGGAACACCGCGGACTTTCATTTTCAGAAAGTATTCAAAAATATCCCAATATATTCGCCCCATCTGAAGTAAAAATGATCTATTCGGGAGAACTTACAGGGAAAATTGATAAAACACTAGATTCGATCGCCAGCCAGTTACAAAAAAATATTGAGCTTGAAATGCGAATCAAATCAGCTTTGATGTATCCTATAACGGTTGTCATTGCGATCATTTTAGCCGGAATTGCCGTGATGATTTTTATTGTCCCAAAACTTACAGAACTGTTTTTGGAATTCGATAGCAAACTGCCTATCAGTACCAAAATTTTGATGGCTATATCGAACTTTATGGTAAGTTTTTGGTGGCTAGTTTTAACTATCGCTATTGGTGTTTTCTTTTGGTTCAAAACCTGGAAAAGTTCAGAAGAAGGAAAACGAAAATATGATGAAATCATGCTTGAGCTTCCTGTTATAGGTCCAATGGTAAACCTCATTCAAACCGTAAGAATTAGTAGTAACTTTTCAACACTCATGGAGTCAGGAATTCCTTTAAATAAAGCATTAAGAGTACTTGGAGAAATTGTTCCAAACCGTATTGTCGGAGAATCAATTTTTGCCGTTGAAATGGAAGTAAGAAAAGGAGAATCGCTCCACCAATCATTTTTAAAACAAGAACGCCTAGATCCAGTACTTGGAGAAATTTTAGAAGTTGGAGAAAAGACTGGACACATTGCTGAGGTCTTAAAAAAACTAAGTGATCAGTATGAGTTGGAAGTTGAAGCTCAACTCAAAAATCTCTCAACGATTATTGAACCAATAATTATCCTTATCGTTGGAATAGCGGTTGTATTTATGATGTTTGCCGTTCTTACTCCAATCTTCCAGATTCAAGAATTATTTGCTAACGCCTAAATGATATCGTTGAACCACCACAGTAAAAAACACAAACTAGGCTTCACCCTAGTTGAGATTTTAGTTGTGGTAACCATTATTGGAATTATCGCTGCAATATTGGTACCAAACTATCTGGAGTTTTATAAAAAAAGTAATCTTGAAAGCACCATAAAACTAACTCAGGCTACTCTCTCTGAAGGTTTCTCATATGCTCGTTCAAGATCAAATCATTTCCTCGTGGTTGGAACACAAGGACAAACTTTTATAGAAGTTCAGTCTTGTGATGATCTTGCTTGTAGTAGTACAACAACACAGGAGAAGTTTGATTTTCTAGGGTCCAATAAACTTAAAAGTAACGACTTAAAAATTAAGTTTCTTGCCCCTCACGGAGATTTAGAATTCCCAGATGAAGCGTCTTCTGTTGAAGAAATTATTATAAAAATTGGCGATGATACCCTCGAAAGAAGTATAAAAATTTATAAAAAATCAGGCCTTATAGAAACTGATCCTCAATAAAAATGATCATGAAGACAAAAGGATTCACATTAATCGAAGCCATTGCTACAATGGTAATCCTTGCGTTTGCAATGTCTGGTGCTTTATACCTTTTAAGTAGTATTATTTTTGCTACCGAAAAAAATGAGAAACGACTTATGGGAACTTATCTCGCACAAGAATGTACTGAACTTGTAAGAAACGCTCGAGATACAGCCTGGAAAAAAAGACTTCCATGGGACAAGGCTTTCGAATCACCGACTCCGTTATCTGCAAAATTCATTATTGAGGCGGACCACAATAATATGGCACCACCAATCTCTGGCGAGTCCTTTGGATTACTAATTAAAGAAATTAGTAGCGATAGTGAAGCAAAACTATATCTTGATGGAAGCGCTTACACACATACTCCTTCTACCACTCCTACTGAGTATAGCCGGTTTTTTACGATAAAAAGTAAGGGCGCTAACGCTATTGCAATAGAGTGTGCTGTGGAGTGGAAATATCGAGGACAGGACGAAAAAGTCGCCATCAGTACAATCCTTACTAACTGGTACAAAAACTAGAATGCCAATAAAGAAATTACCAAAGACTCAATACCAAAGATCAGGATTCACCCTGATAGAACTTTTGGTAGCGGTTGTTATCTCTGGAATAGTACTGGTAAGTGTTATGAGCAGTTTTTGGCTTTTTATTCAGACGCATCAAAAAGCTGAAGCCAATCGAGAACTTCAAAGGGAAGTTCGTTTTGCTATGACGAGAATCGCCGATAAAACTCGAAACTATTCTATTAAGTACAGCGAATATCAGTCAGGAGGTAATTGTCCGCCTTCTATTAATCAAAATCATAAACTCTGCTTAGAGGATCACTCTTTTGAATTTAGGGACGGAAATCTTTGGCTTGAAGATCAACCAATATTTTCCGAAAATAAATTTAAAGTAAACGATGCTTTTTTTGGTTTTTCTCCGGACGAAGATCCTAAGATAAATCTTGGAGAACTAGACTTACAAATTCAGCCAAAAGTAACGGTCTACTTAGAAGTAGAATCAAAAAGAGATAGTAATATTAATTTCGAAGTACAAACGAGTCTTTCATCCCGAAAATACTAAATGAAATTTATATCAATATACCAATCAGTTAATAAAAAAAAGCGAGGTTCATCGCTTCTTATTGCTATATTTCTGTCTGGACTAATTTTAACCATTGGAATTACAGCCAGTCGGCTACTACTCAAGGATGTCAGTTTTGCCGCTGATTCTATTATGTCAGAAAAAGCTTACTATAGTGCTGAATCGGGTGTTGAATCTGCGCTTTGGGAACTGAGAAATGAGCCGGTTCAACATATGATGAACATTAATGCTCCTGCGAGTATAAATGTTGAATATGATCTGAGTATTGTTAATAAAATTGAACCGAGTGCTGTTGCACCACTTAAAAATAAATTTTATTTCACACTTAATAAACTAGCCAATCAACAATTTCGACTTCGCTATGATGCTAATAACAGTACTTCAACCAGTCTCCAAAGCCCAAGCAATTTTAGATTAAAGGCCACGCCTCAGGGAGTAGGAACGGTTGAGTACCAATGGAAATTTACCTGCCAAGATAATACCGCCACAAAAAATACCTTTGCGCTGGAAAAAAATCCGAGCCACTCAAGTCCGAGTAATGTAAACGATTTTCTAACCTCCCAAACAGGTTGTCATTCTGAAATTTTTTCTAGCTGCTCCAACGAAACCTTTAATACCTGGGCGGCAACAAGAAATATTGATAAATCATCCTGTTTCTTAATGATTCAAAACTTAAGTGACACTCCAACAAAATTCACTTTCTCAAATACCACTATGGCCCCTCATCAAGCTAAAATTATCGCCATAGGAAAAAGTGCCGATCGAGAAAAACACATCGTTTTTGATTACGCTCAAAAAAACATTGGATCACTCTTTAACTTCACCTTCTTTCATACAGAAATTGGCCTCTAAGCCACGCAAATATTTTTACCGTCAAAAGACACCTTCACCGTTGACTGCTTGGCTGATTTAGCTTTATATGGTCGATCATAAATAATTCCTTCCGTTACGACTTTTGCAGGTGCATCTAGAAGTATTTCATCTTTAAATTTAACGACATACTGACCATCTCCACGAACTTTACCGACTACGCTAGCCCCAGCATTTTTAGCTACTTTTCCAAGCTCCCAGACATTTTTAAAGTGATCAACAATTCGATTAGTTAAACTAGGGTGGCATGCAAAACAGAAACGTTCTTGAGTTTCTGAACACGCAATGACATGAGGAAGAAATCCATCTTTCGCAACATGAAGTTCCGAAAGATCTACCTCGGCTCCAAAACCACCACCTTCGGCTAATTCGACCGTTGCACAAACTACTCCTCCCGCTCCAAGATCTTTAAAAGCAATTTTATCATACAAGTTATCCGCTTTTAATTTTTTTAATAAGTCTTGAATTGAAGCCAACAAATGTCGTTCTAAAAACGGATTTGGTTCTTGTACTGCGGCTTTTTTAGACTCTAAATCATCAGATTCCTCAAAACTATCTGAGGCAAAGCTCGCTCCTCCAAATCCAGAGTTATCTGTTGGTTTCCCAATAATAATAAACTCCCATTCTTCTTCAGCGGCTTGTTCTGGCACGTAAGAATGAATTAAATCCGAAGCTCTCAGTGCTCCAATGGCCGTTACATTTACTAAGCAGTTATCATTAAACCCGTTATCAAAATATACATCTCCTCCGATATTTGGTACTCCTAGAGGATTACTATATCCAGCGATTCCATCAACCACTCCTGTGGCGATATTTTTTTGTAAAAGTTTCGTTGGATTTCCCAGACGAAGGTGATCAAGTGTTCCTACTGGTCGCGCTCCCATACACATAATATCACGAACAATTCCTCCAATTCCTGTTGCGGCTCCTTCGTAAGGCACGATTTGAGAGGGATGATTGTGCGATTCATGTCCAACAGCGATACAATAAGTTTCACCGTTATTTTCAAAGACTTTCAATACCCCAGCATCCTCTGATGGACCAAGTAATACCGTTGGTCCAGAAGTAGGGAATCCACTTAAAAATGGTCGAGAACTTTTATAACTACAGTGCTCAGAAAGTTGAATTCCAAAAACCACAGCTTCACACAACGTCATTGGTCGTCCAATCTGTTCTTGTAGATTTTGTGCCTCTGAAAGTTTCAGAGCAATATTATGAGTTTTTAGTAACTCTTCGGCATTATCGGCAAAGAAATCGAGCTTAATAGTACTTTCTGACATATAAATAAGTGAGTTTCACCGCTAGTATATTTTTTGCTGCAACATTATCAAAACTACAGTAAAGAATTTTGAGCGCTTTTAATAGAGTCACTATTTATTAAAGGGTCTGTACTATTAACCATTTTTTTAACTTCTTCTATTTGTCCTTCTGGATTATTAACAAGTTTTTTTAAATCAGTTGTTTTGACTCCTTCTAAACGTCTTTTTTCTTTACCTTCATTAATACTATCTATCATCTCTTGATCCAATACTTGTTTAGCTTCTCCAGCCTTTACTCCCCTGGCCATCAGCAATACATTAACTGCATTTTGATAAGACAGCTCATAATCTAAATTAGCAATAACATTAATAATGTTCTCTCTTTCTCTTGGATCTATGCTCTCTATATTTTCGTAATAGGTTATTTTTTTAAAACAAGACAACAATGGTTCTAAGCTTTCTTCTGCTACTACATAAAAATGAATTCCTTGTTCTAAAAAATAAAACTGATTTAAATCTTTTAATGTCACCGAAGGGACGACTAGGTAAACGGTATTATAAATCTCTTCAAAGTTAGAACTCTTCTTAATTTTTTCAGCAGTACTCTTAGACTGTTCTTTAAGATATTTTTGCAAAGGATTTTTACTATCTGGATCATTAACTTTAGCGTCAAACACAATATATTGTCCTAAAAATTCTACTAGAAAATCTGGTTTAAACTTACCGTCAAAGCTTTGTGGTAAATCATTATTATCGTAAGACGGAAAATCTATTCCTGGTTTTCGACATATTTCACGCAAAGAAGCTATAGTGTTTGTCTCATGATCATTCCAAATACGATTTCTTTCTTCTTTTTCTTTTTCTTTCTTTTCTTCCTCTTTTTCTATAATTCGATCTTTCTGCTCTTCAAAAACATCTTTCATCTTACTGGCCTCTTGAACAGCTCTTGTTTTTTCTGTCTCTCTCTGTTCTTCTCGCGCCTCTAGGTCTGACAGTTTTTTTCCAGCTCCTTTCAATCTTTCCAGATATTGATCATTTTCTGTTTTTAGTGAGACTATTTGCTTTTCTAAAGCAGATACTATTCCAGATTGCTTATCGTGTTGTTCTTTTATTCTTTCTAATTCCCCAATTTGACGGTTTTGCTGATCGATTTTTGCTTCTAATGAAGCATGATCCTCTAGCAATTTTAAACGAGAAGAATCATCGCCTCCGCTCTTTTTTAATGAAAGAAAAATGTTAATACCAACAAGTCCAATTAACAATAAAAGCCCTCCTCCTAGTAACAATAACGTATTTAAATCCATGGTAGGGACATTCTAGTAAAATTATTCAAATCCCGAAAATAAAAAACCAGAGCAATGCTCTGGTTCTTTTTGTAATTCGTGTGTAAATTTCTTAACGTTTTGACCATTGAGGTGAACGTCGCGCTCCTCGTAGACCTGGTTTCTTTCTCTCTTTTACTCTCGCATCCCGAGTTAGAAGACCATCTTGTTTCATTTGAGATCGAAGACTTGAATCTTTCTTCTCGAAGGCTCGAGCAATTCCAAGTCGAACTGCTTCAGCTTGAGCTTTTTTCCCTCCACCTCGAGTAATAATATCAAGATCAACTTCTTTCTTCTGTCCCAATAGGTCTAGTGGTTGTAGAACTGTGTGAACCATGTTTTCATCATCACACCACTCTCGTAGCTGCTGACCATTGATGGTTAGATCACCATTCCCTTCTGGGTAAAGACGTACAGTTGCTACCGCTGTCTTTCGTTTTCCGTTTGCGTAAAAATATGCTCCTTTCTTTGCCATTTTAATTAATTTTGAGGAAGTGGTTGTGGTTGCTGAGCTGCATGAGGGTTTTCATCTCCAACAACTAAGTGCAATCTTCTCAGTTGAGGTTTTCTTAGTTTGTTTTTTGGTAACATCCCTCCAACAGCTTCTTCTAGAATCCGTTTTGGAGTTTTTTCTCGAACATCTTTCAGTGCTGTCACTTTTAGGTGCCCAAGGTATCCAGAATGACTGTAGTAAGCTTTGAAATCTTCTTTGCTACCCGTTACTGCTACTTTATCAGCATTCAATACAATAACATGATCTCCACCATCCACGTGAGGTGTATAATCTACTCGGTGTTTTCCTCGGAGAACATTAGCAATATCTACGGCTAGTTTACCCAGGATTTGACCTTCTGCATCGATGACAAACCATTGTCGATCTTCTGCTATTACGTTCTGTCTAATAGTCGTTTTTTTCATGATTATTCTTGAATCAATTCTACTTGTGCCATAGTAGCGGCATCTCCAGCTCGTACTCCTACTTTATTTACTCTGGTAAAACCTGAAGTTTTAGAAGTTTTTCGAGCATATTCTAGTGCTTTTACTGAAGCTTCTTTTGTAAAGATAACTTGCTTAAGCGCTCGGATCGCAGACATATCGTCTTTTCCTTTAACTTTTGTAATAAGTTTTTCAGCTTCGCTAGAAACCGCTTTTGCTTTGGCTTCTGTTGTTTTAATTTTCCCATTGAGGAAAAGAGAAGTTAGCAGGTTTCGTACCAAAGCTTTTCTTTGGTCAGCTGGTCGGTTCAAAATCGCTTTCGTATTTCGATGTCTCATGTTGTAATTATTCTTCTGAAGTTGAGTTAGCAGGTGCAGCAGGCATTCCTGCTCCTGGTGTATATCCTCGTTCTCTTAGAACTTGTTCTAGTTCTGTTTTAGCTTTTTGACCAAATCCTCGTAATTGAGTCAGCTGACTCATTGGAGTTCGAAGAAGTTCTTCTACTGAAGTAATTCCTCCATTTACTAGAGCGTTTAGCGTTCTTTGAGAGAACCCAAGAATATCGATTGGAGTGAAAGACTCTTCTGCGGCAGCCGCATTAGCTTGTCGCTCTGCATCTTCTTTAGCTTTAATAGCTGAGAAGCTGGTAGTAAAGTCTTCGTCTGTATAAGCATCCTCTTCGTTGAAGAGTCCAAAATAGCTTTCTAAAATCTGTGCTGAAAGTTTGATAGCGTTATCAGCATCAAGACTTCCATCAGTCGTTACATCTAGTTTTAGTTGATCTAGATTTGTTTGATCTCCAACACGGGCTGGAGTCACTTCGTATTTAACTTTTTTCACCGGAGAAAAATTTGCATCAACCAAAATGAATTCTGGATCTGGTTCAGCAGCATTATCTTCATTAGTGATAATCTTGTAACCAACGCCTTTTTCAACTCGTAGTTGAATTTTTGATTTACTATCTGCACCATCACAAGTGCAGATTACTTGGCTTGGATCAAGAATTTCAATATCACTTGAAACTTTAAGGTCTTTAGCCGTGATTTCTCCTGACTTTTTAAGATTAACTTCAATAACTTCCACGTCTTTTGAGTGTTTTTTAAGTCTCAACTCTCGAACGTTTAGAATTACGTCAAGCACTGATTCTTTTACCCCAGGAATAGCAGTGTATTCGTGAGCAACACCAGAAATTTTAACCGCTGTAACGGCTGTTCCTGGCAAACTAGAAAGCAGAACCCGTCGCAATGCATTCCCTAGGGTCATCCCAAAACCAGATGGAAGCGGATTAACCACCAAGCTGGCTTGGTGTTTACTCTCCGAATCAATTTTTAGCTTTGGAACCCCGATTATTTCATGAAGAATATGCATTTTTTTTTAATAAAGAACTCAAGAAAAAGGTTTATTACCGAGAGTAGAACTCTACGATAGGCTGAGTATTAATTAGTGGCTCAAAGTGTTTCGCCTCAGGAATAGAAACAACTTCAATTTTTAGAGCTTTAGTATCAACTTTTAACCAGTCTGGTACATCGTAATTAGATAACTCTTCTTTGTTAGAAGTAAAAACTGGTGAATTTTTTCGAGCCGATCGAACTTCGATCACATCTCCAGGACGAAGTTCAATAGAAGGAATATCTACTCGTCGTCCATTTAATTCAAGTAACCCATGAGAAACAAACTGTCGTGCTTGCATTCTTGTCATAGCTAAACCGGCTCGATAAATAGCATTATCTAGTCGTCGTTCTAGTAGTTCAAGCAATTTATCCCCTGTAACAGTTTTTGATCGATCAGCTCGATCAAAATATTTTTGAAACTGCTTTTCAGACAGAGCGAAAATTCTTTTAGCTTTCTGCTTCTCTCTTAACTGCTTAGCGTACTCAGTCATTTTCCCTTGCCGCTTTCCTCCGTGCATCCCTGGGATGTTTGGATTACGAGCAAGAATTTTTTGGTACTTAGCAGAACCAAAGAGATTTACTCCCTCTCGTCTACATTGTCTGGCTTTTGCACCGGTATATCTCATTGATAACTATTAATTAGTATTAGTAATAAATCTAAAATTAGAATCTAAACTTTTCGTTGTCTTCGTGGTCGACATCCTCCATGAGGCAATCGAGTTCGGTCAACGATAGAAGTAATTTCCAATCCTCCGTTCATCAAACCTCGAATGGTCTGATCTCGTCCTGGACCAACTCCTTTTACAATCACATCCACAGATTGCATCCCAAAGGTTTGAGCTTTTTCAGCTACAACCTCTGCTGAAACTTGTCCAGCATAAGGCGTTGCTTGTCGAGCCCCCTTAAAACCATTTGCCCCAGGACTACTCCAAGCGAGAACATTTCCCTCTGGATCAGTCAGGGTGACAATCGTGTTATTATATTGAGCACGAACATAAACCTTTCCGGTCTCAAACTGTTTTCGAACTTTCTTTTTTACAGCCATCAGAATTATTTAGTAACTTTTTTCTTATTAGCAATTGTTGTCTTCTTCCCTCTTTTTGTTCGAGAATTAGTTTTTGTTCTTTGCCCTCGAACAGGAAGACGTCTTCGATGTCTAAACCCTCGATAAGAACCCACATCTTGTAATCGTTTTACATTTTGTGAAATTTCTCTTCGAAGATCAGACTCCAAAACAAACCCCAAATCAGCCAAAACTTTTCTCAAAGTCTCTTCCTGATCTGTGGTTAAATCTTTAACTCGCACGCTGCCATCAATCTTAGCGGCTCGACAAATTTCGTCAGCCCGCTGAGGTCCAACACCGTAAATATATCGTAAACTGATAATCAATCTTTTTTCTGATGGGATAGATGTTCCTGCAATACGCATAAGTATATAATTAAATTAAGGTAAAAATTATTTTAATCTTTTCTTTCGCCCGCCTTGACGGGCTTTGTTTCGAGGATCCTTTTTATCAATTACATAATTCACCCCTTTTCTCCGAACCACCTGGCAGGTTCGACTTCTTTTTTTCGCAGACTTTAGTGAAGATAGAACTTTCATATTTATCTAAGTCGATAAGTTATACGCCCAATTTCTAGGTTATAAGGAGAAATGGTTAATTGAACCTTATCCCCAGGAACGATCTTAATGTAATGCATTCTGATCTTTCCTGACATCATTGCTCTTACCTGGTGGCCTTCAAACCCCTCTGTAGTAAGGTCGACAAGAAATTCCCCTCCGGGAAGATTTTCTTTTACGACACCTTCTACTTCAATGTTTTCGTCTTTTGCCATCAGTGACTCCCCCTAAAAAAGCCGCGCGATATTATCAACGACTTGACCCTTGTCAATCTTTTTTTCTGGCATTTACCAAAAAAAGCATAAATAGGCTCGACCACTTCTTTTTTTTTCTTAGAATTTCTTGCACACATGACCGATATTCTTAAAGGACTAAATCCATCACAACACCAGGCTGTTGAACACTTTTCTGGGCCTTTACTCGTATTGGCTGGGGCTGGAAGTGGAAAAACTCGAGTCCTGACTCACCGAGTTGCCCATATTATGGCGAGTGGTGTTGATGGTCATAAAATTTTAGCCGTAACCTTTACCAATAAGGCTGCAAAAGAAATGCAGGCTCGAATAGAAAAACTCATTCAGGGAAACCCTACTCTGGGAGGTGGCATGCCTGCCATTGGAACTTTCCATTCTATATGTGTCAGAATTCTACGAAAAGAAATCGAATTCTTAGATCAAGGGTTTAGTAAGAATTTTGTGATTTTTGATACGGATGATGCCAAAAGTCTTTTGAAGATCATTATGAAAGAACAACGCATTGATGAAAAAGAATTCAAGGTAAAGGCTATTCAAAGCCATATCAGCGCCATGAAGAATCTATTGGCCGAACCAGAAGACCATTTCGATAATCTTGGAATGCTTCACAATAGATTCGCAAAAGTTGTAATGCAAATATTCCCAATTTACCAGAAAAGGCTTATTGAGCATAACGCCCTAGACTTTGATGACTTATTGCAAAAAGTAGTACAGGTTTGGGAACATCGACCTGAGATTCTAGAGGAATATCAAAATAAATGGCAATATGTATTAGTAGATGAGTATCAAGATACCAACTTTGTTCAGTATCGATTTATCCGACTTTTAACAGATATTCACAAAAATCTTTGTGTTGTAGGAGACGACCACCAATCTATCTACTCTTTTAGAGGGGCTGATTTCCGAAACATCCTTAATTTTGAAAGCGACTACCCTGAGGCAAAGGTTGTCAAACTCGAACAAAACTATCGATCTAGTGCCAACATTCTTAATAATGCCAACTCACTGATTTCTCATAATGAAACTGGAAGAGAGAAAAACCTCTGGACAGAATCCGATCCTGGTGACCCTATTACCGTACAAGAAGTATTTGATGAAAAGTCTGAAGGAAAATTTATTGCTGATAAAATTCGAGATCTTCACCAAAAGGCACAAATTGCCCTATCAAACATTGCCATCCTCTACAGAATGAATGCTCAATCTCGAGCCCTAGAGGAAGCTCTCATGAGAAATCAAATTCCCTATCAAATTGTGGGAGGAGTTCGATTCTTTGATAGGAAAGAAATCAAAGATATCATTGCCTATCTTCGACTCATTTTTAATTCAAAAGATGATGTTTCCTTCTTAAGAGTCATTAATACCCCCTCTAGAAAAATTGGCCCCGCAACTCTAGAAGTCCTAAAAAACTATTCACAAGAATATCAACTGTCATTATTCGAAGTTCTTGGATACATCGATGACATTAACGAACTTTCTAAAAGCAAAAAACTCGCCCTTCGGAATTTTCGAGATCAAATAAAAGACCTCAAACAGGTGGCCCAGGAAAAACCTATTTCTTTTTTACTCGATGAACTGATCGAAAAAATTCAGTTTTTCAAATGGCTTGATGACGGAACTAATGAAGGAGAGGCACGGATTCAGAATGTGAGAGAATTATTCTCCGTTGCAGGAAGATACGATATGGCCGAAGACAGTTTAGCCGCCTTTCTTGAAGGAGTAGCTCTCATCTCTGACGTGGATCAAATGCAAAACCAAGAAACCGTCACACTCATGACGGTCCATGCCTCAAAAGGACTGGAGTTTGAAAATGTATTCCTCCCTGGTTGGGAAGAAAACATTTTCCCTTCAAGTAGTAGTCAGTTTTCCAATGAACAACTTGAAGAAGAACGACGGCTCGCTTACGTAGCCATCACCAGAGCCGAGAAACGTTGCTTCATTAGCCACGCAAAACAGCGAATGCTTTTTGGGCAAAGAGACTTTACCGCTCCCTCTAAATTCTTATCAGAATTAGACAAGGAGTGCATTGAAAGAAATGAATCTATCGAACAAAACCTAGCCTTTGGCTCAACAAGAAGAACCGTCAATTTTGATCATCCACTGCTTCAAAGAGCTCCTAAGAATAAAAAGGAAGCCGTCTTTGGTGTTGCTGACAATGAAACCAAATACAAAACTGGAGATAAGATTAAACATGCAGAGTTTGGCGAAGGGACCATTCTCATGATTGCCGGTGATGTAATCTCTGCCGCCTTCAAAGGTCACGGTGTAAAAAAGATTGTCGCGTCTATTGCTCCCATTGAGAAGATTTAAGCTTCTTTAAGTTCTCGAACGGTTACACCAAGCTCTTCCAAAACCGATTTAAGCGTTCCTCTCTTCATATCTTTATTTTTATGAATTGGAACTGGCACGTTCACCCCTACCTTTCGAGAGACGTATACATGGTGTGAGCCTTCAATACGAATGGGACTTCCTAAGATTCTATTAAGCTTTCTTTTGAGAGTATTTCCCCCTATGGCTCCTAGGGAGCTCAAAGGGATATCTTTCGATTTTTCCAAATCCACAACAGGATCAACAGCCTCTCCCGTGTCTACTACAACTTGATTTTCTGGAGAAAGATCAAGATATTCTTCATCCTCAAGAGATTCTAGATGTTGGACAAGTGCGGTAAAAATAGCTTTCTCCAGGGCGTCTCTAAGGTCTGCTCCTTTTTCTGCATGGAAAGCCTCTCGAAGGTTGTATCGCCCCTTATTAAGAACCACCTTCCCATTACGATAAACATCAAACATATAACGGCCTTCATCTCCAGGTAAAGCAACTTCTACAAAAGCCAGAAAAAAGGCTTCGGAAGCAGTTCTTCTATGATCTTCAAAAATATGAGCCCCCTCAACCTGAACCTCCACCCCTCCTACCTGAAACTTTGCGGCCTTCACCGTTCTCGTGTCCCCTAAATCAACGGCTCTTGACCTTAGCTCTGACAACGATTTCCGAGAAGGTGAAGAGGTATTTAGCAAGGCCGACTGGAAATCGGCACTTCTTAAAAGTTTAATAAAATTTAGCTTCTCAGCAAAGTCACTCATGCCTCGGTTAACCAATGAAGTTGATTCCGCCCCTTGAGAATCTGCTTCGTTCTCTGTTGCAAAACTTAGTGCCATTATTTTTTCGCTAAAGACGCGTTCTTTACCATTTCTTACGGCTGCATCCGCAAGCCTCTCTAGGAAATTTGCATTAAAGTAACGATAAGCATGGAGTATCAAAATAGTTCTGATCATTCCATCCTGGAGCTCAAAACTATTACTCAGGACCGCAAAGTCATTCATTACCGAAAAAGAGAGTGAAGCTTTGTATGGGTTTGCTTCATCTTGAGAAAAATCCTCTGTGTCTACAATAGCTCGAAGGTAAAAATCATCACCTGCCGATTCAAACATGCAATCAACGGCTTGCTCAATTTCATCAAATAGTCTGTAAAGCACTGGCTGAAAACGGACTATTTTCATTACCCCCTCAAAACTGATTCCTCCAGATTGAAGAAGGTCATCATAAAATTTAATTTCTTCATCCTCAAATATAACATTTAACAAAAGCTCCAGAGAATCAGGAGAAAAATATTCACCAACCCTCTTATAAAAAGGGGTCTCTCTAAGTGCCTCCAACGACATTCTTTCACATCTTATAGTCTTCAGCTTCAGCTCCTGATCAACATCTCCCATAAACTTCTTTTAAGCTATTTTAAAGAAAAGTCAATCCCCCAAAACTAAGACTGTTCCTTGATCATCATAACTCGCCCTCCTCCTTGGCGACCTCGACGAATATCTTGAGTGGCAGGCAAAAGCCTTTCTATAACCATTTCTTTTCTGCGTGGACTACTAATTCCCCACATAGAAATCTTTTTATTCAGTGTTGGGGCATGGAAATAGAGCGTTCCAAAATTAAAAATTCTTCCAAAAAATCCTTGTTCAAGATCAATTGATTCTATATTTCGAATTGCAAACACCCACTGGTGTTTTAAAAACACCCCTCTATTGGTGAGGATTCGATCCTCCTTCACTATATAATAATGATTATGCCAGCGTATTGCGGCATAAAAAAGAGCCAAAAGTTCTAGTAAATTAATCCAGGCAAAGGCTCTAAACTTTGTTTCGATTGATTCCCCTTCATCAAAAAAGATCAGCCATACTACACAGAGTAAGAAGAAAAATAAATGAACGAAAATCATTCTCATTCCCAAAAGAAGTTTTGATTGTCGAACAATCATTACCGGCTTTAGCTCATAGCCTTCTTCAGCCATCATAATTAATTGTTGTTAGGGTATTTCTTTTTGTAACACGAAATTCACCTAAAAACAAAATTATTTCCCCCACATCACTTCATCATACTCCTCGATAACCCGATGAGTATTAAAATGACTGACTAAAGAGATTGAGGCTTTACATCGATTCAACCATTCATCTGGCTTGTTGTAGTAGATATCTACAGCCTTCTCTAGTTGTTTGTAAAGTTCGTCCGATTGACGATCATCTCTTTCATCATCACTCCAGATTGGATCAACATCCGCTCCAAATCCCCAACCAGATTTTGGTTTCATTCGTAGACCTTCGATCCACCAACCATCAAACACAGATAGATTTTGAACACCATTTAAAGCTGCTTTCATCCCACTCGTCCCACTCGCCTCTCTAGGAGGAATTGGGTTATTAAGCCAAATATTGGCTCCACTCACCAGCTTCTCCGAAATCTCAATATTATAGTCTGGGATAACCGCAATTTTTATATCTCCCCGCAGATCATAAGCATAACTTCTAAGTGTCTCTTTTCGGTTAGTACAGAAATGATCATCTGGATGACAGTGCCCTGCAAAAACAAATTGGATTTTTTTCCCTCCAATTTTCCGAAGTCTCTCCAGATCTCTAAAAATCAATAATGGCCTTTTATAAGGCACAAACCGACGCGCAAAAACAATCGTCAATCGATCAGGATCCAATAAATCAGATTTTTTGAAATCTTCCTCAAAATGGAAAAATCCTGGATTATCATTTACCCAATCAACCAAAGCGACTTTATTTTTTTCTCTCATAGATTTGAGCGCCTTGTCAGGAATTTTTTGATTTGCCTGACTCAGTACTTCTGGCTCAGTTCTCCATTTTGGAAGATATTTATCTAAAAGCTCTTTTGTCGCTGAACTTGCCCAACGAACATGATGAACCCCATTTGTAATACCTTCAAAACTATGTCCTGGAAACATATCAAAACACACCAACTGATGTTTTTTTGACACCCCATTAGTCTTGTCACTTAAATTTAGAGCTAAATCGGTCATACTCAATTGAGAGTCTGTAGCCAGTTCTCGAATATGCCAAGGGATCTGATCTCCCAAGACTTTATAGGCTAAATCATAATCAAATCTGTCGTGTCCCGCTGGGACAGGCGTATGAGTGGTAAAACGCACCATTTTTTTCACCGCTTCATTATTCCAGTTATTCAGCCTTAGTAACTCAAGGGTTGCAAAAGCCGCATGACCTTCATTTAAATGATAAACCTCAATACTATCAAACCCTAAGGCTTTAAGCATTTTCACCCCCCCTATTCCAAGAATTG
This sequence comes from Candidatus Altimarinota bacterium, assembly GCA_965228485.1. Lineage (GTDB taxonomy): Bacteria > Patescibacteriota > Gracilibacteria > UBA4473 > UBA4473 > JAACPJ01. The sequence continues at coordinate 724,211 of OZ245819.1, forward strand.
CTTCCTGAGCACAACGAGTGTAACCATTCGAAGAATAAAGATGTTTGGTAATATCACGATCCCAGGGTTCGTTATCCCCAGAAAAAGTTGTTAAGAAAATAATCGGAGCGGTTTTTCCATCTGGAGTAATCAGGTCATGTCGATAAGCTCCCACCGTAACTTCACGTCCCTCAATGGTTACCTTCACAGTCTGAGGCAGACGCTTCATATAAAACTCTGGATGGAATTTTTTTGTCGGGTCTTCGTCCTGATGATAGATCAAACCAACCCCAACTGCTGGATAATCTAGATCAGCGATTGAGTACATCATATCCGCTGCCAAAACGCCAAGTCCTCCCGCGTAATTAGGGATATTGGCATTAAGTGCGAATTCCATAGAAAAGTAAGCCACTTTAGGCTTCCCCGGAGTTCTAAATTTCTGAAAAAACGACATGTTTTTTTTAGTTTTTATTTTTTCGAACATAATTCTAAAGGGTAACAGAGAAATAACCAAAACTATTCTTTGTATTATTTATTTTGACAGCCCAAAAATTTTTTTTATGATCTCCAGGCTGTTCACGCAAACGGGCGCGTAGCTCAGCTGGTTAGAGCGCTTCTCTGATAAGGAAGAGGTCCCAAGTTCAAGTCTTGGCGTGCCCACCAGGAAAACTTCACCACAAATCACTGGTGATTTTTTTTACTTTGCAAAATACCTCTAGGGGGTATGATGAAAATATGAAAAGAAAAATCATCAATCGCCTCAAAAGAAACAAAGGACAAATAGAAGCCCTTATAAAATTAATCGAATCAGAAGAAGATTGTGAAAAAATCCTTATACAATTTCAGGCCTCTCAATCCGCCCTTGATGGAGCTTTTAGATGTTTCTTAGAAACCAATATCACCAAATGTCTCCAAACGGGCGATGAAGAAAAACTTCAAAAATTATTACCACTAATTATTAAAAAATAATGGAAAATTTAAAAAAAATTGGATTTTTTCAGTATGGAAAGGTTATTCCAGGACTGGAAATCAATGGGAAACCAGCCCCCTATCCAGTACTGAATGAAAGAGCCGTAAGAGCTGGGGCAGGAATCATGTTTGTTCTCGGAGCCACCGCTTTCAGTCTGGCCTTCTTGGAACAAGATTTTACCATGCTAAAAATAGTAGTCGTGATTTTCTTCATCGATTTCTTCACAAAGGTAATTGTCGGAACAAAGTTTTCGATTGTTTCCAATATTGCGAACTTCATCGTACAAAAACAAAAACCCGAATATGTCGGGGCCATTCAAAAAAGATTTGCCTGGAGCATCGGGCTAACCATGGCAACTTTAATGATTTTACTTCTTTACGTTTTCGAAGTTCGTGGACCCATCAATTTGGCCGTGTGCCTTATCTGCTTAACCTTCATGTGGTTTGAGACAAGCTTTGGTATTTGTGTTGGATGTAAAATCTACTACGGCCTCATGAAAATTGGGCTCATCAAAGAACCAGAAATAAAACCCGCTTGCCCTGGTGGAGCTTGCCCAATTAAAAGACCGTAATCAAAACAACAACAATCACTCGACGAGGGAACCTTTACTTATTAGACTACTCAAGATGGAAAAACAAAAATGTATCATTCTCGGTTCTGGACCAGCTGGACTCACAGCTGCTATATATGCTGCACGAGCAGACCTTAAACCTTTAGTTTTTGAAGGAAGTGCTCCTGGTGGACAACTCATGGGAACCACTGAAGTGGAAAACTTCCCAGGATTTTCAAAAGGAATCATGGGACCACAACTCATACATGAAATGAGAGAGCAGGCAAAACGATTTGGTGCAGAAACACTTATGAAAAACATTGATAAAGTAGATTTCTCTGATCCAGAAAGTCTAAAACTTTGGGTCGGCAAAGAATGCTTTGAAACTGACACTGTTATCCTTGCCACGGGAGCCTCTGCTCGATGGCTCAACCTTGGACAAGGAGAAGAAAAGTATTGGGGAAAAGGATATACCGCCTGTGCCACTTGTGACGCCGCTTTCTTCCGAGAAAAAACTGTAGCAGTGGTTGGAGGTGGAGACTCTGCCTGTGAAGAAGCAATGTTCCTCACTAAATTTGCAAAAAAGGTATATCTCATTCACCGAAGGGATGAACTTAGAGCCAGTAAACCAATGCAAAAACGAGTTTTAGAGCACGAAAAAATTGAAGTTATCTGGAATCAAAACGTAACTGAACTTCGAGGAGAACCGGTTCTAAAATCAGTAGAATTGACCGAAACAAATACTGATCAAACTTCTGCGCTAGAAATCGATGGACTCTTTATGGGTATTGGACATGATCCAAATACAAAATTCCTAGAAGGGCAAATCAACCTGACTCCACAAGGATACATCGATGTTACCAACCATACGCGAACAAATATCGAATCAGTTTTTGTTGCTGGAGATGTGGCTGATCACCACTACCAACAAGCCATTACTGCCGCGGGAGCGGGCTGTATGGCGGCGATTGATGTAGAACGGTTTTTGGCAGAAAAAGAATAGTCAGGCTATTCTGACTTACAATAACGATCCAAGAATTGAGAAAGAATGACTGAGTAATAAGGACTAGAATAATCTTTCTCCTCTTGTATTCCATCAGCCCCTTCATCAAATACATAATCAAAAACTGTTTCCGAAGAAGGTTCTTCAGCAGGAAAATACCTTTGAATTTCAAAAAAACTTCGTTCAGGAGTATCTAAAAAAGCTACTTTAATTCCAATACTTCCGCCATCTTTCTGTGGATAGAATACAAAAGCACCATCTTCCTCCTGTCTAACAGATAAGTTAACCGTAACACACTGCTTTACCGCGGCTATTTGTGACACAATTTCATCTCTTCTCGCCTCTGCTACCGAAGGTTCTACAATTCCTAAAATCAAAGTTCCAATTGCTAACCGCTCTTTCATCTTGTCCATTAAATAAAAATTAAAATATAAAATAAAAAAGTCAACAAAATGATAACTAGATTTATCAATAATTTTTAAGTATAGATACTAAACAATGAACATTCACTTTGTAGGTATTGGAGGAATCGGAATTTCTGCTCTAGCACAATTTTGTTTCCACCGTGGAGACCATGTTTCTGGGTCTAATCTTGGAAGCAATCGAGTTTTTGAAATGCTTCTCAACGAGGGCATAACCAGCCTTTATGATGTCCACGACAAACACAATCTTCCAACAGATCTCGATCTATTGGTCTACTCGGAAGCTATCCCAGAAAATAACCCAGAAAGGCTCGAAGCAAAAGCTCGAGGCATTAAAGAAAAAAGCTACTTTGAGTTTCTAGGGGATATTTCCCACGAATTTACCACCATTGCCGTAGCCGGAACCCACGGAAAAACCACAACGACGGGACTCATTGCTACAGGATTTCAGGCCTCAGAGTTTGATGCGACGATTTTTGTCGGATCAACATTAGAAAGCTTAGGCGGAAAAAATTTCCATCAAGGTTCTAATAAATTTTTACTTTTAGAGGCCTGTGAATATCGAGAAAACTTTCGTTTCCTCAAACCGGACATTCTGCTTATTACCAATATAGAATGGGATCATGCCGACTACTTCAAAAGTGAAGAACAGTACCTTGAAGCTTTTAAAAACCTGGCTCAAAAATCAAAAAACATATGCTTCCACCAGAATGATGAAGCCACTCGTACTTTGCTGGAAGACATCCATGCAAATAAAGTTCCAATTCCTGAGCAAAGTGCCAACTCATGGGAGTATCTATTAAAGATTTTTGGATCAGCAAACCAGCAGAATGCTACCCTCGCTCTTGGACTGGCTCACATGCTCGAGATTAATACTGATAGATTCAAAGAAGGTCTCGGGCAATATGTAGGAGCTGGACGTCGCCAGGAATTCTTAGGAACTAAAAATGAGCTACAAGTATTTGACGATTATGGCCACCATCCAACAGAAATAAAAGTCACCATTGAAGCCTTTAGACAAAGGTTCCCGGATAAGCGTATCGGACTTATTTTTGAGCCGCATCAATATTCACGAACCCGTCAGTTCTTTGATGAATTTCTTGAAAGTTTTTCTGCTCCAGACTTTATGGGGTTGTTTCCAATTTATGAAGCTCGAGATACCGCAGAAGACAAAGCCGCTGTTTCGATTGAAGATTTTATCAAAATAAATCCTGAAATAGAAAAAATAGAAATCCTCAATGAGGTTGATAATTTTTGCAAAAAGCTAGAACCTGGTGACATTCTCCTTTTTATGGGAGCAGGGAAAATCTCTGACTTTGCTCATAAATATCTTTCACAATGAAACACACACCTAAAGTTCGACGGCTAGAAAACCCTGAGTTCCCAAAATGGGAAAATCCGACTACGGGAGCAGGATTTATCTTTGGAGCTATTTTATGGATACTAATGATTATTGGATTCTTATTCTTGGCCTATATCCAAGTTTTTTCATTTAATGTTCAATACCTTCTCTCTTTAATTAAACCTAAAAATTACATTATCCCTTTCTGGTTTTCTCTACTATGTGTAATTTTCCTCTTTCCAGTAACTTTAGGAATCATTTTAATGGGAACTTTTATTAGAATTATCAAAGACTAAAGTTCCTCACACATTTCACACAAGGTTTCCATCAAACTATTACGAACCGATTTAACCTTCCATCCAATCGGTCTTTGAGTTACTTCATCGAGATAAAGTGCCCGATCAAACTCAATCTGAACAGCGATAATTTTTCGATCTTTCAGGATTTTTCGAAGTCTCCGATTTTTAGATGGATTTCCAAAGTATCGGATCATATGCCCCCCTTTAAAAACTGTATTTACTTCCACTTCTTTTTCTTCAAGTCCTAATTTATCAGCTAATTTTTCTCTAAAATCTTCTAAAAAATATTTAGGAGCGGTTCCAAAAACCCCGTCTTCAATTTCTTCGTCTGGAGCATTAGAGATCACTACCGGAGGCATTTTTTTAAGCTTTCTAGATTTATCTTCTCGCCAATGACGTCCCAAGATTCTATTTCCAGTATCATGGACATCAATCAATAAGATATTCTTTCCTTCATTCGCCGGATTCTTCATCGCTCTATCAATCGCAAGAAAAACATCTCGATAAAATGGTTCATAAGACATCATTAATAACTTCTTGAGCCAAAAAGGTCTTAGAATAGAAGTTGTTAGTCGCTTATGAAAGGTCTCTCTAAAAATTGGAACGCCTCCAAAGTCTTCAAATCGAACAATGTCTTCACTGTCTCTTCCTCTATTTGGATCACCGATAATCCGGCCAAATTTTGGCATTACCTGCTGATCTAATGGAACATTTTCAATAAGATACTGCGTCCCATAATCAGAGAAGTTCAATAAAAGTCTTGGTGAAGTTTGATAATGAGGCTGTAGGTAAGGAAATACCGAAATAGGAACCTTTGAACTTCCATGAGGCGCGGTAACCACCACATTCGAAGGAAAATGCTTCTTCCCTAAAACAAACTGTTTTACTCCCAATAATAAATTTCTTCTTAATCCCATTCAAAAGCCTTTATAGCGGAGAAAAGAACTTTTTTGAAATTTTTTGAAAGAAATTTTTTTACCCCACGTATTACCAGGTGAGAACGATGCACATTCTCTTTTTCAAATCTTTAATTTCTAACTTACAAAAAGATGAAAAACTCAACTGCACTGCTACTGGGATTAACAGTTCTTGGCGGAACGATCGCGGGAACTTCTTATGCCTTTGAAGGTGAAGGAAACAATCAAGGACCAAGATTTCAAAATTCTGCTGAACAAGGTCAAAAAGGTCGATCTAAATTTGGATTTTGGCGAAACTGGAAAGACGAAGTTACCAAAACCGTTACAAAAATTGATGGAGGGGTATCGGTAACTATGACCACCGATAATGAAGAAATTCTGGCGAAGCTTCATGAAAGAGAGGGGCGAGAAACAGATAAAGTAACGACTTCTATTACAAAATTAAGTAACGGAATCACAGTTAACACTACTTCTGATGATGCCGAAATCGTAGAGAAACTACAATCTCGTGCTGATCGACAAATACTAAAAGATAGTATTGATCGAACGGTTGAAAATATCGATAACGGAGTAAAAATCACTATTACTTCTGATAATGCTGAAGCGGTAAGTAAAATTCAAGATCGAGAACAAAAAGATATTCAACATGAAGAAGTTACCAAAACCGTTACAAACCTTTCTAACGGAGTAGAAATCGTTATTACTTCTGATAACACTGATATGGTTGAACGAATTCAAAACCGAGCTGAACGAGGCGGTCATAAAGGTGGTCATAAAGGAGGAAAACGTGGCGGAGAAAATGGAGGGGAGCGAAAAGGATTTGGTGAAAACGTTGAACGAACTATTACAAACCTTTCTAACGGAGTAAAAATTACCCTAAATTCTGACGACGCTGACACGGTTGAAAGACTACAAAATATGCCAGAACGACCAGAAAAAGAAGGAGTGACTCATACCGTTACTCAAACAAGTAACGGAGTAGAAATTACTATCACTTCTAACGATGCTGATATGATTGAAAAAATTCAATCTCGTGCTGAAGAAGGTCCAAAAGGAAAACGTGGAGGACAACGAGGACAAATGAGAGGACAATCTGGTGAAGCAGGCAAAGGATTTCAACGATTTGGAGGACGAGGACAAGGATTCCCAGGAGGTTTTGACCAAGAACAATAAAGACTTCTGAATTTATATCTAAAAAACAGGCCTTTGCAGGCCTGTTTTTTTTGAAAGAAAAAGTTTTTAGATGCGTATTACTCAATGCACACAATAAATTTTAATATGAAAAACCTATTTAACTGGAAACGAAATAAGTCACTCAATGATGATTTTCTAAATCTTGGAAGTAAGAAAAACAAAAAAATAAATCATACCGCTTATTGGGCTGGATTTTAATCTCTCCCATGGTATAAAAAGTACAAATACAAATGAACCATACTCCCTCAGACTTAGAACTTGTACAAAATGCTCTTTCAGATCTAGATACCTTTGGGGCTATTGTCGATCGATATGAACACCAACTAAAGGTTTATATCCTCAGGATTTCCAACGTTAGTGACCTGGAAGCCGAAGAAATTCTTCAAGAAGTATTTATTAAAGCCTGGAAAAATCTCAATGGTTTTGATCACGATATGAAGTTCTCGAGTTGGCTGTACAGAATTACTCATAATGAGGTGATTTCAAACTATCGAAAACTTAAATCTCGGGGAGAGGATCAACGAATGGAAAGTGAAGAAGATATTTTTGAAACGATTGCTGACCAGTTTGATTTTGTTCATGAATTTGATGCAAGGATCAGTTCCCAAACCGTACAAGAAATTCTGTCTCAACTACCCGATAAATATCGAGAAGTTCTGGTGCTAAAGTTCATTGAAGACAAAAGCTATGACGAAATTGCTGACATTCTACAAAAACCCCCCGGAACTATTGGGGCTCTTATAAATCGGGCCAAATTGGCCTTTAAAGACATAGTCTCTAGACAAAACATTAACTTCTAAAATGACCAAAAAATCACTTAAAGATTCCATCCTTAACCAGATCGAGAAAGATAACATCAAGCCTCGATCAAAATGGTATTTCTTCGGAAAAAACCTCGCTTTTTGGGGATTCTTTGTTACCGCGATTATTTTCGGATCGATCAGTTTTGCGGTGATCTTATTTGCCCTGCAAACAACTGATTTTGATATCTTAGATTACCTTCATGATTCGGAAGGACTTAGTCAATTGCTAGTCCTCATGCCTTTTGTGTGGGTACTAATAATTGGAATGGCTATCGGAATGGGTATCTGGGGACTTAAACACACCAAAAAAGGATACCGGATCGCTCTTGTAACATTGGTGGGAACAAACATTCTTGGAAGCATATTCTTTGGAAGTTTAGTTTATGGAGCTGGAGGGGGAGAAGTTATTGAGGAAGTTCTGGAAGAAAAATTTTCATTTTATGAAGGCACACGAAAAAAACACCAACGATTCTGGGGACGACCAGAAGATACCGGAAGATTAGCAGGAATGATCACTGAAATAGATGAAGAAAATAAACATCTAACGCTTACCGATCCACACGGAAAAAGCTGGGAAATCCCTTATGAGAACCTCCCCCACCAACCAAGAGTGGGAACACCAATTAAGATGAGAGGAGAAATAAATGAAGACGGAGAATTCATTCCCAAAAAAATGAAGAAAGCCGAAAGGCAAGAACGTATTCATCGAAAGATTGAAGATCACTTTCGTCGACATCCAGAATTACGCCAAAAAATCGAAGACCGAATCAGCCCGGAAACTAAACAAGAAATAGAATCTTATCGAGAACAAAAAAAACCACTTCCCCCAGAATTAAGGGGAAAGATTTTCCAAGAGGTTCAACAAAATACCCCTGAAGAAGAAAAACAAGAAATCAGAGAAGCAATGAAAGAAGGATTGCAAGAACGACCACCAAGACACCCTCGCCCTCCTTTTCAGAGAAGATTAGAAAACCAAGAAACTCAACTGAGAACTTCTGAACAACCACCTGAAGAGGAGTAATTATTTCAACAAATCATCAAATTCCTCTACTATACGGTTCGTATGGATTTGATATTGATTTTACCCATTTTGATCGTGACTCTGGGGCTCGGACTTTGGATTTTCAGACCCAAGAAAAAAAAGCTTTCAACTCAAGTTTTAGATCGTGCTATTCGAAGTATTGAAAATACAAAAAAGTTTGACCCAAATCATGCTTTGATGGACAGTCACAAACATTTTGTAGCCGCTATTGAATCACTCTTTCCTCAAGAAAAACTCAATGCGGCAAAACTGATTAACAAAGTCTACAAACGTTTCCCAAACGAAAAATCTGTGTGGAGATTTCACCGACTTCGAAACCGAGCCGCCCATCAGACAAATTTTGAAGTGTACGAAGAAACGGCCAAAGCCGCTCGAGAAGAATTTATTCGAGCACTTAAGTCTCTGTCATAAAGTTTCGACCTCGGAGAATTGCGACCACGACACCGATAAGGATGTCGGGAGTGTACCGCGTCCTGAGCCCTCTTAACAAAAAGAACCCAATGAACACAAACACGACTCCGCTGGCCCCGATGTGAAGACCTCCCTGGATGGGAATGAGCCATACCAGGGCTCCAGAAATGAGTGCCCCCCAGAACGTGACCTGCCGAAACAGGCCTCGTTGGGCGAGAAACATTCCCAGAACGAGGAGGGGAACCGCATTCGAGATCAGATGCGGAAAGCCACTGTGCAAAAACGGCATCAGCGGAATCCCAATCAAATGATCAATCGACCAAGGCACCACCCCATAGCGATTCAGATTCAGCGGCGTGAATTGGTCCAATGTTTCCATCAAAACCATAATCACCACCAAATAAAGCGGATCATTCGGGCGATCCTGGAGGATCCCCACCTTCTTCTTTCTTACTCTTGTTGCCAAGATTCTACTCCCTTCGTAGTTTGTTGCCTGAAAGATCTGCTGGTCTTAATCTAAAAACCCTAAGGTAACTTTAGGTTAAAACACGTATATAAAATAACATTTTTTATTAATTTTGTCAATTTTCACACTACTCCTCTTTCTTTTTTGTTTTCTGCTTTTTTTCCTGTTCTGCACGAGACCATCGACGAATTTTTTCTTCTACCTGATCTCTTTGCTTGGCGTATCTCTGACGAGAAAAATTAACGATCTTTTGAGCTCTTTCTTCTGGATCTTCATCACTTACATGATCTGGTGGAGGAAGAGTGTCTCCAGAGAAAACTGGTGTCGTCATTCCATCAACCATAATTCGGTTATAGACTTTATATTTTGGTAATCCTGCCAAATCGCTCGGCAAGACTCGCTCTTCATCAAACTGCTCCGAAAGGACTTTGGCATCATCAATTCCCACTTGGAAACTCACCAAAGACCCCACATTCCCGAACACCGCCGCCGCTACTTCATCACTCATTTGAGCGATGTATTGATTCGCCATAGTGAGCGATAGCTTATACTTCCGAGCTTCCGATAGAATCGTCGCAAAAGAGTCGGTCGCGAAGTTCTGAAACTCATCCACAAAGAGCGAAAAATCTCTTCGATCTTTTTCTGGAATGTCAGCACGACTCATGGCATCAATCTGAAATTTAGTGATCAACATTGATCCGAGCATTGTAGAATTATCTTCTCCGATTTTTCCTTTGGAGAGGTTTACAATCACAATTTTTCCTTTATCCATCGCAAACCGAAGATCCAAACTCGACTTTGGCTGTCCAACAATATTTCGGATAATGGGAGTGGAAAGAAACTGTCCAACCTTATTCTGAATTGGTCCAACGGCTTCAGCTAGCTTCGATGGTGGAAGGGCACTGAACTCTGTTTTCCAAAAATTTTGTACCATTGGGTCTTCTACAAAATGGAGAATTTTTTCTCGGTAATCTTTGTCTACAAGCATCCGAGGAATTCCCAAGATAGTGGTATCAGGGGCTTCGATTAACGCCAAAATCGTATTTCTCAAAAAGTGTTCTAGTCGCGGTCCCCAACTATCGGCGTAGAGTTTTTTAAATACTCCTACCAATCCCGAAGCAATCACCGCTCGCTGTTCTACATTTTTCCCTTCGAGCATATTGAACGCCACCGGAAAATCTCGATCCGAAGGATCAAAAACAATCACATCATTAGTTCGGTTTTTGGGGATAAATCGGAGTACTGCTTCGGCCAAATCCCCATGAGGATCAATCACTCCAACCCCTTTCCCTGCTTCGATATCCGACCGAATCATATTCTCGAGTAACGTCGATTTCCCCATCCCGGTTTTCCCGATGATGTAGACATGACGCCGTCGATCGACTGGTCGGATACCGTATTTTTGTGACTGATTTCGAAAATTGGTTTTCCCGATAAGCGTCACATCCGATTCTTTATCGGAAGGGAGGTTAGAGGGGGGCTCTAATTTGGAACTATCCACCCATTGAATAGATGGAGTCGTTACCGTTTCTGTTGGCAGATGAAACATCGTTGCCAACTCCTCCTGACTCAAGGCGAAGGGTTTATTTTGTTTTCGAGTAAGGACATTTTGGAAAGGTCGAGACTTCATCTCTCGAGAAAGTGATGAAATCTGAAAACTATTATGCTCGGCCAAAGCAAACTGCTGAAAACTCCCAGCAATTTCTCGAATTTTTGCCTCGGCATGAAGCTCGTCTGGATCAGAATGAATATAAACCGCGCGGATATTGGTTGCGAAGTTCAGTCGTGTAAGTTTATCGTATCCCGCTGTAAAAACGGTCTCTCGGTCATGTCGACTCGAGGTCTGAGACTGTCTATCTAGATCTTGTTCTTCGGCGTCATTATGGGACGTGTTTTCAATCACTCCCTTCTTCCAACCAAAAAGAAACAACATCATTCCCCAAACAAAGCTCCGTTCAAACCGTTTGGATTTATCGGGACTCAGTCTCGCCCACTGGTAGAGATTTCGAAACCAATCCCAGCTCCACGGCCCACCGCTAAAAAATCGTCGGAGTGTTTTCTGAGCGATCTCATTCCATTTTTTTTCTATGGGTGTAATCACAAACTGCACCATGGCGGCATCATCTGTCCCATGTAGATGAGAGAGCGCTGAACTCATCGGCCCAAGCGGATCTTCCAATACCTGGTTGAGTTTATCCTCGAACTGAGGATGACGTTTAAATGGAAACACCCACGGCTCGCTTGGTCTGAGCGTCGCGGTAAGAATCTGTTTATTCTTGATCAACTTCTTGGTGAAGTATTCTGGAACTTCCTGAATCTCCACTCCTGGGTATTGAGAGAAAATCTGAGACGATACGAGTGTTCGCAAATGATTTGGGACAACGATATAAAAGTAAATTTTCCCCTGTGATCGAACGATCTCAAAACTCACGCTTTCGTCCTGAGTTTTCTGGGCTTGCTTGAGCAACAAACCATGCAAAGTCGCCAAAACCTGCTCGAAAGCCAAAGGTCCACGAGTATTACCTCGAGGAACTTCCAAGCGTAGAATGGTTCTTTCGACCTTTTTTGTCATTCTCTATATTCTACAGGATACTACCCTAAAAATCATCTTTTTCCCACACTATTTGACAACATCCAAAAAAAGATTAACCTCCGCTGGCCCTTCCTCCGAACAAAAGCGGAGAGCGTAGCGCGCTTTTGAGAGGAAGAGGAAGAATTGTGGAAGATTAGAGTCATCAAACGAAGTGAGATTACGAAAATCTAAAACAAATTCTGACGACGCGGAGTAGAGCAGTGGTAGCTCGTCGGGCTCATAACCCGAAGGTCGCAGGTTCGAATCCTGCCTCCGCAACCAAAAAATCTTTTTAGGCCCACAGGGCTTGAAAAGATTTTTTTCGTTGGCGCAGCCAACGGATGAGAACCGTTAAGGTTCGATATGAAATCATGAAGGCTTTGCCTGAGTAATCCTGCCTCCGAATTTGATGCTGAAGGCTTCGTTTTAAACTTTTTTTGAATAAGAAGTATCCTGCCTAAAAGTTGAACACTTCCTCTAAGAAGAGTATCGATTTAGGGTTAAAGTAAGTGAAGCTAGCCCGTATAGATTTCTACATTCAGGAGGTTTTGATTCCGCAAAAATTAATTGATTGAAATGCTAGTTTGGCAGTCTTGAAAGCTTATACCGTCAAATAGGCAACTGTTAAAATTGACACCAACTAAAGCTGTCCCCTTAAATTTCGTATTATGAAAAATGCAGTGGTCAAAAATGCCGCTGGCAAAGTCACCGCCGTTAATAACACAATCTTTAAAAACAATGTTTTTAAAATCATAATCCATCATTTCATCTGAGGGAAAGCTCGACAAATCATACTCACCAGTAGCAAGCTTTTGTGATTTTATGTCGGCAATTAATTTATTTTCCATGTATTAACTATACTTCATTAAACTTTAGATTCAAAAAAAGCAGGGCTATGGTGCGCCCTGCTGAAGTTCGGACGAGGCGCTGCTAAAGCTAGCGCGCGACGTCACCGCCAGGGAATTGAGAGACCTGCGACGCGATTGATATTTTCAATCATAGCTCTGCGGCTATGTTCGCGATCACCGTTGCTTACGATGCTACACGCCACCATTTCGGCCGATTCAGGTCCGTTTCGCGTTGATCGAAACTTTATGTGGACATGGTTGGCGTCAGGATCCAGCTCGTCACCAGTGGCGAGTAGGTTATGAACCCAGCCAGCTTCATCAATCGTGAAATTGCATTGCAGGTTAGGGTCAAAAAGCTCTCCCTCGCCCCTTTCTGGAACCCATCCTGTCCAAGTACCGACAGTGAATTCTTGGCCTCTAAATTTGAAAGTAGCCATCTGGCTATCTCCTTTCCTGTTGTGCTCCGATATTAGAGCTTTTTATTTGTTATTCTGCTTTTGCATTTTGTCAAAAATTGTTTTAATTTAGACTTAATCTTAGAGACTTGCCTAAACGTAAAATTCTCGAACCGTTCAGGTTCGACCGAAAGCCCAAATCTCAGATTTGGTGCTGCAGGCTTCGTTTAAAACTTTGTTTTAATAAGAAGTATCCTGCCTAAAAGTTAAACACCTTTTCTACTCCCCCTGCAACATAACCACAATATACCCTCCATTAGGTTCTTCCGCGATCCCAACTCCCGCTCGCACAAACCGAGGATTACTCACATTCTTCCAGTGCGTTGGTGACTGTTTCCACCAATCAATCGCCTGGACGGGTTTTCGATGTCGCCAAACAATACTCTCGGCAACCCAGCCTTCAATCCCCGCTTCTTTCGCACGCTCAATGGGATTGTTCCCAAGCTTATCGGAGTGAGAGTAAATCGCGTTAATCACCAAATGAGCGGCAAAATTCTGCGCAATGGCCTGGAGGTCTTCGTCATAAGACATGGATTTTACCTCTACATTTCGTCGAGCCTTATTCACACTACTTAGGACTTCTGAGGCGATCGTTTGAGCGTCTGATTCACTCGTAGAATAGTTCTCAATACTGGCCTTGTATTTTGCCGCCTGCCATTGGGAATAAGAACTGATGTAATTGTTGTACACCTGCTGTCCTGGTGGGTCGGAAGTGATGACCTTGAGCGGAGAAATTTCTAAAGTTTTGGGCGTTATGGTTGGCGTTTTTGTCGTACTGGCAAAGGTTGATTGCACCGAAATGGTTTCGGTTCGCGGCGCCTCTGAAGAAGTATGAAGCGAGGCTATATTTGTCTCCTTGGGTTTCACACTTGGGGGAGATAATTTGTGCGATGGATACACACTAAATTGATCAATAGCAAACGCCATTTCTCCTCGAGTCATGAGGTCTCCTGGTTCATCATTAAACATATCTAAAAAGATTCCATCGAGCTTGAGATGACTGTAGTAAGTTTTGTACCAAGGGACGCTTTTGGACTCAATGGGATCGAAAAAAACATTGTAGAGAATCTTGGCCGCTTGAGCTTTATTAACCGTATCACTCGCTCGAAAAGTCCTGTCTGGATAACCTTCTATAATTTTACGATTTTTAGCGACACAAGCGTACACCTTAAACCAGGCTTCGTTGACGGGAAGGTCTTCGAAACAATTATTCTTTGCAGACCGGAAAACACTGACGTGGTTTTTGTATTTTGTTTCGAGCAGAATCTTGAGAAACTCGGCTCGGTTAATCGGTTGTTCTGGCCGAAAGGTGTGGTCATCATAACCCTGGATTACCCCTGAAGCGACGAGATTATTAACCGAATGAACGTACGGAGAATTATCCATATCAGTAAAATCCGCTGACGCTGGCAAAATACATACCAAGCTAAAAAATACCGCTATAAGGGATTTTAATTTCATCTGTGGGTATGATACAAAAATGCTCGGGGAGTCCTAGGAAACTTTTTGAGCGGAATTTTTTTCTCCTTTTTCCCAGATCGAGAATTCTACTTCGTAGCCTTCTGGAGCGTATAGAATAATTGGCATTCGACTATTGTATCGAACTGTTTTTTCTGGCGCTTCGACTCGCATTCTTTTTTCTGAGTTTGGAGCACACCCCATAAGAGTTGAAGCCACTTCTCCCTTAGTTTCAAAGGTGTAATAATTGTATCCCCATCCTTCAAGATTGTGCTCTATAATTTCACCGCCTAAGAAATGATTATTACAATCTACCGTCATTTCTTTGCCAACGTGAAGGCTGATTTTGTAATCATTCTCATTCTCTTTCTGTGGCACATCAATACGCCATTGGACTCTATCTTTTTCAGTTTCTGGGAACATTGAAATATCAAAAACCTCATCATTTGATGAAGTCGTATTCATAGTTTCTGTCTGATTTTTCTGAGCCACTCCTACACACCCAACTAAGATTCCTGCCAAAAGTAATAGACTAAATTTCTTCATAATTTTTATATTTTAAGATACGTGTATTTCGACGGTCCGTATTGTAATTTGTGACATAGGCACGAATACTGCTTGATTTTTGACCAGAATCCTCTAAATTCTTTTAGCTCTTTTTGAGATTCCAAACCGAAGAAAAGCGGAGAGCGTAGCGCGCTTTTATGAGGAGAGGAGGAATTACGAAATACTGAAATGAAAATCTAGAAAAATTTTTGGTAAGTATGGAAGAAATTCCGACGACGCACGAGTGGCGGAATTGGTAGACGCGCAAGGTTGAGGGCCTTGTGAGATTTTTTTTCTCGTGGAGGTTCAAGTCCTCTCTCGTGCACCAGAGTTAATACTTCAACTCTTTTTTGTAGACCGAATTTATTGATTCATTCTTTTTTGAGACATTTTGTGATAGCATGATTGTTGATGAAAAAATCAAAACTCGAACTCGGTGTCCAAGACCTCCCAAAAGCACCGCCTCTCAGGAAGCTGATTGGACCAAGTTTTATCATTTTGGGACTGGGTCTTGGAAGTGGAGAAGTCGTCCTCTGGCCCTATATGGCGAGCAACTATGGGCTGGGAGTAGTTTGGGGGATGCTGATTGGGATCACCATGCAGTTTTTTATCAATATGGAGGTAGAACGATATGCCCTCATCAATGGAGAGAGTGTCTTTGTTGGGTTTGTAAGACTGCTTAAATGGCTGCCATTTTGGTTTATTATTTCGACTTTTTTAGGGTTTGGATGGCCAGGAATTGGACTGTATGGAGCAACGCTTTTATCTGAAGTTTTTGGAATCGATAATCCCAATTTACTGGGGGTGATCGTGTTTCTTTGTATTGGGTTTATTCTGTCGATTGGAAAGGTTGTCTATAAAACGGTAGAGAATCTTCAAAAATACATCGTTTGTATCGGAGTTCCCTTCATTGTTATTCTTACCTACTATCTAGCCGATTGGTCTGATGTTGGCGCTTTGGTTGTGGGCTTGGCTGGACAAGGGGAGATCAATGGAGAACCGTATCATTTCTTGCCCGTCGGTATAGCCATGGGGACTTTCTTAGGGGCACTGGCCTATGCTGGGGCCGGAGGAAATCTCAACCTCACCCAATCGTGTTATGTACGAGACAAAGGATATGGGATGGGAAAATACGCGGATAAAATAACCAGTCTTTTTGCCGATGGGAAAAGCGCAAAAGGATTCAAACTTTCTGGAAATACTTTTCCGATTACCCCAGAGAACCTAAAACGATTTGATCAGTGGTGGAAACTTATTAATAAAGAACATTTAATGGTGTTCTGGGCGCTTGGACTGTTTACCATGCTGACGCTTTCTTTGTTGGCGTATATCACGACTTTTGGATTAGAAGGGAATGCAGAAGGGATTACTTTTGTAATTAACGAAGCGCACGCCATTGCGGCTCAAACTATTCCAGTTTTTGGAACTTTGTTCCTTATTATTGCTGGAATTATGCTGTGTGCGACACAGTTAACCGTACTGGATTCGACAAGCCGAATCATTACAGAAAACGTTCTGTTATTATCCAACAAAGAAAATCCAAATGTCTCAAAAGTATACTTTGTGGTGCTTTGGACTCAGATTGTTTTTGGGATCACCGTCTTTTTGTCGGGCTTCAATCAACCGCTCACTTTGATCGTTTTAGGAGCGATGATTAATGCCTTTAGTATGTTTATTTATACAGGAATTATGCTCTGGCTAAATAATAAATCTCTTGCCAAGGAACTCCGCCCAAGACTGTGGAGGAATCTGGTTATGCTAGCAACTTTTATCTTCTTAGGCGTATTCTGTGTGATTACGGTCATTGATAAATTAACGTAAAAAAAGACCAGTAATGAGTATTTATCACTGGTCTTTATAATTTTTAAATTCTAATTATCGAGTAGTAGCTTCTCTATGACGAGCTGCTGCTTCTAATGCATTCATTTGAAGATGAATTTCTTCTTGTCGCTGAAGAATCGTTTGATAAGCCTCCTCTATTTGAGAACAAGCATCTGACGATGGATCGTCTGCACAACCAGCCCCATCTACTTCTTGTCCGAGTCTATCTCGCTGATTACTTAGTGCCTGCATTTCATTAAGAAGATCATTCATTGTTGGATTTTCTGTCTTATTAGCGGCTTCTCCCGTACCATTTATAGCTCCTCCAGCCGCACCACACAGGCCTTCATAGTATTTCTCAATAGCCTGGATGGTACACTGACCGTACTTACCATCATTTCGAGAACAATTTCCTGGGAGTCCGTCATAAACTCCTTTTTGTTGAACTGCAGAAACCGTACACTCTCCACTAATTCCCATATCAGCACAAACTCCACTCTGTTCGAGCTGAATTCTGGCTTCTTCATTACACTGTTCTTCGGCTCCTACCGCCGACTGAGTTCCATTAATGTCTCCACCATAACAAGAACTTGGAAGTGGTGGAGTGGTTTTACACGTTCGAACATTACTATTGGCCTCAAAAGTCATCATACTTCGAATACTCGAAGCCGTTCCGACTCCTTCTCCTGAATAAACTAGTGCAACCACACTCTTGGCAATAACGTAGGCAAAAATCACAAGAAGCAATCCTGCAATAGACCACATTAAACCTTTTCGAGATTTTGATAGTGCTTCTGAATCCCCAAAGGAGAAAGTCATTCTCGCTCCGTTGATGACAATAAACAGTACTGCTACTACAGCCGCAATCGCCGCTAGACCGTTAGCCATCCCTTGAATCAAACTTGTCACCCCAAGAATTACTCCTTGTTGACCATGAACTCCATCTCCCATTGGAAGAAATCGAATTCCTTGAAGATTATAAGCTAACGCTTGATCAGTTATAAAAACTCCACAGAGACAAGCCAGTAGTAAAAGTTTCGATACGGTTGGTAATTTTATTTTCATAGAATTAAGCAATGATGTAGTAAACGGCTTTCATTAGTGAGTAACTAATAACGACAAAAATCAGACCAATAATTCCATACTGGAAAAAGGTTTTTGCTTTTTTTAGTTCTTCTTCGTCTCCTCCCGCGTAAATAAATCTGAGTCCTGACATTACAAACATGATAAAGACTCCAACTGAAGTAATAGTAATCAGAAAATTAATTACTCGTGGTACGTAATAAAGAGCCAACTTTCCACTTCCGGTTTGAAGTGATCCACCATTACTACCAATAACACCATTCACTCGACCACCACCTCCCCAGGCTGGGAAAATAGCATTCGGATCAAAACCAGCCGCTAGAGCCTCTGGAAATCCAAAAGCAAGTATTGCAAAAAGAAAGGCGAGAAATTTAAGCTTCATTACGCAAGAAAATTAATACTAATAACAATTCGTACAATAGTGTATGCCAACATGGCAACCACCATACCACCAATCGCCCAAACAATAGTGTCTCGGGCTTTGTTTTTCATTTCAGAGTCTCCTCCACTAAAAATATACATAAGCCCCCCGATGATAACGACTCCCACAGAAGCCGACATCACCACTGCAAGAACCCAATTAGTCACTCTTGGCAAGAGTCTATCCGATACATAAGTAATTCCATCTCCTGCCGAAGCTGGCCCTGGCAAAATACCTCCATTAGAAACCGCTGGCATTCCACCTCCTCCAATTCCACCACCACCGCCACCAAATAGGCCACCGATAAAACTCATGGCAGAGCTTACCAAACCTCCAATACTAAAGGCATGAGCTGTATCAAATAACCCCACGTAGGCCACGATTAATGCCAAGAATGGAATCAGTATTTTTTTCGTCATTAATTTATTTTTATTTCGAGGCATTATACCAAGACTTGAACTTAAAATCAAATTTGAGTATAATAGAGAGATTTATGAGTAAAGATCAAAAATCGGTTGCCGTAGAAAAAGTCGAACAGATTAAAGACCGAGCCTTAGAACTTGGGGCTTCTGATATATTTCTTTCCTCTGGTTCAAAACCCGCCTGTAGAGTGCATGGGAAAACGATTTTCTTTGAAGACGAAAGCATCGTTACAAGCACGCTCTTAGAGAGCTACCTCATGTCGCAGCTTGGGATCGAACAACAACAAAAACTTCGAGAAAAGACTGAGTTTGATTTTGCCATTCATACCAGTGACAACAAAAAACGTTTTCGGGTAAATACCTTCTGGCAGATGGGAGGACTCTCCATTGTTTTTCGATATATTCCAGAAAAAGTTCCATCATTTGAGGCACTCAATCTTCCAAATCAACTACGTCGAGTTGTTGAGTTTAAGAATGGGCTCATTCTCGTAACCGGGGCCATGGGATCAGGAAAATCAACCACTCTGGCTTCTCTTATTGATCTTATCAATCAAAATTATCATAAACATATCGTAACAATTGAAGACCCTATCGAGTTTATTCACGACGATAATTTGTCACTAATTGAACAACGGGAACTTGAAATCCATACGACAAACTTTGATAAGGCGATTACCTCGTGTCTACGACAAGCCGCGGATGTAATACTTGTAGGGGAATTACGAGACTTGGTCACGATACAGGCAGCTATTACTGCTGCAGAAACGGGAGCCTTGGTTTTTGGGACCCTCCACACCAATGGGGCAGACAATGCAGTAAATCGTTTGATCGATGTTTTCCCAGCCGAACAACAGAACCAAATTCGAACACAACTCGCTGAAGTGCTTCGATGTGTTGTCTGGCAAACACTTCTTCCGTTAAAAAATGAAGATAAACGTGTGGCCGCCTTTGAAATACTCTTCCAAACGTATGCTGTTTCAAATCTAATCCGAACGAATAAAACACATCAACTCGAATCGGTTATCGAAACTGGACAGGTTGATGGCATGATCTCCATGAAAAAAACCATTGATTGGCTTCTTGAAAACGACCTTATTACTAAGGAGATTGCCCACAAAACACTCCCAAACCATTTTGATCTATAGAGAACTTTGCGTGACGCCAAGAATAATTTTTAGATCGATAATTTCATTATCTGGAACGGTCCCTTCTGGAAGTGATTGCCTTGAGAATCCAAGAAATTCTTCGATAAAATCCTGAGTTTTAGTCGTACTATTTGGCGAGCTCACTTGGTAAAACGATCTAAACACCGGCTCATCACTCTCGTAGTTTCCTGTTTCAATAACGTGGAAGCCGAACCTCCTCAGTCGACTCGCCATTTCTCCAGCCAGCCCCGTAATTCGTGAACCATTAAGGACTGAAATTTGTGCTTTTTCCAATAAGATTTCTGGCTGAATAAGCGTTAGCTGGATGAACTTTTGTGTATCTCGAAGATTGTTTGGAAGTAACACAAATTGACCACCATAGAATTCACGAGCTGGGGCATAAAGAAATCCCCCTCGCTGATTTGGATCATCATTCAGAACTGCGCTTACGAGATTTGAGTAATCAATTCCACTCATAATTTTGGCCAACACTACCATTTCCTTGAAAGAAATATCGGTATTCACATTCTTTTTATAAATATCATAAATACTCTTTAGTTTTTCAGAATCAAAAAGAATATTTTGCTCTTGAGCCTGCTGCTTAATAGCGAATAGTACATCTTGTTGTCTTTGTGCTCGACTATAATCGGAAGAAGTTTTTCGACTTCTAGCATATTTTAGAGCCGTGTCCCCATCCATGTTTTGGATGCCCTTTCTAATAATAAAAGTCTGATATCCATAGTTATCATCAGGATAGTAAGGGTCAACAATATCTTCTGGAACGAAAATTCTAATTCCTCCTAATTCGTCTACAATATCTTGGAATACTTGGAAATTAACCACCGCCGAATAGTGGACTTCTACGTTTGTAAAACGACTAATGGCTCTTTCTATAATTTGTAGCCCTCGTTCATCTCCATGTTTATACCGAGCTGCCGCATAAATTTCATTTACCTTTCGAGAACCAATTTCTGAATCAATATATAAATCACGTGGTAGGCTTAACATTGAGACCGAAGGCTTTGCAGAATTAATAGAAACCAACATCATGGAATCTGTAAGATTTCCACCTTCTTCAGCTTCTCCTGCTACTCCTAAAAAAAGAATATTGGTATGACCAAACTGATCTTCTTCTACCAATGAAATTTTTGGTAAAATTCTTGCAGGACCACCATTCCCAACAGACTTTAAGAAAGCTGCTCCTATAAGCAAAACTCCTGCCAATAAACAGACAGCCAATAATCCGAGTCCCTGTCGTGGTCCAAAATACTGACTAATCCAAGTGATAATCTTGAATTTTGACTTCTTTTTTCTAATTTTTTTTACCTTGAAGGTCATCAGCAAAATGGTACGAATTCGTATTCAGAGGTCAAAAAGATTAGTGGCTATTTAAGCGTAATAATCTTCTCCCATGGACAGTCAATATCTGTACGACCGAAATGCCCATAAGCCGCTGTTTTAGCATAAATTGGATGTTTCAAGTCAAGATAATCAATAAGCTCCTTTGGCCGCAGTGGGAAATTCACTCTCACAATCGCTTCCAACTCTTCTGGAGTTTTTTCGCTCGTTCCAAAAGTTTCCACTAATACCGAAACTGGCTCTGCCACTCCGATAGCATAAGAAAGCTGTATCTCGCATTTCTCGGCTAAGTCATTAGCCACAATATTTTTAGCAATATGACGAGCCATATAAGCGGCACTTCGATCAACCTTTGAAGGGTCTTTCCCGCTAAAAGCGCCTCCTCCATGCCTTCCCATCCCTCCGTAGGTATCCACAATAATTTTTCTTCCTGTTAGCCCACAGTCTCCTTGAGGCCCCCCAATTACGAACTTTCCTGTTGGATTAATATGAAACTTAGTTTCATTACCCATCCATTCCCCCAAGACAGGAGCAATAACCTGAACCTTAATATCTTCATGGATTTGAGATTGTTCGATTTCTGGAGCGTGTTGAGTGGATAAAACCACTGTATCAACCGCTACCGGCTTTCCATTCTCGTATAGTACTGAAACTTGAGCCTTACCATCTGGACGGAGGTAGTCGAGTGTGCCATTTTTACGAACTTCAGTTAATCTTTTGGTTAATTTATGTGCCAGAGCTACAGGCAGGGGCATTAACTCTGGGGTTTCTTTTACCGCGAAACCAAACATCATTCCCTGATCCCCCGCTCCTTGATCATGATTATCAAATTCATCCACTCCTTGAGCAATGTCTGGAGACTGCTCATCAATGGCGGTTAAAACCGCACAAGATCGGCCATCAAAACACATATCTCCGTGATTGTATCCAATCTCAATAATTCGTTCTCGAGCGATTTTTTGAATATCAATATAATCGGCACGAGAAGATATTTCTCCCGAAACCACCACTAATCCTGTATTGACCAGTACCTCACAGGCCACACGGGAATTTGGGTCTTCTTTTAGAAAGGCATCCAAGACACTGTCTGAAATTTGATCCGCGATCTTATCTGGATGGCCCTCCGTAACGGATTCTGATGTAAAAATTGTTTTCATAAGCATAAAAATAAGGAAATAAGTTGTACTCCCTTTTTACCATTTTCATCCCGTTTGGGTGGAGCACCTTTCCTCTTTGAATTGAGTCGGTTGCTGATGGGTCATAGAGCCAAACCTCTTACCATCTCTTGATAAAAACGAAGCTTAAAAAGCCTAAACAAAAAAATAAAAATATCAAAAAAAGTCTGAAAAATCAGACTTTCTTTGATGTAAAAAGTATTATTACGTACTAGAAGGTTGGATGATCTAGAATATCATGGCACTTCGTGCCTCTCCCATCACCAGCTTCTGGATCTGTAATTCTATCATCAAGAAGACATTCTCGACCATTATCGAGGTAACCATCTCCGTTTGGAAGACGAACAAACTTGACCTTCTCTCCATCTTTTGTGTCACTCATTTTAAAGGGATTAATAAATATAGTAACGGAACATACTAACAAAAAAATCTACTCTACAAAAGAGTTTGTATTCGCAAAAAATTAATCTTGAAACCCTATTAATTAATAAAAACTTTCTTATTATAAATCCAATGATTCTCTCTCCTATAAGCTGGCGAACACTTCCCTCCGAACTCCCCGTAACGACAAGTTTGTGCATTACTATGATTGGGCTTTGGATCTTGTTTTTTGTAGGTATTATTGAGCCATTTATTGCCATCCCCAAAACACTTAATACGGATCTATGGACCGCCCACCTCTTTCATGCCACACCATTGCATTTAATATCAAACCTACTCATTGCACTCTTAACTGGCATACTTTTAGAAAGAGATTTAGGGACATTTAAATACGGACTCCTCATGGTTCTTATTTTAAACCTCACGGTTCTATTTCTTTTTTACTATAATCCACACCCCGTATTTGGTTTTTCAGCTATTGCTATGGGACTCATGGTCTTTGCCGCGGGCTATCATTGGGACAATTCTTATAACAGACAACTACTCGTAGTATTGGTATTTATCAATATCATGTTTGGACTCTTTCCTGGTGTATCCTGGCATGGCCACTTATTCGGTGGTATCGCTGGAATTGTCGCTTTTGGAGCTTTTTATTTAAGTGGATTGATAAAACATTGATTTTTTTTTATCTAAAACTACCATCTTTTCCGTTAAACAAAGGCGCTTAGTTAAGTGGTATAACATCGGTCTCCAAAACCGAGGTCGAGGGTTCGATTCCTTCAGCGCCTGCCATTTAAAAATCAGTCAGCCCTTAGGCTGT
Source organism: Candidatus Altimarinota bacterium (assembly GCA_965228485.1). Taxonomy (GTDB): domain Bacteria; phylum Patescibacteriota; class Gracilibacteria; order UBA4473; family UBA4473; genus JAACPJ01. The sequence continues at coordinate 748,115 of OZ245819.1, forward strand.
CTGGGTTTTAAAATAGTTAGTGTTTGAGGACCCGCATATGTGCTGGGTTCGATACGAGGAGCAAACACAAAAATAAGCGCCATAGGCATTTGTTTTTTGTGCGACGACGTCACGAAGTCCTGAAATAAATTCAGGATAAATCTAGGACGGAGTATTCCTTCAGCGCCTGCCAAATTGCATTTTGAACTTTTAAGTCCCCTTTAAGCCGTACTACAGGCGATAATTGGGCGGTTCGAATTTTGAGTTGTTCGAGTGTTGGGGTCTCTTAAAAAATGAGCTCCCAAAAGTGTGCTATTTCTCTGCTGCTGGTAGTACTGAAGACCAATTCGTCCAGGTGTTCGACAAAATACAGGGTTTTTTCAGTAACCCTTATAATATCGTCTTCTGTTAACCTTTTTTCATCTCTTTGAGACTCTCTAATTTTTATCTTTCTATTAACTTCTTTGTACCCTGTTTGAAAGCCTTTAAAAAGCTCAGGGTCTTTAGTGGATAGCTTCATAGACTGTACAAGGTTTTTTGACCCTTCTGTTTTGCCACTCTATACACCACTATAAAAGCCCAAATCTCCAAAACAACGATTGCAAAATGCATTCCAAAATCAACTTCTGCTGAGGCAGCGTTGGCATAAGGAAACAACGGGTCAATAAACGCTTGCTGTGTATCTTTAAATATGCTTAGCAGCAGTACCACTAAATACTGCTGCGGGTTTTGTGTGTAGAGAACAAAAATAAACGCCGCTGCCATAGCCATTAGTCTTCCGGCGGTGGTGTAGATAATATTAAGATTTGGTGCCCCGTCAGTGGTTATTCCGGCATCAACAAGAAATTGAGGATCAAGGTAGAACGCGTATCCTTGTACCACCATAAACACTATCAGCACCACCAACAAGACATTGACCCAGGCGGGAATTAAAGAATTTTTAAATAGATTTAATTTCATGATGTATTGTTTTGTCATACATAAACCCAAATATTAACGCCCCTAAATTTGCCACAGGCATGCTGAGAAACGCGAATAAGAATAACGGTTGTGATATTTCAGCATAAAAACTAAACACAAACAAAATAGGGAAAAATAAAACCCAGCTAAAAATATGTAATCCATAGAAAAAATTAAAAGCAGACAAGATCATTTTTTTACCGGTTTCGCTTCGTTCTTTTTTGGTTTTTTTCATGATAGACAGGAGTCCCACAATTATTATTGGAAGGCTTATGGCTACCGGCGTGCCTCTACCGGCCCCAAATAAAAATATCCCGATACTCAACAAAGCAAAAAGTAACAAGCTGGTTCCTAATTTGGATCTTCTCATCAAAGTCGCGGCGAAAGCAATTAAAGCAATAGAAACTGAAATAGCCAAAAGACCGAGCACATAATGAGGAATATTTGTCAGCACCGAAAAAACAGGGCTTCCCTTCGTCATGCTATAAAATCCAGGATTAGGCCAGTTTTCTGGTAGTGCCTCTACTGAGTGACTCTCTATCAAAGCCGGACCCTTCAGTAATTCAGCGCTCCCATGAAGAATTCCCACGATTCCCACTATGATAGCGAAGGTGACAAGACATAGCCGGATTTTACTTTTTGGTAGATGTTTGTTCATGATTTTCTTCGGAAAAAATAGATTTGACGAAATTATATTCAAAAGCTAACTTATAGTCAACTACCTACTTTTTTGTAAGTATAATTTTATTTCCAAATGAAATCATTTGATGTTAGTGACTGCCCGATTCGTAGAGCTTTTAAAGTTTTAGGGAGTAAGTGGACATTTATCATTCTTCTTCAGCTAGAACAAACGAGGCGTTACGGTGAAATCAAAAAGCGTATCCCCGATATTTCCGAAAAAATATTGATAGAAAAGCTACGCTTATTGCAAAAATATGAGCTGATTACGCGAAAAGATTACCAGCAGATTCCTCCAAGGGTGGAATATGCTTTAACAGCCCTAGGAAATACGGCTCTTGAGCTGAAACCAGCTCTGTTGAAGCTGGGCACCCAGATGAAATAGCGCGTATTAATTTAAAAACCAATACTCAACTGATTAGCTTACAATATTTTTAAGCAAATTTTAAATTAAGAAATAAAGTTCGAATCTCATACAGTTTGGCCTGCCACTAAGCCTTTAAGGCATCCCAAATCACCTTCAACTCATCTGCTGAAGGTTTTTTTTGAGGCTCTTCAGAAAATTTCTGTATGAAAGCCATTAAAATTCCCCACCAAATATTCATAAGTAGGCACGTATCCATATCTTTAAGTTCCCCTGTTTTTTGCCAAGCCTTAATAGTCTCCATCGATCCCGCCACTTCTTTTTTATAGATCTCTTTCGCTTCCTTTGAAACTATTGGTCCACGCTCTAGAAGTTGAAAATATTTAAAATCCTCAAAATTCTCTATGTAATAGCTAATAATCGCCTCTGAAAGCTTTAGAATATTTTCTTTTACTGAGGCATTCTCATCTAGAAATGTAGCAACATACCGAAAAGATTTTTGTTTCTTCTCTAAATAAATCGCATCAATCAAATCTTGCTTCCTCTTGAAATGAACAAACAAAGTGCCTGAGGCAATGCCCGCCTCTTTACAAATTTGAGCCGTAGAAGTTTTATCAACTCCTTGTGTCACAAAAAGTTTTTGAGCTACCTTAAGAATTTTTTCCTTAGTGTTCATAAAGTATATTTTCTCCTTTATATCTATTTATCAAACCAGTTCAAAACCAGACTTGTGGTTTTATAAAATTGATTACTTAATCTCTTGCATTTGACGCACCATACGCAACACTCGCTTTTTCGACATGAATGTCATCAGCTTCATTAAAACTTTCTGCCCAAAGGTTAGTCCCGAAACAACATCCAATTCCCCCTTCAGCATACCATTGTAGCCATCTTCCGCCACCGAACGAGCAGAAGCTGCTTTCTGGAATAAATCCGTTTTGTCCATTCCAGAGTTTTTTGCAAACCCTGTAGCGGTTGCTCCAGGCATCAGATTTGTAACGGTTATATTCGTATCATAAAGCTCTTCAGCAAGGGCATTAGAAAAGAACTGAAAATAAGATTTCGTAGCAAAATACACCGCTTGCAATGGCCCTGGCATATAACTGGCAGTAGAGGAAACATTCAGTATTTTTCCTGAATTCTTTTTTATAAAATCTGGCAAAAACAATCGGCAAAGATGTGATGGCGCAATCATATTTACCTGCATCATCGATCGATCTTTTTCCCATTCACGCTCATAAAATTTTCCATGCCCCCCGAATCCAGCATTATTAATGAGGTAATCAACATGAATTTTTTCCTTCTTTAACTCATCATAGATTTCAATAGGAGCCTGTTCATCATTAAGATCTTTTACTATAACTTTGACTTCTATTCCGTGCGATCGTTCCAGGTCTTGTTTCAAATCCTGAAGTTCAGCTTCTCTTCGTGCAACAATTACCAAATCCCCTCCACGCTCTGCGTGAATAGCTGCGAACTCTTTACCGATCCCCGAACTTGCTCCTGTAATAAGCGCTACATTTTTCATGATTAAGTTTTTTAAAAATTAGTTATTTTTTTGTCTTTTTAGTCATACAACATTTGCCAAAAACCTGATGTACAAGATATAGCATGAGCAAAAACAAATTCACTAAAACTAAACTCCAAGTAAGAAAGAACATTGTTAAAACTATTTTTCCAAAACAAGTGGACATCATCCACATTACCTCCGAACTGATTACTGGATCTACCATTATTTTAACAAACTAAAAAAACTGAGCACTCACTCATTTTATGACAACAAAAAACAAAAGTCAAACGGACTTTTTACTCTAAGCAATAGTCTTTTTCATTAGAGGAATCAGCCAGGTATAAAATCTTCTCCTGGGCACAATATCCATTTACAACGGCATAATGCCCAACTTTAGACAATGGATTATGGTAATTAACAATCGGTAAATAACCATTTTCCAAGCTCAACAAGAGATCCTCTATTTGCGCTTCCGATTTTTCTATAAAATTTAATTATTGCTATCACCTCTTTCTTCCTCTGCGACGATTATTGACCCCTGCTCTTTTTGGGTTTCTCAACTCTTCAGTCGCTCTCTCTACTCTAACTTTTGGTTTTTGATGTTTCATTGCCTCAAAGGATTCTAAAATTATCTCAGCTTCCTCCAAGGGCACTGAAATAAAAGAGTAAGAATCCATAATATCAATTCTTCCTACTTTTTTTCCAGAAACTCCGAACTCATCTTCTATTAATCTCAAAATTTTTGCAGGGTTCGTTCTATCTCTTCTTCCCGTTGTCAAGAAGAGTCTCGCTTGTCCAATTTCATTAACCCGCTCTGAGGACCTCCCGCTTGTTCTCATTCCTGGCGCTGTTCGTTTTCCATTCTTGGTTTCTTCTATTTTTTTATAAGAACTTTCATCCAACTGAGCTGAAAAACTATACTTAAGAAGTGCCGCTACAACTTCTTCGGAATCTTTTCCCTCAAACATTTCTTGAGCCAACGCCTTAAATTTATCCAATTTTTTTGATTCACTAAAAATCGTATCAATATCTTGTCTAATTTTTTCTTTCTTGATTTCAATCATTGTCCCTGCTGGAGGTATTGAAGCTTTTTGAATCTCTGCTTTTGCATGGTCTTCAAATAAGCGAAGACGTCTAAATTCTGCGGGAGTAATCAGCGTTATTGCCTTCCCACTTTTCCCTGCCCGGCCAGTCCTTCCGATACGATGAACATAAGATTCTGAATTTTGTGGTAAAGCATAATTAATCACATGGCTTAAATCATTCACATCAATCCCACGAGCAGCAACGTCGGTGGCTACCAGAACTTCTATATTTTTTTGTTTAAAGTTTTTTAATATTTGCTCTCTACGATCTTGAGTAACATCTCCATGAAAAGCCTCTGATTTATACCCGCGATCATTTAAGTGCTTAGAAATTTCGTCGCTTTCAACTTTTGTACGACAAAAAATAATTCCATAGAAATCAATCTCCATGTCAATAATTCTGCATAACGCCTCAAATTTATCTTTAGGATAAACCTCAAAATAAATCTGATCTACCGAGTTATTGGTTATTTGATCCTTCTGTGTTTTAATGCTCACAGGATCATTCATATACTTTTTCGTTAGTGCCATTATCTGAGAAGGCATAGTCGCGGAAAAAAGAAGCACCTGTCTCTCTTTTTTTACGTGTCCCAATATAGTTTCAATATCTTCGATAAATCCCATATTTAACATCTCATCTGCCTCATCTAAAACAAAATAATCCACAGAATTTAGGTTTAACGTTCCTTTTTCTAGGTGTTCCATAATACGTCCTGGAGTTCCAACAACAATATCTACACCTGCTTTTAAGTGCTTTTTTTGCATTCCCCAAGACTGACCTCCATAAATCGGAACAACGGAAAACTCTTTTGCCCCTTTCAGTGAGTTGATTTCTTCTGAAACTTGTATTGCAAGCTCTCTAGTAGGAGCTAGAACAATGGCTTGTGGATGTTTCGATTTCCCAGGAATAATTTTGTCCGTAAAGACCAAACCAAATGTTGCCGTTTTTCCTGTTCCAGTCTGTGCTTGCGCGATAACATCACGATCTGATTTTAGTAAAAGGGGGATTGTTTTTGCCTGGATTTCGCTTGGTTCTTCAAAGCCTTTTTGCTTAATAGCTTCTAAAGCAATTGGAGATAATCCGAGATCCTGAAATGATTGGGTCATAATAAATTTATATTCTTGAAAAGCGAGCCTATACAAAAAGGCTCATGACACAAACATATTGTCAAATATTGCAAAAAATTAGAATTTATAAAACTTCTAATTAAAACGCTCCATAAAAATGTCACTCGTTGGAATTGATTGTTTCTCTAAAATTTCTTGAACGCTCACCACCATGTCTCCATTCCCACAAATATAGAACTCACTATTTTTTGGATATACTACATCCTCTAAGAATTTAGTAATTCGACAATTATGAGCATATTCTGCATAATCCTGAGCTTTTTCATCCCGAGAGAAACCCAGGTATATTTTTAACTTTGGCGACCAATTTTTAATGTCATCTAGATAAGCGATATCTTCGGCGTCTCTACCTCCATACAAAAGAACCATATCTCGAGGAGAAGCTTTTGCTGTTTCCGCTAAAATCATTGATCTAAATGGAGCAATCCCTGTTCCAGTCCCACAAAAAACTAATGTTTTGTTCACATTCTCAGAAAGTAAAAAGTGACCGAACGCACCCTTGAAATCCAGAGATTCTCCTTCGCTCATAACGCGTAAAACTTCTGATCCTTTTCCTCCAGGAACTAAACGAACAATAAGTTCGATTTCTTTTTCTGTAGGAACTGAAGCAATAGAGTAGGCTCTCCAGGTTTTCTCATCAAACCCAAGGGAAATAAACTGACCAGGAAGGAAGTTCCAGTTATCTACAGAAAGTTCCTCTCCCATAAGAGTTTTTAATTCATCAACTCTAAAGAATAGTTTTATTGTCTCTCGTGCTACTTCTATTTTTTTTGTAAGCGTCACCTTTCCCTGATTTATATTCATCGCGGACAAAGATATAAACTTACCAAAAAATGTAAAAATAAAGCACCGTTATTCGGCAAGCCTAAAACTAAGCCACAACCCAACCATTCAGGTGTCGAGTATCATACAAATAAGCCACACGTTCATCTCGAGGCATTTCTTCCCAGTAAACAGGAAGACCGAAAGCATTAAATAATTTTGTTTCCATTTTTTAAATATCAATGTCATCTATTGATACGCAAAAATAAAAATTCTATTTCACTTTTTTATTGCAAAGAAAGTCTCCAAGCTAACTTTAACCGTAAAACTCTTTTTATTTTCTGCTCTATATCAAGAGCAAATTCAGGATTTTGCTTCATTTTTGTTAAAATTTTTCGCTGTAAAATTATTGGGTTAGAAGGCATCAAAACAATGTCTGCACCAGCCTCAAGAGCTCGAATATCTTTATCGGCAATAAATGCCACCGCCCCCATATTCATTGCATCAGTGATCACTACTCCTTCGAAACCAAGTTCGTGTCTTAAAAGATTTTTCATGATTTTAGAAGACAGAGTCGACGGCAATTCATCAGTTTGGTAATCAGGGTTATTTTCAATAGCCAAATGCCCAACCATAATCATAGGCACCTGAGACTCTACAGCTCTTTTAAAAGCCCCAACCTCTTCCAGCCCTCCTTCAATCATTAAAAGAGAATTATGTGTATCTCCTTCTACATTTCCATGTCCTGGAAAATGTTTGGCCGTGGCAATAATATCATTGTTTTTCATCGTCTTAGCAAAGAGGTTGGCTTTGTGAACCACCTCTTCTTCGCTGGAGCCAAATGAACGATCTCCGATAACAGACTGATTCTTATTAATATCATATACAGGAGCAAAATTAATATTTATGCCATATTTTTGCAGAACAAACGTGATCAATTCTGCGTTTTCCACAATATCTTCGTCGGTCTCTAATGAAGCTGTTTTTGCCACAGTGTCTAAATTTGGAAACCGATAAGCCAACAATGAAGGCTCAGCATCAACTGAAACAAACAATGGTACTTTACCTATATGAAGGTTAATAATTTCTTCAACATCTTCTGGATCTAAATCTGAACGAAGAATCATAAATCCTCCTATGTGATTATTTTGTACCCAATTGATTAATTTTGTTTTAGAAACTGACTTTTCCCAGGCGGGCATAATGAGCTGAGCTACGCGCTCTTCAGGGCTTAAATTTTCATACCAACGGGACACTAATTCATCCAATATTTTTTCATCAGAAAAGTAATCATCTAGTGAAAAAGAAAGATTATGCAATATTGTGGCACTTTCTTCGTAAAACACTTTAAAAAAAACTTCTTTAACATAATTTCGGGCAAGCAAAGAGGTAATTAATACCAACGCCGTAAACCATAATAAATATTTAATCACCTTCATGCTTCTTAGATTAAATGAAAAAGAGCTCTTTTTAAAGAGCTCTTTTTACGATTAAACCACGCACTATAGTTTATTCAACCACGTTTGCTAAAACTCTTAAAGCTGTCCAAACTTTTCCATCTGGAGTCTGCTGCATGTAATCGTGCGATCTCGAACTGGTATCCAAAAATAATAATCTATCTCGTGGCCCTAAATCTTCTGGTCCGTGGAATAGTGGATCGTAATAAAGTACAACCTCAAACTCCCCATTCTGAGGAATAACTACATTATCAAGATAAGCTGGATTCTTCATACTACCTTTTCCAACACTTTGATCATTTACCAAAATTTCCCCACTTGTACATCCACAAGAACTATCAATGCCATAAATGGCTAATGGATTTTCTGATTGGTTTTTGATATTAAAAGCATGACTCACTACCCCATCATTAATACCAATATCCCCAAAATCATATTCCCATTCGCTGGCGACAAAGAGACCTTCTGAAATTTCTGAATTTGAATTATCCCATGAGCAAGCAAAAAGAAAAAAACTGAATAAAAATACTAAATTTTTCATAATTATTTTATTAAATTTCTATGAGACAACCGTCTTAGCCAAACATTCATCATGTTTATTTCTTCTACTTGAGCATCAATAATCTCTCGCGCGAGTCTTTTAACCGTCGTATCTTTTCCATGCTCTAGTACCAAATTAGCCATATCCACGGCCCCTTGATGGTGGGGAATCATCCCCTTAACAAAATCAATATCTGCTTGCCCAGAAAAATCGATACTCATCCCCTGGTGCATTTTGTGATTTATACGTTTCCAAGCCAGAACACTCATTGGAACTCTTTCTCCATTCCATTGCTGTTCTAAGCTTTTTAACTTTCTCTGCATAATTCCAATTTCAATATTCTGAGAACGAATAACTCCCTGAGAAAGTGATTTAATAGCCCCATCTTTTCCGTGAGCTAGTTGAACTAGCGCCATATCTACAGCTCCCTGGTGATGAGGAATCATCCCTTTTAAAAAATCGATATCAGGGTCTCCCGTAAAATCAATATTCATCCCTTCATGCATAGTATGATTAATATGCATAAAAACTTCGGTAACAAGATCCTTCTTTTTATGATCTTGAGAGGTCATTGAATGCATATGATGAGACATTGTACCTTCATGTTGCATCTGCGCTCGAGCACTAAAAGTACCAAGTAAAAATAAAATAGTTAAACAGTATTTCATCATTAAAAAACATTAAATAATAAATATAAAAAAATATTATTTAATGTCTAAAGCCGCAGACGTACGGTCTCAGCAAAAATATCTTCCGCTAAATATAGATAAGTCGGTGGAGGAAGATTTGTACCAACAAATATATGTGCAAGACTTATTTCAGACACTACAAATATATGCTTCGCCAATACCGCTAAAAAAACCGTATCGATATCAACTGAAGCAGTACTGACAAATGTCTCATCCCAAATATCTTGAGCAATTTTACACGCCCCACAAGGAACATCTTTGGCCTGCAGTACCTCTCCATGGCAAGGCATAATAACAACTCCTGCCTCTACCTCCAAGGGCATAAAAACAAGACAGGCTAAACTCAATAGCTTTACAAGAATTGTGGCAAAAGCAAAAGGCAACCTCATCAACTTCCAATCTATCCCATTTTTTGGTAAAATAAAGTGAAATGATGGACTTCATAAAAAAAGTAATACGATTTTTTTCCAGGTTTACTGATGATACAGAGAAACTGTGTTACCAGTTTTTTATAAATCTTTCTCCAAAATCTGATCATAAAACTGCTTCGGAAAGAGCTAAAAATATATTACAAAAAAATACTCCTCGAGCCCTTATGATTCTTGAGTGGAAGTTCAAAGGATATACCCAACTCACTAAAGGATACCGAAAAAAATGTTATGAAGATCTACTAATTCTTACCAAAGACTTTGAAGATTTTTACCAAGAAAAAAATATCGATTCTGAAGAAAAATTTTTAAAAATTATTTCAGACTATCTGCACAAACATCGCCCGATAGAATATAAGGCTGGAGCTAGCTTTGATAAACTCCTTAAAAATCCTAAAGAAAAAAAACTGATCGGAGACTGTAATCAGATCACCTCCCTTTACATCTACTTCTTCAGTCTTAAATACGATATTTCTACGCTAAAGTTAAAACTTCTCCCGGGTCACGTGTGCCTCCACCATGAAGGAACAGACTATGAAACTACCACTGGACAAATCAGCGTTTATAAAGAGTTTGAAAGACTGGCCCCAATAGAAGAAATTATTGCCGTCAATATCTTGGATACGTCCGACTATAGTGAAAATCAACACCCACTTCCCCCGGAAAACCGTTTGCAGTGTGCAGAACTAGCTATTGTTTTTTCTGGAAACAAAGAGCTTGCTCAACAGAATTTAGATGCGGCCTATCACAACCTTGCTATTCACGAAATGAACAGAAATCATTTTAAACAAGCAGCAAAGTGGGCTGAAAAAACGGAAGACAAGGCGCTCCTTGATGTCATCCTTCATAATGAAGCCGTTTATGAATTAAATCACAAACATTATGACAAAGCTCGTAGAATTTTTAAGAGACTTCATGATAAAGCGGGAGCAAAGGCTGTGGACCAAAAAGAACTTAATAGCCTTCTGGAAAAACTCAAAGGCTGTAAAACTACACAAGATTATAAAAATAAACGTACAGTAATTTATAAAATCAAAAAACTAGCACTTACTCTACACGATCGAGAAATACAAAAGTTTTGTGAAAATATTCTGAAACAAATTTAGAGTACTCCCACAATATAAAGCCCTGCTCCTAGAACCGCCACGAGCCCCCCAAGAAAATGAATTGTTTTTTGTGAATCGAACATTCCTTCAGCAAAGTCTTCAGCCACTTCTGGAAATCCGGCATATACAAGCCCTTTAAAGAAAGCTAGCCAACCAATTACCGAAATAAGAATTTCTTCTGGCGTTCCCCATCGACTATGAAGCACAATCATTGTTGCCCCCATGAGCATAGCCATAAAACCAATACATAAACACAATCCATCGTTTTTAAAAATGGCTTTTAAACTAGCTTGAATCTGACTTGGATGTGCAATAAATGCCAATCCCATTGCGAGATAGATTAAACCGAAAATTTGTAAAAATGTAGCTGTCAGCATATTTTTTATATTTATTAATAAGAAAATTCTAACAGACCTTGGACTTATCTAAAAGAAAATTCGAACAATAACCCACCATAACGCCAATCCTGACATCAAAAGTGCGAAAACTGGAATTATATAACGATCAAATTTCAATTTATAAATTACCCATAAAATAGGCAACGTAAAACACAGAATTATCAACTGCCCAATCTCAACTCCAACATTAAAAAATAAAAGAGAAGCTAATAACCTCCCAGAATCAGGGGCCACTTCACTAAAGATCCCCGCAAATCCTAATCCATGAAACAATCCAAAAGCAAAAATCACCATCAAACGATTATGAGTATCTGCAAACCAAGGGTATTTTTTAGCCAAAAAAACAGTCGTCAGAGCTACGTAAGCAATTGAAGCCGCAATAACAGGTTCTACAATACGCCCCGAAAGTGTCAATATTTCGGTGCCACCAAGAATAAGAGTCACAGAATGAGCCGCCGTAAAGATTGTAACCATGCCCAAAATTCTTCTCCAGGGAGGAAGCATCAAAACTAATGCTAGGACAAAAAGCACATGATCAACCCCCTCTAATATGTGTTCGACCCCTAGTACAATATAATTTTTTGCAAATTGTAACCAATTTATAGAATTAGGAACTTCATAGACCTCATCAAACGTACTCTGCACCTGATTTAATAAGACTAAATCATTCAAAGCAAAAGGACTCCCATCACTAAAGCCATTCCCTGATAATAAAACATTTATATCTTGCGCCCAGTTCGTATCTTTGAGCGCCGGAGAACTTTCTATGAAATCAATGATTTCAGGTTCATTTGCCTCTGGATTATTCAATAAAAACTCAACCAACTCTGGTGGTAAATTGAAGCTGCTCACCGAATCTTCTTCCTCACCCCAAAGAATAAGTTCTTCTCCATTTTCTATTGAGGATATAAATTCTTGAAATTCTGCTTCTGTAGCATCGGGATTTTCGGCCAGAAACGTTAATATCTCAGGAGGAATATCATGTGCCTGAACACTTCCAAAAGTGAATACCAGTAGCAACAATGACTGAATTAAAAACCTCATGACCATAAAAATTACGAATAAACACTATATTTTTATTCAAAAAAGTCATAAAAAAAATACTATAATTTCGTTATGACAAAACTTCCATACTTACCACTCGGAAGGGAAATAAAATACGTTCCTGAATCGCACGAATTTATACAAGCAGCCAAAACGATCGCACGCACTCAATCTCTTGACCCCGACCATCCCACAGGAGCCGTGATTGTAAAAAATAATACTATCATTGGACAGGGGGCCAACGGTTCTCAATTTCACAAATTCCCTGGATGTTTAAGAAAAAAGGTAAAAGCTCCAACTGGAACAATGTACTGGATATGCCCTGGATGCTCTCCAAAAAATCACGCCGAACAAAGAGCTCTTCAAAACTGTAAACAAAAAAACTTGGAGACAAAGAATGCAGACCTCTACCTTTGGGGGCATTGGTGGTGCTGTAAATCATGCTGGTTTCATATGATTCAGGCAGGTATAAACAATGTTTACCTCCCTGACAATGCTGAAGAGCACTTTAAAAAAGGAAACTAAATACTAAAAACAAAACAATGCGGTTCAACCTTGGATTAAAATCTCACTTTCTTGAGCAAGAATACTTATGCACAAATGGAATTGGGGGTTTTTGCAGTAATACTGTACTAAATACAAACACCCGAAAATATCATGGCGTTCTTTGTGCTAGCTTGACACCGCCGACCGATAGACAGCTGATCCTGAACCATTTGATTGAAACTATAAAAGTTGAGACCAAAGAAATTCCACTTTCACAAGAACTCTACCAGAGAAAGCCTGAAATAGAATCACTTCCCCCCCTACAAAGCTTTACTGTAAAGCCTTTCCCCAATTGGCAATACGAAGATCATCGTTTTAGCCTGAAAAAAGAATGTTGGATGACTCCTGGTGAAAATACAACAAATATTACCTATACCAATACCGGAAAGAGCAACTTAACATTAAATCTTAAACCTCTTCTAAGCCTAAGAGGATATCATGGGCTAAGACAGCAACAAATCAATATCGAGAGTGAAATTTTGCTTAAAAAGCTCCTCATAAAGTCCGATGGATTTCCTATAATTTCTATTGGCTATTCTCGAGGACAGTGGACAAGTCATGGTCATTGGTATGAGAGTTGCTATTACCCAGAAGAAAAATTACGTGGATATGATTCCTCAGAAGATAACTTTTGCCCTAAAGAACTGACTGTTGTTTTAGCTCCTCAAGAAAATCTAGAGCTACAAATTTCAGTTGAGACAAACCCACTCAACATAAAACAATCACTAAAACAGTTAGAAAAGCGTAACAAAAAACTTACGAAGAATAGCCAATCAACCTGGGAAGAAAACCTTACCCTATCGGCCAATCAATTTATTGTTGAACGCAAATCTATTAATGGAAAAACTATTCTCGCAGGATATCCATGGTTTACTGATTGGGGGAGAGATACTCTTATTTCCTTAAGAGGATTTCAATATTTTTTAGATAAAAAAGATATCCAATCAATTATTTTCGCTTTTCTTGAACATGAAACCAAAGGGCTTATTCCAAACCGTTTTCCTGATAACCCAAATGACCATATCGAGTATAACACGGCTGATGCGACTCTATGGATTTTTGTAATACTGAAAGAAATTTTTGATTTTAAGAAAGATAAGCGCTTTATCAAAAAAATCACTCCTATATTGCAAAAAATTATAAACCACCATATAGAAGGGACCTCTCATGGAATTAAGTGTGAGGAAAATGGATTACTCCAGGCTAACTCTCCTGGATATCAACTAACCTGGATGGATGCAAAAATAGGTAATGAAGTCATAACTCCTAGGTCAGGATTTCCAGTAGAAATTAATTGCCTCTGGTATAACGCTTTGAAGATTTTTTATGAAATTGATTCCTTCGATCAAAGAATAGAAAAAATAATTAACAGATTTGAGAACAGCTTTGAAAAACATTTTTGGATAGAAGATTCACTAGCTGATTTTTTAACTCCCGATTTAGCTCAAAACACCCAAATTAGACCCAACCAAATTTGGGCTCTTAGTCTTCCTTTCTCTCCGTTATCAACACAGCAACAAGAAAGCATTCTGAATAATGTAAGTAAGCACTTATACACTCCTTTGGGATTGAGAAGCTTAGAAGAAAATGACAACGAATTTCAAGCCTACTATCAAGGAGGTGCTGTGACGAGAGACCGGGCTTATCACCAAGGAACCGTTTGGACTTACCTGCTGCTAGATTACTGGAAGGCTTACAAAAAAATACATGGAAATATCACCCCTCTTAAAAAAGATCTCGAAGTGCTTAAGAATCATTTCTATCAAGATGGATGTCTACATGGTGTTTCTGAAGTATTCGATGGTAAAACTCCAAAAAGAGGAAAAGGTTGTATTAATCAAGCCTGGAGTGTAGCCGCCTTACTCTGGATAGAGAACAACCTATAAAGGCTTAATATTTTGTCCTTCTGCACCATCAAGCACCTGATAGCCGAAAGCTTTAATCTCATCTCTCAACCGATCTGATTCTTCCCAATTTTTTTCAGATCGTGCAACTGTTCGAGCTTCTATAAGTTTTTGAACCGCTTCTGGAATTTCTGCTACTTTAACTTCCGTATCAAGTACTTCAAAAATATTATTAAAGTCTGTTTCAAAGAAAGCTAAAAAATTATCTCGAGCTTTAGAAGAGAGTGTTTTACTTTCTACAGCATGAGTCGCATACTTTAAGAGTAAAAATACGATCCCTAGAGCTTCTGAAACATTTAGATCATCAAACAAAGCCTGATTAAAATTTACAGAAAAATTATCATGCAGCTCTCCATCAATTCCACCAATAGCTGGTTCATAGTTTTTCACCCTCTGGTAGGTTTCGTTAATTTTAGTAATTGATTTTCGAGCATCCTCTAAAGCTTTCTCCGTAAAGTTAAAAGCTGTTCTATAGTGAGCTGTCATTAACGCATACCGAATTTCTTCTCCTGTCCATCCTTTGTCCAATAAATCTCGAATAGTAAAAAAATTCCCTTTGGATTTAGACATTTTCTGACCATCCACAAGCAGATGTTTTGCATGCATCCAATAGGGAATTTTCATTCCACAACCACACTCATTTTGGGCAATTTCACACTCGTGATGTGGAAAAATATTATCTTCTCCTCCCGTGTGAATATCAACATATCCCAAAATAGCATGACTCATGGCACTACATTCAATATGCCATCCGGGAAACCCTCTTCCCCAAGGACTATCCCATTGCATTAGATGGTTTTCATCGGCCTTTTTCCAAAGAGCGAAATCAAGTGGGTTTTCTTTCTCATCATTAACTTCCACCCTAGCTCCAGCCTGCAAATCTTCAAGGTTATTCTTAGAAAGCTTTCCATAGTCTTCAAATTTTGTCGCACGAAAATAAACCGATCCCTCAACATGATAAGCAAAGCCTTTGTTGATCAAGTCTTCTGTTAGACTTATCTGTTCCTGAATAAAATCTGTTGCTTTTGGTCTGTGATGCGGAGGTGAAATTTTTAGTTTTGCTTCATCTTCTAAGAAGTAATTCGTAAATTTCTCCGCCACAGCAAAAGCGTCTACCCCTTCTGCCTTAGCTTTTTTTGCAATCTTGTCTTCACCATCTGCATCTGCAAAATCATCATTTGTTAGATGTCCAACATCCGTAATATTTTGAACCTTAACCACCTCATAATTAGCTAATTTTAAAGTTCTAAAAAGCAAATCTGACATTAGAAAAGATCGAAAGTTTCCAATATGAGCAAAGTCATAAACCGTCGGCCCACAAGAATATAAATGCACCTTTCCTTTGGTGTTTAGTTTTTCTTCCAGTAATTCTTTTTTTCCCGTTAACGTATTGTAGATATAAACCAATTCAGCCATTGTTAAAATCCTATTCAAACCACTTTATTTATCAACTCTTGCCGCCATTCTCTTTTACTGGAAAGAAAAGAACAGTCTTTAAATCTTTAGGATCGGTTTCTTTTGGGTTATTGAGATATACCTCTAGAGGGTCGACTCCCTTTTTAGGTTTTATTTTTTTAGAACGTAGATAAGCGTACCCGGCTGTCCAAGCATTACCTAAATTCTCGTATCTCCCCGTATGTTTAAGAACCAAGGCTTTTCCTCCAAACAAACGCCCAGCTACAAAATCTTCAGCCGCATCTCGTGGAGACTTTACTGAAAATCCAGAGGTGTAAGTACAAATTTTCGCCTTAAAGTCATACTTATGATAAATTGAAAACACCGTTCCAGATGTATGAATTTGGTGCTCGTTCATATAAGCTTCTAATTTTTCAAAATCAGCTTTCATGCTTTCCCCAATGGCATCTAAACTACAAGTTTTCTTTACCCCAATATAGTTAAAACCATCAAATTTACGTGCATCTTCAATCTCAACCAGAGAAAGAACCTCTCCCGTTTCACAGTATTCCTTCAGCATGGTTAATCCTCTAACATAGTCCATCCCTACAAATTCTTCCATCATAGAAGTCATCCAAAACATAAACCACGGTAACCGACTATCCATGGTCCAAGTAACTTTTGTTGTCCCCTCTAAGTCTTCAAACTCAAAACGAACTTTTGATGCTGATTTCCAAGGTTTAAAAAATCTCAAATCATAATCAATAGCTCTATTAGGCGCAATGCTGGTTATTTCTAATTCTCCTGCCCCTAGCAAATCCCCTTCCCAACCATGAACCGCCCCCACAATGCCGTCTGCGCCTTCTAATGTAGTCTTTGCGGAAGGTTCCATAACCATCCATGGAGACCATTTTTTCATTTCTGAAAAGTTTACAACCAACTGAAATACCTCGGAAACTTCTCGATCAATCTGAATTGAGCGATTTACTGAAAATTTCGTTGAAAATAAAGACATAGTGATATGATTAATTCATTTTCAATCCTAAGATTTTACAATAAAATTAACAAGTGTGATTTGATTATCCTTATAAAATAGATGAAAAAACTGCGATATCTTATTCCAGTACCAATAAAGAAAATTCTTAAATATAGTTTTTACGCACTTGAAGATGCTTTTAATTTTATTCGAGGGAAATCTGACCCCAATTATCCTCCAAAAAGATTAAATTTTGTAGGAAGCCATGACTTTAAAAGCGTTGGAAAAGAATTCTTAAATCACTTCCAATCACTTGGTAAACTCAGCCCAACAGATCAGGTACTGGATATTGGCTGTGGGATTGGAAGAATGGCGATCCCATTAACGAGTTTTTTAGATAAAGATGCCCAATATGAAGGATTTGATATTGATAAAAGAGGGGTTGAATGGTGTCAAAAAAATATAACTTCAAAACACCCTCATTTTCGATTTCAATACACCGATATTTATAACAAATATTATAACAAAAAAGGTCGGATCCAAGCACAAGAATTTAAGTTTCCTTATGAAGACAACTCTTTTGATTTTGTGTTCGCGACTTCAGTTTTCACTCACATGCTGACACAAGATGCCGAAAACTATTTGCGAGAAATTTCACGAGTAACACGCCCAAATGGAACTATTTTTCTTACCTGGTTTGTTCTAAGTCAAGAGAGTTTAAACGCTATGAAAGCCAATAAAACAACGGCTAATTTTCAGTACCAACTGGAGAAAGCTTACTACTCACACAAAAACAATCCCGAAGCAGAAACCGCTTATGAAGCAACCTGGCTAATAAAAAATCTAGAAACTAATGGTCTTAGAAATATATCACACTACCCAGGTTGGTGGTCAGGAGCCAAAGACTCCAAATCTTACCAAGATATTATTATTGCTAAGAAAGACTAAAATATCGTGTATATAAAAGGAGCCAAAGCAGAGCCTTGGGTAAAAACAATTAATAAGCCCAGTAGAACCAAAATCAGAACTAGGGGCAGCATCCAAAATTGCTTACGCTCAAAAATAAAGTGAAAAATATCCTTAACGGTTTTGAATTTACTCATCCTGCACATTTTGTGATTTCACAAGAATTTTATCAAGTAAAATATTGGCCACTAGTTGATGTCCATAACGATCAAAGTGAGGGTCTGCATTATGCTGAAAAAAGATATCGGTTCTTCTTTTGTCTGCTCTAAACTCTGGTAGCAAATCCAAACAAGATAAACCTCGTGCTTCGCAAAATTTTTTCATTAATGTTTGAGGCCTATCTGCCTCTCTCGCCTCTTCATTGAAGTGCATAATAGCATATTTTTTATCATATACACTATCAACCTGAACATCCATCGGAATAAAAACATAAAGCACTGGAACTTCCTTTTTTTCTGACCATCTAACCATCCGTTCCCAAGCTACAAAAAACTTTTCCCAATAGATTGGTAAGTTATCGTCATATCCTTCATCTTGTGGAGATAAGAAAACGGGCCAGGTGAGAGTTGGCTGATCCTTATCAGCCCGAATAATATTCCATTTATGCCCAAGGATTAATAATCGTTTTTTCAGCTCTTCCCAAGCAAGCCATTCGGGCCGAATCTGCATCCAGCTTTCAAGCTTATCATCTTTATTCACAAATATCTTTAAGTCTTTTACCGCTAAAATGTCATCATCAGCTTCTAGCCATTCTTTTCGCCGAAATTCAGTTATATCATTAGCGACAAAAATATTCACAATTATCAATTCTGGATCGAGCACTTTTTCATACTTTTTTGCCAGTAAATAATAGTTATCAATGGAGTGCCCGATATGACCAGCATTCCAGACTTCCCAGTTTTCTTTAATATTTGGAGACAGCTGATTCATACGCTGTTCAAGCTTTTCTGTAAAAGTTTCGTGCTGATCTATTCCAGTTCCAAAAGTAAAAGAATCCCCAAGCATAAGAACATTTTTTTGAAATGGATTGGGAATAAACTCTTCATCTCTAAACCCAAGATTATTAATACTAATTTCAGGAATAGGATCTCCATAACCATTCTGCGCTCTACTCCCTGGTTTATGGGCATAAGTATTAATACTGTCGGCAACAAAGATTGGGATACCAACGGCTGAAACAGAACGACGAGCATTTTCCGTATTCTTTTCTAGATAAGACTCAAACGCCAAAAACAAAGCCAAAGAAAAGAGCCCTAAAAAAAATAAATTCCAAAATAATACCTTCAAAAATTTCATATCAACACAAAAACCTTAGTGAGGATAAGGAAAATCTAATCAGCGACAAAATCTTCTAAGACTATTTTCGATTTTAAGTCCGCTTTATTAACTTTATTAGCCTCGATAATAAAATTTCCCATAACCAAAATATCCATATCTGTTCGAATAAACCCTTTCAGAGCGTCGAAAGGATTGCAAACAATTGGTTCTCCTCTTACGTTAAAAGAGGTATTGATAACCGCTCCACACCCCGCTATCTCCTCAAAAGATGCAATAATGTTGTAGTAATCTTTATTTTGCTCTCTAGAAACTGTTTGCACTCTCGCCGAACCATCTACATGTGTTACCGCTGGAATAGCTTCGTGCTTAGTTTGAGTCGTTAATAACATGTATGGACTTTCTATCCCGTTAAGCATAAAATATTCATCACTTTTATCGCTCATGACCGTTGGAGCAAAGGGCCTAAAACTTTCTCTAAATTTTATCTTTAGGTTAACCCGTTGCCAGTTTTCCTTATTTCGGGGATCGGCCAAAATAGATCTATTCCCTAACGCCCGAGGGCCAAACTCCATGGCCCCAGAAAAATGTCCAACAACTTTGTCTTTAGCAATAAATTGAGCAATCGTCTCAGCTCTCTTGTCTTCAGAGACTTTAGTGTATTCAACTCTAAATTCTTCCAATAGCGACTTGATCTCGATATCTGAAAAACTTGGACCTAAATATGGCATATCAATCACACGTTTTTTCTCATTCCCTAATATTTGATAGTAAAAATAAGCCGCAGCACCAACGCTCCCTCCCGCATCTCCCGAAGCTGGAAAAACATAAACATTCTCAAAAGGACCTTCTCTTACAATTCTCCCATTAGCTACACAATTCAGCGCTACACCTCCAGCCAAGCATAAATTTTTATTAGGGTAGCATTTATAAGCGTGCTTCACTAACTTAAGCATTAATTCCTCCGTAACAGACTGCAGACTTGCCGCCATGTCTTTATGAAACTGTGTTAAAGGTGATTCTTCCCCCTTTCTTATAGGTTCTCCAAAATGATTAGCGAATTTTCTACCAACCATTCTCAAAGCATATTCATACGTAAAAAACTTTTGATTTAGGGCGAAGCTCCCATCGTCAAAAGTTGTCAAAATTTCATATACCTTGTCTTTATAAATTGGCTTTCCATAAGGCGCTAACCCCATAACTTTATACTCAGCGCTATTAACCTTGAATCCAAGATAATAGGTAAAGGCACTATATAAAAGCCCTAAAGAATGAGGAAAATGAATCTCCTTCTGAAGACTTAAATGTTGCTTTTCTCCTACAGCAATAGTGGTCGTAGCCCACTCCCCAACTCCATCAGCCGTCACTATGGTTGCCGTATTGAAATCAGAAGAATAATAAGTTGAAGCCGCATGGGATAAATGATGTGAAACAAAATATATCGCCCTTTCAAACTTAGGCTTTTTCTTATCGGTTGTTAAGAGCTTTCCAAGTTCAGATCTGATTTCACTCTCGATCCATAGTTTCTGTCCTAACCAAGTCTTCATCGCCTTTTGAAAGGAACGAAAACCTTTCGGCCAGGTATGAATATAAGTCTTCAAAAGTCTTTCAAACTTGATAATTGGTTTCTCGTAGTAAACCACCTGATCAATATCTTCAATACGAATTTGCCCCTCAGATAAACAATATTTAATCGCTTCTATTGGAAACGCTTCGTCATGCTTCACTCGAGTAAATCGCTCCTCTTGTGCGGCCGCAACAACAATCCCATCCTTAAGTAAACAAGCACTACTATCATGATAATGAGCGGCAACTCCTAAAATATAATTGGGCATTAAAAAGGACGAGTTAATTGATCAACCGTTTGGGTTTTTGGCGAATCAACCCAGGTAGTTTTAGGCTTTTTAGCAAACCAGCGAAATGGCCAGGCCAAAATGGCATAAATTCCAATCACTACAAAGTAAACAATTCCAAGTAAAATATACTGATTAACCTCACCTACTACGTGAGCAAACTTCATCCAGTAATCCCAAAGTGTTTTAAAAAAAGCTTTCATCTATTAAACAAAAGTGCTTAACCGTTCTAAAGTTTCTTCTTTTCCTAAGATTTCAGCAATCTCAAATGGCCCTGGAGAACGCTCCAAACCAGAAATAGCGACTCTAAACGGCCAAAGAAATTGTCCATTTTTAAGCCCCATTTCACCAATTTTCTCAATGGATAGTTCTCGAATTTTTTCTTTATTAAAATCGGCTTCATCCAGATTTTGCAACAAGGTGTTAACTTCCAAAATAACTTGCTTAGCCAAATCTAAATCCACTTTCATCTTCTCTGATGTAAGGAGTGAAAAATCTGGAGCCTTATAATCAAAAAAGCAGGTCATTTCATTAGCAAAGTCTGAAAATACTTTCGCTTTTTGATGCACTATTTCCACGATGCTTTTTAATTTTTCTCGATCAGTTAAATACTGAGACTTTAATTCTGATCCCTCATACTGCTCAGCCCAATCGATAAAGGATTGTGTTAAATCTTCCAAGCCAAATTGCTTCATCCACTGCTGGTTGAACCATTTCATTTTCTCAAAATCATACTGAGCTGAAGCGGGGTTTACTCCTTTTAAATCGAACACTGAAATTAACGTCTCAAGATCGAAAACTTCTTCTGTATTTTTAGGATTCCATCCCAAAAAGGCTAATCCATTTACCACGGCTTCAGGCAAAAAACCTTGTGACTGAAAGTCTTCAATCAAAACTGCCACTCCTGGCTCAACTCTCCGTTTAGATAATTTTCTTTTTTGTTGATCCAATACCAACGGAATATGCGCATACTGAGGAGGATTCACTTCCAAGGCCTTCCAACAAAGCAATTGTTTCGGGGTATTTGAAATATGATCTTCTCCTCGAATCACGTGAGTAATCCCTTGAGCATCATCATCAATTACATTCGCGAGTAAATAAAGCACCGAACCATCACTTCGAGCCACAACAAAATCTCCCAAAGTATCTGAGTTCACTTCATTTTCTCCACGAACTAGGTCTTGGAACGCTAGCACCTCATTCTTTGGGCATCTTATTCTCCAAGCAAAAGGCTTCCCTGAATCCATTTCTGTCTCTAATGCAGACTTATCCCAATCTCGAAAGGGAGACCAAAAAACAAAATTTTGTTTATTTTTTTCAGCGTCACTACGAAGTAAGTCTAATTCCTCTGGAGTTGTAAAACAAGGAAACACCTTGTCTTCATCCCAAAGTTTTTTTAATACTTCAGTATGATGTTCTAGACTCTCTGTTTGACGAACTAAAAGATGAGATTCTGAAACAAAATCCATCCCCAACCACTTAAGCCCTTCTAAAATCTCTGTTTCAAACTCTGCTTTTGATCGTTCTTTATCAGTATCTTCCCAACGGAAAATAATCTTTCCTTTGTGATGTTTAGCAAACAAATAGTTAAAAAGTCCTGTTCGGGCAGTGCCTAAATGCAGGTGCCCAGTAGGAGATGGTGGCATACGAACAATAACTTCACTCATAATCCTCGAGAGAATATTTAAAACAGATATTTTGTCACGCGAACCTAGCGTCGAATATTCCCAAAAACTCGAGAACTAACTGCTGATTGAAAATTAATAAAAGGTTTGCTAGCAGCTTCAAACCCATAACGATCTGGGTTCCGCAACTCTGCATCAATGTAAATAAATACATGTGGATGAACTTGTGCAGCATCAACCCTAAAATTTAAAAATGGATCGCGACTTGGTCCTGGTTTGAAAACCAAAGCATTAAGTTTCAACGCCAAAGGGGAAATGATCGTATAATCATGTCCTCTATCACAAAAATCTTCGTCGGTTTCATCTCCTAAAATTGGATATTGCTCTCCGAGATTATTACCATCAAGGTCTGTAATAATTTCACATTCAGAACTACCTGAATCCCACTGCAACAAAACATCTGGATTAGCCCCCAAGTCATTGAAATCTCCATCGTCATTAGCATCATGAGGCCCCCAAACATCCGCCAATCCATCCCCATCTACGTCCGCTCCAAGCTGCCTTTGAACCTCCACAACATCGTCTGTATCATTAAAACGAATAGCGGTTCTGAGGGTTCGGCTAGAGTTAATCAAATAGAGCGTCGCCAGGTTAGCCGAAGAATCCCAAGCTTCTGTACAATCATCAACCGTAGTCCCATCTGGCTCCATTCCCCCCAAATTCCTATCTTGAGTCGTATCACCATTCGTATCCCAATAAAAAATCCCTGGGTAGCTTAGGTCTATGCGGTTATTACGATTTACTTCAGGATTTGCATTATCATTATCCAAATTAGCCCCTGCTGGTGCTTGCCGAGCATCAAATGCTGGACAGGATCCACTATTAGGCCCCATTTCAATAAAAAAACGATCATAGTCAATCGTATTATTTCGAAATATTTGAGCAATTCTCTCCATCAGATAACGGCTTTCGGCATAAAAGTCCTGAGAAAACTGAACTCTTTTTTGGCTAAAATAGATAGACCCCACAAGTCCCAAGGCGGAAGTAATAACAATTGAAGCAATTCCTGTAGCCGCCAGCGTTTCAAGTAATGTAAACCCTGACTGTTTTCTTCTGAAAGCCTCTTTTATTTTTCTAATAAGCATCTCTCTCAAAAAAATCATATAAATGTGCTTCTAATGTACTCGTGCGAGTCCTTCCTTCTTCCTTCCACTGAACTTTAGAGACCACTTTAATATGTCCCTCCTCACAATTATTTGTGCCATCACGATCTTCATTTGAAACACAAGTTGAATTCACTCCATCACAGAAACAAGGTGTACTTCCGCCATTATATGGATTTAATTTTTCTATATAAATCTGTCTATGAAATTCTGTACGACCATTTCCTGCATCCGTATATGTATAACGATTGGTTGATGGATCAATAAACAAACGATAAAACGGATGCGGATCTGGCCCTGTAGAAATATCTATCTCACTTTGAGAAATAGTTCCACCGCCTTCTTCATTTAGGCTTAAGTAATACCTTCCACTTGCATCATTAAACTCGACTAAATAGTAAGTTCCTGTATCACCACTATCGATTGTGTTCCCAGTGGTTGTGTTAAGACAAGAGTTTGGATCCCCAGTGGTGTCAAGACAAAGCCATTTTCCACGTCGATCTCCCGAATACTTTAGCCAATTTGTATCCCGAATATTTCTAACGGCTTCAATTCCTTCTCGAGCTATATTAAGCGCAATAATTCTATTTTTGACATTAGCATTGGTCCTGACCGCTCGGTCTAAGATACTAAAAGTGGCAATAAGCACCGTAGAAAGCAAAGCTGTAGCAATAACGACCTCTAATATTGAATCTCCTCTCAACTTTGAAGTTAAGTTCTTACCATTAAAAAATGATCTTATCTTTTTCATTTTTAGTAAGTCTGACATTCCGATCCAGATTTATTAAATGTAGGAAATCCTGCTACCCGATTAAAACAAAGCCCTTGTTGCTTTATCTCTCCTCTTTGCCCCATCACCATATGTATTGATTCGGCCTTTCGGAGCGTTGATGACTCTGTAAACTGAAGCTTTGCATTAGCAGGTCCCGAAAAAAACGAAAAGGTAATATCCTCTACCGTAGCGGTAGCTGCGGGCGTCAAGGTAATACTATCTATTTCTGCAAAAATTGGGGAAACACTTGTCCGCTCTACCGTACTATTACTGTCATCATAAAAACATCTCAACTCATAAGAAAATGGGGTGGTATCTATAATCATTTTCCACATTACGGAATTACTGTCGTTACTACATTTTTTATTAGTGATTGCCGCATTACGAGCATCAACAATAGTATCAACTATTGCCTGAACTTCTGCTTGAAACTGTGATCGTTCTCTCAATTTGTAATATTCTGGAGCCGAAATTGTAGCCAATATTCCAAGTATAGTCATAGTGGCTAAGACTTCTACCAGAGAGAACCCTTTGAAACGTTTCATTGATGCTATTGTAACTAAAATAATTTTACCTACAATCGCGAAGCCCTTATTTTGGCTATACACATGAACTCAAAGATTAGAAACTTTTGTATTATCGCTCATATCGACCATGGGAAGTCGACTCTTGCTGACCGTTTTTTAGAACTAACAGGAACGGTTAAATCTAGAGATATGAAGGGACAACTCCTCGATACGATGGAGTTAGAACAAGAGCGAGGGATCACCATCAAACTACAGCCAGTACGAATGCAGTGGAAAGAACATCAATTAAATCTTATTGATACGCCTGGACATGTTGACTTTTCATATGAAGTTTCTCGGAGTTTAGCCGCCTGTGAAGGAGCCATTCTGGTGGTAGATGCCACTCAAGGTATTGAAGCTCAAACACTCGCCAATGTATTCCTTGCTATGGAATTTGGACTCGAAATCATCCCCGTACTCAACAAAATAGACCTTCCTGCTGCAGAACCAGAAAAAAGAGCTGAAGAAATTGAAAATGTTCTTGGATTTAGCGCCGAAGATATCCTGACAGTTTCGGCTAAAGATGGAACCAACGTAGATAAACTACTTGATGCTGTCATCGAAAAAATTCCAGAACCTTCCTTTAACAACATATTTGATAACGTTGAAGTTTTTGAAAATGACAGCGAGACAAAGGCACTCGTCTTTGACTCAACTTTTGATAGCTACAGAGGTGTAGTAAGTTCTGTGAGAATTTTTTCAGGAACCATTAACAAAGGAGACAAACTAAAACTCCTCCGAACAGGACGTGAAATTGACGCTCTGGAAGTTGGATTTCTAAACCCCAAATATTCTCCAACAAAATCACTAGAAACAGGAGAAGTGGGCTATATCGTAACGGGTCTAAAAAATGTTGTAGATGCCCGAGTCGGAGAGACTTTTTATAAAGGGAAAGCTCAAGATACAACTCCACCCTTACCAGGATACTCAGAAGTCACCCCCTTTGTTTATGCAGGAATCTATCCCACTTCTGGAGATGACTTTGGACTTCTGAGAAAAGCTCTTGAAAAACTTTCTCTCAATGATGCCTCTCTCCAGTACGAACCTGAACACTCAGGAGCCTTGGGACATGGGTTTCGAGTAGGATTTTTGGGGCTCTTACATCTTGATATCATCCAAGAACGTCTCGAACGAGAATTTGACTTGGACATACTCGTAACCGCTCCGTCAGTTTCTTACGAGATTGTTCGACACAATAGAGACGTAGACATTGTTTCGAATCCTTCTGATCTACCAGATGCAGGAAATTATGAGACCATTCGAGAACCCTGGATGAAGATCACCATTCTTTGCCCAGCGGATCAAGTCGGAGGAATTATTAAACTCTGTACGGATAGAAGAGGGCTTCACCAACACTTACAATACACTTCGTCTGATAGAGTTGAACTCATTTTTGAAATCCCATTAGCATCAATTGTTACAGACTTTTATGACGATCTAAAATCTATTAGCTCTGGTTATGCTTCTATGAGTTATGAAAATATTGGAATGAGAGAAGGAGACCTCCAGAGACTTGATATATTGGTTGCTGGAGACCGCGTAGATGCCCTCAGTCAGATCGTTCACAAAGATGAAGCTTATCATATCGGAGTAAAATGGTGTGAAAAACTAAAAGAAATTATTCCAAAAGCCCAGTTCGCTATTGCCATTCAAGCGGCAATCGGTGGTCGAATTTTGGCCAGAGAAACCATTCCAGCCCTTCGAAAAGACGTAACCGCAAAACTTTATGGAGGAGATGTAAGCCGAAAGAAGAAGCTTTTGAAAAAACAGAAAGAAGGGAAAAAACGACTAAAGCAATTTGGAAAAGTGACCATCCCACAAGAGGCATTCTTCGCCATGATGAAGAAATAGCTATTTATTGATAAATCAGTTATAATTAGCTGATGTCACTCCCCCAAAAACCAATGCTTAGCGATGTAGATCCAATTGAACGGTCTGCTGTTGCTGAATCTAAGGATTGGGAAACGTTAGAAGAAATTATCGAAAAACCATTAAGAGCCGCCATGCATGATCTTTGGGAAAAAGGCATTAAAACATGGCAGTGCTCAGCAAACCGAAAAGATATTTCAAAAGGGATAGTCTTTTTTGAGATTAGAGCTGACAAAGAATTTCTATCTCAAGAGAATTACGACATAGCCATGGCTAATCAGGGAGAAGAAATTAAGCGGGGGGAATTTTCATTTTTTAGATTCAGTAAACCAATCTCTGGGAATGTTGAACTAGCTACCATCGTTACTTGGTCACGCTCAGTTTCGAATATGTTTCAATCCCAAAAATTACAAAAAGTCCTTTTATAACAGAGAGAAAACAAAAAATGACAATGTGTAAATATATTTTATTTAACTATTTGTTGTGCTATAATGTGAAGAAATGAAAAAACTTTATAAACTTTCTTCAACCACTCCTTCAACTCACATATTTCACGAAGGAAATCAGTTTGAACTTTGTTTTGATACTCCAGATGAAGATATCGAAAGCGTACAGTCCGAACTACAAAGACTTACAAAATTGTTGCAAAGCTATGATCGTTTAGATGATGAAATCGATGATCAGTGGGCTAGCCAGGCTCAAATCAGCGAGGCTCAAGAGGAACAACAACTCATTCTATCTCAAGCAGGTTTCACCATCAGAAGTGGACTATCGGATAAAATTAAAGAACTGGAAGACAAGTTAAAATAATTTTGTTGGAATCAATTTTTCTCTAGAATGAAATTGAAATTAACCACAAAATTCTATGGGATTCTTAAGTTTATTACCTATCGTAATCGTTTTGGCTGTAGCCTTTCTACGCCAAATTAATCAATACGAACGAGGCGTCATGTTCACCCTCGGTCGTTTTACAGGAATTAAAGAACCAGGATGGCGAATTGTGGTTCCAGTTTTTCAAAAACTACACAAAGTTGATATCCGAACCAAAGCCGTTGATGTTCCAGATCAAGAAGCTATTACCAAGGACAACATTCCGGTAAGAATCAATGCGGTTGTCTACTACAAAATCCAAGATGCTGGAAAAGCTGTTCTTGAAGTAGAAAATTTCTTTTGGGCTACATCTCAAGTAGCACAAACAACCATGCGTAATGCGGTTGGGGAAGTGACGCTTGATGAGCTGCTGCAAAAACGGGCAAAAATTGCAGAAGGAATTAAGGTCACAGTCGATGATATCACTGATCCTTGGGGAATTGATGTTGAATCGGTGGAACTGAAAGATGTTATTATTCCTGAAAACCTAAAACGAACTATTTCCAAAGAAGCCGAAGCTGAACGAGAAAAGCGATCAGTCATTATTAAAGCTGAAGGAGAAAAGATTGCAGCCCGAAATATTACTGATGCCGCTCAAATGCTAGCAGAGGCTCCTGGAGCTCTTCACTTAAGAACGTTACAGTCAATTAATGACCTCAGTTCTGATCAGTCAAATACGACTATCTGGATGGTTCCTGTAGAAGGATTTGCTGCGCTTAAAGGCGTTGCAGAAAAGTTGGGAATTAAATAGTTAAAACTATACAGAAAAAACATTAGAAAAGCGTTACAGTTGCGAACTGTAGCGCTTTCTGCTATAATGACCTGATATGGATATTTCTAGTTTTTTTGACTCAGGTGAACACCTTTATCAATTACTCATAGCCGTAGCCCTTGGAGCTTTTGTGGGTTTACGTCGAGAACTCGAAGCTCAAAACAAAAAGCAAACAAGCTTCATGGGATTTCGAACCATGGCACTAATTTCAACATTTGGTGTTATTTCAACATTTTTCCCAACACTTCCCTATCTTCCAGTTGTTTTCTTTTTTTCTCTACTGGTTTTTGTTGCTATCGCTTACACCAATGGAGCCTTCAACCTCAAACTTGTTGGAATCACTTCTGAAATATCAGCTCTATTCATGTTCTGGATTGGAGTACTTATTGGCTATGAACAACAAGTTCTCGCGGTAATTCTTACTATTTTCATTGCGGGGTTAAATGGATTCAAGGATGAACTCCACAATTTTGCTGGGACTATTAGCCCAAAAGAGTGGTCTGGAGCCCTGCAACTACTAGCCATTTCTGGAGCCGTCCTCCCATTTCTCCCTCGAGAACCGATTGATCCAATGGGAATTCTCGTCCCGTTTAATGTTTGGTTTCTTGTTATTCTTATCTCAGGAATTGGATTTATGGGATATTTCTTCAGTAAGTATTTAGGAGTTAAAGGAGGGATTCCCCTAACAGCATTCTTAGGTTCTATAGTTTCTAGTACGGCTGTAACCACCTCTCTGTCCGACCAGTCCAAAAGAGCCAATCTCACTGGAATTTTTACCGTAGGGATTTTAATCGCCGTTGCCACTATGCAGATTCGAGTAGCTGCTGAAGTATTTTTGTGGGGAAGCCCTGAAATCATTCGAGCTGTTGCTCCTATTCCAATTGCTATGTCTCTGTCCGCTTTTGCGTGTGCTATTTATTTCTTTTACCAAACAGGGAAAAAGCATAAATTCTCTCAAACAAAATCAAAAACACCTGAGAGCAAAGTTTCGCTTCACAGTCCATTTGAAATTATGCCAGCTATTAAATTTGGAGGTGTTTTCATTCTGGTTCTCTTTGCCCTTGCCGTTGGGCAAAAATATCTAGGCGATTCTGGAGTTTATGCGGCTGCCTTCTTTTCTGGGTTTGTAGATGTAGATGCAATTGTCCTTTCCTCTTTAGAATCAGTGAAACTAGGAGAAATGGAACCCAAGCTCGCTCAAAACGCTATTATCATTGCTAGTATTGTTAACACTCTGGTAAAAATATTTTATGTAGCCATCCTGGGAAGTAAGAAGCTCGTTAAAAAAGTAAGTATTGGTATTTTGATCACGGTTGCAGCTGGATTGTGTGCGCATTTAATTTGGTAAGCAAAAAAACCTTGTCTAACTTTTAAATAAGGCTTATATTGCGGTTGTTCTTTTTAAGATTAAAAAATTCCCTTGAGCGACCATCAATCGTAAACCTTTCACAAAAAAGGGGGAAGTCGGAAGAAATCCTTCACAAGAAGGAAATTAGAACCGAACAGTTTTGAAGCATTGTTTGTCTGTTAACAAAACAAGAAAGTAAAATTCAGGTTGGCACCGTCCAAAACAGGACACCTGTACGAAATAAATTTCGTATTTTTTTGTAATGAAACAACCTTTTTTTACCGCTCCCGATCCTAAAAAATCTGTAAATGAGACTGAACTAGAAGTCTTAAATTTTTGGAAAGACAGCAATGTTTTTCAAGAGTCTGTTGAAAGTCGAAATCCAAATAATGAATTTGTATTTTTTGACGGTCCACCATTTGCTACTGGAACTCCTCACTACGGACATATTTTGGCAGGAACAATAAAAGATGCCATTCCTCGTTATTGGACTATGAAAGGATACCGAGTGAATCGAAAATTTGGATGGGACTGTCATGGTCTTCCCGTAGAATATCAGGTTGAAAAAGAACAGGCCATCGGTGGAAAACCTGGGATCGAAGCTATGGGAGTGGATAAATTCAATGAAATGTGTCGATCCATTGTTCTTCGCTGTCGAGATGAATGGGAAGATACCGTTGATAGAATGGGCCGTTTTGTAGACTTCAAAAACGATTATAAAACCATGGATTCTGAGTTCATGGAATCTGTTTGGTGGGTCTTCCAATCTCTTTGGGACAAAGGGCTTATCTACGAAGGGGAAAAAGTCGTTCCCTATAGTCCAAAACTTGGAAGTCCATTATCCAATTTTGAAGCTAATCTAAACTATAAAGACATCGATGATCCCGCGGTAACCGTTAAATTTGAAATCTTGGACGAGGTTACATCTAAACCCGTGAACGATAAAAAAACTTATTTTCTTGCCTGGACAACAACCCCTTGGACACTCCCAAGTAATATTGCTCTGGGCTTTGGAAAAAATCATCAGTACATCCTGTTAGAACATGAAGGCGCTTACTATTGGATAGCGGAAGATGCGGCCACAAAGTACTTTCCTGAAGATTTTGAAATTTTAGATCGACGTCTTGGGCATGAGTTTTTAAACGTCTCTTACAAACCTCTCTTTAATTTTTTTACTAATGGTGAAGAAAAACGATTTATCTGTCTTCACGACGATGGAGATTACGTAACCACAGAATCCGGGACGGGGATTGTACACTTTGCCCCTTCCTTTGGAGCAGAAGATGCTGAGCTTTGCGCAAAATTTGATGTATTTGGAGTCAATCCTATTGATGAAAATGGTTACTTCACAGACCAAACTCCGCCGTTAGAAGGAAAATATTTCCGAGCCGATGAAGAAATAAAAGGATCAAAAGAAGATAATGCTAACACGTGGGTAATGCAAGATCTAAAAGAACGAGGATTACTCTTTAAGCGAGATCAAATTCGCCATCAGTACCCGTTTTGTTGGAGGACAGATTGTGCTCTGATGTATCGAGGAATTAAGACCTGGTTTGTGAAAGTCAGCCAGATAAAAGAAGACCTTATTGCTAATAACCAAAACATTAATTGGACACCTTCGCACCTAAAAGATGGACGATTTGGAAAAATTCTTGAAAGCGCTCCCGATTGGGCCATCTCTCGAAACCGATATTGGGGATGCCCACTGCCTATTTGGCGTTGTGATAAAACTGGAGCCATTGAAGTCATTGGTTCTAGGGAAGAACTAGAAGCTAAAACAGGACAAACCGTAGAAGATCTTCACAAACACTTTGTTGATGAGCTCACTTGGGAAAACAAAGAAACAGGTGGGACCATGAGAAGAATCCCGGAGGTTCTTGATTGTTGGTTTGAGAGCGGAAGTATGCCCTATGCCAGCAGACATTTTCCATTTGAAAAAGAACATGATCAGTCTGCACAAGACTTCCGAAGTGCCAACTTTATTTCCGAAGGGATGGACCAAACTCGAGGGTGGTTTTACACTCTTCACGTTCTAGGAACGGCTTTGTTTGGTAAAAACATCTTCGATAATGTCATCTGTAGTGGAATAGTTTTGGCAGAAGACGGAGAAAAAATGTCAAAATCCAAAAAAAACTATCCTGACCCAGGACTAATCTTTGAAAAATATGGAGCGGATGCCATGCGTTTTTACCTTCTACAATCTCCTGTGGCAACAAAAGGAGAAAATCTAAAATTTTCAGAAAGGGAAGTTGAGGAAGTTCTAAAAAATATCATTCTTCCATTAAAAAATGCATACCAGTTTTTATCAATGTATGCCAATATCGATGGTTGGGCACCAACGAAGTTTACACTTATCCGACACGGAGAGGCTGAGCACAATGTAGCCCGCATCTATTCTGGGAAAGCCTCAAACCCACACCATTTAACCAAAGATGGGAAAGTTCAAGCTGAAAAATTAGCCCAGAACATTACCCCAGTAGACGTCCTTGTGGCTTCTCCACTAGTACGGACACAAGAGACCGCTAAAGTAATTGCCGAAGTACAAGGTTTTAACGAAAAAATTATAACCGACGAACGATTTAAAGAAGTAGACTTTGGTGAACTTGAAGGGAGGACCTACATTGGACCAGAGCAAAGATTAAAAGAACCTTCTACCGAGCCATTAGAATCAATTCAAAAACGTTCTCTGGCTGGACTCAAAGAATTAAAAGAAACTCATCAAGGTTCACACATCGGAATTGTAAGTCATGGAGGGACAATACGTAGCCTCCAAACAGCTTTACACGGAATCACGAAACAAGAAAAACACTTGGAGTTTCCAGCGATTGGAACTGGACAATCTCAGATTGCATTCTGCCCACCTGAAAGTGAAAATGAACTGGATCAATGGATTATGTCTGAATTACAGACACTAATTGAAAACTACAAAACAGACTTCGATCAATATGATACCGAAGGCGCGTGTAGGGCAATCTTGCCATTTATTGATAAACTAAATAATTGGTACTTGCGACGAAGCCGAAAGCGATTCTGGGCTGAAGGCTTGGATGCCGATAAGCAAAATGCCTACGAAACTCTACACTATACACTCTTTACGGTGAGTAAAATTCTAGCACCAATTATGCCATTTTTTGCTGATTGGCTTTACCAGAAAACTTCTGGTGAACAAAGTCGATCTGTTCATGTAGATTTTGTCCCATTTTCTATAACATCATATAAAAATGAAGCATTAGAAACAAAAGTGGGACTTGCTCGAGACATTGTTCGGCTTGCCGCTTCTATTCGATCTCGTCAAAAAATAAAATTAAGACAACCACTACAAAAACTGCAGTTTGCTCTTACTCAAGAGGCGGATCTAGATCTTGAAACTATTGCCAATGAAGCCAATGTAAAAAAAGTTGAAATCCTCCAATCAGTTGATGGTATTGCTCAACAAATTATTAAAGTTGATGCCCGGAAAGTAGGACGAAAATTTGGAAAGAAAGTCCAAACATTAATCCAAGCAGGAAAGTCTGGTGATTTCAGTATCCTGCCAGACGGAAAAGTCGAAATCATGGACGAAGTACTCGAAGCTGATGAATACGAGTTAGCTTTTATTACCGAAGAAGGAGTAGAGGCCGACGCCACCCCAGATGTAGTTGTGATTCTCAATACTGAAATAACAGAAGACTTAGCCCAAGAAGGACTTAGTCGAGAAGTTATCAGAAGTATTCAAGACTTAAGAAAACAAACCGGATTTGAAATTAGTGATCGCATTGAAATTATATTTGAAACTAATGATGAAATGCTCAAAACGATGTTTGTAAGTTTTGGGGATAACATTGCTCAAGAAGTTCTTGCTACAAATATTACAGAAGGATCGGGAGAACATCTCGTTGAAATTGAAGGAAGAAGCTTGAAGCTATCACTTAATAAACACTCATGAAACCAAAAGTCTCTCTCATCAGTCTCGGGGTTAATGATTTAAAAATTGCTCGAAAATTTTATGAAGCCCTAGGTTTTGAAACTTTAACAGAAGAAAATACTGATAGTATTGTTTTTTTCAAACTGGCTAATGAAAATATGTTACTCGGACTTTATCCAAAAGATAAACTCGCTGAGGATGCTACTATTCCCAATGACGGCACCGGATTTTCTGGCTTTACCCTAGCACACAATGTTGCTAATCCAGATCGTGTTGATCAGACTCTCCAAGAAGCCGTAAATGCCGGTGCAAAATTGGTAAAACCAGGGCAAAACGTCTTTTGGGGAGGATATTCAGGATACTTTTCAGATCCAGATGGATTTTTATGGGAAGTAGCCCATAACCCTTTTATGGACCTCACATGAAAACTGCAGAACTGATTTCTAGGTGGCTAGAGAATGAAAAAATTCCTTATGAAGTATTTCAACATCGAGCTTTCCACCGAGTAGAAGATACTATTGGAGAATATGAAAAGATGGGATTTTCTGATAATAAGAGTCTGTTTTTAAGAGATGAAAAAAAACGGAAGTTTTTTCTTGTAGTTATGAAAGGAGAAACTCGAGCGGATCTAAAAAAAATTGCCGAAATTTTCGATGAAAAACGGCTCAGCTTCGCCAATGACCAATTCTTAAATGACTATTTAAAAACAACACCAGGATCTGTATCACCATTAGGGCTAATTTTCGACATTAATACCAGTATCCAGGTTTTATTTGATCAAGACTTATTAGATTCAGAATTTGTTGGGTTTCATCCCAATGACAACCAACAAACTTGGAAATTTTTGACGACTGATTTTGAAAAGTTTCTAGATTCTTTGCCTCACAATATAACTACCACTAGCCTATGATACAATTGCAAAACCAAATCTATGTAATGCGCCACGGGCAGTCAGAAAATAATGTCCTAGGAATCGAATCCTGCCATATTGAAACTCAACAAAAATTTGGACTTACCGCTACTGGACAAGCCCAAGCACACCAAAGCGCCCAACAGTTTTCTGAATTTGACATTATTTATAGCTCTCCTTTTCGAAGGGCCCAAGAAACTGCGGCCATCGTCCAAGAATATGCTCAGTGTGAAATTATAACCGAACACGGATTTCGTGAATATAATATGTGCTATTTTGATCAACGCCCGTATCACGAAGCCGATCAATATATTCATGATCCTGCTAATAATATTTTTAATACCCCGGTTGGCAAAGGAGATAGCTTCTTGACTATGTACGATCGCATGAAAAATGCCTTACTAGAAGTTGATGATACTCACGAAAATCGATCTATTCTTGTTGTAAGCCACGGTTCTCCAATTGAAGCCTTACTGCAATTGATGAAAAACGAATGCAACGGCTTTGGACCTTTTGAAAATATCCCAAAAAACGCTGAAATAATTCATCTCAATAACCTCCTATTTAAATGATGTTTAACCAAAAAGTTGAAACCGTAAAAGAAAGCTTGAGAAGCCTCTTTCCTGCTACTCCACTACAGTATAATCATTTTCTATCTAAAAAATATGAGGCTGATATTTACATAAAAAGAGAAGACCTTACTCCTGTACGAAGCTATAAAATTCGTGGAGCTTTTAACCTTATTTCATCAATTTTAGAAGCCGATAAATCTGCCAATGAAGCTCAATTTGTTTGTGCTAGTGCGGGAAATCATGCTCAAGGATTCGCCTATGCCTGTAAATTTTTTAAAGTAAAAGGCACGGTTTTCATGCCCGTTACGACCCCCCAACAGAAAATTAATAAAACTCGAGTCTTTGGTGGAAAATATGTAGAGATAAAACTAATAGGAGATATCTTCGACCAGGCATATATTGCCGCTCAAGAATTTTGCAAAGAAGTAAATGGAACTCTTGTTCCCCCTTTTGATCATCCTAAAATTATAGAGGGGCAGGCCACAGTGGCGGCAGAAATACTCAATCAAATAAAAGATCCTATCGATTATCTTGTTATGCCCGTTGGAGGTGGCGGATTATCAGCTGGAGCTTCTGAATTTTTTCGAGCAGCCTCTCCGCAAACCAAACTCATTTGCTGTGAACCAGCAGGAGCCCCAAGTCTAGCTAAAAATCTTACAGAAAAAAAACATTTTTCTTTAGATTCTATAGATACTTTTGTTGATGGAGCCTCCGTCGCACTTATTGGAGAACACAATTACGAAATCCTCAGTAAAAATATTAAGGAGCCCGTAAAACTAGTGCCAGAAAATCGCCTTTGCTCAACTCTTTTAGAATTCTTAAATCATGAAGGAATCGTTCTTGAGCCAGCAGGAGCTCTTTCCATCGATGTACTCAAAAATTTTGACCCAGCAGAACTCAAAAACAAAACTATTGTTTGTATTGCCTCCGGGGGAAACTTTGATTTTGAAAGACTCCCAGAAGTAAAAGAACGATCTATGAAATATGAAGGATTAAAAAAATACTTCATACTCAGACTACCTCAACGTCCAGGAGCCTTGAGAGAGTTCTTGAATTTATTGGGGCCAAATGATGATATTTCACGGTTTGAATACCTAAAAAAATCTTCTAAAAACTTTGGATCCATCTTGCTTGGGATAGAGACATCGAATAGAGACAATTTTGAGACCTTACGTGAAACAATGGAGCAGCATGGATTCCGCATGAAAGACGTAACTCATGATGAGATTTTAGCAGACTTTATTATCTAAAAGCTGTCACAAAATAATCAGACTATCGTAAAAACTATTGAATTTCGCTTTATATAAGGAAATTATTGACATATTCCGAGCGATTTTCTAAATTGATGTCCGAAAAATCATTTTATTAACCTACATTAATGATGAACAAAACTCTACTGATGGCCGCTTTACTCGCAGCGCCAAGCCTAACTTTCGCGGGTGGAATGGGAAACATGAGCTACTCTGATATGATGAATCGAGCTCAATCTGGTACAACAACAGTTAACGCTCCTTCATTTGGAAGTACTGAAGATCCAGCAAGTATTCTCGAATCTCGAGAAGTAACTGGATCTGAAAACGAAGATTACGTTCGATACAGTTTTGGATACATCCCAAATAGTTACTGGGATCAATATCTAGACCTAGGAGACGTAAATGGTTTCGTTGAACTAGAAGAATACCTAGGAGAAACTGAACGAGAAGTTTACACGGCAGGAGAAGATTCTGAACGAGAAGCTGAACGACAAGAACGAGCTCGAAACAAAGCTCTTCGACTTCGATCAACTTACGGATACTAATCCTTTAGAAAGATTAAATAAAAAAGAACGACTCAGCTGAGTCGTTCTTTTTTTGTTCTTAACTAATTTTTTCGTTTTACCTTAGGTTGATCCAATTGCCAATTAACAAGTTTTTGCTGACCGATCCCAAAGATTGTTGATGTTAACCAGTAAACTCCAACTGCGGCTGGAAAAGTTGCGGTAAATACTGCAATCATAACCGGTAACATCCACAGCATCATTTTTTGCATTTGTTCCATTTGTGCCTGCATACCTTCTACACCACCCGTATTGGCTTTTTTATCTTTTCCTTTAGACTTATTGTCATTGTTTTTCTTCGCCGCAATCATTGAAAGCTTAATGGCCAAGAATTGGGCCGCCCCAACAAGTACCGGCAGAACTAAAACATTTGGAACTTCCAGGTTGAGTCCAAAAAAGTAGTGATCTACCAATGATAGATCAAAATTACTAAAAAAAGAATAAAGCAAGTGATTCTGATGCGGAGAGAGTCCATCTTTGACTACTAGATAGATACCAATTAAAAACGGCATTTGCATAAGCATTGGCCAACAAGAACTCATGGGGTTTATCTTGTGCTTTTTATAGAGCTCCATTGTTTTAAGCGCCAAAACTTGTTGATTTTTCCCATGCTTTTTACGGATAGCTTCCATCTCTGGTTGCATCTTTTGAAGCTTTCTTTGAGACTTCATCGCCGTTTGATTCCAAGGAAACAAAATAATTCGAACAACAATGGTCATACAAATAATCGCCCACCCAAGCACATGTCCTGGTAAATACTCTAAAAAGAATACTAAAAGGTTAAACAATGGTTGGGTAATAAGCGTTCTGAAAGTTTTTCTTATAAATCCTGCTTCTTTTACTTCCAGAATATCTGTGGTTACACTTTGATTTTCACCACCAGAAACAAAGTTTAAAGTCGCTTCATAATCGCCCGCTTCTTGCCAGAGAATATGGTTTATCTCAGGAAAAGCCAAAACTGCAGATTCTCCCGCTGGAAGCACTAACTCGGCAGTACTACTACATTCTGGAATCTCCAAAGCTAGATTTTTCCCACTAATTTTACGATTTACACTCAAACTTTCCGTATTTTGACAAACAGAACTCCATCCAACGGCTTGATCTGTAAAATTTGTAACTTTTAACCGAACAAGCTGCCCAGAAACTGGCGTTTCATCTACCCATTCCAAAATAATACCTTCTAGAGTTGGTTTATCGGCCTCTTTCTTGTCTTGCCATAAAGAGTATCCCCAAAACATAAGGTAAAAAAGACTGAACCAAATAATAAAGTTCTTCAGCGCATCCAAGATATTCTTATTCATCTAATGAAAATTAAATATTTATTTTTTGAGATAATTGACGAATGATTCTACCGCCAAATCCAAATCCCCGCTATTGTCTGGAATCGAGCTTCCTTTGTAAAGACAGATTACGTTAAAAGGTATTTTTGAATCGAGTAATTTTTCGCGAAACAAGGCGTAAACTTTTCTTCTAAAGGCATTTCTTTTTACCGCTCGTTTATCAGCCTTCTTGCTAATAACCACCGCATACTTTGGTGGAAAATTTCTACTGGGACTATATAAAAACAAAAAATCCCTCGTTCGGAAGGATTCCATGCGTTTTCTGAAAAGCTCAAAGTTATCCCGAGTAAACCGGTGAACCTTCGGTAACATAATAAACTAAGTCCAAGGATTTTCTTTTGGAGTCACGGTTAAACGTTTTCGCCCTTTAGCTCTCCGTCGAGCCAATACTGCTCGTCCGTTTTTCGTTTGCATTCGAGCCCGGAACCCGTGAGTTCGCATTCGTTTTCTCCAACGTCGTTTTGCAAGCATGTTTTTTAAATTATCGTCAAGAGTGTCGGCAATCTAGCAAAGTCGAGATTAATGTCAAATCTTATTGATGTAGTACAAACGACTTTATCTTTTTTGTTTTCGCAAAAAATACGAATATTATGTGGCCAAATTTGTACAAACAAAAACATGGCTCCTTCTCAAACGGCTTTCGATAATTTTTTGAAGAATCTATACGAAGCGGCACAAATACTCTCTCTAGAAGATAAAATTGTTCAAAAAATACAAACCCCCGAAAATATTTTTGAAAAAGAAATTAGCTTCAAACGAGACGATGGAACCATAGAGACTGTCAATGGTTATCGAGTACAACACAACTCTTCTCGAGGACCTTACAAAGGTGGTATACGATTTCACCCAGAAGCAGATCTAGAGGAGGTAAAAACTCTCGCTTCATTGATGAGCCTCAAATGTGCTGTTGTAAATATTCCCCTTGGAGGCGGAAAAGGAGGAGTCCAAGTAAATCCTAAGGGACTTTCTAAAAAAGAGCTTGAACAGCTTTCCCGAGCCTATTTTAAGGCCGGAACTGAAGCCAAAATTTTTGGAGAACAAAAAGATATCCCCGCTCCTGATGTCTACACCAATCCTCAAGTGATGGCCTGGATGATGGATGAATATGAAACTATCGTTGGCTACAAAGCCCCTGGAGTTATAACTGGGAAGCCAGTAGAAATCGGTGGAAGCCTTGGAAGAAACTACGCTACGGCTCAAGGGGGATTTTTTGTTCTTCAAGATTATCTTAAAAAAACAGGGAAAAAACCTGAAGAAACAACTATTGCTATCCAAGGATTTGGTAATGCTGGAGCTTATTTTGCAGAAATTGCTGATCGAGCAGGATTTAGAGTTGTCGCTGCTAGTGACTCTAGTGGAGCTATTTTTTGTGCAGGAGATCAATGTGAAATTCCAAAACTTAAAGAGTATAAAACAACCTTTGGATCCTTAAGGGGAAACTTTTGCGAGGGAGATCTTTGCGATATCGAAAAAATGTCTGCCGAGAAGGTAAAAATACTCACTAACGAAGAACTTTTGCATCTTGATGTAGACGTTTTAGTGCTTGCTGCACTCGATGGAGTGATTAACAAAGAAAATGCTGAGACGATAAAAGCTCCTATTATTCTAGAGCTAGCCAACGGACCAGTAACAAACGAAGCTGATCAAATTCTCTTTAAAAACGACATTACCGTTATTCCTGATATTTTGGCTAATGCTGGAGGAGTAACCGTTTCTTATTTTGAATGGGTTCAAAACAGGTCCGGTGATGTCTGGGAAGAAAATTATGTGAATGAAAAATTACACAAGGTTATGAGTAATGCCTTCACAGATTTACTAAAAACCCAATCTAGTTACGAATCTATATCACTGCGTCAGGCCGCTTTTGTGTTATCACTCGAAAGAATTATAAACGCTATGCAACTAAGAGGTCAGCTCTAACGATCCACAAAGCTTTTCTCTAGGGCATCAAAAGCTACCTGAATATCTGATCGATCAATATACACTGAAAACTCAGAATAGGTTGAGCTGGCTTCAATCACATTAATTCCCTGGAAAGTTAACACCCTTAGGATTGCATATAAAAATCCTGGCTGCTCAGCATAGGCCTTAGGAAATTTAACCACTAAAACGGCTACCGAATTCTTTTCGTACTTAGCGGGTTCAGTCAACATTTCTCTTACTTCACTTTCCAAACGCTGTTCAAAAACGACGGTAAATTCATTCATTCCGTCCATTAAACCAAAATAGCCGTTTCTACTTCTTACAAAGTGATGAAGTTTCTGTACTAACTTTCCAGTTCGATCATTTTTATAAAAAGTCATTGTCATCAGATTTGATTGAATCGTAATATTTTCAATTTCAAAATTTACTACAGACTTCAAAAATTTCATTTGTTGTTGTTGCAAACGAGAAAGACTCATCAAAATAGCGGATGTTTTTACCTCTTTCTGAATTCGCACTTCCACCATTGGCTGTAAGAACTTTGCTAGCTGAGTGAGATTAAAAAGGCCATTTGAAATCCCAAAACTTAGTTGTGGATTTCCTTTAATTAGATCACGAACTACATCAGATATTTTTATCATTATTTATAACAAATATTAAATATAAGGGCTTTTTTTGTAACAAAATATATTTTTTATAACTTTTTTAATATAAAAAATTAAACAAATTCAATTATTAGTTATTAATATAGAAAAGAAAAGGAAAAAATGAACAAAACCCCACCAAATAACACTTCCGACCAGTGGGATCGAGACTTCATTAAACAGTATGAAGTTCTCGAAGCCACCTTCGAAGCTCACGGCCTTGAAGTTCCGAGCATTCGGATAAGCCATCCAGCGGAAACCATTCTCCGGATGCAAAAAATACTCCACGATTTCAACCGAAGACGAGCGTTCGTAGGCTAAAAACCACTAGACAATAGCTACTACAAAAATAGTATGGCTGATGTCTGCATGAATTTTCCTGACAAAATAAATCGTTGGCTTAAAAATAATTATTGCCCTCAAAGATGTCTGTTTTCGGGGGTTAATACTTTTGAATTAGCCGTAAAATTAGCTACACAACTTAACCACTGCTCAGAACAAAACATTCTAAGAAATGCAGAAAGTGATGTACTCTGCCTTGAAGACAATGGAGAAAGCTTTCGTATTGGAGACGAACACAAACCAGAGAGAAACTCTGCCCGAGGGCTTATTCATTGGGTGAGTCAAAAACCTATTGCCCCACATCGTATTGTTATTTTAGAGAATTTTGAAAGAGCCTCTCGAGAAGCCCCTCAAACACTTCTCAAGGTTTTGGAAGAACCTCCTTCAAAAGCTATATTTTTATTTACCACAAAAAATCATCATCAAATTTTGCCCACAATCCTTTCTCGGATGACGGTTGTATCAGTTTCTCAGAATTACGATCAATTCGAAATAGACCCAGAAATTAAACATTTTTTTGAGCCTGGAGCGCTTCTTACAAAACTTAAAAAAATTGAACAAATAGAAAGTCTCATTAAAAAAGAAGGTGATAAAACCATTCTACATGAATTTATTGCTGAATTATTACTTCACAGTCGCTACTTTCCTCAATATCAAAAACATCTTGAATTAATATTCCGTGCACAAGAACAAATAAACCGAAATATTAATCATCGTCTTATACTAGAACAACTTGCTATTAACCTGGCAACTCGCTAGATTAACCATATGAAAATTATTCAGGTAAGAGATATTATCCGATATAAAACCCTCACTATTCCAGCTCCAGAAACAGAGCTAGAATTTCATCAGAAAATTCTTATTGGAAGTAAAAAAGAGCAGGCTGTTGCAGAAATTGTTGGCCTCGCAAGAGAATTGCCAGGGGCAAAAGTAGATGAAGAATTTACGTTTAAGCGTCTACTAAAAGAATCAGAGATCAGCGAATTTGATGCCCTCCAAGAAGGAGAAATAGAACGTTTGAGGGACATTCAATCTGAAGCTGACAAACTTGAACTTGATATGCACTTTTTCGCCTCCAAGATTGGATGGCAGGGAAAAGTCTATGCTTTTCTTTTTACCTCAGATCAACCTGTCGATTTTAGGAGCTTACTCAAGAGTGTAACAAAAAAATTCTCTGGACGGGTACATCTACAAAGAGTTGATGTTCGAGATCGAGCGGACCTAATCGGTGGACCTGGGTGTTGTGGACGACCGGAATGCTGTGGATTCCCTTTTTCCAAACAAAAAGTAACACTCAATGCTGTTCGAGATCAGGGAATTATGATCAAAGGAAACGAGAAAATATATGATGTCAGTGGGAAACTAAAACGATGTTTAATGTATGAAGTTGATCTTTATAAGGAATATCGAAAATACCTTCCACATCTAAAACAAGAAGTTACCATTGACGGAAAAAAAGCGCGAGTTATCGGTTTAGATATTCTAAATCAAAGAGTAAAAGTAAATTTCTTTGATAATGATGTCACCGACATTTATCCTGTTGCTGAAGTAGAGTACCCAAATAAACAGACCTTAAAAATTGAGCCACTAGAAATATCAACTCCAGAGGTCTCTCTAGAAGGGAACAGTGTTCCTGTCTAATGAACAAAATACTTTAGCCCAAAAAACACAAGCAGCATTAGCAAAACTAGTATCCAAAAAAAGTGCAGCTTAGGGGTTGGTATTAATGCCTTATCTTTAATCACCCTTTCAAGAGTTGCTTCTAGTTCTTGTGGTGTGATTTGGGGGTTTTTACTGAAAACAGTGGTTAGGAAAGAGAGATCAATCTTTGATAAAATTAAACGAACAAAGAAAGGAAGTTCTTTCAAGACTTTTGATTGTTTGAATTTTTGAGTACTCATTATCAGTTCTCTATGCTGACAAGCTTGCTGAGAACAGGTAAATAATATTGGGTGCTTATATTTTTGATAAAATTCATTTAGTACTTTTTCTAAAGCATAACTTCTACCAAACAAAAAAAATAAAATTGGACACACAATGGCTAAAAAAATAATTCCACAAAACAGAACCACACATTGCAAAGCCGCCTGTCCTCCTAGTCCACAATGAGAAAATAGTGGTAATA
Organism: Candidatus Altimarinota bacterium; assembly: GCA_965228485.1. Lineage (GTDB taxonomy): Bacteria > Patescibacteriota > Gracilibacteria > UBA4473 > UBA4473 > JAACPJ01. The sequence continues at coordinate 791,720 of OZ245819.1, forward strand.
ACATTACCCACAGAATCAGAGAAAATATTCCTCCGCCCAAAATAATCGCCACTGTTTTTGTAATAACTTTAAAGGCTATCTTTCCCGAGTAAGCAATAATGTCGTCAATTTTGTTCATCCACTATACTTAATACTTTTGTGCCTATTTTTTCAATGACTTTAGGAATATACCAAATCCCAGTTTCCAAATCTTGGACAGCCTCCAATGTTTCTCCCAAAAATACTGGCTCTGTTGGAAATTTTCTAAAGCTTTCTTCTTCAAACTCTAATGGACGATCAAAAAAATAAAATCGTTTGTAGATCATGGGGTTTAGTGCAGAAAACTTCTCATCCCAGTAAGAACCGTAGCTATTCCAAGCTCATCACACTTTGCAAAAACTTCAGTATCCCCTTTGGCTCCTCCAGGCTGAATAAAAGCAGCAATCCCAGCCTGTCCAGCCGCCTCTACACTATCTGGGAATGGGAAAAAAGCATCAGAGGCAATAACCGCTCCTTTCGCCTTGTCTCCTGCATGAGAAAGGGCAATTTCCATAGCTTCTACACGCGAGGTTTGTCCTCCCCCTTTCCCGATCATGACACCATCTTTAACTACCACAATAGCATTAGATTTTACAATTTTCACCATCTTCCAAGCCGCTATCAAGTCTTGCATTTCAACTTCCGTTGGCTTCTTTTTTGTTGGAATTTTCAGAGAATCAAAGTCTGGAATTTGAATATCAGCCTCTTGTGCGAGAGTCCCTCCTCGAACTCTTTTTAGTACCAAATCTCTTGTTTGTCCTGAAGCAAAACTTGGTATCTCTAAGACCCGAAGATTTTGTTTAGTTTTTAAAACTTCAAGAGCTTCTTCATCATACCCTGGAGCCATAACAATCTCATTGAAAAAAGAAACAATTTTCTCAGCAGTCGCCTTATCACAAACTCTATTCAGAGCAATAACTCCCCCAAAAGCTGACAGTTGATCCGCCTCATACGCTTTTTTAAATGCCTCACTAATAGTTTCTCCAATAGCCGCTCCGCAAGGCGTTGCATGTTTAATAATAGTAGCAAAAGCTGGATCATCCTCTCCTGCAAAACTAAGCGCTAGTTCAAGTGCTCCACTACTATCTCCAAAATTATTATAACTCAAAGGTTTTCCGTTTAACTGCTTTGCCCCGACTAACAATGGTCCATGAGCGAATGGATCTACCAAAGTAACCGCGGTTTGATGCGGATTTTCTCCGTAACGCAACTGACCTTTTTCTTCTGAATCTTTCGTCTCTTCTGCCCAGAACTTAGCAATTAAAAGATCGTAGTGGGCCGTCATTTCAAATACCTTTGTAGCGAGCTCTTTCCGAGTAGCCATTGACACGTTTCCATCTGATTCAATCTCTTGAACCACTCTATCGTAGTCAACAGGATCCACTACAGGAGCACAAAATTCATAATTTTTTGCGGCCGCCCGAATCATTGAAGGGCCTCCAATATCGATATTTTCTACTTTGTCCTCAAAAGTCTTTGAACTATCTTCGTAGGTAGATTTGAATGGATAAAGGTTTACACAAACAATATCGATGTTTTCGATTTTATTACTTGCACAAAATTCTTGATGATTTTCGTTATTTCGAAGGTTTAAGATCCCTCCAAAAATCTCAGGAGTAAGTGTTTTAATTCTTCCGTCTAACCCCTCTGGAAAACCAGTAAAATCAGCTACTTCCAGAAGATTATTTATTCCCGCTTCTTGCAAAGCTCGAAATGTTCCTCCTGTAGATAAAATTCGAAATCCTAAACGTTCAAGTTTTTTTCCAAAATCAACAATCCCTGTTTTATCAGAGACAGAAAGTAGTGCTGTTTTCATAAGGGTAATAATTAGTAACTAGGCAAAATCAGGGTAAGCCATATACAGCTCTCCTGCATTTGGATTACAAAATAATCCGTTCTTTAGAATTTTTTCAATATCTTCGGTTTCTCCTGTATCACAAAAATCCCAAGCCTTGAATTGCCGTACCGTAATTTGTTTATCTAGAACCTGATAAAGTTGTTCTGATAAATGTAACGCTTCATCGTCCTCAAAAAGAGAAACAAGAACTTGGTTTGGTTTTGGGGAAAATAAAACAGACTGCTCTTTGTTGGGATTAGCGAGTATACCTGTGTCTAAAATTTCTTTTTCAGAAACTTCACCAGAAATAGCATAAACTACCGATTTATTAAGCTCTAAACTATGTCCAACAATATTTTCTGCGGTACTTTTTACAGAAAAATTCTCATTATCAGTAATAATTAATTTTTTTTCTAGGTAGAGGGTTCCCGATGCTTTTTCAAGCTTTTTAACCTCAGGAGCTGCTTGTGACGATAGATCTCCAATCTCAACAGAACTAGGGGAAGCACTCTTCAATATCCAATCCTTCATAGAGGCTAAAACCTGATCCCCTTCAGTGAGTTTATAAAACCTCTCTGGATGAGGCATTATCGCTCCAATAGTTCCTTCTGCATTTACAATCATGGCAACCGCTGACTTTGCTCCATTTGGAGTCACTGGGTATTTTTCTGAGACTTTTCCAGTTTCATCACAATATCGAAACGCCACATGCTGATTTGAATCGAGAGCAGACAACACTTCTGGTTTTTGAGTCGTAAAACGACCCTCTCCATGAGCAATAGGTACTTTTATAACTTCCTGACATCCTTGAGTAAAAGCCGTGTCGGTTCTTTCAACTTTTAAGTTACACCATACATTATAATATCCGGTACCAATAACATGATCCTCAGTATCACGTCTAACATTTTCTGCTAACGATAAAGGCAGAGAATCTCCTGCAATTGGAATAAGTCCTGACTCCACAATCATTTGAGCGCCATTACAAATTCCTAAGATAAGTTTTCCTTTCTTCGCTTCTTTCCTTAAAGCGTCAAAAATTGGCTCTCTGGCGGCAATAGAACCTGATCTTCCTCGATCTTCAAAAGAGAAACCTCCCGGTAAAATATAAGCATCAAAATTGTCCACTCTATCTATTTCGTTCCAACGCAAAATTTCAGCATCGAAACCATTTCTTCGTGCAGCACGAGCAGTTTCTATTTCACAATTATTTCCAGGAAAGGCGATAACAGCTAATGTAGGATTTTTCACGAATAAAGGTTACTAATTTTTTAAAAAAATAAAATTTTGTTATGGTGTTTTTGAAGGTTTAGATCATCAGTTTAAAATATATTGACATTTTTTATTTTTTACATATTTAAGTAATAATGAAAAGATTTGGAATCTCAACGACTTCTCTAGCCGCCGCCGCTCTGGCCCTACCGGCACAGGCGAGCCTACCTCCAGCGAGTGAATCTTTTGACTTAGAGCTCTTTAGCTACACTGAACCAGCACCACCAAGTCGAGACCAGCTAATCCAAAGCTTCTGGGAGCAATATCAGTCTCAGGTTACAAAGTGTATTATTCCTGCAGGTACTCCGAATGAAGTCTCTCTAGTTCAAAGCCCTGAAATAGGTCTTAACATTACAGCCACTTGTGATGGCTATCTGGATTACAATACGGAAACCTACAATCAAATGATGGCTACTGGAGAACTCATTATGCAAAGTACTTCTATCCAGTGTGGATACATAACAATGCAAGCAGGTAAAAACCACGACATCCAAGTCATCTCCAGGACTTTTGATGGAGTGCCTGATTGTGCAAAACCTCTTGAAAAAGCCTTCCCTGGATACTCTTTTTCAGACTATGAACATATGGACCCAGAACCTGAAAACTTTAATCCAGAGATGTGCAAAGACACAAATCATAACGATGAAGAAATTGCAGATCTCTGCTGGCAATTAAGAGGACCTCTCGACTAGTGATTTTCCCAATCAGCCTTATCTAAATTTTCAACCGCTAACTGAAGCAAATCCATAGCAGCAACAATGTCTGTTTCATGACAGAGTTCTACTTCTTGATGCATATTCCTGAGTGGAACAGAAATGCCCCCAGTAATACATCCCTGCTCTGTCATCATTTGCATCGCCCAAGCATCCGTCCCCCCCGCATCCATAGCTTCAATTTGATAGGGCACTTTTTTCTTTTCTGCCAAATCTTTTAAATAAGCCACTAACCGAGTATCCGCAATTACCACTTTGTTTAAAACATCAATAGAAACTCCTTTCCCCAGCTTATTAATCTGGTCATGATCCGGAACCCCAGGGGTATCATTGGCCAATGTTACATCTAATCCAATTCCGATATCCGGTTGAATTCTATGAACCGCTACTTTCGCTCCACGAATCCCAACTTCTTCCTGTACGGTAAAAACCGCATAAAAATCATAAGGGACTTTTTTTAATCGTTTCAAAACTTCTATAAGCACAAAAACCAGCATTCGATTATCCAAAGACTTCCCATTCACACATTTCCCCATCGTTAAAAAATCCCGCTTTCGAGTAATTGAGTCTCCAACGGAAATTAATTTTTCTACCTCTTTCTTTTCTAGCCCTGTATCAATAAAAAAGTCTTTCAACTCTGGTCCTTTTTTACGATCAGATTCAGTCATCAAATGGGCGGCTTTTCCTCCAATAATTCCAATCACATCTTCTCGACCATGAATAATTACTCGTTGAGAGGCGAGTGTTTTGGGATCAAATCCTCCCAAAGGACAAAAACGAATAAATCCGGCTTGGTCAATATGCTGAACCATAAAACCAATTTCATCCATATGAGCGGCGACCATAATTTTCTTTTTGTTCTTTTTGGCTGTTCCTTTTTTGATCGCGATGAGATTCCCCATATTATCCACCTCGATCGAATCAACATGCGCTTCAATTTCTCGACGAACGATGGCTCTAATTCTCTGTTCGAATCCTGGAGCTCCAGCGGTTTCTGATAACTCCTTAAGTAAATCTAAATTAAGTTTGCTGCCTTTTCTTACCATTGTTATTTAGGGTTATATCTTCCCAATACTATGCAAACAAACAAAAGTCTCAAGAAGAAGCTATCTAGAAGACATCAAACCAACTTCATTTTTTTACTAAAATAGTGTATAATTAAGGGATGAATCTAATTCCAAAAATTAGTAAACCCAAGCTACCCAATCTAAAAACAGAAAATGGAAAGTGGTGGAGAGTTTTGAGATTCAAACGAGACAAAACCGCAAGAGTAGCGGTAGATAGTCTTATGGAAAACTCTCGTCTGGAAGCTAGTTTTTTTGTTATGTGTACGCTCTCTGGAGTACTGGCAACCCTCGGAATACTTCTAAACGACGTAGCTATTTTGATTGCAGCCATGGTGCTTGCTCCACTTTTAAACCCAGTTCTGGCCTTTGCGGCAGGAATTTCAATAATGAATAAAAAGCTGGTTGCATATGCCACAAAGAGCTTTCTAGGGAGTGTTTTATTTGTAATTTTGATTGCGGCCATTACTACTCAGCTCTTGGTGTTATTAGGATATAATTTTGATATCAAGCCATTTGAACAGAAGTTCAACAATCTGGATCATTTATTCTTTTTAGCGGCATTTGTATCGGGTTTCTCAGGAGTCTACGCCTGGCTTCGAGATATCAACTCTACCAATATTGTTGGCGTCGCAATTGCTGTTTCTCTTATCCCTTTCGTGAGTTTTATGGGAATCCTCGTTGGACTCGAAAAGTACAGTGAAATAGACTGGTATCTTTTCAATTTTAGTGTGAATATTGCGACAATTATTTTAGGAGCTACATCAGCCTTTTTGCTTCTTGGCTTCTCGCGACAAAAAAAGGTACTTGATGCCGAAGTTGCTCATAATACAGACGAAGACTAACGAGGCTTCCAAAATATACGGTTTGGGATTCTTAAATCGACATGTTCCATGCCTTTTGAGTAAACTCCTATTTCATCCGCCGCCAGATCTAATTTTCGTAATTGTTCAGTAATATCCAATTGTAGATCCAGCCAATAAGCCGTATTTTTAGGCGTTACTAAATGTAATTCTTGAGCTAATGGTAACAATCTGATTTCTTCAGCAACCAAAGAAAGTTCTTCGATAAAAATAGTGCGAGCTATTTCGATTTTTTCGATAGTAGATTTATCCAAAAAACGAGTCCCTGCCACCAAAGGTCGGTCATATCCCTCAAGCTTAATGAGTGGCAGCGTGTCATCGGCTAACTCCTCCAAAATTACTCCGTCTTCAGACATTACAGAAAAAGTAGCATCAAAGTTATTTGTCAGCGTAAACATCGGAGGAGAAAGATTAATCTTTATCTCCAAAGCATCTGGCCATTTTTCTTTCAGAATAACCTCTCGAAACTCTGGGAAGGTTTCGAGCAAAACGCTCTGAGCCTCTTCCTTGTCTAAAAAAAGTAAATTTTGACCGTAAAAATCTTCTAATGATGAATCTACTGCCGCAACATCTATATGAGGATTATCACGCAAAACAGTTACTCTTTTAAGGTTAAAATAAGGAGAAAAGATAGCAAAGAGTACGAAGGTTGCCATAAGTATACAGACTCCAGATAACAAAATTGATCCTCGAAGAAATCGCGCTAGATGACGAATTAACAAAAAACTAGAAACTGTGTTCAAAAAACGATTTCTAGCTCTTTTCGGCTTACGACGAACCGTCTGGTTCGAATCCAGTAAAAAATATTTTCGACGAGTACGTGAAGATTTTGAAGACACGGCGAGTTTTAGACTTTCAAGATGTCAGCTTCTTTGGCTTTTGAGATTACCTCTATTTCTTTATTAGCTTCATCTACTAGATCTTGTACTTCTTTTTCTAATCGTTTTTGCTCATCTTCTGAAATTTCTTGATTATCCTTTTGAGATTTGATTCTTTTCAGTACATCGTGACGAGCGTTTCGAATAGAAATTCTTCCTTTCTCGGCTAATTCGTGTACAAGTTTTACCATATCCCTCCGTCGTTCCTCTGTCATTGGAGGTACTGGCAAAAATAGATGCTCTCCCATATTCTGAGGATTAATCCCAATATTGGCTTCTTGAATAGCCTTCTCAATATTAGCTAAAACTGACTTATCCCAAGGCTCTACTTTAATAGTTTTTGCATCAGGACAAGAAATATTCGCAACGGATTTAAGTGGCATCATAGAGCCATAGCTTTCTACTTCAATTTCATCAACGAGTGCTGTATTGGCTCGACCAATCTGCAGCTTTCCACACTCTTGTTTAAGGTGTTCAATTGCTTTTGAAATTTGTGATTTTAAATCTGTCATAAACCTGTAATTAAGGATGTCCGAATGCTAGAATTTTTTGTTAAAAAATCAAGCCGCCACTTTATTTTCCTCCAGTAGATCATGATCTTTGGCAAATTGAAGAATCTCTCGAGCTACCTCTCGATCATCAAAAGGAATCTTCTTCGGACCGATAGTCTGAACGGCTTCATGCCCCCTTCCTGCGATAAGAACACAGTCTCCTGGATCGGCCACAAAAATAGCATATCGAATGGCCTCATAGCGATCTTCAATTTCAAAAAAAGCTTCTCCTTCTTTTCGATCTAGCGCTGTTTTTATCTTTTGAGCAATTGCTTTCGGATTCTCATCTAATGGGTCATCCGTGGTCAGGACAAACTCATGCGCTAGTTGATCAATTGTATGAGCGGCTTCGATATGATTTTCTTTGCTTCGTCCTCCAGCTCCTCCCCACACACAAATAATTCTTCCATCCACCATGGTTCGAAGCGTATTTAGTACCGCCTGAAGTCCACTAGGCTTATAGGAAAAATCAACAATCACCGAAAATTTTTGTTCTTCATTGACTGGTTCTAGTCTTCCAGGAATTCCTTGAAAAGATTTGAGAAGTTCTTCAATTTTTTCAACGGTTACTCCGTTGGCCGCAACCGCGGCAATAGCCGCTAGCATATTTTCTACATTATGCTGCCCGACAACTGGTGTTTTGATATCTAAACGATGGTTTGGAAGTTTTACCACAAAGCTACTTCCATGAGCCGTGAGCTCTAGATTTTCAACCGAAACTTCTGAAGGTCTTTTGGTTGAATAGCTCCATTTCCTATCAGCTGGAAACTCTGCGAAAAGATCATAATTCTCATCGTCTTGATTAAGAATCATAACTTTTGATACATTTGGTTTTCGATAGCTGGCATTTAAATGCTTAAACAACTGCATTTTAACCCGTACATACTCCGCAAAAGTTTCATGATAATCTAGGTGTTCGTTGTCATGAACGTTCGTGAGTACCACGGTATCGAAAGGAATCCCCCAGAGTCTATTTTGGTCTATAGCGTGAGATGAAACCTCTATAATGGCAAATTCACAACCCGCTTTTACCATTTGTTTCAAAAGTTTTTGGGTGTGCCACGGACGAAGGGTTGTTCGAAGTGTTCCATTGTGCTGTTTTCTATTTCCAACACTAAACTGAATACCCGATATAGCTCCAGCTTTTACTCCAGATTCTTGTAATAAATGGTGAATTAACTCTACCGTCGTTGACTTGCCAGAAGTCCCTGTTACTCCAATAACCTTGAGCCTGTTAGCTGGGAACCCATGCAGTATGGCGGCCGCCATACTAGAGTACTTATGGTACAGTAGACGAAGAGGGGATCGTTCAGGAATTAATTTTCTTAGATAGTTGAGCATCATATAATGACCCAAAGTGTTAGTAAAATCTTGCCCTAGTATATGAGTATTCCCCTCTTCAGTCCAAAAAATATCTTGTGCAAGCTCCTTGCAATAATTTGAGCTTTCCCTAAGTTCGGTACGATATGTCACCATCTTTACCTATTGTCGCTATTGTTGGACGCCCAAATGTTGGGAAATCGACGCTTTTTAATGCCATCATTGGGCAGAGAAAATCGATCGTATCAGATATTGCTGGAACCACTCGAGACAGCGTTATGGAAAAGGTAGAGGATTTAGGCGAAATCCCTTTTTGGCTCGTTGATACCGCAGGACTTAGTGACTTCGGAGACAACTCTCTTGAAGAAGAAATTCAGACTCAAGCTCGAGTCGCTATTGAAAATGCAGACTGTATTATTTGGGTTGTGGACGGAAAAGGAGAGCTTACTCAGGATGACTATGATGTTGCAGAAATCCTCAGAACTCAATCAAAAAAGGTAATTTTCTGTGCCAACAAGATTGATGATGGAAATCCTCAAAAAACTTATGATTTTGCGACTCTTGGTTTTGGACTTCCTGAAACCATCTCGGCAAAAAATAACTTTGGGTTTTGGGAATTCACCGAAAGCATCAGCAATAAGCTCAAAGAACTCGACCTAGGAGCTGATGAAGAAGCCGAAGCAACCGAAGAAGATATTATTAAAATTGCTCTAGTGGGAAGACCAAATGTTGGTAAATCAACGCTTTTTAATCAAGTTTTGGGACAAAAAAGAAGTGTTGTTTCAGATGTGGCTGGGACCACTCGAGATGCCATCGATACAGAATTTGCAGATGAAAACGGCCAACGGTACCTTTTCATAGATACCGCAGGGGTGCGAAAACGAGGAAAAGTTGGTCGAGAAATGGAATTCTGGAGTGTTGTAAGAACTCAAAAATCTATTGAAAGAGCTGATATCTGCCTTCTTCTAATCGACAGCTTGGACGGAGTCACCCATCAAGATTTAGCTCTTGCTGGAGAAGTAGTTGAGGCTGGAAAAGGTCTGATTATTGGAGTGAATAAATTCGATTTGGCACGAGAGAAAGCTCGAACAGAAGAAGAGTCTGATGAACGAGAACTTGATGATGTTCCAATGTGGGACGAAGATATCGCAAAAATTCGAGACCGATATCTAAACTACCTACACAGAAAAATTACATTTATTCCTTGGGCGCCGGTTCTTTTCTTTTCTGGAAAAACAGGAAAAGGAGTTCAAGATATTTTTGACTCAATTAAAGGAATTAAAGCCGAACAAACAAAGCGAATTCCAACACGTGAACTCAACCTCATGATTCCAGACATCTACTACCAACATGTTTCTCCAAGCATTGGAACCAAAAAAGGAAAGATCAAATATGCTAGTCAGGTAGATACTTGTCCGCCTAAATTTATTTTCTTTGTAAACAATAAAGAAGCCTTTCACTTTTCTTATAAAAGATATATCGAAAATCGAATTCGAGAAAAATACGGCTTTCTTGGAACGCCAATCATTGTTGAAATGCGAGACTCTATGGGAAGGTGGAAAGACAATCCCGACAACCAAGAAGACTAGAGCTCTATCACCTGTACTTCGCTTTTGAAGTCATCAAAATGGTCTTTGTGTGTGGTCGTATAAAAAGTCTGACAACCTTCTGCCAGAGCTTCTAAGTGTGTTTGACGATCCGCATCTAACTCCGAAAAAACATCATCCAAAAGCACGATAGGGTTTATCCCCTTCGCGTCTTTTAAAAAATGCTTCTGAGCTGAAACTAATGCGAGTAAAATAGATCTGCTTTCTCCTCTTGAAGCCGTTTCTGTGAGCAGTTTGTCACGATACATAAATTCGAAGTCATCTCGATGAGCCGCCAGAAAGTTCTTTTTTGCGGCAACCTCTCTCTGCCATGTTCTGTCAAAAAAAGATAAAATACTTTCCTCCTCCAGACTAACGAACTCTGCAGGTTTTATCTGAATAGTAATTGATTCATCAATCCCAGAAATTTTTTGCAGTTCAGCGGCAAAAAATGGATTAAGGGCTTCTAAAAAAGATCTTCTAATTTCATCTAAAACTGGCAAGTTTTCCACAAGCACTTGATTCCAGGGAGCTAAAAGACTTTTTACCACCTTCTCGTCCCAAAGATGTTCTTCGCTCAAATTTTTAAGTAGCTTTGTTTTTTGTTTGTGAGCCTTATTCGCTCTGAGCAGGGCTTCTCTGTACCGAGGGTATACTTGTACCAAAAAACGATCAAAGAAGCCCACCCGGTCTGTTTTTGTCCCAGAAAACAGATGAATAAACTCTGGACAAAAAAGCAATGTCGGAACCTGTCCAAAAAAGCGTGTTCGAGGCAATGGTTTGTCATTTCTATAGAACTGACGACTTCGAGGTTGGAATTTTATTTTAAACTGATCGCTGCTACTGGTTTTTGCTTCCAGGATAGCTGATGACTCCCCATGACGAATTAAGGTCTCAGCATTATGCTCTCGCCAACTCTTCCCCACACTCAGAAGAGAAATAGCTTCTAGGATGTTTGTTTTCCCCTGCCCATTATCCCCACAAAACACCACTTTATCACTCGTAAAATCAAAAGACTGGTTTGAATAGTTCCTGAAGTCCTTAAGCGTTAGAGAAGTAATTTTCATGCTTTGTTGTCATTCTGAGTTTACGAAGAATCTTCCCTATTACCAATCAAGTGATAAGTCTTTTAACTGAGGGTTATTTTGTTTTATGAGGTTTTCTTTTTTCATTCGCTTCCACCCCTTTAGTTCTTTTTCTCTCTCAATAGCTGAATCAGCACTACTTGTTTCTTCAAAATACAATAGATCCATACAATTATATTTTTTAGTAAAACCTTCTACGAGCTTATTTTTATGTTCATAAATTCTTCTCTCAAGATCGTTGGTGACACCAATATATAAAACTGTTCTTTTGTAATTTGAAAGAATATACACAAAATATTGTTTTTGCATGTTTTTAATTATTAGGGAAACACAGACCATCCACAAGGTTCTTTGTGTCAGTCATTCTGAGGCACGAAGAATCTATCATCGTTTTTTTAGAGGGGCTCAAATATTATCAAGTTTCTCATACAAAAAAACAAAGGATCCTTCGCAAGCTCAGGATGACAATACCGACATTCAAAGCAAAAATACAAATACAAAAAACCCCCGAGACAAAAGCCTCGGGGATTTTGAGTTATTCAGCCAAGTAGGCTAAGAATTTAAGAATAAAAATTATTCAGAAATTCCAGCTGATTGACTTGGAAGTACTAGTTCAAAACCATTTAGGTATTGACCTGCTCCTCCATTATTTGATCGATCAGACCAAACGATAGAGTCTCCTGAACCAACTGCACCAGCTGTACCAGCAGCACTAACCGCTGTAGCATCATTTACAAGAGTACCCGTCACACTATCATTATCAGAAGCTCCGTTGTTGTAACCACCTTGAATTCGTACTTCGTAGTAGTTAGTTCCATCAACTTCGTCGCCCATTCCAGTAAATGCAACATCAACAGATCCTGCAACCAAAGTTGCAGTTACACCTGTAACTAGATCAGTAGGTGTACCAGAGTAATCAGAACTTGAATATTTAACTAGGTCAAATGTTTCAGCTCCATTAGCAATTACGTCGACAGCTGAAGAAGTCACTTTAACCGTAACATCTTCTAGGATTGCTTCGTAAGCAGCATCATTAGACACCGTGAATCGGTAAATCGCCGCTTCACCAGCTGTAGATACGAAAGATGGTTGAGAAGCCGCGTTAGCGAATGTCAACATTGTTCGATAAGCCACATAGCTTTCTGATCCATTTGTATTATTAACAACACTTGTTAAATCAGAACCAGTAGAAGCTGTAACCGCTTCTACACCAGTAGTAGCTTCCGAAAGATCAGATACTACTCGTAGTCGTTGAGCTGTTTGAGATGCTTCGGTAATGTCTCGAGCATCAACTTTTAGAGTAACTGTTGTAGAGTTATCTTTTGGAACTTGGATTCGATCAGCATTAGCTAATTCAAAGTGAAGTTGCCCTCCTGTCATTTGTTTCGTTTGGATTAGGTTTCCAGCTTCATCGTAAAGTTTGAAGTTGAATCGATCTCCTCCGTCTGAATCAAGAGCAGAAACCGTAGCTGCAGCAGTGTAATCCACCGTACCAGCAGCACTATAAGTTGCATTTGGAGCAGTAAAAGCTGTTACTGTTGCAACTGTAGTAGGAAGACCTGCTTCTTCGATAACAATTTTATCTCCAACAGCAAAAGTAACTCCCCCTGCATCTACTACATCATCTGCTGTAGCATTGTCAGTTTGGATTGCTGGATCCGCCCCTACCGTAGTTGGAGCAGAAGAAGCATTTACAAAGTAAAAATCTTTAACTTCTACGTCATCGTTAGCGGCAGAAAGTCGGATTTTGTAAACCTCAATTTCTGTAGAGTTAGCTACGATAATGTTCGTAGAGTTAACGATAGTCGCTCCATCAGCAATAGTAAGCGTTCCTGATTGGACAAAAGTGTATGTTACAGAATCTACTGAATCTGTCCCAATAGTATCACCTAGAGCAGTACTTGTCCCAGCAAGATGAACTTCTACTTCATTACCGTTCTCTACATTGTCAGCGTTTGCTGCTGTAACAGAAATAGCAACATCATCAGAAGCACCTGTACCATCAGCTAGTGATTCCAGTGTATCCACTACTAGTTCAAATTCTTTTTGACCTGCAGATGGGATAACCACTGATAGGTCATTGAATGTAGCTTCACCAGAAGTGTTAAGGTTTCGAGATGAACCTTGTTGTACACCATCTACGAAAATTGCAGCTGTATATTCACCATAATTCTCGGCAGCACTAGTAGCAGTAGCATTAGCTTCAATCGAAATTGAAGTAACATTTACATCTCCTGAATCATTGTTATCGAGAACAAATTTCATGAAAGTAACGTCATCTACTCCCGCTACGATAGTTTCAGCAGAGAAACCATCAGTTCGAGCGATTTCAAGAATAGATTGTTGTACTTCTACAAAAGAAGCTACTGCAGAACCAAGAACTTGGTCCGCAGGGATTTGGTCTCCTGTAGAGATGTACTCTGGAGAATCAAATGCTGTTTTAGCGATTTGAAGTTTGATACCATCTGCATTATCTGCAGAGCTGTCAACATTACCTACAAGCTTAATTACTGAAGTTCCAGCAAGTTCGAATGTAGTGTTGAAATCTAGGTAAGCATTCCCAGCAGTACCAGGAACAGCTCCCATAGCAGTACCTCCAAATTCGTTTTCTGTATCGATTAGTTTGTCGTTAACATAAAGTCGGAAATTATCAAAAGCGCCATTCAAACCAGCAAGAGTTGTAAGGTCTGTATTATCAGCTGGAGTCGTACCATTTGCAATAGCATTAACTTCAACTTTAACTCCATCAACGATCACTGGTTGATCAACGACTACTCGAGCCGTTAGGAATACAACATCGTTAGAACCAGGAGCGTACTCTTGGTTAGATAGAGATGAAGGATCTCGTGAAATGTTGATGTCTCCTGCGTCAATAGTGTACATAGTTAGACGAGCACAATCATCTTCAGCGTCATCACCAGAAGCACAAGTTACTCCTGTACCAGTAGTTTTAGTGCTGTCAGATGGGTCGATTTGAAGACCATCCCCATCAGACTTAGCTCGTACTCCGAATGCTGTACCGATTTCAACCGCTACAACGTCTTCGAAGTTATCAACCTTGAAGTTGATTGTATCTCCTTTTTCAGCAGAAACGATGTCTGTTCGGATAGAGAAGATTTTAGAGTCTCCGTCTTCGATGATGTAACCACCAGTTACACCGTTATCAAGTCGGAAAGTAACGTAGTCTCCGTCGATGATAGTTTCAGCAGAAACTTGTTCACCAGAAACGTATAGACCAACATTTTCAAGAGTGTCTTCTAGTTCAGCGGTACCATCATTTTTGAAAGTAATAGCTCGAACTTCAACATCTTTATTAGTTGTAGATTGGTTTTCCATTTTGAATTTACCGATCTCAACGAAAGCATCACCAACTTCTACAGTTGTATCTGAACCAAGTTCGTCGAACTCCATAGATGTAACTTCGTAGCTAGCGATTTCCATTTCTTCACCTTCAACTGGGAAGTCTCCAGCAATGTTTGCTGCAGAAGAAACGATGTCATCAGCCGAAACAAGAACGAATCGGTTGTGGTGACCAGTATTTGTGTCTGTGTCAGAGAACTTCATAGAAGCAACAACATCAGCAACGATAGTTTGTCCAGCAGGAACAACGATAGGTGGGTTGAATCGTAGTTCAACAACATCATCATTGTTTACTGATTTATCGTTACCAACTTTGAATCCGTCAATTTCTAACCAAACGTTTTCAAAATCGTCGTTGTCCCCTAGACCTAGACGAGTGAAAGTCATAGAAGAAATTTCTACGTCAGCATCATCAGAAGCTGTTAGCTCAACAGTAGTGAACGGAACTGAAGTAGCGTTGAAAGGAATGTTTGTTCCTCGTGGAGTATCATTAGATAGAGCCACTTCAACAGTACCTTCAGCGATTCCGTTGAATCCACCAAGAGCTACCAGTTGACAATCGTAAACGATTTTAACAGTTTCAGCACGTGTTACAGCGTTTCCAGGACCGAAAGTCCCGTCACCGTAACCTCGCATACAACCGTTGTTGTAGATAGTTTCTACGTAACCGTAGAACCAGTCTCCTGAAGTAACGTCATCAAAATGAGGTGCTCCAGAAAGGTCTTGATCAAGTTCAAAACCATTTACAACCATTTTAGCGATTTCAGCTCGGTTGATTCCAACACCTGGTCGGAACATTCCGTCTGGGTAACCGTTAATCCATCCTTGGTTGTACATTGTTTCGATGTAGTCGTAGAACCAAGCTTCTTCAGCCACATCTGGGAAGTGAGGACCTCCCGTAGTATCCATATCGATTCCAGTAGCAAGAACGATGATTTTAGATACTTCCGCTCGATTTAGTTGTCGATTTGGTGCGAAAGAACCGTCATCATTTCCTCCTACAACTCCTTGGTCCATAAGTTCTTCAATCGCTTCTTCAGCCCAAGATGGGATTTCAGCGTCATCTGTGAATCCTAGAGAGGCAGCAGAAGCTACTCCGAAGAAAGCCACAGAAGAAAGAGCTACAGACGCAAGTCCTTTTTGTAAATGCGTAAGCAATTCCATGAGTGTAAAAATTAGAAAATAATTCTTTTGTTAGATTATCGAACCATGGCGAACGCCATGCTTCGTCTATAAAAAATTGATAATCTCGTCGTCAAAAACTATTTCGTAGTAATCATTTTGCGAAAGGCAAAACTCAACATACTTCATAGCCTTTTTCTCTTCCTCATAAAAGCGCGCTTAAGAACTCCAAACAATCGTTTGTCGCTCTCCGCTTTTATTCGGTGAAGAAATTCAATTTGTTTTATTTCTAGAAAAAACTTATTGAGAAAGCCTCTTCCGGCCTGAATTTTAAAGAACTTTTCTTTTTGTCACGGAGGACTGAATTCCTCGCGCGGACTGGGAGAAAATTGTTTCACCAATTCTCAAGCCAATCAGAACGGCGGAATCTTAGTTGAAAACTGACACAAAGTCAAATTTTGATACCAGCGAAACCGCGCGAATTCTTGAACGACTAAAATCCTAAAATGTTACGAAAAAAAGTAGACATTTTGCCTACTTATTTCAAAACACAAAAAGCCAGACTACTACCGCTCCCCTGTGGTTACTGCTTCTTTCAGATCTTTTCCAGCCTGATTAAGTTTATCGAGTGCAGCTTTTGTCTCTTCGTAGGCCTGTTGAGCAGCTTTTAGCTTTGCCTGAATCTCATCAATTTTCTCTAAACCTTGATCCTTCTTCGTTTTAAGGGTTGTTTGAAGTTCTGAAATCTCCGTTTCGAGCGTTTCATATTTTTGCTGTAGAGACTCTAAATCAAAATCTCCAACTTTATCCTGAATCCCTGAAGCTACATCAGGAATTTTTTCTCCCACCTCCTGAATAGTTTCCGTTCCCTGATTAATAATTTCTTGAGTTTGAGCTGGATTTGTACAAGCCCAAACACCAACAGCGATAATAAGTACGAGTAAAAATCTCATGTTTATTTAAATAAATCCTCAACACTATGCCCCTTAAAATCATTTACAGCATTTTTTATGTTTTCTAAGTCTTGATTGTGCAAAGACCTCTTTCCAAGCTCCAAAGAAAAGGACTGCCCTGGTTCAAGCTTTGGTGCCGACGGACTTGTCGCTCCAATCTCTGCTGAAATATGTGCTTTTGCAGCACATACTCGGCAACCAGAACTGAATTCCACTTGGTTTCCTTTCACTGAATTAATTTCAATATCCTCTCGTAAGAAACGAGCCTTACACTTTGGACAATGAATCTGATTCTGAATTCGATCAATAATCTTCTGTAAATGTTCAATTTTCATAACTCTATTTTATACCTAATTTTTATAACTAGAACAAATTTTTTTATATTTTTCAAGAGTTGGAGACTATCCACGATAATTTGGGGCTTCTTTCAGAATAGAAATATCGTGCGGATGCGATTCACGAAGTCCGGCTCCTGTAATCTGAACAAAGTGAGCTTTTTCTCTATAAGCTTTAATATCGGGTGCACCACAATACCCCATTGAACTCCGAATTCCTCCACAGATCTGAAAGATCTCTCCAGAAGCACATCCTTTTAGCAAGATTTTTCCTTCGATTCCCTCTGGGACCAACTTTTCGTCAGCGACATTACTTTGAGCATATCGCTCCTTTCCTCCTCTTTTCATGGCCGCAATAGACCCCATTCCACGATAGTATTTATAAGTTTTCCCTTCAGCGTAAATAATCTCTCCAGGGGATTGCTCTGTCCCAGCCAGCAAAGAACCAACCATTACACAACTAGCTCCTCCCGCCAAAGCTTTTGCCGCATCTCCAGAATATTTAATCCCTCCATCGGCAATCACTGGCACCCCTTGAGCGTTTGCCATTTTTGCCACATTCATAACGGCTGACAATTGAGGCACTCCCACTCCTGCAATAATCCGAGTCGTACAAATTGACCCCGGACCAATTCCAACTTTTACCCCATCAGCTCCCGCATCGATAAGCGCTTGAGCGGCTTCGGGCGTTGCAATATTTCCCCCAATTACATCTACTGATTTATACGTTTTTTTAATATACTTAACAGTATCCAACACCCCCTTAGAGTGACCATGAGCTGTATCAACTACAAGCACATCGACTCCTGCACCAACTAGAAGCTTTACACGCTCTTCCATGTTATGAGCTGGGCCAACTGCGGCCGCAACCAACAATCTCTTATGCTTGTCTTTTGCTGCATTTGGATAATCTTCATTTTTCTCCATATCTTTCCGAGTCATCAATGCGTGCAATGTTCCATCTTCATTTAGAATTAAAAGCTTTGAATGTTTTGATTCTTCCAAAACATCATTGGCCTCAGAAAGTTCTAAAGGAGCTTTTGCTGTCAGCAAGTTTTCCACTGGACGCATTCTGTCTGCAATCTTCAGATTACTATGTTTTTGCTTCAAGTAATCATTACGAGTGATAAGTCCTACAACTTTCGAATCAAGAGTCCCATCCTGAGTAATCGGAACGGCCTTAAATCCATGACACTCTCTAATAGCGATTACTTCTTCAATAGAATCTTCTGGAGAAAGCACGATGGGGTCGTGAATAAAACCATTCTCAAATCGCTTTACCTTTGCCACCATGACAGCCTGATCCTCTGGATCACAATTTTTATGAATCACTCCAATTCCTCCATGTAAGGCCATGTGAATCGCCATCTTCTCTTCGGTTACTGTATCCATTGCCGCTGATACTAACGGGATATTCAATTTGATGTTTCGAGTAAATTGAGTCTCCAGAGAAACCTGTTTAGGTAAAATTTCTGAATACTGAGGTACCAGTAAAACATCATCAAACGTCAGCCCTTGAGAAAGATTAGTCATGTGATATCAAAATATTTCTGATACCCTAAATAATCAGTGTCTGAAGTCAAATTTTATTGTTATCTAAAACAAACTATCTATTTTCTCCGATAAAATTTTTGCTAGATCTGGAGCCAACATATCTTCGAGCCTTAACAAGAACTTCTGAGAAGCATCATTTACCGGCAATTCATCCACAGTATTTTTCAGCATAGCAATCTGATCAATTTTAACAGGTTCATTCTGAATCTTCCGAAGTAAACCAATAACATAGTTATCGGCTAAGTACTGAATAATCTCTTCTTGATGAGGCTCTCCTAGGCTGGCTAGATAATTGAGCAATACATAACGATCAAAAGCCTCAACTCCTGTATCTACTGGAGCAAAAGCCAAACTGTTTTTATTCTGAGATAAGACCATAAACACGGCCTCTAAAGCTTTCGTCTCCGTAAGCACATCTACACGATCCGTCTTAGCTGCTAATTGTTCATAAACTTCTCCAAGAAGGATTTGATCTAAGTTCTTCTTTGGTACAAAACTTAAATCTCTAGAAGATCCCAATACGGCGACAACGGATAAATAAGTTTTTTCTGCCGATAAGATATCTCTGTTTGCTGCCACCCTTTCTCCGTGAGAAGATTTTTCTATTCCCGTAAGAACCTTGGTTCGAGTAATGGCTAGTTTCCCTAGGATTGATTCAATCTGAGCATTAGAAAGACTAATTCCTTCAGGAATCTCCACCTCCCTTAAGCGAGTATCGCTCCGCAGTGTAATCACATCACCTTTTTCAGCAATCAGTTTTCCACTGTGAAGATCTACCACCTGCACTGTTTTTTCTAAAGGATGTACCGTTGTTTCTCCCGTAGAAGAAACTACCACTTCCACTCCACTTCCTCTCTCTCCCATAATAGAAGCTCTCTCTGTTTTGATCTGAGTGACTCCAAGATTTTCTCCCTGAAGAGCGCCTCTAACAACAAATAATTCATCTCTAGCTTCTACCTTAAATTCTGTTCCTTCTTGAGCTTTAGAGATCAAGCTATCAGTCACCAAGATGGCATTTCCACGATGTCCAATCTTGACAATATCTCCAACACGAACCTCTAATTCATCTTTAACCAAAAAACTTTCATTCCCACGAATGACTTCTACGACCCCACTATTGGACTTAATTGTCCCGGCCACCATCTGATTAGAAAGAAATGGAGCTTCGACAATCCCTAAAAAAGACAGCCCTACAAAAGCCATCATTGAAAAAGCCGAAAAACGCATAATCCAGTGTCGCCAAGTAAGCCACTTTAAATGACCATGTTCCCGACGATAAGCATCTACTACCTGCTCTCTAACCCGAACCTTCGTGGCAACTGTTGCCTCAGGTGCGTGGTATATATAGTACTTCTTGATTAATGATTTTAGGTCTTCAAAGCTCATTTGCGCTGTAGAGAAACGCTAAGTGTAAATTTTTGTTACAACTTTTTCACTAAATCTTTTCCTTCTCCTAACCATTTAGTGAGAACAAAATCCAGAATCATCCCCCAGACAGCTCCTTCCACCATCAATAAAAACACCGGAGCTCCTGTAATTGCGACATAAGTGCCACTCATAAATTCAAAAGCTGTAGAAATATCATCATAAATTAAAAGCGCTAACACTAGATTTAAACCAGCTCCAACCAAGGCCCCTCGAAGTAGTGCTGGCATTGGCAAGCCTAAAATTGGATGCTCTCTGTAAATACCCATGAAAGCAATAACCGCCCCAAACATAGTATACCAAAGCCAGATACCAAACCCTGTAAGCAGATTCATTTGAGGGCTCAGTGCTGGTAGGGAAAGGAACGCGATAGCTCCAATCAAAAAACCAAATATCTTCCCCCAAACAATTCTTTCTGTCAGTGATCTAACTGGCTTCTTCTTTTTAATAAAAAACATCGTAAAATTACTCGTTAATAGTGATGTCTAAAATGGTAACATCTTTCAATGGCTTGTCCATCAAATCAGTATCTACTTTAGCAATTTCATCAACAATATCCATTCCCTCAACCACTTGTCCAAAAACTGTATGCATTCCATTTAGATGAGGTGTCCCTGGATTTGCGTGAACAATAAAAAACTGTGAACCATTAGTATTTGGTCCTCTATTGGCCATAGACAGTGCTCCTCTAACATGAGTAAGCTCTGAAACAATTTCATCTTCAAATTCCTTCCCCCAAATACTCTGTCCACCAGTCCCATTTCTGTTTTCAAAATCCCCTCCCTGAACCATAAATCCATCAATCACTCGATGAAAAATCGTGTCATCATATTTGTCTTGCTCAATAAGTCCCAAAAAGTTTTCAACAGTTTTTGGAGTTTGTTCATCATATAGACGGATAACAAGGTCCCCCATGCTCGTTTTCATGGTTACTTCCGTCTGGTTTTGTTCTTTTTGAGTCATAGTTTCAGTTTGGTTATTAATAGTTTTATCGGAAGTATTGACGGCTACTTCAGGCTCATTTACTTCTTTCACGGTACAAGCGGTTAACACCACCAGTAATGACAGCCAAATTAATTTTTTCATCGGCGTCTATTTTTAAGAAAATCGAGGTTTAAGCAAGAAATTTATTTCACAAGTTTGCTGGCAACAAACCCAGCTTGCTCCGCTTCCAATTTTGTATGAAAAAATCGACGATATCGAACTTCCGTTCCTCGCGCTGGATATGACCCACTGGGATAATATTTTGAGGTCTTAGCATTTCCGGTATAGGCAAACGAAGCGAGCTTTAAATCATCAGGAGTAGCAAACTGCCCAAGAGGCAAAACATGATCTCCATCCCCCTCAACAAAATGCTCCCCCCAAATAATCCTAGCGGGTCCTGAAATAGAAAAATACAGCTGATCACCTTGTATTGATAAGAACTTTACTAACGATATTTCTTGGTAATCATTAACTTCTAATAAATTTTCTTGGGAAGTATTTATAGAAATTCTTCCAACATAAAATGCCATAAGCACTACGACTAAAGTCCAAATCCCTTCAGAAATTTTTTCAGACATCTTTTTTAAAATGGACGAACATAATTCTCAACTCAAGAGTGACTTTTCATCCAATTTTCATTTCATTGCACCCTTAGTTGACTTTTTTACGTAATCACGCACAATCCACGGCGTTATTTTGGAAACAAAAAATGCTAAGAACACATCATTGCGGACAACTCAGAAAAGACCATATTGGCGAAACGATTACCCTTACTGGATGGGTAAATAACCGACGAGATCATGGAGGAATTATTTTTGTAGACCTTCGAGACACTCACGGAGTCACTCAAATTGTGCTTGATCCAAGCATCAATGAAAAAGCTCATACTGAAGCCGAAAATGTTCGTTCCGAATGGGTTTTACAGGCCACTGGGAAAGTACGATCAAGAGGAGACGGGCTCGAAAATCCAAAACTAGATACCGGAGATATTGAGGTAGCAATCCAAGAATTAAAAGTTCTCAATGCGGCTCAAACTCCACCATTTGAACTCGACCTAGAAAAGGAAGTTCGAGAAGACCTCCGGCTTGAATACCGGTATCTAGACCTTCGACGAACAAAAATGCAAAAGAACCTTCGTCTACGTCACGATATGGTGAAAGTTATTCGTGACTATTTTGACCGTAAAGGATTCTTAGATATTGAAACTCCAATTATGGTAAAAGGAACCCCAGAAGGGTCACGAGAATACTTGGTTCCTTCAAGACTTCATCGTGGTGAGTTCTATGTACTTCCACAATCACCTCAGCAACTGAAACAGTTGCTAATGTGTGGAGGAGTGGATAAGTATTTTCAGATTGCACGATGTTTTCGAGATGAAGACCTGAGAGGAGATCGACAACCGGAATTCACGCAATTCGAAATCGAAATGTCTTTCTGCACTCAAGAAGATGTCATCAACGTGATTGAAGATTGTTTTCACGATCTAAATGAAAAGTGTGCTACACACAAAAACTGGAAAAAATACCTGGTTGATGGGAAATTCCTCCGAATGACCTGGCAAGAAGCTATGGAAAAATACGGATCGGATAAACCTGACATGCGATTTGGTCTAGAGTTCACCGATATGACAAAAGAAAAATCAGATTGTGGATTTGGCGTATTCGAGGGGGCAGAGCGACTTTTTGCCATGAATGTTCCAAACGGGGGTGAACTCAGCCGAAAAGATATTGACGATCTTACAAACCTAGCTCGAAAACATGGAGCGGGAGGACTCGCCTGGGTAAGAGTCGGAGAGGATGCAGGACCAGTGATGAAAAACTCTAAACCAGAGTTTATTGAAATGCTCGTCAATAAAACAAACGCTCAAGATGGAGATCTTATTTTCTTTGGAGCTGGGCCATTCTTACAAGCCGTTGAACCACTTGGGCAGGTTCGTCTTGAATTAGGAGATAAAATGAACCTAAAAGATCCAAATGATTTTGCTTATCTTTGGGTTGTAGACTTCCCAATGTTCGAGAAAAAAGAGGACGGCTCTATGCAGGCCGCTCACCATCCGTTTACACGACCAAATAATGAAGATCTTGAAAAATTGGACAGCAATCCAATGGAAGTGCGTTCTTATGCTTATGATGTTGTGCTTAATGGAGTAGAGCTTGGAGGAGGTTCAATCCGAATCCATGAACCAGAACTTCAAGAAAAAATGTTCGATGTTCTTGGGCTTACTAAAGAAGAAACCGAAATGAAGTTTGGGCATATTTTAAAGGCCTTTAAATATGGATGTCCGCCACATGGAGGGTGTGCTATGGGACTTGATCGAGTCGTTATGCTTTTTGCTGACGAACCAAATATTCGAGAAGTAATGGCTTTTCCAAAAAATCAATCAGCTCAAGATTTAATGCTCGGAGCGCCTTCTCCAATGCCAGAAAAAGAACTCAATGAGCAAAACATTCAAGTTTTACCTGAGGAAGATTAAACTCCCTTTCTAGACAAGATTAATATTTGTTGGTTATAATCCTCATTGATGCTCGAACAATATCTAGCCTCTCCAAGAGAAAAGATTATCTACCGTTTTGGAATTAGTCTTCGTTATGTGTTAACCGTAATATCTCTTTCGGCCATTTCTTTGGGAAGTTTTTCTTACTTCTTTCGAGAAAGTGATGTAGATGTTTTCTTTCAAAGAGTCCCTCTTGTTTTACTAACAGTGATTGTTGTTGTATCTGTCGCGCGATTCTTAAGTACTCATTATTTTGTTACTGATCAAAAAATCTACAAAAAAGTTGGGATTGGCTGGGCCAAGGTCACGAGTGCTAAACATACTGAAATTGATGATATGAAAGCACAGCAAGGATTTTTTGAGCGATTTGTATTTAATACCGGAACTCTTAAATTTAATACTCCAGGAAGCGCTGGATATGAAATCGTTCTGCCAAAAGTTGCTGCTCCATATGATATCAAAAGAAAAATCTATGAAGCCTGGGAGAAATAAGTAGATTAAAATTAATGAAGGTTATTGTTCCGCTTAATTTTTCAAGCACTTCTGAGCTCAAGACAGCATTACTAGAACTCAACGAACAAGTAGATATGATTGAGATCTGGCTTGATCAGATTTTTCAAGAATTTCTACAAAATCCGATACTTGCTTTAGAAGTTCGAAAATGGATTTTAGAGGCTAAACAAAAGTTTGGGCTGGAAGTTTTAGCCGTCTGTAAGCAGACCTCAGAAAAGGGAAAATTTCCAGGAAACTCCCATCAAAGAGTGCAAATTCTCAATCAATTTTTACAGCTAGGAGGAGACTTTGTGGACGTAGATATAAACCAAAATTCTTCCCAAGACATATCCCACATTTCCAATGGCAAATGCTGGCTCAGTTTTCATGATTTTGAGGGAGCAAACATAGATACAATCAGAAATAAATATGAAGAAATGAAATCATTTTCTCCATTCCTATATAAGTTTGCAGTAACTCCTAAAAACGAGAATGAGATAAAGTCTTTCGTCGCTTTTGCAAAAGACTTTCCCGAGCCTAGAACTATTTTTACCACCATGGGGTCATTGGGGTCACAAGGAAGATCTGAGCTCGTTAAACATACTTGGGGAGGATTCTTTGCTCTAAACGAGGAACTCAAAACGGCTTCAGGTCAGCCGACTCTTAATGATTTGAAGTCCTCATAATTATTGATAATATTTAAAACATCATGGGAAAAATAAAAAACGGCTTTCGTTGTATAAATCATTTTATTAAAAACAATTTTTTTACTGGTCTGGTGATCATTGCCTTGGCTTGGTATTTTTGGCCAGAAGGAAATACTCCAATTGCTTACAAAAGCTTTAACCAGGTTAGTAGATCAATGGGAATTCAAGAAGAATCTTTTACTGAAGTTGCTTCTTTGGACATGGATGATGGAATCTCTATGCGAAAAATGGCCAGCTCATATATACAACCCCCTGTAGCAAACGCTCAGTTTGAACCTGAAACCGAAGATCGAAAAATTGTGAAAAATGCAAGCCTTCAATTAGAAGTTGGAAACACCGAGGAGGCTAAAACGCTTTCCGAAGCGGAAGTAACGGCTCTTAATGGATATATTACGAATCAAAATTCATGGGAGGTAAGGACTGGAACTCTCGCCTACAATATGACGATTCGAATCCCTTCAGAAAATCTAGAAAATCTCATAGAAAATCTAACCAACCTTGGGATTAAACGAGGGGAAAACTACTCAATCCGTGACATCACGGCACAATACATGGATACTGCGAACCAAATCATCAACCTAGAAACTCGCCGTGAAAGACTTCGAAAACTCATGGAGTTCGAAACCGAAAGCTTAAGCGATGTTCTTCAGGTAGATCGGGAGCTAACAAATGTACAAAATCAAATTGATAACCTCAAACGAACTCAGAAAGGTCGAGATATTGACGTAGCTTACTCAACTCTACAACTAAGTCTGAATCCTGAACCAGAGATTGGAGACTTTAATAGTCCTGACTGGAATCTAGACCGATCATGGAGACAAAGTGTAAATGATTTTATTCATGATGCTCGAAGCATTGTCGATAAACTAATTAAAGTTATTGTTTATACGCCTATCTGGCTTCCTGCAGTATTAATCTTTATGGGAATAAAAAAATGGAGAGCTAAACGAAAAACTCAAAAAAGCAAAAAATAGTTTCTGATAATTACTCATAAGACTTTGTCTATTTTGCTGACATCGCCATAATCATGGCGATGTCAGTTTTAGAAAAAATTATTATCCAGAAACAAAAGGAAGTATCTGGCTTAGCCCAAAGCCTTAAGAATGCAAAGCCAATACAATCCAAAAGGTCTTTTATTGGGGCTATTAAAAAAAGTAAAAATCAGACACTCCCAAATTTTATTATGGAAATAAAAAAAGCTTCTCCATCAAAAGGAGCGATTGCACCAGAGGCCGATGTGGCCGAAATTGCAGAAACTTATGAAAATAATGGAGCGAGTGCTATTTCGGTATTAACCGACTTTGAGTTTTTTGATGGCTCTCTTGCTGACTTGAACAATGTCGTTCGGAACACCCAGGTTCCGATCCTAAGAAAAGATTTTATTATTGACCCATTGCAGATATTAGAAGCTCGACTCAGTGAAGCAAACGCCGTCTTACTCATGACCTCTATTTTAAAAACCAAAGAAAAACTAACCACATTTCGAGAATACGCCGAAAGCCTTGGTATGGATGCTCTGGTAGAAACTCAAGATGAAGCAGAAATTCAAACGGCACTAGAAAGCGGAGCAAAAATTATTGGGGTTAATGCTCGTCATTTTTCAGATCTCTCAGTCGACATAAATCGGGTTCCACCATTACTCAAAAAAATTCCTAATGACATTGTAAAAGTCGCTGAATCGGGAATTAATAGTGCTTCAGATATACAAAAAGTAGCACCGTTTTGTGATGTTGTTCTAGTCGGGAGCTCTCTTATGAGCGAATCTGCTGAATCAATTCCAGATAAAATAAAAGAACTGAGGAATGAAAATTAAAATCTGTGGAATCAGAAACCAGGAAATGCTAGATGCCTGTGAAAATCTTCAGGTTGACTTTATTGGTCTCAACTTTGTATCTACTTCTGAGCGAAGAATTTTAAATGACTTTATTCCTCAAACAAAACTTAAAAAAGTTGGGATCTTTCAAGATCAGGCTTTGCAAGAAATTAGTAAGTATTCACAGCAGTGGTCTCTAGATATTATTCAACTTCATGGGACAGAAACTCCAGAATTTCTTAAGCGATTAAAACTACTCAGTAATACCCCCATCTGGAAAGCATTCTCTATTGATAAGAATTTTGAAATCAACAAGTTGCAAGAGTATAGCAAAAACTGTGATTTGTTTTTATTTGACGGGAAAACCCCAGGAAGTGGAACAAAAATATTAGACAACAAGGTTCTTTCTGACGCTATTTCTGAATCAAAAAAACTAGGCATCTTGGTTGGAATTGCCGGAGGAATTAATGATGCAAATATACACAAATTCAAAAAACAATTTCCCGAAGTCTATGTTTTAGACACCGCATCAGGCGTTGAAGAAAAGAATAATTTCAGCCACAAAAAACTTGAAAAACTTATCAAACAGTTTAGAAATGAATGAGAAAAAATATGTGTTTTGGGATTTTGATGGAGTTATTACTGACTCAACTACATTTGTTTTTAAATTTTGGAAACAAAGACTGGAAACAGCTGGATATGATTTCAAATTAGAAGATTATCAGGCCACCTTTGAAGCCAAGTTTCCATTCGACTACCTCCGAGAAAAATATGGCAATCTAGGAGAAGATATTAAAGAAGAATACTCCACATATGAAAGTGAGAATTACGCCCTAAATGTTCCTCTTTTTAAAGATATGAAACCGACTCTTATCACTATTGCTAATAATCGTGATTTTTTTGCGGTCTCTTCAAACCTGGCCAAAGTTTTAAAAGAAACCTTCGATAAACACCAATTAAAAGCTTACTTTTCTGACATTATTGGACGAGAATCAGACGGCTATAAAGATGAAAAAATTGATAAAATCATAAAACACTACAACATCGCAAAAAATGATTGTGTTTTTATAGGAGACACTATTAGTGATATGAAACATGCCCAATCGGCTCAAATAGATCGAATTGCCGTCTCTTGGGGAGTGCACTCAAGAGAAAAACTCGAAACAAGCCCTGCACAGATTATCTGTGATACCCCGGAAGAATTACGTAAACTATTCGTATCATGACCTTAAATACTTCAAATTTTGCTCTTATTACTGGCGCTTCTAGTGGCATTGGAAAAGCCGCTGCCAAACAGTATGCCGCTCTTGGAAAAAATCTCATTCTTGTAGCGAGAAGACAAGAGAGGCTTAAGACACTCAAAAAAGAATTAGAAGGCAAAAACATCGAAGTAAAAATCTTTTCTGTAGATGTACAAAATTTAAACGCTATTGAGAAATTTTATGAAGATATTTCTGATCTAGAAATTGATATTCTTGTAAACAATGCCGGACTTTCACGAGGGAAAGAGCCTTTTGACGAGTATGATTTTAATGACTGGGAAGAAATGATTGATACAAATATCAAAGGCTTTTTAAAAGTTGCACAACTGGCTATTCCTTTCCTTAAAAAAACCCGTGGACATATTGTAAACCTAAGCTCAACAGCCGGGCTAGAGGCCTATGAAGGTGGGAATGTCTATGGAGGAACCAAAAGCTTTGTTCAGATGATTTCAAAATCACTCAGAATCGATCTGCTTGGCACTGGAATACGAGTAACAGACATTGCCCCAGGGGCCGTAAATACTGAATTTTCAACTATTCGCTTCCATGGAGATAAGCAAAAAGCTGATCAAGTTTATGAAGGTTTTCGGGAACTTACCGCTGATGACATCGCAGATAATATAATCTATGCCACGACTCGTCCTCCGCACGTAAACATTGAACAAATCGTGGTTTACTCAACCGATCAAGCCAGCCCAAGAATTTTTAATAAGAGCTAAAACAACAGCTTTTGACAAACACCAAAATAAGTATTATTAATGCTTTGTGGACAAACCAGAAAAATCGGACTTAGAGAAAAAATCAGCAGAAAAACTTGTAGAAAGTATTCTTGAACAAAAAGAGCAAGACTTGGCTTTATCAACAAGCCTCGCCATATCAGCAGCCATTGCGCTTGTGTCTGAAGAATTCATTGAGATTTTACAATCCAGACTCCAGAACATGAGCTTTCGAGTTACAAAAGAACAAAGACACACTGACCTTGAAAGCTACACGCTAACATCGGAGCTCGGAGAAGTTGTAATAGAGATTGATATAGGCAACGGGGGAATACTCGATCCAACAGTTTATCTGGGAGGGAATAAAAAACATCCAAATCTTTCACTTATTTCTGGATCAATAAATAATAACGATAGAATCACACTGGACTTAGATAATAACGAAGAAGAGGAACAAACTGAAAGGTTCAAACAAATAATATTAGATTGGATTCAACAAAAAATAGAAGCCATTGGCACTTCTAAAATCGGAACCGCAACAACTCTCTCTTTGGATTAGTAAACGGCTTTGTAGCTCGAATAAATATCATCAACCAGGACTTCTTCCTCTTTCTTTACTATACGCTGCCAGCCCGTTACCAGATCTCCAGAGTACCGACTCCTTATATTGGTTCTTTTTATAGACACCTCTCTCCCATCCTGAGTTCCGTACAAAGCCACTACAAGCTTATTTCCATCTATATAAGGTTTTACCAGCAAATCAGTGGTCATGTCATTGGTAAAAACGAGATCTTGAGCTCCCAAGTAAATAGTAGCATCAAGTCCATAAGGCAAATACTTATCATAAGCATAAGTATGAGCTCTCCTCTCATTAATGGGCAATCCGGCGTTAAGCGCCGCTCTATACACAGTCGTCGACAATTGGCAAACACCACCCCCTAAAGCATAGGTCCCTTCTCCGTTTAGCACGACTTTCTCTTTTACAAAACCGTCTTCGGGATTAACCGATTCCAGAATTTGATTAAAAGAAAATTTTTCTCCGGCAGGAATCACAATTCCATCGAACTTTTTCATCGCGGCTTTAATATTTTGTACTCGAGACCAACTAGAGCCAGAAAAGTCCGACACCCCCAAACTAACTACTTCTTTTATTCCGTAATGATTCAGTACTGGATCATTAATCTTTTGATATAGCTGATCTTGTTGTGTTGGATCAAAGTGTCCGCCTAAAATGAGGTTTTCGTTAACATGAACTGCTCCCAAAACATTCGCATTGGGAAGAATGGTATTATCTTGATCTAATTCTGGTCTAATATCGACAATCGTTGGCTTTAGACGATGATCATAATCCACTAATAACTCATCACTATCCTGAGGTGAATTATAGAGCGTAGTTTTTATAATTATAGGCTCAGTCTGTCCAACCGCTTGAACAGGCTCCCACCACTGCCATAAAAAAAACACAACTGTCCACATAGTTCTGTTCTAAAAATATTGCTTATTAAAGTCAATTTTGATTATTATTTTTATTTGACGAACCTAAAACATTTTGTACTGTTGCACCAGTACAAGAACACGAAAAATGATAGAAAATCAACAAGGACATTTTGGGAAATTTGGAGGCTGCTTTGCCCCAGAACTTCTTCAACCAGTACTAAAGAAGGTAGAAGAAAGCTTCGAACATTTCAAAGAATCGTCTTCACTTCAAACAGAATTTGATTACCTATTAAAAACATTCGCAGGTCGTCCAACACCACTCTACCAAGCTCAGAACTTTGCCCCAAAAGGAGGAGCTCAGATATGGGTTAAAAGAGAAGACCTTCTTCATGGAGGAGCCCATAAAACAAACAATGTCATTGGGCAAGCGCTGCTTGCCCGTGAAATGGGAGCCAAATATCTCATTGCTGAAACTGGTGCTGGACAACATGGAATTGCTACTGCAATGGCAGGGGCTCATTTCAATCTTCCCGTAAAAGTTTTTATGGGAGCAAAAGATGTAGCTCGACAAAAAGTAAATGTTGAGCGTATGGAACTCCTTGGAGCGGAAGTGATTGCTATTGAAACAGGCTCTGCCTCACTTAAAGATGCTATAAACGAAGCCATGCGCTATTGGATTAGCAATGCTGATGGAACCTACTATATGTTTGGAACAGCCGCGGGTCCACACCCATTTCCTGAGCTCGTGGCGCGATTTCAACGAGTCATTGGAGATGAAGCCCGATCACAAATACTTAAACAAACTGGGACTCTTCCGAATGAGGTTCTGGCCTGTGTAGGAGGAGGGTCAAACGCTATTGGCATTTTTCAAGCTTTTTTAGAAGACGAGGTAAAACTAGTAGGCGTCGAACCTGCTGGAAACGGAGAAAAACATGGGCTCACTATTGGAAGAGGAAAATT
Source organism: Candidatus Altimarinota bacterium (assembly GCA_965228485.1). Lineage (GTDB taxonomy): Bacteria > Patescibacteriota > Gracilibacteria > UBA4473 > UBA4473 > JAACPJ01. The sequence goes on from OZ245819.1 coordinate 822,518, forward strand.
TGGATGCCTTCACGGAAGTCTCAGTAAAGTTAACTGCGATGAAAATGGACAGATTGAAGAAAGTCACTCAATCTCTGCTGGGCTGGATTATCCAGGAGTTTCTCCAATTCATGCCTATCTTGATGACATTCAAAGAGCCGAATATCAAGGTATTCATGATGATGAAGCGATTGAAGCACTGCTAAAATTCTCAAAATCAGAAGGAATTATTCCTGCTCTAGAATCTTCTCACGCACTAGCAGAAGCCTATAAGCGAGCAAAAAAAATGACCACTGATTATATTATTCTGGTAAATCTTTCTGGTAGAGGAGACAAAGACTTACATACTGTATTTGATTATATGAATCTTCATGGATAATTCTGCTTTTATTGCTGTAGCTGCACCACTTATTTTCTGCCTTGCTTTCATAGGAATATGGGTAGGAATTTTAACCTTTGTTGGTCGTTTTAGTGGCTGGAACAAAATTTTTCAAGCTATGCCTCCAGCACCGCCAACAGCTCTTACAGATGGTGATCAAAAAACCTTTCGATCTGTTTCTGCGTCTATTGGGATGAGTAATTACAAGGGCTGCTTAACTGCAAACACTAGTAGGCATGGTTTAACTTTAACTCTCTGGAAGATTTTTTCTTTTGGTCACCAGCAACCACTTTTTATTCCTTGGAATGAAATAAACACTTTAGAACCACAAAAACTCTTGGGATTCGAGGTTGGGACCACCGTTAAGTTAAGAAATCCAAACCTTCCAAACCTAACATTCCAGAAAGCCATCTTTCAAAACAACCCCTATGTTCCAATGGAACTTCAGCAAAATCCGTCACTATAAAAAATAATTATGAACCGCTACAACAATACTTTTCAAACACTAAAAACCGAAGATCGCATTGCCTTTATTCCCTTCTGGATGATAGGAGATCCAACCCTTAACGATTCTCTGAATATTATTAAATCTCTCGGTGAATCAGCAGACATTTTAGAGCTTGGTATGCCTTTCTCAGATCCACTTGCCGATGGACCGACTATTCAGGCGGCTGTAAATAGAAGCTTAGATTCTGGAACCAATACTCAAAAATGTTTTGAAATCATAAAATCTGTTCGAGAAGAATTCCCCGATAAACCTATTGGATTACTGGTATATTTAAACCTTATTTTACAGTTTGGGATAGATAAATTTTTCTTATCCTGCCAAAACACAGGGGTTGACTCAGTCCTTATTCCAGAACTTCCTGTAGAAGAAATTGATCTCGTAAAAATCTCAGCAAAAAAGCATGAGATTGATCTCGTATTTCTCCTCTCAACCAACACCCCACAAGAAAGACGTGAGAAAATATTCCAACACTCTGGAGGTTTTATTTATACCGTATCAAAACCCTCGATCACGGGCGCAAAATCTGAACTATCATCTGAAACTCTCGAGCTAGTTTCAAGCATAAAATCTACTACCAGTATCCCTTGTTGTGTCGGCTTTGGAATTTCAAGTTTTGAACATATTAAAAAGCTAAAAAATGCTGGCGCCGATGGTGCCATTATTGGTTCTGAGCTTATAAACATTTATCAAGAAAAGGGGGCTGAAGCCCTGGATAATTTTTGTAAAGAGTGCCAAGAGTCTACTACATAGATTTTATTCTGATGCCACGGTAACGGGGCCACCACTTTGATAGTGAGAAATAAATACTTCTTCCTGCGATGCTGCTCCTTGTGATACACGTCTGGTCCAATGTGTCGTTAAACGTCCATCATAACCTGCCCAATGTTTTGTTTTTTCTAGTTTTACCTGGCGACCATCTTTTGTCCCATAAAAGACTGTAAATAATTTGTTATCCCTCAACACAAACTTCATCAGAATATCCCCCGGAGTGTCATTTTTAAATTTCAAATCCTGTTTACCAATATAGACCGTAGCATCCAATCCATGTGGAGCATATTTTGTAATAGCTTGAGAGTGATTTCGACGTTCTAATATAGGCATTCCAGCATTTAGTGCTGCCCGAAACACATTGGTAGAAGCCTGACAAATCCCTCCTCCAAGACCCCATTGATCTTTCCCATTTACAATAACTCTTTCATATTTGAATCCTCCCTCTTTGGTCACATCATCTAAGATAGCATTAAAAGAAAATTCTCTCCCTTGAGGGATAATATAGCCATCAAATTTTTCTAGTGTGGCCTCAATATTTTTGATTCTATTCGGACTCGATCCTGCAAAATCACTGACTCCAACACTGATGACTTCTTTAATTCCACGGCTCACCAAAAAAGGTTCTGTTAGCTCCTGATCAAGAACAAAATTTCTTTGTGGATCAAAAGCCCATCTATCTACTAAATTATCATAATCAACAGCCCGATTTAATAATGCTGCCGAAACATCGATTCCTCGGTAACGCTCAAATAGCCCCTCCTGAATAACTGGTGAATTTGAAGATTGTTTGGCATCAAGACGATTTCGCTCTTGTAGTTGTGCTCTAATATGAGAAGAAATGTCCACTACAGATTCTTTAACTACTAAATCTTCTGAAGACTGAACATCCACCACTTCTGCAGGCACAGAAAATGTTAGATTTACCCCAATAGCAGAAGCCAAAAGAAATCCTGAAGACATCCCATTATTATAACAAAAAAAAGCCTTTCAGTAAAGGGCAAAATTGATATGATAAAAGTGAATGATTGCTTGTTTTTTTGATTTCGATTCAACCGTTGTAACAAAAGAATCTCTGGATGAAGTAATCAATGTTGCGCTTGCAAACCATCCCGAACAATCTCATTTTTCAGCCGAGGTTGAAAGGCTGACAAACCTAGGAATGGAAGGGAAAATACCTTTTACGCAATCGGTTGATGAGCGGCTTAAATTTTGTCCAGTAGAACAACATCATTTTGAGTATATCGGAACACATTTCCTCTCACATATCACTCCTGGATTCGAAACAATGATCAAAACTCTACAACAGAAAGACTGCGAAGTTTTTATTGTTAGTGGAGGATTTCTCCCAAGTATATATCCTGTAGCAGAAAAATTAAATATTCCACGTCATCAAGTTTATGCCAACGAACCACTCTTTGGCAATGATGGGAACTGTCTTGGAGCCAATAAGGACAATCTTCTTTGGACAAACGAGGGAAAAAGCCCCGTAATAGAATATCTAAAAGAGAAGCATCAAATCAAAACTAGTATTTTAGTGGGAGACGGAAACAATGATTTTCGTGCTTTTGAAAGAGGTTCTGTAGATCATTTTATTGGATTTGGTGGGAATGTCGTAAGAGAAAGCGTCAAAGCTAATGCCCCTATTTTTACTCACTCAACAGAAGAACTTGAAGCGCAATTAAACCAGATTATTTAACATAAAAAAAGCCGTTGATCCCTTGAATTTACTTGGACAAGGGAATATGATATCGGTGTAAATGATACACCGCCCAAGAGGAAAAGGTCGGAAGGAAATCTAAGAAAAAACCGTCAAAAGAACTTTTACGGATCGCTGCTCATGCGCCGTTTTTTTGTTATTAATTTTCTTAAAAATATGAACAACTCCATCGATAAATCAAAGCTTAAAATCCTTCTTCTTGAAGGCGTTAGTCCAAAATCTCTAAATTACTTTAAAGACAATGGCTATGAAAATATTGAATACATCAAGACCGCTCTTCCAGAGTCTGAGCTCATTGAAAAAATAAAAGATGTACACTTCATAGGAATTCGCTCTCGAACCCAGCTCACAAAAAATGTTTTTGAAGCGGCAGAAAAACTAACCGCCGTGGGATGTTTTTGTATTGGGACGAACCAGGTTGACCTTGAAGCAGCAAAAATGAAAGGAGTCCCTGTTTTTAACGCTCCATTTGCAAATACGAGAAGTGTAGCAGAACTTACTATTGCTTCAACTATCCACCTTATGAGGGGTATTCCTGCTAAAAATATTGCCGCGCACAGAGGAGAGTGGCTTAAAAGTGCCGAAAATTCTTTTGAAGTAAGAGGAAAGAAGCTCGGAATTATTGGATACGGAAATATAGGTTCTCAGTTAAGCGTACTTGCTTCAGGACTGGGAATGCACGTTTACTACTATGATGTTGAAAATAAACTTCCTCACGGAAATGCTCGTTCTACGAGCGATCTCAAAACCTTGCTAGGCATGTCTGATGTTGTCACTGTTCACGTTCCAGAAACTCCTCAAACAAAGAATATGATTAACAAAGAAGCTTTGAGCCAGATGAAACCTGGGAGCTTCTTGATCAATTATGCTCGAGGAACCGTTGTAGATATTGATGCCCTTAAAGAATCACTCGAAAACAAACATTTACTTGGAGCCGCTCTAGACGTATTCCCAAAGGAGCCAAAGTCAAAAGATGAAGAATTCGAATCTCCATTAAGAGGACTTGATAATGTACTTATTTCTCCACATGTGGGAGGGAGTACTCAAGAAGCACAAGAAAATATTGGAACGGAAGTAGCCGAAAAACTTGTTCGATACTCTGATAACGGATCCACCGCTTGGGCGGTAAACTTTCCAGAAGCAAACCTTCCAACCCATGACGGAAGCCATCGAATTCTCAATATTCACCAAAACATCCCAGGAATGATGAGTCAGATAAACCAAATCTTTGCAGAAAGCGGAACGAATATCGTCGGGCAGTTTTTACAAACTGATCCTGAAGTTGGTTACGTCGTAATCGATATTGATACCCAAAATGATCCTCATCAATTCAAAGAAAAGTTAAGCACCATTGAAGGTAGCATTCGTACTCGTGTTCTCCATTAAAATGTTTGATATCACCTTTAATCCCGGCCCATCACAAATATCAAAAGCGACAAAAAAAGATATTCAAGATGCTGTAGACCAAAGGATTCTAGAAATTTCTCACCGAAGTCCTCAGTTTTCTGAGATTTCAACTCAGGCTGTTATTGGTCTACGAAAACTCCTCGATATTCCTGAAGACTATCATATATTTTACTTAGATTCTGCCAGTCAAGCCTGGCATTCAATCTTGAGCAATACCGTTGTGAAAAACTCTTTTCACTTTATTAATGGAGCCTTTTCTGAAAAGTTTTATAAAGCCGCTCAAGTGCTTAATAAATCTCCAAACCATCAAACCGTTTCTTGGGGGGAACAAAATGATTTTGAGACTGATATCCCAGTAAACACAGAGCTTATTACCGCTTGCTACAATGAAACGAGCACTGGAGTCATGATGAATGCTAAACAACTTGAAGCCCTAAGAAAAAATAACCCAGACCCGCTTATTACCATTGATATTACCTCTTGTGCAGGGGCTATGAACGTAGATATATCACAGGCAGATTGTTGGTATTTTTCGGTTCAGAAATGCTTTGGACTTCCGGCTGGACTGGGGATTCTAATTGTCTCACCAAAAGCCTATGAAAGATCTATAAATTTAAAAAACGAAGAAAAAAACTCAGCCGGTATTTGGCAATGGGAAAAACTCAACAAGCCTATGGTAGAAAAAAATCATCAAACTCCCCAAACCCCAAATGTGCTGAATATCTACCTCCTTGCAAAACAATGTGAACGATGGAATAACTCTGGAGGTTTGGATCAAATAATCCAAGAAACTAAGACGAAGAAGCAAATGATTGAATCCTGGACTCAAGATTCTGACTTTAATTTTTTCGTATCCAGTGAAGATTTCCGATCAGACACGGTTTTAACCATCACGGGTTTGCCTGAAAAAGTGGCTGAAATACACGAAAAATGTATGCAGAACAATATTGTGATGGGAAAAGGTTACGGAACAACCAAAGCAAATGTATTTAGAATTGCGAACTTCCCAGCGGTAACGGAGGAAGATCTCGAAAGGTTCTTTTCAATTATTTAAATTTTATGAAAAAAGCTTAGGGTCTTGTGGGTTCCCTAAGCTTTTTGAATTCACTTGTTAAAGGGTTTTCCTAGGGGAAAGTATTTCCCCTGGGCTTACTTAGCTCGTTCTACATACTCTCCAGAAAGAGAATTGATAATCACTTTATCTCCTTGATTGATAAACGGTGGAACTTTTAAAACATAACCACTCGCAATCTTTGCGTCTTTTGTTACGTTCCCGGCGGTATTTCCTTTGACTCCTGGTTCTGTTTCAACAATTTCAACCGTTAATTTTGGCTGTAATTGAACATTGATTGGATTTCCGTTGAAATATTGAACATCAACATCCATTCCATCTACCAAGAAATAAGCTGTATCTCCTAATTGCTCCTTGGAAAAAGTCATTTGTTCGTAACTTTCGTTGTCCATAAATTCATACTCCTCCCCAGTAGCGTAAAGAAACTGAGCTTTTTTGTAATTTACTTCCGCTGGTTCAATTTTTTCTGCTCCAGAAAAAGTTCTTTCCATGGTAGATCCTGTCAGAAGGTTTTTGAGCTTTGTTTTCATATTCCCTCCTTGTCGAGCCGTTTTACTAAATTGATTCCAGGTAACCACATAAGGTTGCCCATCAATCTGAATATTTCGTCCAACTTTTAAATCTGTAATTCCAAGCATGTTTTGAATTTAAAAAAATAGTCGCCTCTATTGTCGGTTTTTTTTTAAGAAACTCAAGTCGAAGCCGTCGAGGCAAGATCTATCTTAACACCAATACTATCAAGGATTTTTAAAATCTCCTCTGGGTCTTCCGCTTTAGACAAATCTACCAATACTTGAACCGAAAGCCTTTGGGCCAAAAAAGCTATAACTTCGTAAATTTGCTCTTCAAGATGTCCATCAAAAGATAACTCTAAAGAATCATCAAAACTCCAAGATTGATCTAAAAATTCTTTTTCTTGATCTGAAGATAGGCTAAAGGACAATCGTCCTTCAAGCGCTAAAGACTCCAAGCAAGAACCAAAAAGCTCATACTCAAATTCCAAGCTCTCTAAGGCGGAATCAATAACTTCTTCAACTATTTCATAAACTACTGAATCACTTACTTTCACCACAAGCCTTACCTTTTCACGAACGACATCACTTAACTTCGAAGCAAAGTTTAAACCTTCTCTTGTTACAGCCTCAACTTCAATGTCTGAATTCTCAGGATGAGTTTCCACAATAGAAGCAATCTGACGTTCGGCCATAAAACGAGCTAAACCCTTTTTTCTATATTCTGGAGCAACAATAAAGAGTCCTAGATCTCCATCTTTAGCCTCTTGCTGCATCTGTCCGCTCATTGCCACTATTTTATATTCGGCGTTCCTAATAACCGTGATATTCTCAAGACTCTCAAACCGCTGTCCTGCAGTACCTCCAAAGATTCTCATCTCTGGGTCATTTGGAATTTTATTTCCCCAATTATCGTGATAAAAATCGCTTAACTCGTAATAATCTTCCTCAATAAATTGAATCTGGTGGACAGAATCAGCCTGATCAACGAAAAAATTTTCGCCACTAATTTCTACTGCTTCGAATCCATCATGAACTTCAACCATCTCCCGATTATACCAAAAAAACCAAGCGGAGAAAAGGGATTGCCAATAACCTATTTTTTTTTATGCTTCCCCTTGATGACAGAATCCACGCCACTAGCCAAACAAATTGAAGCTCTAGAATCTCAAGTAGAGGGGCTTCAAAATGATCTAGAAACAGCCAGAGAGCAACAGATGAGAGCCTTAGCAGATCTACAAAATGTTCAACGTCGAGAAGCCGAGCAAAAAGCCAAATGGGCTGAACTTTCTGTAGGAGAGTTTATCAGAAAGCTTCTGCCTTCATTCTTGGAACTTTCCCTCGGAGGAGAACATTCTGAAGATGAGGCGGTAAAATCGGTTATTGCCAAATTCTTTGAAACACTCAAAAAGGAAGAACTTGTCCGAATCGAACCAAGCCCAGGAGAAGCCGTTGACCCAGAAAAACACGAAGTACTACTCGCGGCTGAATCTGAAACTCCAGGTGTGGTACAATGTCTTGAGCCAGGATGGATTTATAAAGAAACCGTTATCATTCCTGCGAAAATATCGGCTACTCAAAACTAATCACTTCTAATATTATGAAAGCTTCTAAACAAACTAAGTTCCGAATCCTTGCTGCTGTGATCCTTTTGATCTTTGTAGCGAGCTCAATTGCGATGTTTATGGTCTAAAGGATTGTCTAAACATTTTTTTTTGCTATACCCAAAACATGTGTAAAAAACGCGTGGTAGTTGGTCTGTCTGGAGGTGTTGACTCATCTGTCACTGCCAAGATCCTTGTAGACGAAGGTTATGAGGTTATTGGCGTTTTTATGAAAAACTGGGATGACAAGGATGACCCTCATTGCCCAGCTGCGGTTGATGCGATAGACGCTCGTAATATAGCTAATCATTTGGGCATTCGGTTTTATACTTTTAATTTCTCGAAAGAATATTGGGACGATGTTTTTGATTATTTTTTAGAACAACATCGAAAATTCAGAACTCCAAACCCCGATATTCTGTGTAATAAATACATCAAGTTTAAACAGTTTCTAAACGCCGCTGAAGAACTTGGCGCAGACTTTATTGCCACAGGGCATTACGCGAAAAACACATTTAATGAAACGACTCAAAAATTTGAACTCCAGGTTCCAATCGACCACAACAAGGACCAGACTTACTTTCTCTACACACTCGGACAAGCACAACTGGCAAAAACTCTTTTCCCTTTGGCTGATATCCCCAAACCCAAGATTCGAGAAATGGCGCTAGAAGCTGGCTTCCCTAATGCCAAAAAGAAAGATTCAACAGGAATTTGCTTTGTTGGAGAACGGGATTATATGGAGTTTTTGAAAAAATATCTTCATCAAGAACCAGGAAATATTGTGACCGAAAAAGGAGATATAATCGGTAAACATATTGGACTCAGTTTCTACACGATCGGGCAACGAAAAAATCTAAATATTGGAGGGGTGAAAGGGTACAAAGAAGCCCCTTGGTTTGTCCTGGAAAAAGACATTGAAAGAAACGAAATTATCGCCTGCCAAGACGACGACAATCCTCGACTTTTTCATCAAAATTTAGTGGCGGAAAAACTTCACTGGGTCGCTGGAGATACTCCTGAAGAAACACAATTAACGGCCAAAATCCGTTACCGACAAGATTTCCAAGACTGTGAAATCAAGGTTAAAAATGATACCGTTGAAGTTTTCTTCCCTGAACCACAAAGAGCCATTACTCCAGGACAGTCAATTGTGTTCTATGACAAAGATAAAAAAGTTTGTTTAGGTGGGGGAGAGATTATCTAGCTAGTAATTTCTGCAACCCTTCCAGTTGTTTCGGCCGTTTGTTTGGCTTTCCATTCCTCATAGACTGCCTCCATTCTTTCGAGCTTTTCAGCTAAGGCTTTCTCAATTTGCTCAAGCGTTGGGAAAACGCCTTCTTTTGTTGTCTCCGCTGATTTTGTAGTCACTTCCGCCAAAAGCGCCTCTATATCCCCTGAAGCATTCTCTAGAGTTCCTTCTTTAGAATCATCCGTAATTTTACATTTCTCTTCCCCAATAAAAATAGTCCAAACTCTTGCTACCTCTTTTCCCACATCTACTCGTGGATCATTAAAACCAATATGTGTCAGATTCCCTAATTTTCGTTCTTTAGTCCGCTTTAGCAGGATGGAAAGTTTACTCGCTAAACGATTCTGAACATCTCCCTCCTCTCTTATTCGATCTGAACCGTCAACGTTATAAATACGTCTAGAGTTTTCTTCTGCTAAAAAGTGGTTTAAAAATTTCATGTCTTTGTAAATAAGCCTGCTAAAAACTTAATTAACACAAAAAAAAACAAAGTCAAAAGAATTCTAATTTGAAACCCTTGTGCCTACCACAAAAAAACAACTTGGACTAAATTGATCCAGTAACAGGAAAAGCCCAAAACGTCTGTTTTGGGCTTTTCTCTCTTTGACATAAATTTTAAACAAAACTATCCGGAATTGGGAAGTCGTGGGCTAATTGTCTCACTTCTTCTCGAATCTTATCTTTCACGGCTTGATCATCTCGATTATTCATCGCTTCGACCATAAGTTCTGCAACTCGAGCACATTGTTCTTCTTTGAACCCCCGAGTGGTAATCGCTGGGGTTCCAAATCGAATTCCAGATGGGTCGAACATGGTTCGTGTTTCTCCTGCAATTGAATTTTTGTTCAGGGTAATTCCCACTTCATCCAGTACGTCTTCAGCTTCTTGACCAGTTACTCCAATTGATCCGTAAACATCCGCCAATAGAAGATGATTATCAGTTCCTCCTCCTATAAGACGAATTCCTGCCTCTAGGAATACTTTTTCCATGGCTTTGGCATTCTTTAGAATTTGTTGTGCATATTCCTGAAAGGCTGGAGTGAGCGCTTCTCCAAAGGCAACCGCACGAGCGGCTACTGCGTGCATGTGTGGACCTCCTTGGAGTCCTGGAAAGATTGATTTATCAATTTTCTTCGCTAGTTCTTCGTCTTCTCGAACGAGGATTAGGCCTCCTCGAGGTCCTCGAAGTGTTTTGTGAGTTGTGGTAGTGATAATATCAAATCCGTAATCAAAAGGATTTTTAACCACTTTCCCAGCAATAAGCCCAGCAATGTGAGCCATATCGGCCATAGTGTAAGCGCCTACTTCTTTCGCAATATCAACGAATTTTTGGTAATCCAATTCTCGAGAGTAAGCTGAGAATCCAGCTAGGATAAGTTTTGGTTTTTCTCGAAGGGCTACTTCTCTCATTTCTTCGTAATCAATTTCTCCTGTATCTGGATTTTTCATTCCGTAACGAACAAAGTTAAATGACTTTGTCACGTGTGTTACGGGATGGCCATGAGTTAGATGTCCTCCGTGTGAAAGATCCATCCCAAGAACCGTATCTCCAGGCTCTAGAATTCCATAGTAAACTCCAATATTGGCCGGAGCTCCAGAATGTGGCTGAACATTTGCGTATTTTGCTCCGAAAAGCTTACACGCTCTTTCTATAGCGATATCTTCGATCGTGTCGGTGAACTGTTGTCCTCCGTAGTATCTTTTTCCTGGGTATCCTTCTGAGTATTTATTGGTAAAACAACTTCCTAAAGCTTCATGACAAGCTTTTGAGATATAATTTTCTGAAGGCACCAATTCCAAACCATTAGCTTCTCGTGCTTCCTCTCCTCGGATAGCATCAGCCATTTGTGGATCTTGGGCTTCAATGAACGGAATCGATTGTGGACTAGACATTGTAGTTTTGGTTAAAAGGTTGGTTAAATAATTTTAAAAGTAAAAAACAGCGACAAATTTCTGCGCTGTTCTTCATAAGTGTTTCCCAAAACTAAACCTCTTTTCGCCCTTTCCCGGAAGGACGTAAAGCCATACTGTTCTGAGATATTTTGTGGGTCATTGGGTACTCAAAAGATAATAAATAACCAAATTGAAGTCAATACTTAAGCCGCCAAAGAAAGTAGTGGATTTTCTGGGTCTACTCCTTTCATATATTTTTCATGACGCCCCTTCCCAGTGATCTTCAACAGGCCTGCTAACCACCGCTGAATAAGCTCATTCCCGGCTCCCTTCCAAGTAACCATTAAGTGTGGAGATATTTTAGCATAAAGCTCTTTTCGCTTTTCTTTGTCTAAAACATTCGCTGGATCAGACTGAAAGAGTGTTAAAAGTGTTTTCCCCTCAGCGGTTAAATAAGTAGGAAAGGGTGGTTTTGAATCCCCATTTTCAATATGTCTCCCCAAGTCTCTCAAATATTCCATTAGTAAATCCATTGCTGAATACTCTGAGTGAGTTTGCAGCCCTAGAAACTTCATTTGTGGATCAACAGCCGCTCCAACCGATTCTCGAGTCCAGTTAATAGCATGGTTTAACACAATCCAATCCGGATGCCCCTCCAAATCTTTTCTTTCGACGTCTCCCCAGCGTGCGTGTACGGCTGTATGGTGAGTATCGGCATCTCTTACCAAAAAGTGATCACGACTTTCTAACGGAACTAAATGGTCATGAACTCCAATATTTTTTACATCGTGAAGAGTTCTATCAATCCCATGCTGCGTCTTTAGGAGGATATGAAAAGCCAAACAAGCAAACAGTCCTGTTGTTATATCTCCTTTTTCAATTTCTTGTACTAAATCCTTAAAAGCGGGAACAAATGGTAGCGCCTCTAAATTTGGAACCTCTAGATCTCCCCCCGTAAAAACCATAGCATCTAAGCCGTCTTTGAGAACAGAATCAATATCACGAGAAAATCTAGATAAATGCTCTAAAACTTCAGGTTTTGATCTCTCCATCCCGGGAATATTTACTGGATGCAGATAAACTTGTATTGATGGATCTGCCCAATTTAAATACCTTGCCCAAGTTCTAAATGTTTCAAAATAAGCAGAATCGGGCATATTGTTCCACAAGCCTATGTGTAATTCTCTGATTTCTCTTTTTGAGGCTAACTCTAGATCTTCAATTCCTCGAATATCTTCTAAAACTGGATCGCCTAAATGATTTACTATTCCCATTTTTTCTTCTTTTAAGTGTTTTTAAAAAATAATCAAAACAAAAGTCAAAACTAAGGACTTAGCAATGTTTCTTTATTTCTTCCAAGATCAAAGGCTACTTTTGAAATCTCTAGTAGTCGATCTTCGGTAAAAAAATGAGGCTGAAAAGCTTCAGCATCGATAATCCCAATAACCTCCCCCTCTTCATCAAAAATGGGGAGACAAAACTCGCTTTGAACCTGCACATCACAAGTGTAGTAAGGCCCTTCATATTGTTCAACACTTTGTACTACAACCGCCTTACCAGAAAGTCCTACAGTAGAATTATTTGACCCTTTAGCAAACTCCTTATTTAGAGGAAACTCTCCTCGACTAAATCGACCGTAATAAGCTTCTTTCAGCAAAATTGTCTCCCCTTCTAAATTCGTTGTTTTACGGTAGATACCAAGCCAATCAACGCCTGTAAGTTCTTGTAGGTGGGTTACAATTCGATTAAGCCTATAAAGCCTTAGCGTATTATCGTGTTTGGACAGATCAGCCTCTTCTAAACCAAGTGTTTTTTCAAGGCAATAAGGCTCTTGTGCCTTCAAACCGCATCCTGCACCAGGAACAATCTCTGGGACAGAATAATGATAAAGTTGATTAATTTCTTCTTCAGAAAAATGCCCTACAGACTCCTGCAATGAGGTAGCAACAAACTTATTAAGGCTTTTTTTCACTGACAACTCTAAACCGATAGCCGATAGATAATGATCCATAATTTATTAAGTTATTTGAGATAATATTTTTTGAGAAAACTCTCCCTGGAATAAATTCACCCCATCCCTTGGAGTAATCGCTATCCCATTGTAAAAAATTCTTCCATTCCCAATTAATAAGGGAGAAAAGCTTTCATTAGTATCCACTGGATCTTGGGGAACCCGGCCTCCATTAACATTAAAAATAGGAATGGTCTTTGGTTTATAGCCGGTCGCCTGAATAATTACATCCGCCGCATCTAGAACTTCTGAAATTTCTTCAACCTCACCGCCATAACCCAAGAATCTACTGTCTTCATCTTCTCCCGATTCTATTTTCTCATATCGGTCTTTTGCGTCCCCCCTTACTCCCTCAAACCTATGCACTTTTCCAGCATCAACATCTTCTTTTTTGTGAGCATAACTTGCATCTTTTGCTGCCGCTTCACTTGAATAATACAATTTAAAGTCATTTCGATGACAAAGCGTAATAGGATCCAAAACTCCCGCAGCACGGATATTATCAATACAAGAGAAGGCACTATGAGCCCCTCCAATGACCACAATATTTTTGCCTTCGACTCGCTCCTGAATTTCTTCACCAGAAAGACGTAAAAAATCATCAGAAAATACACGTTTATGGTCATTTTCTCGCAAGTTTAAAGGTTCTTGCTCGGCGCCAATCGAAAGAATCACATTTTTAGACACTACTATAGGCTCTCCGTCTGAGTCATAGGATACAACCTCTCCATCTTTATTAATTCGAAGGGCGCTAGCCTGAGCATCAATGATTGAGCTATTAGAATTCTGTGAAGACTTAAGAATCCCGGACAAAGCCCTCCCCACCTCAGCCTCAAACCGTGCCATCGTTTTCAAGCAAATGATATCACCCCCTGTTTTACGAATTTCAGTGAGAAGATTACTTTTCCCCTCTAACTGATCTAAAACTGCTGCAGGAACGGTTTCCAAAAAATCTGAAGCTGCAGAATTAGACCGAATTGAGTAACTTAATTTTCCCGATCCAAGATTTCTTTCAGGGCCAATCAATGCCAATCCTTTCTCCAATAGGGCCTCATACGAGAATCCGCCTTGCGATAAAGCTTTTAAAGGAATTCCTATGCCCGATGGACCGTTGCCGATTATCTGTGTTTCAAGTCTATCTACCATATTTTTAAGTATTAAAAAACCCGCCGAAGTAGGCGGGTTGGTACTTAGTTTCTTTTAATTTCTCACTATGCACTAATCCGACCACTTCTCTTCAGAGAAGTCATCATCATAGTCATAGCCATGCTTAAATTTTGCACGGATTCAAAGTAATCTGAGTTTCCTTTTATGTCAAATTTATTAAAATAAAAACAATGTCAAAGCGCGTTAGAACCCACACCAACCCACTCTCAATTCTGAAAGAAATCCATTTTGAGGGATTTGGTAATGACAAACCTCTATTTGTAGATGTAGGCGCTTTCAAGGGAGAATTTATGGATGAACTATCTACAAAATTTCCAGATCACAATTATATCTGTTTTGAACTCCGAATCCCTATAGCCAATGCCCTGAAAGAAAAATTCAAAGACCGAGATAACTTTGTAGTCTTCGATGGGGATGCGGGAAGAAACTTTCGAAATATCGTAGAACCCTGTATCGCACAAGGCGCTAAAATCCAAAACATTTTTGTAAACTTTCCAGACCCTTGGTTCAAAGATAAACACAAAAAGCGGAGATTCATCACCGTTAAGTTTTTGAACGAAGTCGCCAAATGGCTCCCCAAAGAAACAGCCTTTATTTTTCAAACAGATCAAAAATTTGTTTTTGATGAAACCCTCGAATATCTAAAAGAAACGCCCTATACCAATATTGAGTATTTTGAAGATTCCGCCTACGAAATCCCAACCGATTGGGAAAAAGTAAAATTAGCTCAAGGGGATCAAATTTGGAGAATGAAATTTTCTCAAAAAGCCTAACGCAACATCGGCAAACTTCCTACTAGTGAATTAACCGTCTTGGTTTCTCCCATGACTCCAACCCCAAGAACCGTAAGGTCTTTGAGTTTTTTACCTTTCACAGATTCAGCGTATTCTTCATAGCTGGTAGTACATTGAGCTTCTTTGGTAAAGGGAATAAGTTTTAGTCCTAGTTCCTGAGCCTTGTAGCACAAAGATTCTAAAGAGACCTCTTTGGGTTTAAGAATAAGGATAGGAATCTTGGTGATAGGCAAAAACTCAGCATCAGCTCCCTCAATTTTAGGTCCCACTAGTTCAGACTCTCCTGAAAAAATTCCAGAGCTAATACAGGCCACAGCATTGGCTAAAAGCCCAGTTGGCAAAGAGGTATCGAGAACGATGGCAGATTTGTTCATTTTAATTTGTTAAGAAATTAACAGACATGTTATAATTAGTACAAATGTTATAACCCGTCATAAATCTGATGTCAAAAAATATTTCAACACTACTCCAAAAATACCCGCTCATTACAACCTATGCCAATGCTGGGTTAGTGAACCTCAATGCCTTGGCCAGACTAATTCAACCAAATACTAAAAGCGTTTCCATTGAAGCCCTGGGGATGGAGCTCAGACGATATCTAGCAAAACAGGAAAAAACTAATATCCCAAAAGCTGACTTTTCGTCCTACGATTTAGAGGTGATAAGTCGTAGCAACATAAAAGAACTTGTCTTTGATAAAACTATTACAAACCGAAAATACTGCTTGAAACTAGCCACTGAGCTCCTAGAAAGTAAACACTTTTTTTCTCTGGTAGAGGGAGAAAAAGAAATAACCATTATCACTGATGCTGATGGTAAAATTGTGGAGAGGTCAAAACCAGCCAATTTGCACCAAACTGAAAAGTTAGGTTTTATTTCTATAAACTTTCCTTTTGAACTTAGGTTCAAACCTGGAATATACAGTGTACTGACATCTGCCTTAGCCGAGGAACACATTTCTATCCAGTCTTTCCACACTATAGGGGGAGAAATTATCATCCTCGTTCACGAACAAGACCTCATCAAAACCCAAGAGATCTTTCAGGCTTTTTTCAATTAATAAAAAAGGGTGAAGAAAATTCACCCTTTTCCCTAAAGTTTACTTTTAAGCTATCGAGCCACTCCTTCGAATCTCGAGTCTCGAATGACAACCACTTTTACCTGTCCTGGGTACTGCATTCCATTCTCAATTTTCTGAGCAATCTCGAGGGCTAGCTTTTCTGATTCAACATCATTCACTTCTTGTGCATCGACAAAGACTCTTACTTCTCTCCCTGCTTGAATAGCGAATACTTTTTGAACCCCTGGGAATGCTCCCGCGATAGCTTCCAATTCTTTTAATCTCTTGATGTATTTTTCCAATGTCTCTCTTCGGGCTCCTGGTCGTGAAGCCGAAATAGCATCTGCAGCTTGCAAGATTCTGGCTTCAAGAGATTCGTATGGGAAGTCTTCGTGATGAGATTTCATCGCTGTAACTACTGGCTCCTCGATCCCAAATTTTTGAAGAATCTCCATTCCAATAACCGCATGTCCTCCTTCCACTTCATGAGAAACCGCTTTCCCAATATCATGAAGAAGTCCTGCTTTTTTAAGCATCTCGGCATCAGCTCCCGGCAAATAGTTGGCAATTCCTTCAGCCAAATAAGCCACTTCAATCGAATGCTGAAGGACATTTTGACCATAAGAACTTCTAAATCGTAATTTCCCTACAAGTTTTAAAATAGCCTCCGGTAAACCGGTTACTCCTAATTCGTAAGCGGCTTTTTGTCCTAGTTCAACGAGTAATTTCTCTGCTTTTTCTTCCGCTTTCTGAACGGCTTCTTCAATCTTTGATGGATGAATTCGCCCATCCTTAATCAAACTTTCAAGTGCCATTTTGGCAATAAATCTTCGGAAAGTATCAAATGAAGAGAGAGTGATCGTTCCTGGAGTATCATCAACAATGAGATCTATTCCTGTTAGCATTTCGAAGGCATTAATGTTACGTCCTTCTCTCCCAATAATCTTCCCTTTAATATCGTCTGAATCAATCTTTACAACGGTCACGGTTGATTCAGAAGTTACCGTTGATGCAAATCGTTGAATTGACTGAACCACAATATTTGAAGCTTCTTCATCTGCTGCCTTCTCCATGGTCTCTACACGACGACGCATAGTATCGGCTAGCTCGGTTTCACATTGCTGCTCAACACGCTCTAGAAGCTCTTGTTTAGCCTCGTCTTGAGAAAGTTTCCCGATTCTTTCTAGAACTTCATTTTGTTCTGAAAGCTTTTTGTTTAACTCTTTTTTCTCTCCATCCAAATCTCGAACTGATTGTTCATATTCTTCTCGAGCCTTCTCCATTTTATCGGCTTTTTGCTCAAGGTGTTCTTCTTTCTTTAATAACCGTTCGTCGACTTGTTCTTGCTGTCGCTGAAGACGCTCTCTCATTTGAGTTTCTTCTCGCTTTGCATTCTGTCTAAGATCTTCAACGTATTTTTTCCCTTCGTCCAAAATACGATCAGCCTCTAGTTTAGCATTTTCACGAATACGACCAGCTTCAGCCTTAGCGTTTTCCTCAAGAAGTTGCGCTCTCGGTCGAACAAATAGGTAGGACAGAATTGCCCCCAGGGCTACGCCCGCCAATGGCAAAATAATATACAGGATTTCCATAACTAAAATAATAAAAAGATAACGAGACGACTCGGGTCAAATGAGCGACGTCCATTGTAATTTTTTCTTCGATAATTAAAGCCTCACGTCTGCACCGTTCAACAAGAACCAGCCACAGCTGGTAAAGGTACAAAACAAATCGCTTCCAATATAGAATCATCTCAAATCCCAGCCTACAAAAGCGCTAAAAAAAGTCAATGGACAGCCCTCTCTACTTATGACATCGACGACAAGTTCCCAAAAAGCCAAGGTGAACTTTTTTTAATAAGAAGTCTTTTTCTCTTGCCAATTGATTTGCAATGGCATCGTGATAATCCAAAAATATCTCTTCAGCATAACCACAAGTATCACAAATAAGAAAGTGATGCGATTCTTCGGTATTGTGAGGATCTGTACAGAGCTTCCACTTCCCTTGAAACTCATGAACTAAACGAACCTCTTGTAGTTTTTCTAACACTCGGTAAATCGTTGTCACATCAAACCTATCATCAAGAACCTTTGCAATCTCATACGCAGATAAAAACACTTCCGAAGAGCTGAGAACCTTAAAAGTTTCACGTACAGCCAAGGTTAATCGCCAGGCTCGTTCTTTAAATCGAGTTTTTAATTCCGAAGATAAATCTACCATTTTTTATGTTACAAGTTTGATAAAATATTCTGGCTCCACCAGCAAGAAGGCTCCAATAATGATAAGAATAATTCCTCCAATTAAGTTTGCTGTCTGGGTTATTTTTGGACTAAAAACTGTCAGCGAAAGAGTTTTGATCGCGATAGTAAAGACGATCAAGTCATCAAGAATATAAGCAAAATCATAAATCAATAGCGCCGTAATTTTTTGCCACCATCCCAAATCCAAAGCAATAAGAGTAGAGGTAAATACCGTTGGAATAGCAAAAGAGCATAACAACTCAAAAGCATTGACCGAAAAAGCCAAAATAACCATTCCAAGGAGTAAAAAATAAATATTTTCACGTTTTAAAATATCGGTGAGTTGTTGGTGAAATTTCTTTTTGCTCTCTATATCCCTAACCTCACATTCTATTCCCTTGCTTTTATAGTTTTTAACCGCAAAGAATCCAGCCACTATAGCGATAATTCCAATCGCCATAAAAGCCCACTGCATGGCACTTGTTGCAATAAAACTTGTAAGCCACTGAAACCCTATTAAATACGTAAAAAGAGCTGCTAGGTACAAGATTCCAGAACTAGCAATAAAAACTCCCCCAATAAGCCATCGACGACGAGAGTCTTCCATTGTCAGCAAAAAACCAAGCAATATAAACAGAGTCCACATAGCACAGGGATTAAACCCATCTACCAAGCCCAAAAGAAAACTCATAACGGGCCAAGAGTAATCCAATAACGGAGCCCACCAATGCCCAGCAGCTTGCTCACTCGCAAAAGCTACCCCTCCAAAAAGAAGACTTCCTAATATTAAAAAATATTTCATTTTATTTTCTTCCAACAAACAGAGCTCCCCCGATAAGTAAGGCCGCCCCTAAAATAATAAAAACTATCTTCGAACTCATTCCTTTTGGCTCTTCCGTCGTTTCTACTACAACATTTTCGTCAACTTCTAAAGGCGGTCCATACCGAGCCTCCAGTAAAGTTAAAATTTGGTCAGGAACAAAACCAACAACAACCTCGTCACCAATAATATTCGTAGGAACGCCCGATGGAGACATGTCTAACGCCTGCATTCTTTCTGTCCAAATTTTTTGATTTGCTACATCATGCCAAACCTCATATTCGTTAATCTGAATATCTGGGTACATCTGCTTCAGCGTTGCAAACCATTCTTTCTCTTCATGACAGTGAGGACATTCTCTTCCATGGAAAAAATCTAACACTGGAATTTGCTGGGCCATTACAACCCCTTGTTGCAACAATGTTGCAAAAGCAAACAAAAACGCCTTTTGTAAATGAATCATTCTCATTATCGACATCGTAAAAAGTTCTTATTTTTTTTCAAATAAATCAAAGATAAAACTCAAAAAAACAAATTCGTTGCTTCAGAACATTTTTTTAACGATAATGCACACAATGTTGATGTTCAAAAACGTTGGCTTAGAAATAAATAAAAACAAAGTCCTCAAGGACCTAAGCTTTAAGATTGTTCCTGGTGAAATGGTAGCGATTCTGGGTGAGTCAGGAGCCGGAAAATCCTCTCTATTTAGTTTGCTAATAGGAGAAAAGAAGCCTTCAAGCGGTGAGATTTTACTAGATGAATTCTCTCTAGGAGAACTTTCCTTTGATAGTGTTCAAAAATACCGAAGACAGATTGGAATTATTTTCCAAGACTTCAGACTTCTCCCCCAAAAAACGGTTGAAGAAAACATTGCTTTTGCCCTAGAAGTTTGCGGAGAAGAAGAGCACATAAAGAGAAAAATACCTCAGCTACTCGAAGTGGTAGGACTCAAAGATCGAGCCAAGTCCTTCCCTTCCAGCTTGTCAGGAGGAGAAAAACAAAGAGTAGCTATAGCAAGAGCTCTTATTCATGAACCCAAGATTCTAATTGCTGATGAGGCAACGGGAAACCTTGATCCAAAAAACTCAAAAGAAATTGCCGAATTATTTCTTCACCTCAACAAAACTCAAGGCCTCACGCTTCTTTTTGCCACTCATGATCCTATTCTGGTTCAGAAACTCACTCCCAGAGTGATTAGGCTTGAGGAAGGGGCTGTTTTATTTGATGAATATAACTGTGACTGGAAAAAGGCCTTTTCTGGACTTTTGTAAAATTTGTATTTTAAACGAGTAAAAAACTTTGACAAACCGTCTGTAATATCTTAAATTTTTGACTAGTATTGTTTTTGTGTCTTTCTTTTATATATAACTGCAGTATAGAGTATGAATACTACCCCAAAGGTTGACGTAAACTTTTCAGAACTCATGTCACGACTATTAGGCCTTCTAAGTCCTAAAGAACGTGATGTTATTGAGCGACGATTTTCTCTTGCTGGACACAAAAAAGAGACACTAGACAAAATTGGAAAGAGCTATTCTATCACTCGAGAAAGGGTAAGACAAATTGAAGCAGTAGCGCTCAAAAAACTAGCTCGAATCTCAATGGATCCGTCGATGAGACAGATTCATAACTTAGCATTTGAAATACTCAATGAAAACGGAAAAGTTATGCTTGAAGATCGACTTGTATCGGAGATGCTTAAAAACATGAACGATACAAAAAACATTGATACAAATGCTGTAAAACTTGCTATGAGAGTTTCTGATCGAATGATCAAACAAGATAAAAATCAGTTCTTTCGAGCTTTTTGGAGAACTTCTGACTTAACTTTGATGGAAGTAAGAACTCTTATCAAAGGTCTTCAGAAAACTATGAACAAAAAAGGGGATATTACTTCTACTGAGGAATTATTTGAAAAATTAAACAAAGATTATCCATTAAATATGATCGAATCTGCCCTAGAAGTAGATTGGAGCTTCAAAAGAACGGAAGAAGGATGGGGTCTCAGTGCTTGGCGTCATATCAACCCGAAATCGATCAAAGATAAAATCATGATTGTTTTCAAAGAAGCCGGAAAACCACTCCACTTCACGGAAATTGTAAATCATGTACTTAATGATTTTGATTCTAAAAAAATGGTAACCCACCAAGCTATTCATAATGAACTCATTCGACACGAAGACTTCGTTCTTGTTGGAAGAGGAATGTACGCTCTTAAAGGATGGGGGCTTGCGGCAGGAACAGTTTGCGATCTTATTGTTCAGGTTCTACAAGAAAATGGAGATCCAATGAAGCGGCAAGATATTATCAATGCTGTGTTAAAAAAGAGAGATATCCGAATTGGAACGATTTCCCTAAACCTGCAAAAATACGATTTCTTTAAACGTGTGGGGCGGGCAGTATACGAATATGCTCCAGAAATGGACAAAAGACGAAGAAACAAGAAAGGAGAAGTTTAAACGCCTGTTTCTATTGGTATTCGAGAAGCTATACGACCTTGAAGACGAAGGTGTTCTTGCCTATGCAGAATATGCATTACCACGACTATAAGAATAAATATGTATGGGAAGACAAAGCCAATAAGCCCAAACTCAAGCAAAGAATTGAAGACTCCATGAAGCAGCATGGCTAAAATCGCTCCTTCCATCATCTTCTCTTCATGAAAGAGTACCGAACCTTTTAAGTGCATAATTTGGTGAAATTTTTCGATAAAGGGATGACGATTCTCGGCAGCCTCTTTCTGATATATTTCTGACGAAAACTTCGCGATTCCATAGAAGTATCCCAAAATCGCAGAAAAACCAACATGAGCCCCAACAGAGACAAGAGAACGAAGGCCCACAAGCAAGGCTACTTCCTGGGTAGAAAGTAATGCCAGATTACCGATAGAATGAAAGTATAAAATGTTCTCCATAAAGGCAAATCCTAAGGCTACAACAATAGCATACTGAACGGCTTCTCCTACAGAATGGATTTTATTCTCATCTGCAAAACGAAGTACTAAATGCTTTATAAATTCTTCTAATACCCCAACGAGCATAAAAAACCAAACTTTCTCGTGTAAAGAAAGGGAAGAGAAAAAAGCCACAACACCACAAACCACTCCTACAGATATGAAAAAGCGAGGAGATTCGCAAATCTTTAAAAACTTCTGTTGAAAAACCTTGATGGTATTATCTCCAGATAACACCTCTAATAAAAACATCATTAAGGCCGCAAATACAAATATCCCCAAGAGGACTATAACCATCGCTGTTACATAAGTAACTAAAGAAGCTCCGTCTTGAAGATTAAGCAACGCTGAAAGATGTTTAAACAAATTTACATGCTCAAGCTCAAAAACAGCCGTATTCCAATATTTCTCATATAATTTTATAGGCAGGACAGATAAAACTCCCGCCAGAAAGGTAAGAACAAGATAAGATTTTTTCTTTGGCAGGTGTTTCCTAAAAAAGAAAAACCATAGCAGTATTGGCACAAAAGCCACGAAAGCATAAGTGAACCAAGATAAATAATCTGACATACTTGTTTTTTTTGTTAATTATTCCATTTTATCATATTTACAAAATAAATCAAACATTGTATTGAGGTGTTTAATTGTTGTTTAGGGTGGTGTTTTTTTTAAATTTAGCTAGTTTGTTGGCGAAAATTTATTGAAAATCATTCATGCTACATCCTTTATCTCCTCTTGACGGTCGTTACGCCAACAAAGTGAAAAGCCTTACCCATACTTTTTCTGAGTTTGGTCTTATGAAATATCGAACTGTTGTAGAGGTTCGTTGGCTACTTTTTCTCAGCGAAAAGGGAATTGCTCCAGCTATTCCAGAAGAGATAAAAATTGGACTTGAGGCTCTTTGTGAGAACTTTACCGATGAAGAATTTCAAAAAATAAAGGAAATCGAAGTCACTACAAATCATGATGTTAAAGCAGTAGAATATTTCCTAAGAGAGCTCGTTCCACAGAATCTTTGGGCCTGGATTCACTTTGCCTGTACTTCTGAAGATATAAATAATACTGCTTATGCACTAATGCTAAAAGAAGGTCGAGAAACGCTATTAAATAATCTCGACGAGGTACAAGATGATCTCAAACGTAAAGCTTTAGAGTGGAAAAATACGCCAATGCTTTGTCGAACTCATGGACAAACCGCAACCCCTTCAACCATGGGGAAAGAGTGGGCGGTATTCCATCATCGAATTAATATTGGAATTCAAGCCACTAGTGGTCTTCCAATTCTCGCCAAAATCAATGGAGCAACTGGAACGTTTTCAGCCCATGTAACGGCTATTCCAGATGCGGACTGGATTGAGCTTTCCGAACAATTTATAACTAACAAGCTTCAACTTACGTGGAACCCTTTAACCACGCAAATTGAATCCCACGATAGCCAAACAGCTCTACTTCATAATATTGCTCATTTTTCGAGCATTTACATCGACCTATGCCGAGATGTATGGAGCTATATCTCTTTAGGTTTCTTTGGACAAAAGACTGTTGCTGGAGAAGTAGGATCATCAACTATGCCTCACAAAGTAAACCCTATTGACTTTGAAAATGCTGAAGGGAACTTCAAACTCGCTCGTGGAATTGCCCGAACTCTAGCGGATGAACTTCCAATATCTCGATGGCAAAGAGACCTAACAGACTCAACACTACAAAGAAACTTTGGGTTAGTTTTTGGTCATTTTCTCCTAGCTCTAGAATCACTCAAAAAAGGCCTTGGTAAATTAGAGCTTCGAGAAGAAGTGATTCTAAAAGATTTACAAGCGTCTCCTGAAGTCCTCACAGAAGCGATTCAGACTGTTTTAAGAGCTCATGGTCAACACGATGCATACGAACAGCTTAAAGCTTTTTCAAGAGGTCAGGCACTTACTCTTGATCAGGTAAAAGAATTCATTTCTCAATGTGATCTTCCTCAGGAAGAAAAAGATCGATTAGAAACATTAACTCCAGAGACTTACACGGGACTTGCTGAACAACTAGTTGATAAATTCATCTAATGAAAAACCTATTTCTGGGGCTCTCTAAAGAGCATCAGGGAGAACTATTATTATTTTTTGGAGTCCTTTTTTGGGGTGTTTTTCCACTATTTCTAGTACTCATTACCCAAAACGTTCCTGCAATCTTTGCTGCAGGGTTAAGTACTTTTATGGCCTTTGTTTTTATGGGCATAATTTGTGCTTTTTTTCATGGATTTAAATGGCTAAAAAGGAAAGATATTTGGTTTGATGTTCTTATGGTCGTTTTGTTTATCGGAATTGGGGTCTATGGCCTCTTATTCACCGCCTCAAAATTTACCGATGCCAACAATATTGCCTTGCTAGGACTTACTGAAGTATTGGTTTCTTTTCTTGTGCTATCTCTTGTTAAAGCTGAAACCTACACCAAATCTGCTTACTTGGGGGGGGCTCTTGTTATACTGGGTGGCTTTTTTGTAACTTATAAAACTGGATTTAAGTTTAATATAGGAGACATTCTTGTGGTTCTCGCTTATGCCTGTGCCCCATTTGGAAACATTTATCAAAGAAAACTTAAGCGCAAAATTAGTGCTTTACAAATGATGTTTTTAAGAAGTTTTTTTGCCAGTATTATCTTACTCAGCATCTCCTTTATTCTAGAATCTGGACAGCTATCAAGCCTCAACTTCAACACTCTTTTACTCATTTCTATAATGGGAATTCTCTTTATGGGGTTACAAAAAATTATTTGGATTGAAGTAATCCATAGAATTTCTATCGCCAAAGCAAATGCTATCGGTGTTATTGAACCAGTAATTACTATGTTTTTTGTCTACTTACTGTGGTCCACTCCACCGAGCAATCAACAAATAATTGGTCTCATTCCATTAGTTCTTGGAGTGTTGATTATATTAAAATCTAAAAATTCTTTTCGTATTAATCCCTCTGTTTAATGATATTTATAGCCCTAGGATCATCGATTGGAGACGCTCCATCCATTTTTGATTCTGCAGAAAGATTTCTTAAAAAAAATGGCATAAAGATTTTGAAAAAATCCAAAATCTTAAAAAATCCTCCAATCGGGAATGTCGCAAAAAATGAATTCTCTAATGCTGTTTGGAAAATTGATTTCCCTTTTAGTTCATGGGAAAAACTTAACTACATACTTTTGCCTCAACATCGTAAGAAAAAACTAAAATCCTATAAACTACTAAAAATACTTCAACGCTGCGAAGACATACATGATCGCGCAAGAGAAAAACGCTGGGATGATCGGACCCTAGATCTTGATATCCTCATGTTTCACGATCTTATTATTTCAAAAAAAGCACTTACGCTCCCTCACCCTGAAATTCCAAATCGGGATTTTGTACTACTCCCATGGAAAGAAATCGTTGACGAAGCATTTTTAATTCCTAAATTTGGAGCACTTAAAGATTTAATTACCGCACTTGATGTCGACTGAAGAAGCCATTCGTCAAATTCTTATAAACATCGGAGAAGACCCTGATCGGGAAGGTTTAATTGAAACCCCAAAACGAGTTAGAAAAGCTCATGAAGAGCTCTTTTCTGGTTATAAAGTTGATCCTAAATCATTAATTAAAACTTTCACAAATGAAGGGTACAATGAAATGATTTTAGTTAAAGATATTGAATATTACTCAAATTGTGAGCATCATATGCTACCATTTTTTGGCAAAGCCCACGTAGCCTATATACCAGGAAAAAATATTACGGGACTCTCTAAATTGCCGAGGCTCGTAGACGTTTTTGCCAGACGATTACAAAATCAAGAACGCCTCACAGTACAAGTAGCTGAAACACTTATGGAGTCACTAAATCCCATTGGAGTAGCCGTACAGATTTCTGGTATGCACATGTGTATGTGTTCTCGAGGAGTTGGGCAAGCTAAGTCCGAAACCGTTTCTACCTGTTTCCTTGGAAAATTCAAAGAAGACTCAAGCCTAAGATCCAACTTTTTTGATCAGATAAAGACGAGTTAAAAGGGTAAACGAGGACTTGCTTCCACTAAAGAAGGCTTAAATGAAACTTTTTTGTTTTTGTATAGAAAATACGCCGCAGCCCCTATCATGGCCGCGTTATCGGTTGAATATTCTAATTTTTTAGGCGTTAAAAAATTTATGCCAATAGGCTGCAAGAATGCTTCAAGCTCTTTTTTTATAAAGGTATTTGCTGAAACCCCCCCCACAAAGGCGACTGTTTTTATTTCTGGATATTTTTCTAATGCAATACGAAGCCTTTTAACGAATATTCTTGCCATTGTATGCTGAAAGCTCGCGCAAATATCATTAATAAATAGGTCAGAAATTTCTCCTTCTTTGTCTATTAAGCGCCGGACAGCAGCTTTTACCCCAGAAAACGAGAATTCTAGTGAGTCTTTTCCAAGATTTGGTATCGGTAGTGGGAATTTTTTTATATCTCCTTCTAACGCTTTCTTAGATACAATTGGCCCCCCTGGATAACCCAGCCCCAACATTTTAGCAACTTTATCAAAAGCCTCTCCCGCAGCATCGTCGCGAGTTTTTCCAATACAAGTACTCTGTGTTGGGCCGGTTGAATAATAAATCTCAGTATGCCCTCCTGAAACAGTAAAAGTTAACACTGGGAATATAATATTATCAATTTCTCGCTCTAAAAATATAGAAGAAATATGACCATAAATATGCTGAACCGGAATCAGCGGTTTGTTATAAAAATAAGACAAAAAGCTCGCCGCAGTGGTTCCGGTTAACAAAGAAGTTTGAAGTCCAGGGCCCTGAGTACAGGCTATAGCGTCTATATCCTTCATGCTGAGACTCGCTTCTTTTAAAGCCCTTCCTAATACCGGCTCCCAATTCTCCGCATGCAGTCGAGCTGCAATTTCAGGTACTACGCCACCCCACTCAGAATGAGCAACCTGAGAAACACGAACTGAAGAAAGCACCGTTACTCCATCTTCAACCACGGCTATGGCCGTGTCATCACAGGAGGTTTCAAAAGCTAAAATTTTCATACTCTTAGAGTGTATTTATTTTAAAATTTAATACGAATCTCGAAATATATTGTTTACTTAAAAAATAAAATAAATATTTTGCAATAAATGAATTTAAAAGCACTCTCTCTTATTTCCCTTCTCAGCATAACCCAACCAGCTATAGCAGAAGAAAGAAAGGCATTTGTTGATCTTGAGAGAATTGAAAATCTACTAAATCAATTAGAAGCTGAAGTTTTACAGCGATCATCTCGGGTTTTACAACAGTGCGGGTTTACCCTTACCGCAGGAAGGCGGGCTCGTTCTGGAGATTCTCACAGAGTTTTTGATCTGGTCTTTAATTGCAAATTACCAGTAGATACTCAAGTCTCTATAGCAGTTGCTGAAACCCTTAAAGATGTTTTCATAAACTCCTCTGCTATTCCAATGTTACAAAGCTTTGATAATGATCTTGGTGGGGAAACCTGCTTCAGGGTTAACCTAAAACACTCAGCAAATCCTACTAACTATCAAAGCTCAAAAAAATTCCAACTATTGGACTGCGTCGAAGACATTGAATCCTCTAGAGCGAGAATTAGGCTTTAAACCACAACCTCCACTAGAGTCTCTTTTTTAAATTTCTGTAAAAGGATTCTTTCTGCAATTTGTGAAAGCGGTTTTTCTAAAGCTTTCTCTGGCCTTGCTGGATCATAGTTACGCGTCCATACATCTCTCATTTCCTTTTCTAGAAGCTTGAAAATTTCATGTTCAGCATTCATGTATAAGAACCCTCGAGTTCTAAAATTAATTGATTTTATTGTTCCTTTACTATGAACTACAAACGCCATAAGAACTCCATATTCGGACATTTTTTGTCGATCTTCTAAAACTTTATCCTGAACTTTTTCCCCAAGTTGAACCAGCACATACTTTTCTGGAAGCGCTTCTTTCTCGGTCATAAGACGAACTCCAGATGCATCCAACTGAATTCCTCTACCATTTTTCATGATAAAGGCTTTTTCTGGATTGAAACCTAAATCTCTTACAATCAAATTTCTGTGTTCATGTCGCATAAAAACTTCCCCGTGGATAGGAACAAAGTACTTTGGATTCAACAATTGGCACATAAGCTTACATTCTTCCGCATTTCCATGCCCAGAAACATGGGTATTCATCGCCTTGTGATCGATAACTGAACAACCAATATCTGCGAGATTGTTAAGTACTGAAACCACCGCCGTTTCATTTCCTGGAATTGGAGATGAAGCAAAAATGATCGTGTCATCATGCCTTAACTTAACCTTTGGATGAATGCCTGCGGCCATTCGTGTAAGTGCCGCTAAAGATTCTCCTTGAGAGCCTGTCGATAGAATCATCACTTTTCTTGGATCCATTTTATCGGCTTTTTGATTCATAATTTGGAGAGTGTCGTCCTTACACTTTAGGTAATTAAGTTTTCGAGCGACCGCAATATTTCTTTCCATAGACCGGCCAGATAAAAAGACCGTTCTTCCCGCTTTTTCTGCCGCTTCAACAACTTTTGCAATCCTCCCAATATTTGAGGCAAATGTCGCCATAACAATTCTTCCTGGAGTCTTCTGAATAACCTTGGCAAGGTCTTCAGCAATAACCCTTTCTGAAACAGTTTGTCCAGGCTTTCCGGCATTTGTAGAATCTGACATCGCCACATAGACTCCTTTACGACCAATATCTGCAATTCTCCCAAGATCTGCTGGTTGATCATCGGCTGGATTAAAATCTATTTTAAAATCAGACGTATGGACAACCGCCCCATAAGGAGTATTAACTACAATCCCAACACTATCAGGAATCGAATGGTTCACATGAAAAAATTCCACGTCAAACTTTCCAAGTTTAATTTTTGATTTTGGAGTAATTTCCGTGACTTTTATCCGCTTCGTATCCAGGCGTTCGTCACAAGTAAGCAACAAAAGTTCTTTCGTTAATCTTGTTGCATAAACTGGAGGAAAACCAAGTTCTTCCAATAGATATGGAGCTCCTCCAATATGATCCATATGCCCATGGGTATAGAATATACCTCGAATTTTTTTCTTATTTTTTACGAGATAAGAAATATCTGGAACGAGCGCATCAACGCCCATATGTTCTGGATCTGGGAAAACTAGTCCTGTATCGATGATGATAATATCATTTTCCCACTCAAGGAACATCATATTCATCCCCACTTGCTCCATTCCTCCAATGGGGACAATCCTAATTTTGGGTTTTTCCTTTGGCTTAATGAAATTTGTAGGATGAAATTTTTCTCTTTTTTCTGCCGTTGGACGATGGTAAGTTGGATCATTATTTGTTACTGGACCATTAAAATTTGGTCTCTTCCCTCTTTTTGATCCATTCCCTCCTTTTCCTTTTACAGAAGGTTTTTTATCCGTAGCCTTTTTGGTTTTATTAACTTTTTTTGGAGTTGATTTTTCAGTTTTTTCTGAATCTGAATTTTTCTTTCCTATTAGCCCACTCCCTTCCAACCAAACGCTTAAACTATCTTTTGCCATAACAATTAAATTAAAATATACAAAGGTCTTCTCACTTTGTGACAAATACATGCAAATCACCCAATCCAAGACACAAATATCCTGCAGTGATGATAAAATTTATTACAAAACGGAAGCTCAAAGATCGATAAATTTTGTGTGATTCACCGAGTGGAGTTTGCTCTCACTTCAAATGAATCCAAAGAATAATCCCATGAAGTTTATAGGAAAATGCCTTAAAAGTCAATTATGATAACTTTCCAGCCGCTTCCAGCGCTTGAAGTTCGCTATAACCCCCAATAAATTTTTCATCTAAAAAAATCATTGGAACCGTTCTATATCCTCCCACAGAATCTGAAATTTTTTGACGAAGTTCTAGATCGCTAGAGACATCAAGGTCTTTAAATTCTATGTCATGAGCCGTTAAAATCTCTTTGGCTCTGATACAAAAGGGACAGATTGGTTTTGTATAAATTAGTGCTTTCATCCCTTAAAGTTTTTCAGCAAGTTCAACAAGACGGCATGAATATCCCCATTCATTATCATACCAAGAAAGAACCTTAACAAGGTCTCCCATCACATAAGTCGAATCTGCATCAAAAATAGAGCTTCTCGAGTCTTGTTTGAAGTCCATAGAAACTAGTGGCTTGTCAGAATATCCCAAGATATGTGGATTCTTGTCACTTGCGG
Source organism: Candidatus Altimarinota bacterium (assembly GCA_965228485.1). Lineage (GTDB taxonomy): Bacteria > Patescibacteriota > Gracilibacteria > UBA4473 > UBA4473 > JAACPJ01. Next base: position 852,837 of record OZ245819.1, read on the forward strand.
CCTTAACTGCGGCATTAACTTCTTCTACTGTGGCTGATTTTTCAACCTTGATCGTTAGATCTACAAGAGACACTGTTGGAGTTGGAACTCGAACAGCCATTCCTGTAAGCTTTCCTTTTAGTTCAGGAAGTACTAGTGCCACAGCTTTGGCTGCTCCCGTACTTGTTGGAACCATGTTAAGAGCTGCTGCTCGTCCTCGACGTAAATCTTTGCCCCCTAAATCAAGTACTGGTTGGCTTGTCGTGTAAGAATGAATTGTGGTCATAAGTCCTGATTCAATACCGAATTCATCATTAAGAACTTTAGCGACAGGAGCTAAACAGTTCGTTGTACATGAAGCATTTGAAATTAAAGTTTCATCTCCTCTAATCTGATCGCAATTAGCTCCAATTACATACGTATCAAACCCATCCCCTTTAGCTGGAGCTGAAATCACAACTTTCTTTGCTCCTTGATCTAAGTGTAGAGAAGCTCCTTCTTTTTTCCGAAAAACCCCCGTACACTCGAGTACAATATCAATACCAAGATCCCCCCAGGGAAGCTCTGAAATTTCTCGAGTAGTGAACTTTTGAATCTCTTTTCCGTCGATCACAAGTGTGTCTTCGCCCTCTGGCTCTACTGTTCCCGGGTATCGACCAAAATTTGAGTCATAGGCGAAGAGTAGTGCGCTATGCTCGATTGGTGAGGGATCATTAATTGCCACCAATTCCAAGGTGTCTTTATGATCTTGCATAATAATGCGGGCAGCCGATCGTCCGATTCGACCAAATCCATTAATGGCAACTCGTTTTTTCATGTGAATGATAAATTTTAAAAATCGTCGGTATTATACTTATTTTCAGGTTAGAGTTCTAAATTTTATCTAGACTTTTTTCCCCCAGAATAAAATTTTGACATTTATAACGATCAAAACTAATCTCCAACTTGAATGTTCACTGCATCAACAACACAGACCACAACGACCACACCAGTTTAACTGGAGGTTTGTGAAGTAACATATTACAATCTCCAGGACAAAAACAACTGGAGAATTTTTTTAATAAAAATCTTATGAAAAACGACAATATCACTCTTGAAGAAAAACGAAGACATACAGCTTCTCACATACTCTCGTATGCAGTTGGAATGGTATTTGGAAAAGAAATTAAAAGGGGTGTTGGACCTTGGACGAGCGAAGGATATTATCAAGATTTTGATTTTGAAGAATTAGAAGTCTCTGATAAGGACTTCAAAAAAATTGAGAAAAAGATGCGCTGGATTGTTAATAAAAATTTTAAGGTAGAGCGTGTCGAAAAAACTCCTGAAGAAGCTCGAAATTACTTTGAGCACGATGAGTACAAATTGGAATTGATTAATGAAATTGTTGAAAGGGGAGAAGCGCTTACCTTTCATAATTTTGTGAATGATGAAGGAGTACATGTTTACCAAGATTTGTGTGCTGGTGGACATCTGGCTTCAACTGGAGAAATTGGTGTTTTTCGCATCACAAAACTAGCAGGCGCTTACTGGAGAGGGGACGCTGAAAACGCTATGATGACTCGAATCTACGGAGTTGCTTTTGAGAACGAGGAAAAACTAAAAGCCTACGAAGAACTTCTCGCAGAAGCCGCAAAAAGAGACCACCGAAAACTCGGGGCTGAGCTTGATCTTTTCACTTTTTCGGAAAAAGTTGGATCAGGACTACCTCTTTTTACCCCAAAGGGAACTTTTTTGAGAAATAAGGTTGAAGAAACTATTATGGACATTCAGTCTAAATATGGATTTGAGAAGGTTCACATTCCACACATTACCAAAAAAGATCTTTATGAGACCTCTGGTCATTGGGACAAGTTTAAAGATGACCTATTTCATGTACACGGGAAGGGAGAAACAGCCTTTGTAATGAAGCCAATGAACTGTCCTCACCATACACAAATCTATGCTTCTAAAATGAGGTCTTATCGAGACCTCCCTATTCGATACGCAGAAACTACAACTTGCTACCGAGATGAACTTCCAGGTGAACTACTCGGCCTTTCTCGAGTTAGGTCTCTTACTCAGGATGATGGACACACTTTTTGTCGGATTAATCAGGTTGGAGATGAGGTTCGATCACTGGTTAAAGTCATTAAAGAATTTTATACAAAGCTGGGAATGTTTAATGAAGGTGATTTTTGGGTCAGCTTGTCAGTGAGAGACCCTAAAACTCCTGAAAAATATCTTGGAGAAAAAGAAAACTGGGAAAAAGCAGAGGGATTTCTTGAAGGGGTGGCTGAATCTGAAGGGCTACCTTATAAACGAGTTGAAGGAGAGGCCGCATTTTATGGTCCAAAGCTTGATTTTCAATTTAAAGATGCCATTGGTCGTCAGTGGCAACTGGCCACAGTCCAAATAGATTTTGTGATGCCTGATCGTTTTGAACTCGAATACATAAATGAAGCAGGTCAAAAAGAACGTCCGGTAATGATTCACCGAGCTATTGCTGGATCATTGGAACGCTTCATGTCTGTGATCATTGAACATTTTGCTGGAGCTTTCCCTGCTTGGTTAGCGCCTGTCCAGGCTCACATATTGCCTGTTAACACCGCTCATGAAGATTTCGCCTATGACCTGGCTAAAAAATTAAAGTCTCAAGGCGCTAGGATTGAAACCTATGAGACTAGTGAATCTCTAGGGAAAAGAATCCGTAATACTCAAAAAGGGAAAATTCCATTTGCCATTGTTATTGGAGATAAAGAAATGGAAACAGGTAATTTAACGGTTAGAGCTTACGGAGAGGATGAAGATAAAAGTGTAGATATAGAAACCTTTCTAGAGTGGTTAAACTAATATGAAAGCTCATCTCGAAAATGGTTTTTTTTGGGCTGGACTTGCTGTCTTTGGGTTCTCTTTAGCTGTTATTTTTGGAAAGTTAGCCATTAACTCTCATCCTGGTATTTCTTTTTATAATGTAGCTTTGTGGGGTTGGACAAGCGGAATACTGGGAGCGACTCTTAGTTTTTACCTTCCTATTAGAACTCAAAGAGAAAGACTTATTCCTGAACTTAGGACCCATAAAAAATTTATCGCTCTTATTACTGCTCTCACGGTTGGGAATGGATTACTTTGGTTCTGTGCTATGGAGCATCTCTCTGGGGGAGTTGTATCACTACTAGATCAAAACGCTTTTATTTGGTCCTTTGCTCTTGGAGTTTTATTTCTTGGAGAAAGATTTTCTCAAAAAGAAATATTCGCCATTTTGGTTATGATCTTAGGTCTCATAATTATCTCTGGTCTCAAAGGCGAGGTAACCTGGATCGGAGTATTGGCCTCTCTTGGTGCAGGATTTTTTATTGCCGTACAAAGTGTTGTGATGAAACGCTATAAAAATACATTTAACGCCCTCTCTCTGACATTTTGGAGAGCCTGGGGTCTCTGTGTAGCTACTTTTATTATTTTTGGCTTACAAGGGAAATTACAACTATCAGTCCCCCTGAATTTTTTCATTCTTATTTTTATTAGCCAATATCTTGGACTTTTTATTGGTAGAGCCGCTTATATCAAAGCTCACGAATACCTTCCCATTGGACAATTGAGCTTTATGATGCTCTTTATCCCTGTCATTGTTCTCAGTGGTGCGTTCTTATTTCTTCAAGAGGGCATCTCCGCTCAAAAGCTTACTGGATCTTTAATTATGCTTTTAGGCCTTTTTTGGTTTTTATATGAAAAAAGGCTTCTATCAAAAGACTAGAAATTCAATTCTATTTTGCTTACAATCTGAGATAAATGGAAATAAAAAACAAAACCTATTCGGTAATGTCCCTAGTATCAATACTGGCTGGTTTTGTAATCGTTGCGTTTTATTTTAAAACTCCAAAGCTAAGCCCTGAAGCGTTAATGGGACAAATTCCCAAAGTAGAATCTCACGCTCCTATAGAAAATATTGTTACCGATGAACTAGATGACCTGCTGGAAGTAGAAGCATTCGACGAAGAAACCAATCTTATTCTGGATGAAATTATTGATGATCTAGAAGGGTAGATCTTCTGGGGCAAAATCATCTTCAACACTATTTTTTGGAGCTTCATCCGCTGTCCTTGAAGATGCTGAATCTGTATTTTGTTGATTATTTGGTTTCCAGGTATCTACTTCTAAGTAATGAGTCATCCCTCCTGCCGAGGGGCTTCTTCGTTCTTTGATGACGATATTTATCCAACCATTATCAAGGTTTTGTTGCATTTTTTCTATGTCATCAGCTGTAAGACTTAGTCTCATAAGGTCTCCAAACTGAGTCGTAATTTTTTTCGCGTTTCCTACATAAATTTTTTCTGACATATTTTAGAATGGTAAATTTTTCCAGGTAAGTATAGAAAGTTGTCATATGAACGAAAGTCGAAAATAGTTAATTATAAAAAAACCGACCACTTGGCCGGTTTTTTTTGTTTCCGTAAGAAAATTCTTAGTATCGTGCCAAATGAGCAAAAGCTTTATTTGATTGAGCCATTCGATGAGCCTCTTCTCTTTTTCCAAAAGCGTATCCCGTCTCATTAGAACAATCGATAATTTCTCCTGCAAGTCTTCGGGCAATTGGTTGTCCTTTTTTCTTTCGTGCTCCTTCTAGAATCCATCGAATACAAAGACTTTGTTGTCGTTTTGTCGTTACTTCCATAGGGATTTGATAAACCGCTCCTCCGATTCGTTTTGCTTTACATTCCATAGTTGGAGTTGCATTTCGAAGAGCTAATTCAAAAGTTTTTAGAGGGTCTTCACTTCCTCTTCGATTAATTTCATCAAAAATATCTTTCAAAATTCTTTGAGCTAGTGTCTTTTTACCGTTTTTCATCAAACAGTTCACAAACTTTTGTTGCAATGGATCTGTGTGAGAAAAAGGATTTTGGTATTTAGACTTCTTAGTCTTTTTTTCCGGTGTACTTTCAGGCGCCTTACCGGCTGGCGCTGCGTTTTCTTTAGACATAATGTTAAAGTGTTAAGAATTTAAAGTTATAAGAAAAACTAGCGAGATTGACCCGCTAGTTATTTTTAAGCTAGTTTCCTTTAGGTTTTTTTGCTCCGTATCGAGATCTTCCTTGTTTTCGATCTTGTACTCCTTGGGTATCAAGATTTCCTCGAACCACATGATATCGTACCCCAACTAAATCTTTTACTCGTCCTCCACGAATTGTTACCACTGAATGCTCTTGAAGGTTGTGTCCTTCTCCCATAATATAGGCATTTACTTCATAACCATTTGTAAGTCTTACACGGGCAATTTTCCGTAGAGCCGAATTTGGCTTCTTTGGTGTAATAGTTGTTACTTTCACACATACTCCTCGTTTCTGTGGAGAAGGTAGAGGAACAGATTTGTTCTTCAATGTATTAAAAGTTGATTGTAAGGCTGGAGATTTAGACTTTTTTGCCTTATCTTTTCGTGGTTTTCGAATCAGTTGGTTAATAGTTGGCATCAATTTTGAAGTTTAGAATTTAATTAGTTTTCTTCATTTTCCGCTGTATCAGCGGCTTTATAATGTTTACCAGCTGGGATTAGCCGGCCGATAATAACGTTCTCTTTCAATCCGTCAAGCATATCTACTTTTCTTGTTGTAGAAGCCTCTACTAGAACTCGGATAGTTTCTTGGAACGAAGCCGCTGAAAGCCATGAATCTGTCCAGAGAGAAATTCGTGTTAGACCTAGTAGCAATCTTTCATAAGTAATTTCTTTCTTTTTCTCTTTAGTTAGTAATTCATTAGCTTGATCAATTTCAATTACATCTCTCACCTCTCCTGGAAGGTATTCTGAATCACCTCCGTCAATAATTCGAACTTTTGAAGCCATTTGTTTAGCAATGATTTCAATATGTTTTTCATTAATATGTTGACCTTGAGAGGCATAAATATACTGAACTTCGTAAAGAATATATTCTTGCACTTTCTCTACATTTGTCAGCTCCATTAGCTGTCGAAGATCAATATGTCCTACCGTTAAAGGTGTACCTTTCTCTACTATTTCTCCATCTTTAATTTTTAGAGTGGTTCGGTGAGAAACCGTGTAGGTTTTCTTTAAGGCTTCAGATTGTTTAATCGTAATATGATCTTTTCCAACCTTAACAACGGTACCATCACATCTTGATTTGACCGTCTTTTTATCTTCTGTACTTCGAGCAATAATTTGCTTTTCTTTTACTTTATCTCCCTTTTTAACCGCTGCATCGAAGTTAATGCTCAGATGATGTACATCTTCTTCTGCACTTTCGGCTTCAACAAGAATTTTTGTATCGTTCTTACCTTTTTTAATCGTTACCTTACCTGTAATCTCAGCAAGAATTGATGGTGTTTTAGGGCTTCTTGCTTCAAATAATTCATCTACACGAGTAAGACCTTGTGTAATAGAGGCTCCTTCTGTTGCTACTCCTCCCATATGGAAGGTACGCATTGTAAGCTGAGTACCTGGTTCTCCAATGGATTGGGCTGCAATAATTCCTACTGGGGTACCTTTTTCTACGACTTTTCTATTTCCAAGATCGTGACCGTAACACTTCTGACATACTCCTCCAAGTGTTTTACAGTACATCACTGAGTGAACGGCAATTTCAGAAATTTGATGATCTCTAATTCTTTGAATTTGATCATCTTCAATCACTTCTCCTTTTTTAATAACTGTTTTTCCTTTTACTTTTACATCTTCTCCGACTGTCAATCCATATACTCTTTCTTCAAAGGGAACTCCCAAGAAGTCTGAGTTTTCTCGAGTAATAGTTTTGAAAGTTGTCGTTCCACAATCTGGTTCTCGAACAATAATATCTTGTACCGAATCTACCAGACGTCGAGTTAGGTATCCTGCTTCGGCTGTTTTTAGAGCCGTATCTGATTTACCTTTACGTCCTCCATGAGTCGCAATAAAGTATTCAAGAATTGTAAACCCTTCTTTTAGATTAGATTTAATTGGAAGTTCAATTGTTTTTCCTGATGGAGAGGCTACTAATCCCTTAATACCAGCCATCTGAGTAATCTGTCCCCAATTCCCTCGGGCGCCTGAATCAATTTGATAAAAGATATCATTTTGTTCGTCGTACTCTTTAATCATCTCAGTTGTAATATCTGATTTGATTTTTGACCAGATTTTAATGGTATGGTTATATCTTTCTTCATCAGTGATAAGTCCATAGAAGTACTGATCATTAATAGAATTAACAATATGATTCGCTTTTTCTACGATATCATCTTTATTTTCTGGCGAAGCTAAATCATAAGCGGAGATAGTAATTCCTGATTTAGTCGCATATTTAAATCCAAGATCTTTAATTTTATCAGCTAATACAGAAGCTTTTCCATCACCATATTGAGTGAAAACATCTGCAAGAATATTTTTTAATTCATTCTTACCAAAAGTCTTATTTTGGTATCCAACCTCTTCTGGAAGTTCTTGATTAAAAATAATTCGACCAACCGTCGTTTCAATTACTTCACCATCAACTCGAACTTTAATTTTAGCCTGTAGGTGAACTTGACCTGTTTCATAAGCGTAAATAGCTGATTCACTACTTGGAAATACTCGTCCTTCACCTTCTTTTCCTTCGTGTTCTTGAGTAAGAAAGTAACATCCCAATACCATATCCTGAGAAGGGTTAACAATAGGTTCTCCAGCTGATGGCTTAAGAAGGTTTTTAGAAGAAACAATAATTTCTCGAGCTTCTTTTTGGGCATCATCAGAAAGTGGTAAATGAACGGCCATTTGATCCCCATCGAAATCCGCATTAAAAGCCGCACATACTAGAGGATGAAGTTGAATGGCTTTTCCCTCTACTAATCGTGGTTGAAAAGCTTGAATTCCAAGTCTATGAAGTGTTGGAGCACGATTTAGAAGTACATATTTACCTTCAATTACTTCGTCTAAAATATCCCAAACCACTTTTTCTCCATTTTTAATTAATTTTTCTGCACTCTTAACATTATGAGCTAAATCAAATCCAATAAGTTTAGAAATAACAAAAGGTTTAAAAAGTTCTAGAGCAATTTTCTTAGGAAGACCGCACTCATGAAGTCTTAGAGTTGGACCTACAACAATTACAGAACGTCCAGAATAATCTACTCGTTTCCCAAGTAGATTTTGTCGGAAACGCCCTTGTTTTCCTTTAAGCATATCCGAAAGACTTCTAAGTCTTCGCCTTTGTACTTGATTTACTCCTGATCGAGAATTTCGAACAGAGTTAGAAATTAAAATATCAACGGCTTCTTGAAGCATTCTTTTCTCATTTCGACAAATAATTTCAGGCGCTCCAAGTTGAATTAATTTTTTTAATCGAGCATTACGATTAATTACTCTTCTATAAAGATCATTAAGATCAGAAGTTGCAAAACGTCCTCCATCAAGCTGAACCATTGGTCGAAGCTCTGGTGGAATTACTGGAATAACTGTTAAAATCATCCATTCAGGACGAATCCCACTTCTTTCTAATGAAGAAGCGAGTTTAATTCTTTTTAATAATTTTTTCTCTTTTTGACCAGAAGATTTTTTTTGATCTTCTTTCATTTCTTCAATAAATTTTGGTAAATCCATTTTTTGGATTACTTCTCTAATAGCATCAGCACCAATTCCTGCTCGGAAAACATGCCCAAATTTCATTGATATATTTCTGTAGTCAGTTTCTGTTAAAACCTGACCTACCTGTAAATTCTTAAGCTCATCTTTGGCTAAACGGAAATTCTCATTTACTTCTTCTATTTTTTGAACAATTTCATTTTCAAGAGCCGTAAAATCTTTTTCTATCATATCGCCATCTTTTACTGCTTTTTTAGCCGCTTTAAGACTAGCACTTGTCTCTTCTTTTGTTTGATTAATAATTTTCTGATAATCCGTTTCCAATTCTTTTAGAGCTTCTTCTTTTTCTTCTTCATCAACATCAACCACTAAATAAGAAGCAAAATAAACAATTTGCTCTAACTGTTTAACAGAAAGATCCATTAATAATCCAATCCTAGAAGGAGTAGATCTTAAAAACCAAGTATGAGTTACAGGAACTGCTAATTTTATGTGTCCCATTCGTTCTCGTCGAACAATAGAACGGGTTACTTCAACTCCACATCGTTCACAAATAATACCTTTATATCTAATTCTTTTATACTTACCACAAGCACATTCCCAGTTTTTTACTGGACCAAAAATTTTCTGACAAAATAAACCATCTGGTTCTGGTTTTTGAGTTCGGTAATTAATCGTCTCAGGTTTTGTAACTTCTCCATGAGACCAAGATAAAATTTCTTCGGGTGACGCAATAGATAGTGCAATCGCATCGAAGTCTTTGATTTTTTTGATGTTGCTCATAAACAATCTTTGAGTTTAAAAAGTACTTTTTTTGTAGTTTCTAAGGGCTTTTTCAGTGTTTAAGAATTATGTTTAAACCAATTCTCGTAATCTTCTTAAAACCAAAAAAGACAATAAAATTTCTACCAAAAGGTCTGGCCAGACCATGTTTAAAACACGCGCGAATATAGGTAAAAAGTTAATTTAGTCAAATTGTTTCGAGTAAAAAATTAGTTTGTCAAACTTTTCTTTTCTTATTGTTTTTTATTAAAAATATTAATTATAGATTTAGTATTTATTAGTGATTTTTTGTGTATTGCTTTTTTTGTGTATTTTTCTTGTGGAAAAGTATAGTTTTTAAATCTATATATTTTTTAAGTTTTATAAAATTACTCAGAATTTTTGGCTTGTTTTTAATAAAAAACAGGATTAAAAAATTAGATCATAATAATATTTATTTTTTGTGGAAAAAATGAGTGTAAGTTGAGGAAAAGATATAAAAAAAATGAGGAAAAATATTCCTCATTAATATTAAATTTGTTTATACACAAAAATTAATACCAGATTTCCCCAGGTCTTACTAAGGTTTCCACAGGAATTTTACACCCTGGCATAAGTTTTGCACCAATCCCTATTTGAACTTTCTTACCAACAATAGCTCCTAATTTATTATGTTTAGAGTTTATTTTTTCTTCTTTTATAACTACTTTAATTGTTTCTTTATCAAGTCTTAGATTAGCCGTACAACTAAAAGCTCCAAAATTAACGCCTTCATCAATAATAGAATCTCCAATATAAGCTATATGAGTGGTTATATTATCACTAAGAAAACTCCGTGCAATTTCTGTATTATAACCAATAATACAGTTATTACCGATGTTAGAATTTCTTATTAGTACATTATTTCCAATAATTGAATTTTTTCCGATATAACTTTCCGATATAACCGCGTTTTCAAAAACTTTAACGCCTTCATCAATATAAACCCCTTCTTTTATAATTGCGCTTTCAGCAATTTCCGCACTTGGGTGAATAAATGTTTTTATTTGAGATTTTAAAAATATATCCATCATCTCCAATACATGCCAAGGGTATTTTATTGCTTGCCAGACTCCACTGTATTCAACGGCCTTAAAGTTTTTTGATTTAAAAAGTGAATCTAGAGCCACTTCATAAACATCATCACTATCAGATTTACTATTTTCTAGAGCTGATTTGAGATCTGAACTTTTAGAAAAATAATGAACGACTATATTTACTAAATTAGAAGGTTCATTTCCTTCTCCAGGTTTTTCTATAATACTATTTATTTGCTTGTCACTATTAATCTCTAGATATCCACCAGGAAAGTAAGTTTCTACTTTTTGTCCTAAAATAGCTCCATCTTTATTTTTTCCAGTAGTTATGACTTTTTTAATAACACTAAAATCAACTAAGTCATTACCATTATGAATAAGTACATCTTCTTCATCCTCTACAAAACTTAAACCTTCTAGTATTCCCCCAGCCATTCCTTCTTCAAGTTTTGGTTGAGTTGTTATAATTGATGTTTCTAAAAATAGATGTTCTTGGCAGAGTTTCTGTATTTTTTCAAAATTACCTTTATTTCCAACAATAATAAAATCACCCACTCCAGCTTTATGAGCATTTTCTAAAAGCTTTAATATTAAAGGTTTTCCCTGGAAGTTTAAGAAATTTTTATCACTTAAAGGATCCATTCTACTTGAGGTGCCAGCAGCGAGAAATATGGCTTTCATTTATGCTTTTTCAAATTTAAAACCTTCGTCATCATCAGTAACCTTATAGTCAATAACTTTATTTTGTAACAATCTATAACTATCCGGGTCACAAAATATTTTGATTCTATTAGATTCAACAACTTTATCGCCTTTATCTGGGTTTTTTTCAAAATCAAGAAAATAAGACAAATTACCTCCAAATCCAGTTATTTCTACTCGGAATCCATATCCTTCTTGGTCAGCATCTTTTTGAAAGGCGAGTATTTTTTCCTTTGCGTTATCTGTAACTACCGGGTCCTTGGTTTCTTTTTTTCCTCCAGGTTGAAGTTTTAATTCTTGAGCGGCTTCATTTAGATCGTTTATTACGATCATATACATTTCTTCTCCATAGTGAGCGATGATTCCATCTCTCAAAGATTCATACTGGTTAATGTGGCAACCGGCACAGGCAATTCCGTGTGCAGCTAAAATTTCGTGAGCTTCTGGAAATTCTAGAAGTACATCGGCAATAATTTCTTCTCCGGTGAATTGCTTAATAGGAGTCATTCAAATAGTACTTTAATTCTGCTTATTTACTTGTCCAGTATGAAAAAAGGATTAAAATTCCGCCTGAATGGATACCCACCCACTCAATGCTTTCGATGTTCAGTATTCTCAGGTTTTAAAAGAAATTTTAGATTCTGGTATTGAAGAAAAAAATGAGAGAACAGGACATGTCTGTAAGAGTCTTCCTGGAATGACGATGAAATTTGATCTTAGTGAAGGATTTCCACTTTTAACGTTGAGAAAAATTCCCCTGAAGGTTTTTATTGCCGAACAAGTTTGGTTTTTAATGGGGGGAAAAGATTTAGAGTGGTTACAACAGTTTACGAAGATATGGGATGATTTTGCTGAGGAAGATAATTGTGTGGAGTCGGCTTATGGATTCCGATGGAGAAAGCACTTTGGAAGAGATCAGATAGATGGATTGGTAAAACTTTTGGATGAGGATCCAACTTCAAGACACGGTGTAATTTTGATGTGGGACCCATCAGATGATGGGCTGGCTTGTGGAACGAAAAAGAAAAATGTTCCTTGTCCTTACACTTTTACGGTCCAGGTTATTGGGGGGAAGCTTTGTCTTCACCTTGTGATTCGAAGTAATGATATGATGCTTGGAAATCCTCATGATGTTGCGGGCTTTGCTTTTTTGGCTCATCTTTTAGCTGAAAAACTTAGAGTTGCCCCAGGGTTTTTGACGGTTTCAATTTCAAATGCGCATATCTATGATATTCATTTTGATCAGGCAAAAGAGATCGTAGCAAGAACGATTAGTCATAAACCAGTTAAATTTAACTGTCCAGAGGGAGCTTTTGATAGAGCAGAGTCTGGGGATGTGACTTTGGTTGAAGAGGTTTTTGCTCAATTTCAGGAAATGTATGAGCCTCAAGAAAGTTTGGGAAGAATGAAAATTGTCTTATAGAGCTATGTTTAAATCTACTAAGTTACCAATAAATAGACGTCCTTCAGGAAAAGGACGAAAAGAGGTTTAGACAAAGATTAAATGCATATTTTTTAGAGTTTTTTAACATAAAAGCTTTATTTTTTATTCTTTTAACCTTTTGTAAAAATGGCTTTAGAAACAACAGATAATGGTAATTTAACTTTGGCAGCAGTTAATGAAGTTCTTGGTGATGGATGGGTCGCTGTTCAGAGTCCTAATGGTTTATATAATGGCGCACTTGGTTCAAGTGGTTTTGAACTTATGCAGGGGACAATAGATGCTGAGGGAGATTTGATTACTACCGCAGATTCATTGCCAGTAGTTAGAGCTAATAATATTGGAAATACGGTTAGGTTTCGATTGCTTAATGGGGTTGATATTGATTTGCATGAACTTCAATAAGAGGGTAATTTTAAACTGATGAAAGTGACCTTGTTAATGGCTATAACCTTAGATGGGAAAATTGCTAAAGATAGCGATCATTTTCCTGATTGGACGGGGAAAGCGGATAAAAAGTTCTTCATGGAAAGAACCAAAAGAGCAGGTTGTTTAGTTATGGGTTCAAAAACTTTTGCTACCATCGGAAGGCCTCTTCCAGGAAGAAAAAATATTATTATGACTCGAAGCACTGATCGTGCTTCTGAATGGGATGATTTGGTTTTTACTCACCAAAGCCCAAAAGAAATATTATCGGATCTTGAAAAAGAGAATTTTCAGGAAGTAATTCTTGCGGGAGGAGCTCAAATTAACACTCTCTGGGCTCAAAAAAACTTGATTGATGAAATTATCCTTACGATTTCACCACTTTGCTTTGGGGTGGGAATAGATCTTTTTACTGCAGAGGTTGACTTAAATTTAGAATTAGCCGAATTGACAACGCTTGATGATAATTTAGTCTGTGTTAGATATAAAGTGAAGAAATGATTCTAACTCGTCACGAAATCAAAGAGCTGATTGAGAAAGGAGATCTACGGTTTACTCCTTCGTTAGACAAATTTCAAAATCAACCACATGCGGTCGATTTACGTTTAGGGACGGTATTCTACCTTCCAAAAACCTGGAAAACTACTGATCGAGGAAGAGAGGTTTTAACGGTTGATGTTACTGAAACAGCGGGAGATAATTATGAAAAAATTGAATTAAAGCCTGGGCAATTTTTTGATCTTGCCCCTGGAGAATCAATCATTGCTTCTACTCTTGAAAATATTTGTGTAGAAGCCCCAGATCTCATGGGGATACTTTATCCTAGAAGTTCCATTAATCGTCGAGGGTTATCGGTGGATTTGACGGGTATTATCGATACTTTTTATTGCGGGAATTTAATGATTCCTATTCTTAATAAAACGAGTTCTCAGGTGATTCGTATTTATCCAGGAGAGAGAATTTGTCAGGTAGTTTTTCACAAACTCACTCAGTCTTTGACCAAGGAAGAAGCCCTTATTCATGGGAAAGTAGCTGCAAAATATAATGATTCAGATGGGCATAACCTTTCCTCTAAAAAAGATGCAGATGAGGAAATTTCACTTATAAAGTCAGGTGACCTAGATGGACTCAAGAAGCATATCTACTAGCCAGAGCTTCTAATTTTCGGCATAATTGATATTGATGTTCTGGGAGGTCTTTGCACACGAGTACTTTTGGCTGAGTTTTTTGCCAATCTCTTTCTTGGGAACAGGATTTTGGTTGCTTTTTTTTGATCGTGCCAGAGATACTCGAGATCCTCTACCACTTCTTTTTATGGCTGTTGGAGCGGGGGTTCTTAGTTGTGTTCTTTATAGCCTCTTTGGTGGTGCACTCGGAATTAAGCACTTTTTAGCTCAAGTGTTTTGGGAAGAGTTTTTCAAAATGTATATGGCCATTGTAGCTATGGAGCTTTTTAAACATCGTTTCAAAAGTATTGCTGGCGGGGTGGTTTATGGATTTGCAGTAGGACTTGGTTTTGCTATGGCGGAAAATATTATTTATCTTTCTCGAGTTTATGAACTCTATCAATTTGATGCAGGATTCTGGCTCACTTGGCAGGGGCGTTTCTGGAGTTCAACAATTCTGCATGGTGTGACCATGGCTATTTTTGGACTCTTTTATGCTTCGGCTTATTTACACAGAACTATTGCAAAAGATGAACACGAGTCTCCTCTTAAAGTATTTTGGACATTACCAAGCCTGAAGCAAGTGTGGAGAATCTTTACGCTAGATATAGCTCGGAAACATATGCTTTTTGAATGCAGAGACTGCTTAGGAGGGTATAGAGCTAGAACGGTAATATTAGAAGGTTTTTGGGCCGCTGTTTTGGTACATGCAATGTTTAATTTGGCACTTGAATATTCATTTCCTGAGATTTCTATTATTTTAGCGTTGTTTTTTATGTGGTATTTGCGGTATCAAGTAGATAGAGCTCAATAAAAAAGCGACTCTTAGGTCGCTCTTAATTTTTTCTAGTTAGACACCACCTTCTTCGTACCATTTTTCGACTTGCTCCCAGTTGACCACTTCCCAAAAGGCGCTTATGTAGTCAGGTCTTTTGTTTTGGTATTTGAGATAGTAAGCGTGTTCCCAAACATCGAGCCCAAGAATTCGTTTATATCCTAAAGATAATGGAGAGTCTTGATTAGTGGTAGAAATAATTTTTAAGTCCATATCTTTAACTACAAGCCAGGCCCACCCAGATCCAAATTGGCCCGTAGCTGCAGCGTTAAATTCTTCTTTCATTTTTTCGAAACTTCCAAAGGTATCATTAATGGCCTCTTCTATTCGGCCATGAGGGTTTCCTCCTCCATTAGGACTTATTGCAGCCCAAAAGAAATTGTGATTACAAAATCCTCCAACATTATTTATAATTGCCGCTCTTCGATCAATTGGGAGAGAGTCAATGTTCGTGAGAATTTCTTTTGGAGTTTTGTTTTCCCATTTGGTGTCAGCAACAGCAGCATTTCCTTTTGACGCATAAGCTTCATGATGCTTCGTGTGGTGAATTTCCATAGTTTTAGCATCAAAATGAGGTTCTAGTGCATCGTAGGTATATGGTAGTGGTTCAACTTTAAAGGCCATTATTTTATTTTTTATTAAGGTACGCCGAAATTCTAACAGGATTTGTTAAATAGTGAAGATAATTTATGAATACAAAAAAAGAATATTTATTTTATATTCGCTTTTTCTCGTACCAAGCCTTCAATTTCTGTGGCTAGATCAGGATTAGCTTTCAAGAAGTCGACGGCTTTGGCTTTTCCTTGCCCCAACTTGGTATCTAGATAGCTATAAAAGGCTCCTGATTTTGTAATAATTTCTAGCCTTACTCCTGTGTCGAGAAGGTCTCCCATTTTTGAAATTCCTTCATTGAAGACAATATCAACAACGGCTGTTTTAAATGGAGGCGCGACTTTATTTTTAACAATTTTGACTTTTGCCTCATTTCCAAAGGCTTCTTTTGCATCCCCTGTTCCCACTTCCATTTTACCTCCCTTTCGTACCTCTACTCTCACTGATGCATAAAATTTTAGGGCGTTCCCTCCAGTTGTAGTTTCTGGGCTTCCAAACATAACACCAATCTTCATCCGAATCTGGTTAATGAAAATTATTGTTGTTCCCATCTTATTAGCTGTAGCTGTAAGCTTTCTTAAGGCTTGACTCATTAGTCGTGCCTGGAGCCCCATGTGGGAGTCTCCCATTTCTCCTTCAATTTCTGCTCGCGGTGTAAGAGCCGCCACAGAATCAACAATGATGAGGTCCACTCCTCCAGACCTTACGAGTGCTTCGGTAATATCTAGAGCTTGTTCTCCTGAATCTGGTTGAGAAAGAAGTAGTTCATCAGTATTTACTCCAACTTTTCTTGCGTATTCTGGGTCCAGTGCGTGTTCAGCATCTACAAATGCAACGGTCCCACCAGCTTTCTGGAATTCTGCAGCAGCATGAAGTGTGAGCGTCGTCTTTCCTGAAGATTCAGGTCCATAGATTTCGATGATTCTTCCCTTTGGATATCCCCCCCCAAGGGCGAGATCGATAGAGATAGATCCTGAAGATACAGTTTCAATTTTTACTTGCTCCTGATCTCCCATTTTCATAACGGCTCCTTTTCCAAAATTTTTCTCAATTTGGGCTAAGGCGGCTTTTAATGCTTCTTGTTTGGCTTTGTCTGACATTTTAGTTTAATGGTTAGTAATAGTTTTAATTTTTTAGCTTCGCACAAGGCTTTGGTAGGCGAAAGGACTACTCATTAATTTTTGAGTTTTTCTTGGAAGTCTTATTCTTTTTCTTGGGGATTGAGGAAGTCTTCCAGTGGTTTTTAGTCGGGTTGGTTTGTATTTAAAAATCATGGTTTTATAGATTAGAAAAAGAGCGCACAACAACGCCTTGTATGCGAAAATCTTCTGTTAGGATAATAGGTTGATGTATAGGGTTTGAAGATTTTGGCTTGAGAATTACGAGGCCGTTTTCAGGATAATATTCTTTGATAGTGGCTTCATCATCAATAAGAGCTAGAACTTTGTCGCCTTTCTTTGCAGTATTTTGTTGGCGAATTAAAACAGTGTCTCCATCTTGAATTCCTGCTTTATCCATTGAGTCCCCTTGAATTCGCAGAAGAAAATATTGGGAATTTGCAGGTGCAATCTTACTACTAATTCTAAAGTAAGCTTCTACATTTTCTTCGGCAAAGATAGGACCACTACAAGAAGTTACTCCCACTAATGGAATTTCGACAGTACTAGTTTGTCCATCATGATCTTTTTCACTATTGAATGCTAACTTTCGGTTCTCTAATCTGATAAGAATATTTTTATCAATTAACCGTTCAAACATTACAGAGGCAGACCTTGGAGACTTGTATCCCATGAGGTTCATAAGCTCTCTACAAGAAGGCATCTTCCCCATATGATTGATATGATCTCTTATACACTTAATGGCCTCGGCTTCTTTGCTGTCTAGTTGTGATGAATTTATCATTGCATACACTAGTATACACTTTGTATTTTTTTTTGCAAGTATTTTTCTTTAAAAACCTAAAAAAGCCTTTTTTATAAAGGGTTTTTTTGTGTATACAAACCCTCTTTATTCTTCTTCTTTTTCCTCAAGATGGTAAAATCTCTTGAGCGCATCTTCTCGTCCCGAAGATATTTTTTTTGATCCACAAATACCACAGACAGGGCGAAGCTTTCTACGAACCTCTTTAAGTTCAGGAGGAACAATGGCATTACAGTCATGACAGTAAGTTGCCATATTCACTCTTGGAAGATTTTCCCAGTCTGTTTTTCTGTAGGCTTCTAAAACCTCTGGAGTAAGAATTTTGTTGACTCCATCCATAGAGTCTTCCCAGTTTTCTAGGGCAATTTTTCCAGTCCCTTTTCCTTCTAGTTGAAATTCGTGCAAAAATGATTGTGGTGTTTGATCTTTTTTATCGGCCATTATTCGGATGATTCATTATTTTCTAGAGGAAGTGTTGGATGTTGGAAAAACTTCTTTGCTTCGTGCTGACGATCTAGTTGATAATTTAAAAATGTCGCTACAAGTCCTGAGATCTGAGCGATAAAAGCAATAAAAATTCCAAATCGGATTTCATGGTCTCCAAAATCTTTCCCGGTTGAGATAAGTACTGACCATATAAGAACCAGGAGTAAGACTTGCTGTGCCCCAGCGGCAAAGTAAAGTGTGTTTTCTGAGAAGGGTAATTTTACCACCTCTTTTTCAAAGAGTCGATCTAGGTAAAGTAAAACGATTATTAGTGAGATCAAAAAAATAAAGGCTCCGATGAGAAACCCTGGTCCCTGAAATGCATTATAGAAAAAAGTAGCTTCATAGGCTGGGTCCGCTTCAAACCAAGGGAAGAAACATACGACCAGAGTCACGAAATGCGAAAAGAAAATAACCTTTTTTTCAAAAGTTAATTCTCTAAAGTTTTTGTGCAAAAAAGCGTACTTCATACGCTCTTATTGTATCTGTTCTCACCAAAAAGCAAATTTACCTCTTTCTTAGTGTCCACAATCTCTATCCAAAGCCATTGAATGAAGTATTTGCATATCAGCATTTTTGTGTACTGGGGTCATTGGTTTTCTGTTTAGCATTTGAAACCATGAATTTTGAGGGAAGCTTTCAATAGGCTCGATTATAGATCTTTCTGAGGGTTGGTCTCTTTCAAACTTTTTTTCCGTTACCACGATATTCCCAGCCTCAGAAATTCTTGCTACCAGCACCCTGGATATCCCGCTTCTTACAGAAGTCCCATAAACAAATACTGACTCGCTCCCTTTGGCAATGCACGGAACATTGCCACTCATGCTAACCGTGTGATTTACCGTTTCTCTAACAATTCGTTCTAAGATCGCTTGGCCTTGTTCTCGATTTTGAGCAAAGGCTGGATTGAAATTGCTTAGAGAAAGGATGGCTAATCCGGTGGAAAGTATATCTTTTGCTTTCATTTAATCTTCTTTTAGAACTTTTTTATAAATTTGTCAATATTTGTAAAAGTTTGCTGATTTTCTGGGTTTATTTAGGATAAGCTTTGAATTTATGATAATGACAAAAAAGGTTTATCTAACGACTCCGATTTACTATGTGAATGATATTCCACACATTGGGCACTCTTACTGTACTCTTGCGACAGATACTCTTGCTCGGTATTGGAGAAAAGAGTTAGGAAAAGAAAATGTATTTTTTCTTACAGGAACTGATGAAAATTCTCAGAAGACGGTTGATGCTGCGGCAAAGACTGGAGAGGATATTTATGAATATCTAGAAAGAATGGCCACTAATTGGCGCTCCACGTGGGATCGTATTGGTATTAGTTATGATGATTTTATTCGAACGACAGAGGAGCGACATGTGAGCACGGTGCATCAAATTTTCCAAAAAATATACGATCGAGGGGATATTTATAAAGGGACTTACAAAGGACTTTACTGTACCGGTTGTGAAGCTTTTAAGAAGGAATCAGATCTTGATGAGGAGGGAAATTGTCCCGATCACAAACGTCCGCCAGAGGTTTTGGAAGAGGAAAATTACTTCTTTCGTCTAAGTGCTTATACTGATGCATTGCTGGAGCTGTATGAACAAAATCCTGAATGGTTAGAACCAGAATCTCGAAGAAATGAGATTTTACAGTTTATTAAGTCCGGACTAGAAGATGTTTCGGTGAGTCGAGAAACGGCGGAGTTTGGTATTCCGTTGCCAATGAATGAAAAGCATAAAGTTTATGTTTGGTTTGATGCTCTGATTAATTATTACTCCGCTATGCAGACGGAAGACCGAAAAGATTTTTGGAATCACGCTCATCATATTATTGGGAAGGATATTACTCGATTCCACTGTATTATTTGGCCAGCTATGTTGCTTGCGGCAGGGATTGAAGTTCCTAAATCGGTGTTTGCTCATGGATTTTTTACGGTTGATGGAACAAAAATGTCGAAAAGTCTTGGAAATGTAATTGATCCAGTGGAACTTGCTGATCAGTTTGGGAATGATGCTTTGCGTTCAGGCCTCTTGAGTTCTTTTGAGTTTGGGAATGATGGAGATTTTTCGGCTGAAAACTTTGCTCAATTTTATAATTCAAAACTTGCTTCAGGCGTTGGAAATTTGTTTAATCGAGTAACCGTTTTGCTTCATAAATTCATGGAGGGAGAGGCTCCAGAAATTCAGCATTGCAAGGAGTCAGATGAACTCGGGAAGCGTTTCAAAAACTTAGTGGAGGGAAACCAGCTTAAGGGGGCTTATGATTTTTTCTTTGAGGTGGTAGATATGGCCAACCAAAGACTTAATGAAACGGAGGTTTGGAAACTGGCGAAAACTGATCCTGAAGCAGCAAAAAAGATTTTTGCTGAATTATATGGTTATCTTTATTTCCTTACTGAAATGGCAGAGGTGCTTTTGCCAGAAAGTTATATAGCTATGAAGTCTATGCTCGGAGATGGTAAGAGTATTGGGAAGGCAGTGATTATGTTTGATAAAAAATAATTATATGGTATAATACTAAGATTTTAATCTTAATGCAGTATGTCAGATATGATTTCTCGTCATTATGAAGCGGCTAAGCAGGAGGCAAAATATGAACAAGTGTCAATAGATGGGGTTGATGTAGGGGCGTTTCCTGGGGGGCGTTTAGAATCTGGTCAAAAAGAGGCGATACAAGGCATTCTTTCTGGATGGAATATTTCGTTGCCTTCGGATGATTTTTCAACCGCTATTAGGAAATTTCAAGAGCACTATAATAGGGCTTTTAATCGAAATTTAAAAGTTAATGGAAATTGGGGAAATCAAGTTCGATTTGCACTAGAAATTTACCATCTAGCTTTGAAGGCGGCCCAAGAATCAGGAGAATTACAAGAGAGAAATACTGCTATGATACCGCCAGCGGCGGATAGGGTTGATTTGTCTCAGCTGGTTGAAAATTCTCAAGATGTAAAGAGATATTATGGAGTGGCTAGAGAGAGATTGAGAGAGTCCAGAAATCCTAATGGAACTTTTTATTCCCCAAGAGTTTTAAAGTCAGGAAGAACTATTAATTTAGGCGCTTTAAATACTGAGGGACATGGGCCCTATACGAGTGAACATAAAATACGGGATGTACTTGAGGATATGGGATTTAGTTCGGTTCGGGAGTTTGCAGAGGCTTATAATAAAAAATTTTCTCATCGTCCAGAGAAATTTGTTCAGCGATTAATCCAGAATGCTGAAAGTGTTGATGCCCGTTTGGGGAAAGAAGATATTATAATTGGAGATGAAGATTTTCAAAATGTACGTTTGGCGGCCATGATTTGGAATGAGTATGAGAAAATTCCTCGAGATCCTAATACTCCGATTATATTTGGAGAGTATTCATTCTCTTTTAATCAATTGAGATCCTTTGATCCAAGTTTAAAATTGGAAGATGCACTTATTAATTCTCAGATTGAAGCTGAAGACATCGATTTTTTGATTAAAAAATTTCCTAATGGGAAGATTCCAAGATTATCTGATCGTATTGAAAATATGTTAGGCAAGATTGATTCTAGTCAATATGGACGTTTAGATAGAATGTCTTTACCTGAGGGGGAGTACGATGCCTTGAAATCGGAATTGTTAGATGCGATTTCGGTCTTTGATCGAAACGTTGAAGGCTGCCTGATTGGTAAAAAATACACAGAGACAAGGGAAAGCATTCATAGGCTTTTATCAGGGACGGAGTCGGTTTATTCAGAAGAAGATGAAGAGATCTCTCTTACTTATGATGTCTGTGAAAATGTAGATACAGATTTATGTTATTTTGGAGGCTAGGTTTTATTTTTGGATTTTATATTGTAATCAGTAGTATCTTTAGGAATTTTAATTTTTTAAATAATGTTAAACTTTCTAAAAAATATTTTTGATAAAAAATCAGCTAAAAAGTCTTGTTGTGGCGGATGTTGTCAGCGTCAAAAATCGATTGACTTGGGAATTTCGGATAGTGATAAAGAAGCGCTAAAAAAGGTTGCCGATTCTGTGGTGGTTGGGAAAATTGTAGCTATTTCCGCTCATCCTGATCCAAAGGTAACCAAGGTTCGGGTTACAAAGTGCGATCTTGGAAATGGGGAGACAGAACAGATTCTTTGTGGAGGGGCCAATATTACTGAAGGACAGGTTGTTCCTGTGGCAAAAATTGGAACAGATCTGGGCGGAGGTTTTGTAATTTCTGAAAGAGATATCCGAGGAGAAGTTTCACGAGGAATGATTTGTGCTCGACAAGAAATAGGAGTTACTGAGATTGAGTCCGAAAAAGGCGGTATTTGGCCTCTTCCAGAACAGCTTGAATCTTGCCTAGGGAGACCCGTCAATCAGCTTGTGTAAAATTGACTTTTGTCAATTCCGCTCTAAGGTGTGAGGGTTCATGAAACTTTCCTATTCTTGGCTTCGGCAATTTGTTCCACTAAAGGCAGATGCTCAAACTGTGGGAGAAAAATTAACCCTTCATACAGCAGAGTTAGAAGAGACAATTGAGCGATCCCATTTTTTTAAAGATGTGTTTCTTGGAAAGCTGGAAAAAGTTAGTCAGCATCCTGAGTCTGAAAAACTACATATAGGATCTTTTGATCTTGGGGGCAAAGAAAAAAAACAAATTGTTTTTGGTTCAGTTCATGTTTTGAATCTTGGAGAAATTGTTCCATTGGCTTTGGACGGGGCTACTTTGGCTTCCGGAATTAATATCACAAACACCGAAGTAAGAAGTCAGAAATCGGAAGGAATGGTTTGTGATAATCAGGAATTAGGATTGAGTATGGAGGGGCTTATGAAATTTCAAGACGAGAGTCTTATTGGAAAATCTCTGATAGAAGTTTCAGAGGCTTTTTCAGATACTTTGTTTGATATTGATAACAAAAGCCTCACTCATCGGCCAGATCTTATGGGGCACAGAGGCTTTGCTCGAGAGTTATCAGCTATTTTTAAGACGAACTTAGTTTTGCCAGAGCCAGTAGTAAGCTTGCCTCGCAATGCAAAACCATTTCCGGTGAGTATTAAGGCAGATGGATGTCGTCGTTTTTGTGCTTTACAGCTTGAGAATATTACGGTTAAAGAGGCCCCTATAGATGTTCGAATTATGCTTGAAAATTTAGGAGTTCGTTCCCTTAATAATTTCGTGGATATCACCAATTGGATTATGTTGGAGTTTGGTCAGCCCATGCATGTTTTTGATGCTGATAAAATCCAGGGAGATATTGTGGTGCGTTTTGCCACAGAAGGAGAAAGATTAACCGTTCTTGATGGGAAAGAGTATGAGTTAACGACTGATGATATGGTTGTTGCTGATGATTCAGGAGCCATTTCTATTGCTGGAGTCATGGGGGGGCTTAGCACTTCTGTCACAGCTGATACAAAAAATATTTTATTTGAAGTGGCTAGCTGGGATCCTGTTAGAGTAAGAAAAACTTCTCAAAGACTTGGGATTC
This sequence comes from Candidatus Altimarinota bacterium, assembly GCA_965228485.1. GTDB lineage: Bacteria > Patescibacteriota > Gracilibacteria > UBA4473 > UBA4473 > JAACPJ01. The sequence goes on from OZ245819.1 coordinate 876,198, forward strand.
GGACAGAAAGTTCTAGTCGATACGAAAAATCACTTGATCCAGAGTGGTGTAGAAAGGCTATTCTTGCAGCGACAGAAAAAGCTTTGGAATTCTGTCCGGAAGCAAATGTTGCTACTGATTTAACAGATGTTTATCCAGTGGTTTTTCCAAAAGTCGAAATTCAACTTGATCCAGACTTGGTGCGACGTTTTGCAGGAACAGACATAAAAGACACTCAGATCAATGCTATTTTGACCTCTCTGGGCTTCAATGTGAAAAAAAGCGGGAAGGGGTTTAAGGTTGAGATTCCAACCTTTAGAGCTACGAAAGATATATCTCTTCCAGAAGATTTGGTTGAAGAGGTTATTCGAATTTATGGATTTGAAGCCTTGCCATCAAATCTTCCGACGCTTCCGATGATTCCTCCAGCCAAAAACATACTTAGAAACCTTGAGTGGGAAGCTAGGGATTTTTTTGCTCATGGTGGATACTTGGAAGTTTATAATCACTCCTTTTTTAGAGTTTCAAATGCGGATTTGCCTGATCAGTATATTCAGGTTGAGAATCCTCTTTCTGATGAATATCAATTTTTGAGAAAAAACTTAATTCTGAATATGGTAAGGGACATTGAGTCAGAATTGAGAACTCATAATGACTTACAGTTTTTTGAACTTGGGAAAACATATATTCCTCAAGAGAGAGAGGTCTTACCAGAGGAACGTCTTAAATTCTTAGCCTTTAGAGCGAAGATGGGAGGAAAGGAAGATTCTATGTTTTTTGATCTAAAACAAGATTTAGAACAGTTTTTTGCTCAATTAGGGGTAGATTGTGATTTTGATACTAATACTGATCCGCTTGAATATGAACATCCTTCAAAATCGGCAAAAATTTTTGTAGGTGGAAAGTTTCTGGGAAATCTTAGCGTTATGCATCCACAGGCTGTTTCAGCTAAGAATGCAGTAGTTGTCTTTGCGGAGTTTGACTTTGAAAATCTGTGTGAAGTTGTGACTAATCGAGAAGAGACTTATCGAAAAATTTCTCCATACCCTCCTGTTTATAGAGATTTATCAATTGTACTTAGTGAGGATGTGACTTTTGGGGCAGTAAAAAAACTTATTTTAAATGAGAGTCAGCTGATCCAAAAAGTAGTTTTATTTGATGAGTATCAAGATGCAAATAAACTAGGAGTTGGAGTTAAAAATTTAGCTTTTCATTTAGAGTTTAGATCTTGGGATGAAACGCTAAAAGATGAAGCCGTTGATCAGGAGTTTGAAGTGCTTCTCTCAAAACTTAAATCAGAGTTAGGTGCTGTACTCCGATTGGACTTTGATCAGCAACAAAAAGTTTAATTTTACACCATGTCAGAAAAAAGAAAAAAACGTTGGAGTTTACTTACAGGAATTATTGTTGGAGGTGCTGTAGGGTCAGTGACTTCGCTACTTTTTGCTCCAGACAAGGGAGAAAAAACTCGTGCAAAAGTGGCCAAGAAAGGAAAAGAGATGCTTGACGAAGGTAAAACGAAGGCTGAAGAGTTTTTAGAAAAATATAAAAACTAAAGGTTATTTCATATAGTCCCTAGTCCATATGTACATATCCCAGAGGTAGTGGGATATTAGTGGCGTGAGGTATAGTGCAATTATGGCTGCCCAGAAAGTACTTGGGGCATTGTTTAGGTACTGGTAAGAAATATCTAAAAATCCTTCTTGTACTACCATTTCGGCCGTCCCAAGAGCGACAGCAGAAACGAGAACGAGTCCAAAAATAATTGAGAATTTTTTGGCTTTAAGTTTTTGTTTTTTATCTAACCTCCAACTGATAATTGCAATGTACGGAATTCCGTGCCCTAAAAGAAGCGGAATAAATACAGCTTCTCGATAATCTTTGGCTCCAATCATTGCTAACAAATACAAGGCTGCAGGGCCTAGTACGGAGAAAAATCGATTTAGCTCTTTCTGGTTTTTTTTGAAATACAAAAAGGCTTCCCAAGCAAGCCATGCAATCACGAGCAAAATATATACGGCAAGAAGTGGGTATAAAATGGTGTTGGATGGATAGAATAGAATATCTTGATCGGTGTAGTAGGTAAATTCAATGCCCGTAGTAAAGTGAAGCATTACTAGTGGCATAATTGTGAGGGTGTACAAGAAGAAATCAGAAGTCTTTCTCAGGTTTTTGTTGAGTCGTTGGTACCAACGAGAAACTCCATAAAATTGTCTAATATGGTGAAAAAAGGTGGCATAGACTACGGCACTCCATAATAGTGGAATTTTAAAGTAGTACCATAGGAAGATGGTTACAAATACGGCCACTGGAATGGCGTAAGTAATAAGCTTTGAGTAGATACTTTTTTCGGTGGCGAGTCTCCAGGCCGTTGTATATACATGTCCTGCATCTGCAACGGCTAGCCCCAAGAATCCAACGATTAAAAAAGTGATAGATTCCCGATCATTCATAAAGGGAATAAGCGGCAAAATTAGTAGTCCAGGAAACAGGACTAACGGGAGGTCGTATTTTGCTTTTCCGAGTATCCAATTCATGGTTTTTAGTCTAATTTTTTTTTCTTGAGAAGAAAGAAGTTTGCCAATTATTGACTTGCTAAATTCCCATTTTTAAGAACAATCTACGCTACTCTTTTTATGACTAAAAAATTATTCACACTGGCTTCGAAATTTAAACCAACAGGAGATCAGCCTCAGGCAATTGATCACTTGGTAAAAGGTCTTGGGAATGGATTAAGACATCAGACGCTTCTTGGGGCAACTGGGACGGGAAAGACCTTTACGATGGCAAATATCATAAATGAAGTACAGAGGCCGACTTTGATTTTAGCTCATAATAAAACTTTAGCGGCTCAACTTTGTGCCGAGTTTCAGCAGTTTTTTCCAGATAATGCGGTTAGTTATTTCGTATCTTATTACGACTATTACCAGCCAGAGGCTTATATGGCCAAAACAGATACTTTTATTGAAAAAGAAGCTACCATTAATGAAGAAATTGCTAAGTTTCGTCATGCAGCAACCGTTAATTTACTAACTCGTCGAGACGTTATTATTGTTAGCTCGGTTTCCTGTATTTATGGTTTGGGAGATGTTGAAACCTATGAGAAACTTGCGATCAAATTGGAAACTGGGAAAACCTATCCACGAAACGAATTTTTAAGAAAGCTCGTTGATATTCAATATCAGCGAGTAAAGACCGATTTTAGTCGAGGGACATTTGAGGTATTGGGAGACATAATTACGATTTTTCCTCCGAGTTCGGATACAGCTTATCAGTTAGAGTTTTGGGGAGATGATTTAGAGCAGATTACAGAGGTGGACGGGTTTACAGGAGCAACTCTTCAGACAATGGATGAATGTGTTTTGTTTCCCGCAAAACATCAAGTAACGACGAGCGATGTTATCGAGAGAGTTACAAAAGAAATCCATGAAGATTTAATTATTCGGGAAAAAGAACTTCGAGATTCAGGAAATGCTCTAGCGGCTCATCGTCTCAATCAAAGAACGAAGTATGATATTGAGATGCTTCGAGAGATGGGGTATGTGAATGGGATTGAGAATTACACTCGTTATCTATCGGGAGCCAAACCTGGAGAACCACCGGCAACTTTATTGAATTATTATCCAGAAGATTTTGTTTGTTTTGTGGATGAGTCCCACATTTCAATCCCTCAAATTGGAGGGATGTATAATGGGAACTTGAGTCGAAAAGAGAGTTTGATTCAGCACGGATTTCGACTTCCTTCAGCATTAGATAATCGACCTCTAACTTTTGAAGAGTTTGAGGGACGTATTCAGCAAGCTATTTATGTTTCGGCTACCCCTGGAAAATATGAGTATGAGAACTGTGATAAAAAGGATATTGTTGAACAGATTATTCGTCCAACGGGATTGGTTGATCCAGGGATTACTATTTTACCAACAAAAAATCAGATTGATAGTGTATTGGAAGAAGTTAGAGGAACTATCAAAAAAGGGGCCAGAGTCTTGATTACAACGGTGACCAAAAAATCGGCTGAAGACTTGGCTGAATATTTGTTAGAACAAGGAATTAAGGCTAAATACCTTCATTCAGAAATTGAAACTATTGAACGAATTGAAATTTTAACTGAGCTTCGAAAGGGGCAGATAGAGGTGGTTGTTGGGATTAACCTTTTAAGAGAAGGTCTTGATCTGCCAGAGGTAGAATTGATCTGTATTATGGATGCCGATAAACAAGGGTTTTTGCGTTCGAGAGATTCTCTACTTCAGATCATTGGTCGAGCTGCACGAAATTCTGAAGGACGTGTATTAATGTATGCCGATAAAGAAACACCTGCAATGGAGGCGGCAATTGGAGAAACCAGCCGTCGTCGAGAAATTCAGATGGTTTACAATAAGAAGCACGGGATTACGCCAAAAACAGTTAAAAAGGATATTGTGGATATTTCAAAAGATCTTGGAGGAAAAACTCGAGACTTTAAAAAGGTTAGTAAAAAAGACGATATCAAGAAACTGCTCAAGGAGCTTAATGATGAGATGGCGCTATCGGTGCAAAATCTCGATTTTGAACGAGCGGCGGCGCTTCGAGATGAAATTATTGAGTTAGAGCGGAAAGTTTAAAATTTATCTAAAACTTTAGAAAGGTCTACATGGGAAACTTCTTCTGTAAGAGGGGCGTCGGTTTGAACTCGGTGTTCAACAGTCTCAAGGAAGCTTTCTTTTTTCGGATTTAGGTAGACTTGTCCTAGGTATAGAGGATTTTTTATTTCACAGATGTCTCGAGCCTGACGGATATCAGTTGGGTCATAGTCAGGATAGTCATCCTCGATTGGTCGAATATGTTCTAAATACCATTCGTGAGTGATGAATTTATTGTATGTTGGGCAGGCTTGTAAGATGTTGATAAAGGCAAATCCATTGTGGTTTAATCCCGCTTGAATGGTTTCAGTCATATGATCAATGTCTGCACTACAGGTCTGAGCTACGAAAGAAGGTCTAAAACCAAGAACTACTTCAATTGGATTTAGAGAGTCTACAGGAGCGCCTTCTGGAGCCGCGTTCATTTTACAACCTTTTGGAGTCAGGGCAGAAGCTTGTCCTGTGGTTAGTGCGTAGTTTTGATTGTCGTGGTGTAGAAAGACTACGGGGTAATCATTTCTGATCGCATGAGCTAGATGACAAATTCCTTCAGAAAAAGTCGCTCCGTCTCCCGCTTCGGCAACAACATGAAGTTTGTGATTGGCGATTTTGACTCCTGCTGCCAATGGTAAAACTCTTCCATGAAGGCCGTGAATAGTATATCCTTCAATCTTATCTGAACCGTTACCAGAACACCCCACATCATAACAAAACACAACGTCACGTTTTGTAATATGTTCGAGGGTAAGGGCTCGTTTTAGAGCGTTTTGAATTGGGTAGTTCCCACAACCTCCACACCACCAGTTGATGATATCATCTCGTGTGGTATAAGACTCGTATAGGTCTTGACGTTCGATCAGGGTTTTTAGGTGTTTTGTCATGATATAAGTATCGTTTTTAGCTAATGGTTATTTTCTCTACGTTTTTGGTGTTTGTGTCTAGTACCATAAATGAAGGAGTATTGGTCTTGCTTCCGTGGACTTCTCCCGGGTTAAGATAGAGACAGTTCTTGATAGTAGAATGGTTATAGGTGTGGTTGTGACCGTAGATAACAACATCAAACAATCCTGAGTGGGCGGCTATTTCAGCAATTCTTGGATAATGATTCATAAAAAAATTTAAGCCATTAATTTCTTCTTCCCAAAGAGCTCCACGGTTAATTTGATGTTTGTCTCGTTTTGGTATTTCTAAATTTTGGATGTTTTCTGCATTGAGTACTAGCCCCGCGATTTCTCCTTCGTTGTTTCCAAAAACAAGTTTCACTTTTCCCTTAAATTTGCTTAGAATTTCTAGTCCTGTAGGGGCTATCAAATCTCCTGAAAAAAGGAGATATTTACAGCTTTTGGTATTGGCAATATCAACAGCTTTTGTGAGATTTTCCCAATGATCGTGACTGTCTGACATAATGGCTATTTTCATTTGGTTTCTGTTTTTTCCAGATTTTCTGAAATATATTCTTCTAAGTCTTCCAAGAAGAAAGGTCTTCCATTCCATTTCAAAAGACGGTCTTTGAAATGGAGATCGGTTTCTTGTTCAATTAAGTTTCCAAGCTGTCCAAGATAATTTCCTTCAATCAGGTGAACATTTGGATTGTTAGAGAAAAATTGTTCTAGTTTTTCAGTTTTTAGTGGCCAAAGATAGCTGTAGTGTAAGTAGTTTACTTTAATACCCTTTGCGGCTTGTTCAGCAATAACGTCTTCCATCGTTGAACGGGTGCTTCCCCATCCAACAAAAGAAATATCAGCGTTTTTAGTCTCTCCAAAAATTTCTGGTTCAGGAGTATTTTCTTTAATAAGTTCGAGTTTTCTCACTCGTTTAGCATACATCTCTCCAGCGGCTTTAGATTCATCGAGTGAACCATCTTCTTTGTGCTCGTCTCCATTGGCGAAATAATAAGCATCACTTGATCCAGGAATCCATCTTTTAGAAAGCCCGGATTCTGTGATTTTAAACCGATCGGTATTTTCTAGGCTTTCTAAATCTTTTCCTTCTACAAGTCCTCGCTTGATTGGAATTTTGTTTTGTTCAAATTTTGGACAGGTGGCAAATGTTTCGGCAATAACCTTTTCTGATAGAACGAGTACTGGAATTTGATATTCTTCTGCAAAATTTAGTCCGTGTTGGATCAAATCAAAGGCATCTTCTGGATCAGAAACTCCAATTACCATTCGAGCAAATTCTCCATGTGAGGAGTAAAGTGCGAGATTTAAATCTCCTTGAGCGGTCCAGGTCGGTAGTCCTGTCCCTGGGCCTGGCCTTTGTACAATAACACAGAGAAACGGGGTTTCGGTGATTCCTGCTAAACTAACGGTCTCAGTCATGAGGTCATACCCTCCTCCAGAGGTTGCACAGAAGCTTCTAGTTCCTGCGTACATTGATCCGAGGGTGAGATTGGCTACGGTGATTTCATCTTCTCCTTGTTTCACTACGTATCCAAAATCTTTAGCGTGATTTGCCATATGAGTTAAAATAGAACTTGCAGGACTCATTGGGTAGGCATAGTAAACTCTCACGCCTCCATGGATTGCCCCTAAAGCTAGAGCGTGGTTTCCATCAATAAACAGGGTATTAGCATTGTTGTCTGCTGGCGGGACTTCTACGGGCTGAGTTGTTTCGGCTTTTTCGTAGGCCAGATTTACGCATTTAATATTCGGTGGAATAACTTTTGGTTTGTGGGCAAACTGATTTTTGATGTAGTTTTCGAGTGTTTCTATCGGTAATCCAAGGGCTTTCCAGGCCATCCCCGCTAGAGCCATATTTTGCATTCGATGATTTCCTCCCGCTTCTTCGGCTAAGGCTCGAGTGTTTTGATGGATAATTGTAATATTTCTTTCTTCAGCTTCTTTGATGATATTTCGGATTCCAGCAATTCGTTCGTAACCGTGAATAAGGGTTCCCCCATCTTTGAGAGTTTCAAAGTAGGTCATTAGACATGGCTTATCGAGGGCAATCATAATATCTGGAACATCCGATAAAGCTTTGATTTTACTACGACTCGCATTGATCGTAAAACAAGAGGTTCCTCCTTTGATGAGAGATGGATATTCACGGTCTGCTACGACATAAAATCCAAGTGATTCAAGAGATCGAGCGATAACTGATCCAGTAGAGAGCAATCCTCCATATCCTGAGTGTCCAACGATGCGAATTCGAATTCTGTTCATGAGTTTTTTTAGAGTGTTTTTATAAGTAAATCGGTCCAATTCTTGGCTAAGGTTTCTAGTTGTGGGAGCGGCGCCTTGTCTATTTTAAGGCTTTCACAGAGGAGTGTTCCATTATGATTTTTGACGTAGTCTTCTAGCACTCGAGCTGATTCGACATTGTAGTCGGTATCATATTTTGAGTCGCCGAGTCCAATTACGGCACATTTTTGTCCTTTTAGATCAATGTTTTGAACTCTTGGCCAAAAGTGATATTTGAAGTGGTCTTCCAGTTCTCCGTGTTCATAGGTAGAACAGGCAAAGATAAGGAGATCGTGGTTTATTAGTTTATCTTCTGGAAAGTGCTCTCCTCGGTCGATTTTAACATTGTGCCCAGCGGCTGCGAGCTGTTTCCCCACATAATCACAAACCATTTCGGTGTTTCCACTATTTGAGCCAAAAACAATTTGAATATCTGCCATGCGGTTTATATTCTCGCTCAAATTAGCTTTATCTTCAAATTAAGTGCTTAGTTTTTGGTGTAACCTCTCACACCATTTTTTTACGATTGTTTCTAATGCTGGGATAGGTTTTCCGCTGACCATTAAGTTTTGGAAATAAACTTCTCCATTATGGTCTTCGACATATTTTTGAAGAATTCGAGCTGATTCCATATGGTATTCAATGTCGTACTTGATATCTCCAAGTCCAATAACGATGCATTTTTGTTGTTTGAGATCTAGCCCTTGTATTCTGGGCCAAAAATTTTTTAAAAAACTTGGTTCGAGTTCTCCATGTTCATAAGTCGGACAGGCGAGCATCAAGATATCGTGTTTTCCAACAAGGTTGTCTTCAGGAAAATGCTCACAACGGTCATTGTTTACGTTGTGCCCCATTGATTCGAGCGTTTCTTTAACATAGTGGCAAACAATGGTTGTGTTCCCTCCATTGGAACCATAAACAATTTGAATATTGGCCATTGTCCTGCATTGTGATGAATTTTTGTCACTTTGGAACTGTATTAACGTATTTTCGGTATGCCGTAATTTTTTAGTGTTATTATGCAATATTTCACCAAACTGAGTAATCACTCATTTTTGCTGGACATTTTTGTTTATCGGCATAACTTCCTGTTGTTTTATTGATTTTAATGTGGTAAAATAACCCGATATTTTAGTTTTTATCAAGACTCATATGAAAGACTTTATAAAAGTGCACAAGCGACAATTTATTTTCGGATCTATTTTCATAATTTTGTTTGCGATTTTTAAGGTTAATAAACATCGTAATAAATCTGAAGATAAAGTTAAAGAAGAAGTTTCGGTGGAAACAGAGATTAAGGAGAGAAAGGCTTCAGTTATAAGCTTTGGAGAGTGGAGTCCTGATGCTTTTCGTGAAATCCTTGGAACCGTTCAATCTGATAATGAGGTTGATGTTAAGGCTGAGGTGAGTGGGAAAATTAAAAATGTTTATGCGAATGTTGGAGACTCGGTTCGGTCAGGGCAAGCTCTAGCGCAATATGATTTAGCGGGAGATCCAACAGCTATTAACTATCAAGGTGCCCTTAATAGTCTTCAAAGTGCGAGACTTTCAGCAGCAAATAGTATTAAGGCTTCTGAAACGGCTTTGGATAATGCCAAAAGAGACCTAGAGAAAACTCGAATTCAACAAGCTCAAAATAACAATCAATCTTATGTGGGTTTGGGAACAACAGCTAAAAATGCTGAAACAATTTTTGATGGAGCTTTGGATTTTCTTGATCGAATGCTTGGGGCAACTTTGGAGTATAGAAGCCAAGTAGTTTTTGGGAGAAACCAGGTTGGAGCGACGAATACGATCTTAAAAAATAAAACTCGAACAGAAGTAGAAGGACTTATTCGGGAACTCAGTACTTTGAAATTGCAAACAGCACCATCAGACAAATTTGGTCTTGAAATATTTACTCGAAAAAGACTCGCTTTTTCAGAAAAAATTAAAAGTGCTTTAGCAAATTATGATCAACTAATTATTAATACGGTTATTTCTGAAACCTTTTCAGAAACTGATAGACAGTCTATCCAGCAACAGCTGGACGCTTTTAAGCCTCAAATAGATGCACAGATATCAGCACTAAATTCTTCTCTAGAAGGAACAAAAACCACTAATGTAGGAACAGATGTTGCTATTTTGGCCGCTGAAAATAGGGTGAAAAGTGCTGAGGACCAGTTAGAGCTAGCCAAGTCTCAAGCAGAGGCTCAAATAGTCGCGGCTCAAAACCAAGTAAACCTTGCAGCTGCTAGTCAATCAGATTTAACTATTCGAGCTTCAATTTCAGGAAAACTTGCTTCCAGAACGGTTAAGAATGGAGATTTAGTTAGTCCTGGGACCGTATTGTTTACGATTGTAAATGAGCAAGGAAGCAAAAAAGTTGTTGCTTATCTGACACAGGATGAATGGTTAAAAGCTCAACTGGTTGATGAAATTAAGATTGAAGTTGGAGGGAGTGAATTCTTTACAAAAGATAAATTCTTAAGCCCGAAACTTGATGCTCAAACACAAAAAGTATTGGCGGAATTCATGCTTCCTTCAGAAGCTTCTTTGGTTGGAAATTTGGCAAAAGTATTTATTCCTCTTGGAGTAGCTAATAATGGGCAAAAATTACTTATTCCATTTTCCGCTATTTCCTTTGAACCAGATGGAGCAGAGGTATTGGTTTTAAATGGTGAGAATATCGCACAGAGGAAAAAAGTTGTTGTTGGGAAAGTGGTAGTAAGCAATGTAGAAATTGTTTCGGGGTTGGAAGTTGGTGACAAGATCGTTGAATTTTATAAGCGAATACTTCCAGGAGAGAAAGTTATCACTGATGAGGTTGTCGCCTCAGAAGAAGAAACTGTAACTGAAATAGCGAGCAACAATGTCGAATAATATAGAACAGCCACTTTCTAAGCTTTGGACCTTTTTCCTGAATAGGTTTCGGGTAACGCTTCTTTTTGCTCTACTATTTTTTGTTTTTGGGCTTTTTGCTTATGAACAAATGCCACAAGAGAATGCTCCAGATGTAGAAATTCCAATGGTAATTGTAAGCACTGTTTGGCCAGGAGCTACGGCCGAAGATGTTGAAAATTTGATCACAGAAAAAATTGAATCTGAGATTAAAAATATTGAGGGAATAAAAGAATATACCTCTACTTCTTCTCCAGGAATATCGAGTATTGTTGTGGAGTTTGAGATCGGAACCAACATGGTGGAAAATACCAATGATGTAAAGGATGCTGTTGATGATGCGAAGCCAAAACTTCCAGACTCGATTTTAGATGACCCAAACGTAGAAGAGGCGAACATTTCAAATATTCCGATTTTGACCTTAGCTTTATCTGGTGACTACTCTTATTCGCAATTAAAAAACTTTGCAGAAAGTTTATCTGATGAACTCGAAACGATTGATGGTGTTCGTGAGGCACGATTAACGGGAGTCCCGGATGAACAGTACCACTTCTATATTGATCCAATAAAACTTCAGGGGATGAATTTATCTCTTGATGAAGTATTGCAAAAGATAAGTATATCCCATCGAGACTTGCCTTTGGGGGCGGTTTCTGTAATGGGAGAGAGTGTAGATATTCGTGTAGCGGGTGAAATTGAGTCAGCGCAAGAGTTTATGTCTTTGCCGTTAGTGACTCGGGGTGGGCAAATTATACGGCTTGAAGATGTTGGGGAAATTCGTCGAGAGTTTGATACTCTGGAGGTAGAAAAATTTATTACTACAGGAAAACAAGCTGAAAGGTTTATTGCTATTGATGTTTTAAAGGCTGAAACAAAAACCAATGTTCCGAAGACCGTGGAGAATTCGCTGATAGCAATTGATAAATTTAGAGAGAAGGGATTATTTCCTGAAAATTTAGAAATTACTACGATTTTTAATTCAGCTGAAGATATTGAAAAAAGCCTGGGACAACTTTTGGATAGTGGAACTCAGACGTTATTGGTTATTGTGATTGTGTTATTGGTGGCCCTCGGATGGAGAGAGGCCTTCTTGGCTTTTATTTCAGTTCCTTTAACTTTGCTGATTTCAATACTGGGGCTTTATATTATGGGAGAAACCTTTAATTTCTTGTCTCTCTTTGCACTTGTTCTTGCTTTGGGGTTACTGGTTGATAACTCAATTATTGTGACGGAAGGGATTTCTGAGGGGATATTTATAAAGGGAAGAAAACCTTTGGATGCGGCACGTGATACATTAAGAAACTTTCGTTGGCCAATTATTACTGGGACGGCGACAACTATGTTCGCTTTTGCTCCGATGCTTTTTATGATTAGTGGGATTTCAGGAGAATACATTTCAGGAATTCCAAAGACGGTTATTTTGGTGCTGTCTTCCTCTTTGTTTGTTTCTCTTTTTATCCTTCCAGTATTTGGGGTTATGTTTTTCAGAATGTTTCCTCCACACGCACTTCGTGAATCAAAATGGATGTTTTTCTTTCGAGAAAAATATGATACTTTTATGACTTTTGTTTTGGAGAGAAGACTGAGAACTTATGGATTACTGGTAGCTTCTTTTGGGCTTATGTTCTTCTCTTTCTACCTGCCAGCTAGTGGGAAGGTTTCTGTGGATATTTTTCCTGCTGGAGATGAGAATTATTTTACCGCCTCAGTAGAAGCTCCGAGTGGAACCGATCTAGAAACAATGAAAACATTTTTACCCGCTCTTAATGAGGTTTTTGTGCCTTATTTTGCAGAAGAAGATAAATGGTTAAAAAATATTGAAATATCTGTTGGTGCAAAATCTCAGTACGATCCAAATAATGATGGTCGAGATGGTGGTAATGGAACGGATGAAAATATAATTGGAATAACGATTAATCTCTTTGATAAAAGTGAGAGAAATATTTCTTCTCGAGTATTAGCCCCTAAGGTTAAAGAGGATTTACTTTCTAGCCTTCCTGATTATTTAGAGATCAAGGTTACAGAGCTTGCTGCTGGTCCTCCAGGAGGTGATCAGCCGATTCAGGTTAAGATTATTAGTGATGATACCGAACGAGTACGAGAGCTTTCTCGTTTAGTGGAAGAAGGACTTTTGAAGATGAAATATGAAGACTCTTTCTTAAAGAATATTCAGGATAATTTAGGAGATCCAGTACCGCAAATGGCCTGGAAGTTTGATCGAGAAAAACTAGATCGATATGGTCTGACTCCATCTCAGTTACAACAAACTCTTCGTGCTGGGGTACAAGGGGTTACAGTGTTAGAGCTAACAGAAAATGGTGATGAAGTTGATGTAGAAGCTCGTTTTGATTTCGAGGGGACAAGAGTTTGGAAAGACGCAGAATCACTCGATATAGTTTCACAGATTCCAATTAAAACTCCAGCGGGGAACTATATAAAACTTTCAGATGTTGCCGACTTTCAACTTATTGCTCAACAGACAAGATTTCGGCATTTAGATGGAAAACGAACCGTTACTATTGGGGCCCAAATTCAGGGAGATGCTACCGCGGCTCAATTCTCTGCTCAGCTGAAAGAGTTGGTAGAAGCATTACCAATTCAGGCGGGGGATGAAATCAAAATTGGGGGAGACAATGAAGAAAGTGAGCGATTGGTTAAGGAAATGGGAATGGCTATGTTATTAGCGGTTTTCCTTATTTTGGTGATCCTTGTATTGCAGTTTGATTCATTCTTACAATCAGGAGTTATTCTTATGCTCCTTCCACTCTCAATTATGGGGGTATTCCTTGGGTTTTGGATTTCAGGTACACCGATCTCATTTCCGACAATGATTGGGATTGTGGCCTTAGCGGGGATTATTGTGAATGATTCGATTGTTTTGATTGATAAGATTAATCACAACCAAAAACGTTTTGGAGATCGATTCCGGTCTTATATTGAGGCTGGGAAATCACGAATGCAGCCAATCTTTTTGACTTCAGTGACAACTATTTTTGGGATGTTGCCATTGGCTCTTTCTGATCCAATCTGGGAGGGGCTTGGTTTTGCGATTATTTATGGAATGACTCTCGCAACCTTCTTAACGGTTGTTTTGGTTCCATGTCTGTTGATCATGTATAAAGATATCAACGATGGAGTTGTTTGGCTTGTTCGTTGGCCGTTTAAATTTTTTAGGAGAAATGGCTAAATTTGGAGGAGTTCCAGAACGTTTTAAGGCAGAAGGAATTTTTGTGAGTGGAATGGATCGGGTGCTTCCAGGCGACTGGGTTGAGGCGAAAAGAGCGGTTGAAGGAACGATTGAGACCCTTGAAAAAGGGGTGCTATACCAGGTCGCATCGCTTATTGTGGAGCCAAATGGAAATTTTAGACAGTTTTCAAAAAGACTTTCTTTGGTTGGGCATCAGGGCGATTTTAATCCCAAACGTTTTAAAAAAGTGTTAGAATCTGAAAGTGAAAACTGATCAGTCCAGAATAGATTTTTTAGATGGGAATACTTTTGACTCAGAATTTTTACTATTTGAAAATATTATCGTTGATCGAGGTTCTAAATACTCGGTGAGTGGAGGGACTATTCAGAATCGAGAGGAAGCTAAAGCGTTTCTAAAACGGCTTAAATCAGATAAGAAGTATGCAAAAGCTACCCATAACACCTGGGCGGCACGGATAAGTAAGAGTGGACAGATTTGGGAAACCAAAAACGATGATGGAGAAACGGGTGCGGGGGCAGTAATTCTCCGAATTTTACAAAAAGAAAACTATACCAACTGTATTGTGGTGGTGACGCGCTGGTTTGGAGGAACTTATCTTGGAACAGATCGTTATAAACATGTTCAAGAGGCGACTAAGTATCTGATTCTAAATCAGGAAGGGTAGTAATTATTGGAATTGGAAAGCTTCAATCCCCACCTCGTCTTCAGGGCCTAAGCCTTGCACTACTAAAAAGTTCCACCAAGAAACAATTTCCTGAGGGGTTGCATGAAGATCTCTGTCTCCAGGGGTTAGTCCAGCTTCTTTCATTTTTTTTGCCACAAAGTCTCGAAGCCTTAATCCATCTGGAGTTGGTTCTCCGTTTGGGAGTTTTGGCTTGAGAATTTCTTCTGAAATATCTTGTAAAGTTAGTTTTTCATTGGGTGGTTGTAATGTTTCCATGGTTTTTTAGGGATTATTTTTAATCAGTATCGAGTCCAAATCTCCTTCTAATTTTAGCTTTTTGAGACTTTGAGCGGTTACATTTTATCTCAATTTCACTTTGAAGAGATGTTTTCAATCTTGATAGCAGTTTTTTCTCTTTTTCAGAAACTCGCCCCCTTTTGGGGCGAATGTCTCCAAATCCTTTTACTCTTTTTCTTAGGTATTTGACAGCTTCTTCCATTGTCGATTCACCTTTTTTTAGATGGTGCAAGAATTGTATAGCCATCATTTTCTCTCTAACATCGGGAGACTCTAGCTGATTCCTCACAATTTCTTTAGAATTGGCAATGAGTTCTTCCATGAATTCATCTTCTTCACTGAGATTTTCAGACTCTGATGGATCGTCGAAATGTTCTTCGATTGATAGCTCTGTCATTATTTTCTTTTTACAATTTTTTACGC
This sequence comes from Candidatus Altimarinota bacterium, assembly GCA_965228485.1. GTDB lineage: Bacteria > Patescibacteriota > Gracilibacteria > UBA4473 > UBA4473 > JAACPJ01. Next base: position 891,451 of record OZ245819.1, read on the forward strand.
CTTTGTCAAAAACTTTACTTTTTTAGTGTTTCTAATAGATTCGAAGCCTCAATATGAAGCAAGTAAAAGTTTTTGGAGCGAGACAAAAAGTTAACCACCCAGAAAAGGTGGAGATGTTTTTGAAAGAGCTCATTAAAAATCCTCCAAAATCTGCAAAGAAACTCGAGCAATTGAAGTATGAGTTTTCTGCAAGAGAGGCCATCTCTACTATTCAAAATAGGGAAATTATAGCGGTAGCAAAAACTCAAAATTATGAACTTCCATCCATTTTGGAACAAATATTGCAGAAGCGTTCTGTGCGAACCATTTCAGGGGTTTCTCCTATTGGTATTTTGACTAAGCCTTATCCGTGTCCAGGAAAGTGTGTCTACTGTCCAACTGAGGACCGAATGCCTAAAAGCTATATGTCGAATCAGCCAGCGGCGGCTCGAGCGGTTCGGAATAAATTTCACCCTTATAAACAGGTTTATAATCGTATTCTTGCGTTAGAAGAATCTGGTCATCCGACTTCTAAGTTGGAAATAATTGTTATGGGAGGGACCTGGAGTTTTTTGCCACATAAGTATCAGAGTTGGTATGTAAAAAAATGTTTTGATGCTGCCAATGAATTTGGAATGACCGATAAAGAAAAACAATCTTATCGAAAAGTAGCAACGAGCCTTAAAAAATCACAAGATTGGAATCAGAGTGCAAAACATCGGATTATTGGTCTCACACTGGAAACTCGTCCTGATTTTATTTCAGAGAGGGAGTTGGTGAGAATGAGGCGTTATGGATGTACGCGTATTGAGATCGGAGTACAGACTTTGAATGATGAAATTTCAAAACTTACCAAGCGAGGACATCTGACAAAGCATGTAGTAAAAGCTCAAAAATTAATGAAAGATTTTGGGTTTAAAGTTTGTTGGCATCTAATGCCAGGGCTGCCTGGATCGACACCTGAAAATGATCTGGAATGGATGAAGGAAGTTTTTGAAAATCCAGATATGAGGCCTGATTTTATTAAAATTTATCCGTGTGTAGTACTGGAGACAGCGGAACTTAAAGAATGGTGGGAAGATGGTAGATATCAGCCTTATAGAGATACGGAACTGGTGAAGCTTCTGACTCAGTTTCAGGCTTTTGTTCCAGAGTGGACACGAATTATGCGTTTGATGAGAGATATTCCTGTGAGCAATATTTTAGATGGAGCAAAGTTTTCTAATCTTCGACAGATTTTGAAGGATCAGCCAGAAAAATTAAAAGAATTGGTGGGAGAAGATTTTTACAATGAACACAATCTTGCTGAGAAGAGCTATATTTTTCGGGATATTCGCGCTAGAGAAGTTGGGTTTGCTGATTTTGAAAAATATCCAAAACTGCTCCAGTCCGAGCCAAAGCTTGTTCGGAGGGACTATAAAGCCAGTGATGGAGACGAGGTGTTTTTGAGTTTTGAAGATGAGAAAGAAGAACATTTATTTGCTCTATTGAGATTAAGAAAGCCCAGTGGACAGAGATTTTCTCACTTTAGTTCTGTATTTAATGATTCAGCTTTTATACGGGAGGTTCATTCTTATGGTGGAGAGATGTCTGTTGGAGAAGGAACGGGGTTGGGACAACATCGTGGACTTGGAAAAAGAATGATTGAGGAGGCGGAACGTATTGTGAAGGAGGAGTGGGGAATGAAAAAAATAGCTATTATTGCTGGTGTTGGAACTCGTGAATATTATGAGAAATGGGGTTATGAACTGAAAAGTACTTATATGACAAAAACGATAAAATAATATATTTGATAAAATTGACTTTGATCTTCTAGAAAGAGTTTCTGATTTGAATGAGAGTGTTGTTGATGTCTCAATACTTTAGGGTATTATAATGCTCCGAATGCCAGCATCTAAAAAGTTTCAGAAATCATTGTTGTCTATGCAGGGCTCTGCGCTTTTTGGTCAGGCTTTAATTGGAATATTTTTTCCCTTCTTTGTTCAGAGAAGTTATGAATTGACCGATTACGAAACAATCCTCTGGTTTGGAGCCTTGCATGGAGCTATGGCGTTAGTTATTTTTCCACTCAATTTTTATGGGGTGAAGTACTTAGGGCTTAGAAGGCTGGTTCAGCTTGGAATATTTTTTCAGACCGTTTTTTATGCTATTTTAGGGCTTGGATTAAGCGATGCGGTGAGCTTTGGGGTATTGAATTTATCTTTTGTGTTGTTTATATGCTTATTTTGGCCAGGGTTTAACTTTTTATCAGCCTTAGCAACAAAAGATGGAACCAGGGGAAATTATTTTGCTAATTTTCAGATTTTGGCTGTAGGAGTGAATTTGGTGGCTCCGGTTTTAACTGGGTTCTTATTTGAGTTTAATCAGGAGCGATGGTCAATTACCCTGGCTATGTTGTTTTTCTTAATTTCAATGTTGTTGATTGAAAAAGTACCTAAAACAGGAGCTCAGGTGGGGACTTCTCGGGATATTTTAACAGTCTTGAAAAAGGTGTTTTTTGGACCAAAGTTTCCAGCATTTTTTGCTGATATGGCTTTGGGAATGACGATGTGGATTTGTTGGCCGTTGTATTTTAAGGTTGTGGTGGGGAAATTTAGTGTAATGGGGCTTATTACGGCTGTTATGGCAGGATTGGAGGTTTTTACTTCAAAGTTTTTCGGGCGGTTATCTGATAAAATTTCTGCTAAAAAGGTTTTAGTGTACGGGGTATGGGCGAGGTGTATCGATTTATGTTTACGTGCTGTTTATATGAAATTCTCCGGTTTGTACGTTGTACTTGGAATTCAGGCCGTGGGATCGGTACTTGGACCACTTTTTCAAACGGCGGCTGGTCCTCGGCTTTTTGAGGTAGGAGAAGAATCAGGCTACAGTCTCCTTGATTATATTTTGGCTCGAGAAATATTTTTGGGAATGTTTCGAGTCTTGTGGTGTGCCTTGGCTGGTGGAGTAGTCTTTTACTTTGGGACTATTGCACTGGGATGGATATTTATTTTAGCGGGATTAATGGCTTTTGGTTTTCGACGGTTATAAAAAAAATTCCAGGAAGAATCCTGAAATTATATTAATGGTGGGCAGAGAGGGATTCGAACCCCCGAAGACAGAGTCGGCTGATTTACAGTCAGCTGCGTTTGGCCACTTCGCTATCTACCCATCGTCGCTGATGACTTCATATTTTTTAAAAATTTTATAAATTTTTTCAAATTATTTCGTCATTTGCTCCTCTCCTCATAAAAGCGCGCTTCGCTCTCCGCTTTTATTCGGTTAAGAACGCAAAAAATAGCGAATCCGAGTGTAATTCGCTTATGAGAAAAGTCAATATTTACTTTGTTACAATCGGTATAGGGCAATCCCTGTTGCAATGGAGACGTTAAGAGACCCCTTTTGTCCGTGCATAGGAATTTCTAGCTGAGTATCGGATAAACTTAGTAGCTCAGAGGTTATTCCTTCTACTTCATTACCGACAATGAGTGCGACCTTTTCTGTTTTTTTGTTATATTCCAAAAGGTTTTCAGATTGACTGGTTTGCTCTAAAGCTAAAATAGTAAATCCTTCTTCTTTTAATTTTTCAATACATTCACTTGGGTGAGGATAATGTTCCCATTTAATAAATTCTTCTGCTCCTAGGGAGACTTTCTCTATTCGTCTATCAGGCGGACATCCTGTATAGCCTGTAAGGTAGATCTTTTCCCAACCAGCACCATCGGCGGTTCTGAAAATAGAACCAACGTTATGGAGGGATCGAATGTTTTCTAGAACAATAACTTTTGTCATGGTGTTAGTATATAAAAAAAATCCCGCTACGGCGGGATTTTATAATATTTTTAGATTTAATTACTCAGCTTTGTCAGCGGCTTCGATTTCCTTATCTACTTTTGTTTTAGAAGCTTCTTTTGCGGCTTCTGCCTTTTGTGCTTCTAGTTCTTTCTTTTGTTTAGGCGTAAGTTTGTCTTTCTTTACATGTTTTCCTTCTCCTGCTTTGTGAGTTACAGCTACTTTTGTTTCCTCGGCTTTAACTTCTCCCTGCGCAGACCATTTTTTCAAAGTTTTAATAGCTTTTGCTGAAAGCTTCATTTTTTCAACCTTTCCAGTTAATGGATTGAACATTTTTTTCGTGAAAAGGTTTGGTTTGAATGTTCTTTTTGTCGCTTTCATAGAGAAAGGACGGTTGTTTCCTGAAGTTGTACGTTTACCGGTAAGTTGACACTTTCTAGCCATAATTCTTATATTAAGCCGCGCGATAGTATGAAAAAATTGATGTGAGTCAAGTTTTGTGTGGGTTTATATAGTAACGGTAGTATCCAACAAGGTTGCTGATAAGGAAAAAGCTTTCTAAGGCTACTCCAGCGGGGGTGAAAACAATAATATTAAAGAAAATCCAGATTGAAGTTCCGAGCATAGTCCAAAGTCTTAGAGATTTATCATTTGGTCGAAATGCTGCGTAGTTAAAAATAAGGTTTGCTAACAAAGCAACGAGATCTACTGGTTTTTCGTAGGTTAAAAAAGAAGCCCCAATAACTAGGAGGAAGAAGCCCCACATAAATTTGGGGTTGGTGCTGAATATTGAGGTGGCAAATCTAAGTGTGGCAATGTAGATCAGGATCGCGCCTGTGTATTCTTTTAAAAGAACAAAGTGTGTTCCGATGAGAATAGTTGAAATTACTAGCCACCACAGTATATGTTCTCGCTTTTTGCACTGCCATGAAGCTAGATCACAAAAAAGGGCAATTCCAATGAGTAGTTGAGATATCCAAAAAGCATTTAGAGTAAAGGCTGGTGCTTGAGAAATATAGGACTGAACGATTTCCCCCATGTCAGAGATAATCTAGTTTAAAAGTATTAAGCTGTCTAGAACCGACTAAAAAACTCTTCGGCAACTATTTGGTTTATTTTTAGGAAATCTTGATGCGCTTTGGGGGCGGTATCATCAATTAGGGCGTTAAAAATTGTGTTATTTTCTTCTATTTCTCCTCCTTGGATATCTGAAAAGTCTTTTACACTCTCTATTCCATAATCTTCTGGGAAGAATGCTCCGCTATGAATAGTTTTTCCTTCAATCCCTGTCATCCAAAATTTAGTAGCGCCTCCAATCGAAACGTCATCAAGTCCGAAGGCGGTATCATGAACTAAGCAGATATTTTTTTCTAGGTGGGTGCAGACTTCTGCTAATTTTTCTCCAATTTCTATGTTTGACACTCCCGTTAATTGGGCGGTTAAATTTTCTACGGGATTTAATATTGGCCCTAAGTAATTAAATACCGTTGGATGAGGTATCGAGGCCCTGATTGGAGCTAATGGTTTGAGGGATGGGTGAAATGCTGGTGCAAAAATAAAGCTTAAATTAGATTTTTGCAATTGTGTTGCAACCTTATTTGGGGAATCGCCTATTGGTAATTTTTGTTGAGAGATTAGATCGAAACTTCCCACTCTTCCAGAGGCGGCTTTGTTTCCGTGTTTTGCAATACAAAATTTTTTTGAAAGCTTGATAGCCAGTGCAGTTGAGAGGTTGATCCTTTTTTTTCCTGAACCGCCAGTTCCGCAAACATCAAATGTTTTTTCACAGGGAGATTTAACTTTTATTTTTCGAGCTTCTAGTACTTCTATAAATTCTAAAATATCTTCTACGGTCTCTCCTTTTTTATGGAGTGAAATAAGGATCTCTTTGACCTTTTCTGGTTGAGATTCAGCATTTTCGAGTACGAATTTTGCCGTATTCATGATTTTAAAAAGTTTTCTAACATCTTTATTCCCGTTTTGGTTCCGATTGACTCTGGGTGAAATTGAACTCCAAAAATACGTTCGTCAGTTTTTTCAAAAGCCATTATAAATTGGTCTTTATCATCGGTTTCTGCTGTTATTTTGAGAGTTTCTGGAAAAGCTTCGCGATCGACAATCATGGAGTGATATCTCATTCCTTCAAACTGATCTTCAAAATTACTAAATATGCCTGTTTTGGAGAGGACTTTCATATGCCATCTTTTCCCATGTTGGGGTATGACTTTTCTTATTTTCCCACCAAAAATTTTTCCAATCATTTGATGACCAAGGCAGACTCCTAAAATTGGAATTTTCCCACGAAAGGCATCAAAGAGGTCAATTCCAATTCCAATGTCTTTGGAATTTTCGACCGTCCCTGGTCCAGGTGAGAAAACGAGGAAGTCAGGATTTAATTCTTGTGCTTCTTGAATAGTGATTTCATCATTCCGCTTTACAATTACCTCTACTCCTAGTTCTTGGAAATACTGAACGAGGTTATAAGTGAATGAGTCGTAGTTATCGATGAGTAATAGTTTCATTATGATAGTTTATATTCTGCAATAAGTGGTTTTTCTAATTGGCCATCTTGCCATTTTACCCGACCAAAGTGAATGTTATCAAGGTTTAGGTTAATGGAGTTGATTTCTCTTGGCATATTTTTGGGGATTGTCTTTTGTGTCTGTCCTCCATAGGCAAGGGAGATATGGGGTAGATAGTTTTGGTATCGAAACTCTGGGTGTTGAGAGAATGGGATTTCATTGCAGAGTGTTTCATGAAGTTGTTGGAGTCGGTCTGTTGGGTCGTAGATTTCTGCAAATACCACTTCTGGAAATACATTGAGAGCCTTAATCTCTAGCGGTATCTTTCTCATGTCTTTGGTAATATTCTCCAAAGTTTTTTTCATGAAGCTTATATCGTTTTTTTGAAAGTGAGTGCCAAGTCTTCCTGGTAGAGTGATCGTTAAGTGTAGTTCTGTGGGGGCTAGTAGGAAGCTTTTTTCTAACTCTATTTTTGCAAAAAAATTCTGAGCTTCTTCGAGGAGTTTTTCACTTACTTCCATTGGAAGTGGAAATTCTATGTAATAGATGAAGTCAATGTCTTTATCCCAGGTTTTTTGTCCGAAAAGAGCGTGATTTTTGTTCCAGTTTTCTACAAATTTTTGTTTTTGAGTTTCAATCATTTTTTGTTTTTTAATGCGCGAGGCATTCTATGGTTTTTCTAAAACGTAGTTAAATATTTTACACAAACTTCGTGCCTTATTGTGTACTTCAAGCCATTCTTTTTTGGCTTCAGAGTCTTGCACTACTCCTGCACCAGTTCTAAATCTCGCGATTTGATCTTTTACAAAAAAGGATCGAATGGCGATGCAAAACTCCATATCTCCATCTGCTGAAAAGTAGCCAGCGGCTCCACCATAGAGATTTCTGGGATTAGGTTCTGATTGGTGAATTAGATCTATTGCTCTTAATTTGGGAGCTCCGCTTAGAGTGCCTGCTGGGAAAATAGCTTTGAAAAAGTCCACGGCATCAAATTCTGGACGGATGGTCCCTTCTATATCTGAGACTAGGTGCATGACATTAGCAAAAAATCGACCATATTTTTCTTTTTTAACGCCGATAGACTTTGGTTCACAAATTTTTCCTAAGTCATTTCTTCCAAGATCCACCAGCATATCATGTTCAGCATTTTCTTTTGGGTCATCCCGAAGTTCTTCAAAATTTGCCTGATCTTCTGCTTCTGTTTTTCCTCGATATCTAGTTCCAGCAATAGGGCTATAGATAAGTTCTTTTCCTCTTTTTGACCCTAGTATTTCGGGGCTGGCTCCACAGACCTGTCCATGAGCTCCAAAGTCATAAAAAATTAGATGGGTGGTTGGCTCCAGTTTTCTGAGTACTTCGTAAAAATCTAGTGGATCGCGTGTTCCAATATCTTTCTTAAACCCATTACTGAGGATAATTTGGAATATTTCTCCATCTAATATTTTTTGCTTAGCCCAGTTTACTCTCTCTGCAAATTCGTCTTCAGTCTGTTCCGATTCGAAAAGGTCAAAATTGGCGTAATCGTTATTCTTTAATGGTTCAAGATCTATTTTTGATTCTGCGAAAGTTTTTGCTTTGCTCAGAATATTTTTATTTTCAGTAATAAAAGTTTCTTTTTCTTCTGTGGTTTGAATTGCGAAGATTTTTTTTTCTGCGTGATCAAAAGCAAAAAATCGAGAGAACTCATAAAAAATAGCATGTGGATAGTCTGACTCTCGTGAAAGTTTTGGTTCAATTTGATTAAAAATTTCAAAGTTAAAATAACCAATAAGACCCCCAGAGAAAGGAAAACTTTTTGGGAATTTTTTTGTTTTTGCAATACTATTGCGAATTTTCTTGAAAGTGTCTTTTGAACTAACTATTTCTTGAATTGGTACGGCGGCAATGATAGAAAATTGATTGCTTTCATCAGTCATTGCTGATTCCAGGAGTGCACAGGGTTCTCCAAAAAATTCACGAGCGGCTTTGAGAACCGTTATGGGAGAGAGTCCTTCTTCAAAATCAAATACTTCTAAAATCATTTTTGTTCAATCTCAGGGAAAAATTTAGGAAAAAATTCTCGTCCAACTCCAAATTGTAATTCGGCACTTCCTCGAGAAATTTGTGAAATGCTTATATTTAATTGTTTTGAAATCTCTCGCTGTGGAGTTTGCTGCATAAGCATTTCTATGAGCTGATGTCTATCGCATAAAGTATTACATTCTTTTGGTGTGAAAAAGGCTCTAAAGAAGTTTTCAACGTCTTTTTCATTCTCTAGTTGATGAATTTTTTTGGAGATAGTCTTTAGGATCTTGGCTTGGTTTTTTGTCATTTTGTACCAGTTTACCAGTACAGATTATTTTTTTTAATATTGAAGTCAAAAAAATCTGAATAATTGCACTTTAGTTTCGCTTTATTATCCTAGAAAAAAGACTTATGAGGTTTATAGATTTATTTGCAGGGATTGGTGGATTTCATATTGCATTTCAAAATGCTGGAGGAGTTTGTGTTTTTGCTTCTGAATGGGATGAACATGCAAGAAAGACTTATGATTTTAATCATAGAAAAAGATCTCCAGAACTTTTTAAAAATAAAAATTTTGTAGGTGATATAACCCTTGTAAAACCAAAAGAAATCCCTGATTTTGATGTTTTGTGTGCGGGATTTCCCTGTCAGCCTTTTTCTCAAGCAGGCTTTAAAAGAGGTTTCAATGAAGTAAGGGGGACTTTGTTTTTTGATATTGTAAATATTCTTAGGGAAAAACGGCCAAAGGCTTTTTTTTTAGAGAATGTGAGAGGGCTGTTAAAACATGATGAGGGCAAAACTTTTAGCACAATGAAAAGAATCCTTGAAGATGAGTTAGGATATTCTTTTTATTATAAAGTTATAAAAGCTTCAGATTTTGGGCTCCCACAGCACAGGCCAAGATTGTTTATGGTAGGGTTTAAAGACCAAAATATAAATTTTGAATTTCCAAAGTCTAAAAAATTAACAATGGATATGTCAGATATTTGGGGTGGAAAGTGTCCTAAGAAAATTGGATATACATTAAGAGTCGGGGGAAGAGGCTCAAAAATTGATGATAGAAGAAATTGGGATTCCTATCTTGTAGATGGAAAAGTTAAAAGATTGGGGGTTGAGGAGGCCAAAAAAATGCAAGGATTTCCAGAAGACTTTTTATTTCCAGTTTCAGAAACACAAGCGATGAAACAACTTGGGAATTCAGTTGCTATTCCTGCAATTGAAGCTGTAGCAGAACAAATTTTTTACCACCTAAATTAAAATTTATGAAAGCAAATAAAGGGGAATGGAGTGAGTTTTATGCTTTTTTAAAAATTCTTGAGGATAAGAAGTTGCTTGCGGCTGATAAAAACCTTGCAATTGTTCCGGGTAAGTTCTTTATTTTTAAAAAAATCGTAAGAAGTGAAACTAATCAAGATATAAAAATTTTTGATTTGGAAGGCTCTGAAATTTATATTTTGGATTCAAGAGGGGCATTTTTAAAAAAAATTAACGACACACGGATAAAAGAAAAAACTATTAAAATATTTGAAAGTATAAAAAATGCAAAAACAACAACTTTTAGCGTGCCAGAAGCCGAGAGCTTGATGGAAGAACTTTTATGTACTCAAGTAAAAGCTGATAGTTCTAAAAAATCTGATATTGATGGAGTAATTTATGATAGAATTTCTAATAAGGAAGAATTGCTTGGTTTTTCGGTAAAATCAATGGTTGGCGGAGCTTCAACACTATTAAATGCAGGAAAAACAACTAATTTTATTTATGAAATTACAAACTTAGATTCTTCTAAAATTGATGAAATCAATTCAATAGAAGGAAAATCTAAAATTCAAGATAGATTAAAAAGTATTTTGGAAAATCAAGGAAAGCTAAATTTTAATAGAGTTTCAAATGAAGCATTTGAAATTAATCTAAGAAAAATTGATACTGTTTTTTCTGTTTTTATAGCGCAGATGTTACAAGATTTTTTCTCAGGGAAAGCCACTAAAGTTACTGATTTAGTAGATTTATTAGAAAACGATGAAAATTTAAAAAAATCTTTTAGGCTTTCAAAATCTGATTATGAGTACAAAATAAAAAATTTTCTAGTTTCTATCGCTTTAGGAATGGTTCCAGGTAAAGTTTGGGATGGGTTTACAAAGGCTCATGGTGGTTATATAGTTGTAAAAAATAATGGAGATGTAGTATGTTATCATTTATATAATAGAGATGAGTTTTTATCGTATTTGTATGAAAATACAAAGTTTGAGAGTGCTAGTAGTTCAAGGCATGGTTATGGAAAAATTTATAGAAAAGGGGAAAAAGTGTATTTCAATCTAAATTTGCAAATTAGATTTATAAAATGATTTTTTTGGGAATTGATCCAGGATACGAAAGATGTGGTTTTGCCGTAATAGAAAAGTTTGGAAGTGCTCAGGTTAAACTTCTTAATTACGGACTGATTAAAACAAGGTCCTCAGACTTATTTGCAGTGCGTCAGTCAGAAATAGCGGAAGACTTTAGTACGTTACTAGAACGCTATAAGCCAGATATGCTTTCCATTGAAGATTTGTTTTTTGCTCAAAATGTTACCACGGGGTTAAAGGTTGCTCAGGTTAGAGGAATTTTGACTTACTTAGCCCATGATTTTGGCTGTCAGATTATCGAACCAAAGCCAGTAGAGGTGAAGAAGTTTTTTTGTGGAGATGGGAAGGCGGATAAGTTGGCCATGAAGCAAATGGCGCAGGTAACTTTTTCATTAAGGTCTTCTCCTAAAATTGATGATACCGCAGATGCTATTGCCCTGGCTTATTTTGGAGCAATGAATGTGGACTTTCTGGCTTAGTTCTGGTATAATACTTAGATGACAGAAGACCAAAATAATTCACCTGAAGCACCAGAGGTTGAGGCAGCGGATGAAAAAGCTGTTGTTGAAAGTACTGAAAAGGAGTTTTCTAGAGCGGTAGATAGTCTGGTGGATATTGATGATGACGCACCGATTGAGGCTGATGGAGATATATTTTGGACTATTCAACAAATTTTTTGGGGAATTATAAAAACGGTTGTAGTTCTGGGAGGTATTTTGTTGCTACTTTGGTTTATTTGGCGGCCAGATACTAGCTTTTTTGAAAATTTTCAAATAAGTGAATCGTCTATTCAAGAAGAGACAACTCCAGTAATTGTTGAGGAAGAGGCGAAAGATGAAGAAGGATGGTTTTCAAATATATTTAAAACTAAAAACGTAGAGCCAATAGAAGACTCCAGTATGAAAACTCCAGAAGAGGATATTAACCAAGAGACTGAATCTCCTCTTCCTAGTATTGATACAGATGATGTTACTGATATTGCCTATGAGATTGAAGATGACCGAACTCAGAATGCAGGATCAATTATATCGAAAAGTTTGGAGTGGTTGAAAAGGGCTAAGGCTTTGGGAGAGGTGTCTTTGGAGGTTATTCGTATCCGAGAGCCGCAAGAAAGAGTCAGAAGGATTGAGGAGGTATTGCAGACGGCAGATACGCTCTTTGCTAATTCCATTACTATTCAGCAGTTATTGATTTCTGAGAGAGATGAGCTTTTGGTTCAGGGGCAGGCCTATAATCAAAAAACGGCAGAATTAGACTTAGCCTTGAAATCTAACATTGCGAAATTTCAGCCTCATACAGTCGAGCCAATTTTGACACAAAAAATTGAATCTCAGCAGTTAGCCGTTTTTTATATGCAACATGCTAAGCTCCGAGATACGCTGCTTCGAAACGTGCAAACGTTTGATCAGCTTCTACGTCAGAAATCGATTCCACTTTTAAAGCCGGCCACGGAGATTCGCGCCAACTAAAAAGTATGCCTATATTCTTTTCTAGTCTTGGTTTTACTGTGTCAGGAACTCTCACCAACCTTTCTGAAGAGGGATATTGTCGACTATAGGATTTATAAGTGTTTTTTATTGGCACAGATTTTTTAGGTTCTGGTTCAGTATAATTAGGATATTTAGTCGGTTTTTTTGGGCTATATTGGCTTAGTAGGTTTGAGATCATATCTTCTTGGGGCTTCGGCAAAGCTTTGCTTTTTGAGTCTATTTTTAAGAGGTTTTCAATGATTACCTTTTGGCTAGATTGCGAACGACTACTTCCCGGTTGATAGGTGTTAATCTTTAGCTCAGATATGCTACTTCCATTTTGATGGTCCGTTATTACAAGCCGTATAGTATGTTCTCCTTCTTCTTTAATGTAAAAGCCTTCGGGATTTTGTTTTTCTGAAATGAGTTCATCATTGAAATACCATTGGAATAGTTTTATATCTTGTTGACCATTTGGATCACTTGAATTTTCGCCTGTTAAATTTAGGTAAAATGGTGTGTATCCACTCTCTTTTCCACTTCCTTGGATCTCTATTAATCCCTTAGGGTTACTATTTACATTTATATTTTCATTTCCAGGAGAGCCATTGAAATGACGGAATAAGTTCTGAATACTATTTTGATCAGTGATATTTTCTTGTATTCCTATTGACTCATTTTCTATTAAATTTTCTACCTCCCAACAGCTGCCAGCCCATAGTTTTTTTAGAATATACTTATCTACTCTTTTTTGCTCTGTTTTACTCAGGGTTTTGCTCTGCCAACATACAAAGTCCACAGAAGATTCATTTGATGTGCCTTGCCACAGGATTAATTCAACGGTTCCTGATCCGCTTGATAGTCCAGGTTTTTTATTTGAAAAAATCTCGTAAGGAGAGGAGGTTTTTGTTATTCCATAAATATCTTCGTTTGTATAAATTAGAATTCGGTCGTTTTTGGATACATAAAAATCACTTTCAAATTTCCAGAGAGTTGTACCATTGTGTTTAATGCTTAGATATTTTAGGTTAGATTTTTCTGGAGATTCTTTTATAAATAGTTCTATAAAATCATTTTTGCTATTGTATGGCGAAATTTCTGATATTATTATTTTTAAGGTGTTTTCCGATGTTGGTTCTTTGTAGTTTTGCTTTAGTTTTGAGTGACTATATTTAGGGTCTTTATTGGATCTAAATATTAGTGGAAACATATCCTCTCTATCGTTTGAGATGTTATACACTTCAGACCATTCGTACTCTTTTGTCTTTCCTGATTTTGCTTTCCGATATGAAGCCGAACTCAGAATGTTCTGTTTTTCATCTTTAATCGTAATTTGACCGCCTTCATTTGGCAGTCCGACTGGAGATTTTTTCCAAGCAAAGAAGGCTGGGGATTTTATTATTTTAAAGTGTAAGTTTTCTATTTTCTGTGCATTTTCTGAGAATTCTAATATTTCTTGATGATCGAGAAATAATTTTTTTGTTGAGTTACTTTCTAGCGCCCATTCCGACATGTTAATTTCACTTGTATCTGAAATACTAAACTCGAACCACTCTTCTTCGTTTCCTATTTTGTGTGGTTGAATTTCTGTTATTTGTACGGTTTGAGCAAAAACTTCTATTTTTAGTCCAGAGGTTATAAAAAGGAGGAGAAATATGTCTAAGATTCGTTTCATTTTTTATAGAAATAAAGGTAATTTGGATTTAGAAAAGAAGGCCTTTTAATAGCAATTTAATTTGTTTTATGACGACGCTACGTTTAAAGAAATATTTATTTAGAGGAGGAGTATTACTCGGAGCTTCAGCATTACTCTCAAAATTGTTGGGATTGTGGAGAGATCGTTTGGTGGTTTCCACCTTTTCTCCTGAACATGCTGATCTGGTTTATGCGGCCTTTAGAATTCCTGATTTTTTTTATTACCTTTTGGTAGGGGCTACAATTTCTGTAATTTTTCTACCGAAGATTGTCGAATTGAGTGAATCCGAACAAATAGAGTATTTTTCTTCTTTTTTGTTGGGGGTTCTGGTGTTTTTTGGCCTTTTGAGTGGGGTTGGAATTATTTTTGCTGATAACTTGGTACAACTCTTTGCTTCTGGATTTGCCGCTCCCCTTCAGGGAGAAATTGCGCAGTTAGCTCGTATATTATTTTCATCAGTGTTCTTGCTTTCCTTGTCGAGTGTGTTTTCTGCTAACCTGCAATCAAAAGAGCATTTTGCTTCTATTGCAGCGGCGCCATTGATTTATATGGGGAGTATTGCTCTTACTTTGTTTGTTGTTGGTGATGAGTGGGGAATTTCAGTAGTTGGTTTTGGTGCTGTGATCGGAGCGGTGTTTCACTTACTTGTTACGGGAGGAAGTTACTTATTTCGAGGGGGAAGGGTGGTTTTGTGTTGGCAAAAACCTAAAAAAGCCTGGAAGGATTTTTCAGGTGATTTTGGGCGAAGAGTTTTTAATAATGCGGCTTTTCAGATAAATCAGTCTGTTGATGTTTGGATTGGAAGTTTCCTGCTTATTGGTTCTGTGACGGCTTTTACCCTGGGAACAAATTTAGGGCATTTCTTGTTGTCGATTGTTGGAATGTCGGTTGCAAACTCAGCTTTTCCAAAACTTTCTAGAGCCAAACACAATTACTCTCAGCAGAAGAAAATATTAATTTCTTCTATTAAGTGGATTTGGTTTATTTGTATTCCTGCAAGTTGTATTTGTGCGTTATTTTCTCGAGAGATTTTGATGTTATTATTTGGACTAGAGGGAGCTCGTTTGGATATGACAGAAGTGGTTTTTTTCTGGACGGTTATTAGCCTCCCTTTTGCTTGCGTGTTGCCTGCTTGTTCCCGTGTGTTCTTGGCTAATGACGATACTGCAACACCATTGTATGCTACTATTACGTCGCTTTTTGTGGCGACCTCTTTAGCGGCTTATCTAAGCTTGATCTATCTTCCAAAGGAAGAGGCAATTTTGGGATTAGCTTTGGGAAATTTTACGGCCAATAGTTTGGGATTTTTATTGTTTGCTATTTTATTGTGGTATAAATACGAGCGAAAATGTTAGTAAAGGAAAGTTTCCGGGTACTGGCAAATGAACATGGACAAAGAATTGACTTGGTCTGTGCGCAGAGATTTCCAAAAATTTCGAGATCTCAATGGAGTAAGAGAGGGAGCTTTTATTGCAACAATATTTTAAAAACGGGTAAATCAAAGGCAAAAGAGGGGGATGTTTGGAATGTTGAATGCGATATGCAAGTATTTAATGATGAAATTATCCCTTGGAATTTTTCTCTAAAAATTTTAGAAGAACATGATGATTGGGTAGTTATTGATAAGCCTTATGGAATCTCGGTACATCCATCAATTTCAGACAATTCTCAAGAAACCATTATCAATGCATTGGTCCACCATTTTGGTAAAAATTTGTCAGAAAATTACGACGAAATAGAGGGAAAAAAAGTACCACGTCCAGGCTTGGTGCATCGTTTGGATAAAACGACTTCGGGGGTTCTTTTGGTAGCAAAAAATAATGCTGCTCATAGTTTTTTTCAGTCTCACTGGTCTGAGTTTGAAAAAACATACATGGCCTTGGTTTCTGGTCGTCCACCTGAAGAAGGTCGAATTGAATCGGGCATTGTTCGTGATCCCTATGATAGAAAGAAGATGATGGCTTCTGATACAGATAAAGCAAAGTGGGCTATAACAGAATTTAAAAAGTTAGAACAGAGAGGAAATGAGGCTTTGATGGCCATCAAGATTCTTACAGGGCGAACTCATCAGATTCGAGTTCATATGAGTTCGATTGGATTCCCCGTGGTTGGAGATGTTTTGTATGGAGGTATAGAAGCTGACAGAGTTATGTTACACGCTGAATCTCTAAAATTTTTTGATACGAAAAGTGAATTTATGGTGTCTTCTAAAATTGTTTTTTAAGAGTTGTTGACTTTTTTTGTTTTTGGATTAAATTGCAAAAAATAATTTTAGAAAATGGTTACCGTAGCAGAACAAATTGCAAATGCTGAATACGCACGACAACAAAGAGAAGAGGCTGTGGAAGCGGTTGCGATGAGTATTTTTGAAAAGCTGGATGGAGCTGTTGAGATTACTCGACAAGATGTTTTGAAGGCGATTACAGAATTCGAAGGTGAGATAAAACCAACACTTGATCAAGTGGAAAAGTATCTATTGGAAATTGATATTAAAGTGGTCGAGCAGGCAGCAGAAGTTGTAGAGGCTGTAGAAACTACTGTAAGTGAAAATCCCTTGGCTGTGGCTGCAGGAAAAATTGTTGGTATCTTGGGAGATAATATTAATAGTGGGGAGTCGGTAGCAGAGGTTCTGAAACGTTGTAGCCCAGCTGTAATTCAGGCTATGACCGAAGGAAGAAGAGGAAAAACGGCTCTAAACGCTGAAAATACTTGGAAAGCAATGGTCACACTACTTCCGAAACTGGGGAACAATGGTGCGGCTCATAAGTTTTTTATCGAGGCGTTTTCTAATTTGAGAACTACTTCACCAAGATAGCCTTGATTCGTCGGACTCCTCGAGAAGAGCTTTCTTCTTTCTTGATTTTGAAAGTTCCTTCGATTTCTCCAGTGTTTTTTACGTGAGGACCTCCACAAAGTTCTCGTGTCCAGACTTTTCCTGTGGTGTCTTTGAAGGTAAATACTTTTACAATATCAGGATATCGATCCCAGAAACTTGCCTCGATGGTTTCGTCTTGCTGTGCTTCGTCTTTGGCAATTTCCTCATATACTTGCTCAGCGTTAGCCGCAATGGCATCATTTACATATTTTTCGACGGCTTCTTTTTGTTCTGGAGTCATTTTTTCTCCGTGAGTGAAGTCAAAACGTAGTCGTTCAGCGGTAATATTACTTCCAGCTTGATGAACATGGTCTCCAAGAACTTCACGTAGCCCTGCAAGCATTAGATGAGTAGAGGTATGGAGTCGGGTTTCTTCTTCGATATTTTCTCGGCTCAGGCCTCCTTTAAATTTCCCGGCAGAGGCGCTTCGGGCCTTTTCTTGATGGGCTTTAAAAGCTTCTTCAAAACCTTTTTGATCAACTTCTAGTCCTTTTTCTTGGGCCAATTCTTCAGTCATTTCTAGTGGGAATCCATAGGTTTGATAGAGGTCAAAGGCAGTTTCTCCATCGATCATATCGGTAATGTTTTCAGCGACTTTTAAGAATTGTTTTTCTCCTTTTTCTAGAGTCGTTCGAAATTGTGATTCTTCTCGATCTAGCTCTTCAAGGATAAAGTTTTGATTTTTAGAAAGCTCTGGATAATGCCTTCCTAATTTGTTTACAACAGCTTTTGCAATAGGGTTGCAGAGGTTGTTTTCGATCCCTAATTTTCTTCCGTGTCGGACGGCTCGACGGATAAGTCGTCGCAGGATGTATCCTTGGTCTACATTTGATGGTGCGACTAGATCTCCGAGAATAATAGTCGAACTTCTTAGGTGGTCGGCAATGATTCTTGCTGAGTTATGAGCATCCGTTTCCCCTAGTGGATTTTTGGTAAGATCATTATTTCCAGAAAGGCTGGCGATAGCCTCCAGAATTGGTTCGAAGGCATCGGTTTGATATACCGATACTTTTCCATTTAGTACGGCTACGGTTCTCTCTAGCCCCATTCCAGTATCTACATTTTGTGCTGGAAGATTTTCGAGCGTTCCGTTTGGAAGTTTGTTGAACTGCATGAATACATCGTTCCAGATCTCTACCCATCGTGGGTCTTCCCAGGTTTCTTGGTACGGTTTTTGCAGTTCTGGATCATTTGGGTCTCCAGTCCAGTAAAACATTTCACTATCAGGGCCACAAGGTCCCGTTTCTCCTTTTGCCCACCAGTTTTCATTGGCATCTAAATAGGCAATTTTGTACTCGGGCATACCAACGGCTTTCCAGTGTCCAGCAGCCTCTTCGTCTCGAGGAGCATTTTCGTCTCCTTCAAAGACAGAAACAGCTAATCGTTCTAGTGGAAGTTCTAGAACTTCTGTAAGAAATTCAAAACTCCAAGCGATTTGTTCTTCTTTGAAAAAATCTCCGAGAGACCAATTTCCCAGCATTTCAAAGAAAGTCAGATGTGTAGCATCTCCGACTTCTTCGATATCTCCAGTTCGGATACATTTTTGTGCATTAGCGAGTCTTGTTCCGAGTGGGTGAGGCTCTCCCATTAAAAATGGTACAAGCGGATGCATTCCAGAGTTATGAAAAAGAGCCGTAGGGTCATTGTCTGGAATAACTCCTGCTGACGGAATAACGGCATGTTCTTTGCTTTTAAAGAATTCTAGCCATTTTGTACGGAGGGTGTCGGTTGTATATTGCATGTTAAATTTACTTAAAGAAAAGCTATCGGCTGATAGCTTGTGAATCTTATTTAAAGACTGGAAGCTGATCAGCTACTTATAAAATACTCTCACGGCCCGGGCCTTTCCTTCTCCTACAGAGTCAGATTCTAGTTCTGGAAATGAGTGTAGAACCCACATATGAACCACTCTTCGAAAATAAGGAGACATTGGAGGTAGCTTGATTTCTGCTAGATTTCGCTCCTTCATCATATCGATGTATCTTTCAGCCTTTTGGATGATTCTTTCTTCTTGAGCTTTTCGATAATTATCTACGTCAACAGAGATAAATACATTTTCTTTGTTTTGGGCAAAGAGCATATTTTTGAGCAGTGTCTGGATGGCGCTCAGGGTTTCTCCGTTTTTTCCAATTAGTCGGGCAGCGTTTGGGGTTTCGATATTAGCTCTGTATTGACCGTTTTCTTCGGTAATAGTCACGCAATCGTATTCCGCACCAAACTTATCTAAAAGGAGCTTGAGGGCTTTTTGAATGATAGTTTCCATGGAAGGTTTTTTAGCGGTTTTTCTAAACGTATAATTTATACGGAAAATTGTATTTCTTGTCAAAAAAGGGAGAATAAAAACGATGGAAGAAAAATTGAAACTGATTCGAGATTGGTGTGTTTCTGACGAATTATCTGGAGTGATTCTTACGAAAATTGAAAATATTTTTTATCTTACAGAATTTTGGGGAAGTTTTGCTTTTATGGTTATAACTGAAGACGGGGCGTTTCTTCTTACTGATGGTAGGTATGCAGGAAAAGTTAAAAATTTATCGCTTCCTGATGGAATAGAGTTTGTGCTTTTTAACGCTGAAAATATCAAAGATTTTGGAGTAAAGTTTACTAAGAAATTAGGGTTAGAAGGAAGTAGTTCTTTGAAACAAAAAACTCAATTTGAAAAATGGTTTCCATCCGCTGAACTAGAAACTTTTTCTAACAATATAGACCAAATTCGGAGGGTTAAATCTTCGGCGGAGATAAGTTGCATTAATGCGGCCCAATCTTTTGTAGATACTTTATTAATAGACTTTTTGTCTGAGAACTTGCGAGCGGGAATATCAGAAAAAGAACTTTGTTTTTATTTAGAAACACAGCTTCGAGATAAGGGTAAAAAAGGGTTAAGTTTTGATGCTATTGTGGCTTTTGGTGAAAACTCGTCAATCCCTCATCATGAGCCAGGAGGAAGAACCTTGAAGTCGGGCGATAATATTCTTATCGATTGCGGGGTTACTCATCAACGCTATTGCAGTGATGTCACTCGGAACTATGTGTTTGGTGCGCCACAGCAGGCTTATGTGCAGGATTATTTTGATCTCTTAGATATTCAAAAACAACTTTTATCTCTTTATAAAGCTGGAAAGAAGATTGCTAATGTAGATCAATTTTGTAGAGATTTAATGAAGGATAAGTCGGCATTTTACACTCATTCTCTTGGGCATGGAGTGGGTTTAGAAATTCATGAAATGCCTGGAATATCCACGCGAAATCTTGATGATACATTTCTACTTAATGAGGTGGTGACTTGTGAGCCAGGGTGGTATTTCCCTGAACGTTATGGTATTCGTATTGAGGATTTGGTAGTTATTGGAGAAGAAGAGTCTTTAGTTCTTTCTGAAATAACCAAAGATTTGTTAAGTTTTAGTGAAACGGGAGAAGTGAAAAAAATCTCAAGATAGAAATACTTCCAGAGTGGACAAACAAATATCTTTTTTGGTGGCTATTCATGAAGCTTGTAATCTTACTTTTTTACGATATCAGGCTTTAAAGAATTTTTTTAAAGGCGATTTTGAACAGGCTTTCAATGCAAAAATTAAAGACTGGCAATCTGCAGGAATTGATAAAGTAGGAATTGAGAAATTCTTTATTAAACGCATTTCTCCAGACTTAGTACAAGACAATTTGCTTAGATGTGGAGCGGAGGTTTTCTTTTTAGAAGATAAAAAGTTTCCCCTAGGCTTGAAAAATATTCCTAACCCACCAGTACTCTTGTTTATGAGAGGTCAAATGTTGTTGTCTGATTTTCCCTGTCTTTCCGTTGTGGGGTCTCGTCGAGTGTCTCATTATGGGAAAGCCGCTATGGAAAATTTATTGAGCCCACTTGTACAGAGTGGTATTACCACTGTATCAGGATTGGCTTTTGGGGTTGATAAACTCACGCATGAGCTCTCATTAAAAAATAAACAGAGGACGATTGCTGTTTTAGGAAGCGGAATTGACGCCATTTATCCTAAAAATCATCAATACCTAGTAGATAGAATATTGTCTGAAGACTTAGGGGCGATAGTCTCAGAATACTTACCAGGCATTTTGCCTCGTCCTGAACATTTTCCCCAAAGGAATAGAATTGTTTCAGGTTTATCTAAAGCCGTAGTTTTGGTAGAGGCTGCTGAGAAATCTGGAACGCTTATTACGGCGGCCTGGGCTAACGAGCAAGGGCGTGATATTTTTGCTATTCCAGGGAGTGTTTTTTCTTCTCAGTCAGAAGGAACAAACAGGCTTATTGCTGATGGACTGGCTACGGCGTTGGTGGATCCATCACAGCTCTCTAACTTATTCGGGGAAAGGGTGACTTCAGAAGATGTAGATTTTGGAGCTTTGTCTGATATTAGTCGCCAGATATTGGGGTGTTTTGAAGAAAGTTCGGAAATTCACTTAGACGAAATTGTGAGAAAGCTTCCATTCCCACAACCAGTAGTTTCTTCTGAGATAATGATGCTTGAGGTTCAGGGGCTTATAAGAAATGTAGGGAATCTTATGTATATAAAGCTTATCTAGACTATTGACAAAAGTGTTTTTAGGTGTACTAGTTATATGATGAAGTCTTTGCTGGCACCTAAGCACTTTGAAACCTTTGGAAATCTAGACGAGCGTATATCTTGGAAGGATGTTCGTGGTTTTGAGAGAGAGATTGCACTTAAGGCTGTAAAGCTAGATGATCGATTTAAGGGGATGTCCGATCTGGATATTCGTCGAATTGTTTGGAATTCTTGGCAAAGTTATCTAGTTGAAAGACAGAGTTTTAATAATTGTACCTTTGCAGATATTACGGTTGAAGGGTGTATTATTCCTCCGCTTCACGATAGCGAGGATTTTTTGTCAGGGATAGATGATTTTGTGTTGTACTTTTTTTATCAGATTGAATGTGGAACGATTAGTCTTGCAGAAGATCGTGCAGATTTGTTTGATGTGGATTTTGACCTAAGGTTTTACCGTGGTTTTGATGAATTAGAGCCAGTGACTCGTAAGCAATTTTTAGCTTTAAAGTTAGCGGTTCATTCTCGACAGAAGACTCTTACCGAAGAACGATTTGCTGAACTTTTATCCAAGCCTGAAAAATCCCAAAAAGAATTGGTGGCGCTTCAACAAAATGTAGATTATTTTTGGGCTTCTCCACAAGTGACTTACGATTTATTAAAAGAACTCTATCGTGAGTGTCGTGCCAATTCAGTTGTGGAGGTTGATTTGAAAATTTCTCGACAATTAGATGAAACTCTTTGGTTTGCGGAGTCTTTAGGGCTAGAAAAAGAATCTATTGAGACTTTTCTGAGAGTTGTTTTTCGATTAGAAAAATTATATCGAGGGAAAATACGTCGTTCAGAATTTAGCCGATATGCCTTTAGTTCAGACAACCCGAGTGAGGCTCACTTCAATCACTTTTTGAGAGGAATTGATTTGGTTTTAGGAGTTTCGGATCGCTTAAAAAATCATTATAAAGAAGGCCCTGTTTTTGATGAGATTAGGGAGTGTACAAAGTCTCCAGAAAATATTTTAGAGCTTATGCTGACGGTTTTGTTACATGATTCGCTTGAAGACAAATTGGAACTTGAAGACGGAAGAGTTTTTGATGAAGAAGCTCTCAGGGAAATTCTGTCGGAAGCACAAGTTCCAAATGAGATAATTGAACGATTGGTGACTCGTACTCATTTATTGAATTCAAAGGTTTCGATTCCAGAAGATGAAGGAAGGGCCTTGAGTTATGGTTCTTATATTACCCGTTTACAGACTCATGGAGATCCATTTATACGACTTACAAAGATTGTGGGAGATATTGGGCAGAATCTTTGTTCTCCTCATCGGATGCCCTTTAATCCTGAAGACTGGATGCAGTTGAAATCAAAATATGCTGAAAAATTTAGAGCCACAGATACCTGGATTTCTCCTTATGTTGAAGCTGGCGTTTTTCGTTTGTTGCCTGCAGATATTATGAATCAGATGAAAAACAATAAGCATTTGGCAGATCATTTCCCAAGCTTTGAGAGATTGTTTCAGGATATTGATTTTAGAATTACTTCTTTGCCGTCAGTACTAAAGATTCGATTAAAGAAGGTTCTTGGAGATAGCTTTTTTGAACCCGTTAAGACAGCAGACCCTGCAGTTTAGACATAATTGTCTGCTGTTTGGATTCTAGTGATTCTTGATCTTTTGCCTCTATTCTCACGGCGATTTTTGGAGACGTATTTGAGGCTCTAACAATGGCCCATTCACTTTTTCCAAAATTAATTCGCACTCCATCTAGAGTGCTTGCATCTGGAAATTCTCTTTTTAGTGCTGTAGCTGCGTTCTCAATGATTTGAAACTTGGTTTCGTCAGGAACAGTAATTCGATCAGAGATTTCTAGCATTTTTGGCCATTGGGTTGTTACTTCTGCTATTAACTCAGGATTATGTTCAATTGATTGAATAAACCTTAGGGTGGCAAGTAGGGCATCGTCGTGACCGTAAAAATTTTCTCCAAACATAAAATGTCCAGACTGTTCTCCTCCAAGAAGGGCATTGTGGTCATGCATAGCGTGCTCAATGTGTGAGTGTCCAGTTTTTGAGAGAATAATTTCAGCACCTTTTTCTTTAAGTTTATCAATCAGTGTTTGAGAACTCATGGCATCAAGCACTATCGGGGCATTTGGATTTCTGGTAAGAAAATCTGAAGCCAGACAGTAGAGGATTTTATCAGCATTAAGGATAGTTCCGTCTTCTAATACAACTCCCACTCGGTCTCCATCACCGTCAAAAGCAAACCCTAGATCGGCTGATTCGCTCTGGATACCTTTTTGTAGATCCACTAAATTTTCAGGTCGCTCGGGATCGGGTTGATGGTTGGGGAAGGTTGTGTCTAGATCGCAGTACATTTCTGTTACTTCATGCCCAAATTGACTGAGTGCATTTGGATAAAAAATTCCAGGAACAGCATTTCCGGCATCAACAATGATTTTTAACGGTTGTTGAGTTGGGGTTATATTGGAAATTTTTGTAAGGTAATCTGCAAAAAAATCACTCTCAGTACAGGCATTTGAACATTCTCCTGTCGAATTATTAATTCGGCAATCGCTACACTCAGCGAGCGCTCTGATTTTTTGAATTTCATCACCACTCACAGCTCCAGTCCTATCACACATTTTTAGCCCGTTATCACCAGCGGGATTATGAGAGGCTGATATTTGTATAGCTGCATCAAAATCTCCATGATGGAAAGCAAAGTAATTGACCGGTGTTGGGATAGTTCCTCCCCAGGTAATCGTACACCCTGCAGCTTTTAATCCAGAAATTACGGCCGGATAAAGTTCTGGCATAGATTGTCTGCCGTCTCCAGAAACAAAAACATTGGGCTCTAGAATATTGTGTTTTTCTTTTAGATACTCTCCAAATCCATGAGCAATTGCCATGAATCCGTCTTCATCGAAATCAACAAAAGCCTCACCACGAATGTCGTAGGCCCGAAAAATTTTTGAATTTAATAGCATAGGGGATGTTTTTTTACTTTCTCCACGCGCCGAATTATGACAGAATTCAGGCAATGAAACCAATTCAAGGTCTAAAAAAATGGTTTACGACTTCTAAAATTATTTTAGCTTTAGTGTTGGTTTATCTTTTTTTGGTTATTTTTCCGGTTAAGGGACTTCTCTGGCCTGGACATTGGTGGGGCAAAACCCTTATCGTTTTTATGAATGATAATGAAGCTCGTCCTTGTGGAGGATTTGTAACGGCTTTTGGAGTTTTGGATTTGCCACAATTTAAGTTGGAACTGAAAAATGTCTATCATTTTGCGAAAGTTGATTATGGAGCTAGTAGTGCTCCTTTGGATATAGTGAGTCCTCGTAGAAAGTTTTGGGATTTGGGAACGACTTATGATTTGGAAGTGTGTAGTCAGAACTTTTCTGCCGCTTATTGGCAGGCCGAGGGGAAGAGACCTGATCAAACTATTTTGGTTCAGTCCTCTTTTCTTGAGCGATGGATTGATGTTTTGGGATGGTTACCACTAGATGGAGAGCGTATCAATGCTGATAATTTTTTTGTAACGGTTTCTCGAAATGTGTCGGATGTTGATCGTCATGATGAAGCCTCGCTTGAAAATAGAAAACAACCTTTGGTTTCTTTGGGGAAATCATTGGTAAAAAAAACAGTGTTAAACCCTCTGAATTGGCCAAGCTTTACCCGACTCTTTAAGAGCGGAATTGATAATCATTTGATTTATTGGTCTGGTTATTCAGACTTTCAACTAGAGCCAGTTTACGATCGTTTAGTTCCAGAGCATTCCAATGTTATTTCTGTGTCGGAGTGGAATTTGGGAGGTGGTAAAAGTTCTCGTTATCTAAGAAAATCTTGGTCGGTTGATTTTCGGGAGATTCGTCCAAAAGAGTGGAGAGCGAAGGTAAAGATTCTTATTGATCATATTGGAGGATATAGCGAACCCTTATCTCAGGATTGGCAGGGAGGTTTTGAGCTCAACTTCCTTGGAAAAAATCAATTTATCCCTGCTTCTGTATCACCTGGGCAATCATTTGTATATGAGACAGAATTTGTAGTAGATGATTTAGTGATTCGTTTACATAATCCTGATACAGATGAAATTAGCAAACTTGGACTTTTTGATATTCGATTATTTACTCCAACTTATCAAAATTGGAGAACAGATTTTTCTGTTTCGGTCTTTCCTGAGCAGAGCTTAACTTCTGGCAAAGAAGGGATAGGTTGGTTTAGAGGACAGCTTCCACCAGGGGGAAGGAATTTTTCTTGGGCTCATGCGATCAACCCAGATACGACCCCTCCCTTTTTGGTCATTCATAAACCCATTGGTTCAGAGGCTTTTGTGATTGAGCAGTTAGAAGCGTTGAATTTTGCAGCGGGTGATTTGTTAGTAGAGTTTAAGTTTAATGAAAAAGTACAAGTTAATGATAATTTCTTGGTCGAGTTGAAAGATCGAAATGTTGAGATTGCAGATATTACTTCTAATCCAGCCTATAAGAGGCATATACTTTTAGAAGATCAGCAAAGTTTGGTTGTAAGTTTTGCTCAAAATCCACCACAGGCTGATGAGCGGTTTGATTTGCTGATGTCAGGGGTTTCTGATCTGTGGGATAACGAAGTGCGGTTGGGGCCGCGAACCGTTATTACTCGTTAAGAAGCTTCATCTAAGATCAAGAAGACGTCTTCTCCAACCGACAAGATTCCACAGTTTAGATATTTCAATACACTTCGGTTGAATTCAAAATCGTTAAAATGTTTTTGAATATGCCATCCATTCTTTTTTGAGAGAATAAGATTAATCCGCTTTTTGCCATTTGAGGCCGTGATTTGGGGATGTTGGGCCGGGGCTCCATCTTCTTCTCGGAATTCTCTCCCAATTCTGAAATATATTTTAGGATTTCCTTGTTCGTCAAAATAGCAAAACCTTCCTGGAGCAACTTCCTCAAGACTTTTTATGTCTTGGAGGGTTAGCCAGGATGGCTCTTCACAAATTTCAGGGGTATCAAGCATTACTCGTTAAAAAATTTTTCTACTTCGGCAAATAGTTCACATTCATCACAAAACTGTACAGAAATAGGATTTTTTTCGTGCGTCTTCACAAAGCGTTTGTCACTGGTAAGTTCATATATTTCTCCTGGGAAAGGAATATGAATTTCAGCGTCTTCTTTAACGTTGCTAAGTTCAGACATTTTTTCAGCTAGAGCCTGTTGTTGTTTAGGTTCTCCATGAACGAGGAAAATATCTTTCAGGTTTCCAGCATTTTCTGCGAAACGTAGTAATCCTTTTTGGTCTGCGTGTCCAGAAAAAGCATTATAGATTTCTACTAGGCAATTTACATCGTGAGGTTCTCCAAAGATATTTACAGGAGTTTCCCCTTCTACCAATTTACGCCCAAGAGTATTTTGTGCTTGAAATCCTACAATGAGGACAAGGTTGTCTTCGTTTGGGACGTGATTTGCTAAGTGATGTCGAATTCGTCCGAATTCACACATTCCACTCGCAGAAATGATAATACAGCTGCCAGGAAAATCATTCAGGGCTTTTGATTCTTCGACATCTTGAGTGAATTGAACCCCGTCTCCATCCGCAAAAGGGTCTACTCCTTCACGAATAAGTTTAGCGAGTTCGTCGTCGTAACATTCTGGATGAATGGCGAATACTTCTGTTGCTACTTTTGATAGTGGCGAGTCCACAAAAATTGGAATATGAGGAATCTTATTTTCTTTTAGAAGTTTTCTGAGCATATAAAGAATTTCTTGAGTTCTCCCCATAGCAAAAGCTGGAATGATAATTTTCCCGTTTCTTTTGTGAGCATCTCGAATAGAGGCGGCGAATTTTTCTTCGACATCTTTGATTTCATCATGTAGACGATCTCCGTAGGTTGACTCTGAGATTAGAATATCAAGATTTTCTAGTTGTTCAGGGTCTTTTAGGATTGGAAGATTTTTTCGTCCTAGGTCTCCTGTAAATCCAAATCGGATATTTTGAGCTGTATCCTCGTCGTAAATTTCCCATTCTTCAACGGCAGAACCAAGAATATGGCCAGCATCTTTAAAGGTTACTTTTGCGTCTTTTGTGACTCTTACCTGGTGGTGATAAGGGACAGACCTAAAAAATGAAATAGCTTTTTCTGCATCAGCTACGGTATAGAGCGGTTCTGCGTTTGGATCTTTTCCTTTTTTCTTTATCCATTCAGCATCTCGTTCTTGAATATAAGCAGAGTCTTTTAGCATTACTGCGCAAAGATCTCGAGTGGCATGAGTACAGTAAATAGGTCCCCGAAATCCTTCTTTAATTAGTAGTGGAATAGCTCCACAATGGTCAATGTGTGCATGAGATAATACCACCGCATCAATGCTGGAAGCATCAAAAGGAAATTGAGCATTCCATTTAGCTGCTTGTTTTCGTTTTCCCTGAAAAAGACCACAATCAAGAAGGATCTTTTTTCCGTTTAAATGAAAAAGATGTTTTGAACCGGTTACGTGTCGAGCTGCGCCTGAGAATTCTATTTTCATCGTTTTTTGTGTTTTTTATTAAGGCTTATTATAGCGGATTTGAAGGTTTTAATCAATGATCTAAATCACTAATTTGCTCTTTTTGAAAAAGAAGGAAGAATTTGGTTGCTGGCTCAAATTTCTAATCTTAGGGCTTGCTTGCTAAATTTTAAAAACTCGATTCGCTCAGACACCTTAAAATTTTACGCTCACTGCACTGCTAAGATTTTACGAAATTATCGCTGAGCAACCGATTCGGGTAACGTTTATCGTTTTTGTGCTTCCCAGAGTTTTTGGGCTTCGGCTTTGGCGGCGTCTAAATAGTCTTCGTTTGTGCTGGCGTACAGGATCCCTCGTGAGACGGGGATTAGAATTCCAAGGCCGTCTTCATCTCGAATGGATAAAACATCTTCTATTTTTCCGCCTTGAGCGCCGACTCCGGGAGCGAGGATCCAGGTTGATTTGAAAATTTTATGAAATTCTCCTAATTCTTCTGGATGAGTGGCTCCAACGACAGCTCCAATACAAGAATACTTTGTATCTTTACTTTTTAAAAAAATATTAGAGCCTTCTTCTGTAACGCCTGTTCCATCTGGTTTTGCAAGGTCTTCTGCTATGTCTTTATCCATGCCTTCAAAAATTTTAGCCCACAGCATTGCGACACTGTCACCAGAGGGCAGAGTTAAGTCTTGTATTTGGCTACTGCTTGGATTAGATGTTTTTGCTAGGATAAATACTCCTCTCCCATTTCTTAAAGCGGTTCCTATAAACGGGGTAATTGAGTTTGTTCCCATATAAGGGGCGACCGTTACGCAGTCTCCAGCTAGAGGACTTTCAGCTCCGAGGAAAGCTTGAGAATAAGCTTTTGAGGTAGAGCCAATGTCGCCTCGCTTAGCGTCAATCATGATAATGAGATCACCGTGATTCTTCCGAGTGAAGGTAATAATATTTTCAACGGCTTTGACGCCGACTGAGCCCAGGGCTTCGAAGTACCCCATTTGGATTTTGATACCGCAAACATACTCAGCACAAGTGTCGACCATATCTGTGCAAAACTTTTCATAGATATCGGCTTTGTCTTGAAGTGTCTCACTGGTTTTTAAGTGTTTGGGAAGCTTGTCCCAATTTGGATCCAGTCCTAGCATAAGACAAGTGTTTTTTT
Source organism: Candidatus Altimarinota bacterium (assembly GCA_965228485.1). Classification (GTDB taxonomy): domain Bacteria; phylum Patescibacteriota; class Gracilibacteria; order UBA4473; family UBA4473; genus JAACPJ01. The sequence continues at coordinate 920,267 of OZ245819.1, forward strand.
CTTTGATGATTTTGGCGAGGCGATCGGAAAAGTGCATTGATGTCATAATAGTTAATTTTTTGGAAAAGTCTTTATTTCCCATTGGTTTTCATGCCAACGAAGAAAGGTTTCTTGGTATTTGTGGTTGGGAATGAAACTGAGTTCATTGGATTTGGCCATGGTTTCATATTTTTTGCTTGGAGGATGGTCGGAAAGAGTAATAATTCCTTCTTTAGGAACAGAGACTTCTGGAAGTTTTGTGCTTTTTTCTATTAACCAGAAGTTACTTTGACTCGATACCCTTGAATCTGTTGGGAATGATTCATAATTTGAAGCGAAAAAAAGCCAGTCAGTATTCTCCAGCTTTATTTTCCAAACTGACTCACTAAGTCTGTGAATAGAGTTCTTTGATGTTAACCGAAAGCTTTCTTCTGGCTCCATTTCGGAGAGAAGGACTTTTTTGGGATTGGTAAATTTTAATCGGAAGAGTTTTCCTTGGGAGATTGGCAAATTATCTTTTGGACCTTTAAATATTAGAAAATTATCAACTTTAGCGGCAAAAGTATTGTTGGTGATATAAACTTGAGTTTTTTGTGGCTGAAATGAGTAAAAAATTTCCCAACTTAAAATTAGGCTCAGTATCACACCCGTTGTAATCCAAAATTTAGACATCTACGTCTTCCATCTCAATGGCTTCTTTTTTCTTTTTCAGTGTTTCGAAGCTAATCAACCAAACAGCCGTTGAAAAGACGGTTACAATCGCCGCTAAATACGCTGTTAGAGCAATGGCGGCTATTCCGAGTAATATCGATAAAATCAGCCCTGTTGAAGAATTGAAATAAGTAATGGCGACAAAAACAGCGATGGGAAGGCCGAGTACTACAATGACATTAACAATAATCCTTAGATTTACTAGGAACATGAGAAGAAAAATTGTGAGAGTTTCGGCTAGGTTTAGGAACACAAGAGCGCCACTTTTTTTAATGGCTGATCCAACGCCTTCTTTGTCTGAGACAATGTAATAAGGAGTAAAACTCAGAAATATATTGATAATTAAAGCAATGATTATGTAGACGAAAAAGATCGGCCAGAAGTAACTAAACCAACTATCAAAATATCGGTAGAATGATGCCATAAAGAGCATAATCGATACAGGCGCAAAGATAGCAGTGAGGGCATTCAGTTCAAACAGTGGAAAGAAGAAGCTCAATCCCTGCATTAACCTTTGTCGGTTGTTGAGGTTGCTTTCTGGATAGAGACATTTTTGTTTTACGCATAGGATCAAGGTTCCTGCAATCCATGGTGGAACCACAAACATAAAAAATAGCAGAAATATAACCGCTACAATTCCAATTCCCCAAAGGCCATTTGTAGAGATAAAGGTTACAAAGGCTCCTAAGTTTTCTATGGTCAATTGACTTTCAATAACCTCAAATTTAGTAAGGTAAAGATAGGCTTGCCAGGCAATTTCTATAACAAATATAAGCACACCAAAGAAACTAGGAATCAAAACTAACCATTTAATTTTTGGATTCTCTGTGGTGAGCTGCCACGCGTCACGGATAATCTGTCCGTAGTTCATGTTGGATTAATTTTAGTGATTTATATAAAAATGCAAGCCCGATGATTTACTTTTTGATAAATTATTTTTTTGTGATAAAATGTTAAATCAAATTATTTGATATTTAAAAATCTATGACTGATCAATGTGAAGATTTAATTTTGGAAGAAGACTCCACATATATTGAGTTTAATGCTCCAATCAATGATGAAGCAGGAAATGTTTTACTGGACCATCTAACAGATCATGTTTTTACGGAAGTGGAAAGAGTTTTACTTCATATAAAATCAAATGGAGGGTTTACAGAGTCTGGCATTCATTTGCACAATCAACTAAGAGCTCTCCCATTTAAAGTTACAACCTTTAATAGCTCTGAAATTGAGTCTGCAGCAACGACTTTTTACTTAGGGGGTGAAGAGCGTTATGTGGGGAATGATGGGAGATTTATGATTCATGGAAGTTATTTAGATTTGAGATCGGCTAATCAGGCGCAAATTAGAGGGGCTCTAAATAGGATTGAGAGAGATGATGATCGTATAGCGAGAATAATTGCTAGAACTACGAATATTGACGAGACAACTTTGAGGCAGATCTTTGCAAAAGGAACAGAGCAGTTATATGAGCTGGAGGAAGCTCTAACTAGTGGTATTGCTACTCAACGTGTGGCTGGAGTGAAGTTACCAAATAAGTTTAAACATATTAGGATTTGGCAGGATGAAAATGAACTTAGAGTGAAATATAACGAATAAAAAAGCCCTGTAGATCACAGGGCTTTTTTGTTTATTTTACTCAATAGTTATTATGCACCTTGTTTATCAGCGATAATTTTTTCAGCTACGTTATTTGGGACTTTAGCGTACTCACCGAATTCCATAGAGTATGAGGCTCGTCCTTGAGTCATAGATCGTAGTTCTGTAGCGTACCCGAACATTTCTGCTAGTGGGATTTTTGCTTTAACAAATTTAGCTAGTCCTCGGTCTCCCATTTCTTGTACCATTCCTCGTTTAGAAGAAACATTCCCCATAACGTCTCCCATGTAGTCTTCAGGAGTAATGATTTCCACGTCCATCATTGGTTCTAGAATCACTGGATTCGCTCGTTTTGCTCCGTCTTCGAAAGCTTTGATCATAGCGATTTTGAAGGCTAGTTCAGAAGAATCTACATCATGGTAGGATCCGTCGAATAGTTCTACTTCAACATCAACCACAGAGTATCCAGCTTGAATCCCTCGAGTAACGGCTTCTTTGAATCCTTTTTCACATCCTGGGATGTATTCATTTGGAATAGAAGCTCCTTTAATAGAGTTGCTGAATTTAAGACCAGATCCAGGTTCTCCAGGTCGGATTTTGATGGCAACGTCTCCAAATTGTCCTCGACCTCCTGATTGTTTCTTGTGAGTGTATTTTGATTCTACTTCTTGTTGAACTGTTTCTCGGTAAGCTACTTGTGGCTGTCCGATGTTTGCTTCAACTTTGAATTCTCGTTTCATTCGATCCACAATAATATCTAGATGAAGTTCTCCCATTCCAGAAATGATTGTTTGATTTGTTTCTTCGTCTGTTCGAACTCGGAATGTTGGATCTTCTTCGGCTAATTTTTGTAGCGCTAGAGCCATTTTTTCTTGGTCTGATTTAGTTTTTGGTTCTACAGAAATAGCAATTACTGGTTCTGGGAATTCCATAGATTCCAGAACGATTGGAGTTTTATCATTACAGAGAGTATCTCCTGTTCGTGCTCCTTTTAGTCCTACAGCTGCTCCGATGTGACCTGCTGGGATGCAGTCAATTTCTTCCCGGGAGTTAGCATGCATTTGAAGAAGACGTCCAATTCTTTCTTTTTGACCAGAAGCTGGATTGTAAACTGTATCTCCTGATTTAAGTACACCAGAGTATACTCGCACAAACGTAATTCGTCCTACGAAAGGATCGGTAGCAATTTTAAATGAAATTGCCGCTAGAGGTTCTGAATCTTTAGCTTCAAAAGTTACATCTTTTTCTTTGTCATCTGGGTCAACCCCTTGAGCTGCTGGAACATCTAGTGGAGTTGGTAGGTAGTCTACAACCGCATCTAGAAGTGGCTGTACTCCTTTGTTTTTTAGGGCTGTACCCGTAAGAACTGGAACAAATTCTCCAGAAACTGTTGCTCGTCGGATACCAGCTTTTAGTTCTTCTTCTGTAATATCTTCTCCCCCTAGGTATTTTTCCATTAGTGCTTCATCAGAAGTCGCTACCGCTTCAAGCATTTTCTCTCTCCATTCTCGAGCAAGATCTAGTTCATCATTTGGAATATCTTCAATTCGAACATCTTTACCCATGTCATCATGGTAAGTAGTTGCTTTCATCGTTACTAGGTCGATGATTCCGTGGAACCCACCTTCAATTCCGATTGGAAGTTGAATTGGGTAAGCATTTTTTGTTAATCGATCAATGATTGAATCGTATGATCTCCAGAAAGAAGCTCCCGTTCGGTCTAGCTTGTTGATGAAAGCCATTCGTGGAACGTTGTATTTATCGGCTTGTCTCCAAACAGTTTCAGATTGTGGTTCTACTCCGGCTACACCGTCGAAGACACAAACCGCACCATCTAGGACTCGCATTGATCGTTCTACTTCAACTGTGAAGTCCACGTGACCAGGCGTGTCGATGATGTTTAGCTGACAATCCTGCCAGAATGCTGTTGTTGCCGCAGAAGTAATCGTAATCCCTCGTTCTTGCTCTTGTTCCATCCAATCCATCGTTGCTTCACCTTCGTGAACTTCTCCGATTTTGTGAGACTTCCCAGTATAGAACAGGATTCGTTCTGTAGTGGTGGTTTTTCCCGCATCAATGTGCGCGATAATTCCGAAATTTCGGACTTTGTCGAGTGGGTAGTGTTTCTTACTCATTGTGGGTAAAATTAGTTTTTCAGAAGAATTGTAGTGATACGGATAAATTCCGCAAAAATTCGCGCGCGAATATAGAGATGTAGAGACAGAGGTCAAGGGGAAAAAATATTGGAATTGACTTTTTTGCAATTTTAATTTAAAAAACAAAAAATTTTCAGATGACTTTATCAAATCCAGAGAAAAAACTTAGAAGTTCTACTTGGCTGGGTAGAAATGAAGATGCTGTAGAATTAATAATAGAAGAACTAGGAGGTAAGACTAATCTAAGACTATGTTTTATTGGTGCTGGGGCGGTTTCTTGTATTATAAAAAAATTTCATCCACCAGGCTCAAAACATTCTTTTGGAGTACAACAAAAATTACTAAGATTTTCTTCTCGTATAGTTGATGATTTTCTCCGTAAACATGAGCTTTATTCAAATCTTATTAGTTTTGAAGTCGAAGAAATTGTTGGTGCTATAGGTGTTGAGAATATCGAGAAAGTGTTTGTTTTAGATATAGATGAGCGAGTTTTAAGTGCCGTTAATGACGCATCATCTGAAATATCTAAAATCGTTTGTGATATAAATAATCCTGGAAACGCTATCATCGATACAAGACCAGATTTAATTATTTGTCATAATGTTTTAAAGCTTCAAAAAGATATCAATAAAGCCTTTAGCGGTTTGGTAAAGGCTTGTGATCTTTCTGGTGGAGTAATATCGCTTGATAATGAAACCAGAGAAAAGGTTAAAGGAGAACAACTAGAAGGGGCTGATTTGGTTCTCTAACATTTGATTTTTAAAAATACTTTCACAGTATCCTTCCAATCCTGCATCTGAGGGAGTTTGGTATTTTTGAGTACAGAATTTAGAGGGCGTTCGGCTTCAGCTCCAAAAGTTTGGGAATCGACGCGCTTGATGGTGCCTTTCCAGTTTTTGAGTTTGAGGAAATAGGCCGCAAAGTCCGCCCAACTGACAGGATCACCCGTATTTTGCAGGTGATAATGCCCGATCGGTTGTTTCTTCTTTATAAAATTTTCGATGATAAATTCGGCAAGATCTGGAGCGTAGGTTGGACGCCCAACTTGGTCATCAATGATAGATAGTTCAGACTTTTTTTTAGCAAGATTTGAAATAGTCGAAACAAAGTTCTTTCCTCCAGGTCCAAAGAGCCAGCTAATACGGATATTCCACCAAGAAATATCACTCACTTCTAGCACTTCTTCTGCTTGTGCTTTTGAACGTCCATAGATGCTTTGTGGATCAAGTGAATAGTCTTCAGGAATTTCTATGTTTTTTGGGGCATTAAAGACATAATCTGTTGAGAAGTGGATCATTGGAATGCCACTTTTAGTGATGTTTCTTACCGCATCGACATTCAGTGCAAAGCAGTTGTCTTTGTCTCCTTCCGCTCGGTCTACGTCGGTGTAAGCGGCACAATTGATGATTAGATCTGGTTGATGCTTGGAAAGATATTCAAGCGTGCCGGCAAAGTTTAAAAGCTGAACTTCTCCACGATGAGGAGCGAGGCACTCGATATTTTCTTGAGTGAGGACTTTTTTAAATTCGGATCCGAGTAATCCGGTTGAGCCAAAGAGGCAGATTTTCATAGTTTTATAATAGATTATTTTGTTATATCTGCGAAGGGAGGAATTCAATTTTCTCTGAATCTCGGACTAAGTTTGGAATAATATAGAGAAATAACAAAGAATCTTTTAAAACCTTGATAGATCTGAGAACAGAATTATTTGCTCAATCTCATTTTTGGGCATATGATTGTCTTATGAATAGACCAAAAACGGTAATAGTCTTGAGTGTTCTCTTTTTTCTGTATTTTCTTTATTTGTTATTTCAAGTGGTTAATTATGTTTTAGCATTTGGGGTATTTGAGCTTTTTGGCGCGGGAATTTTTGGACTTCTTATCACCGCTATGGTTGGCTTGCTGTGTTTTGGGCTTTGGTTCTTGAAAAGTTGGCTTCCTAAAGTTCTTTATTTAACAACATTGGTTGTTGTAGGAAGAACTATTTTTATTTCACTCTTTAACGAAGACGTACCCTTTTACTTTTCCCTGGCTATAATATTGGTTTTGCACTCTGTTTATTTCTTTGCAATATTTTACGTCCATAAAAACAAGAATTTATTTGTTAATCGCTAAAGAAAAAAACTGAAGTTTCCTTCAGTCTTTTAGTACTCTTTTTCTGATAAGCCGAGTTCTGTTTTTCAGGCAAAATTTATCTGGGATTACCATTGCTGATAACCTCAAGCAACTGGACCAAAATGAGATCAAAACTTGAATACGAAGCTTCCAAATTTTGGACCACCAGTCTTGCTACCGTTTGGGTTTACCCGATTTCAAGCCTTGCGACTTGAGCCTCCTGACTTTCAGGACTTTTCACCAGTTTCCTCACATAAGTGAGGCGCTGTATTGTTTCTGTGGCACTTTCCCTCACCAGACATTGCTGAATGATGGATCGGCTGTTAGCCGTAAACGTGTATTCGTGTAGCTCGGACTTTCCTCCACTAGTTTGTACTAGCAGTATTGCCTCTCAAAAGAGCCATTGCGTTTTATCTAAAAAAGCATTAAAAGTAAAGCCCACATGAACGATAGATTTGTAGAGGACGTAAAATCGAGAGTCGACTTGGTCGAGATTGTTCGTAAATACACAGAGGTTAAAAAGTCTGGTAAGAATTTTATGTGCCGAAGTCCTTTTAGAAACGAAAGAACTCCGAGTTTTTCTATTAGTTCAGAAAAACAAATGTGGTATGACTTTGGAGCGAGTGAAGGAGGAGATGCCATTTCTTTTATAGAAAAAATTGAAAATTGTTCTTTCAGGGAAGCGGTGGAAATGCTCGCTGATATGGCGGGGGTTGAGATCCCAAAAGATTTTGGAGAAGAAAAAGGACCCACAAAAGCATTTAAGCAAGATATTTTTTCACTGCATGAAGCGGCTGTTGAGTACTTTGAGAAGTCGCTTTCCCAGGATAAAAAAGCTCAAAAATATGCTCATAGTCGAGGATTAACGAATGATATTTTAAAAGATTGGCATATTGGTTATGGAGGAAATGCAAAAGATGGTCTTACCAAGTACTTACTTGAGAAAGGATTTGCTACAGATTTGATTTCTCAATCAGGGGTGGCTTTTGAGCGATCGTTTGGAGATAAAGCCATGATGGATCGTTTTTGGGGGAGGCTTATGATCCCTATTGCCGAACCTCGAAATGGGCAGATTATTGCTTTTTCTGGGCGTGATATCCTCGATAGGGAAAAAGTTGGGAAGTATGTAAACTCGCCTGAAAATCCAGTTTATCATAAATCTTCTACTCTCTTTGGTTTGGATCGGGCACGAAATGCGATTCGAGAACAAGAGGCCGTAATTTTGGTCGAAGGTAATTTGGATGTAGTTTTTGCTCATGCTCGAGGGTTTGAGCAGACGGTCGCTACTTGTGGAACGGCTTTGACGGAAGATCATTTAAGAATTCTACGACGCTTTACTTCTAATTTTTATCTGGCTTTTGATAACGATCTGGCTGGTAAAAAAGCAACGCTGAAAGCGGTAGAAATGCTGCTTAAAATGGAGCTGAATCCTTTTGTGATTAGTTTGGAGGGGGTTAAGGATTTAGGAGAATTTTTGAGTGATCCAAAAAATACAGATGCCATGACTCAGATTGTTGATTCTGCCCCTTCGGCGCTGTCGTTTTTTCTTGATCGATTTTCAGCTAAAAATCTAAATGGTTCGATTGAGGGGGAGAAGAAATTTTTAGACAGTTTTTTCTACTTTTTGAAGTTAGTTGAGAGACCTGTTGAAGTAGATGAATATTTGAAACAAGTAGCCGAGAAAGTTGGAAGGAGTAAATCGATTATTGAGGCTGAATTTGAAAAATTTTCGGCTAAAAAGATTGATTATGATAAGCCTAAATTTGTGGAAGAAACTAAGGTTCAGTTTACACGTGAACAGAATTTTATGGGATTTTTATGTGCTTATTGGGATCAGCTTTCCGCTAAAATTGATGATGAAGTAATTGAATTATTTCAAGATGAAAATTTACAAAAGGCTTTGAAAAGTAAACTTGATGGCAAGGATTTGGATTCTCCTTTGAAATCAGATATTTTGGCCTGGCAACTCTGGCAAGAAAATTTATTTGAAGAAGACCCAGACAGTAAAACTTTAGTGCTTAGTTTTGATCAATATGTGAGTATTTTAAAAGTCGAGAAACTCAAGGCGGAGCGATTAGCAGCGGCCAAGAATATTGGAGTTTAACACCATTTTAAAATTCTCGCTTGTCGAGAATCTGTTTTTTACTCTTTTACGAGCAGACTCTGGGCAAGCCAGAGATTTAGTAGAAGAAGTTTTTACAAGGCAACTTTAAGGAATATTATCGATGGGATGATTCTTGCTGATAATCGAAAGGTACGGTTTGATTATGAAATTCAGGATACCCTGGAAGCTGGAGTTGTGCTCGAAGGCTGGGAAGTGAAATCTTTACGCGCTGGTAATGCCAATATTAAGGGGGGGTGGATAAAGATTATTAATGGTCAGGCTTTTTTGGTAAATACAAAGATTTCGGCCTGGAGATTTGGAGATACTGCCAATCAAGAAACAACTAGGGATAGAAAATTGCTTTTACACAAAAAAGAAATCTTGAAGTTAGAGCAGCAGGTTTTAGAGAAAAAAGTCGCTCTTGTTCCCTATAAGCTTTATCTTTCCAAAGGAAAGGTAAAATGTGAAATTGTTATTGGGAAAGGGCGAAAAAGACATGAAAAGAAACAAGTATTAAAAGAAAGAGATCTAAATCGAGAAGCCAAACAAGCGATGAAGCAATATTGAGATTGAAAACTTTTTTATACTATGGCAGATTAGAAGTGATTTTAATTTTTTACTATGAGTGATTTTGTGCCAGTTCGGGATTTAAGTTCTATTTTAGCGACTAATTATGTGCTTTATACTAAAACGCAGAACTTTCATTGGAATGTTGTGGGACCTTATTTCCACACGCTTCATGAAATGTTTGAAGAACAATATACAGAATTGGCAGAATCCAATGATGTGATTGCTGAAAGAATTCGTTCTTTGGGGGCGTTTGCTCCAGGAACACATGTTGAGTTTAATGAACTTTCTCTCATTAAGGAGCAGCCAAATCAGATTTCAGCGGAGGCTATGGTTGGAGAGCTCTTGTCTGACCATGAAACGCTTATTGAACGTTTGAAGGTATTGATTCCTCTTTATGCAGAATCAGGAGATGATGGAACGGCAGACTTACTAACTTCTCGTTGTGAATCTCATCAAAAAATAGCCTGGATGCTTAGAAGTTTCTTGGGATAGGTTTTTAGATTGGATCACTATTTTTTTTGTGTCCGTCATATTTAACTTCCCAAGGAAAATCAATCCAGGTATCGTAATTTAATATATCTCCAACATAGGTAAGTGTATGATCTGGCCAGCGTGCAAAGGTTGCGGCGGTATCTATGGTGTGGTAGAGTTTTTGGACGTATTTTATCGTTTCGCCCGAATCAAAAATATCATCTATGAGCAAGCATTTTTCAGGATTGATGACATCGTTTGAAAATCCCTCAACCGTGACATGATGAATATTCCCCGCTTTTTGGTCTGTGTAACTTGAAAGATTGATGGTTTCTACGGGAATATTTAGTTTTTTGGCAATAAAGTAAGCAGGAAATAGTCCTCCTCTAGTAATGGCAAGAATAAAGTCGTATTGCTTCCCAGTCGTCTGGATTTGATTGATCAATTTATCATTTGTCTGATAAAAATCCGTCCACGTAATGAGCTTATTTGCCATGGTACTCTTTAATAGTTCTTGAACAGCATAAAAAAATTTGCGAATTTATAAATTTTTTCTATATTTGCTTGGCTCTTGCCAACGATCCCGGGTAGCTCAGTGGTAGAGCAGTTGGCTGTTAACCAATTGGTCGTCGGTTCGAATCCGACCCCGGGAGCCAGATTTAAGATTTATAGAAGAGGTGGCATTGTTGCCACTTTTTTTATTTTTAGCAATGTCTGATTTTATTATACTAGCAAAGGGTTCTCTCCATACTACCTCAACATGATCATCAAACATTTTCAGGTTCGAACAGAGGGATAAAAGCAGTGATTTTTTTGGTTCGAACTCAGTTTCTTCATTTAAGATTTCTTTTGCATCTCCCAAAACCTGAAGTCTTTGCCAAGCAATCTCAAATTTAGAAGTATGTGATTCTCGTAAGAGTCGAACTTTTTCCTGAGTTGATTCAAGCTCACTTTGACAACTTTCAATAGCAAACGAGATGTCTCTTGGTGATTCGTCACTACTGATCTTCTTTCGAGTAATCTTTCCAAGTTCTTCATCGAGCTTTGATTCTTTTTCTTTTAATTTTTGCAGTTCTTTTTTGAACTCTTTTTCTTCATCAAGCCAAAGCGTGTAAAGCTGACGAGTCAGAATTTGAAAAAGCTTTTCGGTTATATGCAATTTGGAAAGTTCGTTGTTAAGCCATGAGATAAAGTTTTCAAGCTTAACCGATTTTCGATTACTTCTGCTGTGATAAATCCGTTTTATCTCACTACATTTTGTATTTTGATTAACCGCGGTATTACATTTAGAACAAACAGTATTACCATCATAAAATCGATGTTTACACTTTGAACAAGTGAGTCTCTTTCGGTTATCATAAACAATCGGACTTGGTATTGTTTCACCATTCGCATTCGTAAAAGTATCTGTACCGCTCACAGTAATTCCTTTGATTAAACTTCCTAGGTCGTAAGATCTTTCTATTTTGGCGTGTACATACCCCATTCTTTGAAGTATTGCCTGCGCCTCCCAAAATTCCTCCTCAGTCACCATTGCAGGGTGACTTCCTTCTGTCCAGATCTCCTTTCTTGCTTCGTCATAGCCATTTTTTATTTTTCCTGTGTAATACTGGCTGGAAAACATAGACCGAATAGTAGAGCTGGTGACATTTCGTACTTCTTTATTCCACAAATGTTTTAAGCCTTGATTGCGAGCATAAGAGTAAATTTGTTCGAGTTTGTATGTTTCAGAAAGAAGCATGTCCCAGAGTTCACGACATATTGAGTAATTTGGCTCATCTTTTTCAACCCATTTCTCTCCCTTATTTTCTCCTTCGTTTTTGTATCCGATAGGGGCTTTCCCGCCAGTTCCTCCTTTTGATCTCTTATTTCTAAGTCCTGATTTTGTATTCTCTGATCTTTGGTCATTATCGAATTTAGCTACTGCTAAAAATAGGTTTAAAGTGAATTTATCGGCTGGTGTGTTTTTGAAAGACTTATCTAAAGTTCTTATCTCAGAGAGATGTGTGTTTCCATATTTGTCTATGGGATCAAGCAGTTGGATAAGTCTTCCGTTGTCAGTTGCATTTCTTGAAAGCCGAGAAAGGTCTGTACAAAATAGAATATCAAATTTTCCTTTTTTTATTTCTTCGAGCATCATATTGAATTTCTCTCTGCCTGGCTTTTTAGCAGAAGCATCCTCATAAAACCAATCAACATCTTTTTCGCTTTTCCATTTTAATTTTTTCGTAGGATCTAGTTCTGCACGGTCATCTCTCGCAAAATATTCTTTTGTATCTCGCTCTTGCCTTTGAAGAGAATGTTTCTGATGCTTTTCATCAGAATCTTTTGAAGACTTTCTTCCGTAAACGACTACTCTAAATGACATTATTTTTCTATAAGCATCCAACAAGGAAGGTGTTTAAATTTCTAGAGCTTTCTTTGAGCTTTTCATTTGTCAGAGTTATTTCATATTCCTCTCTCAAAACTGCTTCTAAATCATTCAAGAATTCTTCTTCATTTTTGTATGCAGTGATCCCTGAAAGTTTCTCAGAAAAGTTTGGAGCAGGGGCATGTTTGAATGACATCAAACATGCTTTTATACACACAAAGTTCCTATTTATGAAACCGTTTCTTGTTCCTTTTGAAGTTCCTCAAATTTTATTTGATAAGGGATAAAACAATATTTTATAGATTTAAAATCTTTGGAAAACTTGTTTGTTTCTACGAAAAGGAAAAGTACCTCTTAATGTATAAAGAAAATAAAAAACGCCGTTTCTCAATAGAAAAACTTCTATCTTATTTTTTCTTCCATCGGTTATAAAGGTAAATCACTACGATGATCACTATTCCATAAAAGATATAGGGATCATTTGCCATTTGTTCTTCGAGTCCTTCCATGTTTTTGGGGTTATAAAATAAAAAAGGGGCGACTTTCGTTGCACCTTACTCGACAATCCCTGAGGACAACCGTTAAGACGAGAAATCGCCCCATCTTTATGGTTGTCTTAAATCAAACGCAAAAAATACGCTCAAGGGAAAATCGAAATCGAGTAAAGTGCCTCTAAACTCTAAGATTTTTATCTCTTAAAATCAAATAGAAATGAGATCAGATTCTATTTTATCGAGCCTTGTGTCGTGAATTCCTAAATCCTTAAACGCCTGTATGTCTTCAAGGGTTAAAGTTGTTTCAGTCGTTGCTGGTGGCTTTATCTCTTGTCTCTTTATTGAATATGTTTGCGGTTGTTTTCTTTCTAAAAATTTTAGAGCAACCTCAAAGCTGTCACTTTTTAGCAAAGCCTTTTTAAGCTTCTTTTTGGCTTCGAATATCAAGAACATTTGAGATTGGTCTATTTCGTTCGAAAACTCTGTATTTTTAGCCTTCCAGTCGTAAAAGGTAGATTTAGATATTCCTGCATACAAACAAGCTTCCTCGACCGTGAAATCGTCTTTAAATGCCTCGATAAGTTTTCGGACAAGTTTGTCATCTAGTCCTTTGTATTTTGAAGGTCTGCCTCCTTTGTTTTTTATCATCTAAATTTCACCATTAAATAAATGTCCATATTTTGACTTAATGAACTCAAGTTTTTCTGGTGATTGATTGAAATTATCTAGGTCTTTTTTCATGAAAGCATGTTTCCATTTCAATCCTCTAAAAATTGTTTCCCAACTTTTTACTATAACTCGAACATTTCCATCATCAGATTCCCAGAGAAGACCAGGTTCTTTGTTTTTTTGGTTAGCTTTCTTTTTCACGGTAGCGTCTAATACATCCCCAATTAAAAGAAACTCCCATGTTGTAGTAGATTTATCAAATCGATCATCTTCACTAACTTTCACTGCATAGTTTTCAATTTGTCCAACTTCTTTATTTGTAATTGTAACAGAAGGTCTTTTTAGTTCTACTACAAGGTGATGGAATGAATCTTGTCTTGTTTGAGGAAATTGTTTTCCGATACATATATCTGGGCGTTGTTTAGAATTTTCTTCTTCATCAACTACATGAAGATCATCTCTTCCCAGTTCCTTGATGTGTGATTTTAAAACATCTTTAAATATTTGGTCACTTGTCATAAGACCATTTTCATATTGATCTCCGAAAATCCATAGCTCGTTTTCAATAATTGGGTGTAAGTGCTTTCTTTCTAATACTTTCTTTTTTGTATCATTTGATGAAATCAATGAGTGAATTTCTTCAGCCATTTTGATTCTTTCGGTGATTTTTTTTGATAGCTTTATGATATTTGAAAGAGAATTTCTTTTTAGTAGTTCAGAAAAGTCATCAATTTCACTTTTTTCGAGAGTAACGACTCCTTCTAATATGTGTATTAATTGATCAGAGCCATTTTCAACAGCATTTTTTATAAGGTTTAACACCATTGTTTTCGTTTTTCCTTGACCAAATATTTCGGGAGACTTTTCAAGAGTTTTTGCTGCAACTATGTCGAATATTTGCCTCTCCGCCACTTCAAGCTTTGATTCAGGCGGATTTTGATAAGGATAGTCTTCACTCTTTTTGATTTCATCAATTTTTGATTTTGCTTTTTCTTGTTTCACAGTAAGTATGAAATCACTCATTTTCAGATCTATTGCAGATTCTATTTTTGAAAAAACTGGATTAGTTTTAAAAAGCAAAAAAGCATTGTCTTCTGAAAATTTATCAAAATAAACTGATTTTATTACGATAGAGTGACCAAAATCTTTAAGGTTTGTTCCCGTGACTCCATCGTCATATAAAGGCATTCCTTTTGAATTTGCAAATATCCGTTTTTTGATTCCCTTACTCTCCCAGTGATAAAAAATTACCTCAAGTGTTAAATCAATATTAAGGTCTTCATCAATAACAGGAATCGATTGTTTTTGCTTTTTAATAATGGCTTTTTTTATATCGATTTCATCTCCATTTAGACTTATTTTTATATTCTCTGAGTTGTAGGTTTCTAGATATAATCCTAAGTTGGAAATTAAATCATTTCTCAGTTCTTCGATTGAAAATTTTTTATCAAACCTTTCTTTAAAAAGATTTTCAATTTTTACTACTACCCCAGTGTGTTCAGTAGAATCAACAGGCTTATCTGAAAGTTTGAACTTTTGTAAAGACCCATTTGAGCTTCCTTGGATTTTGAATACCTTTTTTTTGTTGTCTTTTTCTTTATAAATACTTCCCCAAGAAACCTCTGTTCCCAAAGAAAAACTAAAGTAACGACCCTGTCCATTTTTCCCATGATAAAACCTGCCGTTCGGTGTTTTATCGATAGAGGCTTTTGCCGAAGATCCTAAGAACCCAAAACTATCATTTATTTTATTGTAATCTATTCCATGTCCGTTGTCTGAAACTGTTATTAAAGAAAGTCCGTCTAGCGAGTTGTTCTCAAATACGATATCAACATTTGTTGCATCTGCATCAAGAGCGTTCCATACTAATTCTAAAATTGCTCTAGATACTGTTTGGCTAGCAAAATTATTCTCAAGATAATTATTTGCGACTTTTACTTCTAATTCCTTCATTGATTTTAAAATAATTTATTATTGATGTTTATCTTAATTGTACATTTTTCACTTATTCCCTAAAGCGTTCTTCGTTTTTCGCTAGCCTTTCCCCTAGAAGTCTAAAAAATCTTTTGTCTCCGTTTTTGCTTGTTTTGGAATTACTTCTTCTGCATCTGCTTTTTTTAATTGAGGATCTTCTGGTTCTTCATATCCCATTTCTTCTACAAAAAAATCAAAGAACTTTTCAAATTCATCAATATTTAAAAAATCTGAAATTTGTCCTCCCTCTTCAATCATTTTTGAAATCGTTTCCAAAACCCCTTGCTCTTTATCGAAACGAGGTTTCTTCCCTGAGAGATAAAAATCTTCTAATTCTCCTGTAAGCGTAAAAATATTTTCTCCTTGAAGATCTTCCATATATTTCTCTGCTCGTTTCTTGTCTGCTCCTTCACTAATTTCTTCGATGTTTTTCCCAAAAGTGATTTGTGATTTAAGAGTGTTAAGAGCATCTATTTTCCCTTGAGATTCCCTCAGTTCGGTAAAGTATGAATTCAGTCCTTCTTTTATAAAATCGAAGTCAGGCAACACGAAATAAGGAATTTCAAGTTCTCTTAGAACTTCAACATATTTCCAAAAATCAGTTTTTCCACCAATATTCAAAACCGAAACATTGTTTTCATTCAACCAATTTTCTCCAAGCCTTTTTTGTTCTCCATATCCCTTTGCTACTTCCTCTAGTACATACTTTAAATCTTCGGTCAGAATTACTGCATCAGCAAAGAATATTTCAGCATTTTCTCTTCGAATTAAAATTTGCTTCCTTTTTGGCGGATCAAAGCTAATATTTTTTGCCTTCGTTCCTCCTTCATCAATCTTTTGTATTGCAATAACATTGAGTTTTTCTCCAACTGGAACAATAAACTCAGAAGAATGCGTAGTTGCTATTACCTGATTTTTTCCCCCATCTAAAAAGTGATTTAAACGATCCGAAATAACCCTTCTTCCATGTGGATGAAGGTAAAGTTCAGGTTCTTCAATGGCAAGCAAAGAACCGCTTGTATGAGCAACCTCACGAATATAAAAATCAAACAAGCCGATTGTAACTGCACTTTGAATCCCTGCTCCCTTGTCTTTCAATTCACTATTAAATCCATCATCAACATAAATTAAGGCATTTTTATAAACATCTTGTTTGGTATCAGGGTTGAACTGAAATGAAATTTTTGTATTTGGAAAAGCGATATTTATTTTCCCATCACAAACGCTTTCTTGAAGTTCTCCAAAAACACCTTCTGATGCTTTTTTAACTTCTCCAAAAGCTTTTTTTAATTCTGCATTCTCACTATCGATATAGTTTTTTAAAAGTTTTCCATACCAAGACCAACTACTTATTCTAAGCTGATCTTTGGTATCACGAAAAGCAGGAATGATAGCACTTTGCAGAAAACAGTGTCTTAAATTTCCAACATTCAATCCCATCTCCCATTTTTCGCCATCATTTGAGTAAAAAAAGCCTAGTTTCTTCTTAAATTCTTGTCCTTCTTTTTTTACAAAAAAACAAAAGGCTACTCTTTGAATACTTGCAAATTCTTTATCAAAGGTTTGTCCCTTACAATATCCCTTTTCTCCAATCCATTTTGTACTGAAATTATCTACATTTTCCTCTAAAACCTGTTCTCCCTTTTCTGTAAAAAACGGATAAATACTACTCAAGTTTTTTTCTAAATCATCAAAATTTATATAATAGTTTGTCTGAACTCTTGAATGATAAGGAATGTCTTTGTCCTCTTTGACGATCTTTTTGAATGCTTGTTGAGGGGCATCTGCAAAATCTAGTGTTTCTATCTCTCCTGTTTTAAGGTCGATGCCTCTTTTTAATTCGCACCAAATAAAAAGCTCTTCATCCGTATTTCCATTATAAAAATCATTTTCAGTAATATTTTCTGATTTATTCCAAGTGGGAGAGGTTTCCCCCAGCACGAGATCTATAGCTTTTACAATATTGCTTTTACCTGAGTTATTTCTCCCAACAATAACATTTTTTCCTTCTTCAAAAGATACATCTAGTTTTTTTATTGAACGATAATTTTTTATAAAAACTCGGGAAAGGTGCATTTGGAAGGTTAAAAGTCAATATCATACTATTTTTATTAAAGACAATGTCTACCAACCTTCTTCATTTTGATTTATTGGTTATTTCTCAATCAGGTTTCCTTAACAGAAGTCTTTTCATTCTCTTTAATAAGCCTCAGCTCTTCTTTCCAACTCGTATGATGAGGAAGCTTTAAGAAATGGTGATACCGTTTATAGTCGAAGTTTAGTAGGGTTCGCAGAACCTGAATTTCGTGGGAGCCATAAAAAGACGGATAGACATTTTGTGTTTAGCCGTCTTTTTAATTTTCTTATCGTTTCACCAAACAAACTTCTCGAGCGACAAAGGTGTCTTCTCGTTCGTAGAAGAAGGTTGTTTCATCGTTGAATATTTTTTCAGGTTTGAAGCCGTATGATTTGATAGTATCAAAAAGATCTTGGCTAATGGATGTTTTTTGCCCGCGGTGATTCCAGGCAGGGAGGCAAAAAGAGCAAGTTTGGATATTTGTGTTATCGATGTTTTTGAAAAACTTTTTCCAGAGGGCTAAAACCTCTCGAGCATTCTTTTGAATATCGGCTTTTTCTGGTTGGCGTTCAAAGTTTTTTCCTAGGTAGCCTTCCGTAACAATTACGGGATCAGTTTTTAGCATTTCTGGATGATCAAATTGAGTGGCGTCTTTTGGGAAAAATTCACCGTTTTTTTCTTCGTATCGGAACTTTTCGGCCATTTGAGAAAAGTTTTTTTGAGAACTTTTTACAAACATTTCATTCCAGTCAGAACCAATGGTTTTGTGTCCGAGAATAGCGGCCTCAATATTAATCGTTCCACTTCCGCAAAAGGGATCAATAATCGTTTGATCGATATTAGGGTTGGCGAGATTGATAAGGATTTGAGCCAGTTTTGGAGGCAGCATTCCCATTTTTGGGTCTCGAAAGACTTTGTTTCGATCTCGAAGCGTATAGTTTCTGAGATTTTGGTTGGCTATAGTTTCAGCAAGGAGAAAAGAGTTTTCATTTTTCCATATGAGAAATTCATGACCTTTTTGAAGTATTCGTCGGTCAAAAATTTGTCCTGAATTTAGGTTTTTTCCCTGATAGTTTTCGATTCTTATTTTTTCAAAATGGTCTTTAGTTTTTCCGATAAGTTCTGATTGAAAATCTTTTCCTGCGCCGAAACTTGAAAACCCAACTTTGAATTTTTGTTCTTCTTCAATTCGATCCCAAACCATATTCATGAGCTGAGATTTTGAGGCAAATTCGCCTAGTATTTTCCCAAACCGGATTGTCCCCCCAAGTCGATCAAGGAATAATTGGTGTTCCTCTCTTGGTATATTTCGGGGATTTTCAAAACGAAGATTTTCACCAATAAAGAGTGATTTTCTGGGGTCAACAAACACTTCTTCACAAAAATTACGTAGCTCTGCTCGAGAGAGTTCAAAATTACGACCGAGGACGAATAGATATTGGTTCACACCAGTAATGTATTGAAAAAATGATATTTACAAAGTGAATATCATTTTTGATGGAGCCGCTACCGGGATTTGAACCCGGTACCTTGCCCTTACCATGGGCACGCTCTACCAAATGAGCTATAGCGGCGTCTGGAGAGTTTTTACTGAAAAGAGCGTGAAAACGCAAAAAAAAGTATTAGTATTAGTGTAAATGGAAAAATATTTAATTTACGGAGTAGGGATTTTGGCGGTAATGAGTTATGCGTTTTTAGCGCCTATTATCAAACAGCCGAGTTTGGTGGTTTCGCCTTTTTTGATTATGGCGTTTAACTCGATTATCATTTTAGCGTGTTCTCTCCCGCTCTATTATTTTTCTGCAGAAAAGACGGTTTTGTCTGATCTTGAACCAAAAATCTGGGGGCTTATTTTGGCAAATGGCCTCATTAATGTCTTAGCTTTTTGGCTTTTATTGAAAGCCTTAGGAGGGATGCCCGTTTGGCACTATCAAATGTTGGTTGTGGCGAGTCCTATTTTTAGTGCTATTGCGGCTTATTTTTTACTCAGGGAGGATATTTCAGTTCGTCTTTTTGTAGGATTGGCAATTGTTTCGGTTGGAATTTTTATAGCCGTAAAACCATCATGAAAACAATTTTGATTACTGGTGGAGCGGGATTTATTGGAAGTAATTTTGTGCGGCATATTTTGGCTGAACGGGATTATAAAATTATAAATCTTGATAAATTGACCTATGCTGGGAATTTAGAAAATTTAAGAGATGTCGAAGATCATCCGAATTATAAATTTATAAAGGGAGATATTGCCGATAAAGGATTTATGAAGTCTGTTTTTGAGGTTGAAAAACCAGAGGCGGTGATTAATTTTGCGGCTGAAACGCATGTAGATCGTTCTATTGAAGATTCAGCACCGTTTATGGATACCAACATTATGGGAACTCATAATTTGTTGGAACTATCTCGTGAATTTAGTGTTGAGAAATATCATCAGGTTTCAACTGATGAAGTTTATGGAGATTTAGGCAATACGGGACATTTACCTTTTGAGGAACGTCCATTTTTTCAAGAAGTTACCCCTATTAATCCAAACTGTCCTTATGCTGCGGCAAAGGCTTCTGCCGATTTGTTGGTGGCTTCATGGTTTGAAACTTACGGAATGTATACCGTTACAACTCGTTGTAGTAACAATTATGGACCTTATCAGTTTCCAGAAAAATTAATTCCATTTTTCTTATTTAAGGCGATGAATAATGAGGATTTGCCTTTGTATGGAGATGGACAGAATATTCGGGATTGGCTTTATGTTTTAGATCATTGTGAAGCTATCTTGCTGGCCTTTGAGAAGAGTCCTGCAGGTGAAATTTGGAATATTGGAGGTCATAATGAAAAGACCAATTTAGAGATTGTAGATCTAATACTCAAAAATGTGCCCACCTCCAAATCAGAGATTACTTTTGTTGAAGATCGAAAAGCCCACGATAGAAGGTACGCGATGGATGCTAGTAAAATAGAACGAGAACTTGGCTGGATGCCTAAACACACGTTTGAGGAAGCTTTACCGAAAACCATTGAATGGTATTTTTCTCATCGAGATTGGGTGGAAAGTTGTCGTCAAAAAGTTTAATTAAAATTTATTGAAAATGACCCAAATTCAAGACCTTCAAAATTTCGTAAAAGACTTTCAACGTGCTCGAGGCTGGGAGGTTTTTACACCAGAAAACACCGCTCGAGCCTTGCTCGTCGAAGCGGCGGAATTGCAGGAACTATTTCTCTGGAAAGATGGTGAAGGGTCTTTTGATTTTGTGAAAAAAAATCACGAAGAAGTTGCTGATGAAGTCGCGGATATTTTTGCGTATTTGCTGACTTTTTGTGATGTTACCGAGATTGACCTCGAGAAAGCATTGTGTCATAAAATGGCAAAAAATGAACTAAGATTTTCCAAAAAATAATGGCCAAAGCAAAGACCCAATATGTTTGTACCGAGTGTGGAGATAGTTTTCCAACTTGGCTTGGGAAGTGTCCTACGTGTGGGGCTTTTAATACTTTGAAAGAATTTAGAGAATCTAAGATTTCTACAACTACAGGTCAAAAGTTAGATGAAGGTATAGATCTTACTATTTCTGAAAATGCTCAGTCGGAAGTCGTTATTGACGCTCGTATTCAGACTGGGATTGAAGAAATTGACAGAGTTCTTGGTGGGGGTTTTTTTGCGGGATCAGTAACGCTTTTTGGGGGGCATCCAGGGATTGGAAAATCGACTTTATCTTTGCAAGTTTTTACTCAAATTAAAGGCGCTTTTTATTTTTCAGGAGAAGAGAGTCGAGCTCAGGTTTTATCTCGGTCAGAACGTCTTGGAGGAAAAGATTCTACACTTAATTTTCGAATTTTTTCTACCAACTCTTTGGAAGATATCATTACTACAATTCAGGCGCAAAAACCTAAATTTGTGGTGATTGATTCGATTCAGATGGTGGGAACCAGTGATAGTACCTTTGGTTCTACGAGTCAGATTCGAGAGAATGCAGAAATCCTTATAAAACTAGCAAAATCCGTTGGTACAACGATTTTGATCATTGGTCATGTTACAAAAAATGATGAGTTAGCTGGACCAAAAGTTTTGGAGCATCTAGTCGATGTTGTGCTCTACCTAGAGGGAGAAAGAAATTCTGAATTGAGGCTACTTAGGGCCCCGAAAAATCGTTTTGGTTCTACGCTGGAGGTTGGTGTTTTTGAAATGCAAACATCAGGCTTGATCCCCTTGCAAAATCCATCAGAATTTTTTCTTTCAGAAAGAGTTCAGGATAGTTTTGGATCGGTGATTACGGTTGTGCGTGATGGGGTTCGAAATTTTGTGTTAGAACTCCAAGTTTTGACCCTGAAAACTAACTTTGGACAACCAAGGCGTACGAGTCATGGGTTGGAGCTATCAAAATTTCACCTACTTTTGGCAGTAGTTTCAAAGTTTACACCTTTTAGTGTCGATAATTTTGATGCTTACTTTAATGTCGTGGGAGGTATTAAGGTTGTGGATAGGGCTTCAGACTTGGCAGTTATTGCGGCAGTACTTTCTTCTCGATTGGAAAAAGAAATCCCGGCTGATACTGTGATTTTAGGTGAGGTAGGATTATCTGGGGAAATTCGTCGAGTAGTACAGATAGAATCACGACTAAAAGATTTATCGAAATTAGGGTTTAAAAGAGTTATTTGTCCATCTTTACCTAATGGTATAGATATTCCTGAAGGGATTGAAATTAGTTCCATTAAACAAGTTTCGCAGTTAATAAAACTTTGTTTTGAGTAATGCCAAAAAGACTAGAAAAATTCGATACGCACGGTGAGCTAATGGCTCATCGAAAGATGTTTGGTAAATATCAGGAATATGCTCCAGAATTTGTATACGGGGGAATTGATGGGGCGGTAACAACTTTTGCAGTAGTGGCTGCTTCCGCAGGGGCAGAACTTGGAGCTGGAGTGATCTTAATTCTTGGGATTTCAAATATGCTGGCAGATGGAATTTCGATGTCGGTAGGGAGTTTTTTGTCGACCAAAACAGAAGTAGGAAGATATAGGACCTTAAAATTGGAAGAATATGCTGAAATTGAAAAATTTCCGGAAGATGAAGTTCGAGAGATTCGTGAGATTTATGAAGCGAAGGGATTTAAAGGTAGAGATCTTGAAATGATTGTGACTCACATTACTAGTGACAAAGATTTATGGGTTAAAGAAATGATGATTGGGGAACATGGATTGAATGAGGAAGAAAGCAAGTCACCAAAGATGAATGCTCTAATGACTTTTGTTTCATTTTGTATTTTAGGCTCGGTGCCAATCGCGCCTTATGTTTATAGTTTTGTCACTGGAAATGAATTATCAGATAAGTTTCTTTTAGCTTGTATATTTACAGGAGTGGCTTTTGCTCTAATCGGATATTTAAAAGGGGTAGTCAATAATACTAGTCGTCTTAAAGCTGTTGTGGAAACGCTTTTTTTAGGAGGGGTGGCTGCTTTTGTGGCTTATGGAGCTGGTGATTGGTTGGAAAAAATTATAGCTTAAAGAATGACAGTGAAATCTTCGGTAAAGAGCGCGACCGCATAAATGACATCCTTGGGTTTGATTTGCCAAGACTATGGAAGTCCTGATAGTATAAGTTTGAATGAATTTCCTATCAGCCTACGATTTTGACAAGGCACTCCGCAAAAGTGAAAAGGAAAACTGCACTTTAACCGGAGCGTATGACTTCGAGAGTGCAGTATTCGATTATATTTTTGTTGAAATAAACTTCTCTAACGTCCTCGTGAAAAACGGCTCCTTTTCGGGAAGTGAGTTTCGAAATTGTCGATTCCACGACGTAAAACTCGAAAGAGTTGATCTAAGTATGGCGCAGTTATTTGACTGCGAAGTAAAAAGTCTAGAAATATCAATCTGATAATCTGCATTCAAGATTTTCCCATCCATTCTTCTGTTTAGAAACTTCAATCGGATGATTTAGGATCAAGAGTTGGCTTTAAAATATCTAGACGGCCCAGTATTTGTGAGTAATCGGAGGAAATATCTATAGGTTCTAAAGAGGCCTTTTTAAGACTTTGTCTATCTACAAAAAAATTTTGTTTTAATGCCTGTTATCTCTATGCCTTGGAAGGAGCTATCCAAAATTGTGATTGGAGAGCTATTTCAGAAACAAAAAAGCGTGAATTCAAAGAATTCACGGCTCAATTGCGTAAAGATTTAAGATAGTTTTAGATGTGATCTTTTCCTCCAATAAGGAATTCTTTGTAATCTTCTAGATTTTCCCATTTTCCTTTGGCAGCAAGCTTTGCTTGTTTTGGCCAAGTGCTTGGATCGTGCATTTGGAATTTTGGTCCAGCGTTTTCAAGAATTTTTTTAATATCCTTCGGTTTCATTGTTCCGAGTGTCTCGTATGATTTAATTCCATTCTTGTTTAGTAGTTGTTCAATTTTTGGCCCAATACCTTCGATTACTCTTAGGTCATCTATTTGCCCAGGGATTGATTTAATTTCATTTTTTCGCGGAAAATAAAAATAAATACAGAGTACAAGGAGAATTAGAAAAACACATAGTGCCAAGTAGAAGTCGTAAACAGGATTACTAAACATGGTAGTTATTGATTAGCTTTTGAGTTAAAGGCGTCGATGTTTTGATCGATAAAACGCTGTTCCCCTTCGAAGTCTACATTTTCTCCCGTTAGGTCTTCGGTATTTTTTCCTTCAATACTATCGGTAATTCCTTTTCCTGGAAGTGACCTTTTTTTATCTTTAGAAATCATATTGCTGAACCAAAGCCGAATGCTTTTCTTTCCTTCTTCAGTGCTCTCTTTTTCAATGTCTTCTACTGAAGTTTCTTCTTTTTCACTTTTTATCTCTTCCATGTCGATGGCAGGTTCTTTTACCAGGTCTTTGATTATTCGTTTATCTTCTATTCCCTCAGGTTGCCCTTCCTTTGTTATGGTTACTATTTCTTTTGGCTCTTCTTTTTCACAAGTGTCTTTGAACTTACATTGATACTGATGAACGGCAACAGCGCCAGCGATAACTGTGGTGGGAACGAGGAGTGCTTTGAGTATTTGACCCATTTCTAAAAAAATTATTCTTTGTAATTTTAATTAACACAAAAAAAATAATATGCAAACTTTTATTTATAAATTACATAAAAAAACACCTCGTAAAGAGAGGTGTTTTTCAGAAATATTTTTTCTATTTTAGAGACTGCTTAATTCGGCTTCTAATTTTTCTTTTTCGGCTATCTTGTTTTCTAAATCGTCTTTAGTTTGTACCACTAGATGTTCTGGTGCTTTTTTGGTATAGGCTTTGTTGCTTAGTCTTCCTTTTAGAGCGGTAATACTTTTGTTCAAAGTTTCAATCTCTTTGGTAAGACGAATTTTTTCCGCTCCTTCATCAAATGGAATCTCAATGTAAATTTCGATTCCATTAGTAATGGCTGTGGCAGATCTTTCTGGTTTTTGAGCCTTTGAATCAATGGTTAATGCTGATAGGTTGGCGAGTGTTTTAATGATTTCTTTTGTTGTCTTAATCTGTGTGTTATCGGTTTTTAGGGTTCCTGCAATTTTATCTTTTGGATTTAGTCCTTTTTCGGCTCTAATTTTTCGAATCTCATTAACGATTGATTGTATGGTTGCAAAAGTTTCTTCAGCCTCACGGTCTTTAAAATCTGGTTTTGGGAATTCTTCAGACATGATTGATGTATCTTTCCCTTCCAGTTCTTGCCAGAGTTTTTCCGTAACAAATGGGCAGAGAGGATGAGTAAGTTTAAGAATTTCTTTGATTGCAAAGGTGAGTACGCTTGGGGTTGGTTCAACTTTTGAGGCTTCAAGATACCAGTCACAGAATTCTCCCCAGACAAAGTGATAGATTTTGTCTCCAGCCGCAGAAATGTCATATTTTTCTAAGTGGTCAGAAACTTCCTTCGATACGTGTGAGAGCCTCGAAAGAATCCACCTATCGGCAAGAGATTCAGGCATAACAGTGTCCGAAATTTCCTTGCCTTCTGTCTGCATTTGTACGAATCGTGTAGCGTTCCAGAGCTTATTCACGAAGTTTCGATATCCTTTGATTTTGTTTCTCCCAATAGGAATTTTTTGTCCTGGAGTCGATCCGATAACCAAAGCCAAACGTACAGGATCAGCTCCGTATTCTGAAATCATCTCAAGTGGATCAATCCCATTACCTTTAGATTTAGACATTTTTTTGCCGTGCTCATCGGTGACCATCCCATGAAGATACACGGTGTGGAATGGGTATTTTCCAGTAGCGTAACGTCCGAACATAATCATTCGAAGTACCCAAAAGGTTAAAATATCCCAACCGGTTTCGAGTACGTCAGTTGGGTAAAATTTTTGGAAATCAGGAGTATTTTCATTCGGCCAGCCCAAAGTTGAAAACGGCCATAAAGCCGAACTAAACCAGGTATCTAAAGTATCTTCATCCTGGCGCAGATTGAGTGTTTCTTGTTCTGGTGTTAGGAATCCTGTGGCAACGATATTGTCGTTTTCATCATACCAAACTGGGATTCGGTGTCCCCACCAGATTTGACGTGAAATACACCAGTCTTGGAGATTGTCTGTCCATTGAAAATAACCTTTTTCAAAACGTTTGGGAATAATATTTACATCCTCATTTTTAACCGCATCAGCGGTTAGCTTGCAAAGCGTTGTTGTTTCTCCGGTGTGTTTATCGGTAAATTCTTTATTAACCATTACAAACCACTGTGGAGAAATCATGGGTTCTACCACGCATCCAGATCTATAACAGAGTGGTGTTCTGTGGGTGTAGTCTTTCTCAACTCCCACCAGCAACCCCATGTCTTCCATGCATTTTCCAGATTTTTTCCGGGCTTCTTCTACACTTAGGCCTTCGCAAGGTCCGGCAACGGAGGTCATTTTCCCTTCAAAATCAATCTTTTGGATAAAGGTTTCATCCAGACCTTTTCGTTTGGCCAGATCATAATCGTCGGCGGAATGTGAAGATGAAATGGTCATAGCGCCGGCGCCTTTTTCTGGATCAATTACCTCGTCGGCTATTACATAAAAAGATCTTTTGGCCGCGTAAGTATCGTACTCAAATTTAGTCCCCTCTAGGTCTTTACCAGTAAAAGTGTCTACCACTTCATACTCCGCCTCCGGATCAAGGAAGTTGAGGGTCTTAAAAAACTTTTCTTTATCGTTCCAGAGGTTTTCAATCACCATCAAGGTTTCATCCCCAAATTTGATTCGATGATATTTTGATTCTGGATGAACCACTAGGGGACTATCGGCACACTTGGTTTCTGGACGCACAGTTCCGATCACAAATTCACCACATCGGATGTAGTAGAAAGGCTCTTTCACTTCTTCCCACTCAAGCTCATCATCTGATAACACTGATTGGGCCCCTACAGACCAGTTGATGAGTCGGTGTCCTTGCTCAATAAGCCCATCATCATACAACTTTTTAAAGATGTAATTTACCGCATAATTTCGTTTTTCATCAAAGGTATAGGCCTCCCGCGACCAGTTCAGCCACGATCCCATTTTTTTCATTTGATTGATGATGTTGTCGTGTTTTTCATTTGCAAAAATTCGACAGTCATCCAGAAATGCTTCACGGTTTGGCCACTCTTCCCTAGATTTTTTTCCGTGATGTTTAATCACCACATTTTCGGTGGCGATAGCGGCATGATCTGTTCCAGGAAGCCAAAGGACTTCATGCCCTTTCATGGCTTTATATCGAGTCAAAATATCTTCAATGGCAAGCATTGCGGCGTGACCTAAATGGAGATTTCCTGTTACATTGGGAGGAGGAAGAGGGATGGTGAAAGGAGGTTTTTCAGAAGAGCTATCAGCTCTCATGTCTCCAGAATCTTCCCATTGTTGATAAATTTTGTCTTCGGAATCGTTATGATTATAAGCTTTGTCCATATTGTTTAGTGTTTGCGATCGAAATTATAAAAAAACTCGCCCTTTAGGCGAGAGTAAAATGATCGAAGTCTCGCCTTCAATTTATAGGTTTACGACAACGACCACGAATGAGTTTTTCATCGTTGACGAATTTAGATGAGGACTGTTTTTTTGTCAATTTTCTTAGAGGTTAAAAATTCATTAACTCTATATTGATTTTTTTAAAATACATTTTAAAATATATACAATGAGAGAGATAGATGATAAACTTTCATATGTGCTTTTGGAGGCGAATGAGTTGTATCCTTCTGAAGAGTTACAAAGGTGTCGAGAAATTCTTGGTATTGAGGATTTTCCGGAAGCCTTAAAAGAGGCTAAAAGACTGATAGAAGATATAGCTGCTGAGCCTTATCATTTAGGGATTGCTCCTGATGTTTATAGGGAAAAAATTGTTGGTATTGTGAAACAATATGCTCCGAGAGCGATTGGCTTTGCTTTGGCGGGGATGCCAACTCCCGAGCTTCGGGAAGGAGTAAAAAGAGAGAGTATTGTTTTAGAGACTCTTATCGCTTTTTCTCGTCAGTATTTTAAGGTTAATGAGAATCGTCTCATTCAAGAGGTGGCTCATCAAGGGGGCATCTCTTTAAGAAAGCTTTCGCAGGATACCGAGTTTATTTCAAATATGGTTAGAGAAGTGGTTGATAATCCTATTGGGGCTCATATAGACAAAGCTCATACAAATGCCGTTTTGGGAGATTATCCTGAACAACCACAAGAGGTAGACTTAACCGCTGGACAGGCTTCTGTAGATCCTCTGCATGAAGATGCTCATTTGGTTGATAGGGCTATGTATCATGGAATGGTAAATGTTTTGAATGAGATGAGTGAAGAAGAATTATTAAGCCGTCCAGAGCTTATGAGCGCTTTTAGCGGCGCAGACATTGATCCAAAAGATTTTAAACGTTGGATTCGGACAAGGCCAAAAATTCGAAATTTTTGGATTAACGCTCTTAATACTTTTATCTTTTTTCATCAGTTTTCTTGGTTCAAATTCAATCTCTCTTTTACGGGTAGTCCAGTATTAAAACCTGTATGGATAGCCTTTTTAAAACATCATTATGAGCGATTATCAGGGAATGAGGAAAGCACAAAAACTTTTGGGGAGCTTTTAGCCAGCTTTTGGGAAGCTTGTCCGCAGGAGTTGAGTAGCCTGATTGATGAAGCTTTTCGAAATGAGAAAGCTAAAAAAGGGCCTTCCGATAGATCGCCTAAACCAGTGAAAAAAGTTGAAAAAGCTGACAAACCTAAGAAAAAAAGAAAACCTCGTCGTAATACTAGGATCACTCCAGTAGAGCAAGAAGCTGGCATTGTTGATAAAGTAGAAGACGTTGTAGCGCTTCCAAAACCAGAGGTTGTTGGAGGCGAAGAATCATTATCAAAACGTTTTGCCCTTGGACAATACGGAGTAGAACTTACTAATGTGCCGGAAGAGGCGGCTTTTCTTTTGATCAATTCTGGAAGAGGGGCTAATTATCAAAGAATACCTTTAGTTAAAGGACAGTCGGTTTATCGCTTTAGGAGTCCAAAGTATAAATCAGGGAAATTTTATGAGGTAAAAATTGGATATGCTCGGGCAGATGAAAAACTCGTTCCAGAAAACAGTTTAGTTGTAAAATTTCAGCATCCTGTATCAGAAGTAGTTCCTCCTGCGACTGAAAAGGATTTAGAAACTTTTGAAGTTCCAGCGGAGTTTGAACCTGGAGTACTGTCTGGTAATTCAGAGACAGAGAGCAGTCACGAAGAGGGGGGTGTAGTTCAGCCAGCAGAAGAATTGGTTCCAGAGAATACAGAGCCAATAGCTTATTTG
Organism: Candidatus Altimarinota bacterium; assembly: GCA_965228485.1. Taxonomy (GTDB): domain Bacteria; phylum Patescibacteriota; class Gracilibacteria; order UBA4473; family UBA4473; genus JAACPJ01. The sequence goes on from OZ245819.1 coordinate 949,274, forward strand.
AACAATCTAAAATTGCTTTCTCGACGTTATAATCTTGATGATTTTCAACTTTCTAATAATCGAGGTTTTGTTTGGGATCAATGTATTGGGAGGCCAAGTATGAGTTTATCTGGTGAAAATGAAGGGGTAAGTTTTGAAATTTCAAAAGTTCCTATGATTGGGATGGTTGGGGTAACTTTGGAATGCGAACATTTCTCTGTAGATGTTATATTTTCAAAAACTAAAGCTTCGGTGGTATCTCCTAAAATTATGGTGAGACATACAGATAAGAACTTTACAGATAAAAACATTGAAGACTTTGCCCATGGTTGGCTCTATGATTTTTCTTTTCAATATTCAGATGGATTAAGAGAAACATTAGATCAAAAAGTTGAGGAAGATAAAAAACGAGAAGAGGAAGTCTTTGTACGACAGAAAGCGAAGTATTTGAATTCAGAAAAAGGGAAAGATGTTCTTCGTAAAAAACAGGAGGTTTTGCGTTCTGGGGGAATTTTAAGGGTGCTAAGAACCGATGATTCCGGCGGGTATGTTAAAGAACTTTTACCTTCGTCAGAAATTCATCCGGAGGATGAAATAATTCTTATGGGAGCAACATTATCAGTGGGAAGAGAAAATTTCCCAAGTTTGTATGAAGCTTTAGAAAGTCCTTATTTTTGTCACTGTATTTACCAACGAATTCGTGCCACAGTTAAACAGGCTCATGGTCTCAATGGCGAAGCCAGAACTCCATTTGAAGATAAGTACAAGGACGCCGTTTTTTCTATACTCTCTGCTTTTGAGATCGATGAAGAAGATATAGCTTTGGATGAGAGTGATTTTTGGTTTCAAGTGGAAGATTTACTTACCAAAGGGAATACTCATATAATTGAGAGTTTTATTGATTTACTAAAAGACCAGGGACTACCCGCTGGATTTCAGCATCCTTTTACTTTGGATCGGGAAACAATCGAAAAGTTTAAAAGTTAATATAATCTCCAATTTTTCCTGTAAAAGTTCCTGCATTTAACTCTACAACGTAGAGTGCTTGAGCTCCATCCCCTGGACGAAAAACAGTGCAATGTTCTGTAGTACAGGGCTGAGCTTGTATGTAGTGCATTACTTGTTGGTTTTTAGAAAGCCAGATTATATCTAGCGGGATGAGGGTGTTTTTCATCCAGAATCCATAATTTCCTGGTTGGTCAAAGATGAATAGCATTCCTTCGTCTGTTTTGAGTGAAGATTGATTCATTAATCCAGTCTCTCTTTCCTGGGGAGAATCGGCAACAGTAAGATTAAAGGTTTGGTTCTGAAAATGAGCTTCAATAACGTCTGGGGTAGAAGTTTTAGATTCGGTTTGCGTTTGTACTTCAGTTGGCGTAGATTCAGTAGTGTTTTGACTTTCAGGAAACTCACAAGCAGAAAGCAAAAATACGGTAAGGATAAAGGTCAGTTTTTTCATGTCTCAGAACTTAAAACAAATTATTGATAACTTAAATAAATCTCAGCGTCAAGCTGTAGAAGCAGTTTATGGTCCAGTCCTTGTTTTGGCAGGTCCTGGGACAGGAAAAACTCATATGCTTACAACTCGTATTGCTCATATTTTACAGTCTGGAATTGGAGCAGAAGCTCATAATATTCTCTGTCTGACATTTACCGAAAATGCGGCTGTAGAGATGAGAACGAGGTTGCAAAAGTGGATTGGTCCTCTAGCCTACCAGGTGAAAATATTGACCTTCCATGGTTTTTGTCAGTGGGTAATTGATGACAATAGTCAGCTCTTTTATGAGCAGATAGGACATCGAGAAATTGCTGATGATCTTCAAAAAGCTTTGATTTATCGTGAAGCGATTAAGTCTCGAAAGTGGAAATATTTTTCTAGCATTTGGGACGATTTTGTTCATCAGTATGATTTTTTAAAAGCGGTTAGTGATCTAAAACGTGAAAATATTAATCCTGAAAAATTAAGAGAATTAATTCCAGAAGAGAAAAAAAGATTGGAGGCTCATCCTGATAATTTTTATAAAAGAAAATTTAAGAACTTTAACCCAGGAGATTGGAAGCCTCAAGCTCGGGTAAAAATTGATGATAAGCTTGCTCGAATGTACGAGTTAGCTGATCTCTGGGAGGTTTATGAAGGCTTGATGCAGCGACGAGGATTTTATGATTTTGATGATTTGATTGCCTGGGTGGTTGAAGCCTTATCTACCAATGAGAGTCTGCGCTTAGATTTGCAAGAGAGATTTCAGTGGATCATGGTTGATGAATATCAAGATACAAATGATTCACAAAATGCAATACTCTGGGAGTTGGTTGAAGGTGTAGATTTGCCTAATATTTTTGCCGTTGGAGATGCAGATCAGTCAATTTATCGTTTTCAGGGAGCGAGTGTGGCGAATGTTCAAGACTTCCGTCAGAAATTTGGAGAGAGAAAGGAAATCACGCTTACAGAGAATTATCGTTCTCACCAGAATATTTTAGATGCCGCTTATCATTCGATAGATCACAATCTAGAAAGGGCCAACAAAGAAATGCGGCTTTCAGCCCAAAAAAAAGATTTTGCCACGAGTGATCCAGGCACAATCTCTCAGGCAGAACTTGCGAGTCGAGCTTCTGAGATTTCATTTTTGGCTGAAACCATAAAATCTCACTTGGCGGCTGGTGTTTTGCCAAAGGAAATTGCTATTCTTGTTCGAAAGAATCGAGAAATAGAAGAGCTGGCTGAAGAATTGCCAAAATTTGGAGTACCGGTTAGTGCTCAGGTGTCTCAAAATATTTTTGAAAATGAATATGTGAGATATTTGATTTTAATGCTCATGTGTTTTGTAGACGCTGAGGATAGTGAGAGGCTATTTGATTTGTTGCACGCTAAGTTTTTGGATATTGATCCTGAGGTTTTGCTTTTGGTTTCTCTTTCAAGAGAAAGGGAAAGATCAATTATTGAAACATTGTTGCAGAGAGACTTTACAGATAAAAAACTCCAGAATTTTTTAAACTTTTTTATTCAAGCACGTCGTGATTTTCATCATTCTAGAGCGGCTATTATCGCTGAGAAGTTGTTATATGAATCTGGCTTAGCCAAATTTTTAACTGATAAAAATAAGTTAGATGACTGGCAGTCTGTTAAAAAATTTATTGCTTGGATTCGTGAACAGGCTCAGTCAGAGAAATTTCAACAGTCATTTCGTTTTGAGAAAGAGCTTCCAGAAATTCTTAATAGAATCCAACTTCATCAAAATTTAGGTATTAAAATTTTTCCCGATCCTTTACCTCAAGATACTCATTCTATCCGAATAATGACGGCCCATAAATCGAAAGGACTTGAGTTTGAAGTGGTTCTGATTCCAGGGTTGGAAGATAAAAAATGGGGAAATCCTCGAGGAAAAGTAGGTATAGCCTTGCCTCAACTGTCCTCTGAAGAATATGATGAAAATGAAGAAGAAAGACGTCTGTTTTTTGTAGCTTTAACTCGAGCCAAATCACAACTCTATCTTTCTTACAGTGTTACAGATTTTTCTGGTCGAGATAAGACGCCTTCAATGTTTTGGCATGAAATTCCAGAAGAAATTTCCACAAAAACTGAGGCAGAAGAGCTTGAAATTAAGTTGCAGCATTTATTACCGGTTTTCTTTGAGCAGGCAGAAAAGACGCTTACAAATGGAGAAAAAGCAATTTTACAAGAGCGAGTTAAAAATTTTCGTTGGTCGGTCTCAAGCCTACAATCTTATTTGGATTGTCCACGAAAATTTCTTTATCAGAACCTTTATAAATTTCCGAGGCGACCAATGCCACAAGCTGCTCTTGGAACGGCATTACATCAAGCTTTAGAAAAAAGTTTTTTACAAATTCAGAATAAAAAAAGAGTTTTATTGGAATCAGTATTGGAAAATTTCGACTATGCTTTAAGAGGACAAAATATACCACAAGAGGATTTTGAGAATTTCCTAAGTCATGGACAAGAGATTTTACAAATTTATTACGAACAAGAGCTAACTAATTTTGAAACGACTCATCCTTTTGGTTACGAGCTCGAATATGACTTTAGTCGCTTTAATCCGATGATTGATAATATACGAATCACGGGAAAGATGGATAAAATAGTTTTTTTAGATGAAAAGAGATCACGTGTAAAAATTGTAGATTATAAGTCCGGAAGACCTCGTTCTATAGTTTCTGGAGAGTCTTACTGGAGGCAGTTGGTTTTTTATGATTTACTAACGGGATCCAGTCGTGGTAATGATTGGATTGTTGAGAGTTGTGAAATTGAATTCTTGACTCCTGATAGTAATGGTAAGCTTGGGAAGAGGTCTTGGGAAGTGTCCCAAGAAGATCGGGAAAAGGTAATTTCAGAATTAAAGTGGGTGCATGAAAAAGTGATGAATTTAGAATTTCCTCTAAAAAATCGTGCTGATAGTGATGAGCGTTTATGGGAGGAGATTCAGTACTGGCAAAGTTTTGGACAATGATTGATATTTTTTTGATATTTCTGTGTATTTTTTTGATTTTGTGTTGTGTCCTTTGGACTTATGTTCTTATTTTTTTTATCTGGTATAAAGTCCCACTTATTTCGACCCCAAAGCCAGTGATCAAAGCTATGATTGAATTGGCTGAAGTTGAAGAAAATCAAGTTATTTGTGAAATTGGATGTGGGTTTGCTCAGTTATTATTTTTGCTGGTTCAGGGCAAACCTAAAAATACGTACATTGGGATTGATGTTTTGGGGCCAGTTATTTGGTTTAATACTCTGAAGGCTCGTTTTTTGCAGAGGGATATTTGTTTTAAAAAACAAAATTTTTTTAAAGCTGATCTTTCTGAGAATGATATAATTTTTTGTTACTTATGGGACAGTATCATGGAAGATCTATATGTAAAAAAATGGGAAGAATTTAAACCTGGAATGAAACTTATTTCACACGATTTTCCTATAAAAAAATTACGACCAGTAGTCACTCAAAAAATTGGTCGTTCAACAGTTTATGTTTATCAGAAGAATTAATAATTTTTACAAAATTCTAACACCACTTCAGCGTGTCCTTTGGCTTTAACTTTTCGCCATTCTTTTTCTATTGTTCCATCAACAATAATAAAGGTAGAACGATCAATCCCCATATAGGTTCGTCCATACATAGATTTTTCAACCCAAGACCCAAGAGCTTCGATAAGTTTGCACTCTTCATCTGAAAGAAGCGGAAAAGTTAGCGCTTCTTTTGTGCAGAATTTTTCGTGTGACTTTATGGAATCTTTTGAAAGACCGAAAATCGAAAAGTCTAATTTTTCAAACTCTGTTTTAAGGGATTGAAAAATTTTTGATTCCAGTGTGCACCCTGAGGTCATGTCTTTGGGATAGAGGTACAAGATGATTTTTTTATTTTTAAAATCTTCTTGGGTATAGGTTTTTCCGTTGGAAGCTGGTAGTGAAAAATTGGGTAATTTCATGACTTTATTCTACCTCTTTTTTGTCTTTTTTAAAGCCTTCTGTTTTCGTGTTTCGGTCAAGAACCTGTTTCATTACGCTTTCTATGTCCTGGGTTTCCAGGTCTAAGAATGCTTTGAGAAGTGGGGTTTGTTTTTCGTCGATATCAGGAAAACGTAAATCCAACTCAGTTTGTTTATCTTCTAATCCTCTTTCAAGGACAGCGGTACACATGGCATGTAATATGTCTTTTTTGTGTATTTCTGGGAAAGCTAATTGCATTTCTCGATGTATTCGACAGAAGGCCCAGGCACGTGTGTTTTCAGTAAAGTTTCGTTTTCGACAGATGGCTTCTAGTTTACTGAAGATCGTTGCAAAAGTTGCCGTAATTGGAGAATGTTCTCTCGGTTCTATCTTTGGAAGTAGCCCTTCGGTTATATTTGCTAAACTTTGTCTAAAAGTTTCTATTTCTGGAGTCTCTAACCATTCGTCTTGTGCATGAAAGCGCTGGCTTGTTTCTATCCCTTCAACGGTTCCAAGTTTTTTCTGAATTTTTTCAAGAGTTTTTGTCCCTTTAGCTACTTTTTGTCCATATTGGAAGTTTCTGGAGCCTTCGGAGTTTTCAAAGAATTTTAAACACAGTAGTATGTCTCCGAGTCCTGCAATTCCCCAAAACTCTTCTGGGTTCTCATTTTCTGGGGCATGTTTTTTAACGATTGAATAGGCGGCTTCTAAGGCCTGAATAATTAATGCTGCCTTTTGTTCAGGCTGTTTTTTTAGTCGTTTCCAAACTTTTCCAAGTTCAAGCACTATTAGGTTTTTTAGAACTCCAGAAATTTGTATGACATTCGGAGATTCTGATTTGTAGAGTCTAAAATTAGGACCATTCAATAGTTGGTGAACCCTTTCTAGTCGTTCCGGATCACTCCCTGCAATAACAGCTGCAGAGGGTTCATCGTTTTTGATTTGGTCGGCCTTATTTGGACCAGAAAGAATAATAATTCTTTTCTGTTCGCTTGGAGTTAATTCGTTCTCATAAAGATCTATTGCATTTGGCCCTTTAGCCGTAAGTACTATGGTAGAATTCGGGTTTTTTCTTATGTAATTGAGAATGGCTTCTTTGGCCCAACTTGGGGCAGTGATAATTAATACTTCTGGTCGATCTCTTTTTTCCTGGGATTGGGCCTCTTGTCGAGTAACTCCCAAAACATCAAAAGTTTTGTCGACGGCGTGTCCTTTTAGTACATGGGTCAGAGCCGCTCCGAATTGTCCTTGAGACCCAATCACTTCTACGGTTGGAAGCCGTAGTTTGCCGACGGTTTCTCCTTCATAGTTGGTAATATGTCGTGCAAGATTGTGACAGACTCCTAATTGAGCTTGCTCTCCTCTGATAGTTTTTTTTGAGTAGGTTTTTCCAAACCGGATATTAACTCTTCCTGGAGTTAATATTTTTGCTCCATCGAAGGCCTCTAAGTCATAGGTTCCTACAGGGATAACAGGAGCCATCATATTTATAACTTGTTGGAATTTTAAAACTCGATCGTCCAGTGCGTCTAAAACCAGCTCTCCAGTTTCTTTGTTTTTTTTGTCAGTAGTTCCAAACGGGCAGTAAATTAAAATGTTACCAACCGATTTTAGGACTGATTGAATGGCCTTGTTTGAGCGTGTTGTAATTTTTCTTTCTAAGTCTTTTAACTCATCTGGGAGTTGTCCATTTGGAGTTGGTGGAATGGTTTTGATTACGTTTCCAATTCTTGCCAGTTCTAATCCTTGTTCAAAAGTTGTTAGTGCTGGTCCTAAGAGAATGTGAAACCTACTGAGAGGAACTCCGTATACTTTGTGCATAGCCGCCACCAAAAAAGGAATATTTGGCCAACTAGAGTGATTCGTCATGTAGGCAATTGATCCACTCTCTAAAAGAGTTTCAAATTCTTCTCGATGTTCTTCGAGTTCATTAACCACCTCTTCCCAGTTCGAGGCTTGTCCTGTTAAATATTCAACAGTGTTAATTCCTCCAATTTCTTGAGGCATGATACCGTCATTGTGTTCATAAAAAACTTGCAGAGGATCATCCACTCGGAGAATTGGAAGTGGAACATTTTGTTTTTCAATCAGTTGATTCCAATAATGACGATTATAAGCGGCAATATCAGCAGACGAGAGTTGAAATTCTTCACTACTGTGTTCGCCCTGCATATTAGAAATTCTATCTGCATTTTGTAATATTACCCCTTCAGTAAGACAGTAGTGAGGCGTTTTTGAGGCCTGACTCCAGCGATAAATAAGCCCTTGATTTATGCAGGTAGTAGCTCGAGCTGAAAAGCCTTGTCCTAAGGCTCTAGGAATGGCCGTCATAGCATATGAAGTCTTTGGATATGGACTCCCCTGATCTATTATTAGTCCTTCGCTTAATTCTTCTCGGGTCATTGTTGACTTTTTATTTTTTTATTTCAAAAAGTCAACTAAGAAAAGACGCTTTCGATAACATTTTTTCCCCAAGAGGCGTTGCTTCTGGAGTCTAGTAAATAGATGTTTTTTAGGCCGTTGAGTGTCTCTGTTTTTTTCGATATTTCACTCTTGGTATGAGTCATAGTCCAGATATCCCAAAAATTTTTACCATTTTGAGCCATTGATTGCTTTATTTTTTCTAGCAATGGTTGAGGTGGGGCAAATGGGAATTTTTGGATGATTAGGTTTTCAAATTGGAATGATTTTAACTTTGGATCAGACATTTTTTGAAAACAAAAAATTATTCGTTTTGTTTTGTTTTGCTCTAATAGTTCTAATATTTTTCCATTTCCACCTTTAACCTTCTCTCCAATAATAAATACCGATTCATCATTAATAAGTTGAGTGAGAGATTCATATACATTTCTAAGCGCTTCTAAACTTGAAAAATTTATCGCCAGATTTCCAGAGGTGTTCTGAAAAATTTCTTCAATGAATTTTGTAGTAAAGTCATTAAAATCAGGAGATTTAGTAGAAACTAGTGTTTCTGGAATAATAAGGTTTGGGACGTCAATAGAGCTTTCTAGTGGAGCCTTTTCTAGCGGGGGGGCTGCCAAGAAAGTATGAAAGAATAAATCGCTTTCAGGTCCTTCAGTTCTTCGGGTTAAAAGCTTTTTCTTAGACTGTAATTTTGATTTTAAGTTTCTCCAGTCTTCTGGATGCCAGTATCCAAATGTTAGACTTCCTGATTCAGGATAATAGATAAGCCATCGAACGGACTGATCTGGTGGGTTTTCTAGTATCTCTTTCCAGAAAGCCCAATCATCTTGATTCATAAATTCGTCAAGTTCTTTAATTAAGCTAGAGAGATTTTCTCTTTCTTCTAAAAGAATTTTTTGAGGAAATGGCCCAATTTCATGTCCGAGTTTTACTTCTATGAAGTCTCGGCAAAAACGGCTGGTAATAAACTGTGTTTTTTTAGCAATTTCTTCATCAAAGTGATTAAGATAAGGTAGTAGACTGAAGGTTTTTGCAGGAGTGAAAAGCAAGCTCTCTCCGATGTGTTCACCTTCGTCTAAAATGGCGTATCGCTTGGAAAATATATCTTCATCAATAAAGCGAAAGTAGGCAGCAGGAGAGGCTATGAGAGTTTTATGTTTTTCTTTTTCTTTAAGTATGTCTTGAAAAATTTTCCCCGTTTCTTCCGCAGCGATTTCTTTCCATAAATCTCTTTCTTTGAAAAATAGATCAAAATAAAATACTCCTCGATATCCAATGAATTTTCTATACATACATTTTAAGAAAAAAGTGGTTTCTTGGTCATTCAGAATATTTCTTTGTGAAGCAAAGGTTGATAGTTTTTCTGGATCAAGAATTACTTCTGGGGTTGGGAATTTTTCTTGGTCTTCATAGAAGTCAATTCGAGGCGTTACAATAACGCTTTTCTCAGGATTTATACTCGCTATTTGTGTTAGTGTTTGGCTAGATTTTTTCTGAAACTTTATATTCCATTCACAGCTATTTTCGTAAAAATTTTCAGGTAGCTCAATATTTTGGTCTGAGCTTGTTTTTGTGGGTTTAGTTTCTTCTTTTATGGAAAGTTTTTGCCCCTTGCTTTTGAGGAATAATTTTTTGGCAAACCAGTTAGTTTTTGTTTCTAAAAATAGAGATATATCTTTAAGGAAATCTTCTGGAAGAACTTGAATTCTTTCTAGCATCATTACAAAGAAATCTTTTGACGCCTCTACGTCGCTCATAGCTCGGTGAGCATTCGTGTGGTTGAATCCGTATTTTTCGGTGAGTACTTCTAAAGCATAGCTGGCTTCTAAAGGAAGAAGTATGCGTGCTAGTTCGTGAGTGTCTATTCGAGGGTTTGTTTTGACATTGATACCGTTCTCGATGAGAAAATTAATATCAAAGTCAATGTTGTGACCAATGATAATGGCCTCTCCAATAAGAGTTTCAATTTCCTCTTTTTTTTCCTTAAAATCGAGTCCGTGATTATTAATCTCTTCAGGGGTTATCCCTGTAAGGTGGATAACAAAGTCATTTAAAGGTGACTTATCGGGGATGAATACTTGGTCAAATCGTGTAATTTCTTCATTGTTTTCGCAAACAATAAATGAGCATTCTATAATGGAGTCTTTTTTGGGATCAAATCCTGTCGTCTCTAAATCTAAAAAACATTGTCTCATCACCTTCTATTGTAGGGATTAATTGATTATTATGAATTGAAAATTTGTTAAAAAGAATCATAATCTTTTTGATGAAACAATCAGAGCGAAGTCGGCGTTTAGGGGGAGTTCTAGAAACCAAAATTCCATTGCTAATTCAACAGTTTTTTACTCCTGATCAAATTGGCTTTGTCACTGTTAGTGCGATTGAGGTTTCGGGAGATCTAAAAGTTGTAGATGTTTTTGTTCGTTCTATTAACGGTCCAGATAATTTTTATAAAAAACTTAATAGAGCTACAAAGCGTTTCTCACACGCCTTGTCTCAGGACTTAGAGGTGAGACAGTCTCTTATTATTCGCTTCAAGGAAGACCAATCGGTTAAAGCGGTGGAGCAAGCTAATAGAAATCTTTAGATAATGGTGAAAATTTTGATTGCGACTGGAAATGAAGGAAAGAAAAAAGAAATGATGAAGTTTTTTAGTGGGCTTGAGAATTTTGAGTTTTTGGACCTTAAAAACTTTCCCGAAGTTGAAGAGCCTGAAGAAGATGGAGATACTTTCGAGGCAAATGCTCTTATCAAGGCTCAGTATTATGCCCAAAAATTTAATATGCCAACATTAGCAGAAGATTCGGGTTTTATTTTGTCAGCGTTTCCCGAAAAATTTGGCTTAAGAACTCGTCGAGAATTTGATGCTAAGGATGATATAGATTGGCTCACTCAGTTTATGGATATGATGGATGGAATAGAAGATCGAAAAGCGACGTTTTATTCTGCGATGGCGATTGTTGACCCTTCTAGTCAAAAAGAAGAGACCATTCTTCGAAATGTTACAGGAGAAATTGTAGATTTTCCTCAAGCTCCAATTGAAAAAGGTATCCCCGTTTCGGCAGTTTTTATTCCAGAGGGAGAAAATCTCGTATTTTCTGCGATGACAAAACAACAAAAGATGAAAGTTAGTCATCGTGGGCGCACAGCCAAAAAGGCAAAAGAAGTTTTAGAGAGACTCTTTAGTTAAGATCTCCAGAAATCTTTCCTCCTCATAATATAGTGATACTTTCGGAATAGATTGGCTTGTTTTACATTTGGCATACTTAACAGTGGGCTCCACTTTTTTATCTGTTGTGTTCGAATATTTCTTTTTTCTATTTTTACGAGTGCTTTTGCGAGTAATACTCCCCCAACAACCGAACTTTTTTCATTAATACAGTTCATGCTGTCATTAGCTCTGATGAAAAATTTTCTTTGAGTAATTATCTCTCCTTCATCAAAATTCTGAGTCATAAAATGAACGGTTGCCCCTGCATATTTTTTTCGATTGAGCAATGCCCAAAATCCGGAGAATGTGCCTCTGTGGTCTTTGAACAGTGCTGGATGGAAATTTATAGCGCCATTAATAGGCATGGATAAAACTTCCGTATCTACTTTTTCTAACAATAGGCAGGACACAATAGTATCAATATCGAGGTCTTTTATAATTTTTTTTGATGAGCTGTTATTAATGCTATCTACTGCAAAGTAGGGGATATTATGTTGTTCACAGAGTTCGCTCACTTCAAATATTTTTCTTTGGCTTCGGGGATAGAGATATCGGACAATTTTGAGATTTAGTTTCTGCCAGGTGTTTATAGCAATAGTTTTTATAGCAAAAATAATTCCAGAAGTCTGAATAAATTTTATAAGCTTTTTCCAGGTATTTATTCTCAAAATATTTACATGATTTGTAGAAAGAACTCCTACAATTTCAATATTGTTTTTGATGATTTTTTTGTGGTTCAAGAGTTTTTCCAAGGCAATGTTTGTCGCCAGGCTATATTCGGTTGTGAGTATGCAAACTCTCATGATTTTCGTTGAAATGGTATGAAAATTTGCTAGTGTCGTAAAGATGAATTTACCTTATAAACGAATTTTGTTGAAACTTTCTGGGGAAGCGCTTTTAGGAAAAAAAGAGTTTGGAGTTGATTATCAGGTGCTTCATCAAATATGTGAAGAGATCCAAACAATCAGAGATTTAGGTATTGAAATTGTGGTGGTTATTGGTGCTGGGAATATTTGGAGAGGAAGTGAAAATGCGGATTCAGGAATTGATCGAGTACCTTCGGACTACATTGGAATGATGGGAACATTGATGAACTCGGTGGCTCTTCAAGCAAATTTAGAAAAAATGGGAATTTACACTCGAGTGGCCTCGGCTCTTGATATTCCATCGGTAGCAGAACCTTATATTCGAAGACGCGTCATGAGACATTTAGAAAAGGGGCGTGTCGTTATTTGTGGAGCGGGTACTGGGAATCCTTATTTTACGACAGATTCTGCTGCAGCGCTTAGAAGCTTGGAGTTGGAGTGTGATGTCTTGATTAAAGCAACAAACGTTGATGGAGTTTATGATGATGATCCACGGAAAAATCCAGATGCAAAAAGATATTCAGAAGTAAGCTTTGAAGAGGTTCTAGAAAAAAATCTTAGAGTTATGGATGCTACGGCCATTGCTCAGTGTCGAGACAATCAAATGCCGATTATTGTTTGTAAGCTTATGGAACCCGGAAATATTGCTCGGGTTATTAAAGGGGAAGACGTTGGAACTCGAATTAAAGTTTCTTAGTCAAATATCACGTAATCGAATGCTCCAATTGAAGTCTTTTCAGCAACATCGATTGATATTTGTTGTGAGAAATCTTCTTGATTTACATCCGAAGTTACGGTGTAAAAACTTCTTGGGAAACTGTTTGTAGAAGTCGCTTGAAGTCTTATAAGGAAAGGTATTCCAGGAACCTTGATGTCATCGCTTTCATCGGGAGTTCCTTCACTATCTATGAGTTTCAGGAGCGGTCTGAAAGTTACCCGATAATCACTACAAGTGCCGCTTGTCCCACTGTCGGCACAATCCCAAAAGTCTTGTAAAGTTGCGGTTACTCCCCCTGGAAGGATTTTTCCATTAATGGCGTTATTTGTGTGTATATTTTGTGTGCCTGCTAAAAATTGGTCTTCACAGATAAATCCAGTGGCTCCGCTACAGTCATCATTTTCAACAGGGATAAAGGTTTGCACCCCTCTGTCAGTGGTTTTTCGCGAAAGTGACCAATCAATTAAAACCTCGGGATCACCTTCTTCTCCAAAATCAAATCCCGTTCCCATTGAAAAATTCCCATGTTCAGCAATGACTTTATCTTTTGCTGTTGAATTTGGCATACTTGCGGTATCATTAAAGAATTGTATCCGAAGGTTATCTGTTGAAGCAGGGGCGCCGTCTTCGTTGGGTTCGGAAGTAGGATTGGTTGAATCGTCCCAAGAAAGAGGGATTTGAATACTTTGTCCTTCTTTTAAGACTCCTCCGAGAACTGGGTTTCCACTAATAGAGTCGGTGGTTCTTCCTGTTATTGACCAGCTGGTTTCGGCCTGGATATTTTCGTGTTCTATGTCTTGAGAAGTATCTCCAGTATTAAAATTTAATCCTGCACCTCTGGCGTTGTGATGAAAAAATGCAGATTCAATACCTGACTCAGAAGCGAAAAATAATTGTGTCGATCTTTGAATATTTGAAGCCTGTTCCATTGATCTGGCAACAGAATCAAGAGTCGCGAAAGCAAGCGTCAGAACCAATAGAGAGGTTCCCATTGCAATAAGGACAGATATTCCGGATCTTTTTACTTCCATGTAAATTCATTCTAGCTTAAAATTTTGGTGATGGAAAAAGTTTACTTGGTTATCCTCGATGGGTTTGCGTTAGCCCCTCCTTCAAAAGGGAATGCTGTAACGCTGGCTAATATTCCTTACCTAGACAGTTTATTGCCAAATGATAAAATTGCACGATTAAAAACACACGGGACTTCAGTTGGGTTACCAGAATTTCAAATGGGAGGTTCGGAAGTTGGACACGTAACGATTGGGTCAGGGCGAGCGGTTAAACATATTTTGACAAAAATTAATGATGAAATCGAGTCGGGAACTTTTTTTGAGAAAGAAAATTTGAAAGCTCTTTTTGAAAAGGCCAAGGATAAAGGAAAAATTCACTTTTTAGGATTAGCCAGTGATGGGGGAATTCATAGTTTTTTACCACATTTATTTGGGCTTGGGAAAATGGCAGAAAAATTCGATATTCCAGAGGTTTACATCCATGCTTTTTTGGATGGGAGAGATGTCCCAGTGAGAACCGCCAAAACTTATCTGAAGGAAATTGAAGATAATGAGGTTGGAAATATTGCGACTATTGGAGGGCGTTATTTTGGAATGGATCGTGATAATAACTGGCAGAGAACAGAGCAGGATTATAAAGTTTTACTAGATGATGCTGCAACAGAGACGGATGATTCTTGGGAGGATGTTATTGATCAATTCTACACAGATACTGATGAATCGGATTATTACCTCCCTCCTAAACTATTGGATAAAAATGGTCAGATTAAGGAAGATGATATTGTGATTTGTTTTAATTTTAGAACAGACCGAATGCGTCAGATTATGGCAGCCTTTTGTGATGAATCTTTTGAACATTTTGAAAGACCTTTTGTTTGTGATCCTCAAAATTTTGGTGTTTTTGGAAATTATTATGATCAAGCTCAGGTAATCTTTTCTTTGGCTTCTGAACCCGTGCGAAATACTCTTGGTCAGGTAGTAAGTGAAGCTGGGGGCACCCAACTAAGGGCGGCTGAGACTGAAAAATTTAATCACGTGACTTTCTTCTTTTCAGGGGAAAGAAAAGAATTATTCCCAGGGGAGGAGAGAATTTTGGTTAATAGTCCAAAAGTGCCGAGTTATGCTGATGCTCCAGAGATGTCAGCGGAAGAATTGACGACTCAAATTTTAGAAACTCTAGAAAAACAAGATTTTAATTTGGTAGTTCATAATTATGCCAATGGTGATATGGTTGGGCATTCAGCCGATATTCCAGCGACCGTAAAAGCTGTTGAAACGCTGGATCGAGAAATGCAGCGTTTAGTTCCAGTCGTTCAATCTAAGGGTTATAATTTAATTATTTTTGCTGACCATGGTAATTGTGATCAAATGTTAATGGAAGATGGTGTAACTCCATGTCCTACGCATTCTAAAAATTTAATTCCTTTTCGATTAATTAAAGCTGATGGTTCGGAACCAACCTTACGTGATTATGGAGATCTAGGAGATGTAGCTCCTACCGTATGTGAACTGCTTGGGCTTGAAAAACCAAAGGAGATGACTGGTGAAAGTTTGATTGAAAACTAGAGGGCTTCTTCTCTTTTTTTGACAATTCCCCGGTGAATTCTTTTTATAATGTCAGTTTTTCTTATGGGATCAGGAGTTCCCAGTTGTTTCATCTGTTTTTCCACTAGTTCAGTGGTTATGTCTTTTTTATTTTTCTTAGGATTAATACAGATATTTACTCTCTGAACACAAAAATCGACCCATTGGTCGATTTCTTCAGGAGTTAGATTTATCTTTAGTGGTGGAAGTGTTTCCATTACTTTATGGTTTCGAATACTCGTTGGACAATGTGCTTTCTTGCAAAAATTAATTTAGGAATCACAATATATCCTGTTTTTTGACTTTTTTCTCTTGCTACAGGAGTGAAAAGACCGTCTCTGTGTTTTACAAATCGAGGAGTTGAATTTTGAGTATTCCGTAGTGATGCTGGTTCATCAGGATCGTTGATTTGTGCTAACTGTAAGTTGCTTCCATGAATAATTGCCATGTCGGCATTTAGATTCGCATTTTCAGCAATCTTGTCAGTTTGGAAATCGGAAAATACACAGACAATTTTTTCAACTGGGCAAGGTAAAACTCCTCGAAAGGGATAGCCCACTCCCAGAGAATCAAGAAGTGGCACAAATCCTTTTTCTTCTAAGGATTCACAAATTTCGGTTTCTCGACGACTTAAAGATTCCATTTTTTATGCCAAAATAAAATATTTTATTATTTTAGCAAGTTTTTTAGGTGTTCTTCATCAAGGCCTGGACCGATGCCCGAAAAACGGAAATTCTCAGGTTTTAATAAATCTTTGGCCAATTGTTCTACATCAGACTTTTTGGCTTTTCTGATAAGACCTTTCCATTCATCATAGGTCTGATTTTGTTGGTATAGTAGTGTGTTTTTTCCGTATTCGTGAGCGACATCTTCGGTGTCTTCAGTAGTAAGATCTGTTTTTCCGCATAAGTAATTTTTGGCTTTTTCTACTTCTTCGTCAGTCACTCCACTTTTAGCTATTTGATCATACTCAAAACGAATAGCTTCTACCGCACGAAGCGCATCACTGACCTTTACTCCAGCACGGGTAGTCATTAGCCCTGTGTCCGCGTATTCGTCTACCTGAGTTCTAATGGAGTAGCACAGTCCTTTTTCCTCCCGGACATTTTGAAACATTCTGGAACTCATATTTCCCCCAAGAATAGTTCCAAGGACTTTAAGTGCTGGGAATAGAGGATCTTGTTCTTTGAGGGCTCTAACTCCAAAAGATAGGTGATATTGCTCTGTTTTTTTGGTTCGAAGTTTGATTTGCTCTGTGGCTTTTGCTGGATCAAATCTTGTTGGCTCAATTTGTGCTGGAGTATTTTCCATCTCAAAATACTCGGCGACGGTATTAAGATCTTTTTCACTAACGGCTCCCGCAATAGTAATAACCATATTTTCTGGTACGTAGAGAGCATTTTTATAGTCAATGAATTGTTGTTGAGTTACGTTTTGGATAAGTTCTTTCGTTCCGATTTGATCCCATCCGAGCGGTTGATCTCCAAAAACTAATTGTTCAAAGTCCCAAGAAATTTGATACATAGGAGCATCTAGGTACATAGCCATTTCTTCCAAGATTACTCCTCGTTCTTTTTCGATTTCATTCTTTGGAAATGTTGAATGAATCAGCATGTCAGAGAGTACATCTAAAGATTTTTTGAGATTGTCTTTCCCTGATTTTATGTAGTAGCCAGCATATTCTTTTCCAGTAAAAGCATTGAAAGCTCCACCGAAACTATCCACGGCTTCACTAACTTCTTTTGGGCTTCTATATTTTTTGGCCCCTTTGAAAAACATATGTTCTAGAAAGTGTGATATTCCAGAAATTTCTTTAGTTTCGTATCGAGATCCTGCTCCGACTAGAATAAGTGTCGTGACAACATTGGTTCCAGGCATTTCAACCGCTTGTAGTCGAAGTCCTGAGGCTGTGGTTTTCTCATGTAAAATCATCAGAAGAATTCTATTTGTATTAGGTTTTTTTCCCAGTTTTTATTAATTTTTTTAGGTATTGACAAAATTTTAAAAACATTTAAAAAATAATTAATGAGATGGATTTTATTTGGACTTATCTTTTTACCACAAATGGTGCTAGCTTCACTGGTGCCAACGGTAAATGTTCAGGTATCTCCAACAAAAGGTGATTTGGAGACGAGATTTTTGCTCGACGCTTCTCTTTCGCGTAATAATAACGGACTAAGAGATGGTTTGCAGTTTAAATTCAAGCCTTCGCGAAATGATCGTACTTCAGGATGGCTGAGTACACCTCAATTTTATTTTTATCCTGAAAAAACAGGTAATTTCCAGGCACAGATTTGGGTGAGAGATCGGCAAGGGAATGAGAATACCTCCTATGTTAAGTATAGAGTTACTCAAGAAAGTTTTCGTAATGTTAGACTTACGCTTTCCAATCCAAGCCCAGCTTCAGGAGAGGCGGTTAAGTTAGAGGTAATTATTACTTCTGCTCAAGAAAAAGACAAAGATCAGGCTCAGGTACGTTGGGATTTTACTTCTGATGGAAAGTTTGATACGAATTTTTCTATCTCAAAATCCACTTACCATGTCTACACAGGAGGAACGACGTCTCCTACAGCCGAAGTTCGTTTTCCTGATGGAAAGGTTATGAGCGTGAGAGGATTTGAAGTTATTGGTGAATCCTATCGTTCGAGAACTCCTCGGAGCGCTTGGCCAAAAATTAAATCACAACCGCTATCTCCTAAAGCTCCAGTGGTTGAAGTTTCTCCAGGAAATGAAGTTTTCAATGAATCTACAATATTTACTTTTGATGCTTCTAAAACACAAGTTTCAGGTTGGATAGAGTGGTCAATTGATGGGGTTAGATTAATTGAGAGAGAAAAGAAGATTCAGCACAAGTTTCTGTCTCCGGGGGTACATCAAATCAGAGTAAGGAACTGTAAAAATGTGCAGTCACCACAATGTGCTGAAACAACTTTAGAGGTAAAAATCAATCCGCTTCCAACCGATGCTTTGCTCAATTTTTATGTTACTAACTTAACCGATCCTTCTGTGCAGCATTATCAACAGAATTTTTTGCAGGTGACTCAGGGAGATCGAATTCGTTTTAATGCCCAAATTCTTAATAACTTTGATTCAAGACAGCGTTGGCAGTATCGGTGGGATTTTGATGGTAATGGCGTTTGGGATACGACATTTTCAGCCAACTTAAGTGCGGAACACACCTTCGATAGAGATGGAACTTATCAGGTAAAATTGGAGGCTCGTCCCGTCAAGACTTCTAAACACCTAGAGAGTATTTTTAAATCAAAATCAATTATTGTTTATCGTAATCAAGCTCCTAAAGGAAAAATTTGGTTTCGAAAGTTTGAGAATTATACAAAAGAGCGAGTTTATTTTGAGGCAATTTTAGGAGATCGAAATTCAGAAGATAATGTAGAAATTCGAGTTGATTCTGATGGAGATGGTGTGTGGGATTCTGATTTTGCTCGTAGAACTACTTGGTGGTGGATTTATGATGAGCCTGGTAAATATAATATTAAAATGCAGGTTCGAGACCCGCAGAAGAAAGTTTATGAAACTCGACGAACCATTGAAATTCTTCCTGTTCCGAATCCAGGTATAAAAGTTAAAGTCTCTCATAGAACACAAGAAATTGGAAAAAATATTTTGTTTGATGCTTCTGAAACAAATGGGTTAGATTTGTCTTACGAATGGAAAGTGCAAGGAAACCCTTATATTTGGGCTCGAGGAAATCGAGTGAACTTTAAGTTTGATAAACCAGGTAATTATGTCGTTTGCTTGCGGGTTATTGATCGGGAAGCTCGTGTTCAAGAAGTTAATATTCCTGTAACTGCTTCAAAAGATCCAGTAGTAATTAAACCTTCGGGTAACACAGCTAAAGCTGCCTCTTCTCATCCGTTGCTTAATACCTCAAATTCAGGCTCTCCGGTTTCAGAAGATGATGCCTCTCTTCGTTTTATGGGGGTGAACATGCCCAAAGGTGTTCATTTAACAGGGCAAACAGATCCTTTTGCTGTAACTAGTGAATATAATCCCTCTACATCTCCAGTACTTACCGGAATGCGCCCTGGGTGGTAAGCCGTTATATAGATAGATTTAAGTCTACTAGTTTGAGTTGTAGTTTTTTTTCTCCTTTGAATGCATTAATCGCAATGGTAAAAAAGATATTAATTTCCATTTCTGGCATAAGAATTTCTTTCAGTTCGGGTTTGAAAAAAGCAATAACTTCAAATACTCCATAGCTATCTTCAAAGGTAATTTTGTGATGTTGGTTGGTGCTGCCTAAAGGTTGGATTTCTAGTACTCGAGCGTTTTTTATTTCGAATATTGGTTCAGGGTTTCCGATGCCAAATGGTTTTAATGGTTCAATAAAATGAGCTAATTCTAAGCTTAAAACTTCAGAAGTGATGATGACATCGCTGGCAAGTTCTTTAGGACCTAAGGGATTTTTTACTGCATATGCGCTTAAAGCCTTTTCAAGTTTTGGAATTTGATCTTCTTCTATACTAAAGCCTGCAGCACCACTATGTCCTCCAATACGTTCAAATATTTCTCCAGCACTTCTCAGCATCTCAATGGCAGAAATTCCCTCTGGACTACGAGCGGAAAAGTTCCAAAAATTCTCTGTAGATTTTGTCCCAACGAAACTCGGTTTGTGAAATTTTTCACTTAATCGTGAGGCTACGAGGCCTACAATCCCTGTTTCCCATGTGTCATTTTTTACGAGGATAAATGGTGGCTCATTATCCATTTTTTCAAGTGCTTCAGTGGTTATATCTTCGGTTCGTTGTTTTCTTTTGTTGTTGAGATTATTTAGAAAATCAATGCGTTCCACATGTTGCTGTTTGGCTAGAAAGAAGTCGAGAGAATGCTGTGCGGTGCTGAGTCTTGAAGCCGCATTTAATCTTGGTGCAATATTAAAGCTAATAGATTGTTCATCTATAAATTCTTGTGTTTCGAGTATGATCTTTAGGCTATCCCATTGTGAAGATTTCAGTTTTTCAATCCCCAGTTTTACTATGGTTCTGCTTTCCCCTTTTAGGGGGACGCAGTCGGCAATTAAACCAATAGCGGCTAGCTCTAAATATTTTTCTAAAAAGCCTTTTTGTGATTCTTGAGGAAGATTTTTTTGTGCCATTGCTTGAATGAGCTTGAAGGCTATTCCTGCTCCAGAAAGTGTCTTATCTGGGTATGTGCAGTGTGTTTGGAGTGGATTTATTACTTGATGAGCACGGGTTTTTTTAGCAGGGTCTGGTAAATGATGATCAGTAATGATAACATTGATTTCTTTTGATAGTGCATATTCAACGACTTCTTTATCATTGATACCGCAATCACAGGTAAGGATGAGTTTACTCCCTGTTTGTGCAATTTCATCGATTATTTCATGATGTAGTCCATGAGAGTGTTTTACTCGGTCAGGGATTCTTGTAGAGACCTTGCCTCCAAGTGTTTTTAATGCGTCAGCAAGAATAGCTGTTGAGGTGATTCCGTCAGTATCAAAATCGCCGTACACAATAATACGGTTCTTATTTTCAATGTGAGTGTTGATGTGTTCAACGGCTTCTGTCATATCCGCCATTAGCGCAGGGTCGTGTAAGTTTTCTAATGATGGAGAGAAAAAAACTTCCCTTTCTTCTTCGTTTGCAAGATTAATACTACTAAAAAGTATTGATTCTAATGCTTTTATATCAAATGCATTTGGTCCAGATTTAAATATCTTTTTGGAGAAAGCCATTTGCTTGTTCATGATAAAAATGGTAGATATTTTCCGTTATTTTGGAAGATTATTTATGCAGGTTTTAGTTTATGATTTTCGTTGGGAATCAACTGATATCTTTGAATTTCAGGCGTCTAAAAGCGGGAGATTCGGCACGAAGCCTTTACAGGTGGGATCAGATATTTCATTGGCGGTTAAAAGTGAAGTTCGTTGCGCCGGTTCTCGTCGAGACGGTGATTTCCAACCGTGCCCGAATAATGTTGTTGGAAGAAAAAAATGTGAAACTTGTAGAGCTAGAGAAGGCTCTTTTGTGATTACCTCGTTTGATGGTTTTAATTCAAGCATCTTTACTCCTGAAGATTTAGCTCGTTTGGATGGAGATCATGTAGTATACTTAGCTCTTTTTAATAAAGATCTTATTAAGGTTGGAGTTTCAAAACTTGAACGGAAAGCTTTAAGACAGGTTGAACAAGGAAGTCACTTTACGCTTTATATTGCTCAGACTACGGATGGAATTTTGGCTCGTCAGATAGAAACTTTGTTTCGTCAACATGGGTTGGCGGATAAAATCCCTGCCAGTAGTAAAAAAGATTTTTTATGTCCAGAAATAACTTTAGATACAGGAGAATCACTCCTTAGAGAAATTTTTGAAGCCAATAAAAAGTGCTTAAATCATCAACCACATTTGGCGGACTTTCTGCTTCATAATCCAGAGTTTTCAGCCTGGGACTCCGTTTATAGAACGAGTTATATTGATGAAAGCCCTAAGAGTTTTCATACTGTTTCACTAAAAGATGATGAGTGGGTTTCAGGAAGAATTGTAGCCTGCAAAGGTCCGTTTCTGGTTATTGAAACTCCTGATGAATTGGTATCGCTTTGTGCTAAAGATTTATTGGGAAGAGAGGTAGAATTTGATCCATTACCGCCTGGACTAGGCTTGAATTCAGCTTTCCAAAGCGCTTTATTTTAATATGGTTAGAGTATGAAATTAGTGGAGGTGAATTTTGATGGACGTCGTAAAACGAGAGAAGTTTCTCGTAATACTTTGGCAAAAGAGTTTAGCATGCCACCTCGGGATTTAAGACCTATTTTTTCACTAAGCCAGGTAGCTACTATTTTTTCAAGAGGAAATGGAGTGGTGATGAATCTAGGGTTTGTAAAGTTATTAATTGGTGCTGATAAAGTGTTGGTTTCTAACCTTGATAATGATGAAATTGAAGGAATATTTCTTCCTGGGCTTATTAAGCGAATAAAAGAAAGTACAGGAAAGGAGTCCTTTGAGTTGGTAGTTTTTGATTATGCTCTTAATCACAAAGTGAACAAAATGCGTTCGGTGATTGAAGATTTGGAGAAGCATGTGAGTCGTCTTTTGAAAAAAATTAGTGGAGAAAGAATCCAGGATAAAACTTTTGAAGATCTCTTGAGATTAAAAAAGAAAATTTCAAAATTTGAGATTATTGTAAAGGAGAATGAAGGGGCGGCTTTGGAAGTCTTGGAAGATGATGAAGAATTAAGAGAACTTTGCCTGTCTGACAAAAATAAGCGGTCCAAGAAAATGATTGAAGAAACAGTTGATGAGGTTGAATCTGTACTAGACTCTTTTGCTGAACAATTAGAAGAAATGTCTTATAAGATTGGAGAATTCAAAGAAAATATCGACGATACACAAGAAGTTTTAACGCTAAAGATGAATTCTCGTCGAAATACGATTATTCGGTTTGATTTGATTGCAACTTTGGTGACAGCTTTGTTCTCTCTTATGGCGGTTATTACCGGACTTTATGGAATGAATATAAAAAATAACTTGGAAGAGAACCATGAAGCATTTTGGATCGTAGTTATGTTTTTAGGGGTGTCTTTATTTGTCTTTCTTTTTGTGTTAGCTACTTTTTTAAGACGAAAAAAGATTCTTTAGTTTGATATTTCTTTTTCAAAAAAGAAGCTGCTTACTAAAAAACTAATGGCTGGTAGAGAAAACCATAATTGATAGTAATCAATCAGTATTTGAGCTAGCAGCGATTGTTCATATATCTGGATTTCTCTTGCGAACATCATTCCTTCAACAAATGAGTTTCCAGATAGATAAATCAGTATTGTAGAGAGGAATAGCAAGGCTGACATGGCGGAGAATAGCGTATGAATTAAAAAGCGGATAGACCACTTCTCATGCTTGTCTAGAATTACATGAAATCCGCTTTTTACGGTGAAAAAGACCACCGCTAGAATGAAAAGGACAATTCTCATCCAGGTAAATACCAGAAGTTCGCTTTCTCCAACAATCTGTTGAAATCCAGGAGAGGGCTCAAGGATAAATCTTTGAATAACCCCAGCTATTCCATCGGCCGTTAAGATTGCAATATAGCTTGATAAAATCAGTTTAATAGTGCCATCTTGACCAAGCAGGAAGCTATAGGCAAAAAGCATCACAAAAGCCGATAAGATAACAAGATTCCAGGTAAGCGCGACTTCCATGCATTGTTAATTATTCAAGAATTTTGTTTTTGGGCAATTCAGAATTGGTTTTTCCTTGTATTGATATTTGAAAAAATTGCTATTTTCTGGTATAATTTGCCGATGTCATTGCGATATAAGGTACCACAGAATGTTCAACGTGAAGATCAGATTATCTGGTTTATCACGATGAAACAGCTGATAATTATCCTGGTCACAGGGGGGATTTCCTATATGTTTTATGTTCAATTAAGTAAACTTTACGTCCTGTCTGGGATTGAAATTTTCTTTATTTTTACCCCACTTATTATTGGTGTGGCGTTTGCTTTCTTAAAGATCAAAGGGATTTCTTTATTTAAATTTTGTCTCTTGATGATTGAGCAATCAATGTTTTTGCCGCCTCGTCGTTTTTGGCAGCCAAATACTCATACTTTTGTTTCTATGACCGAAAATTTCTCTTTCAAAGAAAATAAAGAAGCTCCAGTTGAGATTCAGAAAGATGTTTCTCAAGAGAAAATAAAAAACCTGGCTAAGTTATTAGATGGCCAAACCGCTTCTTCGTAAAATTTTATTATGGCTAAAAAAGAAAAAGACACCGTAAAAAATAAAACCAAAAATAAATTGGTTTCCACTCAACGTTATTTGGAATTTTCGGGAGTGCATGATGATACGCTGATTCTAAAAAATGGAGGATTGCGTGGAGTTTTAGAAGTTAGTTCGGTGAACTTTAACCTTAAGTCTGATGAGGAACAAAATGCTATTATCTTTAGTTATCAACGATTCTTAAATTCTCTGAATTTCCCAGTTCAAATACTGGTAAAATCTCGAAAACTAGATGTTGATATTTACCTGGAGGGCTTGAAGGAAAAAATGCGTTATCAGCAGAATGAACTTCTAAAAAACCAGATGGCAGAATATATTGAATATGTTGCTAAACTGGTTGAGTTTGCAGATATTATGGAGAAAAAGTTTTATGTTGTGGTGGCTCAAAATCCTTATCGAGCGGAGCAGACTTCCGCTTGGAAAAGTTTTTGGCAGAAAATCCATCCAGATGACAAAGTAGAGCAAATTATTCAGCGTAAAAAAGAGTTCAAAGAGCTGAAAAGAGGTCTAGATGAACGAATTAATGTGGTAACAACAGGGCTTGAGAATTGTGGGCTAAATGTTACGCAGCTTAGTACTCAGCAAATTATTGAGCTTTATTATCAGTGTTATAATCCGCAGCATTCTCGAAATCAAAAAATTCAAGCCACTCAAGAGTATGTTCATGAGGGAAACCCTGAAGACAAGTTAATTGAAGACGAGTAAGATGAAATTTTTAGTGAATTACGATGTTAAGCCGTGTTCATTTAAGTTTTTTAAACCACCAGAATATGATCGTTTTGAGAATGGTGGTGAATGGGGAGGAGATCGAAAAGCTAAAGCGCTTGAAAACTTGAAAGCTTTGGAATCTGATCCCAAACTTTTGGAGGATCGTCCTATAAGTAGAATTGTTCTTCCTCTCTTAAAGGGATTTATCAATGATCAACTTAATGAAGAGATAACGGATAATCCAGAATTAAGAGATTTTTTTATTGAAAGGTTAGCGTTTAATGACTTAGTACACTTAAAGGCTGAGGTAAATCGAGTATTAGTTAAGCTTGTTACTCGGGAAGATTTTGATTTAGAAGTATCAAGCGAAGAAGAGATATTTGGTGGCTTTATTATTTGTTGGCTTGAGGATTTTCAATCTTAAAAGTAAACGGTCCCCTGGTTAATTCTTTTTTGTAATGCGGGGTGTTTTTGTAATGTTAAGTCTTCGCGAACAACTTCTTCGGCTGATTCTCGGGCCTTCTTCATGGTTTCAATATCGTTTAGATCTGCGCATTTTAAATCTGGAAGACCACTTTGTCGTAGGCCATAAACTTCTCCAGCACCTCGGAGCTTTAGATCTATTTCAGAGAGATAAAATCCATCGTTACTGCGCTCCATGGCTTGCAGTCGAGCTTTATTTTTATCGTCGGAAGAACCTACCATTAAAAAGCAGTAAGATTGCATGTCATTTCTTCCAATTCTTCCACGAAATTGATGGAGTTGTGCGAGTCCAAATCTTTCAGAATTTTCTATACACATAACCGTTGAATTTGGGATGTCGACTCCTACTTCGATAACGGATGTTGAGACTAGTATATCAAACTCGTGGTCCTTAAAGGCAGCCATAATGACATCTTTTTCTTTTGATTTCATTTTCCCATGTAGGAATTGAACTCGATGTTTTGGGAATATTTGTTCATTGATACGAACGAATTCATCGTGGACATTTTTGGCCTCGATTTTATCAGACTCATCTACCAGCGGGCAGACCCAGAATATTTGTCTTCCTTTCTGAATCTGGTCATCGATAAATCGATAACAGAGGCTTTCGGTTTTGCTGTCGGCAACAATTCGAGTAATGATAGGTTTTCTTCCTGCAGGTTTTTCTTTAATAATGGATAAATCTTGGTCTCCGTAGATAGTTAATGCTAGGCTTCGGGGAATAGGGGTGGCGGTCATTGAGAGGGTGTGTGTATTTTGCCCTGATAAAACACTTCTTTGCTCCACTCCAAAACGATGTTGTTCATCGATCACAGCCAGTCCAAGGTTTTTGAATATAGTGTCTTCGGTGAGAATTGCGTGGGTTCCAACAATTATTTTTAAGCTTCCACTTTTGAGTTGTTCTTTTATTCGTGTTTTATTCTTAGCGGTTGTGGAACCAGTTAGTAGGTCGTAGTCTCCAACAGTGAAAATTCCAAATTTTATAAGAGAAGATAGATGCTGTTTAGCCAGTATTTCGGTCGGAGCAAGAATGGCAACTTGGAAGCCATTTCTAACCATTTGCAGTACTGCTAGTAATCCCACAATAGTTTTTCCACTTCCAACATCTCCTTGTAGAAGTCGATGCATCGGTCGATCTTTTTCAAAATCTTGCAAAACCTCAAGCAAGGCTTTCTTCTGGTCAGTGGTCAGCTCAAAAGGTAATTTTTTTAGATCTTCTTTAATTATTTCAGGATCAAAAATGATCTTATAGGGATTCAATTGAGTTTTCTCTCGAAGAATTTTTGTTTGTAGAACTCTTGTTTGAATCTCGAATATTTCTTCAAACCCTAATCGTCCCTTGGCCTGAATCCATTCGTCACTTGTTGATGGGAAATGGATATTTTTGATGGCTTGTTCTATTCCTATAAGGTTGTGAGCTTTTCTTACTGATTGAGGAAGAATGTCTTCAAATTCTCGAGTGAAACGCAGAAGAGGATGTACTTTCTCTCGTAGCCATTTAGAGGTTATTGGTGGAGATTCGGGATAGATGGGTCGAATGCCGCCAATGTGAACATTTTGTTCAAAGTGAATTTCAGGATTTTTTATCTGAATTTTTCCGTAGTTTCTTTCGGTTTTTCCTACTAAAAACATTCTTTTTGGGCATTGAATATTTTTGAGTTGGTAGGGGATTTGAAACCAAATGACTTCAATGAGGGTTCCATCATCGAGGATGAATTGACCTTTTCCTAGGTATTTCCCATTACGTGAACGCTCTTTTCGGAAGCCTTGAAGCCTTCCAGAGAGGGTATTTTTTTCTTTCAGAATAATCTGACTTGCTTCTGATTTAATTTCAGTTGCTTCTAGTGCTCTAGGAAAAAATTCTAAAAGATCTTTCACTGTAAAAATTCCCCAACTATTAAGTTTTTTGATATGACGAGCGGTAGTTGAGAGAACTTTTTCAATTTTTAGGTTGAGCATTGTTTCAAAACACTGTGAAAGTAGGTATTTTTAGAAAAAAATTTTGCAAAATAATTGTTTTTACCTCAGAATTAAAGTATAATTATAAGAAATAAACAAAAAAATTAACGTTTATCTAACTCTCATCATGAAAAAATTTATTGTTCCTGGTCTCGGTTTAATGGCCGCTGCAGCTTTCTTTGTTGACCCAGCGTTCGCTCAGTTGATTGATATCAACGATAATCCTACAGAAATTCAAAATGTAACGAATTCTGAAGGAAGTCTTCGACAAATGGCGCTTCGGTTTATTAATTTCTTCCTTTTCTTCCTAGGATTGGTTGCTACTGCTTTCGTTATCTACGGAGGTTTCCTCTACATTACTTCTCAAGGAGAAGATGGAAACGTGGAAAAAGCGAAAAAAATTCTTACATTCTCTGCTATTGGGATTCTAGTAGTGCTTGTTTCTTTTGCACTTATCAATACTTTCCTTTCTGCAGGTCTTGGAAATCGAGCGCTTACCTAGTAAAAGGAACAACAACTTTAAAAAATATAAAAGCCACTCTGATCAGAGTGGCTTTTTTTTATCTTGAATTCTTTTCTAATTGAAGTCTGAAGTTACGGATTCTATCTCAGGAAGTTTGAGTTGTCCTGGTTGAGCTCCGAATTTTTGAATTACAGAAGCAGAGTTGAAGCTTCCCCACGTGATCGCTTCTGAAAGAGGCTTTTTGTATACTGCTGCAGAAAATACTCCAACAGCAAAAGCATCTCCTGCACCGAGGGTGTCAACGACTGGAACTTCTTGAGGAGGACAGTAAAAGTGATGTTTTTTGTTAAAAATCTGAGCGCCTCTTTTTCCATCAGTAATAACAACATTTTTTACCCCAAGTTCTAAAAATCTCTGAGCCAAGGGACGTACGTCGCAAAGATATTTGGATCGGTGTGCTACATAAGGACATATTTCTTCTCCAAATTTTTCATTATCAAATTCTTCACGTTTATAGACTTTAGCCTTTAGTCCGGTGAAAGATTCAGCTTCCTCGCAATTGATAAATAAATAGTCAATATGAGGTAATACTGTTAGATAGTGATCTAATCCCTTTTTAAATTGAGTGCTTCCAGGATTCCACCCAACGAGTGCTCCATTATTTTTAGCTTTCCATTCAGGTATAGTTTCTATAAGTCCACTGGCACAAACATGACCTATGTAGATTGATTTTGTTTGAGGAGATTTGAGAAGGGTGTCTCCGTTAAAATTTTCACAAATAGTTCTTCTGTGAAGGACTGTCCGTTCCCCCTCCCATGAATTAAGGATAATAGAGAAACTTGAAGATTGGTTTTTTGCAAAAGTAATATAGTCGGTACAAATGTTATGTTTTTCTAATTCGCTCATTAAGAATCCACGATAGGATTGATCTCCTAAAACTCCAAAGGTGGCAGATTTAAGCCCTAATTTTGAAAAACCTACAGCGGTATTAGCCGAGCCTCCGCCACACTGAATTAATGAGTGTTTTGCTTGTATTTTTGCTCCTAAAGGAACTTTTAGGAATTTGTTTGCATCTTTCTGTTCAAGATCAATAGGTCCATCTTCTGTGAGTGGTATAAAGATGTCTAGTGTTATAGAACCGAAGGTGAGTACATCAAATTGTTTTTCTGGCATCCGATAATTCTACCATATATGACTTTTATTTACAACTTTAGCTATGGGCAAAAACAACAGCCTGAATGTTTTGTGCACCTGCCTGTTTAAGTATTTTTGCAATGGATTGAAGTGTTGATCCAGAGGTCATGACGTCATCGACCAAAATTACATTTTCAGGTATGTTTTTACCTTTCCATGCAAAGGCCGATTGTATGTTTTTTGATCTTAATTCTCGGTTTAATTTAGCCTGTTGTTGTGTATTTTTTATTTTTTTCAAAGAGTTGATGTCGATTATTAGTTTTGGGTCAATCTTTTTTAGATGTTTCACGATTTCTATACTTTGATTAAACCCTCTTTCGAGTTTTCGTGTCCAGTGGAGTGGAACGGGGATGATTACACTGTTGGGATGGTGTTTTTGACACTGGAGAATTAAGGGGTGAATTTCTTTCGCTACGATGGATGCACTGTTCTTGAGATTCTTAAATTTTAAGTTTTCTATTAATATATGAGTATTCCTATGGCGATAGAAGGTTCTAGCTAAGACTCGTTTGAGAGGTTTAATTTCGTATGTGGTCTTATTTTCAGGAAAATACTGATGCTTAGGGCAAAGCCAGTGACCTTCCTCAAAACATTGCAGGCATCTTTTTGGGAAAAAAGCCTCGAGTATGAAGCCGAGGCTTTTTGAACCGTATTTTACAGTGTGAGTACTTATTGTTGAACTTCGAATGTTTGTTGTTGTGTACCGTTTACAGGAGCCATAAGTCGACTGATATCGTTTCTTACCTTGTCGAAAGATAGGTATTGCATGAAATCGAGACCAAAGACTCTTCCAACGATAATTACAAAAGTAAAACTTAAGAGCGTAACGATGAGTCCGATAATCGAATAACGGATGGTATTGATAGCTTGCTTGATTTTCTCATCATTTCCCCCAGAAAGGATGAAAGAAATACCTCCAACAAAGATAAATACAGCGGCTAATGCTCCTGCAATAATAAAGGCATAGGCAATCAGTGTTTCAACTAATCCCATCAGAGTGAAGTTTCCCAAAGCGTCGGTGGTAATTAGTGGACCTTGTGAAGAGCTTAGTGATTGTCCAGTTGCTGTCATACCACTATCAATAGTTGGGTTTATTGGGGTAGTAGCTGTTGGAGTTGTGTTTAGATATTCAACTTGAGGGGCAACAGGTTGTCCAGGAGCGGTTTCTCCACCAGGTTGGTATTGGTAATCTTCTGGAACCGCTGGTATTACTACATTATCATCCATATTATAAACAATTTAAATTCAACTTTTATTGTAAACAGATATGCAAAAATTCAAATATTTTGTGAGATGAAATAAAAAAAAGAGCCTTCTTTACAGAGGCTCTTTTGATAAAATTTGAATCTTTACTCTCTATTCGAGCTTATACAGAAGGCTCTAATACTTTCAGATTAATTCTTTCATTTTCTCGCGCTCCAACAATTCGAACCAAAGTTCTAAGGGCTGAGATTGTTTGACCTTGTTTTCCAATAAGTTTCCCCATATCACTTTCTGCAACAGTGATACTAATAAGAACTCCAAGTTCGTCTTTAGTGCTTTCAACACCAATGTCTTCTTTGTTTTCACAAATTTGTTCTAGTACGTATCGTACGAAATCAGTAGCGGTTTTAATGCATTCAGACATGATAAATTTTTTTAAGTGTTTTTAAGGTTTTATTTCTAAAGAAAGAATTATTCTTCAGATTTTTCTTCAGTAGATTCTTCTGCTGGAGCTTCTTCTGGGGCATCAGCAGATTCTTCTACTGCTTCTGGCTCTTCTTTTGGTGGTTCGGTTTTTTGTGGTTTAGTTGGTCGTGCCTCAATAAACTTTCCAGCTAATTCACATCCATTTTTTGCTAGAATTCTAGCGGCGCTTTGTGAAACTTGAGCACCATTTTTGATATACTTTTCAACGGCGTCTTTATCAAAGACAAACTCGCCTTCTCCGTTATTGATGATCGGATTGAAGTAACCAAGTTTAGATACGAACTTTTTAGTCACAGATTTAGATTTTTCAGCTACAACTAAATCAAAAAAAGCTTGTTTTTTTCGTCCACGACGAGCAAATCGAATAATTAACATGAGGCATTTGGTTAAAAGATAATGATTCTGAGTAATAACGCCTAAGTCCCCAAAACCGCCTGGATAGTAGATAAAGTGTGTTTTCTGTCAAATAAACTTTTGCTAGATTTTTTTCCTATTTTTGTTAAAAATGAACTATAAAAATAATATTATTTGTTCATGTGTGGAATATTTGCTGTTAGTGGCCCGGACTCAATGGCTGGAAGTATCGTTCTTAAGGGGCTTAAGAAGCTTGAGTATCGAGGTTATGATTCTTGGGGAGTTGCGGTTCGAGATGAAAATATGGTTTCGGTGGCAAAAGATACAGGAAAAATTTCTGATGTGGATAAAAAATTCCCAGCTTCCCACGAGGCTATTGGACATACTCGTTGGGCAACTCATGGTGGCGTTACCATTCCAAATGCCCATCCACACCAAGTAGGAAAGGTTACAGTTGTACATAATGGTATTTTTGAAAACTACGCTGAACACAAGAAACGATTTATTGCTCAAGGGAAGATTTTTGCTTCAGAAACAGATACGGAAGTTATAGGTTTTCTTATTGAGGAATTTTTAAATCAAGGATTTGGACCAGCTGACAGTATTCGTAAGGTGGCAGAGGTTATTGAAGGACGATTCTCTCTTTTGGTAATGTTTCAGGAATTTTCGGGAATATATGCGGCTCGAAGAGGGTCTCCACTAATTATTGGAAGATGTGAGACGGAAACATTCATTGCTTCTGATATCCCTGCATTTTTAGAAAAAACTAATGTAGTAAATTATCTAGATGATGATGAAATGGTTTTTATTGAAGGCGGGAAAGTTCAGTTTTCAGACTTGAGAACGGGAGATCCTATTGTCAAAAGAGATATTGAGGTGCCTTGGAAAGTTCAAAAAGTTGATAAAGGAGAGTTTGAGCATTTTATGATTAAAGAAATTTTTGAACAAAAAAGCACCATAAGATCAGCAATTGATCATGATGATGATATGCTTCTGGGAGCGGTTGAGCTTCTAAAAAAATCTAACGGAACTTATTTAATTGCTTGTGGCACGGCCCACAAGGTTTGTATGGCGGCAGAGTATTTTTTCACAGAAGTCTCTGGAAGAAAAATTAATGTTTTACCCGCTTCGGAAATGCCTTATTTTGAACGTTTTGTGAATACTCGAACGGCGCTTATGGCCGTTTCTCAGTCAGGAGAGACGGCTGATATCTTGGAAGTAGTAGAGAGGGCGAAAAAGAAAGGAACCAAGCTATTATCTTTAACTAATGTAGAAAGTAGCTCTGTGGCACGAATGTCAGATGTTCATATTCCAATTAATGCTGGAGTGGAAAAAGCCGTAGCTTCAACAAAGGCTACAACGGCTCAAATGGCACTGCTTTTTCTATTGGCTCATGCCGATAACGGGACTATTAATCAGGGCAGAGAGGTGCTTCGAGACACTGCAGCGAGTATTAATGACATGCTCAATCCTCGTTATGAAGAGCATATTCGTGAGGTGGCTCAAAAATACTTTGAGTGTCCAAATATGTTTATTATTGGAAGAGGGGCCTTATATCCGATGGCATTAGAGGCAGCTATTAAGATTCAGGAAGTTTCTTATATTCATGCTCAGGGATTTGCCGCTGGAGAATTAAAACATGGTCCCATTGCTCTGATCGAAGAGGGAGTTCCATGTATGGTTTTGGGAGATGATTTGGAAACAATTTCTAACGCGGTTGAACTTAAATCTCGGGGGGCAAAAATTATTGGAGTTTCTTCAGAGAGAGCTGATATTTTTGATGACTGGATTAAGGTGCCAGATGTTAATGGAGCTCAGGCGATTGCTTCTATTATTCCTGTTCAAATTTTTGCTTACCATTTGGCTATTTTGAAGAACTTAGATCCAGATATGCCAAGAAATTTAGCAAAAAGTGTCACGGTGAAATAGCTTAGCTTAGTAGAAGTTGAACTCTCTCTTTTAGTTGTTCAAATTCTTTAATTATATCTAAAATTTTTGAAGCTCTCCTTATCATGACGACATCATTATCAGGTGTGTTTGTAGATAATGAATAGAGTTCTAATTTTTGTAATTCTGGGTGCTGGAGGGCCCTGTATAATACCATGCTAGCCTGTCCAGCAGCTAATCTTACACGATCTCCAACGGGAGAATCGTCTGAAAAACCTTTAGAAAGAGGTTGCTGAGTTATAAATAAGACATCAGATTCCTCGTGATAGTGGAAACATAATCTTTCTATGGCTACAGAAAAATCTACGTCCTCAGGTAGAGTTTCCCATCCGTGGCTTGTTGGACTAAAAAACATTTCACCACCAGGAACATATCTACCGGGGTTAAATAATATAAGTGCTTGAATGGCTCTTACCATTAAACCTTTATTTTCTTCTGTTAACTTCGTCCGAGCCTCTTCTATTGTTTCAGGGAGTATTTTTGAAGCGGTTTGTAGAAGTTTGCTATCAGGGCTATCTATAATCTCTAGTGTGGAAATTTGTTTCATTTTATTATCCTAAATAAACACTTTCGCTCTTCTTGTCAATGCTTAGCACTCTCAAAAAAAGACTGCTAATTTCTTGCGAAAATTGCATGAATTGGTAATTCTTATTCTGACATTTTTAATAAAAATTATAATGACTTGGTTTAAACGAATATTTCTATTCATTCTCACAAATGTAGCGGTTATCGCAGTATTGATGACTATTACCTCTGTTTTTGGAATAGAGCCATACTTGACTCCTTATGGACTGAATCTTGTATCGCTTGCTATCTATGCCGCAATCATTGGTTTTACAGGAGCTTTAATTTCATTGTTTCTGTCTAAGACGATTGCGAAGTGGACTGCTGGAGTAAAAATTATTGATACTCCCAATAATAGTGATGAAACTTTTTTGATGAATTCTGTTAAGCAATTGTCTAATCAGGCTGGACTTGGGATGCCAGAAGTGGGAATTTATGACTCTTCAGAGATCAATGCCTTTGCAACAGGTTGGAATCGAAACAATGCTCTTATCGCCGTTTCTTCTGGTCTTTTAAACCAGATGTCTCAGGATGAAGTTGAAGGTGTTTTGGCTCATGAAATGGCTCATATTAGAAATGGAGATATGGTCACAATGACCTTGATTCAAGGGGTAGTAAATACGTTCGTTATTTTTGCAGCACGAGTCGCAGCTTATGCGGTTATGAAAGCAATGGATAAAGAGGAAGTGGGAGGACTTGTTTACTGGGTTGTTTCTATTGTATTCGAAATAACTTTTGGAATTCTTGCTTCAACGATCGTCTTTGCGTTTTCTCGTTGGAGAGAGTTTGGAGCCGATTATGGAGGAGCGAGCTTGGCTGGGAAACAAAAGATGATGAAAGCTTTGCAGTTTTTGGAAAAACATCAGCAATCTATTGATTCCCGACATAAAAACCTTGCTACAATGAAAATTTCTGATCGTCCTGGATTTATGGCTCTATTTGCGAGCCATCCACCGTTGGGAAAAAGAATTCAAGCATTACAACAGGCTCCAATTAGTTAGGACGGTTGAAAATACAGATGGAGTTAGTAACTTCTTCGATGAGGTGATCCCGTAGTTTAATGGAAGAACATCGGTTTGCGGAGCCGACGATCCAGGTTCGATCCCTGGCGGGGTCACCAGAATTTTAGATCGAACCTACTGAGGTTCGCCTATAAGCCCAAATTTTTAATTTGGTGCTGAAAGCTTCGTTTTCTTTGAAAAAGAAGATCCCTGGTGGGGTCACCAAGATTTTTTTCAATAATAACTTCAATTTAGTTTGATTATTGGTTATATAAACAATGTAAACTCATTTTTTATGGAATCTAAAAATTTTCTAGCGCAATCATTTTTTCTTCTCGGATCTTTTACTTTTCTTTTGGTTCTACTTTATATTGGAAAGTCTTTTCTTTTGCCGTTTATTGCCGCAGTTGTGGTTTGGTATCTGATTATATCTTTAATCAAATTATTGAGCTTGGAGTTTCGTGGGTATTGTCTTCCAAAGCCTGCGCCATTACTGCTTTCTATTGTGATTTGTGTCCTATGTATAGGGATTATTAGTAGTATTGTTGGAGAGAATCTGGAAAGAATTAATGATAAAGTCCCTGAATATCAAACAAAGTTCATTGCTTTAACAGAATCTGGTTTGGATAAATATCTTCCAAATTCCTCGGTAGATGCCACGACATTTTTACAGCAGAATGTTTTTGGTGCGATTGATTTTAGAGGAGTGATTAGTGAGTTAGCAAAAGCGGCGGGAGGAATTGCGGGTAAGACTATTTTGATTATCATCTACGTTATATTTCTCTTGATGGAGTACAAAAAGTTCCCTCAAAAAATTAGGAGAATTACGGAAAAAGGTAAGAGTTATGGACAGACTGTTGGCATCTTGAATGATATTTCCCAAGATCTAAATAACTATTTCAAAATTAAGGCTGTTGCGAGTTTAGCCACAGGGCTTTTGAGTTACATTGTTTTAGTGGCTTTTGGCGTTGACTTTGCAGCTTTCTGGGCACTGCTAATTTTCCTGTTAAATTTTATTCCTACTGTTGGTTCTATTATTGCTACCAGTTTTCCTGTCTTTGTGGCTTTTGTTCAATTTGGCGGTGGATATGAATTTTTTGTTATCGGCTTGGTTTTGGTTTCTATTCAGATTCTTATTGGAAGTATTTTAGAACCGCGTTTTCAGGGAAGTACCTTAAATATTAGCCCTTTGATAATTATCTTGTCTTTGGCTTTTTGGAGTATGTTGTGGGGGGTGTTAGGAGCTTTATTATGTATTCCGATTATGGCGACTATCAATATTATTCTTTCTAAGTTTCCATCAACACAGTGGATTTCTTTACTTATCTCTGCCGATGGTAGGGGTAAGGGATATAAAAATATTAAGTGGCATAAGAAGATAAAGAAACACGTTAAAAAACTTCGACAATAGTATGTTAGGGATTTATGCGGCCATTTTTAATTTGTGCCTAGTTTTTATTGCTTTTGGCGCTTATTTACTTCTTAAAAAAATGAGTCTTCCCTGGGAAGATTTATCATTTTTACAGAAGGGTGTTTTTGTTTGTTGTTCGATAGTTTTTATTCTTTTTTTACCGAATATTGCTTATTTGTTTACTGATAGTCGACATATTGCTGACTATTGTGATTTTGACTTTCTGCATCGGTGTACAAACTATCCCTGGATGAACCTGGGTTATTTTGTTTATGGAGCTTTAGGGATGCCTTTTTTTCTTATTACCATTAGAGGATTTTCTGAGATTTTAAGTATTATTTTTAATAAATACCTAAAATACATTGCTCCATTTGTGTTGATTTACCTTAGTGCCCTTGGTGTGAGAATAGGGCTTCTTGAACGATTTAATTCTTGGGAAGTAATTACTCACCCATGGCATATTGTTGAAACTTGTTTTCAGCATGTGATCAACTTTGACGAAGTGACTGTATCGTTCTTTGTACTACTTTTGATCCTTTATTACTGGACTTGGTTCTTTCTTGATCGATTTAAGTTGTAATTTTTCCAAATTTTCGTTTTCCTACTTTCAGGACTTTTGGTGTTTCAGAAACAGAAATAGTTGCCTGAGGGTCTTCGATTTTTTTACCATCTAGGCTTACTCCCCCCTGAGTAACTAGTCGTCGAGCCTCTCCATTAGAACTAGCGAATTTAGTCGTCTGAGAAAGAAGATTCAGGATGCCAATTTCCTCAGCTCCTACTTTAAATTTTGGAATGTCTTCTGGAATTTCGTGTTTTACAAACTTAGTAATGAAATCTTGTTCAGCTGTGTTCGCGGCCTCAGCATCATGAAGCCAAGTGACAATATGTTTAGCGAGTATTACTTTGGCATTTCTTGGTTCATTTTTAATAAGTGCCGCGGCTTCTTTTAAATCTTCATTCGTAAAAATCTCAAAGTAAGTTAGCATTTCCTCATCTTTCATAGACATCACTTTTCCAAACATCTCATTTGGAGTTTCATCCAGAGCAATGTAATTCCCATAAGATTTACTCATTTTTCGTCCGTCAGTTCCATTAATAATTGGAACTGATAACACCCATTTTTCTTTGTCTTTATAGTTTCGGAGAAGCGTTCGTCCCATGAGCATATTGAAGGTCTGATCTGTTCCCCCAAGTTCTAGATCGACTTCCATTTCAACAGAATCAAATCCCTGTAGTAGAGGGTAAATAATTTCATGTCCGTGGATTGGCTTCCCTGCCTTGAGTCGTTCTTGGAACATATCACGTTCCATTAGCTGTTGTACGGTTACATTTGCCATAAGTTTAACCATATCAGCATAGTTCAATCTATCGAGCCAGTCTCCGTTGTATACAATGCGAATTTTATCAAAATTGAGTACTTTTGAGGCCTGTCTTTTCCAGTCTTCGAAATTACTTCTAATTTCTTCATCGGTAAGCATTGGACGTGTGGCATCTTTTCCTGTTGGATCTCCTATTCTCACGGTTCCACTTCCGATTAATAGAATTACATCATGCCCAAGATCGGCAAATTCCTGGAGTTTTTTTAACCCTACAGCGTGCCCAAGAGTTAGGTGTGCTCCAGTCGGATCAATTCCTAGATATAGTCGAATTTTTCTTTGGGACATGAGTGTTGCTAAAGTTTCTTTTTTGGGAAGAACTTCGGCAACTCCACGAGTTAATGTGGTATTTATATTTCCTGTAGCGGTATTTAAAATCGTTTTGTTTTCCATATCTGGAAGTTTTATTTTTTCTTTGATTTTTTCTGCACCAGGCATTTTTCCTAAAGGATTTAGTTTCTTAGGATCTACGTTTTTTAGATTAAATTTTTTGAAAAAATCGGCCATTGTAAGTCATTGTAAAATTATCGATCTGTATTCTAGCGAAAAGGATAAATTAAGCTATAATTTTTAAAATGCTATTACTTCGACGAGCCTATAAAAAAATTAATTATAAAGCCCCTGAGAGAGAAATTTTCTTGTGGGCTTTGGTAGGAATTGGATTATTTCTCATTGGGAAATGGGTAGATGGCTGGATTTTTCCAATTGTATTACAGTGGCACAATCTACTCTTGAATGAATTGGTAATCTTTCTTACAGAACAGCTTATTTTTGTAATTCTGGGAATTTTTGGCCTGGTTGCGACGTATAGAGTTTGGACTCATGAACAGTATCAAAGTAAGCTTGTTCCTGCTATTTTTGCAGTTATGACGGCCGGGATTTTGGCCTACATTTTTAAATCCTTTTTTGGTATTCCTCGCCCATTTGTAGAGTTTGCTTTAGACCCTTTAGTGCCAGGGCAGTCTTATAGTTTCCCATCGGGACATACGGCGGTGGCCTTTGCACTTTTAATTCCTTTCTGGAGGGTTTCTAAGCTTTTAGGCCTTGCTTGGCTTGTATTTGCTATGGGGGTGGGATTTGCTCGTGTTTATGAGCTTGTACACTACCCTTCGGATATTGCAGCGGGAATATTTTTGGGGGGAGTTGTGGGGGCTATTTTTTCTCACCCAGAAGTGAAAAAATTAATTACACTTTTGTGGAGAGAATTGGAGTTTCGTCGACAGAGCTTTCATTTTATTTTTGGATTGTTAGTAGTTTTTGCGCATTGGTCAGGAGTATTAAGGCTGCGTTTTATTGCTCTAATTTTGGTAGTAGGATTAGTTGTTTCAATTATTTCACAGTATAGAAAACTTCCTATTGTCTCTAAAATATTGGCGCTTTTTGATCGGCCAAGAGATAAAAAATTTCCAGGACGGGGAGCTTTCTATTTTTTATTGGGAGTTTTTATTTGTTTACTTATTTTTCCTTTGAAGATAGCCTATGCTGCGATTCTTATTTTGTCTGTAGGGGATAGTTTGAACCATCTTTTTGCGAGTCAGATGCAAAAAATAAATCTTCCCTGGAACAGACGAAAAAATGTTTGGGGGATTATTATTGGAGTGGCTATGGGGACTTTTGCCGCACAATTTTTTGTTCCATGGATGCCAGCTTATATTGCCGCTACAGTAGCCATAGCTGCAGAGACGGTTCCGTGGAGAATTGGGAAATATTATATTGATGACAATATAGTCGTTCCACTGGTTGCGGGGGGAGTGTTATGGGTATTGCTTTAAAAAAGAGCCATTAAGGCTCTTTTCTTTTAGTTTTCGAACATTTTCTTTAAGAATTGTCCTGTGTAAGATTTTTCTTCTTTGGCTACTTCTTCAGGAGTTCCAGTACAGACAACTTCCCCTCCGAAGTTTCCTCCATCAGGTCCAATATCGATTAGATAGTCACAACATTTAATAACATCTAGGTTGTGTTCGATAACAATAATTGAGTTTCCTTTGTCTACAAGAGTTTGTAGAACTGAGAGCAGTTTTTTCACGTCAGAGAAATGAAGTCCTGTTGTCGGTTCATCCAGAACATAGATGGTTTTACCTGTTGATTTTCTCATTAGTTCAGAGGCCAATTTTACCCTTTGAGCCTCCCCTCCTGAGAGTGTTGTAGCACTTTGTCCGAGTTGAATGTATCCAAGCCCCACTTCGTTAATGGCTTCTAACTTATGTTTAATATTTGGGAAATTATCGAAGAAATCAACAGACTCTTCGATAGTCATGCTTAAGACATCAGCAATTGATTTTCCTCGGTAGGTGATTTCTAAGGTTTCATCGTTGTACCTTTGTCCATTACATTCTTCACAAGGGACAAAAACATCAGGGAGGAAGTGCATTTCAATTTTTTTGATTCCGTCTCCGCTACAGGCTTCACATCGCCCCCCTTTTACATTAAATGAGAATCGTCCGGAATTATATCCACGCAGGCGAGCTTCTGGAGTCGCAGCGAAAACTTCTCGAATATCGGTGAAAACTCCTGTATAGGTGGCTGGATTTGATCGAGGAGTTCTCCCAATTGGAGATTGGTCGATAGAAATAAGTTTATCTAGTTGTTTAATTCCTTGAATGTCATCATGAGCTCCGCTTGGTTTTTTGGCTCGGTTAAGTTCTCGAGCTAGAGTTGGAACAAGTATTTTGTTAATCAATGATGACTTCCCTGATCCAGATACTCCTGTAATACCGACAAAACATCCAAGGGGGATATTTACGTCTACATTTTTAAGGTTATTCTCTCGAGCATTATAAATTTCTAGCCACCCAGAAGGTTTTCTTCTCACTCGAGGGGTTCTAATTGCCTGTCTTCCAAATAAGAAATCGGCAGTCTCAGTGTCAGATTTTTCCATTTCATCGATACTTCCAGAAAAGACCAGCTCTCCACCATGAGCACCAGCTTTTGGTCCAATTTCTACAATATGATCGGCGGCTCTCATGGTATCTTCATCGTGTTCAACTACGAGAACCGTATTTCCTAGATTTCTGAGGTTTTCGAGTGTAGAAATAAGTCGATCATTATCTCTTTGATGAAGCCCAATTGATGGTTCATCAAGAACGTATAGAACCCCTTGAAGTTGAGAACCAATTTGAGTTGCGAGCCGAATTCTTTGTGCTTCTCCTCCAGATAGAGTATTGGCTGTTCTAGAAAGAGTTAAATAACTGAGTCCAACATTTTCTAAGAAACTTAGACGATCGGCAATCTCTTTTCGGATTGGTTTTACAATGTCTTCATTTTCACTGTTGGTTTCTACGCTTAAAATCCAATTTCTTAATTCTGGTACAGGCATTGAACAGGTATCGAAAATAGTTTCGTTTCCAATAAAGACGTTTCGTCCGTAAACATTTAATCGAGAACCTTTACAGGTTTGACACTTAGCTTCGATCATAAATTCTTCTAGTTTTTTTCTTACCCATTCAGAATCGGATTCATTGAATCTTTTTTCTGTTTGAACGATAAGTCCTTCAAAAGTACTTTTAGTTTTTCTGCCCGAAAAAGCTCCTCGAAGATTTACATCAAATTCTTCATCACCAAAACCATCAAATAATTTTTCTATTACTTCTGGTTTGATTTTACTAATAGGGTCATCGATAGAGAATCCGTATTTTTTCCCAACCGCTTCTAGAACGGAAAAATACCATCCTTGCGAGTTACTCCCAAGAGAAGCCCAAGGAAGAATTCCGCCTTCTCGAATAGAGAGCTTGGGATTGAGGGAGGCCTCTCGGTTGAGCTCTAATCGGTATCCAAGACCATGGCAGGCTTCACAGGCACCGTGTGGGGAATTAAAAGAGAATAGTCGAGGTTCAATTGGTGGAAATGAAAAACCGCTTTCTGGGTCTGATAGATTTTCAGAAAATAGGTGATCGGTTTCATCACTCATTCGATGAGCAATAAGAATCCCTTCTCCATATTTTAGCGCGGTTTCTATCGAGTCCAAGACTCGTAGTCGGTCGTCATTTTTTTCTTCGATGTTGCTTCCATCACTCAGTTTTACCACTTTTTTGGCATAAGAAGATTTTACAAGACGGTCTACAACAATTTCAATATCGTGTTTTTTATTTGGATCTAGTTCAATATCTTCATTAATTGTGTGGATATGTTTATCAATTCGAAGTCGGACAAATCCTGCTTTTTGAATTTTTTCGATTGCATCTCGGTGTTCCCCTTTTTTTCCACGTACAATTGGAGCTAGAATCATAAACTTTTCACCCTTTTCCCATTTATCAATAGCATCCACCATTTGTGCTGGAGTCTGTTTCTGTAACGATCTTCCGGTATCTGGGTTCTTTGGAATTCCTACTTTTGCAAACAGTAGCCGAAGGTAGTCATAGATTTCTGTAACGGTTCCGACGGTAGATCGAGGATTTCGAGGTGCGGTTTTCTGATCAATAGAAATAGCGGGACTGAGTCCTTCGATTGATTCCACTTCAGGCTTTTCCTGCATCTGTAGAAACTGCCTTGCATAAGTAGAAAGGCTTTCTACGTATCGTCGTTGTCCTTCGGCATAGATAGTATCAAACGCCAAGCTTGATTTTCCTGAACCAGAAACTCCTGTGACAACGGTAAGTTGATCTCGAGGAATCTCTACATCTATGTTTTTTAGATTGTGCATTTTGGCACCGCGAACGACAATTTTCTTGGACATGTGGAATTATGAGGGTAATTGAAATACATAAAAAGCCCCTCGTGGGGCTTCTTGCGACAGCGAGAGCCTAGCGATTGGATTGCTTTTTGTCAAAAGATTTAGTATACTGAAGTAATGAAACACAAATCCATGGATTCGTTTATTGCCACTCGTAGAGAAGTTCCTCTGGAGGCTGATTTTGAGTTTGAGCGTCAAATTCTTACTATGCTTGGATTCAGTGATGATGATATTTCTGCGTATGAGTCGGAAGTCTTAGATGCTGTTCGTGGAGATAAAGACATTACTCTACAGGAAATAGCTGCATTATCGGATGACCCAGAAGCCCCCAATATTTTTCGTGCTAAAAAAGAACCAATACTTCAAAAAGCATTGGCTGAAAAGGGTTTTAGTATGGAGGATTTTGATGAGGCTGTGGATTTTTTACACGCTCCACGAGTTAAACAGGCTATCGAAGCTCGAGCAGAAGAGAATGGAGGAGATGTTTTGGAGGCGGTGACCTATGTAAGAGAGCGTATAAAGGAGCGAGTAGATTCATAATTTTTTTATCTAGTATTTTTTTAATAAATCTGGTATAATGATCAGATTTATTTTTGAAAAATATGAAATTTCTCAATGGCGGTGGCGGCTCTGTTGTTTTTCTGGAACGAAGGTTTATCTATCAAGATGCAGAAGTTATTGGAAATGGTGAAACTCCTGGATTTGAAAGTTGGGAGTCTGCAGAAAAAGGATTAGAGGATATTTATGGACCAGAAATTCCACCATCGGTTAAAGAAGCTTTTGAAGGATTGCAAGCTGCCGTAAATTTTGAGAACTCTCCGAAAGATGACGATATTCGTTCAGAGTCTTTTAGTGCGATGACTCAATTAGTGAATGAAATGAATGCGGCGGGTCAGCCTTCAGAGGAAAACTATCAAAAGGTACAAGATTTTATTGAAGCTTTAAGAGATTTTTATGAACCTATTGTTATGGCAAAGGAAAAGGCTGTTGTAGTAGATGAAGATCGAGAAAAATTTAGTGATTTAGCGGATAAAATTTTAGCAGAAAACGGATTGTATGGAGCGGATCATACGACTCGTTTAGAGTTTTTTGAAAATTTAGGAGAGGTTGATCCAGAAGATATTTCTAAAACTGTAGATTGGTTACGAAAAGAGTTTAATGAGCATGGATTTAAAGATTTTGAAGAATCTTATCCTTCATTTAAGAAATATCTTCAAAAATTTTGGGAACAACTACTTGATAATTCAACAGATGTTTTTGAAGATGAAGATTTAAAATTCTTGAGAGATTACTTGGGGATTTCAGAACCAGTTGAAGAACTTCCGAAACCTGGAACTGAAAGGGAAACTCGTTTGGCAGAAGAACTAAAATCAGGAGAAAAGGTTCTTTCATCAGCCTATAAAGAACGATCGGTAGCCCCTGCAGATGCAGATATTGTTGGAAAAGCTCCAGACGTATTGTTGGCGGAATTGGATAAGGAGACAGCTGATCGCTTTGGAGATTCTGCTTTTGGCTCTTTCTCTCCAGATCAATTTGCCTAGTCGGTCAGTAAGATATCCATTAAATGTTTCTTGGTAATTTCTAAATCAAAATGTTTTTTGACAAATGATTGAGCTTTTTGTGTTAGTTTTTTTACCGATTCTGGATTATCAGCAAAAAAACCAATAGATTCAGCTAAACTCATAGCATTATTCACTTCTACAAGTGGAATTTCTTCATTGGAGAGCGCTGAGAACTCTTTGAGATATTGTCTAATAATCTCTCGAGGACCGGTTTGGTCAAAAGCTATAACGAGTTTTCCTAGTGATAAGGCTTCGATGACCACACGACCAAATGTTTCAGGTTCGGTAGGAGTAAAGACCACCGCATCAAACTGATTAATAGTCTCTAATGGGTTTTCTACGCTTGGCTTTAGTACGAGATTATTTAATTTTCTTTTATCGATAAAATCTTGGATTTCTTTTTCGTATTTTATGGTATCTGGATTTGTTTTGACCGAATCTCCGAGAATAGTAAATTTCAAGTCAGGATTTCTTTCAAGTAGTAAATCAGCAGCTTCAGCAAAATAGATTTGTCCTTTTCTAGGGTCAATTCGTCCAATGTTTAGAACTTTTAATACCTGCTGAGTTTCATTGGTGGCGGTGATTTTTTGGAAGTTAACACCATTCTCAACAATCCGAATTTTTGAATGATCTTTTTCATCAAAATTCTTTCGAAGCCAGTTTCTGGTTGGAACACTATTGGCAATTACTGTATTTGCTTTTCTTCCAATAGATTTGATAAGTATTTCTGGCCGAGTGGTAAAGTCATGAAACATCGTAATCCATTGTCCTTTCCACCCTAAAGAATGCACAAACCACATGATGAAATGAGTTCGAGGGGTATTGGTGAATACTGTTTTAATTTTGTGCTGTTTTAGTGTTTTTTTTAACTTTATAGCAGCCAACAAAAGTTTTATAACGGCAAGGATTTTATTAATCTTTCCCCCTTTAACTCCTGGGTAATCAAAGTTTTGGATAGGAATGTTTTGGGGAAGTCTTTTTTTGTAGTTTTTGGCTTCAGCTCCAATAATTATCGGACGGAGTCTTCTAATGTCAGTCGGGCTGAGAGTTTCAAAAAAATCGAGTAGGAAGTGTTCTGCCCCACCAACAAATTCTGCTTGATCAAGAAAGGCAATTTTGTATTCAGTATTTTGGCTCATGTGTTTTCGATTTTCTTCGGATTGCTTGAGAAATCAAGTTTGCTGAAGAATGGCATAAGAAAATGGCGTTCATAGTAATGGCTAAATTGTG
Organism: Candidatus Altimarinota bacterium; assembly: GCA_965228485.1. GTDB lineage: Bacteria > Patescibacteriota > Gracilibacteria > UBA4473 > UBA4473 > JAACPJ01. Next base: position 993,862 of record OZ245819.1, read on the forward strand.
TCCAAAAAAAGAAAACTATTTGCATTCCTAATCCTGTATAGGTTATCACTAATGGTAAATTTATAATTCCTAAGTTTTTAAATGTTTGAGCAATCATCAATAAAAGATTGATACACCAAAAATCTATAAAGGTTAAGATTTCTCCTAATAATGGAGTGCTGTGAAAGAGGTTTAGTGCGGCTGTATTTATCATAATAAGTGGAACAAGAGGTTCTACTAGGAGATTGGTAATAAACCCACTTGCCGGGAAATTCCCAAAAGTAATCATAATAATTGGTAAGACACTTATTTGAGCGCTGAATGTTGCACTTATGAGTAAACTTAAGTGGGTATTTGTGTATGAATGTAGATATTTAAAAATTATAGGACTTAGAAGGATTATCCCTAGAGTAGAGGTAAAACTAAGCCAAAAGCTCACACTGTGAGTCAAAATTAATGGATTTAGGACTGCCATAAATAAGGCGGCTAATAGTAGGAGGTTCCGGCTTTCGCCTCTTCTTCCGATCAATAGGCAAAAACTTGTTACTACCCCTAATATTACAGCTCTATTAATAGGAGGATCAGGGCCGACCAATAACCAGAAAAAAATAATAATAAGACTACTTATTACCCCCGTCAGATAAGGACCAAGTCTTTTACAGCAAATAACCACAAAACAAATAAGAAAACTAACATTAGAACCTGAAACTACAATTAAGTGTTGTAATCCAGAATTTTTAATGGCATTAGAGGTAGTGTTATCTAGACTTTCTTTGGCTCCGATGGTCATTCCCAGAGCTATTATTGAATGTGGTTCTGGAAGCTTTGTTTTAATATTTTTTTCAAAGGTTTGACGTAGTTTTTGACTAGGCTGAAATATCGGATTTGAGGAATTAATAATTTCTATTTTTTGAGGAAGCCTTACGATTCCTGATATTTGAAATTGTCGAAGATACCTTTTGTAGTCAAAGGATTTATGATTTTTTATGGGTTTGATTTTTCCAGTGAATTTTATGGTTTGTCCTGGTAGAAGTAGGGGGGTGTTTTTGTGTTCTAAGAGAATTTTTCCCTGTGTTTTTTGATTATTTATTTTGATGATTTCTATATGGTTTCGGAAGTTTTTGTTTTCTTGAGCATAGTTTTTTACCATTCCTTCTATCTGAACTTCTTTTTCATAGAAGACTGGTGAAACTCTTTGCTGATTAGTCTTGGTGTGGAAATAATGGCCGTAAAAAAAGGTGACAATAAAAATTAGAACTCCAGTTTGAATGTGTTGATTTTTTGTCAGCACTAAAAGGAGTATCAGTAAAAATAGAATTACCAGAACAGGCATAAACTGCCCAAGGATAAGCCCCAGCAGGGCTATTATTAGATATATTCGTGTAAGTTTACTGGGAGAAATCACTAAAAAAGACTCTGCGGTTTTGGACTAGAGAGTAAAGCTTAAGACTTAACCCATTGCTAACATACTATTGAAAGTAGTTATATGGATTTACTTTTCTCCCTCTAATTCTCAATTCAAAATGAAGGTGGATTCCTGTGACTCCAAACACTCGTCCAGTGTTTCCCATAAGAGCTACTAGTTGACCTGATTTGACTTGGTCCCCTTCGCTAACTTTTAAGACGTTGTTATGTCCATAGAGTGTTTCAACTCCATTCCCATGGTCGATAATTATATAGTTTCCATAACCATAGTTCCATCCATTTTTGGCTACCTTCACCGTTCCTCCAGCTGAGGCGTAGATAGGGGTATTCATCTTATTGGCAATATCGATGGCATAGTGGTTTTTTTTGTATCCTTGAGTTAACACTCCTCGTGTTGGACGAATAAGATCGAATCCAATCGAACCAAGATTTCCACTACTGGTTTGAGTGGCTCTGTTTCCACTAGCAATGTAGTTGTTGATAGGGACTGGTTTTTCGGCAATAAATACTCTTTCCGCTCCAGGGACAAAAAGTTCTTGCCCAGATTTAATGACATCTCCTGATAGGCCGTTGTAGGTACGGATTTTTTGAATGTCTACTCTATGGGCTTTGGCGACTTCACTGAGAGTGTCCCGTGTTTGAACTTCATAATAAACTCCGTCAACTGGAGGGATACGAAGTTTTTGCCCAAGGCTTAGTTTTGATTTTGCAGTTATATTGTTTGCCCAAAGAATTGTCGGCGGTTTAAGTCCTAGTTTATGGGCAATGCTCCAGACGGTATCCTTTGGTTTCACGGTATAATAGATTGTAGAGTCTCTTTTTTTCATGATTACTTTCTGACCTTCGGCATCTTCAACGATAATCTGACGGAGGCCTGCGGTGTTTACTCCTACAGAATTTTCCAGGAATCCTGGTTCTATGACTCGTAGTAAGTTTTGTTTTTGAGTAATACCAAGAGGTTCAAAGCTTTGTAACTCTGTGAGATAGGGAGGTCTAAAGCTTAGCAAAAAACATAACAGAAAAGTTAGGCAGATTATTTGAAATCCGAATGGGGAATGGAGAACTCTTTCAACTAATATTCGTGCCATGTTTGTATCAAGCGACACTATATTACTGCTTGCTGGCTTGTCAAAGGCTCGGTAAATTAGAGTTCTTCGTCTAATTGGTCGGTAATCTCCTTTCTGAGATCATTTCCGAGGCTGTTAATATCGAAGATCATATCAACCAGTTCAAATTCATTTCGTCCAGCTTGGACTGAAATATTAGTTACTTCCCCACTATTTTGATCGTAGATAAATGAGATTCTATACCGATTGTCAAGTGTAGCTCTTTTGATTTCATAGAGACTGAAGTCATCGTTGAGAATTCTAATCTGATCTCGAGAGGCACTAATACCTTGATTTCCTAGTTTTCGAGAGACAACGGTTCTTTGGATAACGGCAAGAGACGTATCGTTGGAAGGGCCGTCATCGACTGGTTGAGTGGTATTATTACTTTGTTTTTCTAAGTTTTCATCCCTCATGTTTGCCAGCATTCTAGGAAGAATGTCTGGAGTGATCTCGAATAGGTCATTATTTTGGGTAACTTCCCCCATTTTTAATAACCTGAATACCTGAGTGGCAGTCTCAAAGGTTCCTGATACTTGTATTCCATTAAAGGTTGCATCTTGGAAAATAATAAACAGGTTATCTTCTTTGGCTCGCTCTTTGATCACAATTGCTTGAATATTTACTCCATTGTCAGCCAGGAGCGTTTTGAGCTCAGCACCGTCTTTTATGGAGTTATCGACCACATTTTCTTGGTTTTGTTGTTGCTGTTGTTCTTGTTCAAGTTGTTGAAGTTCTAGACGGGCTATTTGGAGAAGAGACTGTTGTTGTTGAATATTCTCTAAGTCTTCTGCGGTAAGTTTACTGTTATTGATAAACTGAACGTCTTGAATGGTTTGAAGTTGTTCTGCCGTAAATATTTTGTCTCGTCCTTTATTACTCGCAATTTCGTCGATTTTTAAAATTTTGTATGATTTCACCAAAATTTGAGATATTTCAGTTCCCGTTTCGGAGTTGATAAATTCTTTGATGAAAAACAGAATATCTTTTGCTGACTCAAGAGAGATTTCTTGTTTTTCTTCAGAGTCTTCAATGTATAGGGTGTTTTCCGATTGAATTATTTTGGTGTAGAGATCGAATATTTCAGGACTTCGTAAGAATGTATCTTGTTTGAGTATTTCTCCCAAGAGTCGTCGTATTTTTGTAAGTTCGACTGCATTTTCTGGTTTTATATCAATAATTGTGGGAAATGCATCTGCAAGAGTAATCATTTGCTCTCGAGCCTGAGTTGTAAAACCTTGAGCGATAGTTTTTTCTGTTGTATAAAATTTAGTTTTAAACTCTGAAAAACTAGTAATTCTTCCTTCCAGGAACCAGATGGTTCTAAATAGTTTTTCAGATTCATCAGGGAAAATGTTTTGTAGCCAAATTTTTTGAGATCGGCTAAATATTTCCCAATCTTTAGCATAGCTTGGATTTTCAATCATGAATCGAACCCATTCATTCGACGTTACTTTATTTGAAAATCTAATAGCGGCATCCTTAGCCTCGGCTGGATTTCCTTCTTCAAATGCGAAGAATGCATTAAGAAGATCTTTTTTCATAGTTTCGTATTGATATTCTATTTTTTGAGTTTTCTTATATCCGACGGCATAGTGCCTTTGGATGTATTTCACTGTATTGGTAAATATCCCCATAAAACTTGAAGGCTTAAACCTTGACCAGCTAAACACTGATTCACTGGCGTAGGTTTTAATTCGTTGATAACGCTCATTTCTAGCCTCAATAGCTGCTACTACTTCTGCTGGAGGTCTTAATTCGCTTTCTTCAGTGATAATTACTTCAGAAATGGTTTTCATTCGGAACTCTTTTTTCAGTTTTGTGTAAAACAGTTGCCCAGTTTTATCTAGGCGTGATTCTTTCATGGTAACCTGATTTCTAGGAGGGAGTACAAACGCTGTTTTACTACCAGGGAGAAATATCTCTACAGAGTGATCATGAGCGTAGACGATAATTTCGTCTCGAAGAATGTCTCGGTTGATGAGAACGCTTGCGCTTGGGCTATTGATTACCGCTTTTCCTACTCGCAGTTGTCCTACAAGAGGTTTGAATTCTTCTGGATTAAAGTTTTCTATGTAACTTTCTTGTGCTTTTTTTGAGTCTTCAAGGCTGACGTAATTACCACTGTAAAAGACTTTTCCTTTTTTTAAATTCCGCTGCCCTCCTCGAAATTCGACCTCTGTTTCTGGGAAGACTCTCCAGAATTCTCCGTGATTTGTGAAGATATCTTTGTATTCTTCTCCAATGTTTATATCAATATCATTCTGTAACTTTACCGCTTCAGAAAAAGGATTAGTTACGGTCACTTTATTATCAAATCTTGATTTTTCAGTCAGGTACACTCCTGCAAAGATGAGCGCACTCAGTCCTGCAGCTATCAATACCTGACCAATTTTTAGTTGTCCCATAATCTGTCTATTATACCTTTTCTAGACGGTTTTATCAACTGTTTTTACCCTGTAAATAGACATAATTGTTTGCTTTTTTTTATTAATTATTTAAGAATTAAAAACGAAAATTTAATTTGTCAAAAACCTGATGAAAGGTGTGATTTTGGCTGGAGGAACTGGAAGTAGACTTTTTCCTTGTACGAAAGTAACGAATAAGCATTTACTGCCGGTTTATAATAAGCCGATGATTTATTATCCTATTGAGACGCTTAAGCGTTCTGGGATTAATGATATCTTGATTATTTCTAGCCCAGAGCATGCAGGAGACTTCATGCAATTGCTTGGTTCTGGAGCAGATTTTAACGTTAATTTTACTTATAAAATTCAAGATGGAGCTGGAGGGATTGCTCAGGCCCTAAGTTTAGCTGAGAACTTTGCTAATAGTGATAATGTTGCAGTTATCTTGTCTGACAATATCTTTGAAGATGACTTTGGAGATGATGTACTTTATTTTAAACAAGGAGCGCAAATTTTTGTTAAAGAAGTAGAAGATTCAGCTCGTTTTGGGGTGGTGGAACTTCGAGAAGATGGAACAGTTCGTTCTATTGAGGAGAAACCGAGTTTTCCAAAATCAAACTTTGCTCAAACAGGGTTCTACCTGTATGACTCTCAAGTTTTTGATTTTATTCGTCAAATCCAACCATCGAAGAGAGGGGAATTAGAGATTACTGATGTGAATCGTTTATACCTTGAAAAAAATCAGCTTAAAGCACGAGCTTTTGGTGGAATGTGGGCCGACGCGGGAACGCATGAATCTTTATTAGAGGCAAATATTCTCACTTATGAAGCCTTTAATGGTACGACTCCAAAATTAAGAAGAACGGAAAGTACCGTTATTGAGAATCAGTATTCATCAAAGGTGACCATTGGTCTCTTAACCTGTAATTCAGAGAAGTATATTAAGCCATGCCTAGATTCTTTAATGGCACAGGATTATGAAAATGTAGAGGTTGTTGTTTTGGACAACCATTCACAAGATTCCAGTGTTGAAGTTATCAAATCTCATTATGATGATGTTCGGATTATTGAATCTGAAGTGAATCATGGCTTTGGAAAAGGTCATAACATCATTATTAATGAAACGGATGGTGATTTTTATGCTTGTTTGAATATAGATATGATTTTTGAACCAAATTTTATCTCTTCTTTAGTTAAAGCTGTGGATGAAAAACCTGTTTATGGAGCGGCTGGAGGGAAATTGAAGCGATGGGATTTTAAAGGATATCAAGAAGATGCTGGAGTGGTTCGGGAAATGGGCAAAACAAACTTTATTGACTCAGTTGGAATCCGGATGCTAAAGAATCATCGTTTTGAAGATATTGGTCAAGGAGAGGTTGATTATGGACAATATGACGAGGTTAAGGATCTTTTTGGTCTTTCTGGGGCAGCTGTGATGTATCGACGAAAGGCTCTAGAAGATGTGGCTTTTGTAAATGACGATGGTGCCAAAGAGTATTTTGATGAAGCAATGTTTATGTACAAAGAAGATATAGATTTAGCTTATCGTCTTCAGTGGGCTGGATGGAAAGCTCATTTTACTCCGTCTTCGGTTGCGTATCATGATCGAACCGTTAAGTCGGTTGGTCAGACTACTTGGGAAATTATTAAAAATCGTTCACAGAAGCCTTCAAAAGTAAACAAAGTATCTTATCTAAATCACCAAATTCTTTTACAAAAGAACTACACAGAAGAGTATTCTTTTGGGGTCAAAGGAGCTACTGGATGGTATAATTTTAAAGTCTTTATGTATCTGCTTTTATTTGAGCAAGAAACACTTGGTCAGTGGTGGAAATTGATGAAGTTGAGAAAAAAAATCCGTGCACAGCGACAAACTATGCCACGGAGAGTGAGCCAGGCAGATATGGAGAAGTTAATGGAAATATAAACTTCTAGGGAAACTTGTTTGTTCTCTAGAGAATCTTTTCGAGCTCCTTTTTGAAGGTTTCGACGTCTTTAAACTGTTTATAGACGGAAGCAAAACGGATGAAGGCAATTTCATCAATATCACGAAGCATTTCTACGATATCTTCTCCAATCTTGGTAGAGTGTACTTCTCTTTTTTGTGCCCATTTTTCTTCTAGTTCAGAAATTTTTTCTCGTACACGGTTAAGTGATACTTTTCGCTTTCCACAGGCAATCATGATCGCTTTTTCTAATTTTTCTCGATCATATGGTTCGGTACTTCCATCTTTTTTATGAACCATAAGATTATTGGTTTGAGTTTTCTCAAATGTAGTAAAACGAAATTCACACTGCTCACATTCACGTCTTCGCCTAATGGCGCTTCCATTGTCAGCAACTCGAGAATCAATTACTCGTGTATTTTCAAATCCGCAGTTGGGACATTTCATGATTTGTTTGTATCAGATTTTTTGAATGAATTCAATATCAGCTCATCGGTCAAAAAAATAATCACTAGGATTATTTTCTTGATGGTACCCCCGCCAAGAATCGAACTTGGATCTAAGGATTAGAAGTCCTTCGTTCTATCCATTGAACTACAGGGGCTCCTTAGGCGAATGATAACTTATTTTTTTTTCAAAATTTAGCAACTTTTGCCTTTATGATTTTGTTTTATTCGAGAAAAAAAGCTTTTTCCATAACTTGAGGTTCAAGCTCTACTTTGTGCCATAAATGAAATTGTTCTAGAGCTTGGAATGAGAGCATTAGGTCTCCAGTAACAGTTGAAGCCTCTCTGTCAGCAGCATCCGATAGAAATTTAGTTTCCATTGGATCATAAACTATATCAAAGGCGGTATGATGTGGTGACCAAAAATCTTCGGGAATGATTGATTTCCATTCTTTCAGTCCTACTGAAGTGGTGTTCACAATGATATCAAATTTTTCAGGACTGAGGTCTTGGAGCTCTTCTGTGGTTTCTACTTCAAATTCTTCTGCGAGATTTTCTGCTTTTTCTGGAGTCCTATTCCAGAGAGTAATATTGGCATTGGCCGTTCTAAGAGCGAATATAATAGCTCGAGCAGCACCTCCTGCCCCCAGAATTAGTACATCTTTACCATCTAAGTTTGGGACTTCTGTCTGAAGGGCTTTCAACGCTCCGATACAATCGGTATTAGTACCAAATAAAACTTCATTTTCCCAATAAAGGGTATTTATGGCTCCGATTGATTTAGAGGCTTCAGTAAGCTTATCTACGAATGGGAGGATACTTTCTTTGTGTGGTATGGTTACGGCAACTCCAGCGTAATTTTGGACTTCATTAATCATCCAGTCTCGTAACTCCTCTGGCTTGACATCAATGGCTTCAAAAGTGGCATCAATTTCTAGTTCTGCAAATCCCGCTTGATGTAAAGCAGGGGATTTTGAGTGATTTATCGGATGTCCAATAACGGCAAATTTTTTCATAATTGTTCTCTTTTTTATAGTTCGCACTGACCTTTATGGAGCATGACATGATCGAGTATTACTATGGCTGCCATTGCTTCTAGGATAGGTACGGCTCGTGGTACAAGAATTGGATCATGACGTCCTTTAATTTCTATTTCTACGTTTTCACCATGTTTATTGGCGGTTGTTTGTGTTTGGATGATTGATGAGGTGGGTTTTATCCCTACTCGAAACCAAATGTCGTCTCCAGTAGAAATGCCTCCTAAAATACCACCATTAGCATTTCTTTGGGTATGGAATTTTCCGTCTTCGGCAATAAAGGGATCGTTTGATTCACTTCCTGTTTTTGTAACGAGATCAAACCCTTCTCCGAACTCAATTCCTTTTGTTGCTGGGACTGACATCATGGCTTTGGAAAGTTCGGCTTCTAGTTTTCCAAAAACAGGACTTCCAAGTCCTACCGGAGGATTTTCAATTCGCACTTGGACGCTTCCCCCGATTGAATCTCCTGAATTTTTTATGGCTTCAACTTTTTTAAGTGCATTTTCGTATTGATCTTTATCCGCCATTCGAAGGACATTTTCCTCTACAAAACTTTTATCAATATTTTCAAACTTATCAGGACCGATTTGGTCTACAAATCCCCAGACATTTATATCGAATCTTTTCTTTAAAATCTTTTGAGCTACGGCTCCTCCAATTACGCGTGCGATCGTTTCACGAGCGGAACTTCGCCCCCCTCCACGATAGTCTCGGATTCCATATTTTTGTTGATATCCAAGGTCTGCATGAGAGGGTCTGAAGATATCTTTGATATTACTATAGTCTTTGGATTCTTGGTTTTTGTTCCAGACGATGACAGCAATGGGAGTTCCAGTAGTTTTTCCTTCAAAGATGCCTGATAAAATCTCACATTGATCTTTTTCATCTCGAGGAGTCGTAATATGACTTTGTCCAGGCCTTCTTCGGTCTAATTCTGTTTGGACATCTCTCTCTGAGAGTTCTATATTTGGTGGGCAGTTGTCGATAATTACTCCAATAGCTTTTCCATGACTTTCCCCAAAAGAAGTAATACGAAATAAATTTCCAAAAGTATTCATGTGATTTATGTATAGAGGCTTTTGGGCTTTTTTTCAATAAAAAAGAGAGGCTGATTAGACCTCTCTTTTTGTTTGAGTGAGCTTCGTGTGTTTTATTGCCTTGCAATCAAATTTTTATCATTTGATTGATCATATATTTTATCAAGGGCTACTTTTTTATTTCCAAGTCTTAGGTAGATATTTCCAAGATTTTTTTGTCTAATTCTTGAAGTTGGAGTGAGATCAATTTTTGGTTCACGAGCATAAGGATTGAAATCATATTTTTCATATTCTCGACGAGATTTTTCTGTTTCAATTTGATCTACTTTTCTCCCGTATCCAGCCATATTTTTTACTGATTGTCCCTTAACGGTTGAGACTCTTTCTTCCGCTGCACGAACGATGATGATATTATCTCCATCTTTTATAATCTCTGTATCTTGACCTTCATTTTTAAAGAGATTCTGAACGGCCACTTTTTGTGAAGACATATTTTGTTGGTTGAATTCATTAAATTGTCCTCGAGAAGTTTTTTGTCCTCGGAAAACAACATAATCTCGAGCGTTGAATCTTTTAAATCGATCCAGTCCTAGTGTTCCGCTTCGATATCCACCAAATACTACATATCCATTTCTATTTACATACTGTCGTACTTGGTATGGAGCTCCTTGGTTCAGGCTTTGAGCTTGGACGAGACTTTCTCGATAGCTCATTCCCATTACATCCGTTACTCGATCACTTCGTTTGATCCCATTGAAAAGTGTTCCGCTTGGCCCACCAATTAAATATCCAGCTCCTCCTCGGCTTTCTCCAGAAGTAAATGATGTCGTTACGTTTCCGCTATGTGTTCCAGCGTCAAAGATTTTATCTAGTTGACCAATTCCACTCACTTCGTAAGTATTTGGACCAGTCATGACAATTACCGCGTCTGGGTTATTGCTGGTTACACTTGCAATTCGTCCAAAGCTGGTAATAACAATTACGTCTCCAACTTGTTGAGCGTCAACCTGACCAGAGGTTGATTCTACAAAAATTTCTGTTGTGATAGCACTATTTCCACTTCCAGCATTCATAACCCTATCGGTTGTAATACTAATCACTTGTTGATTGGTTTGAATCTCAGGATAAGTTACGAGTTCCAATTCGACGTTCATATTCACAGGATTTACTGTTACGCTGACTTCTTCTTTTGCCATATAGTGATTTGGTGTTTTGATGAAGTCAATAATGTAATCTTGATGCGGTGCTACAACGCCTTCATAGTATCCGGTGTTATCTGAAGTCACAGAACAAGTTTCCATACCAGGCTGACATTCATTTCCAAATTCTGATATGGCGGTAACTACGGCATTTTCTAGTGGTTTTCCAGCGTCTTTTTCAGTGATAGTTCCATTGATGGTTATTCCGTATTTTTGAGTATATGTAGTGGCTTCTGTATTTTTATTTCCCGCTTTATCTACGACGCTCATAAATAGATTGTATGGAGCAGTATCAGGAATAACCGTAGTAGGGATAAAGCTTCTTGTTGGAGCATTTATCGTTACCATTTCGTTGATTCCTGTATTTGTATTGTTGTATCGAATATTGAAATTCTGAACACCTGATACAGGAGTTCCTCCGGCTGGGTCTGTGTCATTTGTCCAGCTATATTGAGCTTGGTTTATTGATTTATAAAAGGCGTTAGCCAGACCTCCTAGATCAACAACGTCTGTAGGGTTTGTTGGAGCCGTCTTATCAAAAATAATACTTGAGCCATCGGTTGTTCCTGTGACGTTGACGACCGCATTTCCAGCATTGTCTCTAGCCGTGACATCGAAAGCTATAGTTCCTTCGGTTCCATCGATATTTATTAATTGGGCTGTCCAATTTCTCCATTGAGAAAGGTTTCCTGCTCCTGTAGTACAGTTGCCTGGAGCACCAATTAATCCTTGATCGGTCATAGTTACAGCTTGTCCGAAGAGAGTTCCACTTGGAGGGTTGTTTTGTGAATCTACATAGTCACAGATGTCTAAGCTTAATTTGATAGTATCTCCCTGTTTGACGTAGTAAGTTGGAATGTCTCCTGTGTAAGCAGAACTATCTATACTCGTGGCCGAAAGTTGTATGTTTTGAGTGACCGGGTCCGTTCGGTCAAATCTAACGCTTGATCCATCTGTTGTGGTGGTTACGGCACTTGAAACATTACCAGCAGTATCACTAATTTGAATACTAAATGGAACCACGACTTCAGAAGTTTCTGTTCCATCAGTAAATCGACTAATTGTTGCCCCTGCCCCTGTGGCTGTTACGGTGTTTCCTGTAGTTGCTTGACTGAGAATGCTAGCATCAAAAAGAGATACGGCTGTACTGAGGTTATCGGCAATAGAAAGAGTCACTGTTACCGTATCGTTTGTTTTGGCTAGTGTCGTGTCTAGCGCATTATTTGAGGCAATGGAAACAACTGGAACTGTTGGCGCGGTTTTATCGAATCTAACGGATGAACCGTCGGTTACAGTTGTAACTTGAACACCAGTATTTCCAGCGCGGTCTTCAAAATCTATAGAGAAAGGCACAATTCCTTCAGTTTCGCTTCCATCGGTTGTAATTGAAGCCATAAAACTATCACAGGCGGTGTCTCCACATCCAGGCAGGACAGTCGCTGATTTTCCAAGTATAGAGACACTAGTCTGGGGGTTTTGTACTGGTTCACTTGCAATAAAACTTAGGGTAATAGTGTCACCAGTTTTTGCCCAGCTAGTATTTGTATTATTGGAGTTAATGGTTGCAGCCGTAATAGTTGGTACAGCTGTGTCAGCAATAATTTTGCTGTCATAGCCTCCACCAGTAATAGTTCCAAGACTATTTATGGTTGCGTTATTTCCCGCTCCATCTTGAATATCAAAGTTTACAGTTGGAATTATTTCGCCGTTATCTCCATTTTGAACGGTAAATACTAGTGTATCGGTTGAACTTCCAGAGGCGTCAATTTCGGTTGTCAGGGTAGAGGCATTTGTGGCACTGCTGGCCGTATTAACCGTCGTTACGGTTACACTTTCGGTAAAAGTTATGTTGTAGGTAATAGTGTCTCCAGCCTTTGCCCAGGAGTTAGTAGCATTACTGCTTACTTGTGTTACTGATTGAATAGCTGGAGGGGTACTATCAAGATTAAGAGGATTGCTACTTGCCAGATAGGAAATATTTCCTGCAAGATCTGTTGCCTTAATACATACGTACTTTCCATCTTGAGCGTTATCAGTGATATTAAATGGAGTTCCTGAGGTGAAAGCATTTCCGTAAGTATCGGTGCCATCACAGATCGCATCAGTACTGAATCCATATTCGTGCTGGTTTGGTGTTGGAGCGTTTGTGTCAGTAACAGTGACATCAATAGTTTCACTACTGACTTCAGTAGTTCCAACATCGTCGGTAAAACTTATCGCTGGTAAAGTTGTATCAATAGTAATATTTGGATTCACAGCGGCTGGAATTGATAGTGGGGATTTTCCAGCGAAATCCGTATAATTAAGAGTTGTAATTAATAGGGGTCCGTTAAGCCCGTTTAAAAAGTTAGTATCACTAGTTCTTTGGTAGATGTTTCCGGTTCCAGAGATAGCGGTTCCTGAAAATAAAAGAGATTGAGGCCCGCCTCCAATAGTGAAGTCAATACTTGTGGCTCCTCTGGTATCTGGATTGGTAAGGCTTACCACTCCAACAAATTGATCGCCGGCTTTTAGGTATCGGGTTCCTCCGACAAGATTTCCATCTGTAGAGGTGATGTTGTATGAAGTAATTGTAGGACTATCGTTATCAACATGAACTCCTGAAATATTTACATCTGGGAAATCTCCTAAAACAAGAGGATTTCCTGATCCAGAATCGGTAATTCCTCCGAGAGAAAGTTCGAACGATTTTGCCGCTACTCCATTTCCATCATTCATTCCAGGTCCAACAAGCATATCAAAAAGCCACGTGGCCGTTCCAGAGCCTGATACATAGTTAGCAAAGTAATCATTTCCAGCCACTTCAATAACGAGTCGAGGATTACCCCCTCCTGTTACGCCAGCGGTTCCAGCGAAAGTTACTTGGAATCGGACAGCTTCTCCACTGTCATAAAGAGTTCCACCTCCACCCAAAGGGCTACTGGTTACAGTAATGCCTGTTACCGAAGGCGGAGCGGCTTGAACAGTGTTTATTCCTAAAAAGAGAAACAACCCTGCAAGTAGAAAAAGTTTTACGGACTTCATGTGCTACAATTTAAAAGATATTTTGAGGGTAGTTTGTCTTGTAGCGAATTCTTCACCTCTTGTCAATAAGCGGATTACATTATATTTATAGACTTTGAGCACAAAAATTACCCATAATCAAAAAATGTGAACACGTGTTTCAGAAAGTTAAAAATAACTATTTTTTCAAAAGCTATTCTGGTCGTCCATATATTTCTCGAGGCTTGGCTCCTTTTGCTGGACCGATAATCCCTTTGCTTTCCATTTGGTCCAGGATTCGGGCCGCTCGAGCATAACCAACTTCTAATCGTCTTTGTAGGAAGCTTGCAGAGGCTTTTCCAGTTTCAAAAACTAATTCAACAGCTTCATTAAATAGTTGATCTAAATCTTCATCGTTAATTTCTTCTTTTACCCCCGCGGTGAGAACGCCCCCTTTGGCCATTCCTTCAATAGATTGATTAGTGATTTCATCGTTGATAGGATCGTTTCCAATTTGTTCAGGGTATTGAAGTTTTATGTGATTGGTTATTTTTTCAACCTCTTCAGTAGCGACGAAGAGTCCTTGGATCCGACTTAGGTCTCCTGAATTTCCGTCCATGTAGAGCATGTCTCCCATTCCAAGAAGATCTTCTGCTCCAATTCCGTCGATAATGGTTCGAGAGTCGATTCCTGAAGATACTCGGAAAGCAATTCGTGCTGGAAGGTTGGCCTTAATAAGTCCAGTTACGACGTCCACAGAGGGTCTTTGTGTGGCAATAATTAGATGCATTCCAACGGCCCGAGCCATTTGAGCGATTCGACAGATGGCCGCTTCTACGTCTTTTCCTGCAACCATCATTAGGTCTGCAAGTTCATCAACCACGATAACGATATAAGGTTCTTTTTCTTCTGGGAATTTTTCATTGTGTTCGGCAATATTTCGACATCGCTTCTTAGAAAAGTCTTTATATCGTCGGTTCATTTCTGCAACGGCCCAAGCAAGAGCTGAAACGGATTTTTCTGGTTCTACAATCACCGGAGTGAGGAGGTGTGGTAAATGGTTATATGGAGCTAATTCTACTCTTTTTGGATCGATGAGAATCATTCGAAGATCTTCTGGAGAATTTTTCCAGAGGAGAGACAGAAGAAAGGCATTCATGGCTACCGATTTCCCAGAACCGGTTTTCCCTGCAATAAGTAGATGAGGCATTTTTGCCAAATCTACAGTAATGGGTTTTCCAGCCACATCTCTTCCAACCGCTAAGGTTAGTGGGGAACGGCTGTCCTCCCAAGCATCAGACTGAAGTATTTCTCTCATTCCAACGGTAGCTCTTTTTTCGTTTGGGATTTCAATTCCTACGAGTTTTTTCCCACGAATTGGTGCTTCAATTCGAACATTTGAAGCGGCTAAGGCAAGGGCTAAATCAGACTTTAGAGCTGTGATTTTATTGAGTTTAACTCCAGCCGCTGGCTCTAAAGTAAATTGGGTAACAGTCGGTCCAACGTGAACCGATCGCATGGTTACTTCAATACCAAACTGGTCGAGTTTTTCTCGAATGGCTTCGGCTTGTTGTCTAAGCCTTTTTTCATCTACAACAATAGTTGAAGGCTTGTCTTCTAGTAGATCTATATGAGGAGGTTCCCAATCTCCAAATTGTTTATTTTTTGCTTCTGTAAGTTCATCTTTTTCTTCAAGTTTGATGTTTTGATTTTGCGGTTTTTGGATATCTTTTTCTTTTGTGTTGGGAGTTTTTTGAGTTCCTGTGGAATCAATGATTTCTACCTCATTTTTAAAACGTGGTTCTTTATTTTTTTCGGCTTTAGTTGGAGTTTCTTTTTGTTGTGTTGCTTTTTGAGTTCTTGTGGAATCAATAATCTCAGCGACTTCTTTTTCTTTATTCAGCCATTTTTTTAAATCTTCAATTCTAATCCCGAAAGCAATAGTTCCACTCAGCCATATTAAGGCAAGAAGGAAGACTCCTGTGAATAAATCTCCAAGAAATTCTCTTGGAAAAAAATCAATGCTAAATCCTAGAGCTCCACCATATTTGTGAGCGAGACTGAGACTTTCTTGATGAGGAACAAACAGTGTTGCTAGTCCACATAGAGCCGTAAAGAACAACAAGAAAGCGATTATTCTTAGTGGGGGAAATAAGGTTCTCCTATTTGTGAATAAAGCTATTCCTAGGGCAATACAAATAATTGGAATAGCCCAACTCATAGCTCCAAATCCAGCTAAAAATATCTTTTGGGTAATGAGCTCAGCGAGTGGGGTTTCGCTGAGAAATAGAGTGAGTAAAATTACTCCTCCACAAATCCAGGTGGCGGCAATAATTTCTCTTTGAAAGTTATTATCCAAAAACTCATCGGCTACAGCGTCTTTTTGTTTCTTCTTTTCGACTTTTTTAGTGGCTTTAGCTTTAGCTTTAGCTCTTATCTCTTTTTGTTTTTCTTTTTTGCGTTCGGCTTCTATCATTTTTTTAGCCGCTTTTTCTGCTTCACGTTTAAGGACGCTGCTTGGTATTTTTACGCTTGGAGCCTTTTTCTTACGGCTTAACATCTATTTTATTGTAGTTCAAAAAATGTGTTCGTCAATGGCTGATTTTAAACCTTCATTTTTTGTAGTACCTTGAGTGCTTTGTGGTTAGTGGCAAGAAATTTTATGTCACTGAAAAAATCTTCAGGTCTTATCCAAGAAAGTTCTTGTTTTTCGAGTGGCTGAGGGGTTCCAGATTGGATTTGGCAACGGTGAAAACGGAGCAAAAGCTCAGTATTATTATCGCTGAAAGTACAGAGTTCTTCGTAGAAGTGTGGTCGGACTGATACCGTCACTCCAATTTCTTCTTTTATTTCTCGTTTTACACAGTCTCGAAAAGATTCTCCTGATTCTCTTTTTCCTCCAGGAAACTCCCAAAATCCTACAAAACTTTTTCCTTTTGGTCTGGTTTGAATGAGATAGTGTCCATCTTTCCATATGCAGGCAATACCAACTTCAATTCTCTTATTTGATTTTTTATTCGTTTTTTTTCTGACTCGTTTTTTTCGTTGTGGAATAAATTTTTCAGCGATTTCCTTTGGAAAAAATAATTCTCCAAGTTTTCCTTCTATCTCTTTTCCCGTTCTTAGTTGGCTCGCTAAATCCATCATGGCAGAGTTCCAGATATATCCTGAGGTAGAAAGGTTTATGAGTTCCTCAGCCGTTTTGATAGTGTTTTTTTCTGGCCAAAGAATATTAATTATTTTTGATATGTTGGTGTCTATTGCGGGAACTTTTTGATTAAAAGCAAAACTGCATATTGCACAGGCTGTATATTTTCCAATTCCAGGGAGAGTTTCTAAATATTCTACTTTTTGAGGAAAATTTCCTTCATATTCATTGCAGATTATTCGAGCGGTTTTTTGCATATTTTTCCCTCGATTGTAGTATCCTAGGCCTTCCCAGACAGGAAAGATATCTTTTTCCCAGTCAGCCTCAGCAAAAGATTCTATATCAGGAAATTTACCTATGAACCGAGGAAAAAATTTTTCGGCAACTCGATCAATTTGTGTTTGATGCGACATGATTTCGGAAACCCAAATCCAGTACGGGTTTCGATTTTCTCTCCATGGAAAATTACGTTGATTTTGTTCAAACCACTCTTCAAGAGCGGCAGTGAACTGCTCGAATTGATTCATTTATTTGGAAATGGTTGAAACGCCAAAAAAGCGTTAAAGTGTTCTGAATACTTTTACTCTGGTAGAGCTAAAAAATCAAATTCTTACAGTGTCGGTAAGACAAAGAATTTTACAATCGTCCAGGCAGAGAAGGCAATCACGATACCAATTACAGCGTATTTAATCGTATCTTTGGATTTGTTAACGGCGTCTTCATCTCCAAAGTGTGTCATCATTCGAACTCCTGCATAGATAATTGCCAGTACCGCAAAGAAAGCCACAAATCCAAGGAGGATGTTAGACCATTTTGCCAATTCAATATTAATGGTCGCAAGATCTAGTCCTGTAAGTTGACCTTCTCGGTTGAATCCAAAGAAGAAAGCTACAATAGTGTACATTAGAAAAACTAATGTAATTCCAATAATAGAGTAGAGAATTCCTCTTTTGGCTTTGTCGGCCGTATCTTCATTGGCCCCAGCAACAATAAGTTGAACAGCGCTGATTACTAGGTAGAGAACTCCGATAGCAACAGCGAAACTTGCCATAAAGTTAACGAGACCGTTGATTTCTAGTCGGGCAATAAGAGCAAAGGCATTTGAATCATCCTGGCTCAGTATTTCTCCTTGAGTACCGAAGAATATTTTGTCGACGAGTGTGAAACTAATCAAGATAAGACCAAAACCAACCCCCATCCAGACCACTTGTCGAACCTTTTCTTTGAACATTTCTTCATTATTTCGGTTGATGACTAGAACAATCCCAGCCCATACAAGGTAAACAATGGCTACTGGTACCATAATTCGTTCTAAGAAACGAATAATAACCGTAATAATATTTCGAATAAAATATGATCCAGGGTTTCTGACATTCGGGTTTGGATTGATAGCATCTTGTGCTCCTGTGTAGTCACTAACATTTACGTTTTGTAATACTGTTCCAGTGGTAAAAATTAAATCTGTATCAGGGGTAATAGCCGTGCTTTGAGCAAAAGCTTCAGTCCCGAAGAATGAAGCGATAAGAAAGAAGCTGGCTAGGATAAGTTTTTTCATTTTTAGAAGAAAAATCTAATAAGAGAGTAGGCAGAAATGCAAATAAAGATGGCAATGATGCTTGATACAATGAGTCGTTTAGCTCTGCCAGCTCGTTCTTCGTCTCCAAGACTTGTAACATAATATAGGCTGGCAATGATAACCATGAATACCGCCATACCAGCAACTAATGTTAATAGTAGGTTCACAATTCCAATAATTTCTCGGATTCCCGTAATTACCGCTTGGTTTGAAACGCCTTCTCGATCTACTCCTTGGATGAAGAATACTCCTCGTACTAAGATTTCAGCCCCAATAATAATTACTGCAGCAAGTAGAAAATTTCTAATTAGTTGTTTTTCTTTGCTCACGACTTCTTCGTTTCCAGCACTACTCATAAGTCTGAAGGCTGTTGTTAGTACTGAAAGCAAAGCAATTCCTCCGACAATGATTTGTAGGAATAATTTTATCTGCAAGGCCTTGGCTTCAAAGGCGTTAACCACATTTTGATTGGTCAGTAAGCCAGGGTTTACGCTTGTATCTGGGTTTAGGTATACAAAGGCCGCAAGTTGTGCAATTGAAAGCACAAAGAGGCCGACGATAATAAACCCGAATTCTTTTTTATGTTTGGTAAGAGCCTCCTCTTTTCCTTCCGAAATAGTGAATTTAACTCCCAGTATTACTAGATAGACAATAGCAATAATTCCAAAAACAACATTGGCGGCAAAAATATTTTCTCGAGAGAAAATGACGTTAATAGCCGATTCTGTGAAGTTAGAACTTCCTACCACCTGATTGACGCCTCTCTGCATTCTATTATTCTCCAGAACTCCCCCATATGATCCACTTGGTAATCTTAGGACATTTTGAGCTTCAGCCTCTCCAGTAAACTGGAAGAATGCGAGACTGAAGAGAAAGGCGAAAGCTATGCTTAGTAGTTTTTTTCTCATTATCTCCCTATTTTAAACGATTTTTAGTTTTTTCTCAAACAAATTTTTGACAAAACTCAGTTTGTTTCTAGAATCCGTTTCGCTTTTGGTTCTTTTCGCACTTGATTAATGATTATTGCTTTGCTCCTCATTCCGGGTGGCATACTGATGATGGTTTATGCCGAAAAAGTAGTAGATTTCACGGGAAAATTCGACTTCGCTGAACGTTGGTTTGTCTCTGGTGGAACTTATACTTTCGTCAAACTTATGGGACTTGCTATGACTATTTTATCTTTCATGTATTTAGTTGGAGGATTGGATAGCTTTCTAGCAGCGACTTTGGGGGCATTTTTACCAGGAGGGGTATAGAGAAAAGAATTAAGCAATACTTGTGGGGCCTTAGCTCAGCTGGCTAGAGCGCCTGCTTTGCACGCAGGAGGTCATCGGTTCGACTCCGATAGGCTCCACCACTTGCCACCTTAGCTCAGCTGGTAGAGCAACGGATTTGTAACCCGTAGGTCGTCGGTTCGACTCCGACAGGTGGCTCCATGTCACTTCAATCTTCGTACTTTTCGTTTTTTCTTTCATAAAAAAACTTTAAGTACTGCGCTTAAAGCTCCTTTTCCCAAAAAAGGCGCGCTGCGCTCTCCGCCTATTTCGGAGCCTGAATATACCCAATGGGTGGGTAGCTCAGTGGTAGAGCATCTGGCTTTTAACCAGTTGGCCGCGAGTTCGATCCTCGCCCCACCCACCATGATAAAATCTCTTTTGAAGAGGTTTTTTTTAATTATTAATTTCGGTGTGGGGATATTTTTTGTGAAACGATTTGAATTCATTAAAACTCTTTGGTGTTTTTATGGGTGAGTAGCTCAGTGGTAGAGCATCTGACTCTTAACCAGTTGGCCGAGAGTTCGATCCTCTCCTCACCCACCAGAATTTAGGTGTCTTCTAGACAACGTTGTCTGGTTGCATTTTGGTTGAAAGCCATTAGAATAGAGGTTAAATTAATACTTTTAATTATGAAAAAAGATTTGCCCGTTCTACCGATTCCAAAATGTAATGCTTCAGGACTTGCCTTAGTTCGTTTGGGAGTTGGGGTGTTTTTTGCCCTTTTCGGATTGATGAAGTTTATGGGAGCCCTTGGAGGTGATCCTATGGTAACTAATATGGTTGCTGGAATTTTTGGCGCGACAGGAGTGGTTTTGACGGTTTTGGTTTGGGGGTTGATTCTCACCGAACTTGTTGGAGGAATTTTTGTGATTATGGGGAATTTGGTTCCAAAACTTTTCTATCAACTGTCACTTATTGGATTTTTGATTATTGATTTGGTAAGTATGTTTACGGTTCATAGTGGTGACACAAAACAATTGCTATGGCATGGTATGTTGTTTCTTGTGGTGTTGGGGCTATTGGTTTCTGAGCCAAAGTGTTGTTGTGGTATTACTGGAGACAAAAAATAGGTTATTATTTTTTCCATATTTAAAAAAAGAACCAAGGATTCTTTGGTGCTTTTTTATTGGCATTTTTATTTTTTTTATCGACAATTGGTTGAGATTATGAACTTTGCCTTAGAGGATATACCGATGCATCTAAATTTAGGCGTTCCGAAAGAAGAACGTGCTAATGTGCAAGAGGTATTGGTTTCAGTATATTTTTCCTGTGATGTTTCTACGGCTGAGCAATCTGACAACATAGATGATGCTGTCGATTATGCCGTGATTTATGACGTCATTAAATCTTTTTCAGAAAGACACGGAGAGGTTAAATTATTGGAAAAACTACAGTCTCTTTTACGAGCTGATATTTTATCGTCGATTCAGGGCATTGAAAATTTAAATATATCTATACGAAAATTTCCTTTTCCGGAGGGAAGTGTTTTGATTAATGATTTTTAACTTGTTTTTATAATGTATGAGGTTGATACAGAGCGTTTGTATATGCGGATTTTGGAAGAGAAAGATTGCCAATATTTATATCAAATTACTTCTAATCATCCAGAGTTAGCAGAGTATATGACGTGGAATCCACCGCAGGATTATGAAGAGGTGCGTGAAAAGTTTTTAGAAAATAGAAAATCAGACGATAAGCATTTTGGAATTTTCCTTAAGGAATCTGATGAGTTTATTGGGCGGGTGACGGTTCGTAATTTTCATATCATGCAACAGGATGCTGAAAAAAACTCAGTATTCCTTAGTTTTTGGCTCTCTCCAGCGGTTCAGGGGAAAGGCTATGGAACAGAAATGTTACAAGAGGTTTGTCGGTTTTGTTTTGTTGATCTGCATATAAGAAAAATTTTTGCAGGGACGTTTTCTGAGAATATTCCTTCTCAAAAATTACTCGCTAAAGTTGGTTTTCGTGAAATTGGAATCCTGCGGAAGCATTATTTAAAAAATGGAATCTTTTATGATTCGATTCGTTATGAACTCCTTAACGAGGACTTCTTGGCTTCAAGAGATTAGCTTTTGAGCTTTTTAACCGTTCTGTAAATAGTGTACCAAAAATTATTGAGAGGGATTTCTTTTCCGCTTGCGAAGGTTGATCGGTAACCTCCAAATCGAGTTTTGAATTGTGTAATTCCCGCATAGGGATGATTTGGCTGGTCGGCGGGAGTGATTCCTGTGAAGTCATAGGTATTACAGCCTCGTGCTTTTGCATCAAGAATCATCTTCCATTGTAAGGCATATGGAGCTCTTAAATCTCTATATTCAGGTTTTGAGGTCGAAGCTCCAAAATAATAGATGGCTTTTTTGTCACAAAAAGTAGTAATGGCAGCGGCAATTCGAGTTTGAGAAGTTGCCACGAAGTATAGCTGAGTCATTGGAGCTAGTTTCTCGATGAAGTGTTTATAATAGGAAGCTTCATGTCCTGAAAATTTATCACGGGTGGTGGTTTCTGTGTTTAGACTATAAAAATCTTCTACATCTTTTTGAGTGAGCTTTTCTGGAGAAATGCTTTCTATGGTTAAATCTGATTTCTGTGCAATTTTTAGGTTTCTACGACCAGTGCGTTTCATTTGTGCCAGAATCTCTTCTTCAGATAGCTCTAGATCTAACATGAGAGCATCGGTTGGTTGAAAGTTTTTAGTCGCTTCTTTTAGTTTGATTTCTTTTCTTATTTCGCTCCAGTCTTCATCGGTAAAATAAGGATCAAGTCTCCAAAAAATTCCAGATTCTTTTTTTAGTTCTTTGCTTACGAGTTTTAAGAAGTGAGTTTGAATAGATTTATTTGCGGTGGCAAAAACTGGACCTCGAGCAGAATAAAACCAGAATTTCCCTAAAAAACCTGTATTCATTTTTACACACCAGGTTGTGGCAATAATTTTGTGATTTGGGTCTCTCAGCCCAAAACCGAGTACGATTTCTCGACCAGGAATGGATTCTTGAAATTTTTTCCACTTACTAATTTGATGTATAGACCCTGTATCTTGTTGGTTAACAAAATCATCCCATTCAGGAGCTAATGTATCTTTGTACTGAAAAAATGAATAAGCAGATAAGTTCATTATTGAACGTCTACTGGGGAATAGAAAATTTTGATAGCTTGTTCACTTCTTTCCTGATTTGGCCCAATAGCAACAATAGTGAAAGTGTTTTCGCCTTCTTTCATATTCCCATAATTTGCGTTCGCGATATAAGAGAAGGTTGTGTCACCAGGGCTGAATTTTCGGAGTCGAAAATTATTAACTTCTACAGCTTGTGTGCTTGATGAAACCGTTCCTGCAATGGTGACTACTGCTGCGGAAGTTTCATATACGGCGGTAGGATCTTCTGCAAAAATAGGTGGATTGCTAATTTTAGGAGCGGGTAAAGTTGTGGTAGTTTCGGTTGAGTTTGTCGTTTCTGTTGAGGAAGGAATTGGCGTGAACTGTGGAGTAGCTCCTTCATAATTAATAGTAAGTGTTACTGGAGCTGATTGTTTTCCGTCTCGACTAAAGGCAATGACTTCATAGGTGTTTGTACCTGATTTTAGTGTGCCAAATTTAGTAGCGGCAAAGTAGCTCCATTTTCGGTCTCCTGGTTGGTATTTAGAAAGAGTATAACCGTTTACTTGAATTTGAGTGGTCTCGAGTGGTGCGGTTCCAACAATTTTTATAAGATCTAGATTTGCAGGGATTGAGGCCCCTTCTGCTGGTTCTAAAATCTCAACTGGATCGAGAAGATTTTCTTCGGAAATGGGCTCTTCTTCAGCAATAGTCGTTACTTCGGTTGTTTGAGGGGTGGCTTGGGCTTTTAATTTTTCAGCGCCTTCAGTATCAAAGTTTTCTAGGTTTGATATGTGCCAGTTTGAGGTGAGAAACTCGCTGTCAATAAGCGTGAGAACATCTTGGTTTTCAGTGATTTGATTTAGTGTTTCGCTGTTTACCACAAGTTGTTGTCCGACTCCAATACTAAGAGTTTTTATGGTTTGAGATTCTTCGTTAAGGATGTCGGCTTCCACTTCTCCTTTCATGAGTCTGAGAATGTCTTGTTCACTGTTGGTTTCTAGGTGAAAAATTGTTCCTTTAATATACAGGTTTAGTCGATCTGTTCCAATGGTATAGCTGATATCCTTTGGAGCTGTGGTAAGGGTTTCGTTTGAGTGTCCCCAAATTTGTCCCTCAGAGAGGTGGAAGCTAGCTGTTTTTTTATCAGAATTATTTTTTTCTAGTTTTTCAATAGCCAGTTCGGTTTCTTCGTTTAGAAATAGTGTGCTGTCATCAAAAAAATTAAGTCTAATAGTGCTGTTTTTAGCGGTTTTTAGCTGATCTCCTTCTACAAAAGTTTGACCTGAAAATGCTGGAGTCCAATTACTATTTTCTGTAGATAGTTGGAACTCTGCTCGTCCTCTTTCGATGTTTAGCTCTGCGGCCGTAGTCTCTGTTCGAACACTAGAAAGCAGTACGGAAAAGAATTGGAAAATCGCCCAAAAGAAAAATCCTACAACTCCTACGAACACCAGAAAAGGAATCCAATTCTTTTTTCGGCGACTATAGTAGTGACTTCTTCGTCGGTATTTTCTCGATCTTCTTCTCATACAAAGCATATTTTGAAAAAAAACCTCAAATTGGCAAGTTTTTATCAAGGCTTCATGAGAATCTTTTTTGCCAGATAGATTGGGTTCGATATAATGACTTGGAAAATAAAAATGAAATATTTCTTAGCTCTCTTAGCCTGCTTTTGCCTTTGGGGGACGACTATGGCTCAGTCTCCAGAGATTGTAGATCTTAATGATCTGGATAATATTGAGGCTATTGAAATTAAGAGTACGACTCTTAGAGCCGTTAATATTTCATTTCTTGGGCCTCATGATCCTGGAAAAATTAAGGGGGTAGTTATTGCTCCTTCTCCGTTAAGAAGAGCCAAAGCTTTGGAATTAGAAGTTGTAGATCCAAATGGAGCTGTTTTAGTTTCTGATAGAATTAATTCTAAGGAGGGGTGGGGGAAAACTTTAAGACAGTATGAATTTGAACTTCCATTGCCAGAAAATGGAGTTGCTGTGGGAAGTGTGTTAAAGGCTTCTGTGTTTACGAGTAATAAGTTGCTCGCTTTTGGGGAAAAAGATCTTCCTCTTTTATCTAAACCTCAATCGTATGTTGTCAAGGATTTGAATGTTGAAGACGAAGAAGCTGGGAGAGTTTTGGAGTTTGTCTTTTTGAATAACACTTTAAAGCCAGTCAAGGTTGTTCCTAAGCTGGCTATTAAACATATAAATGTTAATGAAGGAGAAGATTATAATATTTTTTTAGCTGGGGTGAATGTCGGACCGAAATCAGAAAAGGTCTTGTCTTATGATTTGGAAAGAGAATTTGATTCTGGATTGTATGAGATTTCTGTGGCGCCTTATTCTGAGGATAAACGAATTTTGGCAGGAGAATTGAAGAGTAATTTTGTGGTAGAAGGAGGGTTTGGGGTT
Source organism: Candidatus Altimarinota bacterium (assembly GCA_965228485.1). Taxonomy (GTDB): domain Bacteria; phylum Patescibacteriota; class Gracilibacteria; order UBA4473; family UBA4473; genus JAACPJ01. Next base: position 1,018,933 of record OZ245819.1, read on the forward strand.
ATTTCAAAATTTGCCCTAGTGCCTACTCCTGAGGCAGAAGGAGCTAATTATGAATTGGTTGTACAAGGAGTTGCAGAAGAAGGTGTTCAAAACGTGGCGGTTAACTTATCTGCTTGGCAAGATATTGATGGAAAGAGAAAAGCTTTTCGAGAGGTTGTTGAGGTGAATGTGGAGAATTCAGGTTTTTATGCGAGTATTCCCTTGTTGCTAAAGAGTGAAAATTCTGAGTTAGAAGGAACGGTTATGGTTTCGACTCAAGGAACATTGTTGGCTCAAAGGAGTTTTTCTTTTGAGGTTGAGCAAGATTCGAGTTTGGATCGTGATCCATCTCAACCGGTAGATGAAGAAGTCGTGGTTGATGAAACGAATAAATTGATGTTGTTGGTGATACTGGGAATATTAATTACTTCTCTTCTAGTTTTATTTTATTTAGGGTGGAAATTGTATAAAAACAAGATTGCTCAAAAAACTTTAGTTTTATTGATTGCGTTGAGTGCTTGGCAGTTTGCTTACGCGGAAGCATTGGAGAACTTTTGGTATCATCCTTTGCCTGGTTGGACCTATAATCCAACGGCCTCTGGTCAATTTAGCACTTTTAAGAGTATACATTTTCGTGGAAATATTTTTAACACCCTCACTCAGAAGGGTTTTTTTCAATCTGCCCCTACGAGAATTATCGTGAAGTTTTATCAAGAGGGAGGGGATCGTCTTTATGTAGAATCTTTTGATTATACGATAGAACAGAAAAAGGTTTATAAATTTGATTTAACTGCTCCAGAGACATTGGATGAGGGGGATTGGGAGATTCAGGTTTATTTTTTGATGGATGGAACCTGGTATGTAACAACCTGGATTGATGAGGGAACAGGAATGCCTAATACCATTACTTTTGATAAAACGGCGCCTTCGGTTGCGGAGGTTGAATTTGATGGTGTGGTGTATGCTCCTGCAGAGCGATTAGTTCGTCCAGGGATTGTGGCTTTAGAGTCTGCAAGAAGGACTTTTTTGCTAGACCGTTCTAAAAAACGAGCCGATCTTAAGCAGGGAGCATTATCGATTTCGGACAAGCGTGATATCAGACGTCAAAAACTTGATGTTAGAAACCATAAAATTCAAAAATTGAAGGATAAGGAAATTCTTTTGGCAAATCAGCCACCAGGCTCCGATACAACGGCTATTGATAATCAAATTAGTACGCTTATTGGAGAGATTAATACTCTGACCAGTCAGATTAATGGTATTACGAATGAATTGGGGAGTGCGGTCCCTGCCAATAGCGTTTTTGCCACTAGCGATCTGCAAAATGATGTTAATTTAGATGGAGTTGCGAGTGATGTTCCACCAGCTATGCCTGCAGATTTTGCCTGTCCAATTAGTGTTGGGAGTACGGCCTTTAATGCAATGCACTTAGCAAATTGTGCCAGTGTATTGAATTCAGATATTGCGGGACTCTCTTCTCAAATTCACACAAAAGATGGTCAAATTCGTACCGCTACAGGGCGATTTAAACGAAATTCTATAGGGGTGAATCTTGTTTGTGATGATGCTTCTTCAGGATGTTACGCAGCTTGTAATCCAGCGGATGAGATTTGTGATATTGATTGCGTTGAAAATCCTGCCGCTTGCACACTCTATCAAACAAATAGTCCTGTATCGTATGCGGATAATTGTACGGGTGATCCTTTGACTTGTGAGGTTGACTGTGTGGATGATCCAGATGTCTGTCGTCGAGCAACTTTTGATTTTAGCGTTCAAGGGAATTTCTGTGATGATTCTGAATATTGTGATACGAGTGCTCCAAAAGATTTTCAGGTTTGTGATAATGTCGGAAACTGTTCTATTTTGACCGATAGTGGAGTTGAAACCGATTGGTATGATCCCGTAAGGCCAGAATTGACGGCCTCTTCTATTATTCGAAATAAAAGTAATATTGGAGGGACTGAAACCACTATTGATGGACAAGGAGCTGATGCGCTAGCTGCAGATGATCGATTAACTTTTGAGATTACTGCTGAAGATCCTAAAAATCCGACGGCGGCTGACTATCCAGCGTTGTTTGATGATAATGCTTGCGGTCATGGGGCTAATGATGATTTCTTTCATGGGACCCCTTCCGATGTTTTCTGTAGTCAGAGTAATGTGGCCTGCGCTTTGTCTTCGAATGTAAGAGGAAATATTAACCAGCGTATTGGAGGGGCTTGTAGTGGTACTTGCCCTGAAGGCTATTTACTGGATGTTAATAACTTCTGTGTTCCACAGTGTGACTATCGTCTGTTTGATGGATGTTTTCCATTTTTATTAATCGGAGATACTTGTGAGACGTCTATTTGGTTGCCGTTGGAGTCTACCGTTCCAGTGGGACAAAGTTTTATTCAGACGAGTAACTGTGGAGAGACAAGAACAGCTATTGGGATCAAGCCTCTAACGGAATCTCTAAAACATTTCTTGGATGGGAAAGATGCTTTTGGTGTTTTCTTTTATGATACATTTGAAGACGATCCGTCCTTCTCGAAAATAATTTACAGTCCAGATTTTGATCTTGGAACGGCAGGGTATGGAGGTATGACCAGTTCTCCGACGGCTACGGCTACCTTTTCTCATGAATCGGGATTCTCTCCCGCAGGAGGAAATGTATTGAAAATTGAGTCTCAGAATTTACTGGGAGGATATGCTTCTTGGCAAATAGACGATATTAGTGTTGATCCAAACAAGGACTACATTCTTACTTACTGGGTAAAAACTAATGCTTCAGTTAACAAGGATTCTCAAGGGGCGTGGATTCGATTGACGGGGGATGGAGTGCTGCCAAGCATTTATAACCAGTATGTGAGTTCGATGGAGGGAGTCGATAGTGATATGACTTGGCATCGGGTTGAGATTCCATTTACTACTTCATCCGGAACTAATAATATTGATATTCAACTTCGGCTGGAAGGGCAAAATAACCGAGTGGTTTATTATGATGATATCAAAATATTTGAGGAAAACTGGCGTTATGATACTTCTCAGTCTTGGTACGCAGAACCGCTTGATGATGAAGGAGATGGAGTTTGTGATTATATGACGGGAGACGGAGATGGAGATCCTCGTTCAGGATTGGATGATCGTTGTGGTAAGCCAACCTTCCCAGAAAAAGTAGTCGTTGTATTCACCCGTGATGGAATTTATATATTCGATGTTATCAGTGGTTCTCTGTGGATGTCAGCTTTACAAGATCCAAATCCAAGTAATTGGGGAAGGATGGTCTTTAATTCTTTATTGTATGGAAATTCTTATGGGCTCAATGGGAAAATTTATTCAACCTTCCGCTTTAACCAGGGGGGTGGAAAAAATGGAGCCGTAATTGTGGCAGACTTTATTAATGATACGATCTACAGCCATCGTATGAATAACTGCTTCACTCTTGCAGGACATAAGGGAACAGGTTCTTCTTACACGACCTATTATCCATCAGGGTGTTCGCAGGTGGCCTATAATTGGAATAACTTTCTAAATGACACGAATGCGACTCGTAATAGTACGGCTTATCCTTGGTCTACCGTAATGCCAGCGAACCTTCAAACAGCAACAAATCAGCTTAACTCGATGCACGCTCAGGTTGTAGGTGGGAAAACCTATGTGGCGGTAGCAACAAATTTTGGAGTTACTCTTCTCAATAAGACTGATGATACGAATCAGCATATAGAATTTGATGGCTTAGATTCTAGTAATTACACCTGGAGTCATACGCCAAGTAATGCGAATATTTATCGAAGAGTCTATATTGCCAAGGATGGGAAGCTCTATTACCTGTGGGATTATAATGGAGATTCTCGGACTCGAGTTTGGGTTATTGATGATATTCGAACGCTTCCGTTTAATAGTGCTATTTTGTCTGGGGGAAGTGTTTGGGATTACGCAATTCAGCCAAATAATGCTTCTAATAGTTATCCTGTTACCGCTCTTTCAGATTTAGCAGCGGCACTTGATGTTCACGAACAAGAATCAGAATTTTTGATTGGAGCGGATGTAGGGATAGAAAGGTTTAAAGGTTCTCTTTCCTCGGGAACTCAACATCCAAATTTATCGCGAAGCCGTATTACCCGTCTTTTTGCTGGGGCACCATTGTTTGGTACAGTGCTTGGACATTGGACGAACGGACTTCAGGATGTTGGAGGGAAAGCTAATGATATGAGCTCAAGTGGGAATGTGACCGTTTCTAGTGTAGATGTGGGGACAGATCTCCAACAGTTTAACTTTGATGAAAGTGGATATATCAGCTCTAGTTCCAATGATTTTGATGTAACTGGCGACCTAACTATTGGGGGGTGGGTTAAGACTCAGCCAGGGAATGATGATGGAGGCTACATTATCGCGAAGAAAGATAGTTCTAATACGGACTTTGCTCTCTATAGGGATGGAAGTGACTATCTTCGTGTTGATGGGACTACTGATACTACGATTTCTGATTATCCACTGAATGGATGGAATTTTGTTGTGGCTGTATGGGATGGGGCTAATAAGAAGACTTATATTGATGGACAGCTAGTTTCTGTGGTAGCGGATGCCAAGGTGGGGTTTGATGCAGTGGAAAATTTGTATATTGGAGCTATTGCTTCTCCTGATTTTGCTGGTGGGAGTGGGACTTCTAGTGACCCTTACCAGATTTCTAACATTTCTCAGCTTCAAAATATGCAAAATTTCTTATCGAGTCATTTTGTGCTTATAAATGATATTGATGCTAGTGATACGGTCAATTGGAATAGTGGGTCTGGGTTTGATCCAATAGGCGTTAGCGGTGGTCGTTTTTCTGGTAGTTTTGATGGTAATGAGTTTGTTATATCTGACTTGTATGTGAATCGAAATAATGATGACTATGTAGGCTTGTTTGGTTTTTCTATTGGGGATATTTCCAATGTTGGACTGGAGAACGTTTCCATCACTGGTGGACGAACGGCTGCTGGTGGATTAGCTGGTAGACAGGATGGGGATACGACGAATGTGTTTGTGTCAGGAAATGTGACAGGAAGTCCCAATTATGCTAATAGTAGTAGTGCTAATTATTCTTATACAGGAGGCGTCTTGGGGGACAATCATGGTAGTATATTGAATGTTCGGGCTTTGTCAGGAACTGTTACAGGAGGCTCTGCGCGGGGGGATAGGGCTTACGCTTATACTGGTGGCTTGGTCGGTAATTGTACAGGAAGTATTACTCTCTCTTTTTCTGAAATGGACGTTATTGGAGGCCAGGCAAGTTTGGGTTACATGTCTGCTCGTGGTTCTTATGCTCATACAGGAGGTTTAGCGGGGTACTCATCCAGTGCGCTTACCGAAGTTTATGCTACAGGGGATGTGACAGGAGGAACGGCTCATTCTTATAGTGGGAAAAGAAGTTATAGCTATACTGGTGGTTTGGTGGGACATGTTCCTTCTTCAGCTAGTATTAATAAGGCTTACACTACAGGTAATGTTACTGGGGGGGAAGTTACACAAAGCGGTCCCTACACTCCAGCTCTTTTTTGCTACACTGGTGGGATCATTGGCAGGGGAAATGCTACGTTTCAGAATGTTTATGCTACTGGAGATGTAACTGGAGGAGTGGTCAGAGGGACTCGGTCTGGCGATTATTTAGAGACTGGAACAGGTGGGTTGATTGGTCGAGGATATCCGGGGTATAGGTCTTACTCTTTAGGTCAGGTAACTGCTGGGGAGACCACTGGATCTGGGCGTAAATATAATTATACTGGAGGAATTTCTGGGTATGGACAAGGTACATTTAGTGGTGTCTACTTTCTCCAGGCGTCATCGATTAATGCTTCTCTATTGGAAGATGGAAGACTGGGGGATCTCTGGACTGATACTTTTGGGGTGACTGATGTACTGTTGAGGTCTCGTGGAATTTCGACTGATGCTAGTGAGAACTATTACCAGTGGGATTCGGCCATTTGGGATTTTGGAGGAATAAATGACTATCCAGTACTCAGAGGGATGCCGACTGATCGAGATTTTGGTCCTAGGCCAGTTGTTAATCCTGTTGGAGGGGACGAAAATCCAGACCTAAATGGAGCAGTGGCGCTTCCATTTGTAGTCAACCATGCTTATAACGCACAGCAGGTTCGAACGATTTACAACTCTACTCGAGATTGGTTTGATCAGGATGTAAAGATTACTCTTCAGGGAACTTCTGATGATGTGAGAAGTGTGGCTTATGGAGATAGTGGCTCTTATTTTGTCGCTACGGCGGCGGGGATAACTCATTTTGACTTGAGTGGAAGGGTTATTCGGACGGTTACAACGGCTCCAACGAGTGCTACAAATGTACAGATTGTATCAAACGATGTACAGAGTATAGACTATCGTAATGGTTGGTTGATTATTGCGTATAATGGAAGGGGCGTGGAAATTGTGAATATTACTCGAGACAGTAAAGAGTTTTTACCACGCTTTGATGGGTCGATTTATGACCCTTATTACTTCTATTAAATAAACGGGCTTCGCATGCAAGAGGATTGTTTTTCCTTTTTTTTCAGAGTGTAGATAATTACACTCAGTTTTAAGTATTTAAATAAATAAAATTTCCCTTCCATGCAGAAAATACAAAAATCGGTTTTGGTATTGGCCTGTTTCTTGGGAATATCCTTTTTTGGGATTTCCTTTTTTCCGGGCTCAACGTTGTCAGTGAATACTGCTGAAGCAGCAGTAAATTGTTCAAATCCTCCTTGGAAATCTAATCCAAGTTCGTTCTTTAGACAGCCTTGGTACAGTCAAGTGCTGCAGTATTATGAATTTCGATACAATTGTCGAAATTACTGGGTAAATAAACAAAAGTATAAAAATAACCAAACAAAGTTAAAAGAAGAACAAGAGAAAGAAAAGCAAACGGGTAAGAAAACTTTAGAAGTTAGTACAACTTCAGGATCAGTAACGGATGTTCCAAGTAGTACAGATAAGAAAAAAACACTTCGAGTAATTAATAAGAATAGCTCGAAAACTTACTATGCCCCAGATAATTCGGATGAGGAATGGAATCTTTTTTTGAAAGCAGCCGATAGAAATAGTGATCTTGAGATTCAAGAGAAGGTGCTTTGTGGAGGAATTACAACACGATGTGATACTTCTTGTTATTACCAAGCTAGGCAAGCCTATACCGTTCGAGTGCCTTATGACTGTAATTGTGGTAAATCAGGATGCCAGACTTGTCATCGAAATGAGACAAGATATCGATGGGTAACTAAGACCGATAGATGTAATGCTAATTGTGGTAAAAATAAATACATTCCATGTGGATGTAAATACTCAGGAGGGAATAACAACTCTAATGCGGTTTGTAATAGAGAAAAATCTCAGACTTGTAATACCAATTGTTACTACACGGCTCGAGTTCCTTATACCGTTCGAGTTCCTTACAGTTGTAATTGTGGTAAATCAGGATGTAGTACTTGTCATCGAAATGAAACTCGATACCGAAATGAAACGAGAACAGATCGATGTAATGGTCGATGTGCCACAAGTGAAGGAACGTATCCATGTGGTTGTACAACCAAAACTTACAGCGTATGGAAGAAGTACGAAGAAGTTCAAGGTGCTCTAGACTAAAAATTTATTCTTACTTTTTAATCCTGCTTTATTAACCTGTTATACAAATATGAAAACAATTAATCCAAAAAATTCGTCATTAATGCTCGTGCTAGCGCTAGCGTTAGTCGGGTGTGTAAAAACGGCTCCCGAGCCAATGGTAGTGCCTCCTACTCAAAACCAAATTACTCCTCCTGTTCAGGAAGAAGTGGAACCTGCGGTTGAGTTTGAGGATGTGTTAGAACAAGTAATGGAAGCAGCTCCTGGAGACTTCGCTGATTTTGAAGATCTTCCAGAAGAGCTGAAAGCAGAACCTACAGAAGAAGAGGTTCAGGCTATGATCGAAAAATTCGAAGCAATGGATGAAGACGATCAACTTAATCCCGAAGCTATGGAGGACTTCTTTAAGTCTTCTCCACTAGTTACAAAAATGGATATGGAAAAACGAGAAGAATTCCTTTCTACATTCCAAGACTATGGTCTAGATGTTCAAGATTCTTATGGAAGAATGAAAGCCCTCTGTGGATTTGATCTTTCTTCAGACGAATTTGATCAAGCGATTTCCTACTACTTTAATCGTGGGCAAATTGATCTTCCTGCGATTCTAGGAATTACATCTAGTACTGATGACTGGACGGCTGAAGATGAAATCCAAGTGCTTCAAGTGATTACTGGAATGCAAACCGATAATCAAGCTGCCATGGCAGAAGCTTGTCGAGGACTATTTGAAGACCTTCGAGATAATGACTTTGGATACCAAGAATTTGCAGAAGAGGTTGGGGAGGAAGAAGAATTTATTATGCCAGACTCAGAAGAAGAGCGAGCGGCTTTGACTAATGAACTAGCGGTTGATCCTTCAACACTTATTATTGAAGGGCGGGACGCTGATGGAAACCTTATCGATGGTCTTTATGATGAAGAGGAAATGGACTTCCATCCACCAACAACAGGAATGTTTGATGGAGAAGCTTTCCCTGATCAAGACTTGCCAACACCGTTAGAACTAGGAGTAGAAATTCCTGCTGGAGTAGATCCGAGTGAGGTTCAAGTGACGGCTGGAACAGCGGCTCTAGAACAAATGCAAGAGATTGGAGGTGACGGGCTTCTATTTACAGAAGAGCAAATGGAAGAACGAATGGAAGCCATTAATCAATTCATGTCAGCAACACCAGCAATGGAAGGAGCTTCTTTTGAACAAGTAATTGCAGCTGTTTGTGAAGTTGAACTTGACCCAGAAAGAGCCGGAATCTTCATTTCTCGAGTGTTCGTAGAACGAGATCATGATTTCGGAGAAGTAATGAATGTATACCAAAATGATGCGCTTTCTGATAGTGGAAAACAAGAACAGATTCTTGGGATGGTTCTAGGGGCTGACAATAGCGTTGAAGAAAATGTTGCGAGTTGTCAGGCAGTTATTGCTGATATTCAGGCTTTAGACTTGTAGTTCACACTTTTTGACAGATTTATAATAAAAAGAGTCGCACACTGATAAGTGGCGGCTCTTTTTCTTTCGTTAATTTTGTGAATTTTTAAGTGAAATTAGTATACTCGATCAAGATGTCTCAAACGTTAAATTTAAAAGGATTATTACAAAAACAAAATTTAGTGATTTTACTCATTACTTTTATTGTAGCTTTCTGCAGTATTGTTTATGAGTTGATCTTTTCGCAGGCGTTGACCGTAATTTTTGGAGGAACGGTAACTCGATATTCTGTGACCATCGGGTTATATTTATTTTCTCTAGGAATCGGGGCTCTTTTATTTGGTTTGTTGAAACGACGTCGGTTAGTGAGTACTTTTTTGATTTTAGAAATTGTTTTATCTTTCTCAGGAATTTTAGGAGTTCTCTTTATGATTTGGCTGAACTCTGCACATATGTCTTGGGGGTATTCAGAGTTTGGGAGATCAATAATCATGGTGCTTTCTCATCTTCCTGTCGTATTTGTTGGGATTTTGTCAGGATTAGAAATTCCAATCTTGTCTCAGTTTATGAAAGATCGAGATAATGCTTTTTCTGAAGTATTGGGGATTGATTATATTGGGAGTTTGGCAGGAACTTTAATCTATTCTTTATGGTTGTATCCACAGCTTGGATTGATTGTGACGGTTATTGTTGTTGGGGCTTTAAATTTTCTTGTAGCATTACTTTTCTACCTCTTTTATGAATCTAAAAAGACTCGGAAGTTTTGGCATTCTGCGGTAGTGGTTATTGGTCTTGGTATTTTTAGTGTTTTGTTTACCTATCAAGAATCCATTCATAATCATATGACCAAAATGTTTATGGGGGCTAAAATTGAAGATCGATTTTGGAGCTTTCATGCCCCATTGAAGTCTGTAGAAATTTTAGAGTTTTTTAATACGCCTTATCAAATGGTGACCTTATTTAAAACTTCTTTTGATAATGCTGATTACAATCCAGATGATCTCTGTCTGAATCTTGATACTCATATTCAGATGTGTGATGACTGGTATCTTTCTTATCATCAGGGACTGGTTGATGTACCAATGGCATTATTCGGAGATGAAAAACTAGAAGTTTTGCTCATAGGAGGAGGAGACTTTATTGCATTAGATCATCTTAAAAAATACGATGTAAATCTTACACAGGTTGATATTGATGCGGAGTTTATGGAATATGCAAAAGTTCATCCTTATTTAACGAGTAAGAATCATCATATATTTGAGACTTTTGAAAACTGGGATCTTATTGTTACGGATGCTTTTAGATTCTTGAGAGGTAATGAGAAGAAATTTGATCTTATCTTGGTAGATTTACCAGGTATAGAACATGATCGATTGCTTCATGTTTATTCACAGGAGTTCTATCAATTTATGGCACGCTCACTCACTGAAAAAGGCCTAATGGTTTCTTGGATATATCCTGAAACAGATCACACAAAACAGCATCGTACTATTTTGTTTGAGACTTTGAGGTCGGCAGGATTTAAATCGTCAGCTCATTATCATGCTTATAAAAATTTTACCTCTCCAGCTGAGTTGTTTTATGTTTTTTCTCCGAGAGAAAATGAAGACAGGCTTTTAAACTTAGATAAAAATTCTTATTTGAGAGCTTATGGGAAGGCTTATAAAAAATTTGCTTGGGAAGTAATTCCTTCATCTCTCGTGAGATCTAACAGTATCTTTCGTCCAAATTATAAGATTGTTGTAGAGTTGCCTTACCTGCCTAAACCCGTTAATCAGGAAATCTAATGAATTATGATTATTTATATTTTTTAACCTTTAATAAAAGGGATAAATCTTTGGAGACATCTCAACAGGTATTTGCAGAGCAACAACATTTTATTAATGGGTCAGAGTTTTTCTTGTGGGTGGTGGGAGATTCTCATTTTATCGGCTCTCACGAGCTAGAGTTTTATGAGCTCTGCTCTTGTAAGCCGTTGAAAGATGCTGAAGCTTCCTTGAGAATTGATGAGTTTCCATCAGCTTTATTTGAATCAAAATTTTCTGGAGGGACGGCTAAAACAAAAGTTTGGGTTGAGAAGTTCAGATCAAACTTTAAAGCAAAAAATTATGATCTATCTCATGATTTTGGCCCAGATGCTTTTACAGGAATAAAAATTTTTGATGACGGATATGAAAGTCTCCATACCTATCCAGAATACGACGCTTTAGTTTTTAGTCGTACGGAATTTGTTTTTGATTAGATAAGTGTTTTTCCCGATGTAGTAAGCCACTATTAATTGGATAAATACCGCTGGCCAGAGGAGTGTCATTAGCCAGGATTTTGACTGGAGTAAGAGTGTTAGGTGGAAGCCAAGTGTAATGTTCGCTATGTAGATAAATAAGATTCCTTGGCTATAGCTTTTAATAATACTGTTTGGTAATAGCTCTTTGTTTTTGAGATAACTTTCGAGCAAGGCAATGAGTATAAGCATAATCCCCACCTGCATATTTATGGTTGAAAGTGTGGGGTGAAAAAAGCCACTTCCCCATATGTCTTGCAGGTTTGTTTCGTATAAAAAATTTCCGGAAATAAGGCTCATCACAATAGCACTTCCCCCAAGTGTGAATAGCCCTTTGGTAAACAGGTGATATTTTTGTTGGTAGAGGTAGGAAATAAAAAAACCAATAATCACAATGCTAATCCAGGGAAACAGTGGCCAGAAGTGATCGCCACTCTTATCCCCCCAAAGAATAATGTGTGCATACTCTGGAAGTGAGAACAAGGGGCCAGTTTTGGTGAGTATTATAGATAGAAGAGCCACAAAAATTAGACTCCATTGAGATACATATCGAACTAGGAGGCTTATGATTAAACAACAAAGAGCGTAAAATGGTAATACGTCCCAGGTCCAAATATATCTCCATCCCCAAGCGAGTAAGTTTACTAAAAATCCAAGTAAAAGAATAATTCCAGAACGTAAAAAACACCATTGTAGGAAGTGTTTTTCAGTAAGCTTCTTTCGGCTATTTAGTGAAAAATACAAAGCCATTCCAGCCGTTAACGGGAGACTCATTACTAGGGCACTAAATAGAGGAAATAAGCCAAAGAGTATCGGCTGGTAGTAGATATTATCGAGAATAATCATAGATTTATCACTCCCATGGCTATACCACCAAATAAGTGTATGACCAAAAATCATGATGGCAACAATCAGCGCCTTAAGCGCATCAAGAACCAACCATCTTTTATTTTTCGTGTTATTACTCATTCAAATTTTCAATTAGGGCGGCCGCACCCATTCCGCCACCGACGCACATACTCACTACTCCATATCGAGCATTTCTTCGTTTTAATTCTTGTATAATTGTTCCTGTGAGCCTTGCTCCGCTGGCACCGAGTGGGTGCCCGATAGCTAGAGCCCCTCCGTTAACGTTGAGTTTTTCATCAGGAATATTTAATTCTCGTTGACTAGCGAGTGCTTGAGCGGCAAAGGCTTCATTGATTTCAAAAATATCAATGTCATCAATGGTTAGTCCATTTTTTTCGAGGAGTTTTGGGATAGCTTTGGCGGGTCCCATCCCCATAATAATTGGTTCTAAGCCTTCGACCACATAATCGATAAAGTGTGCCTGTGGCTGCCATCGGTTCTTCTCACACATTTCTAAACTGGTAATAGTAGCGGCGGCGGCTCCGTCACTCATAGGCGAGGCATTTCCAGGAGTGACACTTCCTTTTAATTTGAAAGCTGGTCTGAGTTTTGCCATTAATTCCAGGGTGGTATCTTCTCTTGGCCCTTCGTCTTTTGATAAGCTAATTTTTCGAGTTTTTATCTCCTGGGTATTTTCATCAAGATAGGTTTCTTCAAATTCAAGAGGGATAATTTCCTTATCAAATTTTCCTTCTTGTTGTGCTTTGATTACTTTTTGATGACTTTTTAGAGCAAACATATCCTGATCTTCTCGGGAAATATTGTATCGCTGAGCTACTTCTTCCGCCGTTGTTCCCATGCTAAAATAAATATCTGGCCGTTCTTCGACAACGGTAGCGTTCAATTCGGGATCGAATCCTGTCATTGGGATGAGGCTCATGGTCTCAAGTCCCCCTGCGAGTCCAAAATTTATTTGCCCTAAAGAAATTCTTTGAGCACAAATAGCGATGGTTTCAAGTCCACTTGCACAGAATCGATTTAGCGTCATTGCTGGAGTACTATAGGGAAGATTCGCCCTCACACTACAGACTCGGGCAATATTCATTCCTTGGTGGCTTTCTGGAAACCCACACCCGAAAATAACCTCATCGATAATATTGGGATCAATATCTTGGATAAGGCTATCAATAACAGGAGACATAAGTTCATCCGAACGAATATTTTTAAAACTTCCTCGAAGAGCTTTTCCAAAAGGGCTTCGAGCGGTCTTGATAATAACAGGTGTATTTTTGTTCATTGTTTTAATTGCGAAGAGGTTTCCCGTTTTCAAGCATGTACTTAATTCTCTCACGGGTCTTTTTATTTTTAAGGAGCTTAATAAAAGCTGCTCTTTCAAGATCTAGAATGAATTGTTCGCTTACTTTTGTGGGCAGGGTAAATGGGCCACAGAGGATATCGACGAGTTCTCTGGTGATAATTTCATCGTATTCACTAATATAGCCACCTTTTTTAAACATTTTTACTCCTCCCATAAAGTTAGCTCTCATCTGATCTCCCCACAGCATAATTTTTGCTGGCTTAGGGGGTTGATAGTCGTTGATACTCAGACTTAAAACCGTGTGTTTTACTCGGAAGAGTAGTTTATCTGGGTGACAAATAATCGTATCGTTTGGTTCTAAGTATCCAAGGTCGACAGCGTCATAGGCACTGGATGACACCTTTCCCATTCCCATGCTTTCTCCCAGATGTTGTAAAAATGGCGAGGGACTTAATTTGGGAACCATAAAAATTTTTGGTTCAATTCGACGAAGCATTTCTTTGCAACCTCCTCCAGCAGGAACAACTCCTACTCCAATCTCAGGGAGTCCAATATAGCTTTCTGGAGTCGCCACAAGAGCACTACAGTGTCGGGCAATTTCGAACCCTCCTCCAAGCGTAATCCCAAAGACTCCAGCTACAATTGGTTTTTTTGAGAAACGAATCGCTTGGTTCAGGTTTTGAAATTCAGCTACAGCCTTATCTACTTTACCCCAGGCCATAAGTTTACTGGCTCCGAGCATTTCAGAAAGATCAAATCCAGCACTAAAGTGAGGACCTTCATTAACAATAGCCAGACCTTTTACTTCAGGGTTTTGGTTGATCTCATCAATTAATCCATGGAGATTTTTTACCAGTTTTGTATTAATGGTATTAAATTTAGTGTGGATTGAGACCCCCCATACTCCATCTCCTAAATCTCGAACGGTGTGAGTTTTATCGGATTTGAGAACCGTCTTGATGTCGCTAATTTTTGAGAAAGTTTCGATGCTGTTGGAAACTTCTTCTGATTTGTATTCAGTCTTGGCTTTTAATAATTCTGGGTAGTTTTTGAGATGTTTTTCATCGATATTTTCTAAAATGCCAAAAGGCCCAATCTTCCAGCCATATCCCCATTGTAAACCTTGATCAATTTTTATTGGTTCATTTCCAATTTCAGGCAGTGTATTTGCGGCATAACTGAGGGTTTCTAATAAATGGGTTTGTAGAAACTGGCTATACTTATCCTTGCCTTCAAAAATTTTATTAAATCGATTTTCTAGAGTTTCTTTTGCCAGTGATTGATAGACCTTTGGAGTTTTCTTTGTAGTAGGAATGTATTCTACCGTCTTCCAGTTGAGCATGTTGATGGTACTTTTTCCATCCTTATCTTTTATTTTTTGATAGTTTCCTGTGAAGTTGGTTTTTTCTCCTAGGTGATTTCTTTCGATCAGCTTAAGGGTAAAATCTGGAAGTTTAAAAGTTTCCCTTTCTTTATCATGTTCCAGTCGGCTGTGTAGATCATCTACAACTTTTTGTACGGTATCCAGGCCGATGACATCACTTGTTCGAACTGTGGCACTTTTAGGTCTTCCGAGAAGTTCTCCTGTAGCCATATCAACTTCCTCTACGGTGAGGTCAAATTTTACCATGTTCCATACGGCATTAAGCAGAGAAAAAACCCCGATTCTATTCGCTATAAATCCTGGAGTATCGGTCGCAATGAGCGCTCTTTTTCCAAGTTGGTTTTCTGCAAGGTTCTCCAAGCGATTGATAGTTTTTTCGTTGGTATTTTTATGAGGAATAAGTTCGATAAGTTTCAGATATCGTGGAGGGTTGAAAAAATGAATCCCTAAAAAGTTTGGCTGAATATCTTTTGGGACGTGTTGGCACAATTCATTAATACTGAGACCCGAAGTATTACTCGCCAGAATACAGTGTGGACTGAGATAATCCCCAATGTTTTTGAAAAGTTCAGCTTTTAGTGTTGTATTTTCGGCAACACTTTCGACAATTAGATCACATTCCGTGAGCTTAGGAAGATCATCAGATAAATTATAAAATTTAATATTATCGATTTTGTTTGATGTATAGAGTGCTGGTGGGCGTTGTTTTATGAATTTTTGGAATTTCTTGGCTATAAAGGCATTTGTGTTTTCCTCTTTTTTTCGGTTAAAAAGACACACTTCAAAATCTTTATTCGCAAAATGGGCAGCAATTCCCATTCCCATAGTTCCCGCTCCAATCACCGCAACCGTATGTATGTTTTTTTTGTGAGTCATCGTTTTTTAGCCTTAGTCTATGTTTTTTCTAAACTCCGTAAAAATTTTTTCGTTTTTTGCGTTGTTAGCTATCATGAACAAAACAAATGAAAAAGACTTTTTTACTTTTATTAAGCCTATTTATTCCTGCTGGAGGTGTTTTTGCTTCGGGGATTGATTGGGAAAAGTCTATTATGATGGTTGAGTTTACCGAGGAAAACACTTTTGTTCCTGAGTTTTCTTGTTTTGGGTACACTGATCGACACGATGCTTCTGGGAATCCTGGAGATCCAGGAGGACAGTTGACGGCGTGCTTGAGTTATGCGGGTCCACAAAATCATTGTGTCTGGGAGTATTTGTCTGAGCTTGGATATGATGATGAAAATAGTGATCCAGATATTACGGATTGTTTTCAGCAGGCTGGAGATTATAAAGTTTCGATTTACCTAAAAGATTTTGCGGGGAATGTTGAAGGACCAGATATTAATCAATTTGATATTAAGGCTGGGCCTCCTGATCCAGAAACATCAGAATTTGCGCTAGATGCGACTTGTGATGATTTGAGTATTACGGCGAACGGGGAAGATGTTTGTTCTGCTACGCTTAAAATTAAAGATGAGTTTGGAAATCCTGTTACTCAATTAAAAGGTGAAACAGGGTATCTTTATTCTGATGGGACTTTTGAAAATGATGCCAACAAAGGAGACCGAGGGTTTAGAACTGGAATGAGGGTTAAGGATTCAATCGGCTCTACTTATACCGATGTTCCAACTTCAACAGCTCCACGTTTTAACTTTACCATTGGAAATGATGATGAAGTTACGGCCGCACTAGATTTTATTGCCTGGGCTCCATCAATTCAAAAGCATGGTCCGTATTTAGGAAAAAATATTCCTTTTAACTTTCCGTTGGTATTGGAGACGCCCACAGTGGATGAAAGCGGCGTGTTGGATACGGGGAGTTTGATCACTTATGAATATGGAGATTACACTCCGGCTATTGGTTTTGGGCCTTGGGTGAGAACCGCCCTAGATGTTTTGGCTGTTCCGCCTAATTTTTTGCTTGATACCCCTGTGCCGATGGATCTGATTCGGAATATTGTTATTCCATTGACTGGCGGACCTAACGATTTGGTTTCTATTTTTGTAATGCATCATAATCTTAATGATGGTCTCTATTTTGATGGGATGGTTTTTGATCCTTCATCGATTGATACAACGGCTCAGAATACCCGAGTGGAACCAGAGCTAAAAGCCTCTAATCAAGACGTGGTTACAGCGGGTACGGTTGCCTTTTCGACAGATATTGCTTATGAAGTGGATGTTAATGGGGACCTTACTAATGATACATTAATTCGATATCCAAGTGGAGCTTTGGGCTCTGGGATTGAAGGAGGAGAAGGTGCTGATGATTATGATGATGAAACGATTGTTACAGGATCGGTAGGGGCTTCTGTTGAAGGTAAGCTTATTGGGGCTAAAGATAAGGGGGTTATGCAAGATTACAATGCGGTTCGTTTAGGGGATATTGATTCTGTTGACGACATTCGTGAAGAAGTCTTTGCAAATGCTTATAGGATTACTCGGAGTATTGAGGCTCGTCCACAAACTAATGATGAAGTCATTGTTTTTGAATCGAACTGGTTTGCTGATGCAGATGTTGTTTTGGTTGAAAATGCCGATGTGGTTATTGGTTCTAGTAGTGGAACTTTGGCTTTGCCATCAGGACAAAAGACGCTTGTTATGAAAAATGGGAACTTAATTATTGCTGGAGATTATACTTATAGCAATGCCTTGGATTCATTTGGCTTTATCTTATTAAATGACGAAATAGAGGTTAAGCCTGCAACAGGAAATATTTTTGTTAAAGAGGATGTAAAACGAATGGCTGGAACTATTTTTGCAGAAGGAACTATGGCAAGCATTTCTCCACTGCTCTCTCCGATTAATGATGGTGATGTTACCACAGCTGATATCTCTAATCGGCATGAATCAACTAATGATATTCAACTGTTATTTGAAGGAACATTGTTAACACACAATACTTTGGGGGGGGCTATTTTGCTGGAGCTTGATACCACCTACTTTACTCCCTGGGGAGATACTCCAGCAGCAGAAGAGAGTGACCGTCTTGAAGCGATTAAGTATGATCTTAATTACATGAGATATTATCAGCCTCGGTACTCTGGTGGAGTGCAGACCAATACGGACGATTGTGTTATGACTGCAGGAAGTTGTGATCAAAATGTAAATGCTATGATCATTCGCTATGATGGGAAGGCGGCTACGTTGTCACCTCCAGGGTTTGAAAATGCTTCATTTTTTGGGCGGTAATATTGTTTGACTGTTTGTGGATGTTTTTCTCCTTAATTACCGAAGGATTTTATTTGCGTATTTCCTTTAAATATCTACAATTTATGGGATTTTTGACCTACAAAAATGACAGACGAAAATACTATTGATTTAACAGAAAATCCAGAGGAAGAACCAGAAGAAAATAATAATGGTTGGTTTACTCCTGATGAGGCTAATGTTGTGCCTCGAGGTTTGGTAGATGAGATTGAGGAGTCTTATTTGTCATATGCTATGTCGGTGATTGTTTCGCGAGCCTTGCCAGATGTTCGTGATGGCCTGAAACCAGTGCATCGACGAATTTTATATGCTATGCATGAAAATGGGCTTCGACCTGGGGCCAAATACCGAAAATCTGCAAACGTTGTGGGGGCGGTGCTTGGGAAATATCATCCACATGGTGATACGGCGGTATATGATTCTATGGTTCGAATGGCTCAAGATTTTTCTCTGCGTTATCCGCTTGTGGATGGGCAGGGGAACTTCGGTTCTATTGATGGAGATAACGCCGCTGCAATGCGTTATACCGAAGCGAAGATGACGAGAGTTTCCGAGCTGATGCTTGAAGACATTGAGAAAGATACGGTTGATTTTAGACCTAATTATGATGCTAGTACGGAAGAGCCAAGCGTGATGCCAAGTGTGGTTCCTCAGTTGCTTTTGAACGGAACGATGGGAATTGCGGTTGGGATGGCTACAAATATTCCGCCACATAATTTAGTTGAGGTAGTTGATGCCACCATTCATCTTTTGGATAACTCAGAAGCGACAATTGATGACCTGTTACAATTTGTAAAAGGTCCAGACTTTCCAACTGGGGCAGAAATTTTTGATGGAGGAGCAGTAAAAGAAATGTACCACACCGGAAGAGGTGGGGTCGTCATGAGAGCGAAAACTCATATTGAAGAATTAAAAGGCGGGAAAAATGCGATTATCATTACGGAAATTCCTTATCAGGTGAATAAGGCAGAGCTTATTGTGAAGATTGCCGATTTGGTTCGAGATAAAAAAATTGTAGGGATTACTGATCTACGAGATGAATCGAATAGAGAAGGGATTCGAGTGGTAATTGAACTGAAGAAAGACTCGTTCCCAAAAAAGATTTTGAATCAATTGTTTAAATTTACACCGCTTCAAAAGAGTTTTAACCTGAATATGATTGCTCTGGTTGATGGTATTCATCCCAGACTTCTAAATCTAAGAGAGGTGCTTCAATATTTCTTGGATCATCGATTTGAAGTTGTCGTTCGAAGAACTAAATTTGAGTTGAGAGTGGCGGAGGCTCGAGCGCATATTTTGGAAGGACTAAAGGTAGCGCTTGATCATATTGATGAGGTTATTGAAACGATTAAGAAATCTGAAACCAAAGAAATTGCTGCTGAGCGATTAATCGAAAAGTTTGGTTTGAGTGATAAACAGTCCAAGGCTATTTTAGAGATGCGTCTTCAGACTCTAGCAGGTCTAGAACAACAAAAAATTGAAGATGAACTTGCTGAAAAGCGAAAAATTATTGAGGAACTAAATTCAATTCTTAATAGTCGTGAACTTCAAGCTGATATTATTCGAGACTCATTAGAGCATGTAAAAACTAAGTTTGGGGATGAACGAAAAACAAAAGTTCATCCTTATGCTCTTGGTAAATTCAGCGCGAAAGATACGATCCCAGATGAAGAAATGTTGGTAGTTCTTACCGAACAAAACTACATCAAACGAATGAATCCAAATGTCTTCAGAGCTCAGCGTCGAGGAGGTGTTGGAGTTGTTGGGGCCAAGACTAAAGATGAAGATATTATTGCTAAGTCTAGTTTTGGGACGAATCATAATGATCTGCTGTTCTTTACAAATTTTGGTCGGGTCTTCTCTCTTCCAATGTATGAGATTCCAGAGGCTTCACGAACAGCTAAAGGAACACCAATTGTAAATCTATTACAGCTTCAGCCAGATGAAAAGGTGACAGAAATTCTTAATCTGAGCCGAAGTGAAGGGAAATATATTGTTATGTGTACGACGGGAGGAACGATTAAGAAAACGGATCTAGAGCTTTTCAAAAATATTCGACGATCAGGGCTTATTGCTTGTGGAGTGAAAGAAGGAGAAACGCTCTTATGGGCACGAATGAGTTCTGGAGAAGATGATATTTTTATCGTCACTCACGAAGGAAAATCTATTCGATTCGGAGAAGAAGATGTTCGCTCAATGGGGCGGGCGGCGGCTGGTGTACGAGGGATTCGATTAAAAGGAGGCGATCAAGTGATTCAGATGGACGTTCTTCTTAAAGACTCAGTTTCTAAACTGTTAACCGTTATGGAAAATGGTCTTGGGAAAATGTCTAAAGTATCAGAATACCGAAATCAGTCTCGAGGAGGAACTGGGGTAAAAGTGGCTAATATTACGAAAAAAACAGGAAAAGTTGCTGGGGCTCGAGTAATTGGAGAAGGCACGAAGGGAGACTTGCTTATTGTAACCAAAAATGGTCAAACTCTGCGAACGCCTCTTGAAGGCATTAAGACAGCTGGTCGAGCAACCCAGGGAGTGATCCTTATGAAGTCTAAAGAAGATATGGTTTCTTCTATCTCTATTATTCATGATGAAGATGCGGAGAAAAAGCCAGAACAGAATACGCTCGAGATTACTAAGGGATAGAACTCTATTTTAAATCTAGATTAAGAGGCACTCATTTGAGTGCTTCTTTTATTTTTCATTTAAGGAATAAAATCTATACTTTGCTATGATGAAAAATATAAATGTTTCGGTACCCGTTAGCCCTAAGGATTATACCATTTCTTTTTACAATGATTTTGAGCAGCAAAAGCTGGCTTTAAAATCACAGGTTGGTGATAGAAAATTTATTATTGTGAGCGATCAGAACGTGGTAGATAAAACTTCTTTTTTAGACTTGTTTGTTGATGCTGATGATGAGGTTTTAGTTGTTTTAGAGCCTGGAGAACAGGAGAAAAAATGGGATTCAATTGATAGGATTTTGAGAGGAGCTTTTGAAGCCGGGCTTGATCGTGATTCGGTAATTGTAGCTGTTGGAGGTGGAGTTGTTGGGGATATGACAGGATTTGCGGCGAGTATTTTTATGAGAGGCATTCCTTTTATTCAGGTCCCGACAACTTTACTGGCGATGGTAGACGCTTCAATAGGAGGAAAAACGGGCATTGACTGTGAGTATGGAAAAAATCTTATAGGAAGTATTACGCCTCCAGAAGCAATTTTGGTTTGCCCAGAATTTTTGGAGACTCTTCCTGATGTTGAAGTCAAAAATGGGATTGCTGAGATGGTGAAGCATGGAATCATTGCATCCCCTCAGCATTTTGAAGCGCTAGAAACTTTAGCTTCAGAAAATTTTGAAACGATCAAATCAAAAATATTTGATTACGTTATTGCTTCTATTGAGGTTAAAAAAGTTATAGTAGAGCAGGATGAACATGAGCGAGGGGTAAGAGGATTTTTAAACCTTGGACATACTTTTGGTCATGCGATTGAACTCTGTTCTCATTTTGAAATTCCTCATGGAAGGGCTGTGGCAATTGGCTGTGTTATGGCAGCTAATTATGCGGCTGAGCAAGAGTTGTGCGATTGGGATTTAGTCGATCGAATTGAGAATATTTTTAATCAATTTGAGATTGATCTGAGTTGTGATATTCCAGAAGAAGATATTTGGAAAGCTATGCAGCATGACAAAAAGAAGCAGGACGGAAAAGTTCGTTTGATCCTTCCTCAAAAAATTGGAGTGGTAGATTATTTTGAGATTATTCCTCAGTAGTTTTTTCGATAGCGGTTTGTATTGTGTCTGCTAAATCATCAGCACTTTGTGAATTACCCTTTTCTATCTCAGCGACGCGCATTGGCCCACTAAAGCTAAAAAGAAAAATCAAGATTTGATTTCTCTCTGATGAAAGCGTTTCAAGTGACATTTTCGTTGTAGTAAGCGCACTTTTTACCGAAGCTCGAATAGCCTCATCGCTTTGAGTTAAAATGAGCCTTAATGAATTAAGGCTTGCTTCTTTTTCTGTGGCTTGAGAATTATTTGTATGTGGATCAGTTATGGAATTAAAGATCTTTTTAACCGCTTTTTTGTCTTCATCTGAAATATCATCCATTGTGTCTAGAACGGCATAAAGTTTGTCTAAGGCTTCTTGTTTTAGTATTTCAAAGTCTCTTTCTAGAGGTGCACCTGATTCTCTTAGAGTTGGTGTTTTACTTTTCATGTATTTTAAATAATTTTATTTATAAAAAATGTCAAGTTCTTTTAATAACTTAAGTAAGCTCTGAGATTGGACTTGTTATTGTTTTGCTTTTTTGTATATTGAACGTCGTTTTGTAAGAAAATATTATGGTTCAAAAAATACTACCTTTTTCTTTTGAGCAAATTGAAGCACTGGCTCAAAAATATCCAACGCCATTTTATATTTATGATGAGCAGGCGATTCGAGAAAATGTCCGACAGCTCTATAAAACTTTTGATTGGGTGAAAGGCTTTCAAAATTATTTTGCGGTGAAGGCTTTGCCGAATCCTTCTATTTTACAAATTTTAAAAGAAGAAGGTTGTGGGATGGATTGTAGTTCTCTGGGGGAATTAGTGTTATCAGAAAAAATTGGGGTAAATGGTGAGAATATTATGTTTACCTCTAATGACACCCCGATTGAAGATTATGAAAAAGCTCGAGATTTGGGGGCCATTGTTAATTTTGATGATATTTCTCATATCGAATATTACGAGGAAAATATTGGACCATTGCCAGAGCTGGTTTGTTTTCGATATAATCCTGGACCATTCAAGGGTGGAAATGCGATTATCGGAGAACCAAAAGAAGCCAAATACGGCCTGACCACAGACCAAATTGTAGAAGCTTACCGGATTTGTAAAGAAAAAGGTGTGAAACGATTTGGGCTTCATACGATGGTCTGTTCAAATGAAATTAATGCGGACTATTTCATCGAAACGATTGCGTTACTCTTTTCTTTGGCACGAGATATTTTTAAAGAAACGGGAGTGCACTTTGACTTTATTAATATTGGAGGAGGCCTCGGAATTCCTTATCGAACAGAGCAACAACGGCTTGATATTATAAAAATTTCGGAAGGGATGAAACTATTCTACCATAAGTATCTGATTGGAGAAGGGCATCCAGACTGTCGGATTGTAATGGAATCAGGACGGTATATTACCGGACCTTATGGATATTTGGTTGGAAAAACGATTCATAAAAAAGAAACCTACAAAAATTATGTTGGTTTAGATGCTTGTATGGCGAATCTTATGCGACCAGGGATGTATGATGCGTATCATCATATTTCAGTGATGGGAAAAGAGAATGCTCCACTTGACTATCGATATGATGTCACGGGATCCTTGTGTGAAAATAACGATAAATTTGCGATTGACCGAGATCTACCAGAAATTGAAATTGGAGATTATGTGGTGATGCATGATGCTGGGGCCCATGGTCATGCCATGGGATTTCAGTATAATGCTAAACTGCGATGTGCCGAATTTCTGATGACACCAGAATCAGAATTTAAAATGATTCGACGAGCCGAAACTTTGGATGATTATTTCGCGACGTTGGAGTTTTAATTAGTGATTCAATACGTCGTATATTTCTTTGAACCCAGGATTTGGAAGTTCAAATTCAGGATGCCATTGGACTCCTAGCCACGGAAGTTTTTCGTGTTCGATCATCTCTATAATGCCATCAGGAGCTGTGCCTGTGACTTTTAAATTATCACCGATTTCATCAATAGCTTGATGGTGAATGGAGTTTATTTTATAAATTCCATTCTTTAGGTATTTACTTCCTAAAACTTCCATTGAGTGAACCTTAGAGGCCTGTTTTTTGTAGCCGTAGTGGTTTATAGCACTAGCCGGGATATCTTGTTTTAGGGTTCCTCCTTCAAAGATATTCATGAATTGCATTCCGCGGCAAATCCCGAGTAGAGGTTTTTTTGATTGAGCTATAATCGATAAAAAGGCTAGTTCTTGTTTGTCTACTTTAAGATTACACTCTTTAGAGTGAGTATTGTCTTGTTGGTAGAGCTCTGGAGAGATGTCGCAGGCACTTCCCGTAAGAACAAATCCATCAAGTTCGTTTACAAAAGCCTGAAAGTTATTTTCTGTGTGGGGCAGAATAAAAGGAAGAAAACCAAGATCAGAAACAATCTGACTATATTCTTGAGCTAAGCGTTCGATCGTGTCGATATCAATTTTTGCGACACAAGGGAGTATACCAATTTTCTTCATTATCGGAGAGAATCTAATCCATCTCGCAGACATTTAGCCGTTAATTTTTGATAAATGGCATAAACTTCTGGCATTCTCTTTTTACTAATTTTATTTCTTGAGCCAAATGTTTTCCCTGGGTTGATGATCCCTTCCTGTGTTAATTCTTGAATAATTCTTTCGGCTACAGTTCCATCTTCAAGGGTTTTTCGAATTTCTTCTTCACTCGAGAATCCTTCAAATTTTAAACCAGAAGGAGTATCACTGATAAATCTCAAGACATTTTCTACCCATTTATGAAAGGGGATATAGGTATCTCCTAAACCAATATAATGATCTTTAGTCGACTTATTGGTTCGATTGATGGTTTCTAAATTTGAATTGATGAATGTAGAAGATTCAGGTGAAAGCTGGAATCTTTTAGCTCCAAAGATATCTTCTGGCATATCGGTTTCTCTGGTTTGGTCTATTTTTCGGCAGATTCTGTGATAAATATCACTTAGTGCCGTAAGAATTCTAACATCCGGAGTCATGTCTGAAGCACACATTTCTGTTGTTCCTAAATCTAGTCGTGGGAATCTCATAAGATAGTAACCTGGAGATGGAGAATCTTCTACATCTGGAGGTGGAGTTAATAATGCTTTAAGGTTTTCTTGAGAAGTAATAACGGGTGGAACGCCTGTCTTTATAAGCTTTGTTTTGGCACGCGCTCGTTCAGAGTAGTATCCATTAAAATTTGCGATTCTAACAGGAGAGCTGGTACTTAGGCCTGCAAAGAGTGGTATGAGCCATCGAAGGTAGTTATACCTTCTCAAAAGAACTTCAGGATTTTCATGTCCTACGTGAAATTGGGCTCCACAAACATCGAGGTTTCGAATAACACTTCCATCTCGAGTGAAACATAGATATTTATAGTATTCATCTGGGTGTTCTCGAATAAAACGCTCAAATTCGTCATATTCTTTTCTTGGAAATGAATGAGGAAGTGTTCCAAACGGATAGAGTATTCCATCAATGTTTTCAACGGTTGTTTCTAGAGCTGAGTTTATGGCTCTTAATCCTTCATCTAGAGTATGGGCTCCAGAGGTTTTTAGTTCTAAAGTTTGTGGATGAATTTCTGGGCAAGATTCCCAGTTTTCACCTTCTAGCCCTTCTAAAGCTGGTTGAATATTTTTTCGCTTTCCGTCTTGATCTGTTGTGTCTAATTCTAGTTCGATTCCAAAGGTGTATTGTTCTGTCATGCTTTTTCAGGTTTTATTTCTTTACCGGCAGTGGTCTAACTGTTGGGAAACCAATAACTTCTCGAATTGTTTTTGAGTGAGTTAAGAGCATCGCAAGTCTATCGATTCCAATTCCGAGTCCTCCTGTAGGAGGCATTCCGTGTTCAATGGCCCTCATGAATGTTTCATCTAAACGATGAGCTTCATCGTCTCCTCGCTCTCTTTGGGCTTCTTGGGCTACAAACTGTTCTCGTTGATATACTGGGTCAGTCAGCTCTGTGTATGAATTTGCCAGTTCCATTCCCGCAACGAAAAGTTCAAATCTTTCAGCCAGCCGAGGGTTATCTCGGTGTTGTTTTGTAAGTGGACAAACTTCTGCAGGATAATCTGTAACAAAGGTTGGTTGTATCAGTTTTTCTTCAACGACTTCTTCAAATACGGTCATAACAATTTGTCCCCAATTTTGATCATCATCGATATCAAAGTCCAGTTCTTCGGCTGCTGATTTAGCTTCTTCTGCGGTTTCGAATGCCATAAAATCTATCCCGGTGTGTTCTTTTACGAGGTCGAGAACTGGCCGTCTATCAAAGGGTTTTGATAGATCCAGGTCCACTTCTTCTCCTTCTCCTTTATTCCAATATGGTAATTTGCTCATATCTAGGTCTAAGGCGTCACCAGAACTTCGAATGATGTCTTCGGTTAGTTCCATCATGCCTTCATAATCTCTATATTTTGGATCGGTAGAATAGAGTTCTATAGAGGTGAATTCTGGGTTATGTTTATGCGAAACCCCTTCATTTCTAAAAATTCGTCCCATCTCATAAACGCTGTGATGGATACCTGCAATAATCATTTTTTTGAGGGCAATTTCGGTGGCAATCCGAAGTTGAACATCCATATTGAGGGCGTTTAGATGGGTTTCAAATGGTCGTGCTTCAGTCCCCCCAGCTACGGTTTCGAGTACGGGTGTTCCGACTTCTAACCAATCGAGGTTATTGAGCCGTGTTCTAATAGCCGCTTCAATTTGAAATCTTTTCTTCAGTTTTTCTCGGGCATTTGCATCGAGTATAAGATGGTCAACTCGATTACGTGCTTGATTTTCAGGGTCTTCAATTGGGCGTTTTGGTTTTTGCCGTAATGAGATCGAAAGAACGGTTAATTTATCTGATACCACTGAAAGTTCTCCTGGTTTTTCCTGGTTTTCAGGGGCCGTTCTCATCATAAACCCTTCGGCTCCAATAATGTCTCCGCGCGAAATTGAATCGAGAATAAGTCTTTGCTCTTCATCTAGGTTTTCAATATCGACCATTATTTGAATCGTTTTACCTTCATCATCTTCGATAACAATAAATCGCTTCTTATTTCTGAGAAATTTAATTCGACCTTCTGTTTTAACCATGACTTCAGGATGCTCTTCACCTCTTCCTAGATCTTCACCATAAGCTCTTTGTAAATCTCTTGGAAGATGTGTTCTGTCGAATCCGTGAGGGAAGGGTTCAATGTTAGCTTTCCGTAGTGCGTGGATTCGCTTGAGTGCCCTATTGGCATGGTCTCGCTCTTGTCGACTAAGACCAGGGATACCCACTTCATCAACGGTTTGAGGGGATTGTTCTATTGTCATTTTGGTTTATACGTTTCGAATGTCGTTAATTAGTCCTTTTGAAGTTGCATATCTTCCTGCTCCTGCTCCGATTAATCGGTCTGGACCATCTCCAGCGGCACGAATTCCTCTTGTAGTAATTCGGATAATGTTGTCAGATCCATTAAGTGCTCCCATAACAGAGCTTGCATCCAATAGTTCCATTTGTACGTTTACTGTTGCATTACCTTGTTTATCAACATTGAAGCTTGCAACATATACAGGTTTTTGACCTTTTGAATCAGCTTCTGCCATTATTTCTGCAAATTTTTCATTTTCAGCCGCAACGCTGTCATAGAAGTCTGGTTTCATAATGCCTGCATATTCAGAGCCAACTAGCCCTTTGATTCCTGGGTCAATGTCTGATAATTCGTAGTTTAGTCCTAGCTCTCTTAGAGCTGTTAAAAGTTTTCCTCCTAGATCTTTTCCTGAAAGGTCTAGATATGGTTCAGGTTCAAAGCTGGCATCATTATTACGACAGGCTTCATCCATAGATTTCCCTCGGGATAAGTCTTGTAATGTTCCTCCAATACTCCCAGAAGAAACAAGTTGGATATTGATAACTTCATCACCAATTTCTCGTTGTTGTCTTAAGAAATCAATGGCTCCTCGTCCAGCCATAATAGTAGCTTCATACCCGTATCGTTCAGCATGTTCCATTAGAGCATTGTACTCTTCCATAGTATGATTTACGATTTGACCTTTTGCAGCAGTGACCACAGAAAGTCCATTTTCTAGAGCCGATTTGTGAAGATCGTAGTTATCTGCACTTGTAGCATCAATAATTACAGCATCTTCAGGAATGTCGTGATCTTTAAGTGCTTGCAATAGTTCTCCTGATTTAAGATCTACTCGAGCTTCTCCCTGCATGACTTCTCGAATTGATGCTCTTGATTTATTATCATCCTGAAGGTTTAAACCTTCAATAGCTTCTTGAGCTTGAGTAATTTCATTTTCTCCAAACACAGCTCCTCCACTATCTACAATTCCACGAACTCTATGTTTTCCTTGTGTGGTTAGCATTTCTAATGTTGCACTTCCAATATTTCCTGGAGCTCCCATTAAAATTACGTCGCGACCGGTTTCTGGTGATTTTCTCATTTGTTATACTGGTTAAGATTTTAGTGAGGATTGCTAGTGAGAGTTGTTTTGTAATATGTCCAATCTTTGCCTGGAGCTAGTGGCATAGAGCCGTTATAACCACTCACGCTTGGGTCGTCTGCAGCTCTCATAGCTTGGAAGGTGGCATCTTTTGTTGCTTGTGCTCTTCTTTGAGCTTCGCTGCATTGTTGTAAATCTAACAAGGCTTGAAGTGTGGCCTCGGGATTATCTAGGGGTAGTTCTCTGAAATGAAGTACTGCAATTGCGCATCGGTTCCAACTTTTTCCAATTAATGTAGATAGAGCTTCGGCAGTTTTTGATCCAATGCTTCCTTGTGGATAGCTGAGATTTCTTGGGTTTTCTTCACAGTCTGCCAAATCTGCTTTTATGGCTTCAACAATGTCTTGTTTTTGACCATTTTGCCAAGCTTTAACGTTTCGATAGATTTGATCGATGCTTTGGAAGTCATTTTCCAATAATTCACTAATTGCTTGGCGTGCACCAGGGAAAATTGTTAGTTGTTCGGCTTCGGCTCTCTGTTGACATTCATCAAAGATTTCACCAACTCTGGCTTCTCGAGATTTTGTTTGTTCCATTACTGTCATCTGAAATAAGGGTTAATTAAATTTTTTATCCATTTGGAAAAAAGACACTGTTGCAGGGTACGGATGGTCTTGAGCTTTTACTGTTTCTACAATGCTGAGTTTTATGTCGTCTGAAACGTTGGCTGTTACTGCCATAATAATATTTCCTCCTTCTGTTTCGTCGCAGGCTTCGGGCGTGTTGTCAAAGACTTCAAATGCTTTAACACCCGCTTTAGATAAGAGATCGGATATGAGTCCTCTTAGTTCTGATTTTTGAGCTTCGCGTCTTTTGTCAATATTAAAATAACCGAAAGCACCTCTCAAAGGGTCTGCCGTTTGAATTTCTTCTAATGCCATATTTTAAAATTTGTGAGTCGTGTCTACTAAAACTATATTTTTTCTTTTGTCAACAATTTTATTTTGAACCCATATTATTGCTTAGTTGATTTTTGACTTTTTTTTATTAGATTTATCGCGATTTTGTTAACTTATAAAAATAGATGCTTTATTTAGGAGACAGTCCAGAAAATCTTTTTCAAAGAATTAAACGATATGTTCGAGAATACGAGGCTGAACATGGAGAAGGAAGCAGTATAAATGTGGCGGTTGGAGAACCAGATACAACGCCTCCAGTAGCGTTGAGAAAAACGGTTTCAGATTTTGTGATGAAAGATGAAAATTGGATTCATACTTATTGGGACAATAGAGACTCAGGGAGTTTTGCTCAGGGAATGGTGAAGCGAATTACGGGAGTAGATGTGAATGATTTTGATCATTTAGATACTTTGGTACTCCCTGGAGAAAAATCAATGTTGGGACTTTTGCCGATTGCTTGTGCGGCTAAATCTCATGATGCCTTTGAAAATGAAGGGTTTGTAAAGACGGCTCCAGCCTATGATTTACTGGGAACTTGGTCAGATTATATCGATGCGCCTTGCTATACTTGGCCTTTGACTTCTGATGAAAATTTTAAATTGAATTTAGAGAATCTTCCAAAATTGGAAAAACCTCCACGGATGATTATTACCGTTAAGCCTGGGAACCCTTGTCCAGCCGGAGCGAGTCGAGAAGATTGGGAAGCGTTGATTGAGTATTGTATTGAACACAATGTTCGATTGGTAAATGATGGAGCTTATACTAGTCTAAAACATAAAGAACATGTTCCGTTATCAGAAGTAGCTAAAGATTATCCAGCGCTAGACTGGATGGAACTCTTCTCTATTTCTAAAACATTATCGGCTTGTGGATGGAGACTTGGAGCAGCCGTTGGAAGTAAGGATTTTGTTGGAGAGCTTACAAAAATTAAAGGGAATGCTGATTCAGGGCCATTTGGTCCAGCCTTGGCGGGGACGGATGCCTATTTTCAGTCTGAGCAGAGTGCGACTGATATTGCTGATATTCAGAAAATGTATGAAGGTCGTCTGGCTAAAGCCATTCCAATTTTTGAAAATGCAGGGTTCAAATTAGCTTGTCCAACTGATGCAGGATTTTTCATGCTTTACCATTGTCCAAAAACTATTGATGGAGCGTTAGTGGAAAACAGCGAAGACTTTAATAAAAAAATGATTAATAAGATTGGATTGGTGGGAGTTCCTTTTACTGGGGCGGAAGTTGATGGGGAGCCAGAACAGTTTATCAGATATTCTGTGTGTTCGGATTTTGCCAGCCCTGACTTTGCTGACAAAGTGGAAAAAGCCTTGGCAACTGTGGAAGTTGATTACTAAATCTTGACCCGAATAAAAAATTCTATAGATTGATCGATGATGTTGAGCAAGAAATTGGCTGCTAAGAAAAAAACTGGTTAATTCCGGCCATTTTTTGCAAGCCAAAAAATCAGCCGGGAGCTTATTTCTCGGCTTTTTTATTTATCTAAAAACATAATGACGACAAAAATTCTTAAATTCGGAGGGACTTCAATGGGATCGACAGATTCACTTAAAAATGTGGTTTCAATTATTCAAAAAAATAAAGAACAGGATATTGAGCAAGTAGTGGTTTGTAGTGCTATGAGTCAGGTGACTAATCAGTTGCTGGCTGCTGGCGATATGGCAGTGGCTGGTCAAAAAGCTGCGGCTCTAGAAATATTTGAGTGCATTAAAGATAAGCATTTTGAAGTAGCTAAAGATTTTGGAGTTACGACTGAATTTGAGTCTGCGGCAGGAGATTTGATGAAAAGTTTAAAAAACTTTCTGATAGGAGTTTCGATGATTCATGAATTATCAGATCGAAGTTTGGCTTATTTGAGTAGCTATGGAGAACGTCTTTCTACCCGATTACTCACTTGTATTTTGGAGGTGCAGGATATTAGTGCGGTACAGCTCGATTCAGATTTCATAAAAACTAAAGGGGTAAACTTTCTTGAAGATGAAATTGATTGGGATGAAACTAGAGTCGAGGGGAAGCCTTTGTTAAAAACCGCAGCGAAGTCTAAAAAAGTCCCAATTATTACTGGTTTTTTTGGAACAAATCAACATGGAACAATCTCTCTTTTGGGGAGAGGAGGATCTGACTTTAGTGCGGCTATTTTGGCTGTGATTTACGGTTGTAAAGTAGTGGAAATTTGGACTGATGTAGATGGTTTTATGTCGGCAGATCCAAGGCTTGTAAAAAATGCTCGAGTTCTAGAAGAAATTGGTTTTAAAGAAGCTTCAGAGCTTTGTTTCTTCGGGGCAAAAGTTCTTCATCCTAGAACTATTCGTCCTGTTATTTTGAATGGAGGGGGAGAGGTTTGGATTAAAAACACCTTCAATCATGAGGCTCTTGGAACACGAATTACTGAGCACGCCAAAGCCTTAGACAGACCAGTTTTGTCGCTTTCTTCTAAAAAAGTGGCATTGCTTTCTTTGGACTTATTTGCAGCAGATGGAAACAAACATCGGGCTGAGGTTTTTTATGAACTATTTAAAGTGATTAAAGATCATAAAGTAGCGGTTGATGCCGTAGCGGCTAGTGAGGCAATGATTTCTTTTTGTATTGAGGAAAAATATTTAGAACGGGAAGGCTTGATTGAGTCTATTGAAAACATTTCTCCACTAGAAGTAAGGCGAGATCGTTCGATCCTTTGTATTGTTTCTCCAGAGAATGCGGTATATAACATGCATGGAGTCTTGGCTCAAATTTTCGCAGCCATTGCCACGGCTGGAGTTTCGGTTGAAATGGATAGTGAGAATGCTTCGGAGGTAGGGCAGCTGGTCGTTGTGAAAAATGTGGACGTTCCAAAGGCTATCAAGACTATTCATGAACATTTGATTGCATAACAATGGATTATAAAATTAGATTGGCAACAGAAGCAGATTTTCCCAGTATTCTTGGGATGATCCAAGAATTGGCAGATTTTGAAAAAGAGCCTGATGCGGTTATTAATTCTCTTGAGAGAATGAAAGCCGAACAAGATTTGTTTGAAGCGTTGGTAGTCGAAGTTGAAGGTAAGGTGGTAGCTATGGCGCTTTATTTTTTTGCTTATTATACTTGGGTTGGGAAGTCGCTTTATCTTGATGATTTATATGTAAAGGAGGCTTTCAGGGGAAATGGTATTGGTTCGGCATTGCTCAATAAAGTGATGCAGAGAGCCAAGGAAGCGGGTTGTCGACGAATTCGTTGGCAGGTGCTCAATTGGAATACTCCAGCCATTGAGGTCTATAAAAAGGCTGGGGCTGATATTGATAATGGTTGGAGTAATTGCGATATTAATTATGAACAAATTAAGAACTTATAAACATGACTAAAAATATTGCCATTTGCGGTATTACAGGAGTAGTTGGACAGGAGACTTTGAGATGTCTAAAAGAGCTAGATTTTCCTGTGGGGGATTTGAGATGTTTTGCTTCTGCTCGTTCGGCGGGAAAGGAAATAGATACTCCATTTGGAATAAAGATAATTGAAGAATTTACACCTGAAGCTTGTACGGGATTTGATTTTGTCTTTCTTTGTATTTCTGGAGATTTTTCTGCTGAATTCGGAAGAGTTTTAGCGGCTCAGAACAAGTATGTTATCGATAATTCATCTTATTTTCGATATGATGAAGATGTACCACTGATTGTTCCTGAGGTAAATCCAGAAACGGCTGTTCAAAATAATTTGATTGCTAATCCTAATTGTACAACCGCTATTTTGGCGGTGGCTTTATATCCTCTTTATAAAGCGTTTGGACTGAAACGAGTTATTGTTTCTACCTATCAGGCGACTTCGGGAGGAGGCCTAGCGGCTATGAATGAACTGGAAACTCAAACAAAAAACTACCTAGAGGGAAAAGAAGTAATCAATGATCGTTTTGCTCATCCGATTCCGTTCAACCTTATTCCTGCGATTGATAAGTTTCAGGATAATGGTTACACCAAAGAAGAGATGAAAGTCGTCTGGGAAACTCAGAAAATTTTTGGAAACCCAGATTTGCCTGTGTCTTGTACAGCCGTAAGAATTCCAACTTTTCGAGCTCATGCTGAAAGTGTGACAATTGAAACTGAATCCCCAGTTACTCCAGAAGTAGCAAGAGAAATTTTATCTCAAAGCGAAGGAATTAAATTAGTGGATGATCCAAGCAATCAGGTCTATCCCATGCCGTTAACTTCTTCTGAGCAGTTTGATATTGAAGTGGGAAGAGTACGTCAAAATTTAGCCTTTGGTTCTCACGGGTTAGATTTCTTTGTTTGTGGTGATCAACTCTTGAAGGGGGCGGCACTTAATACAGTTCAGATAGCAAAATTATTTTTATAATATGAAATTCGCACATATCGGTTACGGAGGGATGGGAAAGGCGGTGTCAGCTCAAGCAAAAGAGCGAGGGCATGAGTCAGTAGCGGTAATAGAGTCTGATGATGTAATTTCAACAGAAACTTTAAATGGTGCGGATGTGGCTATTGAGTGCACGATTCCAAAAGCTTTTTGGTCTAATCTAGAGCGTTTATGTGAATTTGATCAGGATGCACTTATTGTTACTACGGGCTGGTATGATGATGTTGCTAAAGCGAAGTCGATGGTTGAAGCCGTTGGAAATCGAGTAATGTGGTCTTCTAATTATTCGGTTGGAGTAAATGTTTATTTTCGAATAATTGAGGCTGCAGCAAAGTTGATTGATAGAGCCGAAGAATATGATGTTTGGGGAACGGAAATTCATCATAGAAATAAAGTAGATTCTCCTTCTGGGACCGCTAAGACTCTCGAAGATATTTTGTTAGCAAATATTACTAGAAAAACAGAGGTGGTTGAGGATGCTTTACAGAGAAAAATTGAAGATCATGAGCTGCATTTTTCTTCTACTAGAGGGGGGCTTGTAAATTTTGCACATACCATTGGGTTTGATTCTGCAGCAGATTGTATTGAAATTAAGCACTTTGCCCGTTCTCGAGATGGTTACGCTCTTGGGGCGGTGAAATGTGCGGAATGGTTAAAAAATCAGTCTCCTGGATTTTATAGCATGGATGATTATCTCAAAGATATTTTTGCCTAGATGTTAGTGGCTGGAGTAGATGAGGCTGGTAGAGGAGCTTTGGCTGGCCCAGTAGTGGCTGGGGCCGTTTTACTTGAACCAGATTTAGATATGGAAAATTGTCCAGTGTTTAGTCTTATTAACGATTCAAAAAAATTAACGGATATTCAGCGAAGAGAGGTTTTTGAATGGTTGCAGAGGAATGTAATTTTCGGATTAGGGATTCTTCAAGCAGAAGAAATTGATGCAATAGGTATTAAAAAAGCGACTGAAAAAGCTATGAATATAGCGGTAGAGGCATTGTCTGTTAGGCCTGAAAAGCTTTTGGTTGATGGTCGTGACAAGTTTCAGTTTGCTATTCCTTCTGAAGATATTGTGAAAGGTGATGAAAAAGAGCTATCTATATCAGCCGCTTCCATAATAGCGAAGGTTACGCGTGATAATTTTATGCTTGAAATGGATCATCAATACCCTCAGTTTGGTTTTGCGGCCCATAAGGGTTATGGTGCTAAAAAACATTGTGAACTTTTAGATCAAGGAGTGTATTGTTTGGAACATCGAAAAACTTACGATCCCTTAAAAACCTGGTTGAACCAAGGGAGGTTATTTTAGGTTTATTTTTGAGCTGTCATTAAGAGTGGTACATACACATACTCTTGTCGATCTTTAGCAATAAAGTGATATTTTGTAGTTGTTTTTGAAACAAAATCTTGAGTTTGTAATCGAGCAATTTCAGCTTCAACAACCTCGTTTTCTGCGACCAAATCTTTTTTGTCTTCGAGGGCTCGAGTCATAACATATCCTTCCATAGAAAGTCTGTTCATGAGAAAGAGTTGTGTTAAAAATAGCCCCAGAGAGAACGCGATCAACAGTCCAAAAAGCATTTGCTGAGCTTGAAAAGCAATGCTTCGTAGGTGTGGGCGACGATGAATGTTGAGATCCGTTCTCATATCGTTGTAATTTTAGATGAATAAAAAATACACACAAGAATTTTCGAGAAGTATTAATAGAGAATGGTTTTAATGTGGCAAGTAAAAAGCAAATACAAAAAAACCCAAAAAAAACTTTGACACCTCCTGAATTAATTTATATATTCCGCCGGCTCTTGCAGAAAATAACGATTCACAAAAATCATTATTCGAACACTGAGTTCACTAACTGGTTCCCAAAGGTGGAACAAAGAGTGATGAGGAAAATTCCTCGCTTGAGATATCAAAAAAACATCGGAAATATTTTCTTGGTGTTAGTCTCAAAATGTTCTTTTTCATTTCGAACGCAACTGTATGAATCCCTTAGCCGGAGATTCATACGCAACAAAAAATCAACGTTTATTCATTTGAATTTATAGTTTGTAAGAACTTAAAACTTACATTTCAGGTAACAAACGTAACAATTTAGCTACGTTCTATCTGATGCCAATATCAATTAAGTCTGTTATTAGTACAGCAGACATCTTCTTTACGAAGAGTTTGATCCTGGCTCAGGGTGAACGCTGGCGGTGCGCCTAATACATGCAAGTCGAACGAGACGATTGAGAAGTTTACTTTTTAATCTGAAAGTGGCGGACGAGCGAGTAACACGTAAGCATCTGCCCCGTACTCGGGGATAACTGGCCGAAAGGTCAGCTAATACCGGATGGTCCCGCAAGGGTAAAGATTTTTCGGTACGGGAGGAGCTTGCGGCTTATCAGTTTGTTGGTGGGGTAAAGGCCTACCAAGACTATGACGAGTAGCTGGTGTGAGAGCATGACCAGCCGCGATGGAACTGAGACACGGTCCATACTCCTACGGGAGGCAGCAGTAAGGAATCTTCCGCAATGGGCGAAAGCCTGACGGAGCGACACCGCGTGGTGGATGACGGCCCATGGGTTGTAAACACCTTTTCTAAGGGAAGAAGATCTGACGGTACCTTAGGAATAAGCCCCGGCTAATTACGTGCCAGCAGCCGCGGTAATACGTAAGGGGCAAGCGTTACCCGGAATTATTGGGCGTAAAGCGTCCGCAGGCGGAGTAATAAGTAGGTTATTAAATACCGGTGCTCAACATCGGTGCTGTAATCTAAACTGTTATTCTAGAGGATGGGAGAGGAGTGTAGAATTCTACAAGTAGGGGTAAAATCCGTAGATATGTAGAGGAATACCAAAAGCGAAGGCAGCACTCTGGACCATTCCTGACGCTCAGGGACGAAAGCGTGGGTAGCAAAACGGATTAGATACCCGTGTAGTCCACGCCGTAAACGATGCGTGCTCGGTGTAGGTTCCCTCGACCTGGAATCTGTGCCTAAGATAACTCGTTAAGCACGCCGCCTGTGTAGTACGATCGCAAGATTAAAACACAAAGGAATAGACGGGGACCCACACAAGCGGTGGAACATGGGGTTTAATTCGTCAATAAGCGAGTAACCTTACCCAGACTTGACATCCTAATCATAGATTTTAGAAATAATTTCGTCAGTTCGGCTGGATTAGTGACAGGCGTTGCATGGTTGCCGTCAGCTCGTGCCTTGAGGTGTTCGGTTAAGTCCGTTAACGAGCGCAACCCTCGTCGTATGTTGTATTTTCATGCGAGACTGCCCGGTATAACCGGGAGGAAGGTGAGGATGACGTCAAATCAGCATGACCCTTATGTCTGGGGCTACACCCGTGTTACAATGGGGCGTACAAACCGAAGCAATACAGTAATGTGGAGCCAATCGGACAAAACGTCTCTCAGTTCGGATTGTGGTCTGCAACTCGACCACATGAAGTTGGAATCGCTAGTAACCGTGTATCAGTCATGGCACGGTGAATATGTTCCTGGGTCTTGTACTCACCGCCCGTCAAGGCATGGGAGTTGGGGGCACCCGAAATCTGCGAAACAATCGTGGCCTAAGGTGAAACCAATGACTGGGCTTAAGTCGTAACAAGGTATCCGTACGGGAATGTGCGGATGGAATCCCGCCTCGTCCAGAGGCTTCAAGGGTATGCTCACTTTTTTATTAACCCGCGAAAGCGGCAGAGCAAAAAGCACTTAAATTTTGGTTGAATTTTCTTAAGTGTGTAAATTCCCTGAAGGTCGTCCCTCTGTTTTTCTCACAAATCTATTTAAACTTTTCTAAGTCACTGAATTAAGCTGTGGGAAAGACTGAGGGATATGCGTTCGAAATGAAAGAGAATATTCTCAAGAAAAGCCTATGCTTGCATAAGGCTTTTTTTGAGAATATGTCCTGCTTATTTGTCCTTGCAAATGTGAAGGAATGAACAAGAAAAATTCCAAGTTTACTTGGGTTTTTTATAAAATATAAGATAACTAGTCTCTAATACACTTAACATGAAACCCATTGTTTAGAGATTTTGTATTGATGTAAGGGTTAGAAGAAATTTCAACTTTACCAGAGCTATCAATAGAGACGCTATTAATCATTTCAGTATTGTCATAAGTTTCAACACTAGAAGTCCAGTAAATACTGGTATCACCAATAAAATCAAAAGTATCAAATGAAGCATTGTAAATACCACTTTGCTTCAAGGGAAAAATTTTATTTTCTTTGAGTAAAGACTCACAATAACTTGGAATATGCCATCCCTCAGGACATATCCCCTGAGATCTCTCTTGTTTTTTTCCATTCATAGCAGCATCCCAAGTGTACAAACGGCCATCACTTTCTCTTCCCTCATAAAAACCACTCCACCCAATACTAGGAATGTCTTTCATATTATCTAAAAACCAACATTGCCCGTCAATTTCCACCAAACGATAAGAATTGTTTTGATCTGTTATGAGTTCTTTTGTTTGAGCGCAAGGAGTGCGAGAAATAATGGAATCTCTACAAATTGAAACAGTTCCTTTCTCTACTGCTTCTTTCGAATCTAAGTTATTTAATTTTTTACTAATTGCTTCAATACGAATTAAATCCTTGCCTTGGAAAGTTTTATTAGTAACAAAATTTCCTAACCAAATTACAGATAAAACACAAAGAAAAATACAAGCAAGTAAAATGGGCTTCTTTTTGAATATTTTCATTAATTAAATTATAAAAAAATATATTTTTATGACAAAACTTTGTTTTTTTATATGATCAAGTTCGAATGCTTTTCAAAAGAGGCTTAATTGAGTATAATTGCACGAAGTATTTTTGTTAAATACTCTGGAAAAAGAAAAGTTTTAAATTAAAGAAATATTATATGTCATCATCCCATTTTGACTCATTTACACATTTTGCTAAAAACGCGATAATTCTCGCGCAGGAAGAAATGAAAAAGCTGGATGAACAGCAGATTCAAACACAGCATTTGTTACTTGGAATTTTGCGTCAGCCTAAATCTTTAGGCGGCTCTATTCTTCGTAACTTTGGAGTAAACTATGAAAACGCTTATCGTCTAGCTGAAGAACTAAAGAATCCAGTGACTGATGAGGCAGAAGAGAAAGAGGTTGATAATATACTTTCTACTTTTGGACAACGAGCCATTGAAATGGCCGCTCAATCGGCTTTAGATTTTGGTCATTCCATGGTTGATTCTGAACATTTACTCTATGCATTGTTGAAACAAAGTAATTCAGGGGCAAATCATATTTTGGAAGCCCTTATGGTGAGACCTCCTCAATTGATTGAGTATCTTGAAAATCTTTTCAAGCAATCAAGTCAGAAAAGTGATGAAGATAAGGGGCAAGATGTAGAAGCGCCGACTCCAATGCAGATTGATAATTTTTTGAATGGTCTACAAGGGGTTTTAGCAGGACTATTTATCGAAAGAAATGGAGCTGGGGGGCAGATGTCTCCAGAAATACCAACGGATGAAGATATTATGGGAGGAGGCATGCCGCCAGAACAAGGTGGTGGTGAAGGTGGCAGAAAAAAGAAATTAGCTTTGGACTATTTCTGTACAGACTTCACTCAAATGGCCTTTGATGGAAAGTTAGAAAAAATTGTTGGACGTTCGAAAGAGATTGAACGAATGGTTCAGATTCTCTGTCGAAAGACTAAAAATAATCCAGTTCTTCTTGGAGATCCTGGAGTTGGAAAAACGGCTATTGTTGAGGGACTCGCTCAACGGATTGCGGAAGGAAAAGTTCCTGATAGTCTGCTTGATAAGAGAATTCTTTCTTTGTCGATGGCAAACCTCGTTGCTGGGACAAAGTATCGAGGAGAATTTGAAGAACGTATTAAACGAATTATTGAAGAAGCTCAAGATGCTGAAAATGAAGTAGTCCTTTTTATTGATGAGCTTCATACGATTATCGGAGCGGGGAGTGCTGAAGGGACACTTGATGCGGCTAATATTTTGAAACCAGCTCTATCAAGAGGGGCTATTCAAGTTGTAGGAGCCACCACTCATGATGAGTACCAGAAATACATTGAAAAGGATGCAGCATTATCTAGACGGTTTCAGGGGGTAGAAGTGCCAGAACCAACCGTTGATGAAGCGATTGAAATTCTTCAAGGGGTGAAACCTCATTATGAAAAATACCACAGTGTTAAAATTTCTGATGAAGCGGTTGAAATGGCCGTTAAATTATCAGCCCGATATATCAGTGATCGATTTTTACCAGATAAAGCTTTTGATATTCTAGACGAAGCCTGTGCTTCAAAGTCACTCTCTAACCGAAAAAACGGGAAAGAAATTCGTGATCTAAGAAAGAAAATTTCGTCAGTGCAGAAGAAAAAAGAAACGGCGGTAATGAATCAAAATTATCAAAAAGCCAATGACTTACATCAAGAACAACAAGCTTTAGAGATTCAAATTTTAAAGCTTAAACAGCAAAAAATTGATCCTAAGAAGCTTAAGTCTATTGATCGAGATACCGTTGCAAATGTCATTAACCAAATGACGGGGATTCCAGTTTCGGCGCTTGTTACAGCTGAGTGGAAGACGCTTAAGAGTCTTGAGAAAGATTTATCTGCTCAAATTATTGGTCAAGATGATGCGATTGTAGAAGTATCTAAGGCTATTAGACGTTCTCGAGTGGGACTCAGTAATCCAAAACGACCACTTGGAGCATTTTTACTACTTGGGCCAACAGGAGTTGGAAAAACAGAGCTAGTGAAACAGTTAGCGGATGAAGTCTATCATGATGAAAAGGCACTGATTAAAATTGATATGTCAGAGTTTTCATCTGGGCATAATAGTTCGCGACTTGTTGGAGCTACGGCTGGATATGTTGGGCACGAAGAAGGGGGAGAATTAACCGAAAAAGTACGAAAACGTCCGTACAGTATTGTTCTCTTTGATGAGATTGAAAAAGCTCATAAAGAAGTGCACAACATGCTTCTTCAGATATTAGATGAAGGTATTTTGACGGATGGTAAAGGTCGTCAGGTAAACTTTAAGAACACGATCTTGATTATGACTTCTAATATTGGGGCTCAGAAGTTCCAAAAAGAGGCCAATAGTATTGGTTTTGCTGAAAGTGATAAAGATTTGGCAGAGCACGAACACGAATTTGATTTGGTGAAAGGCGAAGTTCTAAAGGAGCTTAAAAAGAAATTTACTCCAGAGTTTTTGAATCGGCTTGATGGGACTGTCGTGTTTAGGCCACTAAATCGAAATCATATTAAATCAATTGTGAAACTTCAGTTTAAAGAATTCCAAGAGCGATTGGAGGAAAAGAATATTACCCTAAAAATGGGAGGTTCAGCAATTAATGCTTTGGCAAAAGCCGCTTATAAACCAGAATATGGAGCGCGAGAAGTTCGACGAGTACTTCAGGAACGACTTGAAAATCCACTTGTAGAGGGACTGGTAGAAGGAACGATTCAAGAAGAAAAAACCTATCAAGTAGGTCATGATACAAAGACTGAGAGATGTACCTTTAAAGAGGTTTAATCTTCTTCAACAACTTCACTAACTCGACCGACAGTGCTATCGGCAATAATTGATTCACGGATAGCTTGCGAAATCTTGGCATTTGGAACTTCAGGGAAAGTTACAAACAAGCTATTAAGAATATGAGTTTGGTTTGTCGAGAGTGTTTCTAGGAATTTTTTGAAGGCGTTTATTTCGTCTGGAGTTCCTTTGATTTCAGATAATTGATGGCAGAGGTGTTTTAGCGCTTCCTGGCTATGATGCATAGTTTCAGAGTCTTCGTTTAGGGCGTCATCTAGAGTGTTGTAAAGATCGGTTTCTTCTAGCTTTTCTGTATAATCGTCATCCTCATTAGCTGATAAAATTCTTACAACCCATACAGCGGCGAGTTCGCTAGAGGCTTGTGAGATTTCGAGTTCCGTAGGATATCCTTCTGGCATATTTTAATTTTTAATCGAGTATTATTTTATCATTTTTTTTGTGTTTTTTCTAGTTATCTCGATTAACGGCTTTTGTGGGGGGTGAAAATACTTTAGAATACGCTCAGAATATGGTATAATTGACCGAATGGATTGGATTTTTATAGCGAAACTGGTGATTACATTGGGCATTCTTGGCGCCAGTTTATTTGGATATTTTTGGTATTTACGAAGGCAGAGAGATGTTGAGCGGAGTCTTGATTTTGTTTTTCTAAATGTTTTGATCCCGAAAAAAGATTCAAAAGATGATTTTGAACGAGAGCGAGATCAGACTTCAGAAATTAGAAAAGTTGTTGGAACGGCAGAACACTTTTTTTCGGCTTTAAGTGGGCTTTATTCTTCCGATATTGACCGTTTTTGGAAAAGCCAAGAGTTTATTTCTTTGGAATACACCGCGGTAGACGGACAAATATTTTTCCATGTGGGTTGTGCTCGTGATATCAAAGATCTTGTAGAAAAGCAGATTACCAGTTTTTATCCAGAGGCTATTGTTGAAGAAGTTCCCGCGCCTCGATTATTTTCAGAAAAAGCCTATCAGTCTACAGGGTATTTGGTAGCAGATAAATCATTTGAATATCCTTTCAAGACTTACGTTCGGTTTGAATCTACTGATCCAATTAACAATATCTTAAATGCCCTATCTCAGGCTTCTGATGAAGAGGGTAATGCCGCTGGAATTCAGATGATGATTCGTCCAGCTAAATCAAACTGGCAATCAAAAACACGATCTAAATCGAAAGAATTAACCAGTGGAAAGAAAAAAATTGCTTGGTGGAACCCGCTTTCATTGTTAGGTGGTCTTTTGCAGATTGTCATTAAGGGCGCTGGAGATGATAGTTCTGGGGATAATAGTGAAGGGGGAGATCAAAATGAGTCTCAAGAATTGACTAAAGCTATGGAAGAAAAGGCTGAAAAGTTTGGATTTGAAACCATCATCCGTTGTGTGACTTCGTCTCCTCAACAACGACTGGCCGATACGAATTTGGCAAACGTATTAAACGCCTTTGCACAGTTTGGTTCGCCGAACGCCAACGGATTTAAAGTAAAAAAATATCATTCTAAAAAAAGTTTGATACGAAATTATGTATGGAGGAACTTTAAACGTTCTTGGCATCCTCAAAACAAGATTGTTTTGTCGACTGAAGAACTGGCAACGATGTACCACTTTCCGCACATAAAATATAACAATATTCCTTCAGTTAAATGGCAGAATTATAAAGTGGTTCAATCTCCTAATAATATTCCAAAAGAAGGATTGCTTTTAGGACATAATACTTATCGAGGGAAAACGACTCCGATCTATATGAAGAGAGATGATCGTTTTCGTCATTTCTATGTTATTGGACAGACGGGTACGGGGAAATCTTCGATTTTTCAGACTATGATTCGTCAGGATATGATGAATGGAGATGGCTTTTGTGTAGTAGATCCACATGGGAGTTTGGTTGAAGATTTGTTGCCGTTTGTTCCGAAAGATCGAGTAGATGATGTGATTATTTTTGATCCCTCGGATCTTGAGCGACCAATGGGATTAAACCTTTTGGAAGCTGATAGTCCGGAAGAACAGGATATGGTGGCTTTGGATGCTATGAATATGATGATCAAGCTCTTTGATGAAGAGACTTTTGGGCCACGGATTCAGGATTATTTCCGAAATGGAGTTTTGACTTTGATGGCAGATCCAAATGGAGGAGCTATTACCGACATTATGAGATTATTTACCGATGATGCCTTTCAGCGATCAAAAGTAAAACACCTTAAAAATCCTGTAGTGAAAAGTTTCTGGACGAATCAAATGGCCAAAACTGGAGCGAGAGAGAAACAAGAAATTATTCCGTACTTTGCGGCTAAGTTTGGGCAGTTTTATACGAATGGAATGATTCGTAATATCATTGGACAGACACAGTCTTCTTTTGATTTTACTGATGTTATGGATAACAAAAAGATTCTCTTTATGAATCTTTCTAAGGGAATGACGGGAGACTTTAATTCGAAATTATTGGGGTTGATCATCGTTTCTAAAATTCAAACGGCAGCACTCCGAAGACAAAAACAGGCCAAAGGGGCGCGAAGTGACTTCTTTCTTTATATCGATGAATTTCAGAATTATGTAACTGACTCTATTGAGTCGATTCTTTCAGAGGCTCGTAAATATCGTTTGGGATTGAATATTGCTCATCAGTATATGTCTCAAATTGATACTTCTGGACAAAAGAAAGGGGTGAATTTAAAAGATGCGGTGCTCGGGAATGTGGGGACAATGATGTGTTATAAGATTGGTGCACAGGATGCAGAAGTAATGGCTAAAGAAATGGCTCCGACATTTACTGACCAAGATTTGATTAATATTGATAAGTATAAGGCGGTAATGAAACTTTCGGTTGATACTCAGCCATCTAAACCTTTTTCTATCACGCCTCAAAATCCTTATCTTGACAAAGGAAATTCAGATATGGCTTCAGCGCTTAAACAGATATCTCGATTGACCTACGGACGAAGTAAAAAGTTTGTTGAAAAAGAGATTTTTGCTCGATTAGATGTTTAGACGTTAAGATCAGGATTCTCCTCTTTTAATTCAAGAGTTGCTTTGTGGGCTTTGTTCCATGGCATTTTTGCAGCTAAATTTTCTAAGAAAGGTTTTCCCGTTAGGC
Source organism: Candidatus Altimarinota bacterium (assembly GCA_965228485.1). Lineage (GTDB taxonomy): Bacteria > Patescibacteriota > Gracilibacteria > UBA4473 > UBA4473 > JAACPJ01. Next base: position 1,063,054 of record OZ245819.1, read on the forward strand.
CTGATATTGCTAGGGGGATGGCCACCAGAAGAATCACAATTTTTTCAATGGCTCCACCAAAGATTAGGCCAATAAAAAGTAGTAGAGACACTAACAAATGAACTTGCCGAGTCATTTTTAGTGAAACAAAATTGTGTTGCCATTTTTTAAATCGAGAGGAGGTATTTTCACCAACTTTGGAAAATTTATTGGTTTTAGAATCCTCACTTGTTACTTGATTTGTATCGTTGATCTCGTTGGACATTTTTTTAAAATTTAATAGAACTTTCGCAGTCTATAATAGTCTTTTTTAGGGATGTCACAAATTTGGTCCGATTTACCTCGTCCACTATTGGTGCTTGCACCAATGGCAGGGTATACAGAAAGTCCGTTTAGGAGACTTATTCGAGACATTGAACCTTCAACAATTTTGGTGTCAGAACTTATTTCGGCAGAAGCGTTGCGTCGTCGTAATGAAAAGACTTTTCGAATGATTGAGTTTCTTCCAGAAGAGAAGCATTACTACGGAGTTCAGCTTTTTGGAAGCGAAGTAGGCGCTTTTATTGAAGCGGCAAAAATTGTAGAAGATCTTGGAGCTGATTTTATTGATCTTAATCTTGGTTGCCCTTCCCCAAAAGTTATTGGTTCCGGACATGGGTCAGCACTTTTGCAAAATCCTTGTGCTACGGCTGAAATGATTGCGGCTTTAGTAAAATCAACTTCGTTACCAGTAACGGTAAAGATGCGTTTAGGGTTTTATGATGATTCTAATCTTATTGAAACGGCCAAGAGTTTCGAAGCAGCAGGCATCCAAGCTTTAGCCATACATGGACGAACGACAAAGCAAAAATTTACAGGACAGGCTGATTGGACAAAGATTTATGAAGTAAAAGAACATTTGAACATCCCCGTTATTGGTAATGGAGATGTTACTTCTGCGGCTATTGCAAAAGATCGATTAAAGAATTTAGATGGTATTATGATCGGGAGAGCGACTTGGCGTAATCCTTGGATATTTGCTCAGTGTCGAGAGGCTTTTGAAGGCAAAGAGGTTTCTTCAAAACCACCACTATCAGAACAGTTGGATTTTTTTAGAAAACACGCTCGTTTAGCGATTGAATTTAAGGATGAAAAATGGGCGATGATAGAGCTTCGAAAACACTTTGCTCATTTTTGTCGTGGTTTTCGCGGGGCGGCTCAATTTCGAGAACGTTTGATTCGCCTGGAGTCACTCGATGAAATGGAGCGAATTTTTGATGAAATCCTCAATAATTTATGATAAATGAGCGTGGCGAAAGGTTCGTCACGCTCGTTTTCCGCTTAGTTAGAAGGTTAAAACCATGAAAGCTACGCAGCAAATTATTAATATTACTGCAATGTTGGATAGGCTTAGAAAATTTTTCACTTTTTCAATTCCCTCTTTGCGATTGGCTTTTGAGTGAAGCCTCTCTAAAAATTAGATGGCTTTTTCTACTGAAAGCTTATAGCTAATAAACCTTTTTTTTGATAAAGTCAAATTTTATTTTTTAGGAAAAGGGCGGTTTTGTGACCGCCCGATTTTTCCTCCTGCTCAAGTTTTCTTACTTCTTCACCTTGTTGGGAGTTTGAACTTTCTAAAAGCATAAAAGGCTCATGACTCCCAACAAAGAGATGCAGAATGTTTTTGAAAGAACGGTTTCACTAGGAGGAGCTGTCTTCGGAACAATAACATCAGCAAAGCTGAGTCTCCACCCACAAAAACAACTTTAGCAAGTGTATTTTTTGATAACCTCATTATAAAATGTTTTATATAAAAAGTCAATTATCATGAATTGGTTTTTCATAAAGAAAACTATTGAGTTGAGAAAAATGTGATTTTATTAATAATGTCAGGGATTTATCGGAATTTTTATGTCTGAAGAAAACCATTTGATTACGGAAAGAAAAGCGAAGATTGAAGATTGGCGTGCTTTGGGATTTGATCCTTATGCGAAGAACTTTGATCGGACTCATACGGCGGTGCAAGCTATTGAGGAAATCGAAAATAATGAAAGTGCACTGAGAGATCCGAAGGAGATCATGGTTCAGCCGCATTCAGATCAGAGTGTTTGTGGGCGAATTATCGCGATGCGAGAGATGGGGAAGCTTGCCTTTTTGAGAATTCTAGATGTTTCAGGTGATTTTCAGGTGGCTTTGGCTCAGAATATTTTGGGTGATGATTTTAAGGCTTTATTGAAGGCTCTCGATATGGGAGATTACTGTGGTTTTAGTGGAGAGTTTTTTGTTACTAAGCATGGAGAGCCGAGTCTTATGGCGGCAAAAGTAACGCCATTGTCAAAGTCTCTTAGACCTCTTCCAGAAAAATGGCATGGACTTACAAATGTCGAGTCCTGTTATCGAGAAAGAAATCTAGATTTAATCTCTAATCAGGATTCATTTGAGCGTTTTAAGATTCGTTCACAGGTTATCAAAGCTGTTCGAGATTTTTATGAAGAAAGAGATTTTATGGAAGTAGAAACCTCAGTACTTACTCCTCAGGCTGGAGGAGCTATGGCAAAGACTTTTCAAACTCATCATAACGCTCTAGACCATGATTTTCATCTAAGGATTGCACTGGAGTTGCCTCTAAAAATTGTGTGTTCAGGAGGTTTTGAACGCGTATTTGAAATTGGGAAATGTTTCCGAAACGAAGGGACTGATCCTTCACATCTACAAGAATTTACTATGCTTGAATGGTATGCAGCGTATGTGAGTTTTGAGCAAAATATGGACTGGAATGAAACTATGCTTCGTGAGATTGCCGAAAAGGTTTTTGGAAAAACCACCTTTACGGTCAAAGATAAAAATGAAGTAGAGCATGAGATTGATTTTGCAAAACCATTTCCACGTTTGAAATTTTCAGACCTACTTAAAGACTACGCTAATTTTGATATGTTTTCAGCGACAGATGATGAAGTTCGAGCAAAAGCAAAAGAAGTTGGGGTTGAAAAAATCGAAGGAGTTGGAAGAGCTAATTTACTTGATGATATTTATAAAAAAACCGCACGGCCGAATTTAATTCAGCCTTGTTTTGTACTAGATTATCCAGAAGATTTAAAGCCTTTGGCCGCTCCAAATGGAGATGGTACGGCGAGTTGTTTTCAGGTTTTGATTGCGGGATGGGAGGTGATTAATGCTTATGGAGAGCTTATTGATCCACAAGTTCAGCGAGCACTTCTTGAAAAACAAGCGGACTTTAAAGCGGGAGGAGATGAGGAGGCGATGGAGGTTGATGAGGTTTTCTTGAAGGCCATGGAACATGGTTTTCCACCAATGGCTGGTCAGGGGATGGGGATTGATCGAATTGTGACTCTGCTGACGGGGCAAGACAACCTTCGTGATGTGGTCCTTTTCCCAACTATGAAACCAGAATAAATTATGAACTTTGGCTTAAAACGTTTAGGAGAAGAAGGCGGAGAAGAATTGAAAGCCTTTTTTCAAGATCCTGAAATTATTCATTTACAGGGGAATTGTCGTTTGGATAATTTATGTCCTTTGTCGATTGACTATGTTTTTGATGGAGAAGGACAAGTTTTGTCTGCGGTAACTCATATAGATCGACAAATTTGTTGGTGTCTTACTCGTCCAGATCATCAAACGAGAGGGTTAGCCATGAAGCTTTTGGGAAGAGTCGTTCCAAAAATGCAGATTGATCATGGAGCCGTTTATGTCGATGCGACAACTCTGGCGGGGGTAAAGCTTTGTGCAAAAGCAAAGGCAAAATTTCCTTATATAAACGTTACCGACCCTAATAATTTGGGGAATGGGGTTATTTGATAATAATTTATTACTATGATTACTCGAAATGATGCCTGGGATTTAGTTAGAGATCGTTGTGATTGGGCTTTGCAGAGACATCTGGCTCATGTGGCGGCGAGTATGGAAGCTTTGGCGTTTCACCTCGGGCATGAGGACCAAAAAGATGTTTGGTATATTACGGGCTTATTACACGATATTGATTGGAACGAGACGATTGAGAATATGGAATTGCATTGTGCTGAGCCGACAATGCAGTATCTAAAAGATAATGGTGTCAGTGGTGAGGTTTGTGAGGCGATTCAGGCGCATCATCCTATTTTTGGAATTCCGGTTGATAGCGATTTGAAAAAAGCTTTATTAGCGGTTGATGAAATTTCTGGCTTTGCGGTAGCTGTGTCTCTAATGAGACCAACAAAAATGATGGGCATTTCACCAAAATCAATTACCAAAAAGATGAAGGACAAAAAATTTGCAGAAGCGGTTGATCGAGAGCATATGAAATTTTGTGAATCTTATTTTGATATCAGTGTTTCTGAGCTTTTGCTGATCCTAATTCCTGCTTGGGAAAAAATCGCTGAAAGCTGGGAGTTGACTTAATTTGAAATTAATATTTTTTTGTGATAAAATGCTCTGAATGAGTATTGATCATTTGAATCGAGATCCAGCAGCTGAAGAGAAAGAACAAGCTTGTAGATATACGGCAGAAGCTTTGGGGAGCTTGCAGTGTGAAATTAAGGAGGAACGGAGTTATTTGGTGACTACGGCACAATATAGAGCTTCATTTCCAGATTACTATTCTCCTCAGGTTGACAAACTTTTTGCTCCTTTTGAGGATCAAATTAATAATCAGTCAGAAGGGTTGTGGCAGCGGTTAGGGGTCAATCCTGATAACTTAAAAGTAAACCCTCGAGCGTTTTTAGAAAATTTTATTCGTCGTGAATTGTCTTATTCAAATTATCCAGAGGGTGTTGAGAGAGGGGTTCGGTCTACCGTTGGGAATATTTCTGAAAGAGTTTCTGAGCAACTTCAGTTGGCACAGATATATAGTGGGCTTGGGGGAGATTATTCCCTGGGACCAATGCAGATTCGTCCATCTAATGCAGCTGCAGTATTTTTGTCTGGAAATGGACAATCAGTTCCTGCTGGAGCTGATCCAGAGAAGATTATGGAGCAGTTTCACGAGTTTATGGAAAATAATCCTGATAAGGATTTTCCAGAAATGGAAAATGATTCTCGGTGGGATATGGTTGGAAGAGAGACCTTTCGTTTACGGATTCTTCTAGATAAGTATGTGTTGGATGAGGCTGGGGCGCTGGATACAGCGGTTTCGATGCTGGCAATGAAAATGCCTGGAGCAGGAGAACCTATTCCAGCTTATGTTTATCCAGAAGGACATAGAACTCGAATTTCTATAAGTGCTCAAGAAGGAGGATATCAGCACACAATGATAGATCCTCATAGTGGCGCTCGACGTTCTCATGTCATTACACCAGAAGAGATGCGGTTAGCCTCTGCCTTGGCGGCCTATCAGGGGTATGGATTGAGTTTTGCAACAAAGGATCCAACTTCGACTCCGGGAGAGAGAATATCTTTAAGTGGTACAGATGCTCTGAGTCCTGAGGTTATGGCGACGGTGTCTCCAAATATTAGTTAATTTTGGAGAATTGTTTATTATTGCAAAAAAAATGAAAAAAATCTTGTTTCTGGTTTTGGCTCTGGGGATATTTCCTTTTCAGGTTCAGGCGGGAACGGAGATTATGCAGATTTTGGTTTTTGATTGGGATGATAGTCGTAAAAGTTTAACCCTTAAGTCATTAGGGTCTGGAACCGCTATTGATGACGATTTGGTCTTAACTAATAAGCATGTAATTGAATACGAGGAAGGAGTGCAGGGAGATTTTTTGATTTTGTGTCAGGCACAAGAGCGGCAAACGAGCAATGCTGATTGTCGTATTTCAGCGGGAGTCGTGGCGGTGCATCCAGAGTTTGATGTGGCGTTGGTGCGTTCTATTTCTTCGAGTGTGTTTTTGCCGAAAGTAAAAGTTTCCAATGCTTTGGGATATAAAGGGCAAAATGTAAGGATTGTTGGCTTCCCGGCTCCAGTGGAAGGAGTGCAAAATTTTGGAGGACAAACAGCCTCTTTAGCAGTAGAAACCTGGTTAAAGTCTCCAGAAGAAGGTCTTTCTATCAAGGGAGATGCGCCGACAACCACTCGAGGAACGGTTATGACACGGGCAAGAGTTAAAGAAACAGGTGAAGATCTATTATACACAAATGCTCGAGTAAATTTTGGTAATTCTGGGGGAGCCGCTTTTGATCAGTTTGGTCGTTATATTGGAATCCCGACTTTTATGGATAGTGACGGAAATGCTTTTATCCTTGAATATAAGCAACTTCATTCATGGGTGCAGGAAAACTCTACAGGAAAACCTGTTTATGCCTCAGGGGGGCAGGCCTTTTTTGTTCAGAGTGAAAATCAACAAAAGGTCAAAAAAACATCGAGATGGTCAAGTCGTCTGTCTTCTTATACGCGTAGCAGATTGGCGAGTTCTAAGTCTCGTGCAGCCTCGGCTAATAGTTCTCGTTTAACTTCTCGTCGTTACTCTAATAATACTGGTGTTGCCCGTTTTACAAGTGCTTCAAAATCTTCAAATAATCAGTTAAAAAGTTCGTATTATCAAAGGCGGGTAACACCTTATAGAGAAGGGATTAATCGTCGCTAAGGAAAAAAGAGGTATTCTCTCTTGACAGCCTTTAACTAATTCATAGAATCGCCCGGCTTTAATACGGTTTTGCAAGGACATTACACGTTTTAGCTACTGAATTCGGGGGGTGATTACTTCTCGATATTAAAGCAAATTCATTTACTGCTTTTATTTAGCAATGCTTCAGCCTAAAAAAACTAAATTTCGACGATTGCATCGTATGCGATCCCAAGATAAAGGGGTGGCTACGAGAGGAAATAAGATTTCTTTTGGAGAGGTTGGTCTTAAGGCCACTACTGCAGGGGAGATTAATGCGCGTCAAATTGAGGCTGCTCGTCGAGCGATTGCTCGTGCGGTTAAGCGAGGGGGAAAGATTTGGATTCGAGTTTTTCCTGATAAGGTTTTAACGGCTAAGTCTGGTGAGGTTCCAATGGGATCAGGGAAAGGGGCGCCAGATAAGTGGGTGGCTCAGGTTAAGCCTGGGAAAGTTCTCTTTGAAATGTCTGGAGCTGATCCAGAGTTGATGAAAGAGGCTTTAAAGCTTGCTTCTTATAAGCTTTGCGTGAAGTCTAAAGTTGTAACTAACGAAATCTAAGTAAACGATGAAGATTCAAGAAATTCGGCAACTAACTTCTAAAAAACTGTGGGAACAGTTGAAAAAGACTCGGCGAGAACTAGCTGTGACGCGTTTTCATGTTAGGACTGGACAAAGTCAGGATACGGCAAAAATCGCCAAGCTGCGAAAGACTGTTGCTCAAATTTTAACACTTCTTAATAACGGGAAATAATAATGATTACTAAGCAAGGAACGGTTGTCAAAATCTCGGGTGAAAAAACTATCAAAGTTGAAGTGGCGGATTATCGTCCGCATCCAAAATATAAAAAACAGTACCGAATTACTAAAAATTTCTTGGTACATGATGAAGAAGGAAAGGCTCAGGTTGGTGATCAGGTTTTGATTCAGCAATCACGGCCGGTTTCAAAAAGAAAATCTTGGACACTAGTGCAAAGTTAAAAACAATGATTCAACATATGACCCGGTTACGAGTAGCAGATAACACTGGAGCAAAAACAGTTCAGTGTATTAAGGTTCTAGGAGGATCTAAGCGACGATATGCTCAAGTAGGAGATGTTATTGTTGTAGCTGTTAAGACCGCTGCTCCAAAGGGGGTGGTAAAAAAGAAGTCTGTTGAGCGAGCGGTGATTGTTCGTCAGTCATCTCCGGTTCGGCGGCAAGACGGAAGTTATATTCGTTTTGATGAAAATGCTGTGGTGATCGTTAATCAGGAAGGTCAGCCAAAAGGGACTCGAGTCTTCGGTCCTATTGCACGAGAACTGAGAAGAAAAGGTTTTCAAAAAATTATTTCTCTAGCTCCTGAAGTTTTATAGTCATGAAATTACGAGTCGGTGATAACGTTATGGTGTTGGCTGGGAAAGATAAAGGAAAGACAGGTTTTGTCGGTCGAATCTTTCATTCTAAGTCACAAGTTTGGGTTGATGGTGTAAACCAAAAAACTCGACATGTAAAAGGTCAGCAAGGTCAGCCTGGTGAAAAGGTTGAGTTCTTCGCTCCAATCGATGCTTCAAATGTAGCGATTGTTGATCCAAAAACCAGTAAGCCTACGCGAATTGGTTTCAAGGAGGAAAAAGGTAAAAAAGTTCGAATTGCGAAAGCCTCAGGAACGGTTTTACTAGAACACAAAGGACAAGCTCCAGCGGCTAAGGCTGTTGAAGCTAAAGAAGATTCTAAAACGAAAACTATTAAAGCTTAATTATGAATTCTCAACTGTACGAACAATATCAGAAAGAAATTGCTCCAAAGCTTCAAAAGGAGTTTGGAATGACCAATGTTATGCAAGTGCCTAAGATTGAGAAGGTGGTAGTTAATATTGGTATGGGGTCTTATCTTCAACGATTGGGAACGAAAGATTATAGTCATGTCGAGGAAGCTATGACTGCTATTACTGGGCAAAAGCCAGTGGTTAGAAAAGCAAGATTATCTGTTTCTAATTTCAAGCTTCGAGAAGGAATGCCTGTTGGGCTGGTTGCAACTCTGAGAGGGGACAATGCTTATTACTTTTTAGATAAAGTAATTAACATTGTTTACCCGCGAGTGCGAGGTTTTCGAGGAGTGAAAAGGAGCATCTTTGATAAGGATGGTAACTGTTCATTTGGTTTTACAGAGCATACAGTATTTCCAGAAATTTCTGTGGATGATGCTCGAAAAGTTCACGGTGTGCAAGTGACAGTGGTTACTAACACTAAAGATAAAAAATATACAGAGCGACTTTTAGAAGAAATGGGGTTCCCTTTCGTTAAAGTTAATACTAATAACTCTTAATTCTCATGGTACGAAAAGCAATTTTCATCAAACAGCAACGGATGCTCGAGAGAGCTATGGCAAAGCGTGAGGATGGTACTTATCATCAAAAAAAGCACGCAACAAAACCAAAGGATAAGTATAAAACTAGAGCCTATAATCGGTGTAAGGTTACGGGGCGACCTCGTGGTTACATGCGAGACTTTGGTATTTCACGATGTCTTTTCCGTGAATTAGCTGAAAAAGGTGATATTCCAGGAGTGCGAAAATCATCTTGGTAAAAATATTTAACTTTAAAAAACTCTTAAGTTCTAAAAATGGTAGATCCAATTGCAGATTTCTTGACTCGAATTCGAAACGCTCAAATGGCGAATCAAAGTACTGTTGTAATTCCTTACTCTAAAATCAAAGAGGAAATTGCAAAAGTGATGATGAAAAATAAATTTCTTGACTCAATTGATGTTCAAGCGGTTGAAGGAAAAACATCACACAAAAACCTAGTGCTTGGATTGCCTGGAAAGTCTCTAACACTTAAGCGTGTTTCTAAGCCAGGTCAAAGAATCTACCTTGGTCATGATCAAATTAGAAAAGTTCTAAATGGTCTGGGGATTGCTGTGGTTTCTACTTCAAAAGGAGTTATTACAGGTTATGAAGCTCGAGCCCTTAAAGTAGGGGGAGAAGTGCTTTGTGAAATTAGTTAAAATTATTATGTCACGAATTGGAAAACAACCGGTTACGATTCCTGAAGGTGTAGAAGTTACTGTTGCTAATAATACGGTAACAGTAAAAGGACCAAAAGGAGAGCTAAGTCAGTCTTTTGAGCCGGAATACGTTACGGTGAAGGTGGAAGATAATCAGATTATCGTTGAACGACTAGATGATACTAAGCCTGCTCGATCTCGACATGGTCTATACAGAAGTTTGTTTGAGAATCTAGTAGTAGGAGTAAAAGAAGGATTTTCTAAAACATTAGTGATTAAAGGGGTTGGATACAGAGTAGCTCAAAAAGGCACGGCTCTTGAATTTAATCTTGGATATTCTCATTCCATTACTTTTCCACTGCCAGAGGGAGTCGATGTTAAATTTGATGAGAAAGATCAAAATACATTCACCCTAAGTGGACCAAATAAACAATTAGTCGGTCAAACGGCGGCTAATATTCGAAAACTAAGAAAACCAGAACCTTATAAAGGGAAAGGTATTCGATACTCTGATGAACATGTACAACTTAAAGCTGGTAAATCAGCAGCTAAATAATTAAATTCTTAATTTTATTATGAAAGGACAAGCTAAACAGCAACGAAGACTAAACCGAGCAAGACGAACTCATGCGAAAGCACGATTGAGTGAGAAGCCTCGTTTAGTTGTCTACCGATCTCTAAAAGCTATCTACGCTCAGGTTATGGATGATGCAACTGGTAAAGTTATATGTGGGGCTTCTAGCTTAAAAGGGAAGAGTGGAATTGAAGGCGCTAAGGAAGTTGGTGTGAAAATCGCTGAATTAGCCAAGAAAAATAAAATTACAGAAATTACTTTTGATCGAAATGGATATCTATACCATGGACGAATCAAAGCTCTAGCTGATGCTGCTCGAGAAGCAGGACTTAAATTCTAAAGTTAACACTTACTTATCACATTGATGACAGACGAAACAACTACTACCAACACAGAAGCTACTGAGGAAACTCAAAATACTGCTACACCTGAAGCAAAAAATGAGAAAACTCAGGAACGTTCTAACGATCGAAATCGACGAGGTCGTGGAGGTCGAGGACGACGAGATCGAGGTGAACGTCAACCAAAAGAGTTCGAAGAATCAATTATCCAGATTGATCGGGTAACTCGAGTAACAAAAGGAGGACGACAGCTTAGATTCCGAGTATCTGTAGTTATTGGGGATCAAAAAGGACGCGTTGGTTTTGGGACGGGTAAATCAGCTGAAGTAATGGTTGGAGTTCAGAAAGCTATTGCTAAAGCTAAAGCTAACCTTGTGACGGTTCCAGTATTTGAAGATACTATTCCTCATGCAGTAACAAAAAAATTCAAAGCTACTAAAGTAACACTTCTACCAGCACCAGAAGGTAAAGGGGTTATTGCTGGTGGGGCGGCTCGTAAGGTACTTGAGCTTGCAGGGATTAAAAATGTTCTTTCTAAGATTCATGGTTCTCGAAATAATCTAAATGTTGCTTACACAACAGTAGCGGCACTTAAAGAATTGCAAAATCGGGCACCACATAAACCTAAAGCAGCTGAAGAAGATGCTAAAGAAGAAGTAAAAGCTGAAGAAAAACCTAAAAAAGCTCCAGCGAAAAAAACAACGAAGAAATCTGATAAATAATTTATCTTATGAAACTAAATCAATTGGCTCCGAAAGTTAAAAAAGCGACTCGAAAACGACGTGGTCAAGGAAACGCGACTGGGAACGGTACTTACGGAGGTCGTGGATGTAAAGGACAAAATTCTCGAGCAGGAGGAGGAGTTCGACTTGGATTTGAAGGGGGACAAACTTCTTTGATCCAAAGAATGCCTAAGCGAAGAGGATTTAATAATCCAAATAGAGTTGAAACCCAGGTAGTAGACGTTGCTCAAATTGATGCCGTGTTTAAAGATGGTGATAAAGTAAATCTTGCTACTTTAGTTGAAGCAGGCCTGGTTACTCGTGCAAATAAGAAAGTAAAAATTCTTGCCTCAGGAGAAATTAAAACAAAAGTTGAAGTAGATGGTGTTACTTGTTCTCGCACAGCAAAAGAAGCGATCGAAAAAGCTGGAGGCAAGGTGATTGAAGTTTCTGCAGAGAAGTCAGAGTAATTAAGAGCTTGAAATAATATTTATAAGCGCCTATAGAGGGCGCTTTTTTATTATTTGTTAAAACTTGACATATTTTTATTTTTATTTAAAAAATAAGTTAAGAAATCAAAAACAAACAAAAATATTCAGGAACTAATATTTAGACCTAATGTTGAGTTTGTCTTTGTCTCTGTTTGCAGCCGTTTCATTTAGTGGTGTAGAAGTTAATGCCTTCCATGCTACTGGTAGTATTTCTAGAAATGCAGTTGTTATGGAGCGATCGGTTAAGTCTGAAGGTTCTTCTCGAGTAGTTATTCCATGGAAGGGGCATTTTTCGGCAAAAAATTATGAAACTTCTGGAGATAAATTGGAGTTAGAGTCTATAAAGAAGGGGTTGCGTTCTTCTATTCTGAAGTTGCCAAGATCGCATACTCAAGCTTTAAAGTCTCTAGAAATTCGAAATCAAAAACATGAGTCTCGAGGCCTGGCTAATTCCAAAAAAATTATTATTCATACGGCTTCTGTTGGGGATGAGCAAGAGTTGCAATCTGTTTTTATTCATGAATTAGGGCATGTGGTAGATCTCGGTAAGATGAATGGAAATAGTGGACGTACAACAGCCTTTTGGGATGGAAAAACGCCAGTATACTCTGATGATGTAAGTTTGAAGTTTTATTCAATTTCCTGGAATAGTGCTTCTGAGAGAAAAGATGCAATGAAACGATCAGACTTTATTTCTGGATATGCTATGACGAACTGTTTTGAAGATTTTGCAGAAAGTTATGTTTTTTATCGTTTGCATGGAGAGAAGTTTAGAACTATTGCTGAAGAGTCTCCAGCGCTGAAAGCTAAGTATGATTTTATGAAGACCTATGTTTTTGGGGGGATGGAGTATCAAAAGCAAAAAAAAGAAACTTCATTTGTTCACAGTTTGATTTGGGATGCAACGCTGGTGAAGTTTTAAAAAGGTGAACTCTTAAAATATTTTACTTTTTTGTAAAACTTTCTTGATTTTGTTTGTGTTTTTTCCAGAATTAAAACATGGAAATAAACAAATATGTATACTCTTTTGATGAGGGGGCTGCTTCGCAAAAAAAATTACTTGGAGGGAAAGGGGCCAATCTTTCTGAGATGGTTCGATTGGGAATTCCAGTTCCTCATGGTTTTACGATTACGACTCAAGCCTGTAACTCATATTTACAGAATGAATGTCATTTTCCTGGTGGATTATGGGAGCAGGTGTTAGCGGAGGTAAAAATCTTGGAGGAAGTCTCTGGTAAACAATTTGGAGGCGAGAATCCGTTGTTGGTTTCAGTTCGATCTGGAGCGCCTGTGTCTATGCCAGGGATGATGGATACAATTTTAAACTTAGGACTTAATGATACGACGGTAAAAGTCTTGGCTGAAAAAACTCAGAATGAGACTTTTGCTTATGATTCTTATAGACGCTTTATTCAGATGTTCTCAAATGTTGTACTAGGAATGGAGCATCGTCATTTTGAAGCTATTTTATCTGAATATAAAAATAAAAAAGGAATTGATCAGGATATCGATATGAAAGCTTTTGATTGGCAGGTTATTGTTCAACAGTTTAAACAGTTAGTTGAGGCTCATAGAGAAGGTGTTTTTCCTGAAGAGCCTATGTTGCAGCTAGAATTAGCGGTTAAAGCCGTTTTTAATTCTTGGTTAAACCCTCGGGCCATTAGCTATCGAAAGATCTATAATATTGAGGAAGGAATGGGCACAGCAGTAAATATACAGTCTATGGTGTTTGGTAATATGGGAGTAACTTCTGGGACTGGAGTTTGTTTTACTCGAGATCCGAGTACTGGGGAGAAAATATTCTTTGGAGAGTTTTTACTCAATGCTCAGGGGGAAGATGTTGTTGCTGGAATTCGAACTCCAGAGCCAATTGCTCTCCTGCAGAATAAGTTGCCAAAAGTTTATGAGCAGCTTTCTACTGTTTGTCAGCAATTAGAATCTCATTTTAGAGATATGCAGGATATAGAATTTACCATTGAGAATGAAAAGTTGTACTTATTACAGACACGGAGTGGTAAAAGGTCGGCTCCAGCAAGTTTACGAATTGCCGTAGACCTTGTTGAAGAAGGACTTATTAATCAGAAAGAGGCGTTGCTTCGTATTGAGCCACAGGGTTTGGATCAGTTGTTGCATCCTCAAATCGCACCAGATCAAGATTTAGCCGTTTTAGCCAGCGGGCTTCCGGCTTCTCCTGGAGCAGGAGTTGGTCAGATTGTATTTGATTCAGAAACTGCTGAAAAATGGGTAGATCAGGGGAAAAAAGTTATTTTAGTAAGACAGGAAACTTCTCCTGAAGATGTTAGTGGAATGAATGTTTCTTCGGGAATTTTAACCACTTGTGGAGGGATGACTTCGCATGCGGCGGTTGTAGCCAGGGGATTAGGAAAGCCCTGTGTTTCAGGGGCTAATGGAGTAGTGGTAAATGAGAAACGGAAGGAAATGATTATTGGTAAGAAGATTTTTACTGAAGGAGATAAAATTACCTTAGATGGTTCTAGGGGAGCAGTAATTGCTGGTACGGTTCGGACTATACCTGCTGAAATTACGGGAAATTTTTCTACCGTGATGTCTTGGGCGGATGAGTATAGTTCTATGCAGGTGAGAACCAATGCAGACACTCCAGAAGACGCTCAGAGAGCTCGAGACTTTGGAGCTCGAGGAATTGGCCTGTGTCGTACAGAGCATATGTTTTTTGAGGCAGACAGAATTAGGCCTATGAGAGAAATGATCTTGGCTGAAACAGAAGAAGATCGACAGAAGGCATTAGAAAAGTTACTGCCATTCCAAAGAGAGGATTTTTATGGTATTTTTAAAGCTATGGATGGGTTTCCGGTGACCATAAGACTTTTAGATCCACCGTTGCATGAGTTTTTACCAGTAAAGAATAGAGACATTGATGCTTTGGCGACCGAGTTAGGAATAGATTTTGATACTTTAAAAGCACGAGTATTATCTCTTCACGAAGTAAATCCAATGCTTGGACACAGAGGGTGTCGATTAATGATGACTTATCCTGAAATTGCTCAGATGCAGGCACAGGCTATTTTGGAAGCTGCAAGTCAGGCTCAGAAAGATGGTATTATCGTGTTTCCCGAAATCATGGTGCCGTTGGTAGGCATTGTACAAGAGTTGAAATATTTACGTGACATTATTGAATCAGTAGCTGAAAAGGTTTTTGTTGAAGTACGAGAGCGTGTTGATTATAAGATAGGAACTATGATTGAGGTTCCAAGGGCCTGTTTGGTGGCTGATGAGATTGCCTCTGTAGCTGATTTTTTCTCTTTTGGCACGAATGATTTAACACAGATGACTTTTGGTTATTCTCGAGATGATGTTGGAAAGTTTTTACCACAATACAAATCACAAAATTGGATATCAGCCGACCCTTTTGAGACTCTTGATGAAGATGGAGTTGGGAAGTTGGTTCGAATTGGTGTGGATAAAGGACGTCGGCAGAAGTCAGATCTCAAAATTGGTATTTGTGGAGAGCATGGAGGGGATCCTCAGTCAGTAAACTTCTGTTTTCATCAAGATTTGAACTACGTTTCCTGTTCACCTTTTAGAGTTCCAATTGCTCGCATTGCTTCGGCTCAGAGTTATATCCGAAAGTGGCAAGTGTAATTTTTGGGCTGGTTTTTTTTGCGAAGTATGTTATAACTACATGATGAAGTTATTACCTAATCGAGAACAAGTTAGCGTTAAGTTTTTATTTCTGGATGGAGAAAATCCATCAGGAAAGGCAGAACAACAATCAGAGAATGACAGACAGGACGAGAAGGATCAGGCTTGTAAGGAGTTTGTATATGAGAGAAGAGATTTAAAAGGTGTAATTCCTTTGTGTGACGATATAGAGGAAATTCTTGATGAAGATGAAGATGAAGTGGGTGATTCGAAATAAGACCAGTTAGTTTTTACTTCAGAGTATCTCGGATGATCTCAGCGGCTTTTTGAGTGTTTTCAAGGCTGAGGTTTGGTAGTGAGACCCTTACAAAGTGAGTTCGATCGTGATTTTCTCTATCTGATTCTGCAAAGAAGAGGTGTGCTGGCATAAGGACAACCCCTTTTTCGGCAACGGCTTTGAGCTTTTCTTGGACGGATTTATCTTTCCAATCACTATTTTCTATGTCTCGCAGATTAAACATGCCGTAGTACAGATTGTTCTTGTAGTCTAAACCTAGGGTTTTATAGAATACTTCCATTTTCTTGATGACCATATCAGTAGTAGCTTCTCGTTCTTGTCTGCCCAGTAGTAGGTGACAAAGTGCGAGACCTGCAGATGGTCCTGGAATTCCAGTAATGTGTTGGAAAAGTCCAATATTTTTTCCACTGGGACTTTTGGCTAGATGCATGAGGTCTTGAATGTCTTTGTAATCTCCAATATATCCTCCAAGAATTTCTTTGGTAATAAACTTATTGGCTTCATCAGAAATATAAATATCTCCGACTCTTAGTCCGGTAGATCGTTCAATCTTTGAAAGAGAATCTATCCGAATAGTTCTCCTTGCTGCTTCCGGAAGGTGGAGAAGACTTTGTTTTTCACGAAAGAATCCTAGGTATACTTCGTCAGTAACGATGAGAGAGTTGTGTGTTTCGGCCAATTCTGAAATAGCTTGTAAAAAGTTTTCATCACCACCAAAGCCCGTTGGGTTATTTGGATCAATAAGTACGATAGACTTAATTCGTTCTTTATAATTTTTGAGTTTTTCGAGTTGTTCTTTATCAAATTGACCCGTTTCTGGATTCACCTCCAAAGAGAGAACGTTAATTCCTCGTTGCTGGAACATGAGGTTATAAGGAGCGTAAACAGGGGAGGTCATGACTACGTAATCTCCTGCATGAAGAAACTTGATTCCTTCAGTTCCAAGTCCTTTAAAAACGGTCCCAATACCATGTGAAGCGCCTAAAACTGGAGTAAGTTCGTGATATTTTACCTTTTTATTGAGTGTTTGAGAATGTTCTTCTGCCATTACGGCTTGAAGAAGAGGTTGTCCAAAAGGTTCTGGATAACGTCCTCCTGCAAGGTTGGAGTATTTAAAGATTTGATATAGGACCTCAAAGCGATTGTGTGGGAGGTCTTGATTTTTACAGGCTTTTTGTAGTTCGGTAATAAAAAGTTCGAATTGTTCTAGAATTTCATCAGCTTTGTTTGTTGAGAAGTTTTCTTTAGCGGTGCTTTTAATAATTTGGTCAATTTCTTCTATTTCGTTTTCGGTTCTGTAGGCAAAAAGTTTTTGATCTGTGAAATGATCATTAAAGGTCGTATCTAGGATCATGAGGAAGGCAAAGAGTTGTCTTCCTTTTTTTGAAGGAGAGAATCCATATCCAGGTTCTCCTTGAGAAAGGTCTAGTACATTAGCTTCCCCGACAGTATCTCTTGAGATATCTCTTAAAATTCTAAAAGCCATGAATGGTGGCGTTCGATCGATATCGAATAAAATTTGACTCATTTGTAAAATTTTTTTCGAGAATACGTATTAAAAATATTTTTTCTAATAAAAATTGTATTTTATGGTTGACCTTGGTGTTTTTTGTACCTGTTTACAAGGTGGGGGAAACTGATAGAGTGAATATTAGAATGGGTATGGCTGAAAAAACTTTGAATGTTTATCGAAAAAGGGCTCAAAATTGGGCGAATTTTTTGGGAAATTTTCCAGGAGTTGAAGCGATCTTTTTGTCGGGAAGCCTGGCTACGGGTAAGGCGAATATCAATTCTGATATTGATTTTTTTGTAATTGCTACCCCAGGGAGAATCTGGACAGCTCGTTTTTGGATATTTGTCTGTCTCAGGCTCACAGGAAATCTGGCCAAACCTCACAATCACCCTGGGAAAATCTGTCCAAATCATTTTATTACGAGTGATAACCTAGAGATTCAGGATAAAAATGGTTACAGTGCCTATCTTTTTTCTCGTAATAAACCTTTGTTTGACCCGGCTAATATTTTTGAAGCTTTTGCGATAAAAAATGCATGGGTTTCAGAATTTAAGGAGTCTTTTCCAGTACAAATTTTATCTACCAATTTAGAAACAAAACTTCCAAAGGCTCAATCTAAAAATTGGACAGAGAGGTTATTGGAACGTTTTCAAAAAAAGAAAATAATGAAGAATCCTGATTTTAATAATGAGTCAGCCAAAATTGCGTTTAATGATCAGGAATTACGATTTCATCCAGTCGCTAAAAGTCGTCATTGGAAAAAACCTAAGGTTGTTGAGCAAGAGCTTGAAATTCACAATCCTTATCAAAAACCTTAGTTTTTTGAGTCTAGAAATGTTTGTTTGTCTATAATATAGTTTGATGTTCCAGGTAGATAGTGGGTCGAAGAAAAGCAGAGCATTACTGCTTCTGGAGAGAAATCTTTGAATTCATGCCAACAATTTTTTTCGACGAGGAGCGCTTTATTCTTTCTGTCGAGTAAGATTTCTTTGTCTCCATTTCCATCATTTACTACGGCGGTAATGCTTCCTTGAGCGGCCACGAATACTTCAGCTTCTATTAAGTGAGCATGCCCCCCCCTAACAGCTCCATCATTGGCAGTCACTAGATAAACTCTCTTAACTTCAAAAGGAAAATTTTCATCTAGTTCAAAAGGAATTAGTCCACCACGATCATCTTCAAACTGGGGAAAATCGATAATTTGATAAAGATTCATCTTTATTATTCTAAGGTATTTTACGCAAATCACAATACCTGTCGGTTTGACAGATTTGGTTGTCCAGACTACAATCGGCTCTGTTTTATCACTTAATTAAAAAAAAATGAAAATTCTATCTCTATTGGTAGTAGCGTTTGCACTTGTTGCTTGTTTGCCTGAACCTGCTGAACCACCAGCACCTTCAGCTTCTCTAGAAGAAAAACTAGAAGAAAAAATGGCTGAAGAAAAAGCTACTGAGGAAAACACAGAAGAAGCCGCTACTGAAGAAAATACAGAAGCTGCTACGGAAGAACCAGCAGAAGAAGCTGCTGTAGATCCTGAAGTTCAAGCTCAACTTGAAGCGGAAGCTCAAGAAGCTGCTGAAGCTCAAGCAAAAGCTGAAGCGGACCCTTCAATCGTAATTGAAGAAGAACTTACTAATCAACCAATTATTATCGAGTAATTGGTCAATAATCGAACAAAACTAAAAAAGTGCTCAGTTAGGGCACTTTTTTTATTCTAAATATTGTTGGTGTGTTTTCTTTAGATCAGCGTTTGCCACATGTGTATAGATTTGTGTGGTGGCAATATTACTGTGTCCAAGCATTTCTTGGACGGATCTTAGATCGGCTCCATTTTTTAGAAGAGTGGTCGCAAAAGTATGTCTTAACTTATGTGGGGTTACAGGTTTTGTGATTCCGCATTTTCTTCCTCTATCACGAATCATAATTTCTATAGCGGTTCGACTCAGCCGTCGAGATTCCCCGTTGGTTTCAAATTCGTCTTTTCTCATGCGAGCATTGATGAATAGAGGAGGGTACACATCTTCTCTTAAATCTAAATATCGCTCAAGGCAGTTGATAGCCAGGTCAGTAAGGAAGACGCTTCGATATTTCTTTCCTTTTCCGAGAACGTTAAATTCTTTGGTCTTTAAGTTTACTTGCTCACGGTTAAGCGCGCAGAGTTCCGATATTCGGAGCCCAGTAGAGAATAGGATTTCGACAATCGCACGATCTCGCGCTGCGATGAGTGGGTTTTTGCTATCATTGTATTCTCTCAATCTTTTGAGTTCTTCTAGAGTCAACCCCGAGACGTCTCTGGGATCATTTTTTGGAAGGTCTATTTTTTCAGGATTTAGGATTGGATCGTCAAGTTCCTGCTTTATGCAGTACTTTAGAAAGCTTCTGACAGGGATGAGATAAATGTTTTGGGTGCTTCTGCTTATCGGGTCTCCATTTCTAGTTTTGATCTCAAAAATATGATCTCGAAATGTATCGAGTTTCTCGAGGGTTATTTCCCCCAGACTAATGTTTTGTGGAAGACTTTCTTCAAGTAATATTAGAGATTTTTGGTAGTTTCTAAGGGTATATTCTGAAGCATTTTGGTACAGCTTTAGATGTCTTAGGTATTTTTCAATGGCCTTCGATAACTTCATGAAATCATTATATTGTGTTAAGTAAACAAAATCTAGAAGGTTGTTTGACTTTGTTTTTGTGATTTATATTTTCTGAGCATGATTAAGACCTCAGTGTTAAAACATTCAACAAGTGACTTGGACGTAGTTTTACCTAAAGATCGAGATAGAGTTTTAGCCATTATAGAAGAAAATACTCAAAAACAATCTCCAGCAATGAGAGTGGGATTTTGTGATGAGGTAGCTCTTTCTACGGCTTTAAAAGTAGAAGGACTAACTTATGTAGTCGATAACATGAATTTATCAGAGGCGGCTTAGTCAGCCATTATTTCCAACACTTCACTGACTTCATTTTTAGACCCTACAAAGATCGTTGTATTTTGATGATAGTGTTCTACGGTGATATCTAGAACGGCTTGGTTGAATTGGTCTTTCCCAACACCTTTGGCTTCTTCAAAAATAAAACTAAATGGAGCACACTCGAAAAGGAGTCTTAGCTTTCCATTTTCATGATCTTCATCACTTGGATAACAGAAAATACCATTACCTTTTGAAAGAATATGATGTAGATCAGGCACCATTCCCCCTGAGTATCGGAGTTTTTGCTGTCGGTCTAGCCAACGCTCCATTACGAGTCGATATTTAGAGTTTTCAGCTACAGCTCGGAGGTTCCCAGGAGCAAAGTATTTGGTGTCGTCTTTAATGGTGATATCACTTCTTGTGAGAATAAATTCTCCGACA
Source organism: Candidatus Altimarinota bacterium (assembly GCA_965228485.1). Taxonomy (GTDB): domain Bacteria; phylum Patescibacteriota; class Gracilibacteria; order UBA4473; family UBA4473; genus JAACPJ01. Next base: position 1,083,449 of record OZ245819.1, read on the forward strand.
TCATTGAGTTCAAATTCATGAACTCCTTTATCTTTGAGGGCAATAGTCATCGTAATTCTTGGGCCGTAGACCGCGTAGCAGGCGGCTACCATGTTTTCTCCAGCTTTTTGGCCAATAACATCTGGTGTATCCCAAATCCCGAATATAGAGCCAATAGCAAGATTAGCATTTACTAGAGAACTTCCATCGAGTGGATCATAGGCTACGAAAAAGTTACCACGATGAGCTTCATATTCGATACAGGTTTCCTGTTCTTCACTAGCAATTACTTTGGCTAGTTCGGACTTCTCAAGTTCGGTAGAGATAATTTTATCGGCCAAGACATCTAGAGCCATTTGTTCCTCTCCAAAGGAGTTTTGGGTCGCAATTTTTTCCGTGTTCCCAGCCCTGATCGAGAAGTTGATATATTTAATACTTCGGGCGATATGATACAACAAACTTCGAACGTCAGGATCGGTACCTCGTTCTCTTAAAAAATGATTAAAAGATTCCATTTGGTGAGTGGGATAATATTTTCACAAATAGTATATTAATAAAAAAAAAAATCGGTATTCTAATTGCGAAATTTTGTGTATTTATGATGAATTATTGGTTATTTAAATCGGAACCTGATTGTTATTCCATAGATGATCTAAAAAGAGATAAAGTTGAGCATTGGGACGGAGTTCGCAACTACCAGGCTCGTAATTTTCTACGTGATGAATGTAAAAAGGGCGACTTAATAATTTATTATCATTCTAGCTGTAAAGTTCCTGCGGCGGTTGGTATTGCGAGAGTTGTTAAAGAAGGCTATCCTGATCATACCGCCTTTGACCCTAAGTCAGATCATCCAGACCTGGATTCTGATCCTGAAAATCCACGTTGGTTCATGGTTGATGTTGAATTTGTAGAGAAATTTTCAACTCCAATACCTCTTACGGATATGAAAAATATGCCAGAGCTGCAAGGGATGAAGTTATTGCAAAGGGGAAATAGGTTGAGTCTCTTCCCTATTGATAAACATCATTTTGATATTGTTTCTACGCTGGGAAGACAATAGTTGTTTTTTGTGGTTTGAGTTTTGTTGTTATTTCTGCTATAATAAAGGGATTTTATAACTTTATTTTATGCAAGATTTAACTCCAGAACGGTTAGCTGAAAAAATTAAACAACTATTGAATGGGGGCGTAGAATTGGAGGATATTCAACGTATGGCATTGGCTCAAGGGGTCGATGAAATTGTTTTTGCGGAAGCCCTTGATGTTATTCAGGGAAAAAGTCTTACTGACGATGATTCAGAAGAAGATGAAACTTCAACTGTTCCATCCAACAAAAACAAGCATCTGATTCTTTTTATTGTTGGAGCGATTGTTTTTATTGGATTGATTTTTGGCGGTTATCTTTTTTGGCAGAAAAATCAGATTCCGGAGAAAGTGGAAGAAGTTGGGACAGTTGTATTAAATGCAGAAGAGATTTTCGCTATTAATAATGAGATTGATTTTTTGGAGGGAGAAGAAGAGGCTTTAACTGAAATTATTACAGACATTATAGATTCTCAGGATGAGAATATTTTTTATGATCTTGAAGAAGATTTTGATTTATCAGGAGTTCAATTTTTTGAAGATCTTGATAACCCTGGATCGTCTCTCGTGGCAGAGGAAGAGTTTGAGGATGAAGAAGAGACTATTGAAGAAGAGTTGCTTGCGGAAATTGAAGTTGGAAGATTTGAAATAGCAGGGATGCCAAGAACGGTTCAGCCAGGAGCGCCTTCAGAAGTGACGGTTTCAGTTTATGATCTTGAAGATCAATTGATTCCTAACTATCAAGGAACCGTAGAATTCCGTTCTACGGCGTTAGATGTGGATTTACCATCGAATTATACTTTTTCACTTGAGGATGAGGGGAAGGCTAAATTTAAAGTAGTATTTAACAGCTTAGGAAAACACACCTTTGTTGTGAACGAAAAGGATAATACCACCAAAAGAGCCCAGGTTACTGTGAGGATTCGATAAAGAAGTTCTTAGACAAAAAAAAGCCTGTCTAAATGACAGGCTTTTTTAATTTACTCTGATTTATTCTTTTTAAAGACCAGTCCGTGATAAACCCAGACTTTAACTCCAATTACTCCGTACATTGTAGAAGCTTCACTTGTAGCGTAATCAATATTGGCTCGTAGAGTATGAAGTGGTACTGTTCCAGCGCTGTAGGTTTCGCTTCGAGCGATGTCTACCCCATTAAGACGTCCACCAACTTTTACTTTAACTCCTTTTACTCCAGATTCTTTAGCTTTGTCTACTGCCATTTTACAAACTCGTCGGTAAGGGAACCGTCGCGTAATTTGATCAGCAATATTTTGGGCAATTAGTTGTGCGTTAGCTTCTGGTTTTCGAACCTCTTGAACATTTACTTCAAAAACTTCACCAAACTTTTGTTTTAATGTTTTTTGAAGATTTTGAATTTCTTCTCCTCCTCGACCAACGATCATTCCTGGCTTAGCTGCGTGCATGATAATGCTAATTTTCCCAGCACTTCTAACAATTTCTGCTTTAGCTAGACCAGCCTTTTTGTAGTTAGCTTCAAGGTATTTTCGAATTTCTAAATCTTGTAGAAACTTATCTTGAAAATCTCGTTTTGCGTACCATCGAGAATTCCATGTTCTAGTGATTCCAATACGAAGCGAATGCGGTGAAACTTTTTTTCCCATAAATAATTATGCTTTAGGTTCTAATTCTACTGAAATATGAGCCGTTGGTTTGCTTAGAGGTAAGGCTCGCCCTCGTGGGGATGGAACGTATCTTCGGTATACTGGACCTTTATTGATAATAATAGATTTTACTTTTAGTTTATCAACGCTCATTCCATCGTTGTTTTCAGCATTAGATACCGCTGATTGAAGGACTTTATAGATAAGTGCTGCCGATTTTTTTGGAGTAAACCGTAGAATATCTAGAGCCTCTTGAGCGTCTTTTCCCCGTACAAGACCAGCAACAATGTTAGCCTTTTTTGGTGAAGTCCGAGTTCGTCTTAAATGTGCTTTCATCAATTAAATAATTTTGATTCTTAGATATTATTTAGCAAGTTTACCTCCATGACTTCTGAATCGTCGTGTTGGAGCAAACTCTCCAAGTTTATGCCCTACCATTAGCTCCGTGCAGAACACAGGAATGTGTTCTTTTCCGTTGTGAACACCAAATGTGTGTCCTACGAATTCTGGAGAGATAGTACAGTCTCTTGACCAAGTCTTGATTACTTTCTTTTGACCAGCAGCGTCCATAGCGGCTACTTTTTTTGTCAATCTTGGGTCAACGTACGGTCCTTTTTTGGCTGATCGAGTCATTTTAGTTTATTAAAATAAGTTTAATTATCGTTTTTTAGCTCGGTGACGAGATACCACAATGAGTTTGTTGCTCGCTTTTTTCCGAGATCGAGTTTTTACTCCAAGAGCATGTGCTCCCCATGGAGTTTTTGGGTATTTAAGCCCGATAGGTGATCCTCCTTCTCCCCCTCCATGTGGATGGTCACAAGGGTTCATTGCTTTACCTCGAACGGTTGGTTTTCGCCCTCGATGTCGCATTGCACCAGCTTTACCAACTCGAGTTTGGCTATTTTCTTCATTAGAAACAATTCCAATGGTTGCGTAGTTAGTTTTTTCTACATATCGAATTTCTCCTGATGGAAGTTGTATCTGAGCTTTTTCTCCGTCTAGAGACACGAGTGTTGCGTATTGTCCTGCACTTCGTACAACTTGCCCTCCTTTGTTTGGAGTGATTTCTACGTTGAAGATAGAGTATCCAACTGGAATGTTTTTTAATTGCATTCGGTTTCCTTCTCGTACTTTTGCTTTTGCATCAGTAATAACCTCATCTCCTACTTTTGCATTCTTATGAGCTAGTACGTATCGTTTGTCTCCATCTTTATAAACTACTAGAGCAATAAAAGCAGTTCGTTTTGGATCGTATTCAATAGCATCGATTCGCCCTGGAACTCCAAGTTTCTCAGTTCCATTGAAATCAACCGCTCGGTAATGAGATCGAGTTCCTCCACCTCGGTGTCTGATAGTGATTGTACCGTTCGATCGCCCCGTAACTTTTTTTGATTTTTTCAAAAGAGACTTCACAGTCGGTTTTTTAGCTGTTACCTGTGCTCGATCATTGAGATTTGTATCTCGTTGACCATTCGTCATCGGTTTCAATCGTTTAATTCCCATTATTTAAAGTCGTTAAAGTTAAGTGTCTTCCCATCTTTTAGGGTAACAATAGCTTTTTTTGATTCAGATCGTTTTGTTGTCATTTGACCACGATTGAAGAATCTAAATTTAGGTTTAACTTTTAAGATGCTTACTTTTTCTACTTCTACACCATAGAAAGTATTTACGGCGTTTTTAACGTCGTTTTTATTCGCTGCAGGATTGATCTGGAATGTGTATTTTCCCGCCATCCCTACAGATTTCTCAGTTTCTACTGGTTTAATGATAACGTCTTCAGTTTTAATCATCGTTAAATTATTGTTGGTTCAAAAAAGTTTCTTGAGTTTTTGCAAGTGCTGTATCTACGAAACAGATTTTGTCTGCGACAAGAACGTCTGAAGGGTTTAGGTATTGAGCAAGCAATACATTTACTCCTGGAATGTTTCGTGCTGATTTTTCGAAAACTTCGTCTTTTCCTGGGATGACAAAAAGGTATTTCTTTCCTTCTGGTAATTTTCCAAGAAGTGAAGCAAAGTCTTTCGTCCTTGGTGCTTCGTATTTAAGCGCCTCAAGTCCAAAGATGTTTTTTCCTTTAGCTTGTGTAGAAAGTGCAGAGAACAATGCCGCTCTTCGTTCTTTTTTTGGCATAGATTTTGAGAAGTTTCGATCATTTCGTGGACCGTGTGTTACTCCTCCTCCTCGAAGGATATTTGTACTTCGTGCCCCTCTACGAGCGTTACCAGTTCCTTTTTGTCGGAACATTTTCTTCGTAGAGTAAGCTACTTCTCCTCGAGTTAGTGTGTGAGCGATAGGATTTCGAGCATTTGCATTTCTCATAACGATAGCTCTATGCATTAGATCTGGATTGATCTTAGCTTCAAACATATCTTTATTTAGCTCAACAGAACTCTTCTTTTCACCGTTAGCGTTATAAATATCAACTTTCATTATGCTTCACGAATAAAGACAAAACTATTTTTTGGCCCTGGAACAGCACCTTTTAGAGCAATAAGACGATTATTAGCGTCTACTTGCATTACTTTAACTCGGTTAAGAGTTACTTTGTCTGCTCCATATCGTCCTGGAAGTTTCTTTCCTTTTAAGATTCGGGCAGGCTTAGCACACATCCCAACAGAACCTGGCTCTCGGTGATGATGTGAACCATGCGTTTCTGGACCACGACTAAAGTTATGTCGTTTAATAACCCCTGCAAACCCCCGTCCTTTTGAGGTTCCAGTAATTTTTACAAATTCTACATCAGCAAAGTCATCAACTTTTACTGTGTCTCCTTTGTTAATAGATTCACCATCAAGTTGAACCTCTTGGATGAATTTGTAATTCTTGTTAGCATTCTTTCTTTTCTTGTTTCGTTCAAACCCAGCAAGAACAGCTGCATCGTAACCATCTTTCTCAGTGGTTTTAACTTGTAGCACCGTGTTCTCTGGAGCTTCCAAAACAGTAACAGGTGTAATTTTTCCTGTTTCTGGGCAGATTACCCGAGTCATACCGACTTTTTTTGCTAGAATTCCTTTCATGGTTGTAAATCTTATTTCTTAAGAGGTTTTGTTGAGAGGTCGACTTAAACGTTGCGACATCATTTCTTTTGAAATTCAAATGATTTAGAGCATTTTAATTTCTACATCAACTCCTCCTGGTAGTGAGAGATTTTGCAATGACTCAATTGTTTGAGGTGTTGGTTCTTTAATATCAATCAATCGTTTGTGTGTTCGGATCTCATATTGATCTCGAGCGTCTTTGTTAACAAAGAATGAACGATTAATAGTATATTTTTTAATCTTAGTTGGTAGTGGAACTGGTCCAGAAACAAGTGATCCGTTTCTTTCTGCAGTCTCTACAATTGATTTAGCTGCTTCATCAATGATTGTGTAATCAAATGAACGAACAATAATTCTTACTCGAGAAGCTGATACTTCTTCTTTTTTTGCCGATTTTTTTCCTGAACTTTTTGTTGTTGCCATCTACCTTTAATTAAAAAGAGCCAGCGGAATATAAAGAAAAGGTGGGGTCTGTCAAATGTTTTTTGATTTTGGTTAAAGACTGTGGTATAATGGTCTATAATTACTTTTAAAAACAAAATGTCAGAAGAAAACACAAATCAAAATTCGGCAGCAGCTGGAAATGAAAGCAATCCACCTCGGGAAGAGAGTGTTGCCCAACAAAAGGCTGCACAAAAAGAAGCTCAAAAACAAATGGTTGAGCAGGCAGTAATTGACTCTAAAAAGACAGCTGCACAAGAAATGGCTGAGATTGTTCGTTACCCAGCATTAAAGCTAATTATTCGGTTTGCGAAGATTCTTGCTATTACCTTTGGAGTGATTTTTGCGATTATTGCGATTGTTTCACTTTTTACAGGCGACTCTATTTGGGAAGGGATTGTAAACTTTGTAGTGTTGCTTTGTCTTGGTGTAGTTTTCTTTGCCCTAACATGGGCTGTTGGAGATGTTTCTCAATTGATGATTGATATTGAAGAAAATACGCGAAAAAACTCAAAATAGTTTTTTATAAATAATTTAATAACACAAAAGACCGCTAATTAACGGTCTTTTTTGTTTTTTACTGAAGGAGGATCTAAGTATTTTTGAGTTATGATATTATCTTCTTTCTTAACGAAGCAATAATAGTGTCTGATGATTAAATAGCCCCAGAATAAGATGGTAATAAGTAGAAAACATTCAATCATTTGTTTTAGTGGTTGAATGTGTAAGGGAAGGCCTATGGTATCTACGTCTCCGCAAAGAATATGCATACAGTTTATATTGTCTTTTGGGCTTCCGAGCCAGTAGCTAATGGGGAGTAATATTGAAAGATAGAAATAATAGAAAAATAAGAATGATTTTATTTTAAGCCCTACTTTCCAAACTCCATATCCGGAAAGAGGAATAAGTATTGCATGAGCAACAATCGATAGCACAAGCGTTAACCCATTGAAAAAATTAGGATTCTGTGCATAGGTTTCAAAAAAACTAAAACGGTTAAGACTGTATTCGCTCCCCAAAATATTGAGAATAAAGTCAAAAATCCAGGCGCTTTGTGCGGGGATAGAGGTGACAAAGACGGCTCCGATTAAAATAGGGGATCGACGCCAAAAACCTAAAGCAAGTATTAATAATGAGATATTGCAATACCACAGGAATATTTCTGCAAGAGAGTCTCCTTTTATCCAGTAAAATAGATTAGATTTTACAAGAAAGAAGCTGAGTAATGCGAAAGTTATCCAGCGAGACAATTGCTGATTCTTGTTTGATATCATTTTTTGCCACCCCCTCCACCACAAGAGGCAATTTCAAGGTCGTTTGGTGGGTTGTTGAGTGCTTTTTCTGCTTCATTCCTAGTCTTTGTTGGAATAAAATAGGACTTTAAGCCGGTATGACGTACTCGTTTACAATCTGAGTGAGCTCTGATTTCTTGGTAAGAAGTTGTTGTTTGAAAGCCTTCATTTTGGGTGTTTATAGCCCAAATTGCTACAGGGAATCCCAGTAGGACTATGGAAGTTAGCCCAATTATTAAGAGAGATTTGTGTTTGGCTTCTAATTTTTTCATGTCCTTATTAGGGTATATGATTGAGTATTATCAGGCAATAGGTCTTTTGAGGTTATTATTTTAGAAAAAAAACCGCCAATTGGCGGTTTTTTTATTTTGAAAGCAATCTTGTGATTACTTAAGAATTTTTGTTACCACTCCGGCACCAACAGTTCGTCCTCCTTCTCGGATCGCGAATCGTGTTCCGTCGTTTAGGGCGATGGCTTTTCCAAGAGTTACTTTGAATTTAGCGTTGTCCCCAGGCATAACCATTTCTACTCCGTCTGGAAGATGAACTTCTCCAGTTACATCTGTAGTCCGGATGAAGAATTGAGGTTTGTATCCTTTGAAGAATGGAGTGTGTCGACCACCTTCTTCTTTTTTAAGTACGTATACTTCCGCTTCAAATTCAGTATGAGGAGTGATTGTTCCTGGCTTAGCAAGAACTTGTCCTCGTTCGATATCTTCTCGTTCGATTCCTCGTAGAAGAAGACCTGCGTTGTCCCCAGCTTGACCTTCGTCAAGAAGTTTTCGGAACATTTCTACTCCTGTAACGGTTGTAGAAGTTGTGTCTTTAAGACCAACGATTTCAACGGTGTCTCCAACTTTAACGATTCCTCCTTCGATACGTCCAGTAGCAACAGTACCTCGTCCTTTAATAGAGAATACGTCTTCAATTGGCATTAGGAAATCTTTATCAGTGTCTCGTTTTGGTTCTGGAATTTCAGTATCAAGAGCATCTAGAAGCTCTTTAACTTTATCTCCCCATTCTCCAGATGGATCTTCAAGAGCTTGAAGAGCTGATCCTCGAATGATTTTTACATCTGAGTACTCTCGTTTTTCTAGTTCTTCAGTTAGTTCCATTTCAACCAACTCAAGCATTTCTTCGTCATCAACCATGTCACATTTGTTCAGGAAGACAACAATCTTTTCTACTCCTACTTGTCGAGCAAGAAGGATATGTTCTTTTGTTTGTGGCATTGGACCATCGGTCGCAGCACAAACTAGGATTGCACCGTCCATTTGAGCGGCACCAGTAATCATGTTTTTTACGTAATCAGCATGCCCAGGACAATCTACATGTGCGTAATGTCGAGCTTCTGTTTCGTACTCTTGGTGAGAAGTTGAGATAGTAATACCTCGAGCTTTCTCTTCTGGAGCATTATCGATTTGATCGAATGCTACAGAACTGTTACCTGGAAAGTCTGGGTAACGATTTGCAGCGACAGCAGTAATAGCTGCTGTAAGCGTTGTTTTACCGTGATCCACGTGACCAATGGTTCCCACGTTCACGTGCGGTTTGGTTCTTTGATAAGCATCTGCCATTTTAGATGTGGGTTAAAAATTTTAGTAATATATGTGTACTCAGACACAATTTTACGATCGGAATAGTAGAAGTCCAAGAATTTTTGTCAAAGTTTTTTTATTGACCATTTTTAGTGTGAAAGTCCTTATGAGTAAAGACTTTTATATCAAAAGGTTTTTTTTTATTCCCATTCAATTGTTCCTGGGGGTTTGCTCGTTACGTCTAAGAATACAGCTGAAATTTCTGTATCTTTGAGTATTTCTTGGGCGGTAGCTTCAAAGAAGTCCCAAGGAAGCTTTCCTACACTGGCACTCATGGCGTCAATGGAATCAATTGGGCGCAAGATAATTGATTCAATTCCTTTATTATTAAAGTTAATAGGGGCTAAGACAACCGGGAATTGCCAGACATTATTGTATATCCCCATTTCTTGGAGCTTTGACATGACAATATGGTCAGCGCTTTGGAGCCTTTTGACTCGGGCGTGATTGATGTCAGATTTTTCAATATTTATGTTATCGATTTTCCCTGTAAAATTTTTCCCAAGGAGTTTTAAACAACGATTAATTTCGGTGTAGTGATTAATCAACTTTGTTGATAGATTCTCTAGGGCGTTGATGTCTTTTTCTTCAACCGTAAGCAGTCCTGGGTGTCGATAGGTTCTAAAATCGCCTTGGACCCCTACAGACTTGAGTGGGAGTGTTTGGAATGGCTTTTTGTTGGTTTGAAGGGTGAAGGCATTCACTTTATCATGCGTTATTTCGTTAATGTTTTCTTCGGCGCAAAGAATTCGAACGCCAAGCCCAGGTCCAGGGAATGGGTGTCTCCAGACTAGTTCGTGTGGGAGTCCCATCAGTTCTCCCAAGCGCCGAACTTCGTCTTTATATAGATCGGCTAAGGGCTCAATAACTTTGCCTTCATCAATGAGTTTTTGAATTTCGGGGACGCGGTTGTGGTGGGTTTTGATTTTTGCTGCATTTTTTGTTCCGCCCGTTTCAATCGTATCTGGATAGATAGTTCCTTGAGCCAAGAGGGTGTTTTCGTCTAGCTTGTGTGTGTTGAAAAAATCCTTTTGTACATCCAGGAAAGTATTTCCAATGATTTCTCGTTTTTGTTCTGGATCATGAATGCCATTTAGATTGTTTAAAAATCGTTCGGATTCTCTCATAACCGTAAGGTTTGCTCCGATTTTGGTGAGGGCTTTTTCTACGTATTCAACTTCTCCATGTCGTAGGAGCCCTGTATCAACAAAGAGTCCTTGGACTCTTTCTGCGCCAAGAATTTTAGAAAGGAGTGCAAAGGCAACGGTTGAATCAACCCCTCCAGAGACAAATAAAACAATCTGTTTTTCTCCAATTTGGGCCTTTAGTTTAGTCTGATGTTCTTGATAAAATTTCTCAATCGTCCAGTCACCTTTTAGTTCACAGATATCGATAAAGTTTTGGAGTAGTTGGCTTCCAAATTCAGAATGGGTGACTTCTGGGTGGAATTGAATCCCGAAAAGATTTTTTTGGGGATGCCAAACTGCCGCATTGGCACATAGTTCGGTTGCTCCGCAACCAATAAATCCTTCTCCCAGTTGTGAGACTTCATCTCCGTGGCTCATCCAGAAAGTTGAAGTTTCTGCAATGTCCTTAAACAGAGGGCATTTGGTGTTATGCGTAAGTTCAGCTCTCCCAAACTCTTTTCCGGCCTCCTGACCTGGAACGACTTTCCCTCCGAGTGATTGATTGAGAAATTGGTGTCCGTAACAAATCCCGAGAACGGGTTTTCCAAGCTGAAAAATTTCAGGGTCGCAGGCGGCACTGCCTTCGTCGTATACACTTTGTGGTCCGCCCGAAAGAATAATTCCCTTAATGTTTTCGTTTTTGAAAAAATCAACATTTACTTCATCGGGTTGGTGAATTTCGGCCAAAACGTTTGATCGTCGAATTCTACTCGCAATAAGGTGCGCGTATTGACCCCCAAAGTCGAGAATGATTATTTTTTCGTGCATTTGGCATTAATATAAGCAAAAAAATGTTTTTGAAAATCTTGATCTTCCTCTTTTTGGAATTTCAGTTTAGAATAATAGAATGAAAAAAGGTTATAGAAGATTGGGGTTAATTGGGGGAAGAGATGCTGGATTGGAAATTCAAAGCTTTGGCACCAAAAAAGAAGTTGTTAGAGGGCCTCTGATTATGAATGGAGACATCGTTGTTGGGTTTGTAGAAAAACGAACAAAAGACCAATCTAGTCGAGTCGTTGATATGTCAGATGAAGATCTTGATTAAGGGAAGAGGTCTGTGTAAGTCTAAAATTATCTAATTTTATTTCGGTATTTGTGGTGGATTTTTCTTGGTGATTTAACAAGTGTGGAGCGATAAAATATTCAATTTGGTCTACAAGTTTTTTCTTAAGCAGTAAGCTATTTAAGGTTGTGCCACATTCGGTCATAATTGAATCGATATTTTTTTCCCGGCAGAATGCATACAGGTCTCCTAGATTTTTTAGGTAGTAAATTTTTCTACCTGGAATTTGAAAAACTTTGAGATTTTTTGGCAATTTTTGTTTTCCTAGAATAATTATGACTGGGTTGGAATATGGTCGATGAAATGATTCCAAACGACAATCTAGAAGTGGATCGTCCTTTAAAATAGTTTTAGTAGTAGTCAGTAAAGCGCTGTATTGGGCTCTCATCTGATGTACAAAATCTCGGGATAGATTATTGGTGATATATTTATCTTTGCTGGTGATTCTTCCGTTAAGACTTTGAGCTATTTTAAGAGTAATATATGGTTTTTTCTCTGTAATCCAGGTTTTAAAAAAAGGATTTAATTCTTTGCAGGCTTTGTTTGGCAGATATTGAATGTCTATTCCGAGTGACTGAAGGTGTTCAATGTTTTGACCTTTGAATTGTGGGTCAAGAGAGCCAACATAAACCTTTTTGGGTTGAAGATTTAAAAGTAGGTTGGTGCAGCTTGGGGTTTTTTTCCCTGGGAATATATGACAAGGTTCTAAGCTTATGAATACTTCACAATCCTTGTAATCGATATTTTTTGATAAGGCTTGGACTTCTGCATGAGCACTACCAAATTTTTCATGGATTCCTTCGGCAACAATTTTATTATCTTTAACAACTATGCATCCAACCCTTGGGTTAGGACTGGTGAGATGAGGATCAACTTGGTTGGCGACAAAAGCGGCTCTTTCCAGGTAGTCTTGAGGCGTCATTTCCTGGATTTAGAAGTTAATGGTTCGTTGGTTTATTTTTTGCATTTTATCTTCTCCAAATCGTTTTATGTAGAGTGCGGCCGTAGCCGTCCCAGACAAGTTTTTGTCTTTAGGGAGATAAACTTGTTTGTATCGAGTAATCTCGTCCCAGTTGACTTGTAGGATGATTTTTTCGGGTTTACTAATCACTAGTTGTGCGGCTTCGATTTTATCTGGACTTGGGAAAGTGGTTTCTATGTAGACGGTTCGGAATCGTTGGTCTATTTCAGAGATAAATGGGTTAGTTTCTTCGATAATATTTTCTCTTTCGATGTTTACTGGGATGCTTTTATTGCTTACATTTCCTTGTGTGTCCCAGGCTTTTATGGCGATAGTTTTTCGTCCTCTGTCAGTAGGGGTAAATGATCGTGTGAATGGTGGTGTAGTACTGATCCCTAAGCTTTTATTATTTACCAGGAACTCTACTCTATCTACACTCGATTGGAGGTCTGTTACCTGAGCCTGAATTTGAATTTCTGAGTTGATAGGGATGCTCTGGTTTGAAAATGGTCCAAGGATGATAATCTCAGGACCTTTGTCATCGGCTCCTACCGTAACCGTGATTTCGTCTTCTGCGATTCCAAAGTTTTCATCTAACAGAACGGCTTTGATGGTGTGTTTTGATCTAAAATTAAAATCTTCAGGAATAGTGAACTTTCCAGTGAATGGAGATTTTTTTGCCTGGTATATTAATTCATCGTCCAGATAATACTCTACTGATTCAATTGGGTATTTTGCTTGGGTACTTACCATGACATTGATTTGTCCGGTTGTTACTTTTGATTTTGGGCTTAAAATACTAATTTTGGGAGCACTTTGATCGCTTGGATCTTGTAGCTGACTCCAGTCGATATCTTCTCCTCGCTCTTGCATATCTCGAATTCGTTTTTGAAGGAATGGAGGAAGGTCTCTTAAAAGTACTTCTGGAATACGCCAATTATTTGTTTTGTTTTCTTCTGTGTCATCTTCTTCTGATTCTTCTTCTAATTCTACTCCAAGACTGATAAGAAATTCAGGATGTTCATTGAGCCACTCTTCTACAGGGGTTTGCCAGTTTGGAAGATCTGGTTTTAAAGACGCAAGATTTAGGATTTTTACTTTTCTGATAAAAGCTTTTGGAGTTTTTTCATCAGCCTCTTTCCCAGTAAAGATATTAATTTCTTTTTCTATGATGCTATTGTCTGTTTCTGTTGGAAGATTGAACGAAGGGAAAACATCAGTTACTCGGAGATTTTCTGGGGTGTCTTCGGTTGCTAGTTTTCCGGACAGCGCATTAATTTCTTTGATCTGTAATGGTTTTGGTTCGTTGTATTCTTTATCTGGATCGGCCCCTTTTTTGATAAGAATTTCATGAGCATTCTCCATAGTGGCTTTCCAAATTGGGGCCGCAACGGTCATTCCAGTACTTCCAGATTTCATTGGTTTTCCTCGGTTGTTTCCTACCCATACTCCAGTCACTAAGTGAGGCGTAAACCCGATAGTCCAAGAGTCTCCAGGTACAGTGGTAAACCTTCGATTATCATCAGATTCAGGAATCTCTCGATTAAATTCAGGATTATTGATGACCCGATTGGAGGTTCCAGTCTTGGCTCCGTTATTAAGTTTTGCTAATTGAAGTAGATTGTTCCAGTCAAAGTCATCGGTTGTTGGGCGAGTAGTTTCGTCAGTGAGAATATTTCTTACCATTGCGGCGACCTCCGGGTCGAGTCCTTCTTTTTTGAAGTCTTCGGTATTAGTCTTTTCAAGGACTTTCCCATCTGCGTTTCTAATCTCTAAGATAGCGGTTGGTTCATAATAACTCCCGTCTCCAGCAAATGTTTGATAGGCATTTATGTGTGATAATGGTTCTACTTCAGCTACTCCGACACCAATAGCGACTCCGTGTGTATCTGAATCCCCCTCATATTTAATACCTATTTTATCGGCTACTTTTAGTACCTTGTCAGGGGTTGCTAGATAAGCCATTTTAATAGCCGGGATATTGAGACTTGCATTGAGAGCTTTTCTAAATGAAGTTGGTCCACGGAATTTTTGGTCAAAATTTTGAGGTTTGTAGTTATTTCCAAAATCAGTTTCTACATCGAAAACAACACTCCCAGGCGCATATCCCTCTTCAAACCCAGCGGCGAAAACCATTGGTTTAAAACTTGAGCCGGGTTGTCTCCGGGAAGTGAGCACATCTACTTGTCCATCGTTTGTGTCATCAAAAAAATCTTTCCCACCTATATAGGCAAGGATTTCTCCATTGTCAGGATTAATACTTGTAAGCGCTACATTATTAGCTCCGTAGGCTGTAGCATAATTGGCTGACTTTTGAGCAATCACTTCTTCCGCAGCATTCTGCACATCTGGGTCCAGCGTGGTGTAGATTCTAAGCCCTCCTTTATCAAGAAACTCTTTTCCATATTTATCTTCCATCTGTTGTCGAACATAGAAGACAAAATGAGGGGCTTTGATATCTGCTTTTGCTCTTTTAAAATCTGTATAGAGTCCCTCTCCCCAAGCTTGTTGAAATTGCTCTTGAGTGATGAAGTCCAATTCGAGCATTCTTTGCAAAACGAGATCTTTTCGCCCTTTTTTATAAACTTTCAGTTTGTTCCCATCTTGAATATCATCGGTTATTTCTTCGTTTTCAAGATTTGATTCAATTTCTTCAGCCTCAGTATTATCGGTTTCGTTCGTAGTTTCTGGCGTTGTGATAGATTCTTCGCTAGCGCGAGCCTCTGCTTCAGTTTTATAGTAGTCTTTGTAGTCGTAGTAGCCCATTAATAAATCCTTGTTTGGGCCGTAAGGGTTATAGGTTGTAGGTCTATTTGGAATGCTCGCAAGAATAGCTGATTCGGTAATCGTCAAATCTCGGGCAGATTTTCCAAAATAAGTTCGAGCCGCAGCTTCAACTCCATAGGCGTTGTTCCCGTAAGGAATTTTATTTAGGTAGAGCTCTAAAATCTCATCTTTGCTGTAGTGCCACTCGAGTTTTATAGAAAGGAGGAGTTCTTTGAATTTACGGATATAAGAACGTTCTGAAGAAAGAAATACTTGTTTGGCGAGCTGTTGTGTAATAGTGGATCCTCCACGTTTTGGCCCAATGCCAAAAGCTTCGTGTATAAATACTTTTACTAGGGCAGGAAGATCAAATCCAAAGTGAGAATAGAATTGGTCATCTTCTATGGCAACCGTCGCTTGAGACATCCAAGGAGAAATTTCTTCAAGGGACATATATTCTCGATTCTCATCACCATGGATGACGTAGAGAATGTGTTGTTCAGGTTTTGCTCCAGGAAGTAGGGCCTCTCGATCATATATTATTGTAGATTCAGCAAAGCTTAACTCCGATGCATCTTTTACGCTTGGGAGGAAAAAAGCTCCATAGACAATACAAAAAATTACGACAAATATTGGACCAAGAATCATCATCCATTTCCATGGAAGTTTTGTGATCCGTGTGAGTAATTTTTTTTTCTTTTTCCTTTTGAATCGCTTTATATGCATATCATTTCTGTTTTAGACAAACCATTGAAAATTTCAAATAGGTTTTACGAATAATTTTAATAATTTATGACACTTTTTAGTGACAACCTTTCCCGTTGAATAGTGGGACATCCCAGATTATGTCATCAGAGTTTCCCCTAAGTCCATCCGGTCCAACTGATCTAATAGTATCTTGTCTGCAAGGGGTTTCGTCCTCATTTTCATCTAGAGAATAAGGGCTTCCCCACGGATCGGTGTATAAACCTCCTAAGTCAGTTCTAGCTGCCTGAGCTATAGCGTTCAAGGCATTTTGCCATCGGGTGTGACAAGCATGTGATTCGGGAAGTGTATAATATGGTTGACTGGATCGACAACCACAATCGGTACAGCCACTTCCCGTTATGTAGCGTAGGGAAGTGCCTTCAAAATTTCTGGCGATTATTATGGCTTTGATAAGTTGAGAAACTTCGGCTTCTACTTGGGCTCTTCGAGCGTCTTTGAAGTAAGCATTATAAGTGGCAGTGGCTATGATTGAAAGAATTCCTATAATCACAATTACTACGAGTAATTCGATAAGGGTGAATCCTTGATATTTAATTTTCATCCGTTTAAGATTGTACCATCTAGATATTTATTATGAAAATTGCGCCTTCAATTTTAGATGCTAATTTTGGTTCTCTGCAATCAGAACTTGATAGTATTTCCAGCGCTGATCGGATCCATTTAGATATTATGGATGGTCATTATGTGCCCAATTTAAGCTTTGGTCTGCCTGTTTTAAAAAATCTTGAATACCCAGTAGAAACGGAAGCTCATTTAATGGTGAATAATCCTGAAGAGTTTTTTGATATGTTTATCGATATTGGTTGTGAAACGATCACTTTTCATATCGAAAACACGGGAAGAGAAAAAGCCTTAATGCTGTTAGAAACTTTGAAAGAATTGGGAATCAAAGGAGGAATTTCCATTGATGGATATACAGACTCTGATTTCTTATCTGATGATATCTTGGGAGTGGCCGATCAGATATTGGTGATGTCAGTGAAAGCTGGATTTGGTGGGCAAAGTTTTATGACTGCATCTATTGATAAAATTAAATCTCTGAGATCTCGGGGGTTTGCTGGAGAGATAGAGGTCGACGGGGGAGTGAATTTAGATAATGTAACAGATTTAGCTGCAGCAGGAGCAGATATTGTGGTAGTCGGAAGTTTTTTGATGAAAAAATCAGTGGAGGAAAGAGCTCAGATTATCCAATCTTTTCATAATATTAAATAATAAATATAAAAACATGAGTAAGAAATTAGTTATTGTTTCCGGTCATCCTGATAGAAATAGCTTGGCAGAGGCCAATGTAAAAGCGCTTGAAACAGCGGCAAAAAAACAAGATATCGATGTAAAAATTTTTTATGCTTACGATTTTCCTTTACTGCAGACAAATCCGGCAAAAGGTGATATTCCAGCTGAATTTGAAGCTCCAGTGGAGGCAATGCTTGAGGCCAACTACTTTGCTTTTGTCACCCCTATGTGGAATTTTGGAGTAACAGGAGGATTAAAAAACTTTATAGATGGAGTTGTCCAACGTAAGAAGTTTTTTGAATTTACTCCAGAAAGAAAACCAAAAGGACTTTTAAAAACAGAAAAAGGCCTTGTTGTATGGACCAGCGGAGGCCCAGATTGGATTTATGGAACGGTAATGAAGAATGTTTTGTTTGGTGAGCTCAAAAGTATTCTTAAATTTTGTGGTGTTAAAAAGATGTCTCAATTAAGTCTTGGAAATGTTTTAGGTAAAGAGACTCATCAAGAAAAAGCCGCAATTAATGCTTTTTTAGCCAAGCTAGAGAACTATAAATTCTAGTATGTTTACAGGTATTGTTGAGGGTACGGGAGTGATAAAATCTATAAATGGAAATGAATTTGTAATTTCTCATCCGTTTGGAAATCATTTTGAAGTGGGAGAGTCTGTGGCGCTTTCAGGGATGTGTGCGACAGTTCTGGAAAGTTCAGATAATGATTTTCGAGTGGAGATTATTGAGGAGTCTCGAAAGCTTACGGTCTTTAGTACTTTGGAAGTTGAAGAACTTGTAAATTTAGAGCGCTCAGCCCTTATAGGTGGTCGTAATTCTGGTCATAATGTAACTGGGCATATTGATCAAGCGGGAGAGGTCCTAGATGTAGAGAAAGTTCAAGATTATCAGCTTCTACGAATTAAAATAGATCCTGAAAATAGAAAATATTTGGTTTATAAAGGATCAGTAGCTATTAATGGAGTTTCTTTAACCGTTAGCGGGGTGAGTAAATTGAGTGATTCTAAGGCTTGGTTTGAAGTTTCCCTGATATCTCACACTTGGACAGAAACAAATCTGCACCGGTTAAATATGGGAGATTTAGTGAATTTGGAATTCGATATTTTTGGAAAATATGTCCTTAACTACCAAGATTAAAAACATTATTGAGTGGCCTGATAAAGCGTTAGCTTCTACAGCGATAGTGGCTATTGGTCTGTATCAAAAAACTATTTCACCAGACCATTCGGCGAAAGGGAAGCTGGAGCCATTTCATGGTTGTAAATTTTATCCGAGTTGTTCGGAATATGCGATTTTGAGTTTGGAGAAGAAAGGGTTCTTGTTGGCACTTCCAAAAATTTTTTGGAGACTATTGCGTTGTCACCCTTGGAGTAAAGGAGGGATTGATAAGCCTTAAGTTTTGCTAAAAAAATAAAAATGTTTAAGGTCGTGAAGGTTTAAAAAAACACTTATGATTATCGTTTCTATATTGGCTTTTCTCATTATCTTTTCAACCCTTGTGATTGTTCATGAGTTTGGGCACTACTATGCGGCCATAAAGTCTGGAGTGAAGGTTGAAGAATTTGGTTTGGGGATGGGAAAAAAACTTCTCGGGAAAAAATATGGAGAAACAGAATTTACACTTAATTTAGTGCCATTTGGAGGCTTTGTAAGAATGTTGGGAGAGGAGTCTGCATCAAAGGATCCTCGAAGTTTTGGAAAAGCGAATCTACTCAATAGAATGATGATTACTCTCGCAGGAGTTTTTATGAATTTTATTTTGGCTATTTTGCTTTTGACTATGCTTTTTACGGTTGGAACGAATCCTATCTTGGTCTCTAAAGATGATATCAATAATGCTTATGATAAAGGCTGGATTACTTTTGAAACAGCGGAAGGTGAAAAGATCACTCGAGAGGCTCTGCAGGCAGAGAAAGATGAAAAACGAAAGGTAAAAATTATTTATGAAACGGAGATTCAAAAACCATTGCCTCAGGCCTTTGTGTTTTCAATTAAAGAAACTGGGAGAATTTCATGGGCAGTACTCAAAAAAGCTGGAGAGATTCCAGTAGAACTTATCGCTCGTCGAGCTTTGCCAGAAGGAATTGCCGGACCTGTAGGAATTGCCGAAATTACTCATAAAGTTATTCCTCTTGGATTTTTGGCATTGGTAAAATTGGCGGCGTTATTATCCATTTCTTTAGGAGTCATGAATTTATTACCTATTCCTGCGTTAGACGGAGGACGATTTATGTTTCAGTTATTGGAGCTAATCATGAAACCTTTTAGAAGAAAACCGAGTGAAAAATTGGAAAATATGGTTCATTTGGCAGGCTTTGTTTTGCTTATGGGGTTGCTGGTTATTATCACTTGGAACGATATTCAGAGAATTTTTCTGGGATAATTTGACAAAAAAACATTCCGCTCTAAACTCGCGCGGCTAAGTGTGAATTATTGATGACAGAAACTTACGATTTGGCTGCCGAAAAACGAGAAGCAACTAAACATTCTGCACGAGATACTCGATCTGCGGGGAGAGTTCCAGGAGTTGTTTATGGTCATGGAGTTGATCCTCAACCAGTGTCTGTAGACTATTCTGAGTTTTTGAAACTTTTCCGACGAGCTGGACAAGCTTCTCTTGTAAATTTAGATATTAGTGGAAAGAAGACGAAAGTTCTTATTCATACCTACGATCTTGATCCAGTTCGAGATACGTTTGATCATGTAGATTTTCTAGCGGTAAATCTAAAAGAAAAAGCAATGGTAACGGTGCCATTAGTATTTACTGGAGAATCTCTTGCGGTTAAGAATTTGGGAGGAATCTTTATGTCGAGTCATGACTCAATTGAGATTCGATGTCTTCCAACAGAAATTCCACATGATATTCAAGTAGATATTTCAGCACTGGCTGATCTTCACGATCATATCACTATCGCTGACCTTAACTTGCCTGAAAATTTGGAAGTAATGCATATGGATATCGATACAGTAATTTGTTCTATTACTGGTCGAGCATCTGCAACAGAGGAAGAAGAAACAGAAGCAACTACGGAAGCAACTGAAGAAGGAGGAGAAGAGTCTACAGAGGAAGCTTCTGAGTAATTAAATATTTGAAATTTTATTTAAAAAAGTCACCATACAGGTGGCTTTTTTATTTTTGATATGCAGGTTTGTTTTAATGGTCAGATTATGGAGGAAAAAGAGGTGCCCTCAATCTCTCCATTTGCAAAACACTTACAATTTGCTCAAGCAGTGTTTGAAACTTTTCGAGTAAGTAATGGTGAGATAGTGTTTTTTGATAAACATTTACAGAGGTTGGATCGTTCTAGAAGTTTAATGGGTTTTGAATGGCCAGAAAAACAAAACTTAAAAACGGTCGAATCAACGATTAAGCAATTTTTAGAATTACCAAAAACCTCTCAAGGCCTTTGGAGAGGGAAAATCTTCTTAACTCCTGATTTCTGGTGGTTTCGTTTGATATCATTAGAAGTTATTGATGAAAGAATTTATAGAGAGGGAGTCGTGGTAAATGCTGCGCAAGAAAAAAGGGCTTTGCCTCAGGCCAAGGGAGCTTCAGCGATCTATCTTCGACATATGAATCAGAAGAATATTTTTGAGACTTTGTTTTTTGATCACAATGATTATTTAAGAGAAGGAAATGTCACGAATGTATTTATAGAATTAGAAAATGGTTTAGTGGTGACTCCAAAGGATAATATTTTACATGGTATTATGAGATCGGGAGTCTTGGATATTCTAAAGATCGAAGGTATTAATGTAGAAGAGCGAGAAGTACATAGATCAGAATTGTGTCAGGCGAGGGCTATGTTTCTTACCAATACAATCAAAGGGGTCGTGCCTATCGCCACCTTTGAGGACTGGAAAGGAAATGATTTTTCTTTGGTAAGCCGTATTCGTGAACACTTGTCCTTTTAGGGACTTGTTAAAGTGTTTTAAATATGATATAATATCCAATTGTAGTTTAAGTAATTTTATGTCGAAGGTTTCTATTGTAATGCCCGCCTTTAATGAAGGAGAGTGGTTGAAGAATACGGTGTATGGGGTTATGGAGAATACAAATTTTCCAGATTTTGAAATTGTTGTAGTTGATGATGGAAGTGACGATGGGAGTGCCAAGTTTTTAAATGAGAAGCCAATTCCTAATGTTATTTATCACCGGCTGGAGAAAAGCCAGGGGGCTATTATCGCCCGAAATGAAGGAGGGAAAATAGCGAGTGGTAATTATCTCATTTTTATTGATGCCCATGAGATTCCTGAAACTGATAATTGGGTTTCTGTATTAGTGGGGTTACTAGAGAAGCCTAATACTGGTGCGGCAACTATTCCGATCTCAAGTTTTGAAGATCCTCGAAGGGTAGGTTATGTTTATCGTATTAAGGATTTGGCTTTAGAGCCAACTTGGGAATCATCAAAATCAAAACATTTGGAATTAGTTCCGGCTATTCCTGGGGGATGTTTTGCTATAAAAAAATCTTTGTTCATTCAAACGGGAGGCTTTAATCCTTTACTTAAAAAGTGGGGGAGAGAGGACTTGGAGTATTCGCTTCGTTTATGGCGGATGGGGTATGATTTAAGGTCATCTAAATTGGCTAAAATTTCTCATGCTTTTAATCATAAAAGAGCTTTTGAGATTAGCTGGGATCAGGTGGATCATAATATTTTGCTTATTGCTGATTTATTACTTTCTGTCGATGCGGCTATAAAAGTTTTCGAGCATCTAAAAAAGATTCGTCCACAGAATTATGATAAAATTTATCAACAATTATTAAATAATGAAGCCTACCAAACTTACAAAGCAAAACTACTGCTAAAGCGTAGTTTTGAGGACTATAGGATCGAGTTTAAAGACTATTTACCAAAAAATTATTCTCTTATGCCACAAGTATAAAACATTCCAAGCCCTATATTTTTCCAGTCATTATCACTTCCAACTCTTAATGGAGTAGTGCTATAGCCAATATAACTAGGGACGATTGATCCAAGCTCTCCATGGTTTCCACTTCCCCAACACCATAAAGCACCATCATTCTTTATCGCACAAGAGTGAGAGTATCCTGAAGCAACGCTTTCCCAAGTGTTCTCACTTCCTACCTGTGTAGGAACCCTCTTACTATCTCTATAGCGTGATCCCAGACCAAGCTGTCCAGAGCCATCTCCTCCCCAACACCACAAAGTATTATCTGTTTTTATCGCACATAAGTGTCTTTTTCCTATACCAATACTTTTCCAAGTATCGGTACCAACCTGAACGGGAGTACTTCGATCTATAGCATCATTCTGTCCTAGTTGTCCATAACGGTTATCTCCCCAGCACCACAAGGTATTATTATTTTTAGTCGCACAGGCAAATTTATTTCCAAGGTAAATATTTTTCCAATCGTTATCGCTACCAACTCGCACAGGGCTCGGTTGGTTATCTGATGGATCATTACTACCAATTCCAAGTCTTGAATCAGAATTACTCCCCCAACACGACAAAGTATTATCAGTTGTTATTCCACAAGTATGATCTAATCCTGCTGAAACATCTTTCCAAGTACCAGGTAATCGCTTAGGGTAATGTTCATACTCATGAATTCCTCCTTTTCTGCCTATTCCTAGCTTCCCAAGGTAAGTGTGTCCCCAACACCATAACGTATTATCATCTTTTATTGCACAAACATGTCCAGAACCTAAACCAAATTCTATAGTATCTGCCAGACTACTTAAGTATGCAGGACTCATTCCCCAACATTGAAGATTTTTTCCACTTGAAATAGCACAAAAGGAAATCTCCCCAATTCCAACTTTGTTCCAACTACTACTTTCAAACTGCTCAGGCTCATGAGTATTTGATAATCCTGGAAGAGGTGAGCTTCCCCAGCACCAAAGAGCCTCTGGAACATGGCATGCCGAAAATTCAATATTTATGGGTTTATTATTCAGAAAAGAGTGCCATCCTGTGGTGGTTTGAGTTGGAACAAATCGTTCTTTCCCATCCAAGCTCTTAATTTTTTTACAAATTCCATGAGCATTAATTATTTTATCGGCTGTTCCAATACGGAATCCAGTAAGAATGGTATTAATTGCAAAAACCTCGTCAAAAAGAAGCAATAACGAAAGTAAGAAAAATAATTTTTTTGTTCTCATAGATTCATAACTTCCTTTAATTTATTAATTTGTTCTTGTTGATTTTCAATTAATTTCTGTTGTTGATCCGTTAGTTCTTTCATTTCTTTTAAGGCCTCAACAAGTATGGCATTTATATTTCCATAGCGAACCGACTTCAGCCCATCCACCTCGCTTGTTTCTACGAGTTCTGGTAGGACTCTTTCAACATCTTGAGCAATGAAACCAATAGAATTTTTATCAGAATTATTCCATTTAAATTTAACACCTTCTAATTGCTGAATAATTTTTATTGGATTTTTGATTTTCAAAATGTCTTTTTTCAAACGCTTATCAGAGGAGTAAACAAAATCTGTTGCTAGAACTGTTCCTTCAACATCTAGCTTCTGAGAAGGGGCCGTCGTCCCAATCCCGACATTGCCCGTATGCGCAACCGTCATGGAAGGTGTCCCGCCATAATAGGAATTACCAGCAGCACCATCTACATAAAACCGAATATCCCCTGCATTGGACACCAAACGTATCCAGTTGCTTCCACCTTCAGAATAAAGCCCTAAATCAGTACCAGAAGCCAAACCCGCTTTGTTGATGATGCCCTCTCGAACCCTCAAACCACCACTACCAATATCCAACGTAGCACTCGGCGCCGTCGTCCCAATCCCAATATTCCCATTTCCTAGATTCAAGGTCATCATATCACCGCCACCACCAGTAGAAGAAAATCTAGCTGTATCCTGAGCTCCTGCATAAGTTTTTATTCTTAATGAGTCTGTAGCATTACTAATAATTAAGCCGTCATCACTAGCTCCACCATTAACTTTCATATCTCCGACCACCTGAAGCGCATGAGATGGATTTGTCGTCCCAATTCCAACCTTCCCACTAGCATTAACAGTCAGAACGGTAGTTCCTGGTCCGCTATTAAATTTTGCTAAGTCCCCTGTTTGAGAATTATTTCCTTCCACTACAAGAGGAGTGGAAGCTGGGTGTTCTGATTTTGCAAATACCCCGACTCCATTAGGGCTATAACTCTCTCCCCACACACCAAATACATACCCGCTAGAAGCTTGCGCTGTCCCACGAACAGCGGTTCCAGTTGTACTGTAATTCATACCATAAATACTTGTAGAATATTCTGCAGACGCGTCAGCGTTACCATAAATCCCTATTCCATATTGTCCCATAGCATTCCCATAAACCCCTATTCCATTTTGACCACTCGAAACACCAGAAACTCCTTGTCCATTTGTTACGGTGCTTACTGAAGATATGGCAGCGTCCGTACCGTTACTGACAGAGGCCTGGATTCTACCATTTACCTCTAATTCTGTCGTTGGACTTGAAACTCCAATTCCTACTCTCCCATTCTCTTGTATTTTCATAAGTTCAGCCCAATTTCCTCCTGGTCCAGGAGCATTTTTTCCGATAATTAAAGCTCGATTGTCATTATCGTTATTATTCCAGTCCATAGAGATGTAGACATTGTCTTCTCCGTTTAATTCCAGCGCCCCACTACTATCATATACGGTTCCCCCTCTTACGAGCAAAGTTCCATCTATCTGGAGATCACCGTCTTCATCAATATTGGCTTTATCTGCATCGGCTCCCGTTCCAATCTGGAAAAGTTTTTCATTGGCCGCAGGGGACTCTTTATGTACAGAAAATTGCGCTGGAGGTACGGCTGTCCCAACTCCAACCTGTCCGTTAGTATAGTACATATCTCCACCACTAGAATTCCAGAGCTGGTTGCTCAGAATATCTATCGCTGATGATATGGTAATAAGATCTGAGCGTACTTTGTTCCAGTCAGAGGCTCGAATAAGCTCCCCACTGTTTACCGTCGGAGTCGTTATCGTTACTGCGGCGTAGGAAATGTTTGAAAGGCCAAGTAATAGCCATGCTAGTAGTAGAGTTCTCATATTCATGTTGTTTCATACTTCATAATACAAGTATCTACTTTAGGTTTAAAGCTAAATTTTCCGAAAAAATTAGAGTTCTTGTTTTTTATTTTTAAAATATTGCCAGTATGGACTATAAAAAAGCATCGGTTTCAGTGAGAGAGGAGACGGGTGGGCAGATTGAAACAGGCTTAAAGACCTCGCTAGATACTCAAGATGATTTAGCAACTTTCTATAGCCCAGGAATTGCTGGACCTTGTATGGTTATTGCCGATGATGTTGAACAATCAAAGAAATTAACCATCAGAAAAAATACGGTTGCAGTTGTGTCAGATGGAAGTGCTGTTTTGGGGCTTGGAAACATTGGTCCAGAGGCAGCTTTGCCGGTTATGGAGGGAAAGAGTATGTTGCTTAAACATTTTGGAGGGGTTGATGGATTCCCCATTGTTTTAAATACTCAAGACACAGAAGAAATTATAGAAACGGTCAAAAGAATTGCTCCAACTTTTGGAGGTATTAATTTAGAAGATATTGCGGCGCCTCGTTGTTTTGAAATTGAACAGCGGCTTACAGAAGCATTAGATATTCCTGTTTTTCATGACGATCAGCATGGAACCGCTATCTGTACTCTCGCCGCACTGATTAATGCCTTGAAGCTTACTAAAAAGTCTAAGGACGATATTCGAGTGGTTATTTCTGGGGCGGGAGCTGCTGGAATTGCGACAGCAAAGCTGCTTCGTTCTTGGGGAGTTGAAGATTTGGATTTAGTGGATTCTCGTGGAGTTATTGATTGTCGTCGTGAGGGATTGAATGGAGAAAAGAAAGAGTTTTGTAGCTTTAAAGAAGGTAATTTAGCCTCAGTTTTGGTGGATGCAGATGTTTTTATTGGAGTTTCAAAAGCTAATATTTTAACTCCTGAAATGGTAAAATCTATGAAAGTGAATCCTATTGTTTTTGCGATGGCCAATCCGGATCCAGAAATTCATCCTGATTTGGCTGAAGAAGCAGGTATAGCGGTGATGGCCACAGGACGTTCAGATTATCCAAATCAGATCAACAATGTACTCGTGTTTCCGGGTTTATTTAGAGGTTTATTAGATGCAGGAATTAATAGAGTAACCGAAGAAATGAAGTTGGAAGCGGCTATGGCCCTGGCCAGTATAGTGGAGACCCCTCGATCAGATTATATTATTCCTCATCCTTTTGATGAAGCGGTACCAAAGGTTATTGCTCAAGCTATAAAAGGAGTGAGTGCAACCTAAATCGTTTGTATTTTTATGGTTCTTTTCTAGAATCGCCCAGATTAATTATTTTGAATGCCACATTATCAAAGAAATATTCGTTTTGTTCTCTTCTTGGTATTGCCAATCCTTGGTTTCTTACTGGGCTGGAGCTTGAGTCAAAAGAATGCCTCGGTGGCTCGAGATGTTTCTGTAGAACTTCCTGTAGAGGAAAAAAGTGAAGAAGATATTCATACCAATGTTATCAAAAGTTCATCAAAGTTTTTTAGAAAGACCGATCCAAAAGATGTTGATCTCGATATTTTTTGGGAAGTTTGGCATTTGACGGAATCAAATTTTCTTCATCCAGAACGTTTCAAAACTCAAGAACAAGTTTATGGTGCTACGAGAGGTTTAGTGGACTCATTAGAAGACCCCTATACGATCTTTTTGACGCCAAATGAGACTGAAGAATTTGATGAATCAATGTCGGGAGAGTTTCAAGGAATTGGAGCAGAAATTGATAAACGAGATGGACAAATTATTGTTGTCAGTCCGCTCAAAGGTTCTCCAGCAGAATCAGCGGGACTTAAAACTGGGGATATTATTTTTGAAGTTAATGGAGATCCAACCCATGGTTGGTCTATTACTGAAGCCATCACCAATATTCGTGGACCAAAAGGAGAGAAGGTTGTTCTGACTGTTATTCGCGAAGATGAAAGAAAGCCTGTGGAGATTACTATTGTTCGAGATAGTATTGTTCTCCCAACTTTGGAATGGGAAATAAAAGATGATGTGGCAGTGATTTCTGTGTACCAGTTTGGAAATAATGTAGTGAAAGATTTTAAAAAAGCGGTAGAAGAGATTGTTCTAGAAGCTCCAGAGGGGGTAGTCATTGATTTGAGAGGTAATGGAGGAGGACTCCTTGACGCGAGTATCAAAATTATTTCTGAGTTTTTAGAAAATGAAGTAGTCGTTAAAACCAGTGGAAGAAGATTTGGAGATAGTGGTGATTTGATGAGTGGACGAGATGGAGTATTCTTGGATATGCCATTAGTGGTGATTGTTAATAGAGGATCAGCGAGTGCTTCAGAAATATTTGCTGGAGCGATGCAGGATTATCGTCGAGGGGTGGTAGTCGGAGAAAAAACTTTTGGTAAAGGTTCAGTTCAAAACTTGGTGCCTTTGTCTGATGGTTCTAGTTTAAAAGTGACGGTGGCTGAATGGTTAACGCCTAAAGGTCGATCTATTCAGGATAATGGAATTACTCCAGATGTGATTGTTGAGCCAAGTGATGAGCCAGAAATTGATCTTATTTTGGATAAAGCTTTGTCTTTGTTTGGATCTGATGAAATGAATGAAATTTTATCTCAGCCAGCGCCTCCTATTGAAGCAGAAGAGTCAGATGTATCACAAAAACTTGATTCTGCCCCTCAAGTTGATAATAGTGAGAATCAGCTTGATGAATCAGATGAAATTGCAGAATAGAGTTTATGGAATTGTTTTTGGGATATTGTTGTCGCTTGTTGTGACGGAAGTTTCTGCAGCTCCGCGTGTTATGCGATTGGTTTTTGATGATCGAATTGTAACCGTTAATTTTCAGGCTAATCCAGATCTTTTGGAGCAAACTCCTCAGCATTTTATAAAGATTGGATCGCAGTTAGTTCCAGCAGATTTTGATGAGAATTTGCCTTTGGCTTCCACTATTTGGCCTATTGAGACAGAATTTATAACAACGGTTTCAGAAGATAACCTGCGTGAATACTTTGATACTACTTCACTTTTGGGAGGTGGGGCAAAAGATCCGATTGAAATTACGATTAATGAAAATGATATTATTCGGATTAGTGGTCGTCCACGAATGGGAACTTTTGAGGTTGATTTTCCCCAGTTGGTCTTGCTTATGAATGCGGCTATTGCTGAAGAGCAAAATTATGTTCGAGTTCCGTCTCACAAAGTTTTTAATCCTGTGGTTGTTGATCAAGATTTGAAAGAGAGAGGAATTAAGGAAATAATTGCTATTGGGCGATCAAATTTTACGGGTTCGTCTCGAGCTCGTATTCAGAATATTATGGCTGGGGCGAGAAAATTTAATGGTTTAATTGTTTCTAGGGGAAGAAACTTTTCTTTTAATCATACCCTTAAGTCTGTGAAAGAACGGGATGGTTTTGTAAAAGAGTTAGTAATTAAGGGAAATACAACAGAAAAAGAACTTGGAGGTGGTGTTTGTCAGGTCTCGACCACCGTTTATAGAGCGGCGTTTGAGGCAGGGCTTCCAATTTTGGATCGAAGAGCTCATTCCTATGCAGTGCCTTACTATAAACCTCATGGTTATGATGCGACTATTTACTTGGGAGGGCAGGATTTTCGATTTAAAAATGATACTCCTGGAGATATCCTAGTGCAGTCCTTTGTACAGGGAGAAGATTTATTTTTTGTTTTATATGGGACTCGAGATGAGCGTAAAGTTGCTTTTGAAGGTCCTTTTATTTCTGATTATCGTCCAGCACCAGAACCAGAGATATATGAAACTACAGAGCTATCCCCTGGAGAGGTTGTGGAAGCTAGTCCTGCTCATGATGGATTTAGAACAGAATGGGTCCGAAGGGTTATCAAAGAGGGAGAGCTTTCTGAGGAAAATTTTGTTTCCACTTATAGGCCTTGGGCGGCTAAAATTCTTAAAGGAGTTTCACCAGAAGAATTAGCTGAAAAAGCTATAAAATTGCCTCTGCCTTTAGATGAAGCAGAGCCTATAAATATCGAAGTAGAAGTTGGTCTGAATTAAAATCACTATAAAGTTGGTCTCAGATTGATTTTTTTTTGATATTTAACGACAATAGCTCAGCATGGATTTAAAATTTCTCCTGCAAGCTATAAAACAAAAAACAAATAGAAAAATAATCTGGTCAGTATTTTTTCTGTTAGGTCTTTTTTTTGCTGATTATACGATTTTGGCTCAAGAGGCTGATCAAGCCCTATTAGAAGAAATCTCCGTAGTTGAAGAGGTTCAAAACAATGAAGATTTAGCGCCAATAACTCCGGAAGAGGTTACCGTTGTTCCTACTCAAACGGTTCAGCCATTGCAGATTATTGTTAATGATCCAGAACCAGGGTTACCTTTTTCAGGAGAAATATTGTCGAGACGATATTTCGAGGCAGAAAAAGTTGTACTTCAACTTTTTGATGATGACGGTTTTATTGTTTGGGAAGGTGAAATTCCTCTGGGAGAAGAGGAGGTGCGGGTTATTCCTTACTATTTTGTAGATGTAGAGGCTAGAGGTGAGTTGCGTTTGGTTGTTAAGGCAGAAGGTTCGGATGATGAAACATTGGCCATGGGAGAGCGCCCTGTGGAGTTTCCTTACGGAACAGAAACCACAAAGATAACGGATGTCAGTTTGGTTTTAGAAGAAGATAACACCTCTATGGTTTTTATAAATTTGGAGGCAGGAGCTTTTCATGAAGCTTTTGTGCCTCATATAAAAATTTATAAAGAAAAACGATTGAGCGAGAATCTTTATTATGAATACGATGATTTGCCGGTTAAAGTTTCTCCTCAGGAGCGAAAAAAAATTGGCTTTAAGGTCGATAAGTTTCTTCCCACGGGATTGTATGTTTTTGATATAGGGCTCAAGGAATTTCGAACAAAAGCTCCAGTGCCAGGGTATTTTCAGAGAACTATTTTTAGCCCAGGAGACTATATTCGTTTGACTCGAAGTAGTGTTTTTCATTCCGAAAAGACGCCAGAATATATTAATTTGAATTTGCAGGGAGTTGCTTTTTTTGAAGTAAATCAGCCATTGAAAGCCACGGTTGCTGTCGTGGATAAAAAAGACTTAGTCATAGAAAAAAAGGCAGATATTGAGTTGGAGAATGGTTACTTTAACCATACTTTGCAATTTTCTTTAGCCGATATTAGATCAGATTTTACAGGGAAAATAGACCTCCGTTCAGAAAAAGGTGAAGCCTTGGCGAGTAAAGATTTTAACTTTTCAGATATTGAAGTAGAGGTTTTTGAGAACTTTAAAAACTTACCACCAGTGCAGAAACCAAAGGAGGAAGATACAAATCCCCCTGCTCCAGAAGTAACAAGCGTTGTAGAATCATCGTCTTCTCAAGACTGGATACAGATATTAAAATCAAATCAACTTTATATTTATGCTGGAGGAGGGATCTTATTGGTTATTATTTTGTTGATTGTGGTACTTTCTCGTCGTCATAATTTATGGCTGATAACCGCAGGAGCTTCTGTAGCGATGCCTGTTATTTCCTGGGGAATTGCAATTCCTTTTTATCCGACGGTTGAATGGATACAGCCAAATACTACGGCATTATCAGCTTATAACCCGGATTCAGAGTCTGGTTTTGAAATTATGAGAGTTGAAGGACGAGTTTATAATGGTTTGACTGGAGAAAGTTTTTTTAAAACGGATATTATTAAGGAATGGCGGATTAATTTTGTTGATTCTCAGGGGAAACTTTTTCAGTTTAGTCTTGAAGAGGATTTCTTAGCTGATGGACTTAATTTTGAAAAGAGTGTTCGAACCGGGTTTTATCGTTTCTACCTAGATCTAAGCAAAATCGAAGGAGCTTTTCCTTTAGGGGAAGAATCTCCATTTGTTTTTTCTGAGGGGAATTGGAGGACTCAACTTTTATTTAAATTTTATGATGCAGAAGCCTCTGTGAATACTTGGTACGCTACGGATTTTAGTGAAGACCTAAGTCGATTTGTTATTGATCGAACAGCTCCTCAGGTTTCGCTTAGAATGCTTGGAAAAGATGGTGAACCGATTCCTAATGGAACTTTTACTAACCAGCCTGTAGAAGTGGAAGTTTCTTGTCAGGATACAGGATCTACTTGTCTTTGGGAAAAGAAAAAATTTCCAATTTTTGGTAATTTTTGTGCTGATGGAACGAAGTGTGATAACACAGCGGCCCGTGAAATTGTTGTTTGTGATTTAGCTCAAAACTGTGAGTCTCATGAGATTAGTATCGATTACTATGATCCAATTCCACCAAAACTAGATTTCTTTCAGCTTGGTGGAGAGGGAGTACAAAGGGTGGAATCTGCCTATGAAATGATGCTCCGTTATCAGGATCCAAGGAAGACGGTGGAGATTGATGATAATTTATTTTTGCCTCATGTTTGTGCCGCAGAATCGAGTGGATTCTTTTTGGATAAAGCAGAAAATCGATGTTATCCAAAACGTTATCCTTGTGTTTTTAAAGATAAAGGTATTTTTGTACGAGGAGAAAATACTGGACATGGTTGTGCTCAGTCTTGTCCGATTGGGTTTGAGTTCAAGAATGGAAGTTGTCAGGTTCCTTGTAATAATCAGAGTTTTTTATCTGGGGAGATGTGTTTTCCTTTGATTTTTTCAAACAATTAATGATGTGGCGAATACTTAGCTTACTATTAGTACTAATCAGCAATGGAGCGATGGCTCTATCGGTTCCAAGTTCTGGAATTGACTGGGAAAAATCAAACATTGCTATCGAGGCTTTTGAGTCACCATTTATTGAAAATCAGGCATTGTTTCGTTGTTTTGGTAAACAGTTGGAAAATCTGCCAATAGAAATTCCTCTAAAAGATATTGGTTTTGGCTCTAATAGCCCGGGACCTACGACACTAAAACAGCAGCTAGAGGCTCATGAATGTTTTCAGGCAGCGGGGACTTATCAGTTGAATTTTACGCTCTTCGATTTGGCTGGGAACCATAATAGCAAGTCTCAAATCCTCGTATTAGAACCAGGGGCAGTAGAGGTAAAAAATACTCGTATTGATGTTGATAATGTTCAGCAGTATCGAACAGGTGAAAGTGATTTTATTAGAAAACTTACCAGCGATTGTGCAACGGAAAATCTAGTTGCAAATGGGTTGGATACTTGTAATTTGAGAGTAAGTTTTCATGATGAGTTTGGTAATCGTGTGACGAAAGATTACTTGAAATCTATAGAGATGGGATTTCCTGGATTAGATTCTAGGATTAAAAAAATTAGAATTGTCAGTAAGACTGATAACCCTTTTCATCAGGGAGTTCGTTTTGAGGACGGGAAAGTTACCAAAGTATTTTCAGGAAAAAATGCAAAATTGGATCATGCATATGATTTTGGAATTAGAAGCTGGGCTCCCACATTAAATATTGGAAATGGAGGGAGTTTTCCGTTTTTACAGGTTACTTCTGTGAAGCTTCCACTTCGTTTGCAAATGGATGTGGTTGAAGTAGGGAGTGAAACGATTAAGACCGTTGATACTGAGTTTGAACTTCGATTTCGACCTTGGGTAAACTTGGTGATTGATCCAGAGTGGTCTTTGGAACGGCATTTTTACGCTTCGCTTCAAAGTTGGTCTCCACTAAGTATTGTTCCAAGATTTACTTCTGGAGTTTTACAGCCAGATCGAGTGGCCATTTCTTTTCGGGGGGTGGGAAAAGAAGGGATAGAAGTTTTATTAAAGGATAAAACGACTTCTCCAAGTGAAAGTTATCAAGTTTCTCTTGATAAGGGCGCAGAAAAGCCTGTCGGTTTACAATTTTTAGTAAAGTCTTTACAGAGTGATTTGAAGGCTATTTTCCAACTATTTGGAAATGTGGCGTATGTCTTTAGGGATCCTATCTATGGTCCTAAATTGATACAGTATCCAATGACTATTATGACGGGAGAAACGATAGACATGCCTGTACTTGCTGAATGGAGAACTTTACAAGTTGGGGCGGATGTTGAAGGAAAAGTCTTAACAGACTCTCGTATCATCAATGATCCTTCAACCATTTTCTTTTCACAGAGTCAGGCAGATATGCGTGAAGAATTGGTTCGAAATACTTATCGTTTGGTTCGTGGAATTGAGCCAAAGGATACCGAAGCTATTAATATTGATACAGATCTTAATACTGGAGTTTACTATGTGGCGAATCGAAACGTAAAATTGACTTCTAATGAAAAAGTTGGAGATATGATTTTTGGTGGCGGAAGACGGACTATTGTTATTGAAAATGGGAATCTACTGATTGATCGAAATCTCCGTTATGAATCAGATGAAGATTCATTGGGGATTATTTTGATCAGTAAAGAAGCAAATTCTCGCACCACTGGTAATGTGTTTATAAATAATGAA
The DNA here is from genome assembly GCA_965228485.1 of Candidatus Altimarinota bacterium. Taxonomy (GTDB): domain Bacteria; phylum Patescibacteriota; class Gracilibacteria; order UBA4473; family UBA4473; genus JAACPJ01. The sequence goes on from OZ245819.1 coordinate 1,116,824, forward strand.
ATTAAGTATTTTGTGGGAACTTATTTTCTTGACGGGAGTCTCATGAGTACCCTTGAAACTGACCCTATGAGACTTTCGGTTACCGAATCTATTCCAAAAAGATCTGAAACAAATAATGATAACCCGAATGCTCCGCTCGGATATCAGCTGGTATTGGATGGGACTATTATTTCTCGAAATACTTGGGGAGGCGCTTCTTCTACTCCAATTAGAGATCCATGGGATAAGGAAGTTGATTTCGAGACAGCCGCTCGATATGACCTAGACTTTATTCGTCGTTATCAGCCAACCAGAGATACAGATAATGAGATTGTTCCGGATGAGTACAATGATTACTGTGTTAAAGTTGAGGATCAGTGTGATGAAAATCCTCATGCCTTTATTATCCGTCCAGATGGGAGAGTGAAGCATAATACGCCTCCAGGATTCTCTCATGTTTCGAGTTTATCTTTAACGTCAGAATAACTTTCGTAATTATATAGCTAAGTCGTTATAATGTGCGTATGTGGTGGATTTATGGAGGAATAGGTTTTTTGTCAGGAATAATAGCGACTCTTGCCGCGGTAAAATTTTTTCCTCAATGGGGACTCTTGGATTTTCCGGAGAGATATGGGCTTAAACGAGATAAAATACCTTATCCAGGGGGGATAAGTTTACTGGTTTTTATTTGGGGATTATTACTTATAGATTGGTCTTTTTGGGTTGTCGTACTTCCCGCAACAATTATTGGTTTAGTTTCCTTTATCGATGATCGAAATCCTATTTCTGCCAAATGGCGTTTGGGATTACAGATTTGGATGGCTATTTTTGTTTGGATTATGGGAGTCAGGATTTATTATGTTACGAATCCGTTTGCCGATACTAATTTTGAAATAACCAATATTTACCCACATTTTGCTTTATTTTTAACCGTTGTTTGGATTGTTTCTATTCAGAATGCTTCAAACTGGTTTGATGGTTTAAAAGGCCTTTCTTTAGGCATTTCTGGTATTGGTTTTTTGACGCTTGGATTACTTGGGGTTTTGCGACCAGAACTCCTCTTTGATGTTCAGCATACAACGCTGACTTTGGCCAATTTTTATTTGGGAGGCTTGGTGTTTGGGGCTTTTGTTTGGTATTGGAGAGGGAAAATCCTTTTGGGAGATTCTGGTTCACAAGTATTGGGCTTCCTTTTAGCGGTTATGGCAATTTTTTCAGGAGCTAAAATTGCTACTACTTTACTTGTTTTGAGTTTGCCGATATTAGATTTCTTTTGGGTGATTTTTAGGAGAATTGTTATTGATAAAAAATCTCCTCTAAAGGGAGATAAACGACACTTCCATCACCTACTTTCTCAACAGTTTGGAGAGAGGCTAGCAGTATTAGTTTGTTTAATTTTTTCCTTGTTTTTTGGAGCAATAGCTCTTTTCTTTAGTGGGGAGATTAAACTCTACTGTTTTCTATTTTTAGCAATTATTTTTGTGATTATTAACTTTTGGCTTTACCAAAAAATACGATTACAAAAATAGTGACAGATTGGATTGAACCTCAGCCCATCGACTCACCTCCAGGAGCAGTACCGTGAAAGGAGGATTTTGTCGATGGGTGAGGCGAACTCTAGTACTGGGGAGTCTAGAGTTCTATCCTAGCACGGGGGCTTGTGCTAGGAATAAGAAACAGGGCTGGACTTTAGAGGCGCCAGGAGTCCTTTTGCTCAGGCCGCGTACGCCCTGAGCGAGGAAGTCCGCTTCCGTGTCGGGGGATTTTAGGTCCCGACAGGGAGGAAGACTTCTTATGGGAGGTTGATCCTTTCTACCCGGCAGATTTTTCCGGCAACCAATGAGATCGGAACTCCAGCGAAACTGAAGACCGCGCCCATTTTTCCGGCTGCCATTACCAGTGCTTTTCCCTTGAATGCCACGTCTGCGACAAATAAGGCAACGGTAAATCCGATACCGGCGACACATCCTACTACGAATAGGTCGATTGTGCGCATTCCCTGAGGTAGACCAAAGGCTTTTTCTCCGAGCCACCCCATAAACAAAATACCCAGGGGTTTGCCAACAAGGAGTCCCAGCAAAACGAGCCAGGTAGCTTCGCCAATCGAAGCAAAGACCACTCCAGCATTTGCCAGTGCAAAGAAGAATAGCACGATTTCCACGACCCCACCGAGACGGTGCTCGAAGGCGTTGAGGGTGTCATCGAGAGACTTCTCCTCACGGGCGAAGAGACCCAGGTCAGATTCTGCATGAGGCATCGTTGGGATGATAGGAAGCAGTCCTAGCGCTGGATGAATGCCAGCGAACTGGAACCCCAACCAGCTGATGGAGCCACCAATCAGTAAGTATGGCCAAAAATTCAGCATTTTCAGTCCTCGGTTGAGGATGAAGTAGTTGAAGATCATAGCCGCTACTGGAAGGAGCATGTAGCCGATTTGGATTTCTCCTTGTGGATAGAAGACTGCCAGGATGATCAATCCAGCTGCATCATCAGCGATGGCCAACAGCAGTAAGAAGGCCACAGCTGGGTGATCCTTCCCAAATACCCAGCGGCCTACGAGATAGCTGAACGCGATGTCAGTCGCCGTCGGGATAGCCCAGCCATTCCCAACCTCTTCCAGAACACCCCAGAAGGTGGCCATCACGATGTAAACAGCGATAGGCCCGATCATGCCACCAGCGGTAGCAATGAGTGGGGTTGCTGCCTTTTTGCCACGGAGGCTTCCGCCTTTAAGCGCAACGGCTTCCCAGACTTCCTTTCCCGCAATCGCGAAAAACAGCGACATCAGGATATCGTTGATCAGGAAGTGAACAGTCAGTTCTCGGTGTCCATGGTGGAGATGCCCGACCCAGTCGTTGGTCAGGATAATGTGGTGGGTGAAAGCGTAGTAGCTCTCATAATTTTTATTGGCCCACCACATGGCCAAAAGGGCTCCCAGAATCAGGAGTAAGGAGTTTTCGCGGACGAAGGCCCACACTCCTCTCTTTGCTTGAGTTTCTGCCGACATGACAATTTTCCTGTCTTTGCCTCTCTTCATTAGTCAGTCGAGAGGACTTTTTGGTTAAAAGGATAGGCTCTTGCGGATGCCTACAGTTACTCCGGTCAATGAAACGACCCTTAACTTTTTACTTAAAAAGAGGTCCGCAAGGCCCTCGTCTAGATTTATAAAATCTAACTCGAGAGCCTCGCGGGGTATTTCTTATTTTTTATAATCCAATCTGTCAAAGAACCGAACTTAACCTTTGTGGTTAAAGTTACGAAAAAAGACGTTTAAAATGCTGGCTTACCGCCAAAAATGTTTTGGTAGCGCAACACTTATAAAACATCGCACGAACGATATTTTTAGATCATAAAATTGTCAAGTGTCAAATAAGGATTTTTTACTGAATATAGTAACTCATACTTATCAAGATTTTAAAGTTGAGAGACGAGTGTTTTAAAATGTCGTCCTTTTGTTTCATAGTTTGGGTATTGATCGAAGCTTTTTCCAGCTGGGGAAAGGAGACAAACTTTTCCAGAAGGAGTAAGACTGAGTGCTTTTGAAACAGCTTCTTCTAAGTTATTGGTAATAACGAAATCTCTTTTTGGAAAAGTCTCTTTGATTTTTTTTGCTACAGGTGACTCCGTTAGGATAGTGGTTGTTTCTGGAGAAACCGTGTCTAATGTTTCAAAGAGTATATCAAAACTACCGCCTCCATCAGTCCCCCCCAAAATTAACGTTCCGAGCTTTTTATTAAAAAATTTTATAGCCGCGATTACGGCTTCCGGATTTGTAGCAATAGCATCGTTAAAAAATGATATCCCTTGTTTTGTATTGACGAACTCTAGACGGTGTTCTGGGAGTTGGAGTGTTTCAAGGCTTTCTAAAAAGTCTTGGTGAGTAAATTTCTTACCAATAATTTCTGTTACTGCTGGGATAATCCCTAAATTACTTCGGAAATGTTCGGCCATAAAAATATGGTTTTCGAGGATTGCTTCGGTTGAGAGCGATTGAGTTTCTTGGATTTTTGCTTTTGTAGGAAAAGTATCGATGGTTGACTTTCCTAGAGGGGTGGTAATGCAATAGTCTTCAGTGTTTTGATGTCCCCAGAGTTGGCTTTTGGCACGACCATAATTCTGGAGTGTTTTGTGCCGATCTAAGTGATCGGGAAACAATCCAAGAAAGACGGCAATATGAGGAGATTTTTGGAGTATTTCTAGTTGATAACTAGACATTTCTAAAACGATATAGTCGTATTTTTTGGCCTTGAAGTCATTAAAAATTTCGAGTATTGGGTGTCCAATATTACCAGCGCAAACAACGTTTAATCCAATGTGATTTAACCAGTTTGTTAGAGCTAGAGTAGTGGTTGTTTTCCCTTTTGATCCTGTAATTCCAATAACTTTTTTTCGTTCTTCTTCGGCAAGATTATTTAGAAACCAATTTATTTGATTCGTGACTTTGAACTGATGTTCTTTTGGGAGGGAATGGGGATCAATCCCGGGAGTACAGAAAATCAAATCATACTTATCCCACTCAGGTTCTGTGGGATGTGTTTTTTGATCAAAAATACTAATTTTGATCTCTGGATAAGCGTTCTGGAAGAATTTTTCGGTAGATTTTCCTTCTCTTCCGTAGCCGTAAATAAGAATACTATTCATTAGTGATTGTTGTTATCACTGTTTTGAGTCGAGTCCAGATGTTACTTGGAATTTGATGAGAATTCAATGTTTGGTAGTTGAAATTTTGTTCTGGGACTAAGTCATCTCGAATGGACTTTACTTCTGGAAAGTTCTTTTCAGCCAAAATCATTGATTGTCTTACTTCGTTGATAGTTCCGACACATTCAAAAGGTTTACTTTCTGTTTTTCCGAGTAGTTGATCAAAGGTTTCTTTAAGTTCTGTTTTTTCAAATAAATTTTCGCCAAAGATTTGAGTGAGTTCTTCACGCTCAATAAATGGGGCAAGAATGGTAAATACAAACGCGCATTTTGGACACTCTCCACACCAGAAAAATTCTTTTTTATCACCGGTAAGGTGAAAATTTCGATTACAGGAACTGAAAGCGTTTTTGTACTTTTCCCAGCCTAATTTACTAAATATCTCAGCAATAAAGAGTTCGTCTAATGGTCTTAGGGCTGAAAAGTAATGTAGGCTAGGATGAATGAATTCTTCTATGTAGTGCTGCAGTTGTCTCTCGAAATCAAACGATTTTGAATATTGATGGTTTATATCTAAATCTTGATAGTGTGTAGTGGCTTCGTTCGCTGAATTCTCATTTGAGAAAGCGATGTATTTTTTTCCTGTTAGTAGAGCTGTACAGATTGATAAAAATCCCCAGATAGCCGAAATAGGGATATGTCCGTTGTAAGCACCTTCCTTATTAAGTTCTAAAAGTGATTTATCGATATGCCTTTTGATCGTTATATGTTCATGATCTGGATTATCTTTCCGTATGATTTCTAATGTTTTTTCGAGTCCTGGGTAAGATCCAACGGTCCAGGTACAAAAGGGGATTTTAGCTTTTTTTAGTAATTCAATAGTGGTGAGAGAGTCTTTTCCTCCTCCAAGAGGCACAATAACCTCTGGTTTTAAAGATGAAGTTTTTGGTGTATTTGGAGAAGCATTATAAGGAAATTCGGGACGAATAATTGGAATCTGATTCTGATAAGAAAATTCTCCTAATCCGTGAGTATAAGTAGTGTTAAAGAATTCACTCTGTGCTTTTCCAAAACCTTGTAGATATTCTTCTGGAAGATTTATTTTTTTAGGAATCAAGGCTTTGTAGTAGGAGATTCCAGCCATTAGCCAGAGGCCTTCAAAAGCTTTGTTTAGGGCTTCTCGGTCGATCGTTGAAATGAACTCAAAGTCAAATTCAAAAGTCTCTGTGAAGTGATATTTATTATCAATAGCATATTCACAAGACAGGATTTTTTTTGAAGGATCCCAATTGAAATTTTCAAAGCTAAATATTTCGGCTCTATGGGGCATTTCTCAGCGATTCTATCGAAATAAGCTTAATTTACTAGTGATAAATGATTATTATGTTTTTCGATGAAATTAGTGGAGGCTCTTAAGCGTGATTTATTACAACATTTTGATGAGGTTTTAGTCTTTGATGAACGAGGCGATGGACATTTTATCGAGTTGATTTGTATTAGCGCACAATTCGAAGCCAAAAATTTGGTGGAGCGTTCTCGGATTATTTTTCGTTGTCTTACTGATTACAGTAATAAAGTACACGCCTGGTCGGTAAAAGGATTTACGGCTGAAGAATGGAAAATTGAATCGGCTAATTTTACACCACAAAAATATAAACATTATCGATAAGTTATGACTGAAAAATTCTCGCATTCAGAAATTCAAAAAATCATTGATACTCACAATGTTGTGATTTTTGGGAAGGGAGAAAAAGGACAACCTGTTTGTGGCTTTACGGCTCGAGTTCAAATAATCTTTGAAGACCTTGGAGCTGATTATGAAATGATAAATATTCTTTCAGATCCAAATTTAAGAGCAGAAATGAAAGTTTTTTCTGATTGGCCGACTTTCCCTCAAGTTTATATTGATGGTCAGTTTATTGGTGGTTGCGATATTGTTGAAGAAATGCACCGAACTGGGAAATTTGAGCTCAGTGAAGAAGAATAGAATCCTAAAATTTTTTAAAAATCGTCGTCTTCGGAGAAGAGTTTGATTTTTACAGGATCCTCTTGAAGGATTAAAATTTCAGCACCACACAGCGGACATTCTAAGACTTCATCTTCCATGATGTCTTGTTGGTCTATTTCAAATCGTCCTCGACAATCAGGACAAAAGATTTGTGCTAGAGTTTTTATCATGTGTGGGTTTTTTTGAGAAAGCTCTCGAGACTTTTTTAGCGTTTTTTACTTCAATTGCAAATTTTCCGAAGTTCGATCACTTGCATAAAAGTTTATCTCGTGGTCTTTGGTTTGATTACCATAATGCCATCATCTTCATCAAGTGGATAGATTGTATGATTCCAATCTGGGGTGTTACTCATAAAGTTCCAGAAATCTTCCATTTTGTACTTAAACTTCAGGACGTCGTCTACTACTATGACACCATTTTTGGCGAGTTTTGGACCCACAAGATGGAAGAAATCTAGCGTGCTTTTTTTGATTCCATCAATAAAGATGAAGTCAAAAGAACCAGATAATCTGGGAATAATTTCCTGTGCTCGACCAAAGTGCATCTCAATGTTTTTTAACCCAGATTTTTTAACATTCTCTTGAGCTATCGCAAAACTCGGCGTGGAGTGGTCAAGGGTAGTAAGTTTTCCATTATTTTTCTGGAGAGCATCGGCGATCCAAATAGTTGAATAGGCGTGTGCACAACCAATTTCTAACCCTTTTGAGAGTTTGTTTTCTTGAATGAGTGTGTGTAAAAAATTACCAACCTCCTTTGAGATACTTGGAACATTTCCTGCAAGGTCTTGAGTCTTGAACTGTTCTAGTAAGGCCAATAATTTTGTGTCCATCAGATTAGTTACTAATGGTTTCTTTAGTTTTTTCAATTCCTGTTATGAGATTTTCTTCCATGATTTTTTTCGCTTCGGCTAGAATGTCTTTAGTCGTTCTAGCATCTATATCTATGATATCTCGGAAATAGTGGATTGGTGCTTGGTACACTGGGGTTTGACTAAGGGGGTTTGTCATTTGCTCGTAAGTATGGGGGAATGCTCCGTGGAGGCAGGCCGTTTTTACAACGAGTTGAGACGGAATATCGGGGCTTTTTTGTATAAAATCAATACTAGGAGCAATAAGAGTGTTTTGGAACTTTAGAAGTGTTCCGTTTCTATTTTCTCGAGTTCCTTCAATAAAAGTCATCACCTTTTCGCCATCAATTATTCTTTGTCTTGTTTCTTCTCCAGTGGTTTTAGTGGCTGCTCTCATTGCTTGTGCTTGAGCCCTTGTTGGGGTGCCTTTTCGTGGGATTTTAGGCCGATCAACAATAATTGGGTTTAAGGCCTGAACGCCTTTTCCAATTCCAAAAGGGAGGTTTGCTAAACTATTCTTCAGGACAATGGCGACTTGCCCTGCGATTTCTTCTGCATATCGGGCATAGGCAGAATTTGCTTCAAGTCCGTGAGGATGATTAGAAATATCGAGCCTTGCCATGTTGGCAGCCTCTTCTGTTTCATCAAATCCATGAAGGTGGACCTCGATTCCTAGGGACTCAAGCCAATCTTCATGTTCTAATGCCAGGACTCTCGCTTTTAACCGTGCGGCTTCTGGACTTTTACAGGATCGTACGGCACTTACTTTTCGGGCTGAGTCTAGTGTTAATCTGTAAGGGAGGGATTTTGTGACCACACGTCCTTGTGCTTCACAAATACAATGAATTTCTTCAAAACCATTTCCAATTCTTTCCGCGTTTTTCATATTGTTTAAGTATTGCTTGAGAGCTTAATGGCACCACTTATTTTTGCTATTATTTGCTCTATGCGTTCAAATCCTTTTTGATGTTCTCCAATTAATTGGCTGTGTTCTTCTGATAATTTATCTCTTTTTACTTTATCTTTTTCCGTATGTATTTTTTTGCGTATGCGTTTAGTCTTTTGGTAGATATAGAATAGTTCGCCTAATTCCCCATGCCTAAGCATCCAAATAGCTGGAGCAGCCCTTCCAACATGAGGGATAGCTTCAATTAATGAAAATAAAACTTTGTTAGGAAGGCTAATCTTATTAGCTAGATATAGAGCCATAATAGCTCTAAAAGTTTTTATACCAGCGATAAAGGCTATTGTTTCTATAACAAGACTTTGAGGGTCATTTTGAATTTGATCAATATCATCGAAAGAAATATAAGCAGCAATTGGTATAACTACAGCTAAGTAAATTGCCTCTAGCTTCAGTGCTAGTTTTATGAGTTTTTGTATATCTTGATTTTGTAGTTGTTCAGCGACTTGTTCATATTGTTCTTCAGTAATATGCTCTTTGTCTCGTAAGTCTGTTATAAAGAGGAAAAAATCATTGTCTTGAAGTTCTTCTCTTACTGTTTCTGGCAGTTGTAGTTTATCTTGTTCCACTGTTGGGATTTATAGTTCTTTCATGTTATTTTTCAATGTTTTTTATTTTATACAATATTTCTAGAGCTTCTTTTGGAGAAAGATCATCTGGATTAACGGTTTCAACAAATTTCTCAATTTCAGATTCTTTTTCAATTTCAATGATGGTTTCTTTTGGTGTCAGAGCAAAAAGATTTGGTTTTCCAGAAAGGAGGTTCTCAGACTCTAGTCGAGATAGAACATTTCGAGCTTCTTTGATTACGGTCTCTGGAATACCCGCCAACTTTGCCACTTCAATTCCAAAGCTATCAGCAATTCCTCCTGGTTTAATCTGTCTTAAGAAGACAATTCCATTTTTGTTCTGAGAAACTGAAACGTGGAAATTTTGAGCGGCTTTTAATTCTTCGACTAGGTCGATAAGTTCGTGATAATGCGTAGCAAATAAGGTTTGAGCTTTTATCTTATCGTGTAGATGCTCAGTAATGGCCCAAGCGAGAGAGATTCCATCAAAAGTAGAAGTTCCTCTTCCGATTTCGTCTAAGATAATAAAACTTTGTTCGGTAGATTGATGAAGTATCGTGGCAGTTTCAGTCATTTCTACAAAGAATGTAGATTTTCCAGCCGCTAAGTTGTCGCTGGCTCCTACTCGAGTGAAAATCCGATCTACAATACTCCACTCAGCTTCACTTGCAGGAACAAAACTTCCAATTTGCCCAAGGAATATGATTAGAGCGTTTTGTCTAAGAAAGGTTGATTTTCCGGCCATATTTGGTCCAGAAATAAGGTGAAAACGAGATTGTTTTGCCGACATTTTTAGATCATTGGCAATGAAGTTCGTATGATCTTGTGCTTCTACAACGGGATGTCGGCCAGCCTTAATATTTAGAACAGAATCAGTTTCTTCAATTTTTGGACGATTCCAGCGATAGGTTTGGGCGGTTCGACTAAATGTGCACAGAGCATCAACTTGACCAACGAGCCAAGCAGATTCTTGAAGATTCGGGATATGGGACATAAACTGATCTCTGAGTTTTAGAAATAATTCATGTTCTAAGGTGAAAGATTCGCTTTCTGCACTCAGTGTTTTTTGTTCATATTCACTTAACCGTTCGGTAGTGAATCGTTCAGCATTTACGAGTGTTTGACGTCGAATCCAGTCTTCTGGAGCTTTTTCCGCTTGGGCTTTTGATACCTCTAGGCAGAATCCAAAATTTTTGGAATATTTAATTCTTACATTCTGTAATCCCGTTTCGATCTTTATTTCTTCTAGGAAATTTTCTAGCCAGATTTTAGAATCTTTCTGGAGGATTCGAAGTTCGTCTAGTCGATCATTATAGCCTGTTTGGATCATGCCTCCTTGAGTGATTTCTAGAGGAGGGAGATCAACTAGTGCCTGATCTAAAATTTCAAACAGAGGAGAGAGTGCTTCTAGCGCTTCTAGCTTTTTATTGAATGTTGGATTATCAAAAATTTTGATAGATTGCTTGAACAAAGGAAAAACACTCAGAGCCTGTCTTATGTAGGCTAAATCTCGAGCGTTTCCACGATTATTTGCAAGTCGTCCAATAAGTCTTTCTATGTCAGGTATTTGTTCTAACTGACTTATAATTTCTTGTTGAATACTTGGGGTTGTGGTTAGTTTTTCAACAATTTCAAGTCTTTCATTAATCTGTGTGACGTTCAAAAGCGGACGTAGACACCATTGCCGTAAACGTCGTCCTCCCATTGCTGTTTTGGGTTTTTCAAAAACAGAAAACAAAGTGTTATGTGGGTTGCTTGGATCGTTCCCATGAAAGATTTCTAAGTGATTAAATGTCTGTGTATCAAGCACCATGTATCTTCCTGGGTGATAATAATTAATACTGTTGAGGTTACCAAGTTCCGAACTTTGGGTTTCTTGGCAGTATTCCAAAATAGCGCTACTAGCAATTAGTACCGCATTAAGTTTATCAATTCCACTTATCGATAGGTGGTTTGGTGAGAAGTGATTATCTAAATTTGCTTTTGCTTTTTTGTTAGAAGTAAAAGACCTTGGGGTGAGGAGTGTTTTTGGCAATTTTTTGGTAAAATCTTCGTCTTGAAATAGAGTGTTACTACATAAAATTTCTTTTGGATTTATCTTGTAAATTTCATCAAAAAAAGAAATTTCGTTATTCAATAAACAGGCGCGAAACTCTCCTGTAGAAAGGTCTATATAGGCCAGAGCGTAACTATTCTTTTTCACCTCAATATCGATGGCAGCAAGATAGTTGTTTTGGTCAGTGTCTAAATTTCCACTTTCGAGTGTTGTTCCTGGAGTGATTACTCGTTCGACTTGTCGTATAATTTTTTTGTCTTCAGTTTCGAATTGCTCTGCGATAGCGACTTTGTAACCATTCTCTATTAAGGTTTCTAAGTATTCAGCATGGGCATGATAGGGAAATCCGCACATGGGCATTTCATTGTCTGTTCCTTTGTGTCTGGCAGTTAAGGTGATACCCAAAACTTTAGAACCAATGAGAGCATCTTCATAAAAAAGTTCATAGAAATCTCCTAATCTAAAGAACAGGATGCTGTCTGGGTTTTGTGCTTTTAAATCGCGATATTGTCGCTGAACAGGAGTAGACATTCTTCCTTTGAAATGTGCTAAAAAATGGTTTTTTTGCAACCTTTTCTTTATATTTCCTGAGAATGAGAACTTTCTTTTGGATTTGTTTATTGACTATGTTGCTGGGATTACTTTTTAGAATCCCATTTGGCGGTGGTGGAATATTGTTGTCAGATATTTTGCTTCCCATCTTTGCTGGATGTTACTGTATTCAAAAGTGGTTTATTGATCGAAATTGGCCTTTGACTTCGTTTTTTCTACCCGCTTTAAGCTTTGTGCTTTTTTGTATTTTGACTTGGATATGGGGGGCTTGGGGTTTAGATATAAAAGCTAAAATTTTATCCTTTTCTTATATTATTCGATTTTTCTCGATTTTAATTTTGGGAATTTTTGTCTTTGATAATTTTAAACGAGATAACTCTTTTCTTTACCAGCTTTTTGGGATTGTTGGGATTATTGTTTTGGGAGGATTCATTCAGTTTTACTTCGTACCAGATATTTCAAAATGGTCGACAGTTGGCGGATTTGATCCTCACATGGGGAGATTGCTTGGGACTTGGATGGATCCGAACTTTGTTGCAGGACTTCTTGGATTCTTTCTTCCTGTTATGGTTGGGGCTTGGTACAAAGAATCACAGCTGAAAATGAAAGTTATATTAGGATTGCTTATTCTAGCTTGTTTGTATGCTGGATTTTTAACTTTCTCACGAAGTGGGTACCTCAGTATTGCGGGGGGACTCTTTTTCTTTTTCTTGCTCCGAGACCCCAAGATTATTCTTTTAGGAATCCTCGTAATGACGGCTGGATTACTCACGAATGAACGTGCGCAAAAACGAGTTGGGGAGTTGTCTGGGACTATGGCGGCGGTTATTTTTCGAGACACGGATGAGGTTGATCCAACGGCTAAGCTTAGAGTGCAGAGTTGGCGAAGAAGTTATGAGTTATGGCAAAAGTATCCTGTTTTGGGTATTGGATATAATACTTATCGTTTTAGAGCGGCAGAAGAGGGGGTTGTGGATGAGAAGTTTTTTTCTTCTGGAGGATCAGATTCAACGTTGTTGACAATTCTAGTTACGACTGGAATTGGTGGGGTATTGCTCTTTTGTTGGTTTTATTTTGGAGTTTGGTGGCGAAATTTTATGCGTTATTGGCATACAAAGAATCCAATTTTTCTTGGTTTTGTTGGTGGATGGTCGGCTATTTTGGTTCACAGTGTTTTTGTGAATTCTTTACTGTTTCCACTTATTTTTATGCCAATGATAGCCCTTATTGGTTGGTTAGAATCTGAGGCTCAGCAATAAATGTACTTTTTTGTGTATCTTGGTTACTATTTAGATCGATGATGAGGATTCTTGGCTTTGTATTTATAACGGTCGGAATTTTTGGACTCAGCCACTATCTGATTAATCAGAAATTGCCTGAGTGGGAATCTCGTACAATAGCGGTTATAAATGAAGCTCGAGAAGCGGAACTGGATGTTCAGGCTTGGGATCGGGTTGTCGCAAAAGCCGATCAAGAATTGCCTTGGTTTTATCCTTTTTCAAAGGTAAAAAAGGTCGTTAGGGAAGCTCGAACAATGGTCTATCGTACACATAATTTTGCGGATACGGTGAATATTGGATTTTCATTTGAAGATCGGGCGATTAATTCAGAAGGTCTTTTTGATCTCTTTACTTTTATGTCGGATCAATCAGCTTCTTTGGATTCTATTATTGATGACATTCATAGCTTACCGTTATCTTTTTTGGATGAAGAAAAGAAAGTTTATGTACTTTCGGAATTGGCCTGGCTAGAATACTTAGATCAGCAGCTTAAAGATGCTCAGACCTTTGAAAAAATTTTTAAGAAATTTGTGAAGGATGAAGAAAGAGTTTTAGTGCTTTTACAGAATCAAAATGAACCTCGTTCTACGGGAGGATTTGTTGGAAGCTTAGTACTTTTCGATTTTAAGAAAGATATTATTAATTGGCGATTTCTTGATATTTACGAACTCGATCGTTTAGTCCCGCCAGAAGCACAGACTCCAGCACCACCATTTTTTCACGGCTTATCTAAAACTATTTCACTTAGAGATGCTAACTTTTGGCCAGATTTTAGAACTACCGCATCTGAATATAGATATTTTTTTGATGTTGTTGGAGAAGAGCCTCCTAAAACAATCGTGGCTATAAATCTTAACACGATCAAAGAGGTTGTAAATTTAGTAGGACCTATACAATTGGAAAAATGGGATTTGGAGTTAGATTCATATAACTTTGATGTGGTGCTACAGTTTCTTGTAGAGTCAAAAATTACTGGAAGATTTGCGGTAAAGGAGCCTGTTGAGATATTTGCGGCTAAGCTCTTTAGTCCAGAAGCTTTATCTTCTTTGTCCTGGGAGGCTTTGAGCACTTTTGATGTTGATGGATTTTTGTCTCAGAAAAATATTCTAGCCCATTCTCAGAATGTCTCTTTACAAAAGTTATTTGAAAAGTGGCGAATTGATGGTCAGTTGCGTCAGAAAAAAGAAGCGAATAACTTTTTGCATTTTGATTTTATATCGATTGGAGCGAATAAGTCTGAGAAATTTATGTGGACTAAGCTGATTCATGATAGCGAAATTCTTCCATCAGGGACGGTTAATAATACGCTTAAAATTCGAAGAACTCATGCGTTACGGCCAGGAGAGCTAAATGATTTACTTGGGACTAATAAAATGAGTCAAAATGTTCGGGAGTTAATTGATGAAACGCTTTGGTGGAAATTAGGAGCGGGGCAAAATAGAACGGTTTTAAGAGTTTGGGTACCACGAGAAGCTCGTTTATTATCACAAAATAATCCTAGTGGAGTTATTCGAGAAATGGTCATTGCTGGTCATGATGATTTTAAAGTTTTAGAAATTCCTATGAATGTTCTTCCGAGTGAAACTTTGGATATTTCTTTAGTTTATGAGACTCGTATTGAAAGAGGTTCTTCGGCTTGGCGTCCTTATTTCTTGGAATTAATAGGGACTCCTGGAAAAGATAAAACAGAGTTTTTATCTACTATTTCGACTCCTCAAAATAGTCAGTTTACCGCTGAAACCCAGAATATTGGGCTTCCTGTTTCTTTGATTGATCAGGATTTTAGAACCGTTGTTGAATTTAAAAAGTAGGCATCTTTTTTTACTTTTTATTCTAAAAACTTAAATTCTGAATAACTATGTTGGAATGGATTGCATTGGCGTTGCTCTCAAATGATTCAGGTGGATTTTTGCGTTTGAATGTTGAGAGTGTACAAAAAACTTCTCAGGTTATAGAACGTTTTGACCCTGCAGACTTACCGAAACAGAAGGTAGAAAAATTGAGTCCACAATTTTTGAATGATCCGTTTTTGGCTGTTTTTGCTCAAGATCTAGATTCTGGGAAGGTGCTTTTTGATCAGCGTGCGGATAAGGCTCAACCAATTGCTAGTTTGACGAAAATTATGACATTCTTGGTAATTTTTGAAAACCATGATTTGGATGAGGTAGTAGAAGTGCCTTTGGAAGCGACTCAGGGTGATGGAGCAAATATTGGTTTATATGCTTATGAGCGACTAACGGTTGAGACTTTATTAAAGGCTATTTTAATTCCTTCTGCTAATGATGCGGCAGTAGCTTTGGCTATTTTTGATAGTGGGAGTGAAGAGGCTTTTGTTGAAAAAATGAATCAAAAAGCCCGAGCTTTGGGACTTGGTTCTGCTCAATTTTATAATTCTACAGGGCTTGATATCTATGAACAGGTTTTGGAATGTGATCAAATTGCAGCCGTTGATGCCTGTGAGAAGGCTTCTGAACGAGAATATGGGAATGTTATGTCGGCGGAGGATATTGCTTTAATGACGAGAGTGGCTCTGAATAATGATTTTTTTAAGGCAACGGTTCAGTTGAAAGAATTTGAAGGTGCGTCGGTTGATGAAAAATTCTTTCATTCCAAGAAGTCTACGAATCAACTTTTGGGAACATTCGTGAACTCTAAAGGAGTTAAAACGGGATATACGCTTTTGGCAGGGCAGTGTTTAGTGAATCTATCAGAAGACAATGCTGGGAGAGAAATTTTAACTGTTGTACTTGGATCTTCGAATCGATTTGAAGAAACGAAGCGGCTCATGGACTGGATTTGGTCGAGTTTTGTATGGAAATAATGGGACTTGGAAAATATTTCTAGATATGCTATAATGGACGGAAATAAAAATAAATATGAGATCATTCTTGCTTGGTTTAGTTGTTTTCTTCGCTAGTTTTCTAGCGGCTGGTTCTGTTTTTGCTACTTCCGGATCAGGGGGCGGTTCTGGCGGTGGCGAAGTACCTCCAGCTATTACTAACTTTGTAATGCCAACTAATACCTTTAGTATGGGAGGTTTATGTGTTGGGAATTCTTGTGGACTAGAACTTGGAACCGGAAGTTCCAATGATGTTATTTGGAGAGGTATTCGAGTTCTAGCCAGTGTGGCTGGGACGGTAGCAATTCTCCTTTATATTGTTGGAGCCTTTTTTCTTATTGCTTCTCAGGGGGATGAAAATCAACTTAACAAAGGGAAAACTATTGTTATCTATACCAGTCTAGGATTGGTGTTTGTATTTGGAGCTTATATCATTGTTCAATTCCTTCTGGCTTTAATATTTACGGCTTAAATGAAAAAACTATTATTCTTGGCTTTGGTGTTAGTAAGTGTAATGCACATTCCTTCTGCAGAGGCCTATGTGTTGAAACTTCAAGAACCCGTTGGAAGTATGTCAGTTGTGGCTGGGCCTAATGGTTTTAGCTTGATCTCAAATTATATTGCTGGAGTTTACCGATATATGGCGAGTATTGTTGGGATTATTTGTGTACTTTATATCGTTTTTTCCGGGATTCAGATTATTCTTGGGGGAGCTAATAGTGAGTTAGTAAGCCAGGCAAAAACAAGAATTTTGCAGTCTATTCTTAGTCTAGTATTACTTCTTGGAACCGCTCTACTACTAAAAACGGTAAATCCTTACTTCTTTGGAGGTGGAGGTTCTGGCATTCTGGGAATGATTTTGGGAGGACTCTAAAATAGGTCTTCACCACTAGGCGTATTGAAGCTTTCATCTTTTTGGTTAAAAGCTATTTCGCCGTTCAGCCAAACAGTTTCGATGCTACCGTTAATAGGTCTATCCTGAAATGGAGTCCATCGACATTTGGAAAAGAAGTTTTCATAATTTACATTTCCAGACCAGAGAGGGTCCACAAGTACTAGATCAGCGTCATAGTCTTCTTTTATAAGTCCTTTTTGATGTTGAACTTTGAATATTTTATAAATGTTTAAACTAGTCATAGCTGCAAACTTTTTGAGATCATATTCTTTTGAGACAAATTCGGTGTAGACTAGGTGGAATAGTGTTTCAATTCCAGGAATCCCATAGTATATCTGATCAGATTCTTTTTCTTCTCTCGTATGAGGGGCATGGTCAGTTGCAAAACAATCAATAGTGCCATCAATTACCCCTTCCCACATAGCTTTTAGGTCATCGTGAGTGGCCAGTTCTGGCTTCATGCAACAAAAAGCTCCATGCCGCTCGCGGTCTTCATGAGTCATGAATAGATGGTGTGGACAGACTTCCATTGAAATTTTTTTTCTGAGATTTTCGTCTTTTTTTAATTTTCTTACGAGTTCAACTTCAGATCTAAGGCTGGCATGGCAAAGATGCAGTTCGCAAGGAGCCTTTTCTTCCAGCCATATTTCGACTGCTCGATGAAAGGTTGCCCCTTCGGCGTGAAGGGCTACTTTTTTTCCAATATTGAAAATCTCTCTCCAACGTGATTCTTCATCCATTTTCAGGTTACCTGTTGTGGTATTTAGGTAGAGTTTTGTTCCAGGAACACCTGTGACGGCTTCAATTTCTGTCTGGTTTGTAGGGCCAGCTCCAAAATAAAACCCATAGTGAGCGTGAGATTTTCGTGCGGCAATAGCTTTCTTAGCGGCTAATAATTCTCTTGTAAAAGTTGGTGGATTTGTATTTGGCATTTCAAAATATCCAGTGACTCCAGCTGAGATAGCCGCTTTCGATCCACTCTCGATATCTTCTTTGTATTCAAATCCTGGTTCTCGAAAATGAACATGAGGATCAATTAGTCCAGGAAAGAGAATTTTGCCCTTTCCATTAATAACTTCATAATTAATATTTTTAGATGGTGAAAATTTTATTTTCCCAGATTCTAAAAACACATCTTTGATCTCATCGGTGTGAGCATCAATGATTCGGACTTGTGAAATATGGTAGTTCATAGTGTTATTTAGATTAGACCCAGCGATTTAGCAATAAGGGCCATTCGAATTGGGACACCGTTTTTAGCCTGTTCAAAGTAAGCGGCCTGAGGTAACTCGTCAACTTCTTGAGCGATTTCGTTTACTCTTGGTAATGGGTGCATGAGGATTGCATTTGGTTTCATTTGAGAAACTTTGGCAACGTCAAAATGAAACGCATTTTTATGTTTTTCATAGACTTCTGGTGCGAGTCGTTCTTTTTGGATTCTGGTGTCATAAATCACATCTGATGTGGTCAAAATTTCTGTATTGAGTTCAAAATGTTTTTTATCGGTTTCAGGATTAAAATATTCGTCTGGGATTTGAATTTCTTCTGGAGCTACAAAGTTGAATTTTACATTTGGAAAATTTCGCAGCAATTTTGAGCAAGAATGAACGGTTCGTGCACAGATTAATTCTCCTACAAATGAGATAGTGAGTTCTTCCTTTCCAAGATTAAAGCGTTTAAAAATAGTGTAAGCGTCTAGCAGTCCTTGTGTTGGATGTTCTGCTGATCCATCCCCTCCGTTAATCACTGCAATCCCTGAATAGTCAGCCATAATTTTGGCCTCTCCAGGGGTTTTTGATCTTATCGCAATAATATCAGCGTAGCCTCCAATGATTCGCGCGGTGTCTTCTAGGACTTCTCCTTTTGTGATAGAAGAAAAGTTTACATCCGTTTCAGAGATTATAGAACCTCCAAGTCGGAGCATGGCCGTTTCAAAGCTGAGGCGTGTTCGAGTTGAAGGTTCGTAAAAGAGTGTAGCGAGGATTTTTCCCCGCGCTAAATCAGACCCTCCTTTGGCTATAATTTCTTCCATTTTTTGAGCGTCAGCAAAAACCGTCAGTAGTGATTTTTTATCAAACTGTTGAGCCGATATTACGTGTTTCATCGAGCGTATTCTATCTACGTAATTTCCAAGATCAATATCGGTCTGTATTTTTTTGATCTGAATTTGACAAAAGTCCTTATCTTAGTAGATTCTGGGCACTTTACTATACGATCGGGAAAAAAGATCTTGCATAGCAAGACTCCGACGGATGTTTCTTAACCCATTTAAGCATGATTGCTATTGTAAAAGTTGGTGGACACCAAGCGATTGTCCAACCAGGAGAACAGATCGAAGTTGATCGAATTAACACGGAAGCAGGAAAGTCAGTTGAGCTAGAGGCGCTTCTTATTTCTGAAGAGGACGGGAAAAATTGTCAAATTGGTGCTCCAGTTCTTGATACGAAAATTAAAGCAAAAGTTATCGAGCATACTCGAGGCGATAAAATCCGAGTGTACAAAATGAAACCTCGAAAACGATATCGACGAACCAAAGGGCATCGTCAAGACTACACGGTTATTGAAATCGAAAAATTTGATGGAACGCCTAAAACTGCGGCGACTAAAAAAACAACCGCAAAAAAAGAAGATAAGGCTGAACCTAAGAAAACAGCGGCTAAAAAGCCAACTGCTAAAAAGGCACCTGCAAAAAAAGTTGCTAAAAAAGACGCTTAGGCGTAAAAGTATTAGTACAATTTTAAAACTGTTATATTTATGGACCAACAAAACCCTCAGAATCCACAAGGTCAAATGCCACAGCAACCCGTTTCCGGGGGGGATATGCCTGCACAAACTGGACAACCTGCGGGAGGGAACTCTCAAGGGCAAGTTCCAGCACAAAGTGCTGCACCTCAAGTACCTATGGATCCTAATGCGAGACCAGGACAGCTATCTCAGAGGACTGGTCATATGTTCAGTATTCCGCCACATCCAAATACTCAGTTTGATGAAGCACAGTTCTTAGCTTTATTGGAGGGATCTATTTCCCTAACTATGGAGGAAAAGCAACGGGTAATTGATGCTATTCCTCGCTTGTCTATTGAACAAATTAATGAGCTTATTTCTATCTTTGAAGAAGAGAGACAGAAATTCTCAGAACTGGAAAAAGAATTTGCTGATGATGTAGCAAAATTAAAGGCTGAACGAGAAAAAGAAATTGCTATGACCGAATCTAAACAAGAAGAAGAAAGTGAAGCTGAAGCAGATGCGGCAGCGGCTGAAGCTCTGAAAAAACAAATGGGGCTTTAGTTTCTAATAAAAATTTATTAAAAAAAGAAGCTAAGAGGCTTCTTTTTTTTGTCTTAAATTTTTTAAATAAAAAAAGACCACCTTATGGTGATCTTTTTTTGAAAAGCATTATTTCAAGATTAAACAAGCTCAACAGTAGCTCCAGCTTCTTCAAATTTCTTTTTCATTTCTTCAGCTTCGTCTGGTTTTACTCCTTCTTTGATTGTTCCTCCGTTATCAGCAAGTGCTTTTGCTTCTCCTAGACCTAGTCCAGTGATTTCTCGAACAACTTTAATTACAGCAATTTTTTGAGCTCCAGCGTCTTTTAGTTCAACGTTGTAGCTTGATTTTTCTTCTGCAGCTTCTTCTCCTCCAGCGGCTGGAGCAGCGGCAACAGCTACAGGGGCAGCAGCGCTGATTCCGTATTTTTCTTCAAAGTATTTAGCTACGTTGTTAGCTTCGATAACAGTTAGTTTTTCGATAGCATCAACGACAGCTTGCTCGTTTTTTCCGAGCTCAACAGTAACAGTAGTTTCTTCTGACATGATGATTGGTAGTTAAATAATAAATTATGAAGCAGAAGCGAATTTTTCCGCTTCTTTGAGAGACATAGTAATTCCTCGTAGACCATGAGTAAGGGCTGAATGAATCCCTTGAGGTCCGTGTCGAAGAGTGGCGATGATTTTTGCCAGAGACTCTTCTTTTGATGGAGTTTCTGCTAGTACAGCAGCTGCTTGAGGATCAAGTAGTTTTCCTTCAAATACGGCTCCAGCAAAATCGAATTTAGAAACTTTCGTTTCTTTATCGGTGAACTCTTTTTTGAGTTTTTTAATTGCTGCAGCAGGTGCAATTTCATCGCTTTCAGAAACGATAACTGCAACGGCTCCGTCTAGATCATCTGAATTAAATTCGGCTACCCCAGTTTCTTTTGCTGCAAGAGCAATAAGAGTTTTCTTGATAACCGTGTAAGACATTCCTTGTTCTCTCAGACTTCGTCGAGTGCTCTGAACTTCCATAACGGTTGGTCCATCGAATCGAACAAAGGCAATTCCACTCGCATTCTCAAATTTTTCTTTCAGAGCGGCGAGTTGGTCATTCTTTTTGGCTTTTGAAGTTGCCATAGTTTTATTTGGTTAATGTCTTTGGCTGATATAAAAACAGCCTTTGGCTTGAGCAAAGACCTACGGAGTGAAACGACCTAAAGGTTTTTAATTCCAGGCTCTAGAGCACGATGCTCTGAGCGCTAAAGATTGGAATCAATCGTTCCTCTTTCCACCTCGGTGGGTCTTAAATTGCCCACGGTCTTTGATGAAGCTCGCTCAATCTAAGGATTACGGACGTTTTGTCAAAAAATTTTCCAAGAACATAATTCCTCCTAAAGTGGCGGCGGTACTTTTGCTTTCAGGATCAAGAAGGAGCATTTTTAATGCTTCTAAGTTTTTAACGGTAAAAGTTTCAATTTGTTCGGCATCTTCAAGTTCTGGTTCGTGAGTCTTTTCCGCATTCTCAGCTAAAAAATAGTGATACTGCATGCGACTTCCAGTTGGGTTGCTGTATATTTTCCCCAGAGGATGAAATACTGGTGCTGTGAATCCAGTTTCCTCCAGGAGCTCTCTTTTTGCGGCTTCTCTAGGCTCTTCTCCTTTATCTATCATCCCCGCAGAAAATTCCGTAACAACTTGTCCACTGCCGTGTTTATAATTTTTTTGTAGAAGAATTTCACCATTCTTTAAAATAGGAATGATGATAACCGCTCCTTCATTTAAGTTTACAAACCATTCAGCCGTATTTCCGTTGGGAAGTTCAACAATTTGTTTTTCAATAGGGCAGAAAGGACTCTCAATTAAAGTTTTACGAGAGAGAATTTTAAAGGGCTTCATCCGTTTAACAGTGTGATAGTTAGCTGTAGGTAGGTGGCAAAAGTTACCCAGAGTAAATAGGGAATTTGTGCATATGTAACCCATTTTCTATAAGGCCAGATAGCCTTCATTGCCCAGATCAAAGTGCCCCACACAATAAGAATGTCAGAGAAAGCTAACCAATTGTTCTGAATTCCAAACTGTATTGGCATAAATGCAAAATTACTTACAAGGTTTAGAATGAAAGGAAGTGCTACTTTTTGAGGAATTTCTTTATTCCAGACAAGCCAAAAGACATAGCTGAAACTTATAAAAATAATGGTATATAAGAGACTCCAAACAGGCCCAAAAACATAGGCTGGAGGAGCCCAATCAGGTTTGATATATTCACTATAGGTTTGATAGTCTTCCATTAGAATCGTTTGTTTTTCTTAAATAAAAGGTAGGCCAAAATAAAGAAAATACTGATGAAGAATAGCTGAACAATGTCTATTAGTGGAAGTTTTGGATGGATTTGAAATTTATGACTGTTGAGCAGTTTGTTGATTAGGCTCTTTATATAATCAATTTTTTGTTTCTTATCGTAGAATGGGTTTTTTACATTAAAGTTTTTTGTACTGATAATTTCATTTTTATCCATGAATTCTAATCGAATCTCATAACTTTTTTGATTTACTGGTAGAGAGAGGGTCTCGTCTACCTGCCATTGATTTTGTTCTAATGTGATTTCTTGACCACTTAGATAAAGATCTTTTAAACGAAAGACCATAGCAGGATTATTTAAGTTTGTACTTCCTCCTGCATGAATATTTAGTTTTATTTCTTTTTCAAATAAGATTTTTGTATTGAGATATCGAAAGTTCACAAAATCCCCAGGAATAAAGAAGTCCCAGTGTTTAATCCCTGATCGCGCATTGCTCAATCCATCGATTATTTGTGCGGCAAGAATATAGTTTCCGGCGGTGCCTGGTTTTTCAAACTCAAAGCTTTTTACTGAACGGCCAACATCAATGTTTTTGAGGTTAATAAAGTGTTCATGTATGAGATTTTCTGGAGCTAAATAATCTTGGAATAGGGAGATTTTTAGGGTTGATTCGGGGATAGCTTCTTGAGCTGTAATTTTTAGGTCTAAGTTGAGAGAATTTTCGTCAATTACAAAGGCTGAATTGTTTTCTAGAGTCACAGATAAGAGATTGTATTCACTGTCTATTTCAACCGTTGATTCGGTGGAAGCCAGAAGTTTTCGAGTATTATCCATCACCTCTGCTTTTAATTTTAGCCTTCCTGAAAGGTGTTTGAATGACTCTCGAGAGAAATTGAAATGTTGAATATTTTTACTGGGGTTCTTCCAGCTAAGAACTGACTGCCAAACAATATTTTCAGATTGGTTTGAAAGGGTAAAATAAATCTTTTTATCGGTAATAATTTCACTAGGTAAAACGACTTCTCCGTTAAGCCCTTTTTTCCCCTCGAAGGAGTTTGGATTGATTTTTATTTGGGCCAGGTTAACGGCAGAAGTTTTTATAAGTTGAACATTTACGGCCGGCTCAAAATTTGCCTTCACTGTTCCTGCGTAAAAAAAGAGAAGTAGAGAGGAGGCTAAGCAAATATTTTTGAGCTGTTTGTAGAGGGAACAATTCATTTTTTATAATTGTATCTGTTTATTTGGTTTTTCCGAAATAAAAAGTTCTACCAGTTTCCGATAACGGTAATGTTTTTCCCTCGATTAAAGTTTTTATCTCGTCTCCAACTAGCTAATCTTGGGTGCGAAAAAGTACAACGTTCATCAAAGGAAGCTCTTGGGAGTAGGCTTGAAAGGCATTTTTTGAATTCAAAATAGATAATTTTAGTTTCCTGATCATGAGTGAAAAAAGAGTTTCCAAACTTTTCATATATTGCTTCATAACACTGATTCTTTTGTATTTTAAAACGAGGATAAATAGGGCCAATCCATATTTCGTGGTTTTCAGATATGAATATTTCGACCATATTTTCAATGATTCCATTTACACATCCTCGCCACCCAGCATGAATAATTCCAAATTTTTTTTCAGATTTGAATATAATAGGAGCACAGTCTGCGGTTGTGACACCTAGGCAAAAATTAGTATTTCGAGCCCAGAGACCATCACAGTTTTCAATGTTTTCTTTTCCTGTTTTTATTTCAACAATATTGGCGCTATGTGTTTGATCTGGGATGAGGGTGTTTTTAGGAATTTCTTGTCCTGGTGCAAATACTTGGTAGCGCATTTTTATTGGAGAGAAGTTTTTGTCGTAATATTAAATACAGGTAGAGGAATTTGATCGTTTAGATTGTTAGTCCTAATGACTAGGGCATGTTGATTTGCGTCGCAAATACTGCTTATTTTGGCACAATGATTGTTGCTATTGTCTGGTATAGGGTGACCTCCTGAGTAAGGTGTTCCATAGCGTCTTAGATAATTAAGATCATATTTTTGTGCTTCGGTTAGAGTAACATCTTCTTGCCAAGGGTTTTGAGGTGGAGTATCAGCGGCTCCTCCAATTGTATTTTTTGTGAAGAGCATACCATTGAAAATTAATTGTTTTCCTAGAGGGGCGCTCGGATTATCGAGATTGGACTGATTTCTATTAGTAATAACTTCATTAACATTCAATAGTGTCGGATCTGTTTCTAGGGTACTGAGAAGACTTCCATCTGCATATACTGTGGCGTTCATGTGTTGGACTTCTCCATGTATAAATAGATTTCCAGTTCTTCGATCAGTAGTATTTGAATTGATCAATATAATTCCAAAGTGGTGGTTGGTGTTATTATCTGGGTATAAGATATCTCTATCTATTAATAAGTTTCCGTTTTCAATAATCAGTGTTTTAGCGCCTTCATCAAACCTTATAGCATCGGGGAAACTTCCTGTTCCAGTTAAGCGAACGTTCGTGTTTTTGAAATATACGAGGTCTTCATTGGTGAAGCCTGTGTCTATATTGAATTCTGTACTGGTTCGTGCGGCTTTGCCTCGAATAAGTTTGTACACATTTCTCATAATATCTTCCCGCAGGTCTGATCCAGATAGATTTGTCAGTACGGAAAGATTATTACTTTGTTGTTTGATATTAAATGGTCCATAAGCCTTTCCTTCAATGTCAGCCCCAATAGCTACCATTGATATTTGGGTGAAAGGGTCTCCGTAGATATTGGTTAAGCTCTGTCCAACAAAGGCTGGGTCAGTACCAATATAAGTTCCAAGATTTCCTGCAGGATGACTAATGTTATAGAGCGTAGAGTTGTGGTTTATATTTAAATTTATAGTAGAACTAATACTTACTTTTTCTGATGGGTTATAACTGTGTTGATTGCTGGTGGTTACAAAATTTTCAGTGTGATTATCACTGGTGACTCCATTTGAGTTTATATCAAATCCTTGTGGAAGGTTATCAATGTCCTGATTGTAGAGGTCGACATTGCTTGAGGTAAAGCCTCTGATTTTTGTATTGAATTGAGGCGGAAGTAGATGATTAACAATGTTATCGGCAAAGGCATGGAAGGTGACAGGTTCTCCATCTGGCATTTGGATATTTGTGTCTGGAGTATTGAAGTTACTTCCACTTGGAGCTTGATTGGAAAGTCTTACTCTCACCCAAGGGATAAATTGAGCATTAATAGATTCATTAATAGTTTCCTTGTTTGTACTAAGTGATCCATCAGTATTTACCTGAGGAACGAGAAATCTTATAGTGGTTGGATAGCTCGTAATTCTACTAAGGTTAAAGTAGCTCGAAAGATTTGAAGTAATGATTTCCAAGCTCGGAGCTAAAGCGGTGAGGCTTATGTCGAAATTTTTATTACTATTGGCATCTGATTGATCTAGGTTTTGTGGGGTGATATTGAGCCCATTGAAAAAATTATCTATAGGAAAAGAGGTGATATCTAGATTTGTGATTCCTGGGGTTTTTCCCGAAATTTCAATATCAATTTGCTCATTCCCATCTAGTTCATAAATATTATCGAAATGGTCTCGGAAAGTAGCTCGTATCCCACAACTATCTACGTTGTTAGCGACAAGATTCTCTTGGCTACAATCAACCGTTCCACTGGGGGCAGACAGTGTAGTGTTATCCAGCGCTTTTTGAAATTGGTGAGAGGTTATAGAAGAATTACTTTGTGTTGGAGTATTTGGCCTGATTTCAAGCGAAAAACTTTCTTGTCGACTATTCCCTGCGTTGTCTTCTAATTGGATAGTAATTTCATAGATTCCTGCTTGCTGAAAGCACTCACTGTGATTACTAGTTATAGTTCTTTGCATGAAATCCCCTTCGGGAGCTTCACTTGCGGGGACAAAAAATGATAGTGGTTGAGTAACTGGGAATGTTGTCTGTCCAAAACAATAAAAATTAGCTAAATGGTCTGGGTGAGAAGGACTGAAATTGCTAATGGTTATAGTCGAATTTGTACTGTTCCAATTAATTCCAGATTCGGCTGTACCGATGCTCTGGGCGGAAGCAATAAAGGGAAAAAGTGCCAGTAATAAGAGTTTTTTCATTTATTTTAAGGTTTATAGCACTGTCTCCAGAACCAGTGGAACTGGTATCCAGCTGGGCAGTTTGGTACACAGTAGTTTCCATTTCGTAGCCCACGAGCCGTGTAAAATGAAAAACGAACAATACAGGCTTGATGTCGACTTTCACAGATTTGACTTCCAGAATCATAAATAAAATCAGAACTACTGCTTTCGCCACAAGCATTTGGGTGAAATAGGTTTTGATAAGTAGTGTTGTCTAAGGTTTCTTCTGTTCCATTTAGTTGAGGAGTTCCAACTCTGACGCTTTCAATATCAGCAAAACTAATCTTATGTTCATATGAATCTTCGGCTCTTAAAGTGTTATTAAAAAAACTAGATAATCCTAAGATGTATTCATTAATATTTGGAGGTCGTACATCATATTGAACAATCTCTGTTGAAATTTGATTACAGTTATTGATTTTGTCACAGACTTCATAGGTTCTAGCGGCGTTGGATTGATTATTGCAGATATTGCCGTCATCACAGAAGTTTCCTTTCACCGTTGCGGAGAATATAGATTGATCGTTTATACATTCAGTATTGTCATTGCAGTTGATATCAACGGTGATAGGTTGATTTGTGAAGTCATTACCAGAAAGAGTATTATTTTCGTGGTCTTTAAGCTCTAATGCCAGAGTTGGTCCACTTCTGTCGATTGAAAATTCAGGATTGCCATCAATGGTGTCGGTTGCATACCAGACTGGTGGTCCATGGTGTCTATGGTGCCCGAGATGTCCATGGTGATGGTGATGGTTGTGGTTTTGTATTTCAAAAAATATTTGGAGATCCCAGTTTCCTTCTGGGAGAATTCCTGAAATGCCTTCTTCGGAGTTTTGTGAGGCAACTTTGTCTAGATCTAATACAAAGAAATATTCACCATATCCATACCCGATTAAGGCAATAGTCCAATCTGATTGAATATTCCTTCTCACCCTAAATGTTCGTGTTTCTCCAGTGTCGATATGTACAAATCTCGTGGCTAGATCAATGACATGGCCTCCATAAAAGGGATTTGAGTTATCACTAGAGTCGATGACTACCCCGTTTATGGGGAGGTGTCGGAATGCATTATTTTGTTGGTCTGTAAAGCTCCAGGTTTCTACTGTTGCGGGAGGAAATATCCAGGTGTTCTCCAGTGATTGAGCTTGTGTTGTATCGGAAAAAGTCACCCCCGTTAAGGCGGCTATAAGCCATAGCATTATCTGGTTTCGTTTTTTTCTGATTCTAAGAATGTGGAATAAAAAACTTATAGTTGAAATAGTAAAAACAATGGCGATTATCGTAATCCAGTTAACTGATTCTTGCCAGTGGGCCTTTTCCCTAAGCGTATTATCTTGCTGACTTTGTTTTGAATAAAATCTTTCAATGTTTACTTTATAGGTTTCGTTGAAATTATTATCTCCGGTAATAGCTATAGATCCGTGATAGATTCCTGTGGGAAAGGTAATAATTTGCTCTATGCTCCAAGGATTATTTTTTCTTCCAAATTCTAGAGGAATGCTTGAGTGTAGTTCATCTTCAAAAATGATTTCAGCTTTTATGTTTTTAAGGTTTGACACTCCTTGGATTCTTAGTTTGTATTGATACTCTTCTATGTTTTCTGCATCCAGTAAAAGATAGTTTAGGTCAATGAATTTCCCTTCGGAAAATACGGTCCATTCTTTTTTAGTTGATATGGCATTATTATTAGTATCAAAAAGTTGAGCCTGAATGATGAGTGATCCTTTTTCTGAGGGAAGATCAAAGATCACTTCGTGTAAAAATAAATTTTTATTGATATCGATGGTTTTTTTCTCCGTAGATATCAGATTTTCAGCGTAAATTTTATCTTTGAAAATATCGATTTTTATATTTGCATTCTCAAAATTCTGCTTTCCGATGAGATCCAAAAACAGAGTGAGATTATTGTTGTCGATTTCTATTTTAGAATCGGCGCTAATATCAAAAAATATATTAGTTTTTTTGTTAAGTTCTATTGGATATTTTCCTCTTGAAGTTAATTTTTTTGTTTGATTATAAATATTCGCTTCGAGCCAAGCTTCTGATTCAAAATGTTGTAGATTTGGTAGTGTGTAATCGAAGGGAATTTCTAATGTTGACTCTGTGATGTCGATGTTTTCTTCCCAGAGAAAAGTGTTTTCTTTGGTTTTGATTTTTAAGTTTAGAGTTCCTGGGTCAATAGCTCCACCAAGTTCATTGAAGATAGTTCCTTGTAGATGTTTCTTTTCTTTCCAATTTTCTTGATTAAAAACAACTCCTAGAGACTGAATAGGGGTTGATTTCATGAGGATGACATTTTTCCCAAAAACAGGGTCGTAAAAAGTGTTTTGTGCGTTTGTGTTGGTCGAAATTAGACACAAAATAATCAAGCTGAACCAGTATTTTATTTTTATATTCATTTTTTCATAAACCATTATGCTAATTTTTCAGGTCAGAGTATAGTTAATCTGTTTAATATTTTGTGTTATGAAATTTTATCATTACTTACACTGTCCATTTTGTCAGAGAGTCCGTTTGGTTTTGTCTTATAAGGGAATTGATTGTGAATCGGTAGTTCTTAGTTATGCCGATAGTAAGACTCCAGAATCGTTGATTGGCATGAAAATGTTGCCCATTATAAATTTTGAGGATGGGGATATTCAGCCAGAAAGTTTAGATTTAATAGTTGAGCTGGAATCACGTTTTCAAAAGAAACCTCTTTTTGAAGGGATGACTGAAGAGGATTTTTCTTGGGCGAGTCGAGTGGCGGTGAGTACACCTCGCTATTTTGATCTGCTTATTCCTTATATGTTAGAAGGTTATAAAAATGCACCGGAATTTGATGAAGAAGGGGTAGATTATTTTAAAAATGGAAAAGAGGCCAAAAGAGGTAGAACTTTTGAAGCTTTGAAATTAGAGCGTTTTGAAATTTATGAACAATCCGTAAAGCCTATGCTAGAAGTGGTTGAATCACGTTTGTTAAACACAGGTTTTGTAGGGAAGAAGTTTTCTGCAGCCGATTGTGTGCTGGTAGCGGATTTAAGCGGGCTTCGTTTGGTCGAAGGAATCGATCTTCCAAAGTTCATCAAAAATTATATCATCAAAGTGGAAGATATTTGTGGTGACGATTTGCTGAGAGAAAGCTAATTTATCTCTCGTGCTCAAGGGTTCCAAAAACATTGAGTCCTCTTTCTGGATTATTGACAAATCGACCGAGGTTGTTGTAGCTTGGAGGTTGGTAATCTAAGGTTGCCCATTCGCCATTGATTTTTTGTAGTGGAACTGGAGGGGTGAAATTTTCGTGAAGTCCAGGGTGTTTTTTAAGCGTTAGGTTGGCGAGTCTTTTCCAGGTACTTCCGATAGCAAGAATTGATACGCTTCCGGGTTTTAGAGCTTGTCCGTCAGTGTTTCCGCCCCAAAGTAAGATGGTCATTTTGGGAGTATATCCAACGATGAGATCATCGGCTGGCATGAGAACTCCATCAACTCTTTTAGAAGAAGTTCCAGTCTTTATTGCCATTGGTTTATTTGGTGCTACAAGCTCGGACCACTCTTCTGGTCGAGCATCGTTGTTGGAAAGAATATCGGCAATAAAGTAGCTCGACACAGGATCTACTTTTCTTTTGATTCTTATTTTACATGGAGAATTTAGATCTTTTCCATCTAAACTCGTGATAGAAATAATTGGACATATTTCTTGATGTTCATTGCTTCCAAGTGTGGCATAAGCATTAGCTAAATCGATTAGCTCAACGGGAGCTGTTCCAAGGGCGAGAGTCCAGCCGAAAGCATGCCCTTTATATTTTTCCCGAATATCAAAGCCAAATTTGGTGTCGAGATAATTTTTGACTGTATTTTCTCCTCCAGCCATGAGGAGGGCTTTAGTGGCTGGTACATTTCTTGAGTAGGCTAAGGCGGTAGTCATTCTAATGCCTCCAAGAAAATGCCCATCGGAGTTTCGGATAACGGTCCCATTCTGTCGGAATTTTAGAGCCGAATCATAAAATATTGTTGGAGGTTGATAGCCTTCTTCGATAGCCGCTTTATAGATAAAAGGCTTGATGGTTGAGCCGGTTTGTCTTCGAGATTGCAACATATCGACTTGTCCAGCGATACTTCGATTCCAGAAGTTTTTTGAGCCGATCCAAACCAGCGGTCCTCGAGTTTCATGATCTAAAATTACGGTGGCGAAATTCTCTATCCAGTGTCGCGAATCAAGCCAGTCAGCTTCACGGCGAAGTTGTTTGTAGACTTGTTTTTGTAGATCAGCATCTAGAGTCGTTTTTACCACAATTCCCTTAGAGGCTTGTTTCATGTCGAATCCGTTTTCAATCAGGAAGTTTTGAATATAGAAACGGAAATGCTGGAAGTCATCTTCAACCCATTTTTGTTTTTTTTCTAGTCCCATTTCTTTTAGTTCTTTCCAGACAGACTGAGTTTTTTTTGCATCCCATTTGTGATTCTCGGCAACGGCAAACAACAGTGATTCTACTCTTGAGAAATCATAGTTGAGATCGATGAAAGGTGAGCATTTGTTATCCACAAATTCTACGGGACAATCTCCAAGCCATTCTGAGACGCTGTCTTTTCTGGAAAGTTGAACAGGGTTTTTTGGGAGAACGGCAAGAGCGATGCTTTCTGCATCATTCAGTTCGGAAGGGGGTTTGTTGAAATAAACTCGAGAAGCTACAGCGACTCCATTGATTCGAGGGCCATAGGGAACGGTATTGAGATAAAGCGTTAAGATTTCGTCTTTGCTGTAACTGGACTCAATTCCTTGGGCAATGAAAAGTTCTCGTAATTTTCTTTCGTAACTTTTTTCATCATTGAGAAAGACTTTTCGGGCGATTTGTTGAGTAATGGTAGATCCTCCTTGGACAACATATCCTGCTTGGTGATTTTTCCAGGCAGCTCTTACGATTCCTTTTACGTCAACTCCAAAGTGGGAATAAAATCGTTTGTCTTCTGCGATAATGGTAGCCGTTCGCAGTGTTTGAGGGATTTCTTTAAAAGGGGTCCATTCTCGGTTTTCTTTGTCAAAGCTTCGGTATATTTCTTGATCATTTCGGTCGGTAACGATGAAAGAAAATTCAAGATCTTCTATAGTAAGATTGCGTCCTAGTATAAAATCGTCTTGCCCCCACTCCCAAAGACTTTCGGTGATGGCTAGTCCAGCCCCTAAAAGCGTAAAAAAGAGTGTAATAATGACTTTTCTCATATAGATTGTTTTTTAATAAATAAAACTTTTACAAAAAAAGTCAATAAATACTTTTAGATAACTATCCCCTAGATTCAAGTAGCGTGATCTAAGTAGAGGTGGCGGACGTTCTTTTATCCCGAACCAAACATCAATGTCTGATGAAGACAACAACCCCGATGAAGACAAGTAGAATCCAATGAATTTGGATAGTGACTAAATCTTAATAAAAAAGAAAAAATAATCTTAAAATTTCATTTCTCAGAAAAAGTCCAAATGATTTGATTTTGGGCTTTTTTTGTTGTGGGAGTGATAAAAGTTGTGAACAAAAAGTTTGCTTGAGGGTAAAATATGATACAATGGGATCTGAAATGATTAATATTCAGTCTGTATATAGATTTTTGGGAGTTTTTCTGGGCATTTATCTTGGGTTGTTTTCTTTTGTGGAGGCGGCTTTTTTAAATGTTCAGGATGCCACCGCAGGAAGCAGTGTTGAGATACGAATGTCGAATTTGCTTTCAGATGAGGTAGTGGGCTTTAATCTTTCAAAGCCTGATGGAAAGGTCGTTCGTTTTGAAGGTGTAGCTGATGATTTGGGAGTACTTAACACTGAAGTTTTCGGATTGCATTTGCGAAAGGCCGGAGACTATCGACTAGAAGCGGTTCGTCAGTATCAATTAGAACAGCCAATATATACTTCTTTTACTATCAGTCCAGGTCCCGTTTCGGCTTACAGAACAAAAGTTGAATCAGCGGTTTCTTCTCTGCCAGCCAATGGAGAAACAGAATCGCCTTTTAAGGTCTTTGTTGAGGATGCTTATGGTAATCCTATTCCTGATCAAAAAGTTCAAGTTTTGTCTTCTCGAAATGATGATATTGTTATCTCCCATGGACTTTCTGATAGAGACGGAATTGTCCGTGGTAAGGTGGTTTCTAAAACCCCAGGGGTAACTATCCTTTCGGCTCTGGTGGGGGATACCGTTATTTTTGATAAGTCAGAAATTATTTTTCATTTGCCTCAAAATGATCTTGGAAATGTAGGATCTTCAGGGAATCTTGGGCGATTTTTGAAAGCTCAGCTTTTTGAAGAAGGATTTGAAGAAGTAGCGTATTTTGCGATTGAAGAACTACCAGCAGAGGTTATTACTGAGCGTAATTATACCTTTAAGGTTGTAGCAAAAGATCAGAATGGAAGTGTGGTTAAAAACTATACGGGAACCGTGAGATTTTCTTCGAGTGATAATGAAGCCCAGCTTCCGGCTGATTATGAATTTACTGAAGAAGATCAGGGAGAGCATACTTTTGCTTTAGCGGTTACTTTCGGTTCTCCTGGACAGCATGAGTTAGTGGTGAATGATAAAAATAATTTTAACATCAAAGGACAGCAAGTAGTTCAGGTTTATGATGAAGATCGAACGGGAGAGAATCCTGATGATCAGGCTTTAACGATTATTACTCCGCTAGAAGGAACCTATAGTGCTTCTCGAATGACTATTACTGGTAAAGGTCCAGCAGGAGCTAATATTAAACTGCTCGATGGACCGACAACATTGATTGAAGATTTAGTGATTGATAGTAATGCGGATTTTGTTTATCAAACTCCAAACTTGGCTGATGGTCGACATAAGTTTATTGCCGCTTTTATGGATGATTCAGTGGTTTCAAATGAAGTTTCAATTTTGATAGATCAAACACCTCCGCGGGTTTTGGCTGTAGAGGTTGATCCACCAGACGGAGTTGATCCGAGTAGTGTTTTTCAGGTGAGAGTTTCTTCTAATGAGCCATTGGCGAGTGCTACGTGTGTATTTAACGAAATTTCACAAAGTTTAAAACAAGCTGGAACAGCTTTTTCTGGAAACTATCAAGCGCCTAATGCTTGTGGGGAATACCCAATTTCTTGTACCGTTGCTGACCTTATGGGCAATGAATTACAAGAGCCAAATGCTACAACCGTGAAAGTTTGTGGCGGAGGTGGCGGAGGAGACGGAAAAGATACCGATGGAGATCAAATTCCTGATAGTGTTGAAGGATATGAGTTGGATGATGATGGAGATTGTGTTTTGAATTGGTTGGAGTCAAAAACCGCTGACAGTGATGGAGACGGGATCAATGATCAAGAAGATGCGGATAATGATAGTGATGGTGGAGGGATTGATAATACTCAGGAGTGTAAAACGGACGAAACCGATCCGCTCAATCCAGAAGATGATAAAACTGGAGATGGGAATAATAATTCAAACATTCACCCAACGGCGGTGTTGAATCTATCGGCTTCTCCAGGAGATAAACGAGTAACCCTTTACTGGTCTCCAGCTAAGGATGATCAAGAAGTGTCTAAATATAAAGTTTTATTTAGTACAGATCCAAATAATCTGACACAGCAAAATATTACTCCAGACCCTCGAACTCAGTGGTATGTAGATGGGCTTGAAGAAGGAACAAAATACTTCTTTAAAGTCTTGGCTATCGATGTAAATGGAAATGAAGGAGTACCGAGTAATATGGTCGAAGCCACTACTAATGGAGATGTTTATCATTCGGCCGCAGTTCCTCGATCTGGAGCTGAGCAGTGGTTGCCATTTATTTTGGCCTTTATTGGAGGATTTTTATTCCTGCTTCTCAGTCGGGCTAAAAGAAGCTAAAATCCCTTTAAAAAGTTCAGAAAATCTGCTACAATGGGGGGATTAAAATAAAAATAAAACAAAAAAATCAATGCGTTTACCCCGAAAAACAATAGCGGATTTGCGTCGTGCTGTAGCTGCTGTAGCAGTTTTTTCTATTTTTATACAGACCGCTCAGGCGGTGATAGTCAATCCAGATGATATTCCTCAGAAAGAGACGGGGGATGCCATTAGTGCAGGAGAATTCAACACGATGATTGATACTCTTCGGGGAGTAAAGAAAGATGATAATGATACGGCAGGACTCGGAGATGATAAAATAGGATTGTTTTTACCCGATGGGGTGAATCCTACCCAACAACTGCATGTAAATGGGACGGTGAAGGCCACTTATTTCATGGGAGATGGTTCGAATTTAACGAATCTTCCAGATGTTCACTGGGTGAAAAGTGGTAATGATGTGAATTACCCTACCGGTCGAGTCGGAGTAGGAATTGCCAGTCCAAACACGAAACTAGAAGTAAAAGATGGGGCTATCCGAGCAACCGCTAATAATTCGAACAACAACTACGTAGAAATGGCTCATAGTGGTTCAAATGCCTACTTAAACTTTGCTGGGACAGGGAACCTGGATTTTAGACGAAGTGGAGCGACCGAAATGACGCTAACGTCAGCAGGACGACTTGGGATTGGAACTTCTAATCCGCAAGCAGTATTGCATGTAAATGGAGATTTAATTGCCGATAATATTATCCCCAGTGGAGGAGGTGGTCCAATTGCTGGGACTCAGTGGAATGATGTAACTGGAGGAATAGATTATTCCGCTGGGAATGTTGGAATTGGAGCTACAACTCCTTTGTCTAAATTACAGGTTAAAAATACTACAGCTTATACTTTGGGAGAAGCAGATTTTCCTACTGATAGTATCGGGTTATATGGATCAGTTTCAGGTGTCAATGGAAGTTATTTTGGAGGTATTACCTGGCATAATGATGGTCGTCGTCGAGGGGGGATTGCTAGTGTTATGGAAAATGCAGATGCTGATCATGTGGGCTTAGCTTTTTTTACTCAGGGAGCAGATGGACCAGGTCCAATGGCTGAATCAATGAGAATTTCTCACGATGGAAATGTTGGTATTAATACCACGACGCCTTCAGAAAGACTTCAGGTTGTAGGACAAGCAGAAATTCCAGAAGTGATTTTTGCTCAACATGCTAATGGAACGACGGATAAGAGCTCTATTGTAGGGGCTCCTGGGATAGTGCAGATTCACTCTGATGGCGCGATTGATTTTTACGAATCAGATGCAGGGGCTCAGAAATTTAGATTTAATGTAAATAATGGTCGATTAGGAGTGGGAACAAATAACCCTCAGAATGAAATTCATGTTGTGGGGACGATTCGAGCTGACAACTTTGTAGATGATTTGGGTGATCCAATTGGGGATGGACTTTGGACTGAAAACGGGACTAATATTTATTATCAAGCTGGACGAGTTGGGATTGGGTCTTCCAATGCCCCATCACACTCTCTAGACATCTTTAATGGTGGGGCAAGAGTTTCGAGTGATCTATACCAACAGGGTTCTAGTGGGAATGGGTTTATTATGCATTCTAGAGCTAGTTCAAGTTATGATTTTTGGCAATTATCGCCTATTAATGCTGGAACTAATGATTGGGCCAAAGGGATTACTCTTGTAAGAGCAGAGGGTAATGTTGGGATTAGTAATACTACTCCAGGACATCGATTAGATGTAGATGGAAATATTCGAAGTAGAATTGGTCGAATTATTTATTTTGGTACAGCGGATCAACGAATCTCTGGAGATAATGATTCAGCTTTTTATCAAAATAGTAACAACTCAACGGTTATTCAGACGATTTATCGAGATAAAGAAAATACTGTTTATGGACGAGTTTATGGTTCTGGAAATGGTACAAACTTTGGTCTTCTGGATGGAGATGGAAACTGGGCTATCCAGAGTGTAAAAGATAATAATATTAATTTCCGAGTGAACAACACGGAAAGAATGAGAATTCAAAATAATGGGCGAGTA
Source organism: Candidatus Altimarinota bacterium (assembly GCA_965228485.1). GTDB lineage: Bacteria > Patescibacteriota > Gracilibacteria > UBA4473 > UBA4473 > JAACPJ01. The sequence continues at coordinate 1,152,974 of OZ245819.1, forward strand.
GGGATTGGAACAAACTCTCCAAATTCTAAATTAGAAGTGGTTGGAACGATTCGAGGAGGAGATGCCTCAGCGACTAGTGGTAGTTTAGGGTTTGGTATTAGATATACGGCTAATGATGTTCCGAATACTTTTGGAGCGCATTACTCAACCGGAGCTACAGTACTCGGGTATGGAATAAGACCGAAAAGTGGTTCCTCAGGATATGTTTCTTCCGCAGGGAATGTTGCTTGGCCAAGAGGAGCTCTTACTATGACAGATGCTTTGGTATTTAGTAGTGCGGGGTCGTCTAGTGTAGCAGTAGGAAATGATGTAGCTTTAGCAGAACGGTTTAGAGTTCATACGAATGGTAATATAGGGATTGATCGAGCCGCTCCTTCTCATAAATTAGATGTAGATGGGAATATTCGAACTCGAGTTGGACGTTCTCTTTATTTTGGGACGACCAATAATCAGAGTATTTATGGGGATAATAGTTCTGCTTATTACATGGATAGTAATCATGATTCGGTGGTTCAACAAATTTTCCGAGATCGACAAAATACTACTTATGGACGAATTTATGGAGACGGAAATGGTGCAAACTTTGGTTTGATTGATGGAGATGGAGAGTGGGGAATTCGAATGGCGAAAGATACCGATATTCAGTTTCGAATAAACAATGATGAGAAAATGAGAATCACCTCTAGTGGAAGTGTAGGAATTGGAGATGATACTCCTGATGGAGGAATGATGTTGGACGTAGAAGGGAAAATTGGAGCAATCGAATACTGTGATCAAAATGGTAATAATTGTTCGAGTTTTGGACGTTCAGGATTTACGGCGAGTGGAAGTAGTTCAACGGCGGATGATTGGTCTCGATTAGTGACGATTGACATGCCAGGAAGTAATTATCAGGATGGGACGATTATGTTAGCCATTGTTGGAGAAGAAATTAATGAGCCAGGAACGGCTATCGTAAGTATTGCTGTTCGACAGAGGACCAATCCAAGTATGACTATGTCAGCTGAAATTATGGAGATTCATAATGCTCCAATTGATATTGATGGGATAAAGTTAACTTCGAATGGTTTTGGAACGGATGTGCAGGTATGGATTAAAAGTAAGAAAAATTATCAAACCTTTGATGTATATGAAATTGCTCGGAATACGGCCGAGTTAGGAGCGGTGACTTATGAACAGTCTTCTCCTTGGCAGGCTTCTGAGCCAAGTGGTTCGGCTTACAATGTTTATAGTCGGGGCTCTGTAGATAAATATACGCGTTATGTGAAATTTAGTGAAAATGATAATCAATTCATCTACGGAGATGGAGATTCAGCTTTTTATACTAATAGTGCTCATAGTACCGTGGTTCAGAATATCTTTAGAGATAGAGAAAATACGGTTTATGGTCGAATTTACGGAGATGGGAATGGAGCGAATTTTGGCTTGCTAGATGGAGATGGAAATTGGGGAATTCTGATGGCAAAAGATAATCGATTTGAGTTTAGATTAAATGATGATGAGAAAATGAGAATTCTAAGTAGTAATGGGAATGTCGGAATTAATAATACGACACCAGGTCATAAACTAGATGTAGACGGGAACATTCGAACCCGAGTTGGTCGTTCTGTGTATTTTGGAACGACAAACAACCAAAATATCTACGGAGACAATAGTTCGGCTTTTTATACTCGGAGTAATCATAGTACCGTTGTGCAAAACATTTATCGAGATGCTCAGAATACAGTGTATGGACGAGTTTATGGTTCTGGAGATGGAGCAAATTTCGGTTTATTAGATGGAGATGGAGAATGGGCTGTTCAGAGTGTGAAGGATAACAATATTAATTTCCGAGTGAATAACAGTGAAATTATGAGAGTTTCTAGTGGTGGAAATGTTGGGATTGGTACGACTTCTCCATCAGCCGCATTAGAAGTTTATGCAGATAGAGATATTACTGCTAATCCAGAAACAAAGGGTATTCGGTTAAGAGAAAGTGCAGGAGATTGGCTGTTTTCTTTAGGGGTTTCCGGAGTAACCAATACTGGGTTTAGTATTCGGGACAATGTTACAGATACCTATCCGCTTACCATTAGAGAGACTTCTAATAATGTGGGGATTAATAATACTGGACCAGGGCACAAACTTGATGTAGATGGGAATATTCGATCTCGAGTTGGTCGTTCTGTTTATTTCGGAACGACAAATAACCAAAACATCTATGGGGATAATAGTTCAGCTTACTACATGGATAGTAATCATGATACGGTCATTCAACAGATATTCAGAGATCGACAAAATACTACTTATGGACGAATTTATGGAGATGGAAATGGTGCAAACTTTGGTTTGATTGATGGAGATGGAGATTGGGGAATCCAAATGCAAAAAGATAGTAATATTAATTTCCGAATTAATAATACCGAACGGATGCGTTTGAGTGGAAATAGTGAGCTACATATCGGAAGTAATCACCTGAATGTGGCGAATTATAATTTCAATGGAACGCCAACTAATGGGATTAAGATTAGAACAAACCTTCCATATACCAATGGTTCTCAAATGCCAACTGTGGTGATTGAGGGGTATAACTATGGTCAGGTAAAACCAATTGGTATTATACTCAACTGGTATATTTATGGAGGAAATTTTTATAATTATCGAGCGTCTTCTTATGGAGGGTATGCGCCAACAATAAGACTAGCGAATGAAAGTGGTAAAGTCGTGATTTATATCGATGATCGTCAATACTACAATCGATTTAATGTTCGAGTTTATGCTCAAGGAATGGGGGGAGTTGAGAGTGATGTGGCTAATTTTCAAAACTGGACGATTGTAGATCAAGCGTTAACAGGAGGAAATCAAGTCACGTTCTCATATGAAAACGAAATGGGGAACTTGAGACTTCGATCTGGGCGAGTATTGAGCTTTGGTACAGGAGACCAAAGGCTTTATGGAGATAATGGTTCAGCCCTTTATTATACATCTGAACACAGTTCAGTAACTCAACAAATCTTCCGAGATCAAGAAAATACGGTTTACGGACGAATTTATGGAGACAGCAATGGGGCTAATTTTGGATTACTTGATGGAGATGGAAACTGGGGAATTCGAATGGAAAAAGATAATAATATTATGTTCCTCATTAATAATAATGAACATATGCGACTTCGAAGTAATGGACGATTGGGGCTTGGGACGACAAATCCTTCTTCTCGACTAGAAGTGATTGGGGATATTGAGATTTCAGGAACGGTAAAGACTACTTCTGGAGAACTTAGATGTCCAGTTGATCGAGTAATGGTTGGTTTTGATACGAATGGAATCATTTGTGAGTTCCCACCACAGTTATACCAATAAGGTAGTGTCATCTCGACAAAAAACAAGGAGAGATCTCTCCTTGGGAATTTTCAAAATACTTTCGTCGAGATGACGGATAAATTGAAGGGCAAATTCTTTGTTTATCATCCTTGAGTAAAATGAAGGACATTACTTTTGAGAGACTCTGGACAAGCCAGAGATTTACAAAGGAATAAGACTAAAATTCTCGCTTGCTGAGAATCTAAATAGGCTGAATAGGAATTATCGGACTCTGGACAAGCCAGAGATTTACAAAGAAATAAGACCAAAATTCTCGCTTGCCGAGAATCTGATCTTTCTACATTTAGTGATAAGGCTCTGGACAAGCTGGTAATTTAAATTATGATTTTTTTTGGAAATGAGAACAAAATTCTTGATTATTTTTGCGGTTGTAATTGCTATTCTAGCTTCTAGCTTTGCGTTTCAGAATACGCAGGTAGCAGAGCTCAAGTTTTTGACCTGGAGTTTGGAAATGCCTGTTCTGCTTTTGATTTTCTTTTCTTTTGGAGCGGGTTTTGTACTAGCGCTCCTCATTGCGCTTCCAGGTAGTATGGCTCAGAAAATGAGAGAATTCCGACTTCGATTCAAAGTGAGATCATTAGAATCTAAGGTCACAAAAAAAGATAAAATCATTGAAGGGGTAAAGGCGGAAACACAGGATGTTCCTGTTGAGTAGTCAATTTTTAACAGGTAAATTTGACTGAAAACAAACTTTTTTAGTTTTTTTTTGTTATTTTTTACAAAAATTTTGACTGAGAAGTAAAACTTTCTAAAATTTACTACTGCTATGAATATTTCGTTTCAAACCGATTTCAGAGAATGGATGGATACCCATCGTTGGAAGCCAAAAGAGATAGCTGAAGAACTGGGTGTAAGTCGTCAGACGATTCATCACTGGATGGATGGGACGAGTGTTCCTAAGAATGAAGAGGTTATTAAAAAACTTTATCGTTTGGGGGGGGACAAATTGATCCACTTTGAAAATCGAGACGAAAAACCACGAATTGCTAAACCAAAAGCTTATTTTGAAGTTGAAGGTGGAGCGACTATTAGTGGAAAAATTAGAATTAGCGGAGCTAAAAATGCCGCTTTGCCAATGCTCTGTGGAGCGCTTTTAACCGAAGAGAAATGTACTTTTCTAGACGTGCCACATATTACCGATGTGCAGAATCTGCTTTCGATTTTTTCTGAGATTGGAGTAGATGTGAAGTATTTTCCAGAACAGAAGAGAGTGGAGATTCAAGCAAGGCATGTGGATCTTGATAAACTGGCGGCTTCAGAGGAAGTACGAAAGTTTAGGGCTTCAATTCTCATGATGGGACCATTGCTGGCTCGATTTGGGCGTTGTAAGCTTCTTATGCCAGGAGGATGTGTAATTGGGGCTCGTCCAAACTACATTCATACTGATGGTCTTCAGGTTTTAGGTGCTAAAATGACCGAAGGAGAGGATTTTTTGGATTTTGTTTTTAAAGACGGAAAGTTAGCGAATAATCGGCTACTTTTATCAGAAGCTTCTGTTACAGGAACAGAGAATATTGCCATGTTTTTATCAGGAACGGACGATTCTGCTGAAATATATTTTGCAGCAGCAGAGCCTCATGTAGTTGGGACGCTCAAAATGCTTCAAGAAATGGGGGCTGATATTGAAGGAATTGGAACACATCATTTGAAAATTACAGGAACTAAAAAATTAAAAGGTGGAACCTTTACTATCCCCCCAGATGGTCTTTTGGTAGGGACTTATGCTATTGCAGCACTCATTACTCAAGGGGATTTGTTGATTGAAAATGTTGATCATAGAGAGCTTTTTTCTTTTTATGGTATTTTGAAACGACTGGGAGCTGATTTTGAAATGAAGGATAAGGCACTGCATGTAAAACGGTCAAAAAACCTCACGGCTATCCCAAAGGTTCAGACGGCTATTTTCCCTGGTTTTTCTACAGATTTACAGAGCCCATTGGGAGTTTTGCTAACTCAGTGTGAAGGGATGTCTCTACTATTTGAGACTTTATTTGAAAATCGTTTAACCTATTTGCTTGAGTTGGAGAAAATGGGCGCTAATGTACAGATTCTTAATCCTCATCAGGCAAAGCTTACAGGTAAAACGAAGCTTCAAGCCGCAGAAGTTCAGAGTTGGGATCTGCGTGCAGGAGCGGCTATGGTTTTGGCTGGACTTATTGCTGAAGGGGTGACTAAAATTACAAATATTGATTATATCGATCGTGGATATGAGAACTTTGTAGAGAATCTTTCGGCTCTTGGAGCGAAGATCCATAGAGTAGATTTTTAGATAAAAAAAATCCCAACACGTGGGATTTTTTATGCTTTAAGGGGGGCTAATTAAGGGGCTTATCGAGTTCTTCGATACATTCGGTATGGCATAAGCCGGAATGTAATGTCTTCACGACAGGTGAGCGGTGCTCCTTGGCTTAGTTTTACTCTTGTGAAACGATTCATAAGTGTTTGGCTTTCCTCGGTATCACATGGAAGATATTTGCTTCGAGTTTTAGCAGAACTAAATGATAGAAATGTCATTCCTTTCGCTTGAACCGCTCCTGGAACACGATCATAGAGAGCGATTGATTTTTTATTAATTTCATCTACTCCACCAACCTCCTTGGTTTCTTTTTCAGTATCTTCTTCTGTAGTTTCGTTTTCTTCTCCCGTTGACTCTTCCTCAGAAGATTCTGATTCCTCGCTAAACTCTTCTCCAAAATCATCACCAAACAAATCACCAAATTCATCACCTAGTCCAAAATCATCTCCGGTTCCTTCTTCTGTGGGAGTAAGAATTTCATCAGCAGCAAAGCTTGTTGCTGGGGTGATAGCAAAACTCATCAATAGGACGAGGGCCGTTACAGTTGTTGTTTTCATGATTTATATTTTATGTGGTATTTTTTTAAATTTATATATAACTATAACACTTTATTTTTAAAAAGTCAAATACTTAAAAAACCTTTTATATAAATCTATAAAATCTTTTTTTTTACTTAGGAATCGATTTTTTTAAATAACTCTCCAATTCTGATGGGAGTCATTTTTGAAAGTAGTGTTTCGCTTTTTTCTGTACAATATGCGACTATTGGACCATTTTCGCATTGTCCCTGGCAAGGACAGTTCTCAATAGTGACATTCTCAAGTTGTCGTTGAGATTTTTCTTTTTCGGCTCTTTCTTGAGAAAGTGAGGAAAAATTGTTTTTACAAGATTTCCCCTCACAGAATTTTAGTCTAATTTTAACCATTAGAGGTTGAATTCGTAGATCTTATTTTTTGTTAGTAGGCTTACAGTTTGTCCGCCTTCGTCAACGATGAAATCTCGTGCATCATCAATTCCATATAAGATTTGTCTTTTGTAAGTTGCAAATCGATCTCCTTTAACAAACACTAATAATCGTTCGTTGTCTGGGTCAAGAACGTAGATGTAATCTAGTTCTGCGGTTGTGTAGAGTTTTACATTCGGCCCTGTAATTGGAGTTGAGGGAAGGTCTCGGAAGTCATAGTCTTGGGAAACTCCTCGGAAGATTTTTTGGATTTCTCCACTAGCAGATACCACGTATATAGCCCCATCGATAGCGAAGCTTACCGATTCTGCTAGATTTGCCCCTTGGTTATAAGCGGTGCTAGCAGAGTAGTTAGAACGACGTCGTTCATATTTCCAGATTTGGTTTTCTGCTGGATCAAGAATATAGGTATACCGTCCGTAGGTCTGAACATCAATTCCTTTTTTCCAGTTTTCATCCTGTGTTTGCATTGGAGTAATGATACCCTCTTTATATTCAATTACTCTTGGGTTATCAGTGATGAATGTGAGTGTTTTTTGATCTGGTCGGGAAGCAGCGGCTAGAATACTCCCGCCAGATTCGTTAACATTAATTGGAGCTTCTACGATATTACGTACAGATTTGATGACTTGTTTACTGTCATAAGCAAATAAACTTCCATCTAAATTTAATAATCCTGTAGCATCGATTGTATCACTTTTCACTCCAAGATCAGCTAATAGATTTGGGGTTACTTGTCGTGCATTTTCTACTTGTAATTGTTTAGCCTTGATATCAGCTAGAAGAAATTGTGCATCAGATCGGTAGAGTTTTGATTTTGATTTAAACACTTCTTGTACGGCTGAGTTAGCTCTTTCAAGAGAATCTTTAGCTTCTGTTTTATCCCCTTGGACGAGATAAGTATCGGCTTGCTGGATAGCCTCACGAGCAATATCGAGCTCTTCTCTTAGCCGTATTTCTTCTTCTGATTCCCAATTGATAGATTTAATTCCTAGACCTACAAAGAAAAGTGTTAGTACTACGCTGGCAAGAATAAGTAGGTTTTTCTGAGGTCGAAAATTTTTAATGGCACTCACGGTTTCTGGTTTTATGAATTGTGTTTTGCTTTTTGTGATTTTTACCTCTGGGATTTCTTCGTGTTCTGCTGATGGTTCTTCGGGTATTGGTTCTGTTTCAGAACTTGGTTTAACTACTTCTTTAGCCGCTGAAACTACTTTTTCAGCTGGAGAATTTGTCATTACTTTTGAAAGGAATCCTGCAGCAGGCATTCCCCCTTCTTTTTTCCCAATCCCAATAATGGTTACGAGTAGGTCTTCATTAGATTTTTGAGATAACTCGTGTTTGAAGCTGTTAGTAGATTCTCGGTAGCTTGGTTTTGCGAAGATATCACTCAGTTCATTTGCGGTAAGGGTTCGGAGAATCCGATTTGAACTCAAAATGACAACGTCATCGATGTTTACTTGTCCGCTAAGGATGTTGAGAAACAGGTCATCGCTTTCTTCTGGGATTTCAGTGATCTGGCTTACTCCACCATCTCGGATAAGGTAGGCTTCAGACTCCCCTGATTGAGTAAGGTAGAGGTGATGAAAATCAAAAAGAGCCACCACGATCTCAGGAGTTTTAGAAGTCTGAGAAGCGTCTTTTCGAAACGCTTGATTCGCTTTTTTAAGGGCTTCCTCAAAGTGGTCGTAGTGATCTTTCGCAGAAGGTTTACTTAAATGATCAACGATGGCGCCAAAAAGTGATTCAGCGATATTTTGTGCTTCGGTCGTTCCGAGAGCGAATTTTGCGAGGAAATAAACTTCCTGTCCTTCACCAATATTTTGATGATAAGCAAAGCCTAGATTTCCTTCTGGATTGGTCTCAAATGTATGTACAGAAAAAGCCATGGGTTAGATGAGATTTATTTTCACTTCTCATTCTACACAAATGGCCTTTAGCGCAAAGTTTTTTGTCGGTCTTAGAAATTTACTTCAGGAGTTTTTTGAGCTTCTTCTCGTTCTTGGCTCTCTAGTTCGAAGAATTCAGATAATTCGAAATGGTGAGCGTTTGCAACAATGTTTGATGGGAAGCTCTGCACTTTTGTGTTTAGAACGGTAACATTTCCATTGTAAATTCTTCGTGCAGCGCTGATTTGATCTTCTGTTTCAGCGAGTTGGTTTTGTAGATTTAGAAAGTTCTGATTGGCTTTTAGATCAGGATAATTTTCTGCTACTGCAAACACCGAACGTAGAGCGCTGGTGAGAAAATTTTCGGCGCCAGCTTGTTGGGCCACTTTTCCTTCAGGGATTTCAATGGCTTTGGCTCGAGCATTTGTGACTTCTTCTAGTACGCCTTTCTCGTGTTCAGCATATCCTTTAACCGTTTTCACTAGGTTTGGAATCAGGTCATAACGTCTTTTTAGTTGTACGTCGATGCCTGACCAGGCTTCTTGAGCTTTTTGCCGAGAATGGATCAGACTGTTATAAAGTACGGCATAAACGACACCTAAGCCGACAAGAATGAGAACGAGAGGAATAAGTAAGGCCATGTTTGTTTTTGGTAATTATATTTATTAGTCTAGGTATTTTATCATTTCTTGTGAAATTTTTAAAGTTTTGGTAATTCTATTTTCAATAAACTCTTGGTCTCGTGGATCAAGTTCTACTTTTCGAAAAAAGTTTGTTTTCATTTTAGGGAGTAAACGACCGTGGAACATAAAAATAACCGTGTCTTCTTTGAAGAAAATTTGAGGCTTTTTTTCTTCGTTTTTTAGTTTGATTAGTTTTTCAATAAGTGCTGGGGACAAAGTCTGAATGACATTTAAAGCCGCTTGGTCTTCCTCATTGTTGTGTTTTACCGTGTAGTATTTGTTGAATTCATGAGATTCAGTTTCTAAAGAAGATCTAAATCTAAAAAAGCCAAAAGAACGGCTCTCTAATCGAAACGTACTTTTGAGTGCCTTTGGGAGTTTGATGGCAAAAATGGTTCGATAATAAGTATGGTTGCTCTTATTTTTCCCATGAGATTTTACTTTGTACTGAAAGACCGCTTGGTAAAAATCCTGCCCCTGGAACTTGCCCCAAAATTCATCTTGAAGGTTTTGCCCGTTATTTCCTCGGCGGAAAAATTCTGGAAAATTTTGAACGGCTTTTTGCCATCTTGTACGATTTTCTTGAGTGTTATATTTCCAGTTTTGTTTTTGAGCCACCATGATTTTTACTAGGTCTCTTTCTAGTGAATGAATGTATCCATAGTAAAAAAATACGGGCATAAACGAGATGAAGACAATGAAGATTGCCAAATCAGGGGTGAGATTTAATATTTTGGTCAGTAACTGAGGGCTAAAAACAAACAATCCCAAACAAATAATTCCAGGCAAAGCACATAGAATAAGGTTTCTAATTGGAATGTGCGGATTGTCGTGATAATAAAGGAGTTTTTGGGTAAGTTTATCACTTTTTTTATCTGAAAATTCAGTAATTTTTTTGTAAAACGGATCCCAATATTCTTGAGTGTTATTCATGCTTTTCTCTGTATTCTAGCATTTTCTTTGTTTTTTCTCAATTGGTGCGTCACAGTTTTTTTTTGCTTGCGTTTTGTCTTGAGCCTGGATAGAAATAGAACAAATTAAAGGATGATAGATAATTCCCAGGCAAAGGTTCTGATGCAACAAGCGAAACAAGGTGATGAAGCGGCGTTTGCTCTTTTATACGAAAATTTTTATACTCCAATATTTCGATATATTTATTCGAAAGTTGGACAGAGAGAGATGGCTGAAGATATGGCACAAACCGTTTTTATGAAAGCTTTTCAGTCAAGAGAGTCTTTTTCTGTTGGACCAACACCGATTGCTTACTTTTTTACTATTGCTCGTAACTTAGTGATTGATCACTATCGAAAAAAAAGTGAGGTTTTAATCGATAACCAAGAGGATGGGCAGGATATGTTTAGTCAGATACCTGATGAAGAAATGAATCCCCATGATCGTTTTCTTGATAGTGAGAAGATTGGTTTTATTCAGAACCTTATTCACAAACTTAAACCAGAATATAAGGAGGTGATTGAAATGAAATTTTTACAACAACTTTCTAATAAAGAAATTGCTGAAGCCACAGGGAAAAGCGAACAAAATATTCGTCAAATCCAAGTTCGGGCTTTGAGAAAACTTAAAGAACTTTTAACCTAACTACATTTTATGGCGTTAACAGACCAACAAATTGAATTACTTTTAACCGAGCTAGAAACGGGAACTCCGTTGTCGGAGATACAGTCACGCTTTCCTGAGGAGGCAGAAGAGATAGCTCTTATTGCTGAAGTTAAATGTTTTATGGAAGCTCAGGCATTGGAGGTGAGTCCTGATAAGGCTGGGCTGAAATCAGCGTTAAACCAAGCCATTATTTGGGATGACGAGGAAGTAAGTCATGGTTGGGGAACTTGGATGCGCCAGTGGCGCTGGATAGCGCCTCTGAGCTTGTCTTTTGCACTTTTATTATTTGTCTTTGATCCTTGGGCTATTAGCCCTCCTAAGGTGGTGCTTACCACGCAAGAATCTGTTGCGGAGCCTTCAGCAAGAATGATGAGAGGGGCTCATGTAGAAATGGAGTTTGTGGAGGATGATATGGCTGAAGGAATGGTTCTTCAGGCGATGGATACTCCAATGGCGACGATGGCTTCTGATGAAGTTTCTTCAGAGATAACGGTGACAGATCCTATGGACGTACTTGTTAAGGAGCTTAGTCAGGAATTTGACAGCGAGTTAGTAGAATATCAAAACCTAAAAGAGGATTTGAAAACTTATTATAATGAAGAAATTTTCAGTTTATATCCTCAATATCAATTAGTCTTTTAAATGAAAAAATTAATTCTCATATTCGGTGTTTTACTTTTCTGGGGAGGCTCAGTACAGGCTCAGTTTGAAAAAAAAGTTAATGACAAGATCCAGCAGTTGGAAGTATTATCTGGTCAGGTGGAAGAATCTTCTATGTTTGAAATTGATAAGGCTTGGGCTCAAGATCAAATCAGTGTTAATATCAAAAAATTGGCTGACTCGGTTACCGAGAGTGATATAGAAAAACTTCGTTCATTAGAAGCGAGTATAAATATTATCAATGCTGATATTGTAGATTTATTGGTTGAAGCTCAGAAAAATCGATTATTAGAAAAAATAAAAGAACTTGATCAGCTTATTCTCGACTATGCGGCTCAAGGGATGAATACAGAAAAATTGGAAATGCTGCAGATGTCGATGCTTGAACGGTTAGCTATGATTGACTAGTTTTGCGTTTTGTCTTTGATGTCTTAAGATTGGTGGTATGAGAATTATATCTTTACTGTTTCTGGTTATATTTTTAGTGGCTTGTAATCCACAAAAACCAAAAACTTGCACATCAGGGTTTGAATGGAACCTTGCGACAAAAAAATGTGAATTATCGTCGGATGATTTTTTCTTTGAATCGATAAAGAATGAGGATGAATATCATATTCTTGATTATCCGTTGGTAGGGGAGTCTTTTTCACGCAAATATCCAGCTCTTGGAGATTATTTGGAGGCGAGGATCAAAACCTATGTTGATGAATTTATGGCTCAAGTGGAAGACTGGAAACAAGAATCACTGTCTGATACAGAGGTTGAATTTGGTATGCCCTGGAATATGGGGCTCGAAATTGTTGAACTAGAGGAGCAATCAGAGGTTTTCAGTCTTATGCTTCAAGTGTATCAATATACGGGAGGGGCTCATGGAAATGTGTTTTATGAAGGTATTAATTACGACGTTTTACAAAATAAGATTATTACCCTAGATGAAATTTTTGTTTCGGATGAATATTTGGTTTCACTTACAGACTTTGTGAAGTCCGATATTATTCGGCAAAAGACAGAGCGATATCCAGAAACAGATTTCTCTGATGATTTTTTTGTGACAGAAGGGGCTACTCCAGAACCTGAAAATTATGTTGATTTTTTGTTTAAGGCTGATGGTCTAGAATTTTATTTTGCTCCTTATCACATGGGGCCTTATGCAGAAGGTTCGTTCCAGGTTCTTGTTCCGTGGTCAGTCCTTAATCCTTTTTTAGCGGCTCAATATCAAGGAGAAGAAGCAATACTGAATCCCGTCAATTTTGAAGTGTTTCGTTTGCCAGCACCTTCTGGTGATGTGGTGGTTCTGAATGATTTTATCCAATCTCCAAGTATTCAGCCGAAGCGGGTTTTGGAAGGGAAAGTGCCTTCGTCTTGGGTACAGAATGATCAGGTGTCAGTAGCTTTATTAGATTTAAAGGGAAAGGAATTGTGGCAGGGGTATGGTAAGGTAGTTCCAAATCAGGAATTCTCTGGTTCAATGATGAGTTTTAAAGTGGTGTTTGATTTTAACTCTTTATCTCTTGAAGAAGGTGTTTTGAGGATTGTTTCTCAAAATGATAAGAACTTGTTTGTAGATTTATTGGTGAGCTTTTAATTTCCTTTAATATTAAGGTTTCGTTCTGAGTGTCTACTTACTAAAAAATGTATTAAGACTTATCTCTAAAATAGTTCAAGCGCTTTTTTTTGTTCGGGAGTATTTTTGCCTTAAAATGGAGCCTTGTAGAATGGATAAAAATAAATTTCGCTCCTCGTTGCCGTTTTTTTCTCTTGTTTTAGGAAGTTGTGTGTTCTTCGCGTCACCGGCTTTTGCCATTACGTGGCAGTATGCAACTGATGCAGAATTACAATCAGGACAACCCATTAAAGCTATACACGTAAAAGAAGTCCGAGATAAAATGGTCTGGGATTTGAATGGTGTTAGAACGTTTTATAATGGTGGTAATGTTGGGATTGGGGTTGCGTCTCCAAATCACAAGTTAGATATTAGTGGTGGAAATGTTCAGATTCGTGGAACGAGTGCGGGTCCAATTGCCGATACCTTCGGGGGGAATACTCAGCAGTCTTATATTCATTTTCCTGCAGTTTCAGGATCGAATGATCCAGGATATATTATGCATGAAACTCGTGGAGCAGAAAATAATGAAGGAGTCCTTCATCTAGCGCCTTCAGATGATAATGTCTATGGGGATTATGTTTCTATTCATGGGACGAATGATCCAGATAGAATTAAACTTCACACTGATGGGACGGTAGAAGGGGTGACGAATTTTACGGCCACAGGAACGGCTCGAATTAGTGGAAGCGTAGGGATTGGAACGACAAGCCCGAATGAAAAATTAGATGTTATCGGTAATATTGAACTTACCGGACGAATTGATACGGAGATTCCGGTTAATGGTGTGGCCTGGAGTTTTGAAGGTGGTGAATTTATCCGAAAAATGACCGATCGAGGAGGAGTAAGAATTGGTAAAGATGATTCTCTTGTGATTGGGGATGGAGAGGCTCCTGATACGATTTCCAATAATGTAAATATGTTATCTGAAAATACCTATGTTGGTTCTGATAATAATGTTTATATTTACACAGATTTGCAGAATGGATGGGGGTATAGAAAAGCTTTTACTTTTAGAGATAATGGACGTTTTGGAATTGGAACGACCAACCCAGGACAAACCCTGGATGTTGTGGGAACGACTCAGACTGATTATCTGATTCTTAATCCTCAAGATGGAAGTAGTGAAGGAGGAGAGCTTCGATTAGATGGAGCTGGTAGTAACACGACTTGGTCTATGGATAATTATGCTGGGAGAATTCGTTTTTATCATGATGGTTCAGAGCGATTAACGATCAGAAATAATGGTCGTGTTGGGATTGGTACAGCGAGTCCTGGCGCGCCTCTGCACGTTGCGGGGAATATTATTGCGAGTAATCCAACAGCCAGTAATCATGTAGCGACTAAATCCTATGTAGACTCTCAAGGAGGATCAGACAATCTAGGAGATCATATTGGACGACGGAATCTAGTGTTCAACGATTATGGAAAAGGAGTCGTAGGGACTTATAGCTCGGTTCGTTACCAGAATTTATTCTCAATGGGAACAGCCTATGTTCCCGCGACGAATGGAACCGCTCTAAACAACATGTATGGGATTGCGTGGACGCATTCGAATGTTGGGGGAGAGTCAGTTCCAGGGTTGGGACACCAAGCGTTATTTGTAGCGGCGGGAGATACTCGGAGTGCTATTGGGACTGGAGTTTGGACAAAATATGATATAACCGGAAATCGATTTATGGATCAAAACAATACCGGGTACTACCTTGATCCACACTCGGTTTCTTATCTAAATGATATTCGACCAAATATTATTTACGATCGGCAAAATACCGGATATTACGTGGATCCAAATGGAACGACAAATCTTAACAACCTTTACGTTCAGGGGAATGAACTGGGGGTTAATGGAGAAGCGAATTTCTGTGGTTCAGCGGGATGTACTCATTTTGCTTATGATAATGGGGGGCCGAATAATTATATTCGTGGGACGCTTTATCATAATGCTCGAATGTATGATGAGAATAATACAGCTTATTCATTAGATATGGATAATGTGTCGTACTTTAATGATATTCGACCGAATGTTATCTATGATCGACAAAATACGGGATATTATGTTGATCCAAATGGTTCTACGAATCTTGCGAATCTTCGAAGTACGGGGAATTATGTGATGAATAATGGTTCTCCAACTATCTATCTTCAGGATAGTGATCATCGGTCAGGGATAATTCATATGAATAGTAATCTGATGTATTTCCTTCGAGGGAGTGGAAATAATAGTACGAATTGGGCAACTTATAATGGGATGTGGCCGTTGTATTTGAACATGACAAATAATCAGGCTATATTTGGTGGAAGTATTGGAGTTCGTGCAACTCCAGGAGGGTCTTTCCATAATCACGCAGCGATTGCCCTAGGGGATAGTGATACCGGAATTCGTCAGGATGGTGATGGTCAGTTAGAACTTTGGACGAACAATGTAGAAAGAATGCATATCCGAAATGATGGGGCGACTGGAATCGGGGTTGGAAATCCAACGGCTCGTCTTCAGGTTCATAAAGGGGTTACCTATAACGGTAATGCACTTCCCGATTGGGGTGATCGATCGACTATTGGAGTAACGGGGACTTATCCAGCGTTGGTGGTAGGTTCTAGTGTGAACAATTGGAATCATGCAGGAGCTATTTCTCTTTGGCATCGTGTAAATGGTTCTGGTAACACTCGAAACTGGAATATCGGGGCGGCTCAAAATGGTCTAACCATTGGGACGTGTGTGAATAATGGAAATCCTCACTGTGGGCTTGAAAATTATTCAGCTGCTTCAATCTTGAGTTTGGAGAATAATGGTAATGTCGGGGTAGGAACAATTGGGCCCGCTCGTAAGTTCCATGTTTATGGACCAAATTACGTACGATTCCAATCCCCTCATGGGTATGTAGATATTGGGCCAGGGAATGGTTCGTATACGCACTTCTATACAGATCGAGGACAGTATTACTTCAATAAAAGAATTATGGTTGATGAAGGAGTAATTGGAGCTTACAACGATCATCTTTATCTGAGAACTGGAGGAAATACTCGAATCTTTGCCAATAAAGATAATGGACGAGTGGGAGTTGGAAAAACAAACCCAGGTGAGCGATTAGATATTAATGGTTCTGCAAAAGCTGATGCCTTCCTCTATAATTCTGATAGACGACTGAAAAAAGATATTCAAACTATTAGTGGTCTTGATATTATTGAACGACTTAGAGGAGTAACTTTCACCTGGAAATCTGATGATTCTAAATCGGTTGGTTTGATTGCCCAAGAGGTGGAAACAGTTCTGCCTGAAGCGGTAAGAACCAGCGATCAGGATGGATTCAAAACGGTGGATTACGCCAAACTTGTCGCACCACTCATCGAAGCCGTTAAAGAGCAAAAAGCGCAAATTGAAGCCCAACAAGCTCAGATTAATAATCTGACAAGACAGGTTTCTGAATTACAAAACTAATTACCAGTTTTTTCCCTTCTATAGAACTCCGCTCAATGTTTTGGGCGGAGTTTTTTTATTGTCTAAAAAAAGTGATTTTTTGATCATTTAATTATAGGTATTTAAATACTTTTTCCTAACGAAAAAACGGCGAAATTGGTTTGATTCAGCCAGGGGGCATAAGGCTATAATAGGGCATACACTATTTCTAATATATGCAGTATTGCTATCGGTTTCAGCAGCTTATCGAGCTGGAGAGACAGGCAGAAAGAGACAGACATCAACAAGAAATCGAGAATTTAACCGCCCATGAGCGTCGTCAGTTAGGTCGTTGTGAGTTTTATCTGAGAGGATTTAAGGCTCCAGCGGTTTTTCATTATACGGTGGTGCGTTTTGCGAAAAAAGGACGGTTGGATACGAAAATTTCAGTTGGAGATTTAGTTTTGGTTTCTAAAGGAAATCCTTTGGAAAGTGATCTGACTGGGACGGTTACTCAGATTAATAAAACTTGTTTGTTGGTGGCTTTCGAAAACCTACCTCCAAAATGGGTTTATAGTAGTGGTATTCGTGTTGATCTTTATACAAATGATATTCCGTATGTGCGGATGCAGCAGAACCTTATCTGGTTTCAGAAAATTAAGCATCCACTTAAATCTTTTCTTTTGGGAGAGAGACCAGCATTTGTGCCGAAGCCAGTAGATTTTGAACCGTATAATAAACAGTTGAATCCTTCTCAGAGAGATTCGATTTCTTCAGCGTTGGGAACTCGGGACATGTTTTTGATTCATGGCCCTCCGGGAACGGGGAAAACGACTACTTTGGCCGAGCTCGTATTTCAGGCCGTTAATAGAAGTAAGCGCGTTCTTGCAACGGCGGAATCCAATACTGCGGCAGATAATTTATTGGTGAAACTTTCTCGGTATCCAGACTTAAAAATTGTTCGGGTAGGACATCCCGCTCGGATTGTTCCAGGATTTGAAGAGTATTCATTGTTTGCTCATTTTAATCAGCATCCACTCGCTCAAAAAATTATAGAAAAGAAAAATGAGGTATTGGGATTACGTACTCGACAAAAGAAATTTCAGCGACCTATTCCTGCTTTGAGAAGAGGAATGTCTGATGAAGAAATTGCCCGAAGTGCTCGAAGTGGAAAAGGACGAAAAGGGGTGCGTGTTAAGACTATGTGTTTGATGTATGGATGGTTGAAGATTGAAAATCAGGTAAGCCAAAAGATGTCGGCGTTGAAAGAGTTAGAAGCTCAAATTTTCTCTGATATTTTAAAATCGGCTGATGTGGTCATATCCACAAATTCAATGGCAGGGAGCGAGGTAATGACGGATCAATATTTTGATTTGGCAGTGATTGATGAGGGGAGTCAACAAGTAGAACCTTCTACGTTGATTCCGATTTTGAAAGCTCGACGATTTATATTGGCAGGAGATGATTGTCAGCTACCACCAACCGTTATTAATCCAAAAGCTCAAGATTTGAAATATACGCTTTTTGCGCGTTTGAAGTCGGCTTATCCTCAGAATTCAGCTATGTTGACGGTTCAGTATAGAATGAATGATTCAATTCTTTCTTTCCCGAAACATAAATTTTATTCCAGTCAGCTGCGATCAGCTAAGACCGTGCAGTCTCATACAATTGCTGATCTTTTGGCTGATCCGCAAAAGGCGGTTTCAGAACTTCTTAATCCAGAGCGGCCAGTAGTATTTGATGATACTTCATTGGTGGGAGAAGAAGCGTTTGAGCATCGAAATCATCGGCAATTTTCTTATGAAAATAATTTTGAAGTCACTGAAGCACTTCAGTTGGTGGAGGAGTGTTTGAGTTCAGGTTTGCAGCCCGAGCATATTGGGATTATTTCTCCTTATGCAGCTCAGGTGAGATTGATGAAAAAAACCCTTGGTGATTTATCAGTTGAGGTGGATTCAATTGATGGATTTCAGGGACGAGAGAAGGAAGTAATCATCCTATCTCTTGTTCGGGCTAATCTGGAGGGAAATATTGGATTCTTGGAGGATGTAAGACGTTTGAATGTGGCGATTACAAGAGCGAAAAGAAAACTCATCATTATTGGACATGGAGCAACGGTGAAGCATCACCCTGTTTATAAGGAATGGTTGGAGACTATTCGGTAACTAAATTCTTTATAGGATTCTTTTTTCTAATAAAAAAACAGGCTTGTCGATGTCTTAGACAAGCCTATTTTTAATAATTATATTTTGGAGAAAACTACGTGATAGAGGCTTGGTAAATTTCTTCGATTGAGTTTGAGATTGTTACCGTGAATTCTTCTTCGCTTTGCTTGGCGGAGAGTCCTTCTGTTAGGGCTCGCGAGAAACTGGCGATCATTCCTTTGTTTTCGGTAAGTCGTCGATTCGCTTCTTCTCGAGAATATCCTCCAGAAAGAGCGACTACTCGTACTACATTCGGATGATTGATAGCATCTGCGTAGAAATTAGCTT
This sequence comes from Candidatus Altimarinota bacterium, assembly GCA_965228485.1. Classification (GTDB taxonomy): domain Bacteria; phylum Patescibacteriota; class Gracilibacteria; order UBA4473; family UBA4473; genus JAACPJ01. Next base: position 1,171,935 of record OZ245819.1, read on the forward strand.
CTTCTGGAAGTGTTAGTTTTAGCATTACGTATTGACCACTTTTTAGCTGGTTTAGGTGGTTCATGAGCTCATTCCGAAGAATGCTTTCGGCTTCAGCTTTTTCAGGAGAGTTGATGTCTACTTCTGGTTCGATGATTGGAACCAGGCCATGATCAATAATTTGTTTTCCAATCGTGAATTGTTGATCTACAACCGCTTGAATTCCTTCTTGGTTTGCCATTTTGATCACTGATCTCATTTTTGTTCCAAATACATCGTATGTTTTGGCTTTTTCTAGTAATTCGTTTAGACCTGGAATTGGTTTCATGATTTGAACGCCTTGATTTTCTTCGGCGAGTCCTTTGTCTACTTTTAGGAAAGGGGCTACGTTTTTTTCTTCCCAAAGGTATCGAGAAGAAGCTTTTCCTTCAACAGTTCGATCAAGAGTGTTTTCAAAAAGAATAGCTCCAAGAATTTTTTCTCCCGTGAATCCAGGATTAGTCATAATTCGTGTTCTCATGGCATGAACGGTATCGAACATTTCTTCTTCTCCGTTGTATTGATCTTCGTCAATACCATACATCTTAAGCGCTTTTGGAGTACTCCCTCCACTTTGATCAAGCGCAGCAATAAAGCCCTTGGCGTTTTGGACTTTTTTTAGTTGTTCGTCAGAAGTAGACATGATTGTGTGTGGGTTAATTTCTTACTTATTTTGACCAAAATAATGTTTGGAGCAAGTAAAATCTTCACACAGAGCTTGAGTTTACTGGAAAATTTTGAGTATTGAATAAAAGGTTTTTTCCAGAAGGCTGAGTTCTTTCGAAGGTTCGTTGGTAGTTTCTATCGGAGTTGGGGTTTTCTTGGTCATGACAGGGTCAACTTTTTCCCAGAAATCATTTTGAGCCTTTATGATAGCAGCTTTTTTTTCTTTTGGGGCTAGCTTTTTTGCCTCCTTGATGGCTTCCTTTCTCTCTTCGATTGAATTTTGTATTGTTTCTACTTTGGCTTGTTTTTCTAGGGTGTTGGCTTTTGGCGCCATTTGTCTCGCCTGGGCAAAGTTTGAAATTATGAGGAGTGTCAGGATTAAAACCGATTTATACATATTGAAAATGATTTTTATTCTTAGGCAATAATACCAATTGTGATCGTTTAGCCAAACGATTTAGGGACAACGAGTGTGACATGGAAAAAATTTCTTGATTTTTCTGTAATCGGTTTTACAATCTGTCGGCTCTTGGAGATTTGTTTCACCGAGCAAAGGCGGAGAGCGAAGCGCGCCTTTGTGAGGAGAGGAAGCAATAACGATACAAACGAAGTTTTTTTTAAAAACGGAGTGGTAAGTTATTGATGACGATGGGGTGTAGCCAAGCGGTAAGGCAGCTGGTTTTGGTCCAGTGTACCGGGGGTTCGAATCCCTCCACCCCAGCCAAAAATTGGTTTTAGGACTTTGGTCCTGGAACTAATTTTTATTTGAAGTCGGGATGAGAACCCAGACCCAGGGTTCGATGACAAAGGAACAGAGAGGAAAGCGTCGTAGGCATTTTCCGAATCGTGACCGCAGACACACGGAGTAATCTCTCCCTCCCACGCTTTAAAGCTAGTCTTTGATTAACTCTTTTTATGAATTTCCTTGATTTATATTTGTTTTTAATGAATAATGAGTGAGTACTCACTTTTTAAAATTTAAACCATGGCACATAAAAACATCATGAACAAAAAACTAAAACCAGGTAAAAATACGATCTACTTTGATAGCGACGGCTGCCAACTAGAAGGACACCTATTTATCCCTAAGGATTATAAAAAGGGAGAAAAACGAGCGGCGATAGTGGTGACTCGCCCCGCCTCAGGCGTGAAAGAGCAAACGGCTGGACTCTATGCCGAAAAATTTTCAGAACAAGGCTATATGGCTCTTGCTTTTGATGTAAAGGGGTTTGGTGGGAGTGAAGGCGTGCCACAAATGGAAGATCCTTTTTCTATTATTTCCGATAATAAAAACGCTTTTGCGTATCTAGCATCGTTGTCAGAGGTTGATGCGGATAAAATCATCAGTGCGGGTATCTGTATGGGAGCCGGTCATGCCATGGCGGCAGGTTCAGATAATGAGAAAGTTAAAGCGGTTCTGGCTATTAGTCCATACCTAACCTCACACATTGATTATCCTAAAGCCTTTGGTGGCAAACTCTTAACTCAGATTATGATGGGAATTTCTAATCCATTTATAAACCTATTTCACAAGTTTGGTATTTATTTTTATATTCCTATTGTACCGCTTAAAAAATGGATGACTTACATCCCGGCGACGCCAACGCAAGCTGATATGCCTCAGTACTACGGTTACGGTGATAAACCCGGAGCGAGCCCCAGTTGGAAAAATAAAGGTAATTTTTATCGGGCCAGTAACATCATGACTGGGAAGTACAATCCCTTTAATTTTATCAAAAAATACAAAAACAAACCCTTTTTTATGGCCTATGCCGATGGGGGATATTCGACGGAAAAGATTCAAGAGTTTTACGACGCTATCCCAGCAGACAAAAAAGACCTGCTAATTTGCAAAAATGCAACGCACTTTGATTTGTACTATAAGCCTGAGTTTGTTGATGACATCGTGGAGCGAGCGAGTCAATTTTTATCCAAAAATAGTTTAAGTGCTAAAACTCCATGAAAACCCGTGATAAAATAATCCAAGCGGCTTTAAAACTCTTTGTTGCTCAAGGTATCCATAAAACCTCCACGAGCCAAATCTGTAAAGAAGTGGGAATAGCTTCTGGAAGTCTGTTTGTGCATTTTAAAACCAAACAAGAATTGATTGACACTATTTATCTTGAAAAAAAGAAGCAAGCCTTCGCGTCCATGCATGAAAACCTCGACTACTCTGAGCCAGCTAAAACAGTAGTGTTTAAATCGTCAGAGTTTATGGTTGGTTATTATTTGAAACATTTTGAAGAGTTTCAGTTTTTTCAGATGTTAGAAAAAGGGCCGGTAATTTCTGCTCAGGCGCGAAAACTCTATAAAAAAGAGGCGGCACAGTCAGTTGAGCTTATTAAAGCGTGGCAGAAAGAAGGGGCTTTGAAGTCTTTGGATACACAACTACTTATGGATATTTGGTGGGGCATTTTAAGTGCTTTTATTCGAAACCTACATGAACAAAAGCAAAAACAAGTTAAGCGTTCTGATTTAAAAGTCATTTGGGAAGCGCTTGGTCAGTGAAGTAGGTTTTAGTACAGTCAGTTGATCGCAGAAACGATTAAAAGCTAGTTCTAGCTTGGCTTTTTTGATGTGGGTAGGTAGACGCCTCACTTTTGTTCTGTACAATAAGTCTATGAAAGATAGAGCAAAAGGATATGTATTTATGGCTATGAGCCTGGATGGTTTTGTGGCCAGGAAAGACAATGATCTTAGCTGGTTGATGAAGTATGATACCAAAGGAGAAGATCAAGGGTATGATGGTTTTGTAGAAAAAATAGAGGTAATGATTATGGGGAGCGGTACATTTAAAAAAGTTTTAGGCTTTGAAGCGTGGCCTTATAAAAAACCGGTCATGGTAATGAGCCACTCTATGACAAACGATGATATACCAGAAAATTTGCGTCCCACTGTTCAGGTAACCTCTGCTGCCCCCAACGTACTTATGGAAGAGCTTTTTGCTAAGGGTTTAAAGCGGGTTTATGTTGATGGTGGTTTGGTGGTGCAGTCTTTTCTAAGGGCCGGATTAGTAGAAGAAATAACTCTAACTATTATTCCCCTATTGATCGGAGACGGGAAACGTCTGTTTGGTGAAATCAATGAAGATATTGATTTAGAATTATTAGACTCAAAAAAACTTAACTGTGGATTTGTGCAGAATCATTATAAAGTTTTAAAACAGGCCTAGTTTTTCTAATACGGGTCAATCGTTTGCAGCCACGATTGGAAGCTAATCTAGGATTGGCTTTTTTGATGTATAGGTGGTTGGGCAGAGAACTTTTTTCAGTTTTTCTAAAGTTCTAAGTCAAACGTTTAAACAAATTTTTTGTGGCACTCAACTTAGCTATTTGATGGGTGATCAAAAGAATGGCTAGCCCAATGAGTAATGCCTTCCATCCACTCAAGTTATTACTGTCAAATAACAGTAGGCTCCAGCCAAATAAGAGCCATTGTATGAAGTAAATACTCGTTACATTTTTACTCCAAAAAAGAAGTTGTTTTTGGATCCATGTTCCTTTCATTTTTTGATTTAGCCAGTAGCAAAGAGGTACCCATAGTATGATGAAGCTCAAAAGAAAAAGGTTAAGTGCTGGGTGGTTGCGAGAATAGTCTCCAATCGGGAAAAAATTCATCAGTCCAAGGCTTATTACCGTGCCAATAACTCCTATTATTAGCATCTTTTTAAAATCTTTTAACTGCCTTATATTTAAGGCATAACGACTCAGATACATACCCAGTAGCGGGAAAATGAACCAGGCAAAGAAAGGGAATATTACATTTTCACCTTTTCCCCAAAGTGTCATTAGGCTCCAGTGATTATTAAAGCTGCCCCAGAGAAAAGGAGATGTAAATATAATCGTAAGAATAATTAAGGGGTAAAATTGAGGAGAAACATATTTTTTGAGTAGGGCACCAGCTATAAGAGAAAGTCCTGCCAACTGTAAAATGTCTACCATTAGGAAAAGTTCTAAAGGAGTTTCGTTTTCTAGTAATGCTACATTTTCTGGTCCAACAATTAAGATTGGCAGGGTAAGTCGTAAAAAATTTAATATATAGCCTAGTAAAAATATTTTTAGCCCTCTACTAATAGCTGTATTCAGATTTGCAGAAGACCTCATTATAAAGACCCCCATGATAAACATGAAAATGGGAGCCGCTGGGGCAGTTCCGAGTAATAAAAATATATTTCCTATTAAATCGGCCCCTTCTCCTGCATCATATTCATGCATAAGTATGGCATGTTGTGTGAACATGAAAAATATGGCGATACCCCTAGCGATATCGAGATATTCAACTCTATTTTTCTTTTTGATAGACATATTATTGATACTATATGTTTCAATTTTTTTCTATAAAGCTCCTTCTGCCTCTAATAATTTTCTTTTAGAAGGTCCTTGAAGACCATTGTAGGGTCCGATGCTTCCATCAGATCGAATAACTCGATGGCAGGGAACGTTTTTATCTTGGTTTTTAGCCATGATAGAACCAACCGCTCGTGCGGCTTTTGGTGATCCTGCCTTTTGCGCTACATCTTGGTAAGTCATAGTTTTTCCTCGCGGGATGTTTTTGACGACTTGGATAACTTCGTTTTGGAAAGAGGTCATATGGTTATGATAGAACTTTTTACCTCAAATACCATTTCCATTTTAGCAAAAAACAATTATCTTTTTGGACGCGATGGCGCAGAAACAAAAAGCGATAAAAGTTCGGCTCAAGCACGGAGATACGGCTCGGCAAGTTTTGGATTTGCTGGAGAAGGTTGGTGCGAAAAATATTTGTTTTGTGCTGGAATCTGATTTTTTGCTGATTACTGAGCAGGTTTTTTTGAAGCGTCTTAAAGAATCGGTTTTAAATCTTGGAAAAGATCTGACTTTTGTGACCAAGAAAAAGTATTTTCAGGAAATACTCACACATCATAAATTTAATGTTTTGGGCTATGAGCCAGAGCTTTTTGCTGATTTGGAGTTAAAAAATTTACAACATTTTTTTGGTAAGGTTGAAGCGACTAAGAATGAGTTTGAAACTAAAAAAATAGATTTTAAACCGAAAATTTCTTCTGGACCTGTTAGCCGTCCACAGTTTTCGACTAAACGGATTGAAGACTTGAAGCAAGAGAAGAGCTTGAGAGGGATATATTTCTTTATCTTTTTGTTTTTTATTGGGGCTTTGGGGGCGGTATTTGTCTTTATTGCTCCACAGGCAGAGATTACGATTAAGCCCAAAATTTCAACCATTGAGACGACTCAGAATGTGTTGATTGGACTCGCTGATGCGAGCTTTGATGATGCGGATAAAAATTTACCAAAACTAGCGGGTATTTTAGTTCAGACAGAAATTGAGGATACAGAGATATTCCCTTCTGGAGGAAGAGAGTATGAAGTCACGAATGCTTCTGGGAAGGTAACAATTTTTAATGAGACCGAAGAATCTAAGTACTTATTGCCTTCAAGGTTGGCCACAGCCGATGGGGTAATCGTGCGAATGCAGGACGAGGTAACGATCCCTCCAAGATCAGAAGGAAAGGCTGGTGAAGGCGTGGTAGAAGTCGTGGCCGATAGTTTTGATGAAGATGAAAAACCGATTGGAAGTAGAGGTAATTTGGATGCAGGGACGGAGTTCTTCTTTCCAGCGCTGAGAAGTGAAACTCGAGAGCTTTACTATGCAAAGGCAAACAAGGGGCCTTTGGTAGGCGGGTCTACGCTTACAAAGTATTTTGTTCAAGAAACTGATTTTGAAAACGCTCAAGAGTTAATGGCTCAGTCATTGGGAATTAGAGCGGTGGAAAATCTCAAAGCAGAAATGGAGAAGCGTAGTAATCGTGAAGGGAAAGAATATGTTCTCCTCGAACAATCAAACTTGTTGAGGTCGGAAATGACGGAGTATATTTTTGACGAGACAAAAATTGGAGAGCCGCTGCAGACTTTTGAAGTTGGAGGAAAGCTTGTGATGTCTGGAATCGTATTTGATCAAGCGGCAGTGGTAGAGGTGTTGTCTGAAAAATTAGGAAACAATCAAGATCATCGTAAGAAGATTATCGAAGTTGATGAAAATTCGATTCTTTATCGAGTTTTGGATTCTTCTAATTTTGAAGAAAGTCGTTGGGTGAAACTATCGGTTTCTCTCAAGGGAGTTGAGACGATTGATTTTGAGGCGGAAAACCAATTTGCTCGAGAATGGCAGCAAAATGTGAAAAAAGAGATTATGGGTAAAAGTGCGGACCAGGCTCGGGGAATACTACTAAACCATCCAGAAATTGAAGAAGTGCTCAACTTTAAGATTAGTCCTTTTTGGAAAAATAGTATTCCGCTACTGTTTGATCAGATAAAACTCAAGGTTCGGTATTAAAATACAGACACAAGCTCTTTAAGGGCTTTTTCTGGGTTTTTAGCTTTACAGATGGCGCTCGCTACCAGAAATCCCTGGGCTCCAAGCTTAAGGCTAATTTCAATGTCTTCTGGAGAGTTGATTCCAGCTCCTACGAGGAGGGGGATTCCACCACTTCTCTGGACAGATTCTTCAATAGAAGTTGGCTTGGCTGAAGCCACTGAAGCTTTGCTAGAACCAATTAATTCTGGTGGTTCAAAGGCTAGAAAGTCTGGATCGTACTGACTAAAGTTTTCCACTTCTTCAGGGTTTTCTGCGCAAACAATTCGAATTAAGCTCGATTTTTGGGCGCAGGCTAGACTATTGATAATGTCTTCTTCTGGGACTCGTCTTTCAGAGTGATTAAGGAGGGTTCCAACTCCTCCAGAGTTTTTTACGTTTGTAGCCATCACATGCCCGGTAAAGCTTCCATAGTCAATAGGGTCAATGTGTTGAGCAAAGACAGGAATTGATACTTCTTGGCTTATTCTGTAAAGATCTAGATGAGAAACGGCAATCGCAATTGAAACGCCAGTATCTTGGGCGACTTTTTCGTGAATTTTGGCAAGTGTTAGGGCATTTTTCCCCGTTGATTGCTCGTAGTTTTTGAAGTTGGTGATAAAAATAGGTGTTTTTAGCATTTCGAAAAAATTCTAGTCTTTCGTTGATGAAAATGAAAGAATTTGTGTTTTTTTTTATTCTTTTCTTGGTTTGGTTAATATTTAGTTTGACAAACGATTAAAGCCTACTAATATCACGCGGCTTTTTTAGCATATTAAACCTTTTAATTTTACCATAGCAGTCCCATTTCGCGGCGGTCGACGAAGACGATTTAAAAGAGAGCGAGAGCCTCAACATCGAATCAATGAAAAGATTCGATCTCAGTCTGTTCGAGTGGTTACCGATGATGGTGAGATGTTAGGGGTAATGCCAATAACTGAGGCGCTATCTGCTGCCAAGGCTCGAGAGTTAGATCTTGTTGAGATTTCTCCAAAGGCCGATCCTCCAGTTTGTAAGATTATTGACTACGGTAAATATCTTTACGAACAAAAGAAGAAGGAAAAGGCTCAAAAGAAAGCTTCAAAGGGGCATGAAATGAAAGGTATTCGGTTGAGTTTCCGAATTGGTCCAGGGGATCTGGAACGACAAAGAAAACACGCCGAAGATTTTCTCACGACAGGACATCCAATTCGAATACAGATGGTGATGAGAGGTCGAGAGAAAGCTCATAAAGATCTAGCTCTGGAAAAAATGAAGGAATTTCTTTCTTCTCTAGAAGAGTTTGGATCAGTAGATAATCCACCTAGACCAGCAGGTTTTCAGATTGTAGCGATTATGAAGCCTAAAGGGGGAACAAAGTAAATTAAAACTTTACAATGAAGCAAAAGACACATTCAGGTACGAAAAAGAGAACTCGGGTAACGGGTTCTGGAAAAATAGTTTTCCAAAAAGCAGCTAAAAACCATCTTTTGAGCTCTAAAAATAAACGAGCGAAAAAATCATTCCGAGGAGGGATCATTGCTCCAAAAGGACATATGAAAGTGTTATCTCGGTTATTGAAAATTTCAAAATAATAAATTATAGCCTGTGTTACAGGTTTACTACTCATTAAATTAATTACTAAGTTATGGTACGAGTTAAAGGCGGAGTCGCATCAAGAAACCGACACAAGAAAGTGTTAGCACAAACTAAGGGTTTCCGAGGTAAACGAAGTACAACTTTCAAAATGGCTATGCAGGCCCTAATGAAAGCTGGAACTAATGCTTACGTTGGACGTAAACAAAAGAAACGAGACTTTCGAGCTCTTTGGATCGGAAGAATCTCTACAGCTCTTCGAGCAAAAGGTCTTCGATACTCAGCCGTGAAAAATGGTTGGCTGCATGCTCGAATGGAAATTGATCGAAAAAACCTATCAGAATTGGCGGTAAACTATCCAGCTGTTTTTGATAAAGTGGTTGAAGTAGCGAAAAAAGCTAAATAATAGCACTCTAAAAATTAAAATTATGATCACCAACTTCTTGTTGGTGATTTTTTTTATTAATTGCCTTTACGATCTAGCTCAAAATCTCTATTAATGTTCTGATGTTTGTTGATGAGGCAAAAGTAACGATTACTGCAGGAAAAGGGGGAGATGGATGTGTTCATTTTCGTCGAGAAAAATATATTCCGAAAGGAGGGCCTGACGGAGGAGATGGAGGTAAAGGGGGAGATATCGTTTTTAAAGCCGTTAATAATTTGCATACCTTATCAGATTTTCGTCATCAAAAGCTCTTTCGAGCCGAGAATGGAAAACCTGGAGATAAATCTAATCGGACTGGTCGAGCAGGAATTGATTTAGAGATAGAAGTTCCTGTTGGAACACAGATTCGTGATCAACATACGGGAGAAGTCCTTGTAGATTTAAAAAACTTAGATCAGACTTTTTTGGCGGCTAAAGGCGGTGTCGGAGGTAAAGGAAATGCTGGTTTTGTGAGTTCGGTTCGACAAGCTCCTAGCTTTGCTGAGAAAGGAGATCAGGGAGAATCTATAGATATTGATTTGGAGTTGAAACTTGTAGCCGATGTCGCTCTTGTAGGATATCCAAGCGTTGGGAAGTCGACCTTTATATCTGTGGTTTCAAATGCTAAACCTAAGGTGGCTGAATATCACTTTACGACACTGGTTCCAAATCTAGGAGTGTCTAAAGTGGATGATAGAGATTTGGTTTTTGTTGATATTCCAGGGCTTATTGAAGGTGCTAGTGAGGGAAAAGGGCTTGGTCATCAGTTTTTGAGACATATTGAGAGAGCTCGTTATGTGGTTCATTTGATTGATGCTAATTCAGATACACCTCTAAAAGATTTTGAAATTATTCGTACTGAGTTGGAGAAATTTTCTCCAGATTTAGCGAAAAAACCCTTTGTTCCAGTCTTTGCAAAAATAGACCTGACAGATGAAGAACTTGAAAATTTTTTGGTGGATGAATTTGAACAGAAATTTGGAATGAAACCATTCAAGGTTTCGGCGGCTACTCATGAGGGGATGGATGATCTTTTGAAGTTCCTCATTCATGAAATTCCAGAAGTTCTTGAGGCAGAAGAAGAAGTGGAAGTTAGTACTTATAAAACTTTTCGGCCAGGGGCTGATGCGGATGATGGACGGAGAGTTAGAGTGGAAAAAACCGAGCATTGGTGGAACTTGGAAAATGATCGATTGCTTCAAATTTCTCGGCAAACTGATTGGGATAATCCAGAAGCTCGGGAAAGAATCTATGATGTGCTCCGGAAGTGGGGGACAACAACTCACTTATCGGAATTAGGCGTTTTACCTGGGGATAAACTTCGAATCGGTGAACATTTCTTGGAATTCCGAGGCTAGGTTCGCGGAACTAATTGGCATCGGCTATTTCGACATTTGATTCTATATTTTGAACGATCGTATCGGTTGTTTTTCTGTTGTAATGATTGATCTATTTTTGATTGGATCGTAGTTGGCTGTGGTGTTGTTTTATTGGTTTTGAGATCAAGTAATTCTAATCCGATAGTTACGCCTGATTTTTCGGTATTGATATTGGCAAAAATAGTGATATTTTCTTTTGTGTTTTGGGTAAGATTTAAGGGAGTTCGAAAATTCAAGGTGACTACATCATCACTGTTTAATTTTCGGCTATTAGAGCGTTTGAACGATGTACTTTCCGCCCAGATTCGTCCTAAATCTTCGAAACTCGATAGTCCCGTTCGCTTTAGGGTTAGAGAGGATACTTCTAGTGATTGCTTGTTTTCATTGATGAGATCTAAGCTGAGAAAGGGAATCCGTACTCCATTTTTTGGAATTACTGATGGTTGTATTGAATTTGATTCAACTTTTAGTGTTTGCGCTTGAAGGGTAAGAGGAGCAAAAATTAGAAGCGAAAAAATAATCATAAAATGTTTCATTGATATTAGATTATGGAATAAAGATTTAGTTTTCAATTCATTTTAACGATACAATGTTGTCTGAATGACACGGGTAACTTATTTTTTGATCGGACTATTTGCTTTCTTGCTTCCTTTGCATGGTGGTATTTCGGTTTTTTTCCCTGAAAATTTTCGCTGGTGGAAAGAAATTTTGTTAATGGTATTAGCGGTTCTTTTTGTATTGAATCTCTGTTTAAATCGTCATTTTTGGCATCATTTTAGAAGCCAGGTATTTCCATTTAACAAATCTTTTTTATTGATGCCTTGGTTTTGGAGTTTGATGTTTCTTGTTTGGGGAGTTTTGTTGGTAGTTTTTTCCCAAGATTTACACACTAGTGCTGTGGCTTTTAGGTACTTAGGATTTGGTTTTTTTGCCTTTGTGTTGTGGTTTTTTTGGTGTAAAACTTTGATGAAATCTGCAAAAAATGAGGAAAGTTTTGGAGATGTTTTTTTGCACATTTTTTGCACATTTTTCGTTTTTGGAGTTACGGTTTCTGTTTTATTTGGGGGTTGGGCTCAGTTTTGTGGGGGGTTTGAAATTGTTAGTAAATTTTATGCCTCGACTATTTCTAGTTGGGTTCCTGGTCAAACATTGCCTTTGTATCATGAGGCAGGTGGACAGATTCGTATGCAGGGACTTTCTTCTGGTCCAATTGAGTTGGCACATTTGTGTCTTCTAGGATTAGTATGTTTGATGGGGTTGCGACAAAAATGGCCGAAATGGAGTCTTTTGTGTTTTGGCGGTGTTTTTCTTTTTGGGATATATTTCACGGCTTCAAGAGCGGTTGAATTAGTCCTTTTATTGGTAGTTTTATTTTTGGCGTTGAAGCCATTTTTATTTAAATATCTGAGTATTGAATCTTTGCTTTTTATTTTGTTGGGATTGAGTCTTTTTCTGGGGACAGCAAAGTGGATTTTAACCACAGAATGGGCGGAGAATAATACATGGTTAAATCAAGAAGTGGGAGCTAGAGGGGGGACTATGGATCATTTTACTAGACCTGTTGAAGCGGTGAAATCGGGTATTAAAACTCCAATGTTTGGTCAAGTCGGTCAGTGGGGACCTGCAGCTCGTGCTAAAAATCTGGCGGTTAATAATGATGATAAAGCTCCAATTGCAGAAAATGTATTTGCCGATTGGTTTGTTCAGTTGGGGATTTTAGGTCTTTTGTTGGGGATAAGTTTTCTTGTGGCCTTATGTCGACAGTTTTGGATTGATCAAAGTTTTATTGGAATAGGGCTTATTTCGATGTTTATTATACCTTTGAACTTGGCAACGATTTTTGACATGAGTCCAATTAGTTTGAGCTTTTTTACTTTCTTAGCTTTACTTATGGTAAGGTCTGATGAGATTTTGTTGGTAAAATAGTTGATTATTCGTTGGTTGCTCGCTAAAAGTATCTAGAAATTATGGAATCAATTCACGTTGCCAATCTTGCTCAAATTGCTCTGTATGCACTCTTTGCATTTGTTCTTGCTATGGGGGCTTTCCCTCCGTTTATTCAGTTTGTACAGAACTATAAGCTGACTCAGAAAATCCGAGAAGAAGGTCTGTCTGGAGGGGTGGCAAAGTTGTTTAATAAACTTCACGCTCACAAAGCTGGTACGCCGACTATGGGAGGGGCGGTTATCATTGGATCAGTTGTGATTACGGTGATTTTTTCTCGTATATTGGCTTATTTTGGTTTAGTAGAGCATTCATTGCTTAATCGGGGAGAAACTTATTTGCCCATTATTACTTTGATCTTTGTAGGGGTTCTAGGACTTCTTGATGATTATCTAAATATCACTGAAAAATCAGCTCAGAAAGGTTTATCAGCTCGAGTAAAAATGTGGACACTCTTGGGCTTTGCTTTTGCTGGAGCTATGTGGTTTGTGTTTAAATTGGAATGGTCACTAATTCATGTGCCAGGGATTGGAGATTTTGATATTGGTTTGCTCTATTTTCCTTTGTTTATGTTTATTGTGGTAGGGGTTTCCAACTCGGTAAATTTAACCGATGGTTTGGATGGACTTGCGGGAGGGCTTTTGGCGATTGCTTATTCCGTATTCGCAGTTATTGCTTATTTTTATGGACTGCCTATTTTGGCTACATTTTGTGTGGTTGTCGCGGCTAGTATTTTTGCCTTTCTTTGGTTTAATGTCCCCCCCGCCTCTATCTATATGGGAGATACGGGGAGTTTGGCATTGGGGGCGACTTTAGGAGTTATTGCGATGCTTTGTGATGCCGTAATCGTCTTGGCGGTAGTAGGTTTGATTTTTGTACTGGAAACTATTTCAGTCATGTTGCAGCTTTTCTGGAAAAAACGTTTTAAGAAAAAATTATTTCTCATTGCTCCATTACATCATCACTTTGAAGCCAAGGGATGGTCTGAGACTCAGATTGTTATGAGATTTTGGTTGATGGGGGGAGTTTTTGGCATTATGGGACTTTTAATCGGTCTTATTGGTATGGGAGAAGGATTTGGTCTTTAGAAATTGATTTTAAGGATTATTTTTTTAGACTCTTTTCAGTTTTTTTGTGGAGAGGTGACAGAGTGGTCGAATGTGCTCGCCTGGAACGCGGGTGTGGGGGCAACTCCACCGTGGGTTCGAATCCCATCCTCTCCGCCAGAAAAACAGACCATAAGGCATTAAATTAATCTCGGCATACAGAAGATTGATCCCTCTCTCATGGAGATAAATTGAGTCAGTAACCCAATACTTATCTACCTAAACTTTAAAAAGAAAAACTATTTAATAGTTTGCCCTGGCAAAATAAGATCAAGAACTCCGTGCCCCATCCATTTTTTAATAAATTTGGCTACTTTCCCATCTAGGTTTGGCGTGTACCTTCTTTTAGGCGCACTACTTTGAGCTGCATGCAGTACCGCCTTGGCTATTGTGTCTGGGGACGCTCCGTTATCAACTCCTTTACTCCAGTGGGCTCGAAAATTTTTCATCTGCGTTTTATAAGGCGCGGAATTCGGATGTTTTTCACATTTATCAAGGTAGGGCAAACTGGCGTTATCAATATCCGTATCGATATACCCCGGCTCTATAAGCGATACCCTAATACCAAAGGCTTTCACCTCCATTCGAAGTGCATCTCCAAGCGCTTGTTGTGCATGTTTAGTGGCTGGGTACCAAGCCATACCGGGCAACGAAACATGACCAGCACTTGAAGAACAGATAATAACTCGACCAAATTGTTGGGCTCTCATATGTGGTAAAACCGCGGTAAGCACTCTAGCATTCCCCAACACATTCACATCAAACTGGTAGCGCACATCTTCAATATCTTGCAGCTCTACTGGTCCCAAAAGACAAAATCCCGCATTGGCAAATAACGCATCAATACGCCCTTCTTTTTCAATGATCGTATCCACCACTTTTTGCACGGCCTCATCATCGGTTACATCACAGTGCATAGCGATGGCTCCAAGAGCTTCTAAATCTTTCATTAGTTCGACACGACGAGCCACCCCATAGACTTTAAATCCATTTTCCTGCAGCATTTTTGCCGAAGCGTGTCCGATTCCAGTTGAGGCACCAGTAACCAGTGCAATTTTTTGAGAATTTTTCATGAAATTTTAAATGAGTACTTACTCACTTTCTAAATTATAACTTGGAAGTCAAATTAATTTTTTAACGCGCTAATGAACTCTCAATTCATTTAAAGCTCTAAAGTTTTTTCCAAATTTTTGATTTTTTAGAAATGGTTCTGAGTGAGCATTAACCCGTGTTTTTAGAAAAATATTTTTTCATTGAAAATTTTTTTTGTCAATTAATTTTTTAGTTTTTAGTTTTTTACTTAAAGGATATCTTCACTTTTTTTTATCGTCTTTTTCTGAGCACAAAAATAGTTCTTAATCTTGACTTAATGTTCACATAGTAGAACTTTAAATAATTTTATGTTCCAATAAACAGGTACAAAAATGTGATTTTTTAAAATGAATCAAAAATTCCCTCATCGGTTGTTGGTTTCACTGTGTGTCGTATCTTTCGTATTTTTTAATAACGCCTCCCTTGCTCTGGCTGCCCCTGGGGGAGTGCAGACTGATCTGGGGTTGTGGCTCAAGGCTAATGCCGGCGTCTTCTCTGATGCGGGGACAACCGCCGCCATCGATGGAGTGGGTATTCAGGAGTGGCAGGATCAATCCAGTGCCGGTATTGACGCAACAGAAGCAACCAATAGTAATCAGAGACCGACTTTTCAGAGCGATGCAGCTAACCTGGTAAATTTTAATCCCTCCGTTCTCTTTGATGGGTCAAATGACAGATTTTTGCTGGATAGCAATAGTATAGCCCTGGGAAACACGAGCTATTCGTTTCGCGCGGTCAGTACGGTAGGAACCAATAGCAATGGAAACGCCATTCTCGGTAGCGCCGGTACCGGTACTCGAAAAAGTACATTATTAGAGCTTAACGCGGGGAGTCCTCCGCAGGTGTTTTCTTTCTGGCAGGCTACTAATTTGAGCGCGGATGCCACCAATGTTGACAACGATGATATTGTGATTGTAGGAGATAATTATGACAATACGGTCGGGCGAACGGTTTTTTCCAATGGTCTGCAAATAGGCTCAAACGCAAATACTAGTCATAGTGCGACAGATGGGCTCATAAAAGTAGGAGAGTTTTCTACTACTGGGAGTACCGCTGACCGGTTTACTGGGCGAATGATGGAAGTTATCGCGTATTCGAATACTAAAAGTTCAACCGAACTTAATAGGATAGATGCTTATCTGGCGCTCAAATACGGAATCACTCTTGATCAAGCGGTCGCCACCGCCTACTTAGCCAGTGATGGTAGTACCAAGATGTGGGACGAGACGGTCAATGCTACCTATAACAACGATATCTTTGGTATTGGGCGTGATGACGGATCGAACCTAGATCAAAGGGTATCAAAATCTCTAAATGATGATGCCATCCTGACGGTAGCATTAGATAATGACTTTACCAGTGCCAATAATGACGCCAGTCGTACTACAGCCTTTGGTAGTGATTTAAGTTTTCTGATGTTTGCCAACAATAATGGGGCGGCCACCTTTGCGATAGCCGGTACTAACCAAGTACTTGACCGCGTGTGGCAAGTTCAAGAAGAAGGGACGGTAGGCTCCGTGCAACTACAGTTTGACATGGATGACGCGGACTTTGACATAGCAACGCTAGACAGATACGAGCTACTGGTTGATACCGATAACGATGCAGACTTTAGTGACGAAACCCCTGTCAGCATGACTAATACTACGGGAAGTCTCTGGAGCACTTCCTTTGATTTCACTGATGGACAGCTGTTCACGGTAGCCCTTGGAAACGCCGCTCCAACTGACATCGCCCTTGATGGAGGTAACAGCGATACGATTATTGAAAATACCGTGGCCAACACGGATATTGGTACGCTCACCACAACAGACTCTGATGTTGCAGACACCCATGCTTACAGTTTGGCCTGTAGTGTGGCTGGGGCTGACGACAGCCATTTCGCCATTGTTGGAGATAAACTGCAAAATACGACTGTCTTTGATTATGAAACGCCCGTAGACGCTAACACGGACAATAGCTATGAAGTCTGTGTTCGTGTCACTGATTCAGGAGTGGGCAATGCGACCTATGATGAAATTCTGACGGTGGCGGTTCAGGATATTGTCGACGAAACGCCACCCGTGATCAGTGAAACCACTCCGGTCGATACCCCTACGAATGATAGCACCCCAAGCTACACTTTCACTACCGACGAAGCCGGGACTATCACCTATGGAGGTAGCTGTAGTAGTGCCACTACGGCGGCCGTATTCGGACCAAACACCGTTGACTTTAATACCTTAGCGGAAGGCCCCTACACCGATTGTACAATCACGGTTACTGATGCCGCTAGTAATGTGTCTAATCAAATTACCGTTAGTAGCTTTACGATTGATACAACGGCGCCAACGACGACCCCACCAAGTCCAGGAGTAACGACGCCGAGCTCAGGACCGGTGAATGCAATTGTGACCATTCCTGCTGGTAGTTGTGGAGCGGATTACGCGAACGGAACGGCGATATGGAATACGAATCCAGCGGGACAAATTAATCCTCACCCAACGACGGTGAGTTTGGATGCGAGTGGAGACTACCCACAAACGGTACTGGATACTTCTGGTTCTACTGGGACCTTTGATCTCACCTTAACTTGTACAGACCAAGCCGGAAACCCAGGGCCGACGTTAGATCCAGCGGTGGGGGGCTTTACGGCGGACCATGTGGCGCCAGTAATAGGGATAGATTCGCCGCTGATGGGAGATGATATTTTTAATGCGACAGAAGCCGGAACGGTGACGATAAGTGGTTCCACTGATGCAGAAAACGGTCAAACCGTTTCCGTTTCCGTCGGCACCGTTAGTGGCAACACGACTGCCTCTTCTGGAACCTGGTCACTCGTCTTAGACCTCTCTGGCGAAGCCAACGGGTCTTTGGCCATAACCGCAGACGTCAGCGACATCGCTGGTAATGCGGCTACACAAGCAACGGCTTCTATTACTAAAGATGCGGCCACTCCTACTACAACACCACCTACTCCTGGAGTAACAACGCCTACGGCAGGGCCGGTGGGTGCCACGGTGACGATACCGGCGGGAAGTTGTGGAGCGGATTACGCGAACGGAACGGCGATATGGAATACGAATCCAGCGGGACAAATTAATCCTCACCCAACGACGGTGAGTTTGGATGCGAGTGGAGACTACCCACAAACGGTACTGGATACTTCTGGTTCTACTGGGACCTTTGATCTCACCTTAACTTGTACAGACCAAGCCGGAAACCCAGGGCCGACGTTAGATCCAGCGGTGGGGGGCTTTACGGCGGACCATGTGGCGCCAGTAATAGGGATAGATTCGCCGCTGATGGGAGATGATATTTTTAATGCGACAGAAGCCGGAACGGTGACGATAAGTGGTTCCACTGATGCAGAAAACGGTCAAACCGTTTCCGTTTCCGTCGGCACCGTTAGTGGCAACACGACTGCCTCTTCTGGAACCTGGTCACTCGTCTTAGACCTCTCTGGCGAAGCCAACGGGTCTTTGGCCATAACCGCAGACGTCAGCGACATCGCTGGTAATGCGGCTACACAAGCAACGGCTTCTATTACTAAAGATGCGGCCACTCCTACTACAACACCACCTACTCCTGGAGTAACAACGCCTACGGCAGGGCCGGTGGGTGCCACGGTGACGATACCGGCGGGAAGTTGTGGAGCGGATTACGCGAACGGAACGGCGATATGGAATACGAATCCAGCGGGACAAATTAATCCTCACCCAACGACGGTGAGTTTGGATGCGAGTGGAGACTACCCACAAACGGTACTGGATACTTCTGGTTCTACTGGGACCTTTGATCTCACCTTAACTTGTACAGACCAAGCCGGAAACCCAGGGCCGACGTTAGATCCAGCGGTGGGGGGCTTTACGGCGGACCATGTGGCGCCAGTAATAGGGATAGATTCGCCGCTGATGGGAGATGATATTTTTAATGCGACAGAAGCCGGAACGGTGACGATAAGTGGTTCCACTGATGCAGAAAACGGTCAAACCGTTTCCGTTTCCGTCGGCACCGTTAGTGGCAACACGACTGCCTCTTCTGGAACCTGGTCACTCGTCTTAGACCTCTCTGGCGAAGCCAACGGGTCTTTGGCCATAACCGCAGACGTCAGCGACATCGCTGGTAATGCGGCTACACAAGCAACGGCTTCTATTACTAAAGATGCGGCCACTCCTACTACAACACCACCTACTCCTGGAGTAACAACGCCTACGGCAGGGCCGGTGGGTGCCACGGTGACGATACCGGCGGGAAGTTGTGGAGCGGATTACGCGAACGGAACGGCGATATGGAATACGAATCCAGCGGGACAAATTAATCCTCACCCAACGACGGTGAGTTTGGATGCGAGTGGAGACTACCCACAAACGGTACTGGATACTTCTGGTTCTACTGGGACCTTTGATCTCACCTTAACTTGTACAGACCAAGCCGGAAACCCAGGGCCGACGTTAGATCCAGCGGTGGGGGGCTTTACGGCGGACCATGTGGCGCCAGTAATAGGGATAGATTCGCCGCTGATGGGAGATGATATTTTTAATGCGACAGAAGCCGGAACGGTGACGATAAGTGGTTCCACTGATGCAGAAAACGGTCAAACCGTTTCCGTTTCCGTCGGCACCGTTAGTGGCAACACGACTGCCTCTTCTGGAACCTGGTCACTCGTCTTAGACCTCTCTGGCGAAGCCAACGGGTCTTTGGCCATAACCGCAGACGTCAGCGACATCGCTGGTAATGCGGCTACACAAGCAACGGCTTCTATTACTAAAGATGCGGCCACTCCTACTACAACACCACCTACTCCTGGAGTAACAACGCCTACGGCAGGGCCGGTGGGTGCCACGGTGACGATACCGGCGGGAAGTTGTGGAGCGGATTACGCGAACGGAACGGCGATATGGAATACGAATCCAGCGGGACAAATTAATCCTCACCCAACGACGGTGAGTTTGGATGCGAGTGGAGACTACCCACAAACGGTACTGGATACTTCTGGTTCTACTGGGACCTTTGATCTCACCTTAACTTGTACAGACCAAGCCGGAAACCCAGGGCCGACGTTAGATCCAGCGGTGGGGGGCTTTACGGCGGACCATGTGGCGCCAGTAATAGGGATAGATTCGCCGCTGATGGGAGATGATATTTTTAATGCGACAGAAGCCGGAACGGTGACGATAAGTGGTTCCACTGATGCAGAAAACGGTCAAACCGTTTCCGTTTCCGTCGGCACCGTTAGTGGCAACACGACTGCCTCTTCTGGAACCTGGTCACTCGTCTTAGACCTCTCTGGCGAAGCCAACGGGTCTTTGGCCATAACCGCAGACGTCAGCGACATCGCTGGTAATGCGGCTACACAAGCAACGGCTTCTATTACTAAAGATGCGGCCACTCCTACTACAACACCACCTACTCCTGGAGTAACAACGCCTACGGCAGGGCCGGTGGGTGCCACGGTGACGATACCGGCGGGAAGTTGTGGAGCGGATTACGCGAACGGAACGGCGATATGGAATACGAATCCAGCGGGACAAATTAATCCTCACCCAACGACGGTGAGTTTGGATGCGAGTGGAGACTACCCACAAACGGTACTGGATACTTCTGGTTCTACTGGGACCTTTGATCTCACCTTAACTTGTACAGACCAAGCCGGAAACCCAGGGCCGACGTTAGATCCAGCGGTGGGGGGCTTTACGGCGGACCATGTGGCGCCAGTAATAGGGATAGATTCGCCGCTGATGGGAGATGATATTTTTAATGCGACAGAAGCCGGAACGGTGACGATAAGTGGTTCCACTGATGCAGAAAACGGTCAAACCGTTTCCGTTTCCGTCGGCACCGTTAGTGGCAACACGACTGCCTCTTCTGGAACCTGGTCACTCGTCTTAGACCTCTCTGGCGAAGCCAACGGGTCTTTGGCCATAACCGCAGACGTCAGCGACATCGCTGGTAATGCGGCTACACAAGCAACGGCTTCTATTACTAAAGATGCGGCCACTCCTACTACAACACCACCTACTCCTGGAGTAACAACGCCTACGGCAGGGCCGGTGGGTGCCACGGTGACGATACCGGCGGGAAGTTGTGGAGCGGATTACGCGAACGGAACGGCGATATGGAATACGAATCCAGCGGGACAAATTAATCCTCACCCAACGACGGTGAGTTTGGATGCGAGTGGAGACTACCCACAAACGGTACTGGATACTTCTGGTTCTACTGGGACCTTTGATCTCACCTTAACTTGTACAGACCAAGCCGGAAACCCAGGGCCGACGTTAGATCCAGCGGTGGGGGGCTTTACGGCGGACCATGTGGCGCCAGTAATAGGGATAGATTCGCCGCTGATGGGAGATGATATTTTTAATGCGACAGAAGCCGGAACGGTGACGATAAGTGGTTCCACTGATGCAGAAAACGGTCAAACCGTTTCCGTTTCCGTCGGCACCGTTAGTGGCAACACGACTGCCTCTTCTGGAACCTGGTCACTCGTCTTAGACCTCTCTGGCGAAGCCAACGGGTCTTTGGCCATAACCGCAGACGTCAGCGACATCGCTGGTAATGCGGCTACACAAGCAACGGCTTCTATTACTAAAGATGCGGCCACTCCTACTACAACACCACCTACTCCTGGAGTAACAACGCCTACGGCAGGGCCGGTGGGTGCCACGGTGACGATACCGGCGGGAAGTTGTGGAGCGGATTACGCGAACGGAACGGCGATATGGAATACGAATCCAGCGGGACAAATTAATCCTCACCCAACGACGGTGAGTTTGGATGCGAGTGGAGACTACCCACAAACGGTACTGGATACTTCTGGTTCTACTGGGACCTTTGATCTCACCTTAACTTGTACAGACCAAGCCGGAAACCCAGGGCCGACGTTAGATCCAGCGGTGGGGGGCTTTACGGCGGACCATGTGGCGCCAGTAATAGGGATAGATTCGCCGCTGATGGGAGATGATATTTTTAATGCGACAGAAGCCGGAACGGTGACGATAAGTGGTTCCACTGATGCAGAAAACGGTCAAACCGTTTCCGTTTCCGTCGGCACCGTTAGTGGCAACACGACTGCCTCTTCTGGAACCTGGTCACTCGTCTTAGACCTCTCTGGCGAAGCCAACGGGTCTTTGGCCATAACCGCAGACGTCAGCGACATCGCTGGTAATGCGGCTACACAAGCAACGGCTTCTATTACTAAAGATGCGGCCACTCCTACTACAACACCACCTACTCCTGGAGTAACAACGCCTACGGCAGGGCCGGTGGGTGCCACGGTGACGATACCGGCGGGAAGTTGTGGAGCGGATTACGCGAACGGAACGGCGATATGGAATACGAATCCAGCGGGACAAATTAATCCTCACCCAACGACGGTGAGTTTGGATGCGAGTGGAGACTACCCACAAACGGTACTGGATACTTCTGGTTCTACTGGGACCTTTGATCTCACCTTAACTTGTACAGACCAAGCCGGAAACCCAGGGCCGACGTTAGATCCAGCGGTGGGGGGCTTTACGGCGGACCATGTGGCGCCAGTAATAGGGATAGATTCGCCGCTGATGGGAGATGATATTTTTAATGCGACAGAAGCCGGAACGGTGACGATAAGTGGTTCCACTGATGCAGAAAACGGTCAAACCGTTTCCGTTTCCGTCGGCACCGTTAGTGGCAACACGACTGCCTCTTCTGGAACCTGGTCACTCGTCTTAGACCTCTCTGGCGAAGCCAACGGGTCTTTGGCCATAACCGCAGACGTCAGCGACATCGCTGGTAATGCGGCTACACAAGCAACGGCTTCTATTACTAAAGATGCGGCCACTCCTACTACAACACCACCTACTCCTGGAGTAACAACGCCTACGGCAGGGCCGGTGGGTGCCACGGTGACGATACCGGCGGGAAGTTGTGGAGCGGATTACGCGAACGGAACGGCGATATGGAATACGAATCCAGCGGGACAAATTAATCCTCACCCAACGACGGTGAGTTTGGATGCGAGTGGAGACTACCCACAAACGGTACTGGATACTTCTGGTTCTACTGGGACCTTTGATCTCACCTTAACTTGTACAGACCAAGCCGGAAACCCAGGGCCGACGTTAGATCCAGCGGTGGGGGGCTTTACGGCGGACCATGTGGCGCCAGTAATAGGGATAGATTCGCCGCTGATGGGAGATGATATTTTTAATGCGACAGAAGCCGGAACGGTGACGATAAGTGGTTCCACTGATGCAGAAAACGGTCAAACCGTTTCCGTTTCCGTCGGCACCGTTAGTGGCAACACGACTGCCTCTTCTGGAACCTGGTCACTCGTCTTAGACCTCTCTGGCGAAGCCAACGGGTCTTTGGCCATAACCGCAGACGTCAGCGACATCGCTGGTAATGCGGCTACACAAGCAACGGCTTCTATTACTAAAGATGCGGCCACTCCTACTACAACACCACCTACTCCTGGAGTAACAACGCCTACGGCAGGGCCGGTGGGTGCCACGGTGACGATACCGGCGGGAAGTTGTGGAGCGGATTACGCGAACGGAACGGCGATATGGAATACGAATCCAGCGGGACAAATTAATCCTCACCCAACGACGGTGAGTTTGGATGCGAGTGGAGACTACCCACAAACGGTACTGGATACTTCTGGTTCTACTGGGACCTTTGATCTCACCTTAACTTGTACAGACCAAGCCGGAAACCCAGGGCCGACGTTAGATCCAGCGGTGGGGGGCTTTACGGCGGACTTAAGCAAACCGACTCCCCCAGTAGTGTATCCTATCACTACGACTACGGACCCGATCACGGGAACCAGCGAACCAGGTTCGATTATTACGGTTTCGCCGCTAACTTGTGATAACACTCCCGTAGTGACTGATACTTCAGGGAATTGGAGTTGTGATGTGACGACTTCTTCTCCACTCACTGCTTTAACAACGATAGATGTGACCGCCACTGATTCAGCCGGGAATGTCAGTGATCCAACAATGACCACTGTAGTTGACCACACTACAACGACCGTACCACCAACCGTCGACCCTACTGATGGAGACCCCGTAACCGGTACCGGAGAACCGGGGGCCCTGATTACCGTTAAAGACAACTTGGGAAATATTCTCTGTCAAACATCCGTTTTCCCAAACGGCACTTTCATCTGTAGTCCGGTCAGTCCAGCTCCAAGTCCTGGAGATACCCTTGAGGTGACTCAAAATATAGCTCCGAACGGCGAATCAGCGCCAACAGAATTGATGGTTATCGATCCAACAGCGGTTGTGTTACCGCCTACCATCAGTCCAACCGACGGAGATGTAATAACCGGAACGGCAGAGCCAAATGCTACGGTGCGAATTATTGATCCAACTTCGGGATTAACGTTGTGTACGGCTACGGCGGATGGATCCGGGAACTTTAGCTGTGATCTGAGCCCAGACCTTACTGATGGACAAACCGTCAACGTCACCGCCACCGTAGATGGAACCTCTTCATTGCCAACTACTATTACGGTTGATAGTAGTGATTCTGATGGAGACGGAATAGATAACACTGATGAGACAGGGGCCATTAATGGCGGAGATGGAAATGGTGATGGGACGCCTGATGATGAACAAACATCAGTCACCTCTGTCACGAACCCCGTTACCAGCCAACCAGTCACTATGTCAGTCACGGGTGGAAACTGTCGTGTGATTGATGGTTATGATGTCGAGTTTGAAAGTACTCAAACAGCTCAAGACAGTGCCTTTGATTACCCGATCGGGTTGTTTGATTTTGAACTCTATTGTACTAACGTCGGACAGAGTACGGACGTAACGTTCTATCTAGATAAAGAGTATGATACCACGGGATGGGTCTGGAGAAAGATCAATCGGAGCGCGGGAGTTTATAGCACTTTTAATGAAACAGTTACCTATGGAACCGCTACTATAGGCACTGATACGGTGACAACCGTAAATATTGTAGTAGCGGACAATAATAGCGATGATGAAGATTCTACAGCTAATGCTCGTATTCTTGATCCCTCTGGACCGGCTTTGCCAGCACCTACTAGTTCCGGCTCCGGAGGTGGCGGAGGCAGTGCTCCGATTCGTCATATAATTACTATGTGTAGCTATGACACAGGGAAGTGTGAAAATATTTTCCCTACGGGAAATGATGAAACTTATAAAACGTACCGAGACTGTTACCAATCTGGTAGTAAATCCGGGACAGAGTGTGCCACTGAGTGGGCGTTGGCCAAAAATTATGTAGCGGTAGAAGACTTCGTACCGACCACGGTTCAACCGGCTCAAACCGGTTCTCAAGCCGAAGAGATTTCGACTTCTGGCCTAGAGGAATCAAAATCAGTTATTAGTGACGATGGCCGCTGTGAGACCATCACCTACCGACGTTATCCAGGTCGACGAGGCTCTGGAGCTTCTGCTGGCTTATTTGGCGACACGCTTGAGACGCATGCGGCTTACCCTTATTTGGTAGACCTAAACGAACAAAACATTGTAAATGGTGACGCAGAGACGGGGAATGCTCGGTTGGATAGTGAAATTAGTCGGGCGGAGGTGATGAAAATTATGACGATAGCCCGTCAAGATTCACTAAAACAAGGCGAATGCGCTGAGTTAACAACTTTTCCAGATGTTAACACTGGAGCTTGGTATCACCACTTTGTCCAAAATATGGAACAGCAAGATATAGTGCACGGTTATAATGATGGTCTCTACCGACCAGGTAAAAATATTATTAAAGCCGAAATTTATAAAATTCTGGCCCTCTCGTTTGGCTACATTACCTATGATGAAGCGAAACAAATAGCGGCTGAACGTGGCATTGAATGGTATGTGCCTTATATTGAGGCCTTGGAAAATAATGTTGCTCTACCAAGCGCAATCAGGGCAGCTGAGCCCGGCGAGGGAATGACGAGGGGAGAGATGTTTACCATGCTCTCGTTGGTGCTCCAAAAGGTTGACGAACTTTAGGGTTTTTGACCTAGCTAAGTTTGTCTTCCTCCTTTTCATGCCTATATTCCTGCTGAGACTTCGTCAGAGACTCTGATTGTGTAATGAAGCGACAAACCACGAAAAATATCTTTTTTAACGTGGTTTATGGCGGCCTCAATTATGTATTATTCATTAAATATTACCCTGAATGGTCACCACCAAAAAAACATTTAACTTTCCCGCTAAACTGAAACCGGCCAAAGAAGACAACGGTCGTTGTTTCTTCACAGCTGAAGTCGAATCGGATTTTCTTTGTGCCAAATGCTTTAGTGTCGGGGGTGTACGGCACTAAAATGATTCCCAAACGAGTGGTTTGGCTCGAATTTGAGACCGATAGGGGTGATCTCGTCTGGGTGAAGTTTGCGCTGAAACAAAGAGACATTAAGAGGCTTTCTTAATTCAGTCCTACGAAGGAAAAAAACTTTGATAAGTCATGAAATTTGAAACTGAAACAAGAATGGTTAGATTTATTAAATATGAAGGATTTTTGAATAGAAACGTATTTGATCCTCAGTTAGCCCCTAGATTGTCTGGAGAAACTTTCTTGCCCCCTTTCACACGAAATTAATCTAAAAGCCTTTCATTATTACATGGGAGCAGATGTGACTTGTGAGTTGACATATGAAGCAAACCCTAATCGCTCGGAGGAAAATGCCCGCCACAAATTAAAATCATTTATCTTTTCTTTACTCGTAATGGAGGATTTGTAATAATCAAACTAGCTTTAAATTTTACACGAAATGAAACAAAAATTATTACTACTTTCGTTGGCTTTGTTACTTCCAAGTTTGGCTCTGGCTCACAGCGGAGAGGGGGTGATGGGAGGTTTTGTTAGTGGTTTTAAACACCCGATCATGGGATGGGACCATCTGGTAGCTATGGTGGCAGTTGGTCTCTGGGGAGCTATTTTACTCCGCCCTGCTATTTGGGTATTGCCTATTACATTTCCAATGGTGATGGCGCTTGGAGCAGTTTTAGGTATATTAGGTCTCCCGGTGCCGTTTATAGAGCCTGGAATTGCTTTGTCAGGATTGGTTCTTGGTCTAGTTATCTTATTGGCTTGGAAGGCTCCTTTGTGGGCGGCTATGGCTTTGGTTTCGATTTTTGCAATTTTTCATGGACATGCTCATGGTACGGAACTTCCAGAAGCGGCTAATCCATTAACTTATGCTGTAGGTTTTGTATTGGGAACAGGATTGCTGCATTTAGCGGGTATTGGGCTTGGATTTTTGGACAAATTACCAAAAGGAATCTATTTGATTCGAGGTTTTGGGGGGATAATTGCTGTTTGTGGTTTGGCTTTTTTAATGGGATGGTTGTAAGTAATTTGAGAAAAATACTTTTTTATTTATGTGCCTTATGTTTGCAACCGCTGAACATAGCACAAGCACATAACTTTTTTGGTGATACTCAGCCTTTACTTAATGGGATAGCTCATCCATTTCTGACGATTTCTCATTTATTGTTAATCATCTCATTGGGACTTGTTTTGTTTTCTCAGAAAAAACCAGAACAGTTTCTTGGTGTTTTTTTGATAACATTATTAGGAGGTTTTTTGGGGCAATGGTTTTTATCTGGAGTGCCATTTGAGCTTGGGTTTAGTTTGTTGTTGATTCTTTGGGGAGTGGTGGTGGCGCTACACTATTTAATGTCTTTTCGTATACTAATTCTACCGCTAGCTGTGTCGGGCTTGATTATTGGTTTAGATACTGTCTCAGAGAGTCAGGATGTCATTATGAATTTAGTCTTCTATTTGGGCTCAATTTTTGGAGTCGTTGCTTTTTTTAGTTATGTGTTGATTCTTAAAGATTTCATAAAGCAAGAATGGCACTGGGTAATCATAAGAACTTTGGGAGGATGGATGTTTGCGGTGGGATTGATGATGTTGGCATTTTATTTTAGTGTCTAAGTCCTAAGTTTTTAATTATTGGAAATTCTTGCTCCAAAGCTAGAAGGGAGATCGTTCCCTGTTTTAGATTTTATTTTGAGATCTAAAGTCTCAGCTTTTTTTCCTTTGAATTGAGGGATCTTTTGGAGTTGTATGGCTAGGTCTTTTGGGGAAAAAGAATCTGGAGCATGACAGGTCAGAATCACAAATAGTGGTTTGTTGGTTAGCAGTTTTTTGACACATTCCATAAGTTCAAAGAGGTCTCGTTCGATGTGCCAGTCTTTTTTTGCTCCTCGCCCGAAGGCTGGAGGATCAAGTATAATGCCATCATAGGTGTTTTCTCGACGAATTTCTCGTTTCATGAAGCTGATAACATCATCACAGATCCAACGAATTTTATTTTGGTCGAAACCAGAGAGCTCCGCATTTCGTTTTCCCCAATTATTGGAAGCTTTGGCGCCATCAACGTGAGTGACTTCTGTGTTTTTGGTGCTTGTAAATAGTGTAGCGATTCCGGTGTGAGCAAAGGTGTTAAGAATTTTTAGTGGCTTTTCTTTTTGAGTAATTATTTTGTTCAACCAGGTCCAGTTTTCGTATTGTTCTGGGAAAATTCCAATTTGTCCTTGAGCGGCAAATCGACATTCTGCGGTGATGTGACTAATTTTTGTCTGCCAGTCTTTGGGTACATCGGTATGAAATCTCCAACCTTTTTGGTTTTTACTGCGCTTGAATATAGCATCGGTTTTTATGCTGCGATTTTTGAGTGGCCAGTGAGCTTGGGGGCATGGGCGTTCTAGTATGAAGTCGCCAAATCGTTCGAATCGTCGGAAATCTCCGCAATCAATAAGCTCGTAGTCAAATCCGTTGGTTTTCATTTGTTTTTCAAAAACCATATTAGAAAGTTTTTGAAAATTTTCGAGGAGGGTTTATGCTTTTTCGTGATGAAAAAATTAAGTTTACTACTTTTGGTTTTGATTACCTTGTCAGCGTGTCAGAAAAAAGACCCAAATGCTCCAACAAATACGACGATGCTACCGGATAAAGTGGCTCAAGATTTGCAGGCAGCAGAAACGGTTGTAGAGATTGAAGACCCACAAGAAACTCAGAATAATGGGAATTCGAACTCTGAGACAGCAAATTCGGGGGTTCAGAATTACAGTAATGAGATGTTTCAGTTTGAGTTTGTAAAACCGACAGGATGGGAGGAATCTATAGATCAACTTGGAACTTTGGTGGCTTATATGGAACCAGTGAAAGAGGGCGATGATTTTCAGGCGAATGTAAATGTGGTAGCTCAGCATTTAACTCAAGAGTTAGAGGTGGTAAGTTTGGATGATCATGTGCAGGCTTCAATTGCTCAGGTGAAACCATTTTTCGACAGTCTAGAGATTGTTTCAGAGGAGAGTTCAATGTTTGGTGGAGAGGATTCTCGTTTGGTGACATTGCTTGTAGTGAGAGAAGGGGTAGAGCTAAAGTTGACCCAACGAATAGTCTTTCATAATAATATCGTTTATGTTATTACCTACGCGGCAGCGACCACTGAATACGATGAGTATTTTGATAAATTTAAAATTATCGAAAATACATTTCGATTTAAAGGTTAGAAAAGTTTGACTTTTCCCTGTTCTGAAGTAGATTTTAGTCGAATTTTGCCTCAGAATAAATAGATGAGTAATGAGACGGGCGGAAACTTACACTTGTTTTGTATGTTTTTGCTCGGCATTTTTTTATTTTTTTAACCACTTAAAAGTCCATGCCAAAAGTTACGAAAAAACTCAACCTTCCGGCTAAACTAAAGCCAATGAAAACTGAAAACGGTCGGTGTTTTTACACGAGCGAAGTTGGAGATAATTTTCCATTTCCAAACCTTATTGAAGTTCAGTTGAAATCTTATCAATGGTTTTTACAAGAGGGAATCCAAGAACTCTTGGACGAAATTAATCCTATCGAGGATGCGACGGGGAAAAAACTTCGCCTAGAAATTCTTTCTCACGAAGTAGAAGAACCAAAACATGATATTGATTTTTGTAAGCAGAAAGGTCTTACTTACGAAGCTTCAATTCGTGCTCACGTAGCGCTAACGAATCTAGAAACTGGGGAAATTAAAGAACAAGATGTTTACTTTGGACAAGTTCCACTGATTACTTCTATTGGGACTTTTATCATCAATGGTATTGAACGGGTGATCGTTTCTCAGATTGTGAGAAGCCCTGGGATTTTCTTTGCGCCTAATACAGCTCTACCAGGAGCTGTAACGGGAAAAATGATTCCAAAACGAGGAGCTTGGCTAGAAATTGAAAGTGATAAACGAGGTTTGATCTGGGTGAAAGTTGATCGAAAACGAAAAATCCCAGTGACTATGTTCTTGAGAGCTTTTGGATATGAATCGAATAAAGAGATTCTAGACCTTTTCAAAGATGTGATTGAAAGTGAAACTGAAAATCCAATCCTAAAAACATTGGAGAAAGATGAGTCAGAAGATGCAAAA
Organism: Candidatus Altimarinota bacterium; assembly: GCA_965228485.1. Lineage (GTDB taxonomy): Bacteria > Patescibacteriota > Gracilibacteria > UBA4473 > UBA4473 > JAACPJ01. Next base: position 1,201,836 of record OZ245819.1, read on the forward strand.
GGAGCTTGGCAAGGAGTATATAAACGAATTCGACCAGGAGATTTGGCAACACCTGACAATGCTAAAGCTTTCTTGGATTCAATGTTTTTTGATTTCAAAAAATATGACCTTGGGCCGATTGCTCGATATAAAATTAATAATCGATTTGGTCTAAAAACCGAAGATTCACCAGAAGGGCGAGTTTTCCGAATTGAAGATTTCGTTTCTATGGTAAAAGAAATGATTACTTATGATTCGAATGATGTTTATTATGATGATGATATTGATCATCTATCAAACCGACGAATTCGAGGGGTAGGAGAACTCGTACAAAATAAATTCCGTGTAGGACTTTTGCGAACGGAACGAATCGTAAAAGATCGAATGACTATCGTTGAGCTTGATAGTGTGACGCCTACACAATTGATTAACTGTCGGCCAATTACAGCAGCCATGCGAGAATTTTTTGCTTCTGGGCAGCTGTCTCAGTTCATGGATCAAACAAATCCGTTGGCAGCACTAGAGCATAAACGAAGAATTTCTGCTATGGGGCCAGGAGGGCTTAGTCGAGAACGAGCTTCGTTTGAAGTACGGGATGTACACCCATCTCACTACGGAAGAATTTGTCCGGTAACGACTCCAGAAGGACCGAATATTGGGTTAGTGCTACACTTGGCTTCTTACGCTCGAGTAAATGATATGGGATTCATTGAAACTCCATACCGAACGGTGGTTCATACTCGAAAAAATGATGGTAAATCTGCCGTTGGATACACAACGTCTATTGATGTTAAGGACGGTACTAAAGTGGTAGTAAAACAAGGAACCGAAATTACAGAAAAAGAAGCAAAAGCTTTAGCTAAAGTAAAAGACCTTAAGGTTGTACCAGTTCGAGCACATGTTACGGATGAAGTGAATTACTACCGAGCTGAAGAAGAACGAAATATGTGTATTGCACAAGCGAATTCTCTTATGGATGAGCAAGGGCAGTTTGCAAAAGATCATATCGCGGCACGTAAAAACTTCGAACCAGGGACTTACCCTGTGGATGAAATCACTCATGTAGATATTTCTCCAAAACAGATTGTATCGCTTTCAACTTCACTGATCTCTTTCCTAGAGCATGATGATAATACGCGTGCACTAATGGGGTCAAACATGCAACGACAAGCGGTTCCACTTATCAAGCCACAGGCTCCAGTAGTGGGAACAGGAATGGAAGCTATTACTTCTGAAGAAGAATGTGTTCGAGCTCCTGAAGATGGAGAAATCAAATCAGCAGATGCTTCTGAAATTGTCTTTGTTGGAAAATCAGGAAAGAAAGAAACTTATCGATTGAAAGTATTTGAACGAACCAATCAATCAACCTGTATTCATCAACGACCACGAGTTAATCGAGGAGATAAAGTAAAACAAGGAGATGTACTTATTGATGGAGCTTCGGTAGAAAACGGAGACATCGCTCTTGGGCAAAACTTGAAAGTTGCGTACATGTCTTGGGGAGGATACAACTATGAGGATGCGGTGATTGTTTCTGATCGTATCGTACGAGAAGGACTCTTCAACTCTATCCATATTGAAAAATACGAGCTAGACGTTCGAGATACAAAACTAGGGTCAGAAGAACTAACTTCTGATATCCCAAATGTAGCCGCAGCTAAACTAAAAGATCTTGATGATAACGGAATTGTTCGAATTGGGGCGACGGTTCTAGCGGGAGATATCTTAGCTGGGAAAGTAACGCCAAAAGGAGAAACAGAATTAACGGCTGAAGATAGACTTCTTCGAGCGATCTTTGGAGAGAAGGCTCATGATGTGAAAGATTCTTCTCTGAGACTTCCAAGAGGTTCTGGGGGGAAAGTAATTAACATTGAAGTTCTAGATCGAACAGAAGGAGATGATCTTCCAACAGGAGTACTAAAACGAGTAATCGTTGAAGTAGCTCAAATGCGTCATCTAGAAGCTGGGGATAAAATGGCGGGACGTCATGGGAATAAAGGGGTTATTTCTCAAATTGTTCCTTCTGAAGACATGCCATACATGGAGGATGGTTCGCCAGTAGATATTATTCTTAATCCACTAGGGGTTTCATCTCGGATGAATATCGGACAGGTATTAGAAACACATATTGGAATGGCCGCTTCTAAGATGGGAATCAAAGTAGCAACGCCAGTACTAAACGGGATTAAAATGGATACTATCCAGGATTTTCTTGAAGCCAATGATATGCCAACAGATGGTAAATTCACTCTTTTTGATGGGAAAAGTGGAGAGGCTTTTGATCATAAAGTAGTAGTGGGAACGACCTATATGTTGAAACTAATCCATCTTGTGGAAGATAAAATCCATGCACGTTCGGTTGGGCCTTACTCTCTTGTAACACAACAACCTCTTGGAGGGAAAGCTCAGAATGGGGGACAACGTTTCGGAGAGATGGAGGTATGGGCTCTGGAAGCTTACGGAGCGGCTCATACGCTACAAGAAATGTTAACTATCAAATCAGATGATGTTCATGGACGAGCGAAAGCTTATGAAGCGATCGTTAAAGATGAAGAAGTAGATCTGATTTCTATTCCAGAATCTTTCAATGTATTGATGAAAGAGCTTCAATCACTCTGTCTAAAAGTAGAACTTCTAAAAGATGGACAGGTTGAAGATGGAGTTGTGACAGATATGGATGAATTTGAAGAAACAACTGAAGCAAGTCTTTTGAAACAATCTGAGGATTACGCTGAAGTAGCTGAAACAGCAGAAGCTGAAAACACGTCCGCTATCCAAGTAAAAGAAGGAGAAGAAACAGATGCTGAAGCAGAAGGTGCCGAATCACCAGCTCCTGAAGCATCAGAAGAAAAAGAAGATTAATCAGATAGATAAGAAGCGGGATTTATTCCCGCTTTTATGCGCGCATCGTATAGTGGCTATTATATTGCCTTGCCAAGGCAGAGACGCGAGTTCGATTCTCGCTGCGCGCTCCACGAAAAATTTCTTGAGTCTGATAAGACTTGAGAAATTTTTTGTATAGCCCGAAAGGGCTGAGGATCGAACGATAAGAGTTCGACGGTAAGCCCAAATTTTTAATTTGAACGCTTCGTTCTAAACTTTGTTTAGATAAGAAGATTCTCGTTCTTAAGACTCCCTTGCTTATTCTTATAGGTCGTTATAATCCAGTCAGATGGAAAAAATATTAATCCTTATAACCTTATTATTTCCCTTTATGGGGACGGTTTTGTGGGTTTTATTTAAGGTAATTAGGTTTATCCGATCTCAACATTCTACTCGAAATATTTTTCAATTAGGGATTGATATGGTTATGTTGCCCTTTAGTTTTTCAAAAATTTTCCTTCAGCGAAGAAAAGAAAAAGAGCTACCACTTTATTTTCAGTACTTTTTATCGTTTACTCGGTTTTGTAGCCGAATTCCTTATTTTCACTTTTTTCCAAAATTTGTGGTGGCAACGATCGCCGAAGTTTCGGTGCATTTTATTACCCATCAACCTTTACTAACGGCTTTGATCTATAGTTGGAGTTTGTTCTTTTTGATCATTATTACCATGGTCGAATCGATGTATGGAGAGTTTGACGAAGACGTTATCACTCTGGCTAACAAACTGTTTTTGTACAGCGTCTCGATGATTGTGTTGTTTTGTTTGATGGTCTGGGCTTTCTTCTGGAAAGTGGTTGAACCAAGTCTAGATAATTGGTTTCTCCAGATGATGTCGAAAGTTGCCGAGTTTTCGAATGAAAAAATGTGGGAGCTGATTGTAGCGTTTTGGGGATGGCCATTATCGATAAAATTCCTAATTTTACTGGCATTAGGGCTGTATGTTTCTAGTTCTCTCTATCTCTCTAAGAAAGGGATTAAGTAATTTCTGGATGAAATTTTGGGAGAGGTTTTCCGTGCGGGCAGGTTTGCGGATTTCCGAGTAAGTCGGCAATTTTTAAAATTACTTTATTTGAACAAGCATGTTCTAGTTGGTGGGCTTCTTGATGGACTTCGTTTTCTTTGAATCCTAATGTTTCGATCAGAAATAGTTCAATGATTCGATGTTTATAGGTGAGATTTTCAGCAATTTTTTTCCCTGTTGGAGTGAGTTCAATTGGTTTGTATTTTTCCTGTATAATCCAGTCCTTATTCTGTAATTCATTGAGTCGTTGACTGACGGTTGATTTTGTTAGTTGGAGTTTGTCTAAAAGTTCGACGCTTTTAATCGGTCTATCTAATTCTTCTTGTAAGAGATAAATCGCTCTCAGATAGTCTTCCTGGGTTTGTGTAATCATTTTTCTTTAAAAAGTTTGTATATGCGAACTTTTTTGTTATAGTCCCATCATAGATATTTGTACATTAAAAAGATGAAAGATAAAATTTTTTGGAAAAGTTTGTTTAAGAAAGATCGTATTTGGAGGTGGGTGCTATTGTTTGTTTTAGTCTCAATCCCTGTATTAGGGGGCGAAGAAACGCGAGAAGTTTTTTTTAGTACTTTGTCGGACGCTTATATTCAAGTAACAGTCTTTGTGGCTCTAACGCTCTTTATTTTTTATGGGCTTGAAGCTTTACTAAAGGTGGATACGGAAGCACTGCTAAAGAAACACAAAAAATATCAAATTCCAATTTCAGCTATTGTTGGAGCTTTGCCTGGATGTGGTGGAGCTATTATGATTATGACGCAGTATTCAGTTGGACGCCTTGGTTTTGGATCAGTAGTAGCGGTTCTGACCTCGACTATGGGAGATGCGGCATTTTTATTACTGGCCAAAGAACCAAAAACAGCACTTTTTGTTTTTGTGATTTCTCTTACCATAGGGATTTTGTTTGGGTATTTAGTAGAGAAAATTCATGGGTATGATTTTCTTCGTCAAAATGCAAATTCAGGGGCTTATTGTGGAGGAATATTTCATTATGAACACTTAAAATTACCTTGGGTTTTGTTATTTATTCCTGGGATTGTACTCGGACTTATGACGGCTTTTCAGATGGATACAGATCTTGTGGTCGGTATTGATGGATTCACTTTATGGTTTGGAGCTATAGGAGCTATTCTATCAATTTTACTCTGGTTCTTTAATCCTAACAATGGTCCGAGTGTTACGAATCGATTTGAAGAACCATCACATGATTCAGTTTGGGATAAAACTACGGCTGATACTTGTTTTATAACCTTATGGGTAGTGATTGCTTTTTTACTTTTCGAACTGGGGATTCACTGGACGGCTTTTGATCTCAAGGGAATATTTGATACGGTGAAACCGTTAGTTCCACTAATGGCGGTAGTCATTGGTTTTTTACCAGGATGTGGGCCGCAAGTATTGGTTACGACCTTGTATTTGCAGGGGTATATTCCGTTATCAGCCCAGTTGGGGAATGCTATTAGTAACGATGGTGATGCTCTGTTTCCTGCACTGGCGGTTTCTCCAAAAGCGTCTTTTGTAGCGACGATTTATACCGCTATTCCAGCGCTTATTGTGGCGTATTTATATTTCTTTTTGATGGAAGGAGGATTCTAATGCTTGACCTGAAAAATAAAGGAGGGTAGCATCGAAGTTGATTAATTTTTATTATCATGCCACCTAAAAAAAATAAAAACACAGCCTCTCACACAAATTCAGAAGCTTCATCAGTCGCACTATTAGTGTCGGCGATAAGTTTTTTTGGACTTTTTCTCTGCACGATTTTTGGTCTAAATTTTTTGTATCAAGATTTGGCGGAGGTTACAGAACCTGTAGCGACGATTTCGACACAGTCAGTTGGAGAAGTCTATGCGGTTCCTGACCAGGTTCGAGTGAATATTGGTGTAATGGAAGCGGATATAGATATTAAAACGGCACAGAAAAAAGCTCAGGACAAAATTGATGAACTTAACAAAGCTTTAAGAAAACTAGGGATTGATGAAAGTCATATCAAAACACAGTACTTTTCGGTAAATTCGAATTATGACTGGTCTGTTCAGCCACGAGTTTTGACGGGATATACAGCAAACCATACTTTGGGAGTAACGGTTAATAACGTTGATATTGTTGATAAGGTGATTGAGATTATCATTAGCGAAGTTGGTGTTGATGTTCAGAATGTACAGTTTGTACTGAAAGATGAGACCAAGAAATCGGTGCTTCTTCAGGCTCGTGATAAAGCATTGGCTAGAGCTGAAAATCAGGCATTAGATATCGCTGGTCAGCAAGGTAAAAACCTTAAAGAGTTAATCAGCGTAAAAGTCTTTGAAGACACTAATGCTGTAAGTTACTATGACGAAGTTAATTATGGTCGTGGTGGGGGAGGTGGTTATGGAGGACATGTATTCCAGTTTGGGCAGATAAAAGTTTCACAAACAGCTTTCACTGAGTACATTGTTGAGTGATGTCTCAACTGACTCTTACTCCAGATCAACAGGCTAAATTAGAGAACCTTTTGCAGCAGTTTTTGGAGTGGAATTCAAAAATTAATTTATCAGCTATTCGTGATGAAAACGAAGCTTGGGAAAAGCATGTTTTAGACTCGCTATTACCGATGTCAAAGTTTAGTTTCTCTAAAAAAAGAATTCTAGATATTGGCACTGGTGGAGGTTTCCCAGTTTTACCTTTGGCGGTAATGAATCCATCCTCTAAGTTCTCGGCGCTTGATAGTGTGGGGAAAAAAATGAAAGTTGTTCAGGCTATGGCTGATGATTTAAATCTTAAAGTAAAGGCTTATCATGGTCGTATTGAAGAATTTGGGCAAAATTCTAAATTTCGTGAACAATATGATTTAGTTACTGCTCGGGCTTTAGCTCCTTGGCCAGTATTACTTGAATATGCGTTACCTTTTGTGAAGGTGGGAGGTTCTTTTTTGGCCTACCAAGGGCCTCAAATTGAGGAAGATTTAGAAGTTTTTAAAGGACTTGAGAAAAAACTTGGAGCTAAGGTTAAGCGTATAGAAAAGATGATAATAGGGGATTCGGAGAGAATTTTTGTAGAGCTACAAAAGACAAGCCACACGGCGCGAAAATATCCTCGAGCCAATGGCATTCCCCGAAAAATGCCTTTAGAAGTTTAGGCGAGGATTTTGGTATTGTGGCCCGCCTCTTTCAGAATAGACGTAATATGATCTATTTCATTGTTTGTGAAGCTTCGATATTGTTTGAATTTTGGATCTAAGGTGATCTTTGGTCGAAAGTTTTGGACTGTGTATTGCTGTGCTCCTTGTGCTGCTTTGGCCATTTCTTTAATGCTTTTTTCTGTGTGATAATTTCCTATGAATGTACTTCTGACTTCAAAAGGGATAGTGGAGTCTTGGAGGAGTTGAAAACTTTGTTCAATATCTTTCCAGCAGTTGTCTAAGCAGGTCAGTTTAGAATAATTTTTTTTAGATTCTTTTATGTCCATGGCGACGTAATCAATAAGATTCTCATCTATCAACTCTTGGAGCATTTGAGGATTTGTTCCATTGGTATCGAGTTTTACTAAGAGTTTTTTTTCTTTAAGTGTTCGTATGAATTTCGGGAGATCAGAATGGATGGTTGGTTCTCCACCAGAGATGACTACCCCCTCCAGAAAACCGTCTCTGGAGTCGAGAAAGTTTAGAATTTTTTCTGGAGGGATAAGGGTTTGTGATTTGATTTTTTCAGGGAGAACCATTTCTGGGTTATGACAGTATCCACAACGCATATTGCATCCAGCCAGAAAAACGATGCAGGCAACTTTTCCTGGAAAATCAAGAAGCGTAAGTGTTTGAATACCTCCAATAAGCATTAGTATTTTTTACAGAAAATATCGTTGTAATTGGTTGGCTCTTGAAAGTGTTTTCTTGAGTAGTGTTCGGACTTTTTACCCGTATTAAAATGTGATACTGGACGGTGGTATCCCATAACTCGAGTCCAGATTTCGCATCGGGTTCGGTTTGATTTTGTCATTGTATAAGTTGGTTTAATAAATTAATTAGCAAGTAGTACAAGCAGGCTTGGCTTGGTAGTTTGATTCGTAAATTTTACGAGTGCTTCGGTCGAATTTTTCTGGTCCTTGATATCCAATCTCTTCATCACATAGTGGACAGTAGTCATGTTCTCCTTCTATGTATCCATGTTTTGGACAGATTGAGAAGGTTGGAGTAATAGTGATATAAGGAAGATGAAATTTAGACAGTACTTTTTTGACGAGAGATCGACAGGCTTTGGCGTCGGAAATTCTTTCCCCCATATAGAGATGAAGAACGGTTCCCCCTGTGTACTTAGTCTGCAGACGATCTTGTAGCATGAGGGCTTCAAAAGCATCTTCGGTGTATTCCACAGGGAGTTGCGAAGAGTTTGTATAATACGGGGCTTCTAGGCTTCCAGCTTGGATAATTTCTGGAAAGAGTTTTTTGTCTTCTCTCGCAAAACGATAAGTAGTTCCTTCGGCGGGAGTCGCTTCTAGATTATAGAGATTTCCTGTTTCTTCTTGATATGTCTGTAGTTTATGCTGCATAAAGACGAGGACTTCTTCAGCAAAATCTTGTCCCCAAGAGGTGGCGATATTTTCCTGATCATTGGAGAAGTTTCTAATAGCTTCATTAAGACCGTTAATTCCAATGGTAGAAAAATGATTCCCTAATCCTCGAAGGTATCTTTTGCTATAGGGGAAAAGACCTGATTCCATAAGTCTTTCGATTTCTTTTCTTTTAATTTCTAGAGAGCTTTTCGAGAGTTCCATTAGGTGTTCTATTTGTTTTAGAAAACCTTCTTTATTTCCTCTGTAGGCACATCCAATTCTGGCAGCATTAATGGTGACGACACCAATTGAGCCGGTCATTTCCGCTGATCCAAAGAGTCCGTTTCCTCGCTTCATGAGCTCGGTTAGGTCTAGTTGTAATCTGCAGCACATAGAACGAACTTGATTTGGTTCCATATCTGAATTAATAAAATTTTGGAAATAGGGCATTCCATATTTTGCTGTCATTTCAAAGAGTGGAATAGTATTTTCAGCTTCCCAGTCAAAGTCTTTAGTGATGTTGTATGTTGGGATTGGGAAGGTGAAAACTCTATTTTTGGCATCTCCTTCCGTCATGACTTCAATATAAGCTCGATTAATGATGTCCATTTCTGGCTGAAGTTCTTCGAAGGTATATTCAAAATATTCCCCTCCGAGTTTCAGCTTTTGAATTTTTAGGTCTTCAGGACAAACCCAGTCGAGTGTAATATTGGTGAAAGGCGTTTGAGTTCCCCAACGAGAAGGTACGTTTAGGTTAAAAACAAAGGCTTGAATATTTTGTTTCACATATTTAAAGGTGGCTTTTTCTGCCAATGTATTAAGTTTTTCTTCGTTAATACCTGGGTTGATTGCTTTTATTTCCGCTTCTTTTTCTAATTTATACTTTTTTACAAAAGGGGAGAGATAGGTATCGAAACTAGAGAAGGCTTGAGCTCCAGCCCATTCATTTTGGAGTGTTCCTAAAAAGTTAACCATTTGAGATACGGCGGTTGAAAGGTGTTTTGGTGGGAGTGATTCAGTCTTGTTAGCAACTCCATTAAAACCTTCTTCTAGAAGTGCGCGCAGACTCCATCCAGCACAATATCCAGCCATCATATCGAGATCGTGAATATGGATATCGGCATTTCTGTGAGCGTTTCCAACTTTTTCTGGATAAATATGAGAAAGCCAGTAATTGGCCGTTACTTTTCCAGAAGTGTTTAGAATTAATCCTCCAAGACTATAACCTTGATTGGAGTTTGCATTTACTCTCCAATCAGTTTTGCTCAGATATTCATTTATGGTGTTTTTGACTCCAACAGCAATATTTTTGTCTGACCTAACTTCGGATCGTTTTTGTCGGTAGAGAATGTAGGATTTAGCTACTTCTGGAAGGTTGGACTCAATAAGAACTTTTTCGACGAAGTCTTGGATATTTTCTACGGTAGGAATGCCTGTTTTGTAATTTTTTTTAAGATAGCTCACTACCTTCTTAGTGAGTTGTTCAGCCGTTTCTTGGCTTTCTTCTTGGCTACTATTGAGCGCTTTTTGGATTGCTTGAGTAATTTTTGGAGGCTCAAAAGCCACAATCTCGCCGGATCTTTTCTGAATTTTTAAAAACATTTTAACTATATTTAGTATGTTTCTCTATTATTGCATACTAGATATGGTTTTTTAAGTGATAATTCCTTGTTTTGGCTTACCGAACTTTTTGACCCTGTTTGGGATGCGGTTTTTTGATAAAAATTTTTGACGATTTTGTTAATCTGTCGATAATTTTAAGTTATGAGTTTTGAAGGATGGGCGGGGCAATTAAATCCGCCAGAACGAGCTTTGATTATCCGTGGAGCCTGTACTCCAGCGGGAGAAAAAGCTTTTGATGGATGGCGACAAGATTTAGCTGAAAAAGGTATTAGTGATGTTATGGTTCCTGGGGATCATTATGTGCCACATCTAGATCATGAAAATACAGTAGATGAAATCGTAGAGTCTCTACGTAATTTGTGTGATAGAACGCTTATTATTGCTCACAGTTATGGTGGTAATATTGCGTTTCAGGTTTTGAGAAAAGTTCCAGAATTTGGCAAAAAAGTATCAGCGATTGTTCATATGGCTTCGCCTCTCAAAATTCCAACTATTAATCCATTTATTAGTATTCCAGAGCCTGCACCTAACACGACTGTTCCAGTAGTGGGTTTTTCAGGAAACTATGATATGACTGTCCTCCCTCAAATGACGGGAAGTCGTATTGATCATTCTCATTTTCGAGTGGATTGTGGACACAATGACTTTGTTACGGAACGTAACGTTCGACAGTTGGTTTTAGGAACGTTGGGTCAAGAGGTGTTTGGGAAGAATATTGTATAAACACTTTCTTTATCATTTTTGTAGAGTCTAGTAGTAAAAAACCTCTTTTTCCCAAAAAGAGGGAGAAAAAATCCTTGCAGTATTAAACTTCTAATTTTTCTGGCTTCGTTCGTTAAATGTGTCAAACTCGCTTCGCTCAGACACTGATACATTTGAGCACTCTCTCATAAAAAAATTTCAACGAAGATTTAATAAGGCAAGAAGAAAGGTTCTATAACTTAGAGTTTTTTACGAAAATTAATAAAGGTGATTTAAAAGAATTTTATTTAACCGATCCCAATGTCATAAACTTCTAAAGGAGTAAGTTCGACGACTCCGTAGACGATTCTATTGGGGTGTAGTTCGGCAATCCACTTAGTCGTTTCTTCAAATAATTCCCCTTCGGTTTGATAGTGGCATTCAGTTTTGATTTGATAGCCAGAAAGTCCCGACCAAGCCGTTATAGAAACGGGTTTATTAGTTTTTAGATTGTCTCGAGTTTTGTTAAAAAAATAGTCTACCAGGATAATTTTCCCATTTTCAACTTTAATGGTTGAAATGGGTACGACATTGAGTCCTTGAGGCCCAGTCGTGGCTAAAGCTTTGGCTTCAGCGGTCAGAAGGCAGTTGGTAACTTTAGGGGTGAGCATTATTTATTAAGTATAGAAGATTTATAATTTTGTTTATTTTTGTTTGAAAAATGTATGATTTATATGATATTATGTGAACACATTGTAGTACATTTTAGAGGTTCTTCGTGGTAATCCTTCCTCTCTAACGAAACAATTCACGCATCCTGGTCTTGTTTAGCTAATAGACGGGGGTGTTTTTTTATTTATAAAAACAAGATATAAAATATATTCTTTTATCCTTATTCATGGTTACTTCCTCTCTGAGGTGAATTTCAATTCTTTTTTTATCACTTGATACCCCTTGAATGCAAAATTCCCTGTTATTTTGATGTTCTCTGAGAGTAAAGTTTTTATTATGCTTAATTATATCCAAGGCTACCCAAAAGCAGGAAAGCCTTTTTTTTGCTGAGCTTTTTCTTTCTGTTATAACTTCAGGTAATTTTTCCAGGCTAATCTTTCTTTTTAAAGCTTTACAGTGGATGCTTTGGTTTTTGCCTAGGAACTTTTCTAAATCTTTTTTTAGGATTGGTGAAGTTTTTTTACTGATGCTTAATTTTGATTGAAACATTTTACTTCATTTACTTTCTCTCGTACTCTTTTTTTATCAATATTCTCGTTTTATTAGTTCTTAATAGAAAATGGAGGCCCCTTTCGGAGCCTTTTTGATATTTATTACCCTTCACAGGCGGTACAGACTTTTTTCTGATTGAGCTGTTGGGCAGCGTTCATGCTGTGTTGGTAGTAGAGGGTTTTGATTCCCAGTTTCCAGGCATCAATGTAGAGTTTGTTGATGTCTTTGGTTGGGGTTTCTGGGTGGATAATGACATTGAGTGATTGCCCTTGATCGATGAATTTTTGTCGAGTTGAGGCTTGATAAATAATCGCCATTTGATCAATCTCTGGGTAAGTCTTGAAGACTTCTTTTTCTTCATCGGTTAGACAATCTAGTTGTTGAACGGATCCGTCATGATCTCGAATGCTTCTCCAGGTTTCGACGTCATTTTTTCCTTTTTCTTCAAGAAGTTTTACAAGGAATGGGTTTTTGATCGTTGTTTTGATTTTTTGAATATCTTTTACGTAACAGTTAGACCAGATTGGCTCGATTCCTTGTGATACTTGTCCAAGGATGAAGGCAGAGGAAGTCGTTGGAGCAACGGCCATTGTCGTGGTATTTCGTCGTTCGTATCCTTTCAGTACTTCTGGTTCTCCGAATTTCTCGGCCATTTCAGCCGAGGCCTCATAACTTCGTTTTTGGATCAGCTCGAAAACCTCGTGGTTTATTTTGGCCGCTTCTCGACTTTCGAAGGTGATCATATGGTTCTGAAGGTATGAGTGCCATCCAAGAACTCCAAGACCAAGCGCCCGGTGTCGAGTTGCAAAGTTGTAAGCTCGTTCCATGAACATGAAGACTTTTTGATCGTGAGGGTCTTCACTGTCTCGGTAGTATTCTAATTTTTCAATAAACTCACTCATCACCGCATCCAGGAAGTAGGTGAGTGTTTCTACCGCGTCGGTATCTTTCCAGGCGTCGTAATGAAGAATATTGATTGATGAAAGACAGCAAACAAATGATTCATCGCCCTTACTTGGGAGCATAATTTCTGTACAAAGGTTACTGGCCCAAATACGTCGGTTTTCTTTTTCATAAACATCAACGGTATTGTTGTTTACATTGTCTTCAAAAAGAATGTATGGATATCCGATTTCTCCTCGTCGTTGGATAACTTTTGCCCAAAGTTTTCGTTTTTGCTCGTCTCCATCGATCATTGACTGCATCCATTCGTCACTTACGGTTACTCCGTGAGTTAGTTTTTGAATTGGGTTTCCCTCTGTTCCAAGATCTAGGAATTCATCAGCATCTGGATGACTGAGTGGTAGGTAGGGAGCAAATTGTCCTCTTCGTGTTGCTCCTTGGCTCACGATATCCACCATCTTGTCAAAAAGTTGCATGAAGTGAACCGCTCCTGATGATTTACCATTATTGGTAATTGGGGCGCCTCGATGACGAAGGTCTCCAAAGTAACCAGAAGTTCCTCCTCCCATTTTTGACATCATTCCAACCTCTGCTTGGGTAAAAAGAATTTCTCCCATATCATCCCCTATAAATGATCCGAAACAACTGATTGGAAGCCCTCGTTTTTGCCCAAAGTTGGACCAAACTGGTGAAGCAAGAGAATAGTATCCTTCAGACATATAGTTGTAAAACTTATCTGAGAAACCTTCGATCCCGTTGATTTCTTCGGCTCGATTGGCGATTTCTCGGATTCGTTCTTCCGGTGTTACACCTTCTAGTAGGTAGCCTCGCTCGAGGAATTTTCGGCTATTTTCGGTCAACCATTTCATTTTTTTTAGGGGTTAATTGATATGAGGTATTTTTCTTTTTTATTTTTGTATAAAAATTGTGTTCTAAAATAGATCGTCTGCGGTAATACTCTTACTTTTCTTGTTGTAATTGATTGATCGTTTAACGAAGAAATCTACGTGTTTGGTTCCAATGATTTCTTCATCAAACCATTCTGATTGTTGAACAAGCTCTTCATCGGTTTCAAAAACTGGTTCAATATCTAAACTCATAAGAGATCGGTTGAATCGATCTTTGATGAATTCTTCTACAACGGTTTTTGGAAGGAAGTCCAATTCTCCCGCTTCGAATATCCAGTTGATGATTCGGCTTTCTGATTCGTAGGCTTTTCTACAAAGCTCTTGAACCATGGCAGCGTGTTTGTCGTCAAACCAACTTGGGTTTTCTTTTTTGATGATTTGAATGACATCGATTCCGAAGTTCCCGTGGATTTGTTCTTCTTTTGAAGTGGCTTCAACCACGTTGGAAATTCCTTTTAGTCGGCTTCGGTATTTGTTGAAGGCCATGATGATTAGGAATTGAGAGAAAAGTGATACATGTTCAATAAAGAGCGAGAAGAGTAGAATTGATTCTGCGTAATCTCTTGGTTTTTCACTTTTTGCATTTTTTAGAGCGAGTTCTAGATAATCAACTCGTTCCATGATGACTGGGTTGTCAGTTAGATGTTCAAATTCTTCGTTTAGCCCTAGAATTTCTAGAAGGTGAGAGTAGGCATCGTGATGTCGTACTTCACTTTCCGCAAAAGTAGCTCCTACCGAACCGATTTCTGGTTTTGGCATTTTGTCGTAGATGTTTCCCCAGAAGGTTTTTACGGCTACTTCAATTTGAGAAATCGCCAGCATTGTTTTTCTGATGGCTTCTCTTTCTGGTTCGCTGATTCCTACTTTGAAATCTTGGATATCACTCGTGAAGTTGAATTCTGTGTGAATCCAGTAAGAGTGACGGATAGCGTCTACGTATTCTAGTAATTCTGGATATTCGTAAGGCTTAAGGTTGATTCGTTTTTTGAAGATATCGAGCTTTCTTTCTTCAGCTTGTTTGGCTCTGTAAACGATATAAGCCTTCGCTACATCGTGAAATTCACTGCTCATGAGTGTTTCTTCTACGATATTTTGTACCCCTTCTACAGAAGGGATATAACGTCGATCTTTAGCTTTAATATCTTCAAGTGTTTTGACCACTTCTTGTGCAATTTTTTTAGCGTCCTCTAAAGTACCATTTTCAACAGCATCCATTGCTTTTTTAATGGCTTGGATTATTTTTTCTAAATCAAAAGGTTTAATGCTTTCGTCTCGCTTTTGAATTTGTGTGATTGTCATGGTTGTATGAGGGTTAATTTTCTTAAAATTAGGGGTCAAAAAAGCTCACTAATTTGAGAGCTAATTTTCAAATTAGATGATTTTAAGAGGGCTGATATGCTAGGTTTTTATTTTCGGTTTTCAAGTCAGAACTGGTTGAATTTTCTACTTTTCTATGTTTCTTTGTAAAACAGCATATCTTGTATACAAAGAGAATTATTACACACTATATAGTGTCATTCAAATCTTTTTTTAATTATTTTTTAAGGTTTAATTAAGGTAGTTTAAAAGAGGAAATTCTCATTTTTTGTGTAATTTTTTTATTCAAGAAATGTCTTTTTGAACACAATATTTAGTACTGTATCTTGTGGTGCTTTATTTTTTTAAATTAATCAGTCATTATTTGGGGGATGATAAAAATTTTGATGGTATGTTTGGGAAATATTTGCCGAAGTCCTGCAGCGGAAGGGATTATGAGGCAAAAGTTGCTAGAAAATGGATATCAAGAAGAAGTTGATTTTGTGTTAGATTCCGCTGGAACTGGGAGTTGGCATATAGGACACCCCCCGGACCCACGATCACAAGAAGTATGTGAACGTTATGGAATTGATATTACGGCATTAAGAGCTCGTCTTTTGGAGGTGGAGGATGGGAAAAACTACGACTATATTTTTGGGATGGATTACTCTAATGTTGATAATATTAAAAATACAATAGGAGTTGATTATCATGATAAAGTATTCATGTTTGATGTGCATGAAGTGAATGATCCGTATTATTCAGCTTCTGATGGTTTTGAGATTATGTACCAACACTTGGAAAAAGCCTCTGAAGTTTGGATTGAAAAGATGTTTAATAAAAACACCTAAAACTTTGGTTTTAGGCGTTTTGTTTTTAGAATATTTAATTTTCTATTATGTGGTCATCCATTCGGCGATGACTTTTACAATCCACCAGGCGAAGAAGGCAACAAACAGCCCTCCGACGGCGTACATTACGATCATTTTCCCTTTTTCTTTATCATTGGTTGTTCCTCCGATCATATACCAAAAACCTCCGTACATAATCATTAGTACGGCGATACTACCAGCGACACTTAGTAGCATGCTCGTCCAGTTTGAAACAAGTCCTCCCACGGAGTTTAGTGAGGCATTTCCACTGTGAACCTCTGCGGTTACAATATGAATACCTTGGGCAAAAGTTGTTTTTGCTGAAAGCATTAAACCCGTAAGCGCTAGTAATTTTTGTTTCATATTTCTTCGTATTATACGTGAAAAACCACTTTTTTTCAAATTTTATGATGTTGCTTTGAAAAAAGATTATGAAAGCTTAAAGTTTCAAGTTAGATTCCCTGAAAAAGGCGGAGAGCATAGCGCGCCTTTTTTAGGAAGAGGAGAAAAAATGGTAAGCTGAAATGAAATTTTGAAAAAAATTTTTGAAAGCTTAAAGTTTTTTCGACGTGACCTCATAGTTTAATGGAAAAACGTCCCCCTCCTAAGGGGAAGCTGCAGGTTCGATCCCTGCTGGGGTCACCATAAAAAGCTCAGATCGAACCTATAAGGTTCGTCTGAAAGCCCAAATCTTGATTTGGAGCTGGAAGCTTCGTTTTTCCTGTTAAGGGAAATAAGAAGATCCCTGCTGGGGTCACCATTAGCGTTCGATGGCGATGAGGCCGCTTCGAACCCATTTGATAACTTCGATATTATTTTTAAGAATTGTTTCTAGAAATTTTTCTAGCACTTGGCTCGTATCCATTAATTCCAAACAGAGGATGTGTCCATCACGGTGCAGTTCTTTTACTAAAATATCTCCTTCGGCCTGTTTCAGAAAAGTTTCATCATTATCGTCCATCACTTTAAATTTAGCGAGGACTACCTCTCGGGCAATAGTGGTTTCTGGTTGAAGAATCTTTACTTCAATCACTTCTATAAGTTTGCTGATAGCTTGTGCGACTTTATTTGCTTCAGATTCATCTCCAATGATAGTAATAGTGAAGTGTGATCGTTTCGGATTGGAGGTTCGTCCTACGGTGAGAGAATCTATGTTGAATAATTTTCGTCTGAGTAATCCTGCAATTCGGGAAAGAACTCCAGGAGCATTTTGTGTTGTAACCGAAAGGATTTGTTTCTTCATTTCTAGAGTGAATCAATTTTTTCATTTTTGTTGAGCATCGTATTTCCAAGACTTTCTCCTGCCGGAACCATTGGGAATACATTTTCCTCTTTTTCTACTTTAAATTCTGCCAAAATAGGACCTTTTGCGGTCTTCATTTTTTCCAGTAAGGCCAAAGATTCCTCAGGGTTTGTGGCTCGATGACTTTCTATACCATAAGCTTCTCCTAGTTTTACAAAGTCAGGATTGTGAAGTGGTGTGTCGACATAATTTTTTTCATAAAAAAGTTCTTGCCACTGTCGAACCATTCCTAAGAAAGAGTTGTTGAGAATAATAATTTTTACAGGGATATTATCTTGGGCAATTGTAGCGAGTTCTTGACTGTTCATCTGGAATCCTCCATCTCCAGAAATTGACCAAGTTGGATGTCCAGAAAAAGCTGCTCCCATACTTGTCGGAAGAGAGAATCCCATAGTCCCAAGTCCACCAGAGGCGAGGAATTTTCGAGATTTTTTTGGAAAGAATCTTTGAGCAGACCACATCTCATGTTGTCCAACATCTACTAGAACAACATCATCCTCACCAAGAAGGCTGTAAAGTTGGTTTATAACGGTAATTTCGGTGAGACGATTCTTTTTTTCTCCATCGAGTTTCCAGGCTTCTTTTTTACTTTTGATGACCTCTTGCCAATCTTTGATGTCCGTTGCTGTAACGGTACTGGTTACTTTTGGAAGCGTGTCTCTAATTTGTCCGCAGACTTTAGCATCTACAATAATATTTTTGTCGAATTCAGAAGGATCAATATCGAAATGGATGAATTTTTTATTGGCTTGAAAATCTGAAAGTTTACCCGTGATACGATCATCAAAACGAATTCCGATTCCAATAACAAGGTCAGCATTGTTCACTGCAAAGTTTGCTCCACCGGTTCCATGCATTCCAAGCATCCCCAAGGCCAAGTCTATTGTCCCATCTGCTCCTCCAATACCATGGAGTGTCCAGACATTTGGGATGCCCGTTTTTTCTAAGAACTCATTTAGTTGTTTCTCGGCTTCTGATAAAATTACTCCATGTCCGTAGATTACTACTGGACGTTTAGCGGCTTGAATAAGATCAATAGCTTTTTGGATTTCATCGTCACAAGTATTTGTCTCATGAAAGTATCCTGGTAGGTGCATTTCAAATTTTTCATTGTTTTCAATTTTTTTTGCTAGTGTTTCTGGAACAGGATTACTCTGAATGCATTTGGGGATATCAATCAATACTGGTCCAGGGCGTCCAGATTTTGCCAAATAAAAGGCTTCATGAATGACTCGAGGAAGGTCTTCAATATCTTCTATGAAGTAAGAGTGTTTAACAATTGGTTCACAAATTCCAACGATATCGGTTTCTTGAAAAGCATCACTTCCGATAAGGTGTTTAAAAACATTTCCAGTAATAGCGACCATTGGTACTGAATCGAGCTTTGCATCAGCTATTCCTGTGACTAGATTGGTGGCTCCAGGTCCAGAGGTTGCGAGGCAAACACCGACTTCAGTAGTGGCTCTTGAATATCCTTGTGCGGCGAATGCTGCTCCTTGTTCATTTCGTACCAATATCCGCTTGATATTGTAATGAGGCATTCGGTCGTATATAGGGAGAACCGCACCTCCTGGGTAGGCAAAGATTTCACTCACTCCAAGGTTTTCCAACGTTTTCAGTAATGCGTCAGCTCCGATCATAAGATATAGTCAATTTAGTAAAAACAAGCGCGCCCGTTATTATAAAGCCCACTCGATTTCTCCATTAAGAGCGAATCAAGCGAGTTTAAACTACGAGTACCACAAGTGTTTTTGGCATAACCATAGGTTATGTTAATAACGATTTTTTTTTTGTAAACCCTAAAAAACTGTTTTAAAATAGTGCTAAATAATTATTCCCTCTACATCATGACTTTCATTCCTGAAGACGTATTCAAGCAAGTAATTGATAGAGAGATTCCCGCGGATATCGTTTATGAAGACGAAGATTATATTGCTTTTAAAGATATTCAGCCGAGAGCAAAAGTTCACGTACTCATCGTGCCAAAAGTTAACGGACTGGTTACCGCTATGGATGTGAATCAGATGAACATAGAAGTATTTGGTGGAATGTTTATGATTGCCAAATACATAGCAGATATGCTTGATCTGGATGGCTACAAACTACATATGAATGTCGGTGAAGCTGGCGGACAGGTAGTGCCACGAGTTCACATGCATATGCTGAGTAGCGATTATCAGTCTAACCTGTAGGTTTTAAGCGTACGCTCCAACTTCTCGAGTTTCATCATCAATACCGTCCATATCACGGTTGTTGGCTTCTAGCTTTCGAGCTCCCACTTCAGGATTCATGCTTCCGTAGAGCTTTTCGGCGTTATGCTTGAGTTCTGCTATTCTTTGTTTTTCTTCTGGTTCATCAAGTGTTTGTTCTTGTTCTCGAATAGTATTAAGTTTTTCTTTAGCTGCTTTTTGGAATTCGGCTTCTTCAACTCCGGCAGCATTGGCTATTCCAGATGTTTTTAGCATGGCTTGATCAACGTGTGAACTTCTAAGAGCTTCAGCTTTGGCCTTTGCTCCAGCAGCATATTCAAGTTCTTCTGGGACATTGTCTCCATCAGGCTCAGGAGCTTCTATGTTCTCTGGTCTTTCGACTCCTGGGTGAACGCGGAATAAAAATTTATATTGAGCCTCTTGGGTAGCGGTAAATAAGTTTTTCATGACTAGAGGTTAGCAAGCATAATATCTAGATTTTCAATTTCAGCTTCTTCTTTTTCTTCGACAATTTCTTCGGCATAATCATAAATAGCTCGAATTTCTTTTTCGGCCATTTGTTTGTGATGAGCGGCTTCTCGATGGTACTTATCAATAAAAAATCGATGTTCTTCTTCTAAGAGAAGTTTTAGTTCAGCGATTTTTACCTCATCCAGTTCTGGAATTTTTGTTTTTATCACTTCTTTTTGCTCATCTGAGAAGATTTTTGAACCTTTTAATAATCGTAGAATGTAGCTGAGATCAATTTGAGTCATCGTGTTATTTTATCATATTTTTTTGTTTTTTGAAAGCTTTTTGCTTTAGCTAGTTTTCAGGGAAAGATTTTTTCAACCATTCTGGGACTCCTTTTTTATCTATTGTAACCTCGGCACTTTGTGTTCCTGGAGGCGTAGGGGGTGATTCTGGTAGTTTCCCAGTTGATTCATGTGGCTGAAGCGGAGCATCAAACGGAACATCTGCCGGCGGGGTTGGTTTTACAGCCGCCTTGGTCTGTTCTGGTTTGAGGTTAATCTCTGCGTGAATGTGATTATGCTTGTCTTCTGGTTCAAGGGATTTTTTTTGAATTGGAAGTTCATAATCAATATTCAGTTTTTGCTTTTGAATATTAAGTAAATAACTCAGAATTTGAGATTCTGTGTCGGTTAGGCTGCTATTTTTGGTGATGATATTAATACCATTTTCATGATCTTCAGTGGTGAAATGTTCACTGAAAGCTTGCCAATTTACGTGAGATTGGTTGCTTCTTACCTGAGTAATAACTTGATTGTCGTCTTCAATTACTAGTACAGAAAAATCGACAGGTTGAATGAATCGTAATATTTCGTCACTAATCTTATCAATATCTTGGATATTGGCTTCACAACCAGAAAGATCATTTTGTGAGATTTGAGACCAGGCTATACGATGAACTGGGTCTAGTTGCAATGAACCGAATATTTTCCCCCAGATTTTTAGTGTTGCAAGTGATTTTTGTTTGAAGAAATGGTCAATGATTTCTGACTGTCGTCCTCCAAGTGCTTGGAGTTCATTTGCAGCTTGAAAGCTTGATGGACAAACATTTTTATCTAAGAAACTGCCTGTGCTTACAATCACTCCAGAAAGAAGAATTGTAGCAATATCTTCATCAATAAGTTTTGCGAAACTAGCTTCTTTTTTTAGAAGATTAAAGCAGAGCTCTGCACTAGAACTGGCTGCTGGATCGACAAGGTTTACTCGCCCAAAATCTTCGGTACTAGGATCACTTGAAATGTTAATAATTGGGTATTCAGCAAATAGCTCTGTGTTTTCAGAAAATACCGTTCCTAAACTATTTAAATTGGGTGTGTCGAGAGTGATAATAAGGTCAAAATGTGCCAAGTGATGTTTGAATATGACATCCTTGGCAGCAAAATTACCAGATTTAGGAGTCACAATAATATCTACTGATTCATCCTCTATAGTGTATTTTACTCGTTCGACTTCTGCTTTTTTAGTCGACAAAGATATTACAAAATTTCCTTTTTCTTCGAGAGCGGTTTCAACTTCTTTTTCTCCTGGAAGAAAGTTATATTGATGTGCTAAGCCTTCTGGTGCAATAATAACGATTTCTTTTCCAATTTTTTTGAGACAATTCTGCATTGCCAGAGCACAACAGATACCATCAGTTTTAGCGGGTGATTGTGTTACGCATAGGATCTTTTCAGCTCTTCGTATTAGGGCGAGAATTTGTTCTTGAGGGTTTATAGACATGACTGTTTGACTTATTTGAAGTTTAACTTAAGAATATATTTTAAAATAATTTTATAAAAGAGTCAAATATTTCCCTAGGAAAAAAAATAGCTCTAAAATCAAAAAAAAATAGAATTTTGAGGTCTTAAGAATTTTTTTATGTTAGATATCAAAGCCATTCGCGAAAACCCAGATGATTTTAAATCTCAGTTAGCCCGGAAAGGGATCCAATCGAATATTATTAATGATCTTCTTTCTGCCGATGAGCAGAAACGTGAATTACTCCAAAAAGTTGAATCATTGAAAGCTCAGCAAAACGAAGTTTCTAAACAGATCACTCAGCTTGAAGGAAAAGAAAAAGCAAAAGTATTGGCGGATATGAAGACTATTGCCGAGAGTCGAAAAGACCTGGAAGCAGAATTGGATAGAGCTTCTGAAGTATATAAGAATTTACTTTATTCATTGCCAAACCCGCCAAGACCAGAGGTCCCAGATGGAGCGAGTGATGAGGAAAATCAAGTGGCGCGACTAGAGGGGGAAAAACCAGACTTTGATTTTGAACCAAAAGAGCATTGGGAATTGGCTGAAGATTTGGATCTGCTTGATATGGAGCAAGCGGCAAAGGTTTCTGGAGCTCGGTTTTATTACATGCGAAATGAATTGGCGTTGCTTCAACAAGCCCTGATGCTATGGGCGTTTCATGAAGTAAATAACAAAGGATTTAGTCCGACGATTCCACCTTTTATGACTCGTAAAGAAGCGATTGAAGGAACGGGATTTTTTGATAGAGATGAAAATTATTGTGTAAATCCTGGTGAAGATGACTTGTATCTTATCGGTACGAGTGAGGTTCCAATGGTAAGTATTCATGCAGGACAAACGATTGACCTTTTGAATGGTCCAATTAGATATGCCGCTTACAGTCCTTGTTTTCGGAGAGAAGCGGGAAGTTATGGAAAAGATATGAAGGGGATTTTGAGAGTTCATCAATTTGAGAAAATTGAAATGGTAGTTTTTTGTAAAGAAGAAGATTCGGTTAAAGTACATGAAGAAATTCGAGGGATTGAAGAAGAAATTCTGAAAAAACTGGGAATCCACTACCAGGTAATCGATATTTGTTGTGGTGATCTTGGAAACTCAGCTTCTAAAAAGTACGACTTAGAAGCCTGGCTTCCAGGGCAGGGGAAATATAGAGAGATGACTTCTACGTCTATTTGTGATGATTTTCAAACTCGTCGATTAAACATCCGTTATCGAGATGGTGACGGTAAAATGCAGTATGCTCATGCACTCAATGGAACGGCTGTTTCTTCACGACCGCTTATTGCGATTCTGGAGAACTTCCAAAATGCAGATGGTTCTATTGACATTCCAGAGGTGCTTTGGCCTTATACGGGATTTAAGAAGATTGGACCTAAATAGCGTTTTACTTTTTACTTAATTATTTTTTTTGATATTAAGTAGATGTGTTTGATGAAGTAGAACGATTCGAGTCTTTATGTCGCTCTGATGCGGGAGTTCTTCATCAGTATTTATCTGATAATGCAGAAGAGGCTTGGGATATTCCAAATGATGGGGTTTTAAATTCTTCAATAAGGGCTACTTGTCGTATCTATGGAGAGGAGGTGGCTATCTTTTCAGGGGTTACAGAAGAGGGGACATTTTTTTCTCCGTCTGGATATGTGAGAAGAATTTCTCCAAGTTATTTAAGGGGCAAAGGAATATTCAGCCAGCTTCACGACCGTTTGGCTGAGGTTTTGAGAGATGGAGGGATTTCAGAAATGGTTATTGAGACACAAAAACATTCGACGGCAGAATTCTTTTTATATAAAGGGGCTCAAATTAAAGAGGTTGATGGTGATGAGTCTTCAACTTCTAATGACTTCGATATGTTATCTAATTCCCAAGGCCTTGGTGATGATTTGCGTCATCGGCTTACGTTGGTCCTTGTTCTTTGAGCCAAGTTTCAGCTTCAACTCGATTTTTAAGTTCACCTTCTAATTGGAGCTCTCTTAATTGGTTTTTTATTTCGCCTACCTTTTTTCCTGGTTTTATACCGGTGATAAGGATAATTTCTTCCCCGCTAAAAAACTCATCTTGATGAGAAGGGAGTATGCCTTGCTTCTTGGCATATTCAGCATTGTCCTTTATGCGATTCATTCGTTCTATTGCTTGTTTTTTTGCTTTCTTTTCTTTGGCAATGCACCCGTTGATATCAGCCATTTCGAGAAGCCATAGCTCTTCAAACCAAGGGTGATCGTAGTAGTGAAGACGCCTTGAGAGTTTCATGTCTTCAAAGGTTTCAAATATTTGTTTATATCGAAGGAGCCAAAGGATTTTTTCTTGAGACTTTTTTGAAAATTTTAATTGCGCCAATCTTGGAGCAATGATTTCATCCACATCATCATCGTGACCTGGGAAATGCCATCGTCCGTCATAGAATTTTTTATGGCTTGGTTTTCCCCAATCGTGAAAGAATGCCGCCCAGTAAAGTGAAGAATCTAAATCTTCAGGCATATTTTGTAGAACAAGGAGCGTATGAGTGAGAACATCTCCTTCTAGATGATGGTCTTCAGGTTGGTCTGTTTCTGCCATCTTTTCGGTATTGGGGAAGAGTTTCTGTAAAATTCCAAACTCGAATAAATCTTTGAAAGATTGATGCCTTGATTTATGAATAATTATTTTGTTCAATTCATCTAGAATCCTTTCATTTGCTATGTTTGTAACTAAGGCTGCATGTCTTTTTAGCGCTGTTCCTGTGTCATATTCATATTGAAGATCAAATCGATTTTTGAATCGGACCGCTCTTAAAATTCTTAAAAAATCTTCATTAATTCTTTTATCTGGGTCACCAATAAAGCGCAGTAATTTATTTTTTAGATCCTCTTTTCCTCCAATATAGTCAATGTATTTATCATCAATAGGATCATAAAATAGTCCATTTATGGTAAAGTCACGACGGAGAGCGTCTTGCTCGGGGGTTGAGAACTCAATGTTTTTTGGGTGACGACCATCTTCGTAATCCTGATCTTCTCTAAAAGTGGCAATTTCATAATGATGCCCACTTTCTTCTATCAAAATGACCCCAAAGGCTTTTCCGATGGGATAAGTCTTTTTAAATATTTTTTCAATGTCCTCAGGCAGGGCATTAGTGACGATATCATAATCCTTTGGTTCTAGTCCCAGTAACTTATCTCTAACACATCCCCCAACCCAAAAAGCTTCGAAGCCTTTGTGTTGTAGAATATGGACAATTTCAAATGCCTTATTTTTCATTCTGTTTATTTTATCAGTATTTTAGCCTTTTTTGAAGTGATTCATAAAAAAAGATCCGAGAACTTGCTCGGATCTTTTTTTATTTGGTATCTGATAGTGATTTATTGTTTTAAATGTTGATCAATATACTCTTGTAGATTTACCGCTTTAAAACTCCAGTTTTCATTTTCTAACTCAGAGTAGGTGAGTACACCATCGTAAATTTCTACATCTTTTACTTCGTTTCCAGTAATTAAAACATCAATGTCTTCGTTGTAGAGTTTTTTTAGAGTTAATCCGTTTTCATCGATAGCAATTTCAACTTCATCTAGATTAGGAGTTGGCCGTACTGGAACTTTGGTTCTTTGTGATTCTTCTTGTGCAATAATTTGTGCGAGTGTTTGTTCTTCATTTTTATCTGACCAAAGCCAGTAAATCAAAAAACTAATTCCGAGTAGGAAAGCGATCAGGATCAGAATATTTTTCATACTTTTATTCTATAATAACTTTTTAATAAAGAGTCAATTTTTTTACCAAGACTGAACTTGTAGCATTGGAACAAATTTTCCTTCTACAAGGATGTCAGAAACAAGGATAAATTTCTTGTCTTTCCAGTCAGGGTTATGTTTGAGAAAGTGTTCTTTGGCTCTTGCAATCGTGGTTTGTGGATCTGATGAGAATTCGATTCTAAAGGCCTGAACTCCCCAAACAAGTTGCATTTTTCTTCGGGCATGGGGTTCGTTGGTGAAAGCAAAGATAGGAACTCTTGGTCGGAATTTTGAAACGAGTCGTGCCGAGTTACCACTTCGAGTAATAACGACAATGGCCTCAATTTCTTTCATGCTAAGGGCCATTTGAGCGGCGGTTTTTCCAAAAGCGCCACGAGGAGAAATTACTTCGATATTTTTTATTGGTCTAGAAGGCAGGTATTCAGATTCCGTAACTTCAGCTATTTTTGACATAGTTTCTACGGCTTTAATAGGATAAGTACCACTAGCACTCTCCCCAGAGAGCATGATACTGTCCGATCTTTGCCAAACGGCGGTTGCCACGTCAGTTACTTCTGCTCGAGTTGGAATAGGGTTTTCGATCATAGATTCCAACATATGTGTCGCAACAATCACCGGTTTTCCATATTGTGCCGCGGTTTGCACCATTTCTCTTTGAAGTTTTGGAACTTGTTCGAAAGGAACTTCAGCTCCCAAGTCTCCACGAGCAACCATGAGACCATCAGCAGCATGACAAATAGTGCCTAGGTGCCGAGTCGCTTCGAAGCTTTCGATTTTTGCGATGATATCTACTTTTGCTTTTTCTTTCTCAAGGTACTCTCGAAGTTCATTAATGTCTTCGGCTTTTCTCACAAAGGAAAGAGCGATGAAATCTACTCCCATTTCCACGCCGAAATGAATATCTTTCCAATCTTTTTCGGTGATTGATTCCAGTGATACATCTTTTCCTGGGATGTTGATGTGCCGCCTAGAAGTGATTGTTCCGTTATCGTGAATTTCACAAATAACGTCGGTGTCAGTTTTTTCGAGAACGGTTAGATTGATAACCCCACTATCAAGTAAGATTTTTTCTCCAACTTCTACATCATCGATAAAAGCATCATAGTTAACGCCTACTTTTCCTGTTTGATCGTAGTCTCCTGGATCAATTGAAAAAGTTATTTTTTCTCCTTTTTTTAGCTCAACGGGAGCTTTGAGATCTCCACTTCGGATTTCTGGTCCTTTAGTGTCGAGTAAGATAGCGTAGTTTTTTGAATGTTTTTGGTTTAGTCGTTTAATTTTTTTGATAACATCTCCATGGCTTTCGTGTGTTCCATGAGAGAAATTTAAACGGAAAACATCCACTCCCGCCTGTGCGAGAGCTTCAATCTGTTCGTAGCTATTAGTAGCGGGCCCGAGGGTGGCAACGATCTTAGTTCTTTTCATCGCTCTATATTATCGATGAAAATAAATAATGATCAAATTTTTTGTGCAATTAGTTTTTTTCTCCTTTTAGCCAAATACCTTCATCCAAATATTGGTCTAAGGTATCTTGAGAAGTTGCCATAACTAATTCACAGTGTGATTTGCCTACTCCATAACGTCCAAATACTCCGTTAGGTTTTCTCAGTTCATTCATGTTAAATGATTGGCACCGTATTTCAGCAAATGATGGTCGTTTTTTTTCTAATACGCCTTGTTTTGCTAGTTCTTCATAAATAGTGCCTTCGAGACTCGATCTCAGAGATACTAATTGATTGTGCAGACTCATAGGAGAACCACTTTTTGATAGTTTTTCAGCATCATACTTCATGTCTTCTGGGGTGTAGACAATGGCTACGTCGGTATCACTTTTTTCGCCTATTTCGAAACTGGTTTTAAAGTCCCCTCTAATTCTTGAGCCAAATATAATTACCACAAAGTCTCCGTATTCTTCACGGACTTCTTTGAGCCATTGGTCTAAAATTTTTGATAGAGCTTCAAAGTCGATATCTTTTTCTTGTTCACTATTTCCTTCAACAATTCTATTAACCCCATCTCTTACATCTGATTCGTATTGAAGTACTACTGGATGTTCGATGTTGAATGTTTGTGGGAGAATTGAAAGGCTCTCGATATGATCCATCAGTGCATTATATCATATTTTGAGCTATTCAGCTAGTTTAATTTTTCATTCCCGTCATAAATATCCATTCTAAGAGTCCAAAGAAGACTAGCAGTAGGATAACTTCTTCAATGCCAAGAAGCCTGAGGATTTGAAGGGCTGATAAAGCCATGGCTAGCAACCCAATCCAAAAAGCTCTTCGACTGGCGGTGAGGAAGACCTTGTTTCCTAGTTTGTATCCGCTGAAGAGTTCAGCTCCAAAGAAAAAGAAAATAGTAAAAAAAGACCAAATAGCTGAAAACCCACCAAAAAATAAGGCTAAGTAAGCGACGGCTTTTTGTTCTCCGAGGGGATCTAATTGCAAAAGCGTAGAGTAGAGGATTCCTAGGCTAAGACAAAAGACAATTGAGGTTAATAATAAATTTCTCCACATTCCAAATTAATATTTTAGAGCGTAATAATTGACCAATACCAATCCCATATTAAATTTTCTGTATAGAGCATTATGAGCATTGCAGGCATAAGAAATGCCCCCATTGGGACTGCTGTTTTTCGGTTCGCTTTTTTGAAAATAACCAAATAGATAGCCACAATACAACCAATAATGTAGGCCATAAAAAATCCAATAAATCCAAGTTTGAGGCCTAGAACTAACCCCATAAAAGCTCCGAGAAACATATCTCCATCCCCAACCCATTTTCCTTTAGAGAGAATAAATTGGACGGCGTAGAAACTAAACCCAAGACCTCCTGCTAGTAGATAGACGGTCCAGGGTAGTTCTCGAAAGAAAGACCAGCCAAAGGCGAGAATTATAGCTGGAATTACGATCCTCAAATCTACTTCTTGGTACAGCGTATCGTAGAAGAAGAGAATAAGGCAAAAAAGTGTTGTGAGCATGACGGGTATAAACTCAGGAGTATTCCAGAATTTTATGGCGAACAGAGCAAAAGTTGCCATAAAGATCAGTTCAATTAGAGGATAGGTTATACTAATTGATTTTGTACAGTACCGACACTTTCCATTTTGAACCACCCAAGAGAGCATTGGTACTAAATCTTTTGGACGAAGAGTGTTTTTGCAGTCTGGACACTGAGAACGGCCTGTCATAAAGCCTGGTTTATCGAAGTGCAATCTATGGATTAGCGCTGTGGTGAAACTCCCAAAAATAGCTCCATAAATCCCTGCAATAATTCCTATAAGGTATGTCATTAGTTCTATATTATTTATTTTTGACAGGTTTCCACAATGAATTTTTCTATAGCGAGTTCAAATTCAGATTGGTCATCGGTGGTAACGCTAATACCTCCAGTTTTTAATTTCGTATCGATAGATACTAAATGATTATACATTGATTTGAGTTGAGATTGACTAAAGTTTCGACTCAGTGGCATTGTTTTCTGAACAACAAATGGATGGAGTCCGTATTCTGAGGCAATTTCTTTGGCGTTTAATTGAGCTTCGATTCCAGCTTGTATTTGTGTATGGATGCGAACTTCTCTGGTAATCATCGCGAATATCATATGAGGGGCTTCTCCGAGGCTTCTGAGTTCGCGAAATTTTGTTATCGCTGTTTGACTTCTTTGTTGACTGAGAGAGGCAAGAAAATCCCAGATTACGACTTTTGGATGGGGAAGCGTGAGCTGATTAATAATTGCTTCGGTAATATTCTTATCCTCTTGAGCTAAGAGGCATTTCTTTATTTCCTGGCTGAGCCTCCAACAATTTTCTCCGCATCGATTGAGGAGGTGCTGGGCGGTTCTCATTTGGATTTTTCCACCTTCGTTATTGGTGTATTTGATGATCCAATCGATAAGTTCATTTTCTCCAAGGTGTTCAAAGTGTTCAATTTTGGCATTTTTTAATAAAAATTTTGAACTTTTAGTTCTTTTATCGAGCGAAACTTCACAACTGATAACAGTGGTTTGCTCCTCCATTTCTGGAAGACGTTCAAAAATTTTTGCCTTTTCTGCCTTTTCAAAATTTTCTGGTGTCCAGAAAGTTTCAGTAATTACCAGTCTTTTGCTCGCAAAAAGGTTTGGAGTAAGGACCGCATTTTCAAATTCTGTGAAATCAGATTTTTCATCAAAAAAATCAATTTCTCCATCTGGATACTTTGCTTTAAAGGCTTTTAGATAGAAATTCTTTTTTTGGCTCAGATTAAAATCATCAGGCCCTGTAAGGAGAATCAGATTCTTAATCATTTTTTTAGCCAGGTTATTTTTCTCATTCCAACACCAATTCCAAACTCAATCTTTAGGACAAAGATTGTTCCTGTAAAGGCTGATTTAGCATTTGCATCAATTTGTTCTGGCCATTCTACGAATGATGAAGTATTGGAGTCGCCAGCAATATCTTGGAAGCCCCGGGCAAAGAAATCACCAGCTTCTTCTAGTCTGTAAAAGTCAAAATGAGCAAAGTTTTTTTCTTTTGTTGTTTTATATTCATTTACTAGGGCGTAGGTTGGTGAAGTGATATTTTCAGTTATACCTAGATTTTCCAACATTTCTTTAGCTAAAAACGTTTTTCCAGCACCAAGAGTTCCCTCGATAAATACCGTGAATTTTTTCTCATCTTTTAAGTATTTTTCAACTAACTCTTTTGCTAATTGACGGCTCGCTTCATGGTTCGGAATATTCTTCTGGAAAATTTTTTCCATTTTTGGACTTTTTAACAAATTTGTTTACACTGACGCGGACAATCTAGCAAAAAACAATGAAAGTTCAATTTTATGGAGGAAATCAGTTTGGTTTAAAAACTAAAGATAGTACCGTATTTCTTAATATTCCTGATGGAGGAGAGAAAAGTGATTTTATTGCTCTTACAACGCCAAATGCGGGAGCAAAAGGAGAGACAAAGAAATGTTTGAATCTACCGGGAGAGTTTGAAATCTCTGGTATCTTGGCTCAAGGTTTTTATGTCGATAATCGTGGAAGTATTGTTTATAAAATTACTATGGAGTCGATAACTTACGCTTACTTTGGAGGTGTTAGAGCCGTTCCTGAAACAGCCTTTTTTGAGAAATTGGGAGAAAATATTGATGTAGCGATTGTAGAAGTTAATGAAGAGCTAGATGCCAAAAAAGCAAAAGAATTGCTTGGGAAGATTGATCCACGAATGGCTATTTTTGGAGGTGAACAATCTCAAATGCCAAAAGTAGTAGAAACGTTTAGTGCTAAGATGGCAGAAGAAATTTCTCTAGAGGTTAAAAAATCAACACTTCTAGACGATAAAACTGAGTTTTATATTCTTCCTTCAGCATAAGGGGTAATTTTTTTTGACGGCGAAAAGATTTTGTCTAATATCCGTCAGCTGTTTGATTTTTAACATTTTGTTAAGAGCGATTAGCTCAGCTGGCTAGAGCGCCTGCTTGACTCGCAGGAGGTCACAGGTTCAAATCCTGTATCGCTCACCAGTTAATCTCTTTTATGTGGCGCGGTAGCTCAGTGGTAGAGCAAAGGATTGAAAATCCTTGTGTCGGTAGTTCAATTCTACCTCGCGCCACCATATACTTATTAAGCCTTTTATAGAAAGGTTCTTTGGTATTTCAATAAATGTACTTTCCGAAAATAGTTGCTTAATTTACGTAGTAAATTGTTTAAATTATAAGCCACTACGACTAGGGTCATCTCCGCCGTAGGCACCATATTGTTTTTCTTTTTGCCGTTGAAGCTCTTCCCATGTTATTGAAGAAGGGCCGCCATCAGGGTCTACAAGTGGAGAATCGCATACTCCTTGGTGATCTACAAATTCACTTAGCCCAGCAAGTTCTTGGTGGAAGTCCATACAAGCTTTATCTTTTTCAGCGGTGCCTTCATTTCCTTCTGTTTGTTGTGTAATCTCGGCGTTTCCACCTTCTGGTCCGTTATATAAGAACTTATGGGGTGTTGAATTCGAAAAATATAATAATTTCATCGTGTCATTTTAACATGATATTGGTAAAAATGCAAATACAACGTATAATTTATTGTGAAATATGGTAGGAAATAGTGAAATAAATAAAAATGAGCGATAACTTGAATAGTTATCGCTCATTTTGAAATGCTTTGGTGATTAATAGAAAGAAATTCTAATACTCCTAAATTACTTATGAGTATTTTTAGGCATGTCTAAGTAACCTAGATTGTTTGACGTATTCTTTATAGGAAATATTCTGATCAAACATGGATGATTTAAATCATATTACTCCCGATGATATTTCTCAGTTGGGAGATCAACTCGGTAGCGACCACGCAAAAATACAATTGGCTCGGACATTTTTGAGTCTTACTGAAGATGATGAGAAAGCAATTTTAACTCCAGAAATTCTTAAAGAATTTGGGGAAAGGCTTGCAGATCCCGATGCGCTTATGGCGGGGACAGGAGTGCTTAGTTGGCAAAATTGTTGTCGTCGTCATACAGCTTTGTACTATTTGTCTAATGATGTTTGATGATTTATTGGCGAAAGTTATAGATTTTTATGAGTACAATAACCATGGAGTGGTTGAGATTGTCGGTGCAACAGCAAGTGGTAAGACTGGTTTGTCGGTGAAGTTAGCTAAAGCACTGCTTGAAACTGGGAAGAAGGTTGAAATTATTTCTGTGGACTCACGACAAGTTTATAGAGATTGTGATATTAGTTCGGCAAAAATTACGGTTGAAGAGATGGAAGGAATTCCTCACCATGGGATTGATATTGTTGATCTTGATGAAGAATATTCAGTTTATGATTGGCAGCAGTATGCTTTTAAGACGATTAAAGAAATTCATGAGAGAGGGAATTTAGTAATGTTGGCAGGAGGAACCATGATGTGGCTTGATGCGGTGAGTGAGAATTATGATTTTGATGTCAAAGGAACTAAGTCTGATAGGAGAAAAAAGCCTTTGTGGGATTTTATGAAAGTGGGTATCCATTGGTCTCGAGAAGAGTTGTATCAAAGAATTAATAATAGAGCTGTAGACCATTTTGAAAATGGGTTGATAGAAGAAACTCAACGTATTTTAAGAAAATATCCAGACATTACGAAGAATGCTTTTACGAGTTTTGGATATCAGGAGATACAGAAATATTTAAAAGGGGAGATTTCTTACGAAGAAGCCTTGGCTTCTAATCAACAAAGGAATCGTAATTATGCTAAAAAACAACTTACCTGGTGGAGAGGAAGAGATGATATTATTTGGGTTGAAGGGAAAAGCTTAGCTTAGGGCTGTGCCATTTAGAATTGGATGGGTGCTTGTGCTGAGAATTACTTTTTTGTTTCTAACGAAACCCGTAATTAGAATTTCTGACATAAAATTAGCTATCTGTTTGGGCTCAAAGTTAACAACACAGATAACTTGCATACCTATAAGTTCCTCAATGCTATAATTAGTAATTTGAGCTGAAGATTTTTTTATCCCTATAGACTCCCCTAAATCAACCCACACTTTATAAGCGGGGTTTTTAGCTTCTAAAAAAGTCTCTGCTTTGATAATAGTTCCAATACGTAGGTCTACTTTTTCAAAATCGGACCAGTTAATAGTATTTTTGATCATTATTAGAAACCAGCTTGTTTGTGTTCTCTGTCTAAGTCTGCGAATTTCATTCGAGATTTGTCGAAAAATAACCGTAATTTACCGATGGGGCCATTACGGTGCTTAATTACATTCACCTCTAGAGTGTTTTTGTCGTCTTCGGGACAATCTTCGTTGTAGTAGTCTTCTCTGTAAAGCATCATGATAATGTCGGCATCTTGCTCAATTGATCCTGAATCTCTTAAGTCTGACATAATTGGTCGTTTATCTGGTCGACTTTCTACTGAACGAGAAAGTTGAGATAGAGCAATAATTGGGATATTGAGCTCTCGAGCGAGTTCTTTTAGGTTTCGTGAAATTTCTGAAATTTCTTGCACTCGATTCATTGGGTTTTCTCCACTCATTAGCTGAAGATAATCGATCATTAGTAGGTCTAGTCCATGTTCCATCTGTAGTCTTCGAACTTTTGCCTTGAGTTCTGCGATGGAGGATCCCATCGCGTCGTCAATAAAGATATTGGCTTG
This sequence comes from Candidatus Altimarinota bacterium, assembly GCA_965228485.1. Taxonomy (GTDB): domain Bacteria; phylum Patescibacteriota; class Gracilibacteria; order UBA4473; family UBA4473; genus JAACPJ01. The sequence goes on from OZ245819.1 coordinate 1,235,336, forward strand.
CCCTAGTTGATCCATTACAGGACCCATTCGTTCAAAATCGGCATCATCAAGCTTTCCTTTGTGAAGCCTCCAGGAATCAACTCCAAGAAGTCCACAAAACATTCTTTCTACGAGTTGCTCTTTTGACATCTCTAGTGAAATAACCCCAACTTTTTGTCCTCCTTGGATAGCGGCATTTTGACACATGGCGAGAGAAAGGGCTGTTTTCCCCATTGATGGTCGAGCGGCTAAGATGATTAAATCCGATCTATTTAGACCTCCATTAAGTTTGTTATCAACAGTATTAAAATATGTTTTGATTCTATTTGCATTTGCGAGTTCTGGATTTTCATGGATTTCGGCAAATCGTTCGTAGCTTGTATTTAAGATCTCTTTAATAGAGATAAACCTATTTTTTAGAAATGTTTGAGTGAGAGAGAAAATTTCTTTTTCGGCTTTCTCTAATAATTTTTCCATCTTTTCATCCGCTTCATATCCTAGAGCCGTGATGTTCTGTCCAGCATAAATGAGTTTTCTTAGCGTAGCATGATGTTTAACAATTTGAGCATATTTAAATATATGCGTTGAAACTGGGACACTGTTTTGTAATTCTGCTAAAAATTCAGGTCCTCCGACTACTTCTAATTTTTCTTTTGCTTGGAGTTTTGTCGAAACGGTAACAACGTCGATTGGTTCCGATCTTTGAAATAGTTCTAAACAGCATTCATAAACAAATTTATGATGGTCATGATAGAAATCGCTAGAGTCTAAGAAATCGGCAATTTTAAGTGTGGCGTCTTTATCGAGTAGAAGACAACCTAAAACGGATTTTTCTGCCTCTAAAGCCTGAGGCGTAATTTTCTGATTTTTGGTATCCATGGGTGCTAAAATCAATAATGATTTTTTTCTCTTACGTCAAAGAAAAACAGAGGCATATAGCCTCTGTTTTTTGAAAAAATTTTAATATTTTTTACTTACTCTTGTTCTGTAGAGAACATGTAAGGGTGCATAAGATTCCATCTCCAGTCACCTCGTCGAGTAGTTTTTGATTGATAACCAGTTGGAACTTGGTCAGCTTTGTCTAATTGTCTTTGTGCCGCTCGTACTTGGCTTAGGATGTCTGCGTAGTTTTTATTTCCAGATTCATTATAGAAGGCTCTTTGAACTCGGTGAGTTTGACCGTTGATTACGTTTTCAGAAAGGGCTTTTTTTCCAGCTTCTCCACCTTCAACGTAGTAGTCGTAGGCTCGTACTCGAAAATTTCTTTTTGGATTATTTGGTACAGTTGTATTTAATCCAGAGTTAGCTCTTCGATCTTCATAGTAAGGGACGTCTTGAAGCTCTCCATCTCTTTCTAGGAAAGTAGATTTTTGGTTTACGTTTGATTGTGCTCTACTAGCAATGTGTCTCATGTATTGAGATTTTCTGTTTTTTGAGGCGTTTGTTCGGATTTTTTTTCTTAGGTAGTTGTAGTAACGTTGCTTCATAGCATCTTGTAGCAAATCTTCTGAATAGATTCGTCCAAGACGACTTTGTGTCGGATCTGCAAATCCATCATCTCGTGCTTCATCATAAGCAAATGCAGACTGTGCTGTGATAGCCAGCCCAAATAAAAGTGCGTAAGTAGTAAATTTTTTCATGGTTAATATTTTATTACGAAATTTTGAGGGTTCATCCTGAATTTTAAAATTAGTTTTGTCGTGAGGCAAATGAATTTAGGACATTTATGCAGTCTTTGATTTTAATATCAATGAATTATTGAACTCTTATTGTAAAGCTGGAAAATTTTGTGTAAGAAATTTAAATCTCTAGAATGCTCTAAGAAATTAATTATTAGCAGTCATGAAAAAATCATTGAGCGGGAATCTTAAATTTGGAACCATTGTTTTAGTAGCTTGGCTTATTTTCTCTGTTGCCTACATTGCTATGGATATGTGGAGAGGAGGGCTGAAGCTTGCAAATAAGCTTGGTTATGAAAAAGCTTATGTAGAAGTAATTAGTCGAAGTCAGGGATGTGAACCTTTTCGACTTTTTGCTGGAGAAGTAGCGGTAGATCTTATCAATGTTGCTTGCCTACAACAATCACAAGAAGGTTCTTCGGACAATCAAGCTTCAGACGAGGAAGCGATAGAAGAAATAAATTAGTTTAACTTTGTAAAAATTAAATAAAAAGAGTCTGACATATACAGACTCTTTTTATTTAGATTGTTCCGAATATTTTAGATGTCGTCAAAACCATCCTCTTCGATTTCTTCTTTTTCTCCGTAGTCTCCACCAAACCGTTTTTCACTATCTAGAAAATCATTATGATAGGTTTCTTGCAACCAGTAATAGAACATTTGGCTGATTCCAGAACCCGCTCCGATATTCCCTAGAAGGAGGGGGAGTGCTAGGAAAGTAACAATGGTTGGATTTCCAAATCCAATCATGTTCATAACGATGAAGAATAGGGCTAAACCAGTAATAAATCCGTATAAACTTACCAATAAATAACGTCGAGTACTGAGAATCTCTAGAGCCAGGAAGGTAAACATACTTGCTATGATAGCGTGAGCTAGAGCTGTTAGGGCTACTCCAGGAGCTCCGTATACCCCACTAGAAATAATGTAGATAGGGATAAAAAGAAACAAAATACAAAGATTTCCAAGGAAAGCTTGTGTGAGATTTGTTGATTTTCTAAAGTACTTGGACTCTACGGTAGAGCTAATCATACAGTGAAATAGATTGGCCACTAGAGTGGCGAGAAATACGGCTAAGATTACAACACTTAAAAATAGAGGGTGAGTTTCTTCTCTGTGAGTTAAAACTTCTCCAAATTCATTGACGGTTTGGTATGTTGTAGGGAGTAGAACTTCTCCCACAACCGACCAAGTAAGCAATAGCACAATTCCCAAAACGATAGTTCCCACTCCACCAGATCCGAGTCCCAGAGCAAACTTTAAAAAAACTTTAGAAAGAGTTACTTCTGCAAGTTGTTGTTTTTCATCCATATTTATTTTGTTTTTTGTTCCTCTAATTGTACCAAAGAATAAGGTTTTTTTCAATGTTTTTTATCTGATTTATCCTGACATTGAGATCGTCTCCAGGCTTCGATTTTAGCATGGTGTCCTGAAAGAAGGATTTCTGGAACTTTGAGTCCTCTAAATTCTTCTGGTCGAGTGTAGTGTGGATATTCTGTGCAGTCTCGTCCAAGGGTTTCTGAAAAACTCTCTTCTTGGTGACTTTCTTCTTTTCCAATGACTCCTGGGAGAAGTCTGGCAACGGCATCAACAAATACTTGTGCGGGTAATTCACCACCGGTTAGCACAAAATTTCCAAGAGATAATTCTTGATCTATTAGAACATCCCTCACTCTTTGATCAATGCCTTCATAGTGTCCACATAAAAGAATTATACGAGTGTAGGTTTGATTTTGGGAAAATTGTTCAGCAATTTTTTGGTTAAAAGTTTGACCATGAGGCGTTAAAAATATGACTGGAGCATTATCTGTTTTAAGACTTTTTACATGTTCGATACAATCAAATAATGGCTGACAAGACATAACCATCCCTGCCCCACCGCCATAAGGTATATCGTCTACTTTATTGTGTTTATCTTCTGAAAAATCACGTATATCAAAAGTATTGATTTCAATTTTTTTATTTTCTACGGCTCGACCGATAATGGAGGTTTGCTTGAAACTTTCAAAAGCCTCTGGAAATAGTGTTAAAATATCAAATCTCATGGTTTGATTTTATAGCTTTATTACAAAAGTCAACGAGTCCTTGGGTACTTTGGAAATAAGCGTGAATTTTTTTGTGAACGTTTTTCTGGTCATAAAATTCATCTGGAATATTTTTCACAACAATAAAACTTTTGAATTTTAGGTAATCAATGCCTGGGTGATTTTTATCATAACCTCGTGGAGGGTTGGTGAGTTTTATTGGTTCTAAGACTCCAAAATGTTTCTTAAGGGAGGGGGCATTGATGATTTTTTCAAAATCAGGATATTTTTTATCAAGAACAGATCTAATAGCTTTGATTTTTTCACTTTCGGGCATATAAATCCCTGCTGCAATAAAAGAATTTCCTGGTTCTAAATGCAGATAATATCCAGCATTTCCTGTACTTTTACCTCCAGGAACAAAGAACGCTCCAAAATTTGTCTTGTAGGGTTGTTTGTTTTTACTAAATCGAATATCTCGGTTAATTCGATAAATACATTTTCTGGGATCTAGGTGGATGAATTCTTGATCTAGTAAAACTAAGTGATCGAGCGTTTCCTGGACGAAGTCAATCCATAATTTTCTAGCAGTTTGGTATTCTTTTTTGTGTTCGTCAAACCAAGATTTTTTGTTATGTTTTTTTAGTTTTAATAAGAAGTCGTAGATAGATTTAATTTCCATTTATTAAGGCATTAATAGCTGATTCTTTTCCAGCTTCGTACATAGTTTTTAGATTTTTGTTTCCGAGTGTGATCGACGAAAAATCTTCAAGATCTGGAGTTAACAAGATTACTCTATCATCTTTGGGAAAATGTTTTTGTTGATTTTGATAGATGATTCGAAAACTTCTTTGTACTACAGCAAATAAGTCTTGGCTTACCCCAAAGAATTTTTGAGTTCCAAAATCTTTTGGCAGGGGAGGAATGGTGGCGACATCAATTCCGACGATAGTTGATCCTTGGTAGTTCTGGATCATGTAATCTAGTGGGAAATTCTGAGAGAGAAATCCATCAGCTAAATGTCGCTTATAAACAGGGTGGAAAAATGGCTCAAATACTAGTGGAATGGCTAGAGAACTTCGAACGGCATCGGCTATTTTTCCTTCTGTAATCAGTATTTGTTCTCCTGTGGCGAAATCAGTGGTTCCAATGGTTAATGGGATATCAAGGTCTTTAAAAGTTTTACCTTCATAAATTTCATCTAATAACTCATAGATTTTTTTTCCTTGAACGAGCCCTGTGTTGTTTAGTGAAAAGTCAAAAGCGAGATTAAATAGATTTGTATTTTGAATAATTTTCCAAATTTCTTTGTGATTTTTCCCAAGGGCTATACCGGCTCCAACGATAGCGCCTGCCGATACTCCGCAGATAGCATCAAATTCATATTTTTTTTCTAATATTTCTAGGCATCCTACATGAGCTATTCCTAGAGCGCCGCCTCCCGAAAGTACGAGTGCAGATTTATGCATCGTTATTTATTTTATGTATTTCAAATTGGTTCGAAAGTTCTTTTTTCATATACTCATGTTCGATGAAGACAATTTTCGTTCCTGGCTCTAAATCAATTACTAATAGAGTTTTGTTGCTTGCGGCCATTTCTGATAAACCGGTGGTTTTAAAGGGAGTTTTGGATTCGGATGATGCTCGTTATATGCAAGAAGCTTTGAAGACTTTTGGAGTGAAAATTGAATACTTGGGTAAAAATACATTGAAAGTTTATCCTGCTGAAGCCTTGAAGGCCAATGGTCAGGAAATATTTATTGGTAATGCTGGGACGGCTGCGAGATTTTTATCAGCTTTATCTTTGGTAGTGGAGGGACGTTATACTCTAACGGGAATAGAAAGAATGCAGGAAAGGCCTCAAGAAGACTTGATGAAGGCTCTGGAAGATTTGGGGGTAGGAATTGAATGTCATAAGAATGAAGGTTATTTACCAGCGAGTTTTTTGTCGAAAGAGGATATTGGAAGTGTGGTGAAGATTTCAGGAAAGGTTTCTTCTCAATTTTTATCGGGACTAATGTTGGTAGCGTCTCGCCTGGTAAAAGGTTTGACCATAGAGGTAGTAGATGGAATTCCTAGTCGTCCCTATATTGAGATGACTTTATCTATATTAAAAATTTGGGGTGTTAGATATAAAGTTAATAATGATTTTTCTCAGTTTGTGATTCATTCTGGGATTACAGCCCCTGAAGAATATCTTATCCCATCAGATATGAGTTCGGCAAGCTATCCTTTGCTCTGGTCGGTGCTTAGTGGAGAATCGATTTCTATTGAAAACTTTGGTTCACAGACATTGCAGGGAGACGAGCAGTTTTTAGAAGTCATAAAAACCGTAGGCGCTCAGGTGGAACGCAAAGGGGATCGATGTGTGGTTCAGCCTCCTGAAGAGCTTTTGCCCATGGGAGATTGGAATTGGGAATCGATGCCAGATGTAAGTATGACCGGGATGGTTCTAGCGGCTTTTTGTCCTGGTAAATCCAAATTTACAGGTCTCGAAAGTTTAAGAGTTAAAGAGTGTGACCGAATTGTTGCTATGGAGCAATTGGCTGAAATTGGCGTATCGATAAAAGTGGATAAAGATGAGGTTGTAATTGAGGGACATGAATATCTGAAGCACATTAAATATGAAGCGCCTTTAGAAATAGATAGTTTTGATGATCATCGTATTGCAATGTGTTTTGGAGTGCTGAAGGCAGCACTTGATTGGGGATCCGATCCTTATCAGGAATCAGTTATTCGAATCCTAGAACCAGAATGCGTAGCTAAAACCTGGCCTAAATTCTGGCTTGAACTATCTGATTGGGAAGATCAGCTTAGGCCTGTTAGTGCGTTGGTTTTACACCGAATAGGAAGTAATTGTGGGAAAGATAAATATCTTATTGTTAAAAAACCAAGAAAAAATCACGCTTGGCAGTTTCCTCAGGGAGGTCAAGATGAGGGAGAAACGGCAAAACAAGCGGCTATCAGAGAATTACAGGAGGAGTGTGGAGAAACTTTGAATGCAAAAATAAAAGGAGAAAGACCTGTGGGAGAATATAAATATTTTTTCCCTTCAGATTTTGATCGTCATGATGACCGTATTGTTGGGGCGAAGGTTTCTTTTTTTCTCGCAGAGTTTATTAGTGGATCGGTAGAAGTAGATGGTAATGAAATCATCGACCATAAATGGGTAACCCTGGAAGAATTTTCTGAATATTTTGAAGGTGAGTATCTAGAAGTTGTACAGGATTTTTTTGCCTAGTTTAGTGATTTTCTTGTGTTAATGCTTCTGTTGATTTTTCTGGTTTAGAATAAACTCCAACGTCTTTTATTAATTCACCTTTAGGGAACCTTGTTTTATAACTTACAAAATCATTGAAGCGGATGAATTCGGTGATGAGCTTTATTTTTGGGAACATGTTTCTATACCGATAGTCTAAAACATATTCGGCAGCAGCCTTGATATCTTCATTTGAAAAGGTGTCAGAATTTTTAACCATTGGTACGTGCAATAGGTGTTTTTGTTTTTCTGTTTTGAGCCCATATTTTTCTGGGAAAAGATCGAAAAGTGTATTGGGATTATTATAGAGTTGTTTAATTTGTACGCTGTAAGGCTCTAGTTCTGTAGCGAAGTCAAAGGTCTTTTTAAAATACTCTAAAGTATCATGTGGAAGTCCAATAATAAGGTCTAGGTGTACAAAAATATGATTTTTTTCTAATCGTTGAGATATGCGGATAAAATCATCTTTATTTAGATTTCTCTGCATGAGGTATTGGCTGTCTGGGTGGAGGGTTTGGAGACCGATTTGAACCCAGCTTACTTTGATGTGTGGGAATAGGTCTATGATCTCATCCGATAGAAACTCTGGTCGACACATAATTCGTATTACAGGGAGATTTATAGAGCTATCTTTGAATCGCTCTTCGTAGGCAGCTACAAATTCTTTGAATCTTTTGTGGCTCACAATGAAACAATCATCGAGCATAAAAACGCTTTGTATATCTTTGTTGCCCAAATAGGATAGTTCATCAAGTACTCGCTCAATTGAAAAGGTTCTTACTTTTGAGAATCTCACTCCTCTCATACAGTAATGGCACTGGAATGGACATCCTCGTGAGGTGGCCATGAACATTTCTTTATTTTGAAACTTTTCTAAAAAATGATCGAGTGTCCCGCTGAGATATGGAGAAGGCAGAGAATCTAAGTCTTCCAAGAACTCAGCTTCCTCCTCGATAATAGTTTTACCTTGTGAATTTTTATGAATAAATCCTTTAATGCCCTCAGCACTACTTTGTTTGATAAAGTTGAGAAATGGTTGTTCAGGTTCACCTCGTAAACAAAAATCTAATGCTGGAATATCTCGAAACATTTTTTTCCCAATAGACTTTGTGACTTTGTAACTTTGAAATCCGATTTTGGCATTTGGATTTTTATCTTTTATACTTTTAGCTATCAATTCTGCTGCTCCAGCATAGAACATCATGCTCCAGAGGATGTTGTCGAGTGTGAAGAGATAGGTATCTGCTTCAGTTTCAAGAAATTTTGATACTTGTTCTTTAAGTTCCTTTGGTGGTACATCAGCATCAATAGGAATGAGTTTGGTTTCTATCTCTGGGTGCTTTTCTTGGATAGATGCTTGTGTTTGTGCTAAGTCTAGGGGAGTATAAAAATTCCCTTCGTGGGTAAAGTATCCGAAACAAATTTTTTTCATTTTTTTAAAAAGTGGGGTACGTTGAAAAAAATTCTAAATACCTTTTGAAATGTGTGATAATTATTTCGGTATAACGAACAGAAAATGGTAGAAGAAGAAAAAAGTTGGATAGAGATTATAGAAGATGCCTCAAATAGGCTTGTTCAGTTGAGAGAGGCTGGTTATTCAGAAGATAGTTTGCCTGTTAAAATTGAGTTAGACAGAATCGTAGAGGCGGTTAACAGTACGGTTAAACCTGCCAGTGGATTTGATGATTCTGGATCAGGAGATAATTCTGACCAAGCTTCTTTTCCGAGTTCCCGCTGGGTTCATTAGTCAGCCATCTAAGACAGTCTTCAATTTCACTATGGCTGGGAGTTGAATTAGAAATCTGTCGTAAAAACTCTTTCTGGATAATTGAGGGAAGGGCTAAAAACTCTTTTAGAGGTAATGGATGAGTGGCTACGACTTTTTGTGTTGCCTGGGTAATAAATTCTTGAATTTCCGTAAAGATAATAGATTCTCGGACGAAAACTTTTTCTAGATTTGGAGTGATTTTTCGGAGTTCTGGTAAAACTTCATGTCGAATGAGATTTCTTTCGAAACCTGTATTGGTGTTGCTTTCATCTTCTTTCCAATCAATTTTTTGATCTTGAGCATATTTTAATAATTCTGTTTTAGGAATATTCCAGAAAGGTTTAGTAGTTTTATCAAAAGGAGATAATCCATTTGGCCCGGCTCCTTTTGTAAGCCTAAAAATCATGGTTTCGACCAGGTCCGTGGCATGATGTGCTGTGAGAATTTTTGTGGCTCCGATAGATTCAGCTACTTCGGTAGAAATCGTTCGTCTTTGTTCTCTCCAGAGCGATTCAGGCGATTTTTTGATGTCATTTTTGCTGAGAGTTTTTCCAAGAAAAGGGACTCCTTTTTTTGAACAAATATTTTGTACAAATTTAAAATCCTCTTGAGCTTCTTTTCGTGTATTGTGATTAATATGTAGAACGACAATCTGGTCTTTATCAAGTGCCTGACAGGCAATGTCTAAGAGAACCATAGAGTCAACTCCACCAGATACCATCAATAAGATTTTTTGGTCGTTTAGTTGTTGATCTCTCACAAATTTTTGAAAGAGAGTGATTAAATCTGTCATAATTTAATTTTAGTGTCCTGTCGACCCAAATCCACCTCTAGAGTCTTTTCCTAAAAAGTCTTTTTCGACTTCGATAAATTCTACGTTTTGAGTTTGGACGAAAAGTCCTTGTGCTACTCTTTCACCTCTTTCGATATTTATTGCTTCGTTGCCAAAGTTGATTACTTGAATAAGAATTTCATCTTCAGGCCCACAATAATCTTGGTCAATAAGTCCGATTGAATGAGGAAACATAAGGCCTTTTTTCCTGTAGGTAGAACTTCTAGGGAGAATTAGTAAGGCTAAATTTTTTGGGCATTTAATAATAGTATTGCTAGGAATGAATCCTACTTCTTTTGGGGCAATGGTTATATTTTCTCGAGCAAGAAAATCAAACCCAAAACTTCCTTCGGTTTCATACTTTGGTAACTCCAAGTCTTTGTCTATACGATGAATTTCAACTTTCATTGTATTTATTCTAAGTCGATTCTTTTATAAAGTCGATGGAATCTTGGGGTGATTAATTGAGTTTGTTTTTTAAATTTATACCATGTACCTGATGAAGAAATCATTTGTGTTATTCGGTTTATTATGTGCAGGATTGGTTTTTGCCCAGGACGTGCCAGAAGAAGATGTAAGCCAGGAGCCGTTACCAGCCTCAGTAGAGGAATTAGATGAAGGGCAAATTGAACCAGTTATCATTGCTCCAGACAATATTAGCTTTGGAAGTGAGGCTATCTTTGATGCCAGTAGTTCCAAAATTATTTCGATATCTAATTACGGAAACCCTAGTTATTCATGGGATTTTGGTGATGACCAAGGAATTCAGTTTGGAGAGAAAGTCAAATATACTTTCACGGCTCCAGGATATTATGAAATTAGACTTAATGTTCGTCAGGGACAGCAGAAAGAATCTATTAAAAAACAAGTTTTAGTTTATACTCGGCAATCGACTCTTATTGCGGATTCTTCTGGAGAACAAATTTCAGCCGTTAAAGAAGAAGCGGCAAAAAAAGGTATTTGGCTCCAAGAGATTACGGTTCCGAACGATTCGAGTGATCTATCGACAGAAGATGTTTTTATTCAAAAATTCCAAGAAAACTTTGATGATTTAGAAGCTTCTGAAGTGATTATTTTTTATTCTAGTTCTTCTCGGGGTATTCAATCATTTGCTCAGTTTTGGAAGCGGTTGTCTCCGGAAGTGCGTTTTGATCTGACTAAAAAGTTGGTAGTTCAGATTTCTGAAGATTCTCTGGATCGTATCGCGAAGAGAACTCAACCAGTTTTTGAGATTCTTAGACCAGAATATATTTTGTTAACCAGGCCAGAGGCCATTAGCGTTATTTTTAATCAGAAAAAATTAGACCGAGTCCTTCCAAGCCTTGGAAGTAGGGCGATTGAATACCAAAGAGTTGATGCAAAAAGTCGAGTACCGATTTGGTTGCCATTTAGTCGTTTGTTGAGTTTCTTTTCTTCTCAAGGACTTTCTCAGACTATTATTTATATTTTGCTTTCAGTGCCATTTGTCACTTTTGTTATTGCTTTCTTTAGGCAATTTGTGGGAGTTTCTACATTTGGAGTATTTGCTCCATTAATGCTTGCTTTGGCATTTTTGGTTTTAGGATTAAATTTCGGATTAATAGTGTTCTTGATGGTAATGTTGGTGAGTTATCTTATTCGAACTTTGTTTAATCGTGTGGAGTTGCTTTATATTCCGAAAGTTGCGCTTTTATTAAGTTGTCTGGCTTTGTCCTTTTTCCTTGTGTTGGGGCTGGCTGTATATTTCAGGGTTTCGCTAGACCTTTCGTTAGCAATTTTCCCAATGATGATGATGTCGACTATTTCGGAGAAGTTTTTGTCTTCTCAGTCCTCAGAGGGGATTAAGAGCGCGATTATTGCTGCCGTTGAAACTGTTTTGGTGTCTTTAATTGCTTACGCTTTAGTAGACTGGGATTTGGTGAAAGATAATATTTTGGCCATTCCCGAACTGATTCTTCTACCAATCATGGGGACTGTTTGGTTGGGACGATTTACAGGTTTGAGAGTTTCTGAATATATTAAGTTTCGAAGTTTATTACGTGAAGATAGCCAAGAATAATGATTTTTTCTACTAAGCGATCGGATATTCTTGGAATGAATGCGCGAAATTTACTTTATATTTCGCGGTTCAATTCTGCGGCAAATAAAAAATTTGCAGATGATAAAATCTTTACAAAGCAGTTTCTAGAATCTCGTGGGGTTGGAGTGGCGAGGCTTTATCAGGTGGTAAAAAATCAACGCCAGTTAACGCATGATTTTTTTGAAAGCTTGCCCGACAGTTTTGTAATTAAGCCCAATAGAGGCTTTGCAGGAGCTGGGATTGTGGTGATTTCTCATAAAAAAGGAAATAAGTGGGTTACGGTTTCTGGTAAAAAATTGGATGAAGAATCTCTTTACTTGCAGTGTATTGATATCTTAGAGGGGAAATACTCTATTTCAGGGACTCATGATGATGTTATTTTTGAAGAAACATTAGCCCCTCATCCAGATTTTCGATTACTTACAAACATCGGACTTCCTGATGTTCGAGTGATTGTTTTTAACATGGTGCCTGTAATGGCCATGCTTCGAGTTCCAACAGCAGAGTCTGATGGGAAAGCTAATATGGAGCTAGGAGCTATCGCAATGGGGATTGATATTGGTTCCGGTTTGACTACTGGAGCAGCTAAAAAATCAAAGTTTATCCGCAAAATGCCCAATGGAGAAAGTACAGAAGGATTTCTCATTCCATACTGGGATGATATTTTGTATGCAGTTTCCAAAATTCAGCAGGTTACTAAAATAGGTTTTTTGGGTGTTGATTTGGTAGTGACCAATACGGGAGTAAAAGTATTAGAAGTTAATGCTCGTCCAGGATTAAAAATCCAGGTAGCCAATCAAATTCCATTACAAAAAAGATTAGATAAAGTAGCTGATCTTAAAGTCCTAACTCCTGAAGAAGGAGTTGATGTTGCTAAGACTCTCTTTGCAGAAAAATCTGTATATGAAGCCAGTTTTATTCCTAAGCCAATTCTTGGAATGAAAGAGAATGTGCTTTTAAATTCAGATCCACCACAGAGTTTGGTAGCGCGTATGGCGCTTAATGAAGAACAGAATTTTATTAATAAGGAATTCTATGATGCAGATGAAAAAGTCTTGGATATTACGATTGAAGGGAAACGATTAAAACTTCCAATTGAAAAAAGTAAAAAGAAACTAGATGATTGTGATTTAATCTTGGCTGGAAAATTTTTGAGTGATTTTTATATCGACCCAAATAAACCTTTTGAAGAGGTTAACTTGGCGGCTGTTTCAACTCAGTCTGTAGATGAACGAATGCTGCGAAATCTTGATAATAAGATTGCTGAGATGGATTCTCAGATTAAGCTTTTATCTTATATTAATCCGCGAAATATTTCGGAGCAGAAGGCTGTCTTTTTGAGTAATCCAGAATTTTCACCTCGTTTCTATTATAAAGATTTGGATTTAGATTTCTCTTTGATGCGTCATGATCTTAAAAAACTTCCAGAGGTAAATCATGCGCTTTATCCACTCTATAAAAAGAAAATAGAAGAACTTGATTTTAAGCTTGCGATGCTTGAAGCTCGAAGTACAGATGATTTTTCTGGTTTTAGTGAGAAAGTATTTGGTCGAGTGACAAGACATTTGTATCAGGAGGCTTTGAAATTCCTCAAGTCTCATGAAGGGAAGGTTCAACCTGATGAAAGCGAGGAATTGGACACTCGGAAAACAACAGAGATTTTGAAAGATTTCCTAAAGTCCCACAACCTTGGGCATTGGCAGATTAAGCTCGTAGATGATTCAGTAGCCGATATTCAGGTAACAAAACGTGATGCCATTCTTTTAAAGAAAGGTGCTAAATTTAGAAGAAATCGTTTAAAAGCTCTGCTGGTTCATGAAATTGGAACGCATGTATTTAGATATGAAAATGGGAAATTACAGCCATTAAGGATTTTGGAGCGAGGAACGGCTGGATATCTTCGGACAGAAGAAGGTTTAGCGGTTTGGAATCAAAATCAATTAGGATTAGATTTAGGAGATAAATTCTTAACCCCTGCTTACCAAATTGTCGCTTTATACGTGGCTCAGCGAATGGGATTTCAGGACCTCTTTCACTACTTGAAAGGGACTTTTGATATGCCTGATGACTTGGCGTGGAAACTTTGTCTTAAAGCCAAAAGAGGGTTTGAGGATTCTAGTGTGAGGGGAGCTTTCACGAAAGACGCAATCTATTTTATGGGAGCTCGAGACATTGATCGATTTTTAGCTAAAGATGGAGATATTACCGATCTTTATGTTGGGAAAATTTCGATAGATGATCTTCCATTGGTTCAAAAAATAGAGGGATTAAGAGACCCTAAGTTTTTATTGTAATTACATCTTTGCTGGAATCTCTATCCCGAGGATTTTGAGTCCTGTTTCGAGTACGTCTAGTACTTTTGAAGCGAGGATAATTCTTGCATTTCTTAGCTTTACAGTATCAGCATTAAGTACGGAGTTGTCGGCATAAAAACTCGACCAAGTTTGAGCGAGTTCTAGTAGGTAGGTGACAATGTAGGTTGGGTTTTTTGTGTTAACAGCCTTATTTAAAATTTCTGGCCATTCCATGATTTTTACTCCCAGTGGTTTTTCTGCTTCTCCTAGGACATTAAAATCAACGGTTTGTTCTATGTTATTAGCTTTTTCTAGGATAGATTTAATTCGAACACCTGCATACTGTAGATACGGTCCAGTAGCTCCGTGAAAGTCGATAGATTTTTCGGCATCAAAAGTAATATCTTTATTGGGAGAAGTTCTGAGTAGGAAAAACTTCCAGGCAGCATTTTGAACTTTTTCAGCTATTTCATGAATAGTATTTTCAGCAAATTCTGGTTTTGTTTCTTGGATTTTTTTCCTGACTAATTCATGAAGTTCATCCATCAAATTATCCGCATCAACGACGGTTCCTTCTCGGGATTTCATTCGTCCATCGGGAAGGTTTACGAGACCGTAATTTAGATGATAGCATTTATTAGCTTCCATAATGCCAAGTCTGTCCAGACACTCAAATAAGACTTGGAAATGATAGTTTTGTTCACTGGCAGTTGTGTAGATGAGACTATCTGGGTGATTGAAATCTTTGTCTCGATTTACGGCGACAGCCAAATCTTGAGTTAGATAGACAGAAGTTCCATCAGATCGAAGAATTACCTTTTGGCCAAGTTGTTCGTCTTCAAAATTTATGACAATAGCTCCATCATCTCGAGTTTCAAAAACACCTCTTTTGAGACCTTCTTGGGCAATATTTTTTCCTTCTAAATAATAATCAGATTCTTTATAACTTTTCTCGAATTTTATACCTTGCCTGTCATAGGTTTTTTGGTGTCCATCCAAAGTCCAATCGTTCATTTTTTTCCAGGTTTCTCGAACCTCAATATCTCCGGCCTCCCATTTTTGGAGCATGGTTTGTACTTCAGTATTAAGTTCTTCGTTGTTTTTTGATTCTTGATCAAATTTTACATAGTAACGCCCAACAAGCGCATCACTTTTTTCTCCCGTGTCTTCTGGAGTTTCTCCATTCCCAAATTGTTGATAGGCGAGTATGGATTTACAGATATGTACCCCTCGGTCATTAATAATATTCACTCGGTGAACTTTTGCCCCAGCCGCTTCCAGTAGATTTGAAACAGAAAGGCCTAGGGCATGATTTCTCATATGTCCAAGGTGCAGAGGTTTATTGGTATTTGGTCCAGAAAACTCAATAACAATTTCCTGATTTTTCAGTAATTTACTTCTTAGCGAAACATTTGTTACGGCACTAAAAAAAGCTTCATTACTGAAATATAGATTTAGGTAGGGACCAGCAATTTCAGTTTTTTCTACGAGTTCAAAGTTTTCTAATATTTTTTCTACTTCCTGAGCAATTTCAACAGGAGATTTTTTCAGTTTTTTTGTAAGAGCAAAGAATTGCATCGCTAAATCTCCAGACTGCCCTTTTGGAACGGCTGAGAATTGGATCTTTTGTGCGGAATCTTTGTTCCAGTTTTTTTCGAGAAATTGTTGTACTTGCTTCTGCATCGGAGGAAATTATTCGTTTTTTTAAGTGAAAATCAATTTACTTTGAATTCAACTTTGTTACCTGAGAGACTCCCAAAAGAGAAAGCCCTGCCATTAGAAAAAGTGTGATAAAGAGCCATTGTGGACCTTCTGGGAAAATATAAAACAGCGGAATAAAGATGAAAAAAGGGATAATATAGGCGGTTTCAATAATCCACCATCGAATATGAGATCTTTCGTAGGTGTCTTTTTCGTGAAGCCATTTATAGATTTCATTATCGTGAGGAACACCAATAGACTGCCAGTTTACTTTGTAGAAGAAATCTATAGACAGAACCGCTAGAGGAAAAAAGGAAGCTGCTCGGCAGAGGTTGATGAGACTCCCTCTTAAAGCTCCTTTTTTTAGGAGTGATTTTGTGGATTTCTGTTTTTGGTCAATTTTTTTCCCAATGGAATAGGCAATTATCATCGATAGTAATGATGAAACTCCAATTAAAATGCTCATTGAGAGCAGATTTTTTACAACTAGAACAAGAAATAATGGCCAAATAATCCAGAGTACTGCATCCTGAAATACCCATGCAGCCTGGGAAGTGTAGAGGGCTTTGGGAGTGTTTTTAATAGTATCAACCGCAAGCTTTTTTGGGGTATAGGGTACTTTTATTTTTTCGTCTGGCGTAAACATTAAGACAATTCCCCCACAAAGGAAGAATCCGACGGCAGCATAAGAAGCAATGGAAATTCCATATTGGGTAGTTAGAAAGGCTCCGACGATTGGAGCTAGTAGTGCGGCCATAAGAATAGCAATCTGAAGATAAGCGATAATTTTTCCGGATCGTTCACGGTTAAGATGATGAGTGAGAAATATATCGTATGAAATCTCAAATAAAACCATTCCAAAGGCTCGTGCCGCTAAAAAGGGGACCATATGTATAAGGTCTTGATTGAAATTTCCAGTCATAATAATTGGAATCGATAGCCAAAAAATAGACGAAGTTATTGTCATAATGGCCATGGAGTGTTTCAGTCCGAGATGTTGAATAAACCAACCGACAAAAGGATGGACTACCGCAAATAGAGTTTGCCACACAAGGTAGAATGTACAAATCTGCCAGATCTCATAGTTTAGACTTGTATAAAGGTAAAAGGGAAGTGCCAATGAAAGCATGCTTTTTCCCAAATTTCTGAATAGTTGGAATAGTCCTAATTCCAATAGCTCTGCATCCATGTGTAGGTGGAAGAGATGATGAAAATTGGAGTTAGGGGATTTGTATCGAGTCATTTTATAAGGAGTATAGTCTTACTTTTTGGTTTCTACTAAAGTTTTTGAGCCAAAGAAAATAAGCATAATACCAATGACTTGCTCAAGGCATTTCATCCGATTTTGAAGGAATATTTGTACTTGCTGAACGCTAAATATTTTGGTTATAAAAGCTAAGTAAATCATTGTATTTAGTGGAAGTAAAATACAGATGATTATCTTTATATTTAAAGGTGTTGTTGGAGGAAGAACAATAGCAAAAATACTTACAAATGCCATAATCGGTTCTATATTAAAAAGATTAGCAATAGCCCCCATTTGGAATGCTTTTTTGGGATGAATCATTTTTTTTGTTTTTTTACTTTTTTGAGATTTAAGATTTTTAGCATTTCGAAAAAAACTTCCTCCAAGATATATGAGATAGAGGGCTCCAATAGTTTTTATTCCTGCTAAGAGGTTTGGATTTTGGCTGATGATGATACTTAGGCCTGTCATCGCGAGAAGACAGTGTAAGAAGGTAATAAATCCAATTCCTAAAACGGTAAAATAAC
This sequence comes from Candidatus Altimarinota bacterium, assembly GCA_965228485.1. Lineage (GTDB taxonomy): Bacteria > Patescibacteriota > Gracilibacteria > UBA4473 > UBA4473 > JAACPJ01. The sequence goes on from OZ245819.1 coordinate 1,252,704, forward strand.
CTATATGAATAGAATATTTTAGAGTGTTTCTTGTGACAATAGCAAAGTCTTGTCCTGGGGTAATAATTGATAAAAAATCGATGATGGCGATGGTGAGAACTAGAGAGAGAGTTGACATGTTATAGTTGGTTAAGCTTGTTTCTGAGTTTTTCAAGTCCGAGATTTCCCGTAGCTCCTAAGTGTGTTTTTGATTTTAGGTTTTTAAAAATTTCTTCTTTGGTCACTGGTTCTGTTTTAAGTTCTTCTAATTCTTCTTTTACCTTTAGATAGGCTTCTCTAAAAGGCATCCCTTGTGCGACAAGATTATTGGCCTTATCTGCGGCAAAGATTGTTGGGTCAAAGGCTTCTATGAGTCTCGATTCATTTGGAGTGATGTTGTCGATTAGCGCTTGGCTAATTTGGAGCATGTTTTGGACAGTTTTAATACTTTCCATAGTTGGTTCTTTTGAAAGCTGTAAATCTCTGTGATACCCCGAAATTAAATTTGTAGTAAGATGTTTTAATGTGCTTTCATAACCCAAGATTTTAGCGTGTGAAGCCCTTAGAAGTTCGGCTGGATCTAGATTTTTCTTTTGTGGCATGATGGAGGACCCTGTAGTAAGCTCATCCTTAACGGTGAAAAACTGGAATTGAGAACTTGTGTACAAAACAAGATCATTGGCGAAGAGTGCGAGTGTTGAGCTGAGGTTACTGAGGTGGCTGACTAGATCAGCTTCAATTTTTCCTCTGGTATTTTGTGAAGTGAGGCTGATAGTTAGACAGTCATCAAACCCTAGCTTTCTTGCGGTTTCTTCTCTTGGAAGATCGAAATCAACTCCGAATCCAGCCGCCGAACCCAAGGGGCAAAGGTTAAAATTATTTCTAAAATTTATTAGTTCTTGAAGATTGAGAATGGACATTTCTGCAAAACTTCCAGCCCACATTCCAGCACTTGAAGGCATGGCTACTTGGGTATGAGTAAATCCAGGCATGGGCATGAATTCGTATTTATTAGAAAAGTTTAAAAATAGTTGAGCTAAATTTTTTGTTGAATAAATAATTTGATCAATATTTTCTCTTTGCCAAAGTCTTGTGGAGACTAGGACTTGGTCATTTCTAGATCTTCCAGTATGAATTTTTTTACCTATTTCTCCCAGCTCTTTAACGAGATATTCTTCAATAGCGGTATGACCATCTTCTTGTGATTTTTGAATTTCAAATTTTTGGTTTTGATGTAGTTCTAAGATTTCGAGTAATACAGTTTTAATCTTTTTCAATTCGTTAGGATTTAAAATCCCAATTTTTTGAAGCCCTTCCGCGTGAGCGATTGAAGCTTGAATGTCATAGGGAATTAATTCTGAATCAAGAATATAGTCATTTCCTACCGTAAAATCTTCGATGAGTTGAGTTAGGTTGGAATGATGGTTGGAGTCGGTTTGCCAGAGTTTCATGATTTATAGTTTTAATTTTTATTGAATTCGTTCTCCCAATCATACATTCCAAAGGCTGTTTTTTGTGGAAGATTCCAGAGTTCAATGAATCCTGCTGCGGCATTTTGATTAAAATCTGTCGATTTATTAAATGTGGCTAGGTTTTCGTTGAATAAAGAGTGAGGAGAGCTTAGTGAAAGGATGGTTACTTGTCCTTTGTAGCATTTTACTTTTACGGTTCCCGTTACTTTTTTATTCATGCTGTTTTGGAAGGCATGAATGTGGTACATCACAGGATCATACCATTTGGCTGCGTAACACAGATAAGCCCATTTGGTATCCATAAAAACTTTTAATTCGTTTTCCTCTCTTGTAGAGACGAGCTTTTCAAGTTTTTTATGAGCTTCAATCAAGATGGTTGCTCCAGGATTTTCGTAAACGCCTCTGACTTTTAACCCGACAAATCTATCTTCGATGAGAGGAAAGATTCCTATGCCATGTTTTGCTCCAATATTATTACACTGCGCAATGAGGTTCATGAGTTTATCTTTTTTCCCGTTTAGAGCGATAGGGATTCCTTTTTCAAATTCTATTTCTAGATATTCTGACTTTTCTGGAGCTTCTTCTGGTGTGTTGCACCACTGAATAATGTTTTCAAACTTTGGTTCGAGTTCTGGGTTTTCAATTTCTCCTCCTTCTCCCGTGTTTCCCCACATATTCTCGTCATAAGAATAGGGTTTATCATTAGATTGTTTTACAGGGATGTTGTGTGACTTACAAAACTCGATTTGTTCGTCTCTCCCCATGCTCCATTCTCTTACAGGAGCTATGGTTTTCAGCTTTGGATTAAGCGTTGTTATATAGCCTTCAAATCTTACTTGATCGTTTCCTTTTCCTGTGCATCCATGAGCAATTACTGAACAATTATTTTGTTCGGCTAGTTTGACGGCTACTTTAGCAATCATAACTCTTCCTAAGGGGGTTGATAGTGCGTACCCGCCCTGATAGTCAGCATTAGCTTTGATCGCTTCGCTGAGTAGAATATCAGCAAATTCTTCTTTGGCGTCATAGACGATAGCTTCTTTAGCTCCAAGTGATAGTGCTTTTTGTTTTATAGCTTCAAGGTTATCGGCCGTTTGTCCAAGATCTATGGTAAGAGCAATAACATCACACTGATATTCATCTTGAATCCATTTTAGCATCGTAGATGTGTCGAGTCCTCCAGAATAGAGGAGAAGGCAGGTATCGAATGATCCTTTTTCGGCTTCATGTGAAGCCGTTTTGAGATAAGTAGTAGTAGATTTCATAATAAATTTAGTTAATAAGTTTTTTTAGATAATTAAGGTTCATTTTTAATTTCTGGCTTGTCCAGAATCTGCTATTGACCAGACTCTGGACGAAACTTGTATTATATAAGTTTGAGTTTTGCCAGAGATTTAGACAGGTTCTTTATGTTTTATTTTGTTTTTGAGTAATGGCCGAAATAACGGCTTTAACGAATTTGTCTCCACTGTTGAGAACGCTCAAATTTATCCATTCTCCACTATCATCTTGAGCAAAAAATTCAGCTAAGTGAAATGGTTGGTTATCTCGGCTGTTCCAGGTGTGGTGATGAAAGTTTTCCGCTAACCAGGTGACTTGAGTGTCTAGATCGCCATCTTTTATGTAATGAGGAATTTCCATAATTTACTTTTATTAGTTATTACTTGGGCCAAGAGACGAAATACTTATCGTCTTTTGATTTTTTGTACCATTCAGGGAAGATGATTGAGATTTTTCCCTGAGTTTGAAGCGCAAAAAATTCAGCTCTATTTTTGGTAATTGCACAGCCATAAGGTTGGCCTTCTTTGGATCTTTCGGCTTCAAATTTTTGGATTAATGCTTTTCCGACACCGTTTTCTAATGAAAGTACAGAACCGAGTTCAGCATATTGCTGGCATGGGGGTCTTCTAAAACAAAAGAATCCAGCCAGCTGTCCTTGCTGATTTATTCCCACAAACCAAGACTCAAAACTTTGTAGAATGTCTTCAACATTTTGAGCAAGCATGGTGCCCTTTTCTACATGAGAATTCATGGCCGAAATCATTTCTTCGGCGAGTATTTGATCTGGGTGAATAAATTCCATAGTTAATAAATAGATAAAAAAATATCACTGTCCTAAAGTAGGGAAGTGATATTTTTGAATAAAATATTTGTTCATTTTTTTAGATCACTTCCAACGATAACGGCGGCGACGAGAATGAAGATAAAGTTTTGGGTAGTTCATGGTTAAGCAGCATTAGCATAATCCCATTCAGGAACTTTTAATTTTCTTTCTTGAATAAAGGCCTCAAGTAGTTCTAGTTGTTTTTCTGTAAGTGGCTGACCAGTGATTCTTGTCCAATCTCTTTTCCCATTGGTTTGGTGAATACCCAATACTTCTTTTATACCTTCAGGTTTAGTTCCACCAATAATATAAGGGTCAACTCCATTATGTTTGGCTCTAATACCAGCAATAACTTTGGAGATTATGCCACCAGTGGTGGTTTGCTTCTCGCTGCTCCAGGTATAAGCATCAACCATTTTGTTTAATTCTTCTAGCGTATCAAAACCGAGTAGGTGGTTAATACTCACTCTTCCGAATGTGCGTCGCTTGTTTTTATTGTTTTCATTGCTTCTGAGACCGTTTTCCCCGGTCATATAACAAACTTTTGTCGCTTTTAAAATGCTGGCTACATGAGCGGCTAATTGATCATTATCGCCCCAAGTAAGTTCCGAGGTAGCCACTACGTCAGTTTCGTTAATAACCGGGACGATATTTAGGTCGTGATATTGACCGATAGCCGTCTTAAAAGCTTCCTGTCCTCTGTGTTGCTTGAGCTGAGAATGAGAGAGGGTGATGTGGTCAACGGTTTCTTCTCCAAAAATTTTCTGAAAGTAACCAAGTACTTTTTTATTTCCCATGTTTGAAGCGACTTGTTTTACCGATTGTGGAATTGGGGTATCATTATTGTAGTCTTTTCTCCATGAGACGAATTTATCAAATCCATTCATACCTTCAGCAACTGATCCAGAGGCGATGATTACTAGATTTACTTTTTCAGTAACCTCTTTGAGAGTGGCTAATATAGCTTCTCTAACTTCTGAATTATGAATTTGTTCTGAGCCAAGTTTGATGACGACTAATTCTTTTTTTGATTCCATTGTTTAAATTTGCATAAAAAAATACCCGCTAGGTCTATTTAGCGAGTGATTGAATTTTGACTATGCCTGTTTATACACCAAAAATCACTCGCTATTTAAGCGGGCGACGAGGTGCGGGAACAGAAACAGTATATGTCATTTCGAGAGCTATCCTATTGTGAATTGAAAACTTGTCAAATTTAGTTTTCAGCGAATTGTTTAAAGTCTGGCTCAACAAAACTGATAAGAGTTTCACCAATAAGTTGTGATAGTTCTTTTGCAAATGGGGCCATGGCAGTAGATTTTTCTTCAGCCCTTTGAGCTTGTTTAAGCGCTAAATGTAGACTTTCGATTGCGGCAAGGTTGTTTCCGTATCGGAACTTTCTCAAACTATTACTCAAATGTTCCATTGACCGTGAAATTGACAGAGCGGCAACGGCATCTTGATTATTTTTGGTTCGCATAATTTTGTCATTGAGTTTCATGATGTGGTGTACATGAAATTCAGCTTCCTCAGTCTTTCCTTCAGCTACTAAGCTTAGAAATTGTTTAATAGATGCTTGTAGTTCTACTACCATTTGGGTTTGGCTCCCTCCATGGAATAGTCTGAGCTGTCGGTATGAAAGGAGGCCAACTTCTCGTCTAGAGAGGGCTTTTTTGGGGCGATAAAGATTATCTGATGGGAGTTCTGCAATTTGAAACCTTTTTGCATAAGCAAAATAAGGAGTCATCCAACTTTCGTTAGGAATATCTGAAGCGATGTTTCGACTCGCTAAATAGGGTTTTAAGTCTACGACGGTAGCTCGGAAGAGAAAAGCCAAGAATTCGGATTTGGTGATGGCTTCTTCTGGGCGAAAAAATTGACCATTTGATCGAAGGATCCCTGTATCAACGGCTCTTGCGACAACGGGGGCATACCATTGATTTGGGTCTACATCTTCATAATAAGTGTCACCACCAAAATCTTGTGGGATGACAATTCCACCAGCTCTAAGGGCGATGGTTAGTGCTTCGGCTCTATTAACAATGCTTTCTGGATAAAAATTCCCATCGGCATAAGCATTCATAACATTTACATCATCTAAGTGCTTTAAAAAGCTGTAGTGAGGGTCACTAGCTCCTAAATCGTTGAAGGCGTGCGTGGTTGATGTAAGTGTTAGGGGGAGTGCAAAAAATAAAGTTAATAATTTGGCCTTCATAAACATCAATCTTGAATATAAATTTTGTTCTTATTTGGTCAAATTTTTTGTACAAAAAAAATAAATCTGTTCAAATATCCCTTTGATAGAGAATGCTAATAAAAAATGATATTAGCTTTTGCCAAGTGGTATGGGATTGCCAAAATGGTCGATTTTTCCTATAATGGTCGGATTTATTAAATTTTTATGAAGAAGTTTTGGGTGTTGTTGTATTGTTTAATTCCTTCAGTGGTAGCGTTGCAGGCTGCACCAGCGGGAGGAGAGAAGCGAATGTTTACCGTTACGGGGTATTATTCACCATTACCAAACCAGGCTTTTTATGTTACCGGAAGTTATGAAGGAGATGTTCATTTGAATGGGCAGGGAAAAGCTGGTGCAGATGGGACGCCTGTATTCCCAGGAATGATTGCCGCACCTTCAACGTATGCTTTTGGAACTAAAGTTTGTTTGCCAAATTTTGGTTGTGGAGCAGTTCATGATCGAGGTGGTGCTATTGTAGAAAAAGGAGAACGAAACCTAGCGAAGCATGATCGTCTAGATTTATGGCTTGGTTATGGTGAAGAAGGTTTGTCTCGTGCTTTGCAATTAGGGGTCTACCATACGGAAGGGACTATCTACTCTTCTAGTCGAGATGATGTAGTTTTAGGGGTTAATTTTAAAGCCGCCGCTCCGATTGCTAAGCTTTTAGATCTTCCCAGTATTCGTGAATATGCGGATAATTTAGCTAGGGGAGATAAAGGGGAAGCGGTGAAAGTTTTACAAGAGGACCTCTACTCTTTAGGTCTTTATAATGGAGAAATTACAGGCATATTTGATGAATCACTTCAATCAGCGGTTCTAGATTTCCAACTAAAGAACTTAGTTATTGAGAATCAAAATAGTGCTGGTGCTGGAAGGTTTGGACCTCAGACCAGAGAAGCACTTAGTAAAGTAATTTATGATTTTGAAGTACAGGCTCGAGCTTTGGAGAGATGGGGGAAATTTAGTTTTGATGAAAATTTCTCTCGAGGAAAACGAAGTGCTGCTGTTTGGAGACTTCAAGAAGTGCTTATTCAAGAGGAGCTTTTAGACCATAAGCCAACAGGATATTTTGGGAAATTAACAGAATCAGCGCTTATTGAATTTCAAGTAAAACATGGAATTGTTGTGAGTCAGTATCATGCTGGAGCTGGAAATGTTGGGCCTGCTACCCGAGAGGAATTGAATGTCGTTTTAGATCAGAAACAAAATTATTTTGCCCTAGAGGAGCAAGCTCTCGCTTTAGAAAATGCTCGTAAAGATAAACTTCGCTTTATTGCGGGGAAGTCTTCTTATTTAATTGCTAAAAAATGATAGTTAATCAGTGGATTTCGGTTTGTATGCGATATGAGTTGGATTTATATGCTCAATATCAGCATCGATTAAATAAATTTCTAAAAAAGATATCACGAAAATATATCACAAAATTAACAAAGGTGTGTATGAAAAGTGTGACCTTTTCACTACTTAACAAGGGAATGATTTTCCTTGATTCAGTTTTGTTTTTTGTGATTAAAAACCTAAATGATTTTTTTAGCCGTACAACGCTCATGAAATTTTTAGGCGCTTTATTTCAATTTAGTTTTCTTGTTTTTAAGAGAGATATTTTACTTCTAGTATTGAGCTTCGTTGTGATGAGTTACATTGGAGTTTATTTTGTGTTTTTTGCCTCAGTTTAAGTTATGCCACAAAAAGCTATCAATGCCGATTTTCATCACCTGTTTCATCTAAAATTTGATAAAGAGATGGCAGAGGTGGGCTTCTATCAACTATTTTTCTATCTTGGAAGGAACTTAGTGGTTTTGTCGCTCGCATACCATATGTATGTGAATCTTAATTATGATCTTTGGCAGATATGTTTTTATTTTTGTTTGGGGCAATTTATGTTTTTTGCTATGGCTCCTTTTGTGGGGGCGGCTATTCAAAGACTTGGATTAAAACACTCTATTGCGGCTCGTCCTTTGGGGCTTTTTGTGTTTTGGTTAGCGTTGCCATATGTGCTTGTAATCGATTTTTGGCAATCTATGCTTTATATGATTCCTTTGTTTTTTATTCGAGGATACTGTGGAGGAATGTCTTTGTTGTCTTATGATATTTTTCTCTCGCATCATTTAAATAAGCAAAATAGAGGGAAATCTTTGGCTTTGCTTCAGATTGCAATTATGGCTTCTACGGTTTTAGCTCCTATTATTGGGGGATTTATTACCGCTTGGGCTGGGTTTGTTTGGACTACTTATGCTGGACTATTTTTCTTTGGAATTTCTGGATGTGTATTATTGCTGACTCCTGATGAGAAATTTAAGTTTCCTTATACCATTAGTGAATTTATTCATGATACTAGAACCGTTATTCCAAAACCTTTGGCTTATGCTGAGTTTGGAAGAGTTTTTTTTGATGCGGTAATTTACCTTATCTGGCCAATTTTCTTGGTAGTGGCGGTTAGTGATATTTCTAAAATTGGTCTTCTAGCAGGGCTTTCTTCAGGTGTAGCGATGGGAATTGCTTATTGGATGGGGAAACAAATGGACAAGAAGGGTGCTGGAAAGGTTAATGTGGCTATTCGTCGAGGGGCTTACCGATCTATGTTACTCAATTTTGTGCGAGGAGTTTGGTGGGAACCCGTTACTTTAGGGATTATCGATAGTGTTAATAAGATTAATGATCAAACGATCAAAGTTCCGTATGATATGCAGTTCTATAAATGGATAAATGAAAAAAACACTCTAGAACGTTCTCATGCGAGACTTTTTTTAGATCAGGGAATCTATTTACTCGCTTTTGCACTTGGAGTTCTAGCCTTTTATTATTGTACGAACACAACGGCAGTATTTATTGCTTGTTTTTTGCTCGGAGCGATGAGTTTGTGGTTTACTCAACAGATTTCTGAAGTAGGGGAAGAAGTCGAAATTGTACGATCTGAAACAAAAAGAGTCATAAAAAAGAAATCTAAACGTTAGTTTTAGTTGTTGATTTTTTTTATAGATTTACCATAATTTTGATTGTATAGATGCAAAAACGATTCTCCCGATTTTTTGGCGCGTTACTTACTTTTGGTGTTTTGTTGACCGCTTGTGTGTTTCCAGAACAAGAAGATCCTTTTGAGCGTCTGCCTGAAGAACCTTTAGAGGTGATTGATGGTCGATTGTTTCCATTTTCTGTATCGGTTTCTACCCGAGCAACTCATCGTTTGGAAAAAGAGGGAAAGTTAGTCGCTTATCTCACCTCTGATATTGTTCAGCTTTCTGAATTTGAAAACCGAGAAGTTGAACTTGATGGGGTTTGGAGAAATGAAAAAATGAGACAGATTTTTTGGGTTGAGGCGATTCGTGTAACCGATATTGCAGAGGAAGAAACGGGAGAAAAGAACCCTATCGTTCGATTTACTACCAAGAAATTTACTTTTCAGCATCCAGGAGAATGGGAATCGACTTTATCTCCTGATGGCGTAGCTTATTTTGTGAATAAGAATGATCCAAGTCGACGAGTTTTCTTTACTTTAAAAGTTGAAGACTATTCTCCAGAAGCGATTCAGATTAAACCAAATATTTTGATGAATGGTTTTGCTGGAATCAAAGAAGTAGATAATGAAACCAGTGGAAAAGAGAAGGAAGTGGTAACCCTCTTTTCAAATCTAGGAAATAAAAAATATGTTTTTGAGATTAATCATAACTTTGATGATTTTGATACTAAGAAGCAGTTCTTGGATGTGCTTAATTCTTTTGTAGAAGGTGAAGAACAAGTACAAAAAGTAATTGCTGACGAACAAAAAGCTTTGGCTGAAGCGGAAGCCGCTAAGTTGGCTGAAGAAGAAGCTGCAGCAGAAGCCATAGAAGAAGTGGTTGAAGAAACAGAAGAAGCTGAAGTTTCATTTTTAGACAAGTTGCTTGGTAAAGATGGTGAAACGAGTGAAAAACAAAAAACAGAAGAACCTATAGAAACTGAAGTTAAAGAGGTAGCCGTAGTAGAAGAACCTGCTGAAACGATTATTGAAACGGGGGAGTATACGAACCTGATCGATGAGAGAGCCTTTTACTATGAGAATAAAACTTATAACTTCTCTCTATCGGTTCCCTTTGGTCTTTGGTATCGGCACTATGGCCCAGGATATGCGAATGTGACTGAGATGGGATTTGCTGATGAACCGTTAAATTCTCGTGATGATGTGAAATTTTGGATGCGAATTATCAACAAGGAAAAACCACCTGAAGAGATTGACGAAATTGCAGTAGCTGGTCAGGTGACGGTGATTAAAAAGCGTGACGAAAGTTCAGTATTTGAGTTTAATGGTCCTATTCAATTTAGAGACCAGATGCGATCTATGGCAGAAGTAATTCGTTGATATGTTTTTACTTTATTCGGCTCTTGCGGGGATTCTTTATGTTGTAGGAGATACTTTGGGCAAGTATTGGGCATTAACCGATAAATGGTGGTATTTTGCTGTGGGGCTGATTCTTTATTCGCTTGGAGGGGTATTTGTTTTTTATGCTATTCGAGAAGATTCTCTAACCATGGCACTTTTAGTCATGCCTCCAGTGGCCATTACGTTGAGTTTGTTGGTAGGGAGATTTCTATTCGATGAGAAAATCAGCCTGGTTCAATATATTGCTGCGGCAATTATTTTGGCCAGTGTTTGTGTCCTTTTGTGGAATCCAAAAGTCTTCTAGTTAATTTTCAGCGAGCACGTCTTTGATGATTGCGTCTATATCTTTATAAGAAAGCGTTGCTAATTCCAGAGTTTGATCAGAGCCTTTTCTGATGAGGATTAATTTTCTATCTTGTATGACAGCAAATTTATCTCCTGGTTGAAGGGCTTTTCCAGAACTATCAATTGTTTTTGCAATAATTTCTGGGTCTATTTGATTTATTAACCCCAGGGCGTTTACAGCACCGTAGACGCTTCCTCCTTCGGGAGTTGTGTATTCTTGTGTGTATGTGGAAGTTTCTCTTTCTTCTGGTTGATCGGACAGGAGAGGTGCTCCATTGATGGCAAATGAGACATTTGCCGATGTGGTATTGAATAGCTCCCAAACCGGTTGTCCGTATGTTTCCCAGTCTTGAATGATGGTCGCATGAATATTTTCTTTCAGCAGATTTGCGTATCTAATATCGGCTGGGCTTGGTTTATCCAGTTCAGACAGGTCAGCATAGATCGTTTCAAATCGTTGATCTGGGTGTTGAGGATAGAATAAAGCCCACGCTTCTGCTCTTTGGGCATATTTTGCAGTTTCATTCCTTAGACCATATTTTGGACCATGGATGCTGACGGTAGCAACCGTTATAGGTATTCCTTTGGCCGCCATTTTTTCTATGGCTCTTGTTACGCCTGTATAACCTCCATTATAAGACATTTCGGAAAGTCCATGAATGGCACTAGCACTGGTATCAATTTCTAGATTCGGATATTTTTCGCTCAAATTTCTTAGAAAAGTTACATATTGAGCATTTAGTCCGTATAGGTATTCACTTCCAATTCGAATATTGGTTTCCCAGTTTTCAGCATTTCCGAGGAAATTTGAAAATCTTTGAGAAAGAATATCCAGCTGAGATTTATAAGTTTTGGGATTTTTGTACCAATTAAGCAGAATTCTATACATTTGATTTCCGTCTCTTCTTTTGAGGGCTGATTGATAATCAGAATCTGAAACATCTGTTGGAAAAATTTCTGGATAATTTTCCATAACGTATCTTGTAACTTTTAAATCTCCTCCAATAGGACTTCTTCGATCTGGCATAATTTGAGCGAGCCCCTGTGCTCCAACGCCTGATTCGGCGCTAGGTTTAAATGAGCTTTCGATGCTGACCACCCTTCTGATTGAAGGATGAACTTCTCCTTCTTGCCAGAGTTCCCACACTTGGTTAAGCACGTCTCTTCGATTTCTTACGGTGTCAAAGTAGGTATTGGCTTCGTACTTTCTGGTTTGGGCTACTTTTAGATCAAATTCAACTTCTGCTTTAATAATCTCACTATCTTTGAGTTCTGCTTCAAAAGTATCAGGATCATACCGAACAATTTCAGAAGCTAGTTGAGCTTTTGTGGCTTCTTCAGCTCTATAAAGCGTGCTAAATCCATAAGCAGCTGTAGCGGCTAATACAAGTCGTGTTCCCCATCTAACGGGAGTTCCTATTTTTTTGTCTATTTTTCGAGCCGTGTCTTCAACGATTTGGGAAAAACTTCGTTTATCGGTGGTTCGTCGACTGAGTTTTTCATAGTTATCATTGGCTTGTTGAATACTTTTCATCGCTAACTCAAAATCTCGTTGAGTTATTTGTAAGTCCTCGGTGGTGCTCTTGGCGTCTCTCGTGGCCTGCCTATTTAATTGCCATGATCCAATTGAAGATTTTCGATTTTCTCTTTGGCTCAGGTATTGGTCGATCTTTTCGGCAAAACTATTAGCTTCATCTACAAGACTTTGAACCTGGCTAAAAAAATCTTCTGGATTGAGCATAACCAGTTTTTCTTCTTCATCATTTGCGATGATTTGATAATTTTCTAAAACACGAATAAAAGCCTCTATTGTTTCTCTAAATCGTGAGAGTGTTTTTGTGTTAATCGGGGATTTTCTTGGATCTCCATTTATGTAAAGAATATTGCCTTCATCGGTGTCTTCTATTTCGGGAGCACCGTTTAGCCAGTCTTCAGTTTCTGTGATTTGCTCAGAGATGGACATAAACTCTTTTACAACTGATAATAATTGAGTTTGAGCGGATAAAATATCATTTATTTGAGGACTTTCTTCTGGAGATTTTTTTGAGGCGTTTTGTTTCATTTTTGTATAATTCATTATATATTAACATTTTTTCGTATTTTTGACAACTCCTTAAGAGGTTATAAACTATTTATGAAAATTGCCTTTTTAAGGCTAAAAACTAAAATCTTTTGGCTATGGAATACAATCATTTACAGATCGAACAAAAATGGCAAAAATTTTGGGTTGAAAACAAAACCTTTAAAGCCACAGAAGATCCAAGCAAAGAAAAATACTATGCTCTGGATATGTTTCCTTATCCGTCAGGAGCAGGACTGCATGTAGGGCATCCTCTGGGATATACTGCGACTGATATCATTAGTCGTAAGAAACGAATGGAAGGGAAAAATGTGCTTCATCCAATGGGATGGGATGCCTTTGGACTTCCGGCTGAAAACTATGCGATTAAAACCGGTGTTCATCCGAGTATTTCTACGGCGGAAAATGAAGCCAACTTTAAAAGACAAATTCAAGAACTTGGGTTTAGTTATGATTGGGATCGATGTTTTTCAACGACTGATCCAAAGTATTTCAAATGGTCCCAGTGGATATTTTTGCAACTCTATCACAAAGGGCTTGCCTATGAAAAAGAGATGCCAATGAATTGGTGTCCAGAATGTAAAATTGTGGTCGCCAATGAAGAAGTAGTAGATGGGCGGCACGAGAGATGTGGGACTCTGGTAGAAAAACGCTACTTAAAACAGTGGATGTTTCGGATTACCGATTATGCTCAGAGATTATTGGATGATCTAGACGATCTGCCAGAATGGCCAGAAAAAATTAGAGCCATGCAATCTAATTGGATTGGTAGAAGTGAAGGAGCGGAGGTTGATTTTGAAATCAAAGGTGAAAAAGTTCGAGTTTATACAACCCGTCCAGATACACTGTTTGGGGCAACTTACTTTGTCATGTCTCCAGAACATCCAATGATTTCTGACATCGTAACTGATGACCAAAAGGCCGAAGTAGCAGCGTATCAAAAAGAAGTTTCGGCTAAATCTGATCTAGAACGAACCGAGCTTAATAAAGATAAAACGGGAGTTTTTACTGGCGCTTACGCTATCAACCCCGTTAACGGAAAAGAAATCCCAGTGTGGATTGCCGATTACGTGCTTATGAGTTACGGAACAGGTGCTATTATGGCGGTTCCAGCTCATGACGAGAGAGATTTTGAGTTTGCAATGAACCACGGGCTTGATGTAGTCCACGTTATTGATCCTGAGGGAGGAGGTTGCGATACTTCTTGTACTTATAAGTTTAGCAAAGATTCAAATAAATCTGAGCTTATAACATCTAGAGAATTGATTTATCCTAATGATGATGAACTAAAAGAAGAATTTTGTTATACAGGAACTGGGTTAGTAAAAAATTCGGAATTCTTAGATGAACTGACGGTTGAAGAAGGAATTACGAAAATTATTGACTGGCTTGAAGAACAAGAAAAAGGGGAACGAAAAGTGAATTTTAAACTTCGTGACTGGATATTTACCCGACAACGGTACTGGGGAGAACCGATTCCTTTAGTCTTTGATGAAGATGGAAAGGTTTATCCTTTGGATGATTCAGAGTTGCCAGTGCTTCTTCCAGAAACACCAGATTATGAACCGTCAGATGATGGTAAATCACCCTTAGCTAAGGTTGAGGATTGGGTGAATGTGAAGGGAGATATTACGCCAGAAGGAACGGTAAAGATTTCAGAAAACGGTTCTCTCAATTTCACCCGAGAAACGTCTACCATGCCGAATTGGGCGGGTTCTTCTTGGTACTGGCTGCGATTTATGGATTCAGGTAATGATCAAGAATTTTGTTCAAAAGAAAGAGAGCAATACTGGGGACCGGTAGACTTGTATGTAGGAGGCGCTGAACATGCGGTATTACATCTTTTATATGGACGGTTCTGGCACAAGGTGTTATATGATCTGGGATACGTGTCTACGAAAGAACCGTTTAAAAAATTGGTAAACCAAGGAATGATTGCTGCTGAAGATGGACGAAAAATGTCTAAGTCTTTGGGGAACGTCGTTAACCCAGATGATGTTATCAAAGAATTTGGAGCTGATACTTTGCGGTGTTATGAAATGTTTATGGGACCTTTTGAGCAAGGAAAATCATGGAATATGAATTCTGTGGCAGGGATTCGAAAATTCCTTGATCGGGTGCATCGATATTTTATGGAAAAAGAGGTGGTCGAGGCTTGCCCGGATGATGCGCTGATTTCCCTGACGCATAAAACAGTTAAAAAAGTAGGGGAGGATATTGATAATTTCCGATTTAATACCGCCATCTCTCAAATGATGATTTGGATGAATGAGTTTTCAAAACTCGATCACATTCCAAAGATTGCTGGAAGTCGTTTTATTCGATTACTCGCTCCATTTGCACCGCATTTGGCAGAAGAAATTTGGCATACAAAGTTTAAAACTGATTCTGATACGATTACTTATGAATCTTGGCCAACTTATGATGAGAAATATTTAGTTGAAGATTCCGTAACTTATGCGGTTCAAGTGAATGGGAAGGTTCGGGCTGAACTCCCATTTGCCAAGGACGGAAAAAAAGATGAAGTTATTGCCGCTGCGAAAGACATTGAAAAAGTGTCTCAATACCTCAATGAAGGTGAAATTATGAAAGAGATATTTGTCCCTAACAAGATTGTTGGGTTTGTGGTGAAATAGTGATGGGGGCTCAACATTATGTGCCATATTTTTATTTAAAACATTTTGCATATAAGCAGTACTCTTTGGAACAATTGAAGGATAGAACTGACGTAAAGTTTAATGTTTTTGATAAAGCTACAAAAACATCTGGTAAAAAGTTGATTTCAGAATATGCCAGCAAAGTATATTTTTTCAAATAAAGTTTTTCCAAGTATTCAAAAATCTAATATTGGTTGGCACATCGTATAAATCTCCAGCTTGTCTGGAGTCGGATCACTTTTGTGTTTAAGTTGAGATTCTGGACAAGCCAGAAATTTTAATGCTGTCATCCTGAGGAGGAACGACGAAGAATCTTTCAGGATTTTTTGTGGTATAATTTTTTTAAGATCCTTCGTAAACTCAGGATGACGCATATAAAACTTGCCTAATTTCTATTTGTTTGTATTTTGCATTTAATTTGTGATTTAGAATTAAATGCTCAATACACTACCTACTTTGGATCAATATCATTTAGATAATTACGACGACACAGAGGATGCTTTGGCTCGATTAAAAGCTTCTCCTTTGGTGGTAAAGATTAGTGGGAAAGTTGTTGGAGAGTCTGAAATTTTAGACAATGTTTTGTCCCAATTGGTGTTTTTGGCCAGAAATGGAGTTCAGTCGGTATTAATTCATGGGGCTGGTCCACAACTGAGTAGTCGGTTAGGTGAAAAAATTTTAGATAGTAGGGGTGAGCGAGTGACTCCACCGAATAAGATCATTGATGTTCGTGGAGTGGCCGCGACTATAACCTTGGAAATTTTGAAACGTCTTGCAGCTATGAATCAGACAGAAAAACTTCTTGAGGCGGCTTCTACGATTGGACCTTTAGGATTTAGAGGAAAGATTAGAGATAAAGATGCCAATGTGAGCGGTGATATATTAAATATTGATGATTATGTGACTGATAAACTCACTAGCCTGGCTCAAAGAGATGATGTTTTTCGTCGGTTGTTGGTTATGGGGCATGTAGGGCAAGAGGACGGAGCCCTTACTAATATCAATGCTGATAATGTGGCGGGGAAGATGGCGACAGAAATAGGCGCTGCAAAATTATTGATTCTAGGATCTAGTAATGGAATTTTGGATCCAAATGGAGATACTGTAGGAGAAGTGACTCCTGATGGAGTTGAAGCTCTTATTGATTCAGGAGTGATTACTGAAGGGATGATTCCAAAGGCGCGTATGGCTGAAGAAGTGGCCAAAAATGGAACTTCAGTTCATATCATGCCACAGTCTAAAGACTATGGAGATTTAATTTTAAGAGAGCTACTCAATAAAGCAGGATGTCCGAAACGATCAACTCTTCTAACTCATTTTGAGTCAACATCTTTGTAGATAACTACAGTGTATATTTTATGAGCGGAAGTCTTATTTGCCTCGTTTTTGTTGTCCAATATATCCACAAACAGCTGCGACTAGTAACATTGTGGCCCCTACGCCCTCATAAACTGGACGGTTTAGCTCTAGCTCTCCGAGTTGTAAGAGGTTAGCAACGAGTTCTTCTCCAATCAGTTCAACGCCGGCTATATTCTGAAGCCCTGCTTTTGCTTTCCCCCAGTTATTGGCTCGATCACTTGATTTTTTAGTATTATCAACTTCACAGCTTTCTGGGTCATAGATAGCTCGGGCTGCTTCGGAGAATTGTTCTCCAATAGAGCCTCGTTTTAGTGTAGACCTGACGTCAATTCCTAGGTTTGCAAGATAGCTAATGGCTACGTAGGGATTTAGCGTCTGGGCTAATACATACATCGCGGTAATATAGGTTCGAACTTTATCAAGCAAAGGGTCTAGACGTGCTCCCTCTTTGGTTCTTAAGTGGTCTGGGTAGCTTCGAGCCACTTGACCATCAATTACATCACTGGCGCTTCCTATAACCTTTCCTACAACAGGTCCGACACCATAAGTGTCGGCTACGGTTTCGGCTACGAAGCTTCCAGCTTCAAGAGCCGCTCCATAGAATCCAATTCTGTTGGGATGTAATTCTTTCCTCAGGTAAGAGGGTGGGGCGGTTTCAATGGTTGCTTGTTTGATTCCCATCGTGTGTATTTCTAGTTTTATTTTTATAAATTTCAATTAAAATTTGCAAAAAAGTTTAAATATAATAATTTACAACTTGAATTAACCCACAATTACCATGGATTTGGCAACTCTTGACGCACATTTTCCTGCTGGAAAGGCTATCCCAGGTTTTGAATTTAGAAGTACTCGTGATCCCGAAAAAACCGCGGATGCTTGGGAAGCTCTAGTCGCAGGACAGGCTCCTGATGGAGGTTTATATGTTCCAGATGTGGAAGATATGAAGCCTTTTGACGATTCTTTTTTCCAGCCATCAGGAGAAGGTGAGAAACCTTCGATTTATGATCTTTCTATGTCTCAAATGTCGGCTTTATTGCTTCGTCAGTTTATTCCTTCTGAAGGAGAAAATGGCCTTTCAAATCAAGAGCTACAAGAAATGATGGATATTGCTCATAATTTTGACCTGCCTTTAGAGCTCTTGGATGAGCGGACAAGTGTGGCGTGGCTGAGTGAATCAGAAACAGCTAGTTTTAAAGATTTTGCCGCTCGAGCCATTGCTCAACTTTTAGAAAAAAATTGTGAGAGAACTCAGACTCCAAAAAATATTGTAGTGGCAACATCTGGGGATACTGGAGTGGCTATTGCTGATGCTTTTGGAGGTTCTAAGTGGGTGACGGTTACGGTGCTTTATCCAGCAGGCAAAGTAAGTCCTGTACAGGAAGCTCAGATGATCGATGCGGCTGAAAAATATCCAAATGTTCAGTGTCTTCCCGTTGATGGGGATTTTGATAAAGCTCAGGCATTTTCTAAGTCTATGCAGTTTATGCGTGATTTAGATCCTGCAGAAGAAGGTGGAGTTGAAGCTTTATCAACTAAGATGAAAGAGCAGTTAAATATTTCTTTAGCGGATGAAACGATTACCGATTTAGCAGAAGAACTTCAAAAACTAGAGCTTGCGAGTGCGAATTCCATTAATATTTGGAGATTACTGCCTCAGATGACACAGTATTTTGTGAGTTATGCTGAAGCGGTTAAAGAGGGAAGAATTGAGGCTGATCAAGACATAGTATTTGCCGTGCCAACCGGTAATGTTGGGCACTTAATGGCAGGGCTTTATGCGAAACAATTAGGGCTTCCAGTGAAAAAATTTGTCGTTGGAACGAATGATAATGATATTGTCGCGTGTGCGATTCGTGACTTTGAACTAAATCATCATAATCTCACCCGAAATGCTAAGGATGAAAACGAAGCTCATGTGACAGATTCTCCATCCATGGATATCGCTGATCCGAGTAATCTAGAACGACTACTTACGATTGTTCGGGATTTATATGATCCAGAAGCTAAAATTGATCTTGAGCAGTTGAAAAAAGACACCAAAGCTTTTTTTCCAGGTCAAGAAGGTATTCCACTGTCTAAGTATGGGGTGACGAAAAAAATGAAAGTAGGAATGGGTGAATTATTTTATGCGGATAATACTTCTAATGAAGAAGCGCTTAATCGTATTGAGGCTGTGTCTAGACATTCTGAAAACTCGACACTACTGGAACCTCATGGAGCTTGTGCCTTTGATGCGTTGGAAAATGCACGAGGAAAAGGGGCTGTTGAAGCTCATGACTATGCAATTGTACTTGAAACCGCCGATAAAGATAAATTCCCAGATGCTTACCGAAAAATTGGAATGGATGTTCCAGAAAAAACACACCATAGACTTAAAGCCCTTGATACAGAGAATCCTCAGAATCCTGAAGATGTGGTGGCTCAGGTGGCAGATGTAGTTGCAAAAGTTAAAGCGATTGCTGAAAAATCTAAAGCCAATCGAGGGGTGTTTAAATAGGATGTCTTTGGATGTAGATAAATTTTATGACAGAGCTTCTCAGCTTAGTATGGCTGAGGAGATGCAGGGCGAGCTGGCGGAAATAAGTTGTTCTAATGCTTATGTGTCTCGGTTTGAGCATCCGGAAAAGGGTATATATTTTTTTGAAAGCAAGGCTCCCGTTGATGCGAAAGTAATGATTCTTAGTAGTGGATTGCATGGTGATGAGTTAGCAGGAATTGAAATAATGGATGTCCTGAGGGCAGAAATTTTTTCGGGGAAATTAGAATTAAGAAAACATGTTTTATTTATTGATGGGAATTTAAAGGCTATGCAACAGGCTCTCACCAAGAAGCAGCAAGGGATGGTAATGAATTCTCGTTATTTTGATGGAGATGCGTCTTATGGTGGTTTAGTGGCGAATGCAAATAGACAATGGGTAGTGGAATTATTGGAAAAGCTATCAACCAATGGTAGCTATGCTTCTCGCCGACAGTGGGAAATCTGGAAAGCATTGAATGAAATACTGAAAGGTGGGACTGATACTCAGGATATTCAGGGGGCTCCTGAACATTTGGATCTTCATCAAAGTTTTAAAGTTCCTAAAGTAAGCGAAGTTCGAGGGGAATATCAAGATGAAAGTGAATACACTTATGCGATGGTCTACGCTAGTCTGAAAAGGTTTAGACAAAAATATGGTGATGTGTTTGCGGGAGCGGTTATTTCTGAATCTGGAAAGGCCGAAACTTTTGCGGGGATAACAGCTCGAGAGTTTAGGGCACAATCTATTACGGCGGAATTGGGGACTATTGGTAATCCTAATGATGTCACCTTTGCCGATAAGATGTTGGCATCTTTGTGGTTTCAGCTTCAAGGAGGTAAAAAAGAAGTAGCTAATATTCCGATGGATGTTTGGCAACAGGTTGAGACAATACTTCGCGAAGAAGGAGTTCAAGATTTTGGTTTTTATGAAACGCTAGAAGAAGGTAAGGTCCCGCCTCCTCAAGATTTTGTGCCTTTAGAACATGAATTATTAGTGCCGAAATCAAATGGGGGATATTATAAAATTAATTCTGGTCAGTCATTACTTTTTGCCAAAGATGATGTTGGAGAAGGAGATAGGGCTGGCGTTGTGATAGAAAGATTTACTGCATAAATTTGCATTGAACAACTTTTCTGTTTATAAAGGTGGTTGAATATAAAAATAAAAAAATGAAACTAAAGTTTCTTTCGGCTCTCGTTCTGTCGATGCTTTGTGCACCGGCTGTTTTTGCAATTTCTAATGACTCTGATAGTGGAGAATCTGAATATCGGGTTCCTATTTATGAAGGAGTGGAATTTGAAGCGGAACTCAATGATGATGGGAGTGTTTCTATGAAGTGGTCTCCGTTTAAAGAACGAGATAACGATAAGTTTAAGTACTATAAAGTGATGAAATCACTTTCAAACTCTAATCCTGTTTACCCAGAAGATGACGCTACAGCGGTTAAACTTGGAATTGGGGATACGAGACATACCGATAAGTGGGCTCACAAAAGTGCTTACTATCGAGTATGTGTTATTACTGAACAAAAAGGACGTTACTGCAGTAATGTTGTTTGGATTGAGCAAGGAGAAGATAATCGTCAGAAGTTACACGATGATTTAAGAGCGGAAAATAAAGAAAGAGAAGAAAGACACAATGATGCTTGGGAACACAAAAAATGTGAGAATTTTGATGCTGCTGGAAATTGTGAAGAAGATTCAGGAGATAGAGATGAAGCTAAAAAACGAATGATGGAGAAAATGAAACATCAAAAAGAACTCATGCAAAAACGGATTAAAGAACAACGAGAAAGTATGCAGAAAAGAATGAAACCTCAAGAGCGTGATGAGGATTCTGATCGAGATCGAGATGAAAATATGGAAGAACGAATGGAAGCGGCTTTTGAAAAAGTTCAGCCAAAACTAGATAAATTTTTGGATCGTGTTGAGAATGTGTTGGTAAATTCAGAAAAATTATCTAGTGAACAAAAAATTAAGAAAATTAAAACTCTTCAGGAAAGATTCTATAAATGGGAAAAGGGGAATAAATTCAAAATGGTGGTTGTAGACTATCTTGACGGATATTTTATGAGATGGATTGAAGAACTTGAAGATGATTTCAATGTTGATGAAATGGATAGTTTCTTAGATGATATTTTTCAAGAGTAATGAATCGTTGTGCGTGGGTAACTAATGATCCTTTGTACATCGAATACCATGATAAAGAGTGGGGGAAGCCGGTCTATGATGACCGGCTTCTTTTTGAAATGCTTTGCCTAGAAGGTGCACAGGCAGGGTTGAGTTGGATTACGGTTTTGAAAAAACGAGCCCATTACAAAGCAGTGTTTTATGAATTTGATATCACAAAAGTAGCTTCTCTTTCTGATGATTATTTAGAGAATCTCTTATTAGATTCTGGGATTATCCGAAACCGTTTAAAGGTCTGGGGTTTTAGGACTAATGCGAAGTGTTTTTTAGAGGTACAAAAAGAGTTTGGTAGTTTTAATGAATATCTTTGGAATTTTGTTGGTAAGACTCCGGTAATTAATAAATGGACTTCTCTTGCGGAAGTTCCAGCTTCAACAGAATTATCTGATAAAATTTCTAAAGATCTTAAGGCTCGAGGTTTCAAATTTGTTGGGACAACCATTATTTATGCTTATTTACAAGCGGTAGGAGTCGTAAATGACCACACTGTAGATTGTTTTTGTCATTAGGCCTGATTGCTTTCGGTGTTTGTATGAATACTATGTGATTGATGTCAGAGCTTTTACATAAAAATTTTGATTTAGCACTCTACAATACCTTTGGGGTATCGGTGAAGGCTGATTATTTTGCTCCAATAGCTTCTTTAGAAGCCTTGGAAGAAGTTTTAGTTTGGTACAGAGAACAGAAGGATATGCCTTTACTTATTTTGGGTGGAGGAAGTAATATTCTTTTTACCAAAGATTTTCCTGGGCTTGTTTTGCAGATGAAAACAACTGGAAAAAAGCAGGTTTATGAAGATGAGTCGACGGTTCATGTTGAGATTGCTGGTGGGGAAAATTGGCATGATTTTGTGATGTGGACGGTGGAAAATCAATTGTATGGACTTGAGAATTTAGCCTTAATTCCTGGGAACGTTGGAGCTTCTCCAATCCAAAATATTGGAGCTTATGGTGTGGAGATTAAAGATTATTTTGTGAGTCTGGAAGCTCTGAATATTGAGACAGGGGAGAGAGAAATATTTAGTCACCAAGAATGTCAGTTTGGTTATAGAAATTCTGTTTTTAAGGACAAAGAAAAAAGTAAATGGATTATTTTATCAGTAACCTTTGCTCTTCACAGAAAATTGAAACTTAATCTGGAATATGGAGCGCTTAAACGCGCGTTAGAAGCAAAGGGTATTTTTTCACCCACTCAGGCACAGGTAGCCGAGACCGTGATTGAAGTTCGACAATCAAAATTACCAGATACTAAGATTCTTGGGAGTGGGGGAAGTTTTTTCAAAAACCCTATTGTGTCTAGAGCCGATTTAGAAGCGCTTGAAGACAAGCATGAAGCGGTTCCATTTTTTGAAATTAGTAGTTCAGAGGTTAAGATTCCAGCAGCTTGGTTAATAGATCAGTGTGAATGGAAGGGGAAGCGGTTTGGACAATTTGGTGTTCATGAACATCAGCCTTTGGTTTTAGTAAATTATGGAGGTGCTAATGGTAAAGATATTGCGAATCTGTCTCGTGAAATTCAAGAATCGGTTGAGCAAAAGTTTGGGGTTCGATTGGAAGCGGAAGTAAACATCCTCTAAATGAAAGTTAGTATAATTATTCCGAGCGTGGGGAGGTCAACACTTGGACTGGTGCTGGAGGCTTTATTTATGAATAAAAAATTTGATCAAATAAAACCTGAAATCATTGTTGTTTTTGATGGACATAATGAATCTATTAAGGACTTTAAATTGCGTTTTGGATCGGATGTTAAAATTTTAAACACGGCTAAGAAAGTTTATGCTGGTGGTGCTAGGAATTTGGGGATTGATAATGCTACAGGGGAGGTGATTGCTTTTCTGGGAGATGATACGATTCCAGAACAGGATTGGCTAGAAAGATTATTTGAATGGCATTTAGAGTTTTCAGATCAGAATAAAGCCTTGTTGGGGAGAGTGCTTTGGACTGAAGCATTACGTCAGGATCGTTTTCATCAATGGTTAGAATCTCATGCACAGTTTGATTATCAGGCGCTAGAAACTGGTAAGTTACCAACTTGGCAACATTTCTACACTTCTAATATATCAGTGAAAAAATCTTTTTTGGGGAAGGAGCGATTTGATCCAGCATTTGAGGGCTGGGGATTTGAGGATGGAGAACTTGGTTATAGATTGATTCAGAAAGGAATGGATCTGCACTATAATTCGGACTTAATTGTAGAGCATGACGATCGCCAAACTTTTGAAAAAATGTTACAGAGAACGGCTCGATCACGTCGAAACGCTCTAGTGTTTGAGCGATTGCATTCAGATATCAAAATTTTACCAAGAGGTATTAAAAAAGTTCTACTCAAGCTTCTTATAGTACTCGTTACTCCTTTTGTATTTGTTCCAGAGATAAGATGGTGGAGGGCTTGGAAACAGGCCTGGATAGATTAAAATTCTCTCCGATCTACAAGAGCTCGACTAAGGGTTCCGGCATCTACGTAATCGAGGTCTCCTCCAGTTGGTATCCCTCTGGCGAGTCGAGAAACTTTTCCATTGAAGCTTGTTTGCCGAATTTGTTCCGTAATATAAAAGGCTGTTGCATCACCTTCAACGTTTCCAGACATAGCGAGGATAATTTCTTCAACTTGAGTGTCGTCTGTTTGAATCCTGTGTATGAGTTGAGTGATTCTTAGGTCTTCAGGCCCGACTTTATTTAGAGGAGAAATAACTCCATGAAGCACATGGTATTGACCTCTAAATTCATTGGTTCGTTCTATGGCCATTAAGTCTAGTGGAGTTTCTACCACGCAAATGGTTGATTGAGATCTTCTGGTGTCGGTCACGATTGGACACAGTTCTCCATCACAATAATTACATGAGACGCGGCATTCATTGAGATTGAATTTTAAATTTGTTAACGATTGTGCAAGTTTTTGGTCTAAATCAGACTCGTTTCTTAAGAGTGCAAAAACAAGTCGTTCGGCACTTCGCTGACCGATTCCAGGAAGGTCAGAAAGAGCATCAATCGTGTCTTGTATTGACTGAGGTAACATCTTGGGAATTTTAATTTTTTTATTTTAAAAACACAAAAAAAGCCATGGGAATTTGCATGGCTTTCTGAAAAATATTTCTTAATTAGTTGTGACCTAAGAAGTCTTTGGTAGTGTCAAGGGCAACTTGTTCTCCGAGTAGTCCATCCATGTGTTCAAGAATTTTATCTTGATCAACCCAAATTTGTTTTCCTGAGTCCATGTCTCGAACAATTACTTGTGATTTTTTTATCTCCAGGTCTCCCATTAAGAGTGTGTAGGGAACGTTGAATTTTTGAGCTCTTTTGAGTTGCTCCTGCATTGAGGTTCGCCCAAGAACTCCGACCGCATGGTATCCATGTTCTCTGAGCTTTACTAGCAGCGGAAGGGCATGCTTTTTGGCTACAGGACCTGTAGCTGCCAGGAAAATTTGTAGACTGTCTTTTTTTGGTACTTCAATACCATTTTGTTTCATTAGACTAATCACTCGATCAACTCCAGCGGCAAATCCTGCACCACCAAGATTTGGTCCTCCCATTTTTTCAACGAGTCCATCGTATCGTCCTCCAACAAGAACTTTGTTGCGTGTTCCTTTTTCTCGAAATTCAAAAACGGTATTGGTGTAGTAGTCTAATGGCCGAGTGAGAGATGGATCGATAGAAAACTCTATTCCAAAACTCTGTAAATATTCCTGTACGTCCTCAAAGAAGACTCTTGATTCTTCAGAAAGAAAATCAGTGATTTTTGGTGCCATTTGTACCAAAATTTCTTCATCTTCTGTACGAGGATCTAGAAGTTCTAGGTACTTTCCTTGTAGAAGTTTTTCTCTTGATTCTGGGCTTAGGCTTCGTTCTTTTCCACTGTAGAAATTTTGAATAGCTTCGAAGAATTTTGTTCGATCTTCTGTGTTTCCAATGGTGTTGATCTTGAGTTCAATACCATCACGAATGCCTAGATCCGTCAGAATTCGGTGTCCAAGATACATAATCTGAGCATCGATTGAGGGATCTGTTTCTCCCAAAATTTCTACTCCAAACTGCCAGAATTGTCTTCTTGTTCGGGAATTTGGTCTCTCGAATCGAAAACAGGGTTCAATATAGTAGAGCTCTACAGGAAGCGCTTGATCATTCATTTCATTTTCAATGAATGATCGAATAATCCCCGTTGTTATTTCTGGTCGAAGTGTATATTCTCGATCTTGTCGATCTTTGAAGCTGTAGAGTTCTCGAGCGGTAATCTCGTTTGTGTCTCCCAAAGAACGAATAAAAGCTCCCGTTTCTTCAAACATGGGAGGTGAAATTCTTCTGAAACCAGCTTGCCTGTATCTATGACGGATAACTTTTTTTACAAAAGTGAAGTAATCGTGATAATCGGGAAGGAAATCAACGGTTCCAGTAGGGGCTCGGAAGAATTTGGGCATAGTATTAAATAAGTTGTTTTGAGTGTAAAACTTAAAGATGTGCCAGTAGAAACAGCACATTATAAAAATTATGACGCACTTATTATGTCATTTTTATAAAATTTTCAAGGGAAAAAGCTTGAAAAAAGTCCTTTTAATCGATACAACTATCTCGAAATTTATTAAAAAATAATATATGAAAGGTCTGTTTAAATTGCTTATCGGTGTTATCATTGGAGGGATTTATGGGATGCTTTTTGCGCCTAAATCAGGGAAAAAGCTTCGAGCGGAATTGAAAAAATCAGATAATCCGTGGAAGAAACTTCTAGAAGAAGGTATGAAAATGGACAAAGAAGCTCTGGACACTCTAGTAGATG
The DNA here is from genome assembly GCA_965228485.1 of Candidatus Altimarinota bacterium. GTDB lineage: Bacteria > Patescibacteriota > Gracilibacteria > UBA4473 > UBA4473 > JAACPJ01. The sequence continues at coordinate 1,278,768 of OZ245819.1, forward strand.
AAGCAAAAAATTCTAAACAAGTACAAAAAGCAGTTAAGGCCGGAAAAGAGGCTATTGATGATGTAAAGAAAGAAGTGAAATCAACGGCAAAAACCGCTAAAAAGACCGCTACAAAGAGAGTAACAGCGGCCAAAAAGACGGCAACAAAGAAAGTAGCAACGGCAAAAAAAGCTGCTACAAAAAAAATAACGACCGCTAAGAAGACGGTTGCCAAAAAAGCAACTGCGGCAAAAAAACCAGCCGCTAAAAAGACTACGACTACGAAAAAGTCTTAGGTTTTTTACAAATAATTTTTTAGAAGACCACCTTCATATGGAGGTGGTCTTTTGACATATTTTTTATTTTGGGTATTCCATGTTTGATGAATGATTCAGAGTTTCCATTTTCTAATGTAGAACCTTGTGGTTCTCTTGAATCGGAAGTGGGAGAGTTTGATATCTATCTTTCAGAATATGCTAAGTACCCTGGGCGTTGGGGGATATATTTTCATAATAGAGATCTGCATAAAGGTGATTGGAATGACCCTAGAGGAAATAAATTCCCTCGTTGTGGATTCCGTGTTTACCCTGAAGCACATCAGCTGATCTTCTTAGGGATGTTATTACCTCAAGAATTACGAGGAAAAAGGCTTTCATTGCCGTTTATGAAATCAGTGGCTGCTTTAGCCGTTGAAACTGGATACAAGTTTGAAAGAACGGGGATTATAAAGAAGCCGTCTATTTCTAGAAGGTTATTAGACTGGGGTTTTTTGCCTGAGAGTGAAGAGGGGGAAGTAGAGATTTTACCAAGAAGGATGAATGAAAATGGTGTTCCAAGGGTGAATTTTTTGAACCCAGAAATGGCAGAAAATGTTCCTTTTTATACGGTAGTTGATGAGGGTGATTTATCAGCCTATCCTCTAACAAATCCGGATAGATCTAGAGTTTTTTTGAACACCCGTTTTTGGAAGCCGGATGATTTTTGTTTTGATGATGTTCCTGTAACCTTTTCCGATTCTGTAAAAAACGTTTTAGGACAAAACTAAGATGACTTTCGGCTAATTTTTCTTAACATAGGCACACAATGAAAAAGAAAGTTTTAGTTACCGGGGGGGCTGGGTTTATTGGCTCAAATTTTTGTAATATCAATCGAGATAAATATGAAATTGTAGCCTTGGATAACCTTTTTCTTGGAAGTCCTGAGAATTTGAATTCAGGTATTACTTTTGTAGAAGGTGATGCTTGTAAAACTTCAGATTTAGAAAAATGTGGAAGTGAGTTTGATGTAGTTCTTCATTTTGCGGGGACAAGTTCGGCTCCGATGTTCATGGATGATGGTTTTGCGGATGGCTATGTTAATTCAGTAGAAAGTTTTGTTCGAACTATTGAGTTTGCACGAAAGGCTGGAGCTAAAAAATTTCTTTATGCTTCGACGTCATCTTTGTATGGAAACAATCCAATGCCACTTGTGGAAACTCAGAATGTAAAACCACTAAACCATTATGCAGCAACAAAGTTTTGCTATGAACATTGTGCAGAATGTTATAACCGAGTATATCCTGAGATGGATATTTTTGGGTTTAGATTTATGTCTGTTTATGGTCCAAACGAGGAATCAAAAGGGCAGTTTGCAAATATGATTTCTCAGTTTTTATGGGATATAGCTCGAGAGTTGCCACCGGTGATTTATGGAGATGGGCAGCAGTTTAGAGATTTTACTAATGTTTCAGATATTGTTCAGGCATTAACATTAGCTTCGGAAACTCCAGACGGTTTTGGGAATAAAGTTTATAACATTGGAAGAGGAGATTCGACGTCTTTTAATGATATTTTTGATACTATTAATCAAGCTCTGGGGAAATCTGTAGAACCAATTTACATTCCTAACCCAGTGAAGGAAGGTTACGTAAAAGGGCAACATGCTGATATTTCGCTTATTAAGGAGGAGCTCGGCTATGTTCCTGTTGTGGAGCTTGCAGAAGGAATTGAAGATTTAGTTGAGAATCTGGATATGAATAAAATTAAAGAAACGAGTAGTGATTTAATTCGAGATAAATATGCATAAAAAATTAGGAATTCTTGGTGGTGGACAGTTAGGGAGAATGATGATTGCTCCTTGTATTGACTTGGGAGTTGAAGTGTATTTTTTAGATCCGAATTCTCAGTGTAGTGTGAGTGAGTTTACCAATCATCTAACGGTAGGGGATTTTAAAGATTACGATACGGTTCTTGCTTTTGGGCGTATGGTTGATGTTTTGACCGTTGAGATTGAACATGTAAATGTAGAGGCTCTTGAACAGCTTGAATCAGAAGGGAAATCGGTCTATCCATCAAGTAAAGTGCTTCGAACTATTCAAGATAAGGGTCTACAAAAGCAGTTTTATAAAGATAACCATATTCCTACATCTGATTTTGAGTGTGTGGAAAATACGGCGGCTATTACAAATTTTCCGATTGTTCAGAAAACTCGAATGGGAGGATATGATGGACAAGGAGTACAGGTTTTGAAGTCTTCGGAAGATTTACCCAAGGCTTTTGAAGTGCCCTCTGTACTGGAATCTTTGGTAGACATTGAAAAAGAGATTGGTGTTATGGTAGTTCGAAATACTGAAGGAGTTATTCAGGTTTTTCCGCCTGTAGAAATGATTTTTTGCCCAGAATTGAATCTTGTTAAGTATGTGGCTTGTCCATCAGAACTGGATAGTTTTGAGAGTAAAAAATTTGTTCAACTAGCTAAGGAGGTGGCTGAAAAAATTGATCTTGTTGGGATTTTAGCCGTTGAATTTTTTCTCACCCCTGAAGGAGATATTCTAGTGAATGAAGTAGCTCCAAGAGTCCATAATTCTGGACATTTAACGATAGAAGGGACCACGACTTCACAATTTGAAATACATGTACGAGCGGTTATGGGACTACCGCTCCCTGAAGTTTCTATTACAAAACCAAGTATTATGGTTAATCTTGTTGGTGAGTCAGATCATTTTGGGGAGGCTCAATTAAAAGGAGAAGATGAAATCCTGTCTTTACCAGGAGTTTATCTTCATTGGTATGGGAAAAAAGAAACACGTCCAGGACGAAAAATGGGGCATGTGACTATTGTGAGAACTTCTATAGCTGAAGCGAGAGCTATCGCTGACAAAGTTTTGGAAACACTGAAAGTGGTTTCTAAGTAGTATTTTTGATTTATCTGTTTTTCTGGTGTAGAAGTAGAGTACTTAAATAAAATTACATGGCACAAGTTGGGATCATTATGGGAAGTACATCAGATTTACCAGTGATGAACGAAGCGGCAGATATTTTAAAAGAATTGGGAGTTGATTTTGAGATAGAGATCGTTTCTGCTCATAGAACTCCAGATCGAATGGCTGAATACGGGAAAACAGCAAAAGAACGTGGTCTTAAGGTCATTATCGCTGGAGCTGGTGGAGCGGCTCACTTACCTGGAATGACAGCGTCTTTTACAACGCTCCCAGTAATTGGGGTACCGGTTAAATCTCATAATTCTATTCAGGGGATTGATTCTCTACTTTCTATCGTTCAGATGCCAGGAGGGGTTCCAGTCGCTACAGTCGCTATTAATGGAGCTAAAAATGCAGGAATACTAGCGGCTCAGATTGTGGGTAATACCGATGAGAATGTTTCTCATCGTTTGTCTGAATATAAGAAAACAATGGAAGAAAAGGTCCTAAATGATGCCAGAGAAAAGCTTGGATAAAAAAATTTGACGCCATTAGATTTTGACTTAAAATCTCTTGGCTCTTGGGGGATCGTAGCTCAATTGGTTAGAGCACCTGCCTGTCACGCAGGAGGCTGCGGGTTCGAGTCCCGTCGGTCCCGCCAGTAAAATAATTTCAGCTTTGTGCTGGAATTTTTTTTATTACCTATGTTAATCTGATCCTATGAAATTGTTTCAAATTGTAGAAGGTATTCATGATCAGTATGAAGATGAAAACGAATTGAAAGTTCTACCTCAACATACTGGATCTGTAATATTAGCACATGGTTCTTTTGGAAAAGTGCTTTTTGATACGGGAAGTCGAGGTGCTTGGCCTAAGGTAAAAAAGGTTTTAGCGGAAAAGGGTGTTATGCCCGAAGATATTGATTTTGTATTTTTAACTCATCTGCATTTAGATCATAGTTTTAATGTAGCCCGCTTTCCTAATGCAAGAGTGTTTTGTTGGGCTCATGAGTGGAAAAGTTCTGGAACTTATGAGTTGGTTTTTGATATTGATAAGCAAGCTATTCCAGAGATTTTAACGGGAATCACAGCGATAAGAACACCGGGGCATGATGAGTGCATGAATTCATATTTTATTGAGGGGGCAGTATCTTTGAATTTTTTGAATGGAGAGGAGGTTTATCTAGCAAATAAAAAATTATGTATTAGCGGGGATGCTATTAATCCAGCAGTAATTGATTCAAAAGGTAGTAGATTGCCTTATTTTTATGATGAAAAATTGTATAAAAAAAGTGTTCAAAAGATATTGGGCTGTAATCCAGATTTTATTATCCCAGGTCATGGACCATTAATTTCAAAACCAGTTGAAGGCTGGTCTGAAATTCTCTAAAATTTTTATGATGAAACTTTTTGATAAAAAACTCAGCTCAAAAGCTTTTGGTGGATTTGTTCTTTTCTTTCTTGGATTATATTTTTGGTTAAAGAATTATTTTCCAGATTGGAGTTTTTGGAATTTTGTTAATATGGAGCAAAATTGGCCTTTAATTCTAATTATTATAGGCTCTTATCTGCTTTTAGATTATTACAATCGATAAATTCGGTAATTCTTATATTTTTTTGAGTGCTAGGGTGGCAGCCCCATCAGCTCCAGCGTTTTTTAATTTTGAAAAAGCTAAGTCTAGGCTTACTGGATATTTTTCTAATTTCTGGTTTGTTCTTTTTATTATCTGTTCTTCAAAGTGCGACCAAAAATGCTTACCTGCTCCGCCACCAATAACTATTTTTTTAGGATCGAAGGCGAGCACAATATAACTTAGCCAATCAGTCATAATTTCTAGCTTTGGTTCAATTTTTTTTATAATTTCAGGGTCATTAGTATGATCATCAATAAGTGACAGCTGATCTACGCCTAGTAGTTTTTGTAGTCCTGGGCCAGCGAGGTGTTCTTCTACTTCTGAACCATGAATTTGGATATGACCAATTTCTCCAGCTGATCCGTGAGATCCACCAAAGGGTTCTTCGTTTATAATAATTCCTGTCCCAACACCAGTGCCGATTATAATCCCAATAAGTACATCACTTTCAGGGAAAGATTTTTTTTGTTGAGCAAGAGCAAAGCATCGTGCATCATTTTCTAAAAAAGTAGGTATATTTGTTTCGTTTTTCAGGAATTGGGTTATGCCAAAATTGTTTAGAGCAGGAATATTTGGAGCCTTTAAGATAATTCCATTCTTACTATCTACAAAACCAGCCCAAGAAACCCCAATTGCTTTTGTGTCATTGTTTCTTACCTGATCGATAGCGGAAAGAATATTTTTACAAACGTTTTTTTGATCACTCTTTGCTTCGGTTGGAACTTTGATTTCTGCTTCAATTTGCAGCTGTTTATTATAGCGAGCTGCATATATTTTTGTGCCGCCAATATCTAGTGCTATGACGTTCATTTTTTGTTTTTTAATGCTTCATACTTATGTTTGTATCTTAGAACGGTGTCTACAAAGGTCGCATGACTCCAGGTGAGTGGTGCTACGGACAAGGGATCTCCATTAAATGGATTGAGCTGTTCAGGAAGAATTTGGGCGTTATTGGTTTTGGTTACTACCCATTCAATAATATCTCGTGCTTGGTGTAGTTGTTTTGTTGATTTTGCCTGTGAAAGTTTCCAATTAGCGAGCCATAAAGTCGTAATAATCCAAGGATTTCCAGGAATCTCTGCTGAGTAGTTTTGACTCCAGTCTCGATGATAAAAGTCGCCTTCATATCGGGCGATTCCGCCAACTTCAGTATGAACCCATAATTTTTCTTCAATGGCTTTCATGGTGTTTTTTAGTCTGGGGTCATCGTCTTCCAATACACCCATTTCCCAGAGGAAATAAAGACTAGAATCTACGGTTGGATCTAGATGAAACTCTCCATTTTCCATGAAGCCTTTCTTTACGAATCGTTCTGATTTTTCACAATATAAATGCTTGAGAATAGCCTTTCTTACTTTTTTGGCAGCATCTCTGAAAACGACTTCATCTTCGTAATGTCCAGTAACTTTAGAAAGGTTTTCCGCGGCCTTTAATCCTCCATAAACGGTGGCACAGGTATAAGTAAAAATTCCATATTGTTCTTCCCAAAGATCGTAACTTGGTTTTGGTAGTCCAGTTTCTTCATTTATGTACTTAATAAGGAATTTACCAACTTTTAATACCATTGGATTGAAAAGGCGTTGCACAACTTCAATTGATTTGGATTCTTCATAGAGTTTCCATAGAGCTACTAGCAGAAGGGCTGACTCATCTTCTTGTATTGGGATTTGTGGTTTTCCATCTTTAAATTTCGGATGCCAGGAAGAGCCCAAAGAACCTTCTGGAGTAAATTTATGTAGTACATAACCTTCTGGAGTAATAACTTTCTGACAAAAGTTTAGAAACCTTTTAACGGGTTCAAAGTACCCTGCTTGAGATAAAGCATTACAGATTAAGGCTCCGTCTCGAGGCCACATATAGCTGTAGGTGTCTTTGTTGAACTTCATAATATCAGAATCGGTAGAAGCAATAATAGCTCCTCGATTATCAATTTGAGATCGCACTAATAGTAAGCTCTGATACCATAGATTTCGTGCATTTTTTGGAATGCCGTTGAGTTTGATTTGATGTTTTTTAGACCATTCTTTCCAGTATCCAAAAGAATGTTGATAGACTTTTTCTGGGCCTAGGTTTTCTACTCGACGGTTATTTTTAAGGATATCACCATAGTTGAGTCCTGCGGCTACCCACATGAAGAGTGTTCGAGGCTTATTCGGCTTGATTCTTTGGTGGAAGGCAACGGTTGAATCTACAGAACCTTGCTCGATGGGGTGTTCATGTAGTTCTCCATCTTCAGCATCTCTCCAGGTTCCTTCTCGATCTTTATAGTTGGATTTTCCGGTTGTAAATTGGGTCATTCCTTCATTTGAATGATCCCAACGTCCATTAATGAGGAAATATCGTTTTTTTCTATAGTGTAAGACTCCATTTAACGCTGGCTCATAGAGAGAGGTATCTTCCATTTTATCTCCATAAATATAGAAGTCATGACTAAAAAATAGTCTAAACTCTCGTTCGTGTTCTGCGAGATTAGAAATTTTAATTTTTCTCACCAAAATATCATGGGTGGTGTAAATAAAATCTTCAAAAAGTAGCTCTACTTGAAGGTGATCATTTTTAGCTGTTGAGTAGCCAACGAGAGATCCTTGGTGATATCTAACGCTTATATTCCAAGAATCATCATTAAGCCAGCTAAATTGACCATCAACCCAGAGTCCAATTCGATGGGCTTTTCCATAGGCAGAGTGATTTTCTTGCCCAATGTAAGGATAGAAAAAATCACGCATTTGTAGATATTCATCGAAGCTTGCGAGAAGATTTCCGTTAGACACAATCAATGATTGGGGCATGAATTAGGTTTTAAACTTGAGTTAAGCCTTATTATACCAGAGTTTCAATTATTTGAGAAGGAATACTTTTTTATTTAGTAGCCCAATAATTCAATTCGCCATTCTAAATGATGAAGAGTGTTCATGAAGTTGATGTAAGCATCATAAGGGCTGTCGTAAGGAGAAAAGTAGGTATGGACATCTCCATCAGCCCAGAACTTAGTAGACATGTAGTAAAGATGGTCAGAGGTTTGAAGTCGACGGAAGTCATTCCATATTTCTATAACCTTTGCATTTTCATTGTTTTGTAGCGGGAAAAGTCGTGCCTCTATTCTTTGTATTTCGTGAAAAGCATTTCGTTGCATATCATTTTCAAGCCAAGCAGAAATATCTCTCTCTTCATCAGCCCAGGAGATGAACTCTACCGCTTTATAATGAGATTGTGCTTCGTAATCTTTAATGGTTTGAGATGGAGTTTTGAAGGTTATCCCTCGATCTTGACAAGCTCTTGGTAGGTGCCTTAAGAATTCAAAGATTCCAGTATCTTCCCATTGATGTTCTCCAAAGGTTTCAAAGTCCATAAAGAGATTGATAGTGTCCCCTGGACAATCTTGTACCCATTCAGCAAAAGTATCGGCGGTCAGAGGTTTTTCTGAGCGGGTAGTTTGACTGAATCTAAAGGCAATATCATCTGATAGTTGATAGTTTTTTGTGAGGACTTTTATGTGTTCCTTTGGAGGTGTTTTATCAACACTAAATTGTTGCGTGAGTTCGTAATCTTCAGTAGGTAATTCTATTGAGTGGTTGAATCGGATGATATTTGGATTGTCTTCTGGGAGAGCTGTAGCCCATCCTTCAGCAATAATTCCTTTATACCCCAAAAGTCTTATGAACTCTCCCAAATCATCACGATAGATGAGTTCCGTATTTCGAAAAACTTCTGGTTTTTGATCAAAATGCTCGATCATTTTTTCTCTCTGCATTTCAATCTGTTTGACGAATTCTAGTTTAGAATAGAGAAAAGAGAGTGAATGGTAATAAGTTTCTGCGAGAAATTCAGCTTTTCCTGTTTTTGCCAGAGCCTTGAAGTTTTCTAAGACCTGTGTTCCTGGATCAGTAAATTTTTCACACTGTTCTACAAAAACTCCAGAGAGAGAAAAGCTACAATGAAAATCAGGGTATTCTTCAGCTAGTTCTTTTAGGAGTTGGGTTGTTGGTAGGTAGCATTTATGGCTTACTTTAGCGAAAATCTCTTCATTGCTTTGAGGGATAACTCCCTTAAAATAAGCATGATCTCCAGGTTGATATCGGAGTAGATGCGGACGAATTCTGAAGGGTTGATGTACCTGAAAGTAAAAACAAATTGATTGAGCCATGGTTAAAAATTTTCATAAAGTTCTATCATTCGAGCGGCTTGAGTTTCCCAGGTAAGCCGCGCTCGATGTTGCATTGCTTTTTCCCGGAGTGTTCTTCGAAGTTCTGGATATCTCTGCAGGGCTAATGTGTATTCAGCCATTTTTTCACTATCCCAAAAATCTACTTCTAGCTTATGCCCGATTATTTCATTTGCACCACAATTTTTTGAAATGATTAATGGTGTACAGTTATCAATTACTTCAATGGCGGTTAGACCAAACGGTTCAGAAACAGAAGGAATAATGCAAGCGTCTGCAAGCATGTAGAGGGCATCTCGCTTTGCAGGAGGCAGGAAACCATGGCAGTGGACATTGTCTTGGATTCCATAGTCGGCAATCATTTTTTTTATTTGAGGCATCATGTCGCCATCTCCGGCAATATGAAAATGAATTTTTGAATTATGAGGGATAACTTTAGCCGCTGTTTCTACGAAGTACTCAGGTCCTTTTTGTAGAGTTACACGTCCAATAAAAAGAACCCAAAATTGAGATTTATCTTTTGGAAATTGACGAGCTTTTTCGTATTCAGGGGTTGGTGCTTTTGCTTCGTAAGCGTTGTATACAACTTTTACTTTTTCAGAGGGAATTCCATAAACGTCCACTAATATTTTTTTTGTATATTGGCTTACGGTAATCACTTGATCGGCAAACTCCATGGCATATTTTTCCCTTTTAAAAACCTCTCCATCAGGATTTGGGTTTCCTGTTCGATCTACTTCTGTAGCATGAATCTGGATGATATAGGGGAGTCCTCTTTGAAGTTTTAATTGAATAGCCGCTTCCGCTGTAATCCAGTCATGAGCATGGACGATATCAAATTTATTATCTTTAGTAAGAGCCACAACTTCAGCGGCAAATCGATCAATTTCCTGAAAAAGATTTTCACCATAAACGGTTAAATTTTTCTTTTTTTGATTTTTGTCTTCTTGTGTATTTAGCGTTTTTTTGAGTTGTTGATAGCTCTGTTGATTGAGATATGGAGAGTAGAGGAGAGTATTAACTCCGATAGTTTTTACTGAATTTTCGTAGTGGGTTTGGTCCTTGAAGGTCAAAAGAGGTACTCCAGGGTCAAACTGAGCAGTAATAATTTCTTGAGTAATAAATTGTGGAAGTACGAGCGTTATGTCTGCTCCCTGAGATACGAGGGCTTGTGCTAAATTTTTAGTTACCACGCCCAAACCGCCGGAAAAAAGTGGCGGGTATTCCCATCCGAGCATTAGAACTTTTTTCCTTGAGGGCATATTTTTTTATTTATTTTAAGTCCGTCCTTTATTCTAATTCAAAGCTTAGCTTAGGTATGCAAAAAAACTATATTTTGACTTCTAATATTTTTAAAATATGGCTTTGTTTTGTTTAACTTGTTTTTAAGGTTCAACAATATAGACATCAGAGCCCCCAAAAGGAAAGAGCCCAATTTTTTCATTAGTGTTAGCGTTGATCCAATTTGGTAGGTAGAGAACAAATCGGTGAGAGTGTTCAGGTTCTGCGTCAGAAGCTATATCAGTAAATAGTTTCAAAACCTTTAATTGGTTTTCTGGAAGGATTTGTGTGCTTGAAAACTTGAATGTAATAATATCATCTTTAGCCGTTGTGTAATCGGTGATTCGTTGACCATTCATTTCTAGCCATACTCGGTCAAAGTCGTCGATTTCTCCAAAACCAATTCGTCTCAATTGTATTTCTGATAGATCAATGTCTGATTTTCTGGCCACCATTTCTAGTGCAAAGGCTCCAACATTCTTTTGTCCTGGAGTTACTTCTAATCTTTTTGATTGGTAGTCTGGGCGTTTCATATCAAGAGTCCCAGCATCATCGGTTACGGCCATTTTTATGGTGAAATTACCAGCAATATCATAGGGATCTTCTTTTGGGGTGGTGGTAACTCCTGGGTTTTTTTGGTTTTCAGTTATGTAGTTTTTATCGGCTCGAATAGCTCTATAGATCTGTTCAAAAACTTCTGCTCTGGTTGGAGAAATAGCGGCATTAAATTTATTAGATTCTACGTTGAATGGGAGTAGTCCTTGGGTGTTTAGTGTTTCTATATAAGGTTCATACCAATTTCCTGTATGTCCTGCGGTATTTACATTAAGAATAAAGGACTTAGCGACTAGTTTGGCTACTTCGGCTCGATTAATAGAGTTTCCTGGTCTAAAGTTTCCATCTGGATACCCCTTAATCCACCCGAGAGAATAAGCGGTCTCAATATATGGGTAAAACCAGTGCTCAGGGCGCACATCCGGGAAAGTTGGATTGATTGGGCTGATCAGTTGTTGATCCGTGGCGTTAATAAGAATCTTTGCAAATTCAGCCCGATTGATAGTGGTATTTGGTTTTAATGTTCCATCATCATTACCACTAATTATGTCAGATCGAAGCATAGCATCAAAAGCATTTTTAGCCCAGTCCGGAACAATGGTTTTATCGGTGTAATCTTCTAATTTGTTTGTGGCCAGAGCTGAAGAAAAAAACACAGTCAAAATAAGAACTGTGCTGATTTGTGTGATGATTTTGTATTTTCTTTTAAGCATTTGCGTTTGTTAGTCAAAACGCATTATGCCGTGAGTGGTGACTCTTTTTCAACTGCTTTTTCTGGAATTACGTTTTCAATAGCTGCAAAACGTGAAGTTGTTTCCTCTGGAATGATAATCGTTACTTGGTCTCCAACCTTTGCTCGATAAAAGGTAACCGAAGCATAAAGTACATTGTATACTTTTTTATCAACAAGTACTTGATATTGAGAACCATCTAAAACGAGGTGTCCAACAATTAGTTTTCGAGGAACAAGTTCAATCTGTTTATAGATAAAGGCCCCGTTTTCGGCGATGGTGAGTTTTAGTCTGTCGCCTTCTACAAGTTTTGATTTAGAAGCATAATTAGCCGGTACTGGATAGATGTTCCCGTCTTTATCTACCATATTTTGACCGTCAAAAGCACCTTCAATCACTTTTCCAGAATCACTGTTGTCGACTTCTAATTGTGCTTCTTGGACAATGTTTTCAATAGATTTGCTTGGTAGACCAATAGATTTCCCAAGCTTCTCGGCCCACTTTTCTGCGGCCTTGAGAGATGATTGAGCCGCTTCAAGTGACTCGATAAGCTTTAGCATGATTTCTTTTTCTTGCATGTTTTTTTTAAACAACGGTCAGACCATTTTATCAGAAAATGGCACTTTTTTCAATTACAATTCATCATTTTTTTTGCCTTTCGGGATTTGGACGCTAGTATCTCTGATGATGCAAAAAATAGTTTTACCTTTAGTATTGGCTTTCGTAGTTGGTGGAATGTTTGGTTTTAGTGCTCGTGCACATCAAACTAACGTTCAACTAGATGATATTGCTGAAAATAGCCAAGCCAGATTTGTCACAGTTAGTAGCAATCCAGGATTGGGTGGTGGCGGTGGTTCTTGTGGTTCTTAATCTTTATTAATTTTTTAATACACACAAAATATGAGTCCAGAGAAGAAAAAAACGACTACAAAGAGTCGTGCAACGAAGACAACAAAAAAGAAAGTAGCTTCGAAGTCTACAACAGCGAAAAAAACTGCTGCCCCTAAAAAGGCTGAAGTAGTACAGACCGTAGAAACAAGTGCAAGTTCAGGAATGAACTGGCTGCCATGGATTTTGGTTATGGCTTTATTGGGAGTTTTGTTCGGTGTTTTCTTTGCGGATATGCATACAAAAAATAAATTTGGAACTGGGAAAGATATGGTTGTAGTGGGAGAACAAACATGGATGCCTGTTCCAGGAAAACCCGTCGATGTGATGGTTCTTAATGATGAAAACTGTGGTCAAGGTTGTGATACTACAGCAGCTTTGGATGCATTGCGGCAAAATATCACTCCTGCATTAATGATTTCAGAAATCTCTATTAATAGTGATGAAGGACAAAGACTTGTGAGTGAGTTAGATTTAGTGTCTGTTCCACAATATTTCTTTGGTCAGAATATTGAAGAAATGGAGGCTGAAGATGGAACACGGTTTATCGATAATATGCCAGAAGGAATTTTGGTTCAGAATGATGATATGTATTGGATTAACGGTTCAGCTGTCGGGTTTCCAACAGGGAAATTTATTAAGGCTCCAGAATTTGCAAATTTAGATACAGAGCCTAAAAAAGGAACAGGGCCAGTTCAAGTTGTAGAATTTACTGATTATCAGTGTCCTTTCTGTAAAAGATTATTTGATAATAATCGAGAGCTTATTGATGAACTTATAGCGGATGATAAGATTACCTATGTAGTTAAAGATTTTCCATTAGGATTTCATGCGGAAGCGCCTTTGGCTCACCAAGCGGCTAACTGTGCATTGAAAGAGTCTGGACAGGAAGCCTATTGGGATATGCATGACGAAATCTTTAACCAAACTGATAGTTGGTCTGGTAAAGGAGCTGCTGCTCGGGAGGTACTGATTAGTATTGCTAGTGGTATTGGGACAGACATTGAAGCTTGTATGTCGGAAGGAGGAATCCAAGGAGAAATTAATGATGATATGCAAGAAGGATCTCGTTATGGAGTAACGGGAACCCCAGCTCTCTTTATTGGAACACAATTTATGCCTGGGGCTATTGGCCCGGATCAATTTCGTGCTGCTGTTGAGGCTGAATTAGCAAACTAAAGTTAGAAACAATTTTCAAAAGCTGGTCTCAAGGGTAGAGGCCAGCTTTTTTATTTTATTATTTTTTAAAATTATTAATGTGTAACGCGATGGAAAAAATAGTGTCATTATGTAAACGGCGTGGATTTATTTACCCAGGAAGTGAGATTTATGGAGGTTTTGGGAATTCCTACACATATGGTCCTTATGGTTCTTTACTAAAGAAAAATGTTAAAGACCTTTGGTGGAAAATGTTTGTAGAACAGAGACCAGATATAGTAGGAATTGATGGGGACATTATTTTGCATCCCCGTACTTGGGAGGCTAGTGGGCATGTGGCTACATTTAATGATCCAATGGTCGAATGTACAGAAACTAATAAACGTTACCGTGCTGATCATCTTATTGAGGAACAAACAGGGGTGGACACTGAAGGATGGGAGCTAGATAAAATTACAAAATTTATTAAAGAAAATGGTGTGGTTTGCCCAGAAACAAAAAAACAGACTCTTGGACCGGCTCGGAAATTTAGCCAGATGTTTTCAACTAAGATGGCCAAAACTTCTGATAAGGGAGATGACTTAGCGTATCTTCGACCCGAGACGGCTCAGGCAATTTTTTTGGAATTTAAAAATGTAGTTGATTCTGCTCGAGTGAGAGTTCCTTTTGGAATTGCTCAGATTGGAAAGGCTTTTCGAAATGAAATTACACCAGGGAATTTTATTTTTCGACGTTTAGAATTTGAACAAATGGAGATAGAGTACTTTATTGTGCCACCAGAAGGTTTTGAGGAAGATGAAGAAAACTTGATGAAAATTCCACATTTAGATCAGTGGCCAAAAGAAATGCAGGATTATATTAATGGAATCTTTGATGTATGGGAAAATGCCATGAAAAATTGGTGTGACGTAATTGGCTTGGAGGCTGAACGTTGTCATATTAAAGATCATGCACCTGAAAAACTTTCACACTATTCTAAACGAACTTTTGATATAGAGTTTGATTTTCCTTTTGGGCAAAAAGAACTTTACGGATGTGCCTACAGAACTAACTTTGATCTTTCTCAGCACGAAAAATTTTCGAAGAAAAAACTTAAATACCGTGACCCAATTACAAATAAAGAATATATTCCGCATGTGATTGAACCAACCTTTGGAGTGGATCGTTCTATTTTGGCAATTTTAACATCGGCTTATGAAGAAGAAAATCTTGAAGGAGGGGATATTCGAACAGTTTTGCGTCTTAAACCGGTTATTGCTCCAGTGAAGGTGGCGGTGCTTCCTTTAACTAAAAAAGATGGTCTACCAGAAAAAGCACAAGAAGTTTTAGCGATGGTGAGTAGTTTTGGAAATTGTGAATATGATGATGGAGGAAATATTGGGAAACGTTACCGAAGGCAAGACGAAATTGGAACTCCCGTTTGTGTAACGATTGATTATGAGACTTTTGATGATGCCTGTGTGACGGTTCGGGATAGAGATAGTATGGAACAAGAACGTGTTAGAATTGGAGTACTAGAAAACTACTTAAAAGAAAAATATTTTAGTCTTTAAAAAAAGAGGGCTTAGCCCTCTTTTTTATTTCTTATTTTCTTTTTTGTTTTTTGTCTTTGCGACTTTTTTTAGCCAGCAAAATTACAAGCCACCAAATTCCAATAAGTGTTCCTAGTCCAATAAGAATTATTCGAACAATTTTTTGTCGAGTGTTTTGATCGTTTTCTTGTAGTTTAATCGTGTCTTTGCTTTCTTTTTCTAGCCATTGTCTAATCACTTCTTCGGCTACAGTATCTATTTGGTCATTTTCAAGTGTTGGAGTTTTGATCCCATTCTCGATTATTATGTTTCCTGTATTCGTAAATTTTAGAGCTTGTTTGCTTTTATTAATACCAAATGATACAGCTTGTGTAATATCGGTTTTATTAAGCCATTCAACTTTGTCATTTACTCCATCTCCATCAGTATCGGCTTTGGTTGGATCACTTCCAATGGCATTTTCAAATTGATCATCAAGGCCATCTCCATCGGTGTCGTTTTTAGTTGGATCACTTCCTAGTTGTAGTTCGGCACTATCAGATAGTCCATCTCCATCAGTGTCTTCGTTTTTTGGATCTGTTCCTAGTTCTGCTTCATCTCGATCTGAGATTCCATCATTATCATCGTCAGGATCCAAATTATCACCTGCACCGGTTCCATCAGAATTTACACTTTCTCTTGGATCAAGAGGGAACGCATCGGTTTTATCGTAAACTCCGTCTCCATCGGTATCTCTGTTTGTAGGGTCGTATCCTAATTTAACTTCGTCTCCATCAGTAAGACCGTCTCCGTCAGTATCTGGGTCTAGAGGGTCACAATTGTATTTTGCTTCTTTATCGTCGTAGAGGCCGTCATTGTCATCATCTTTATCAATATTGTCTCCTAGACCGTCATTGTCGGCGTCTCCTTGCTCATATTTGTTAAGTGGAAGCATATCGACAGAATCGTTAGCCCCATCTCCGTCTGTATCCTTAAAGGCTGGATTAGTACCGAGTGCTAGTTCGTCTTCATCACTCAGCCCATCTCCATCATCATCAGTGTCTTGATTGTTTCCGATCCCATCACCATCTAGGTCAGTGGTTTCACTAGCATCAAGAGGGAAGGCGTCGAGCGAGTCAACCATACCGTCTCCATCAGTATCAGCGTTCTTTGGATCAGTCCCGAGGCTCGCCTCTGACTCATCAGAGAGTCCATCGTTATCATCGTCAGGATCACTCGCATCACCATATCTATCTCCATCAGTATTGATCGTATCCGTAGGATCTAGAGGGGCTTGATCTTGTCCATCGTAGGTTCCATCACCATCAGTATCGGGGTTGTATGGATCAGTCCCAATGTGATTTTCGTCTCGATCCGTCATGCCATCATTGTCATCGTCAGTGTCTTCATTGTTTCCAATCCCATCGTTATCAAAATCTTCTTGCTCGCTGCTATCTTTTGGGAAGGCGTCT